>NZ_CP065746.1:0-5636 GCF_016026615.1 Aeromonas allosaccharophila | reverse complement strand
GCCGACCTCGGCGCTTGCCACTTGGCAACAAGTCCAGCGTCTGGTCGTCTCGTTCGTCCTTCATCCGATCACCTCAATTACGGTAACTGTGACCATATCCCTCTCCTGTCTGCCGACCTGGGAAAGCCCGGAACGGGGTTTTTCGGGGCGGTGGAAGCAGGGGGTTTCGGGGGCGGCACGCCCCTGAACCAGCTTCACAGAGGAACCGAAGACGCGAAGCGGCTAAGGGCCCTCTGTGTATGCTGGCTTAGAGTCAAGTTTGACATAGCCGGAATAGGTTGTAACCACCTGTTGGCGAGACTAGTTAAAGTAACAGTGACTGTAATTGGATGGCTTCGAGAGTAGGTAACCAGTGGGGGGCAAAAAAGGCTCAAAGGGGAGTGATAATGCGTGCCCTGGGGAAGCAAAAAAACGGGCGAAAAGGATGTTGGCAAGCCGCCGCAGTTTGCCGGGCTCTCCTATCTTTCGCTGCGCTTCAAGATAGGAGAGCCCTCCTACAGACCCACATCGATTTAGGGTCTTTTACAGGATAAGCTCGCCTTGCTCCGGACTATCGAGACTGCTTGCGGCAGCTCCCTCTCACGCGCTCCAGAGAACACACCCCGTCCCGCTGCACTCTGCTTTAGCCCCCGCCTGTTGGTCGGGCTGCCGCGCCGTTTTTTAAGAGCTGGCCGTGGTTGGTTCCCCGTTACGCTCTACTTGCAGATGCCCCAAGGTTGCGAGCCCTGGGAGGCTGTGGTGCGCGATTGCACGCTTGGGCAGTATGTGAGATATCCCCGTTCTGCCCGACCTTCACACCCGCTACGGCAACAATCACTTGCGTCCAATCCGAGCGAATACGACAAAGCGCCAAAGGTGAAAGCCTTTGGTAACAGGGGTTCGGAGAGGATTTGATACTTGAACAGCAGGCCGCGCGCGGCTAAACTGAGGGGGTGCTTTACGGTATCTGCTTCCTCTCACCGAAGCTGTTACCCACCGGATTCCAAGGCCGGCAAGCCGAGGAACACCGGGCAAAGAACCCGCCTAGATAGGTGGGTTTTTTGTTTTCTGGTGGGCAGGTTACGCTTGATCAGATGATCTGATCAAGATCATTTAGAATACGAACCTCACAGAACGAGCGTAGAGCTCACTCGCCACCTAACCCATAGCATTTCCATTGCTGGAACAAAAAACGCGCCATAGCGCGTTTTAATGAAGGATCCGAAGATATGGAAAAGGATCCTGTCTTGATTACGGCATATTCGTTATCGGAGTTCTACGCCGCGCAACAGTCCCCCCAGCCGATACAGCCGTCTCAAGCTGATGATCTTGGCGAAGAGAAAGCTGAACCTCGACATTAAAACCACAAGCCGCATGCTCGTCACAGATAAACGCCTCTGTGTTTGGTGCCCAAATAGCCGAAGTGTCTTCTCGGCGAAGCCTTACAGAAAAATTATTTGTCGCCGGGTTACGGCAACCGGCAATGATACAGGCCATTGGTTACTCCTCTATGTGTAAACCAGGTCACATCATAGCCGAATGGGCACCACTCAAAAAACAAAAAGCTATTCCTATCAATAAATTAAAAATCACCAAGGCTTGTTAGAGCCAGCCCTGGAGCCAGAATTATCTTGTACAAGTAACTCCCAGTTAATTACCCCAAACTGATTGCAGTATTTAGAAACAAACTCAGCGGTAAATAAATTCAATTTGGCATCAATAAGAAGTTGCAACTCTTCATTTCTTTCTTTAGCAGTTCGACCAAAAGGCTCGATTATATCTTTATATAGATTGGAATTGCCATCTGAAATAAACCCCCAAAAATCCTCTCCACACATTTTAATGTGTGTTCCTTTGTCTGGAGAAGACTCATACCCATAACAGCAACCTTCAACACAAAAAATTGATTGCGAACTCATGCCGCCAGATGTTCCTAAAACCTTCTTGGCCAACAAGAAATTATCCTTCATTTTCTTTATTTGAGATGAATTACCCCAGTTAGGCCCAGACTTTATGCTAACAAGATATTTAACACCACCTCTTTCAAATTCAAGATCAATACCAGTAGCACTTGATTTCCTACCACCTAATGCTTGAGAGCATGTAAAAATTGCAACTTTCTCCATGAAATTACCAAAGACAGTTTCCTCGCCAGAAGAAACCGTGGCATCCATGATAGACTTAATTAAGTCACTAGCATTATTCATCCCCTTTGCTTTAAACAAATAAGGATTCTTTCTCTTTGTTATGTCAACGAGTTTTAAACTGCTTATTTTAAGTTCCTTCTTTTTATGAAAATCACCATCTACATTGGAAACAATAAAATCTGATATTGTTGCAGAATCAATCATTGAGCCCCCTCAAAAACAACAAATCCATTTTTTTCTTTTTTTGACAAATTAACTCGCTCAGCACTAACAAGACAATGCTCTCCCAGCAACTCAATGCCAATCCCTATGCGCCCAAGATCTTGAGCAACCTTCATTGTGGTTCCGGAGCCAGAGAACGGGTCTAGCACCACATCACCACTTTGAGTGAACAGCTTGATAAACCAAGCAGGTAGGCTCTCTGGAAAGGCTGCGCTATGGCTTTTATTTGAGCACTCCGTGGCCAGATGTAGCACGTTAGATGGCAACGCCATTTTACGATCTTTCCAGTTTTCTATTTTTTTACCAAATCCACTTCCAACTTTTGATTCATCCCTTCGCTTATCTGTATCACTTAAATTTTTCAGCCTGCTATTAGCCCAATCCCCCATAGGAACTTTAACTGCATCTTGATACATATGGAACTTTTTGCTTTTTGTAAAGTGCAAGCAACGCTCCCAAGAATCTCTAAATCTATTAGGCCATTTACCAGGGAAACTGTTTTTTTTGTGCCACATGTACTCCTCTGTCCATAGCCATCCGAGCTCCCTCATTTTTATAATCAGCTCAAGAACATATGTATGCCTTTCACCATTAACAACCTTTTCCTTAATGTTAAGGACAAAAGAGCCGGTTGGTCTCAGAACCCTTAGTAGCTCCTTAGCAATTGGAAGGAACCAGCTAACATATTCATCAGGATTTACCCCGCCATATGTATTCTTTCTCTGATCAGCATAAGGTGGAGAGGTAACAATAAGGTCTATTGATTCATCATCCATACGCTTTAGAACGGATAAACAATCCGCATTAAACAAAGTAGATGTATTGATGTCCAACCTATTCTTTGTGCGCTGCAACATTTCTTTCACCAAAAAAATTTCGTGGGCTGATCATAACGGTTTAACTAAAGGAGGTCCAGCACTTATTCTGGTCATGGCTTCGGTCTATATTTTTTATCCTTAACAAATAAAGACTTACCTCTTAGCTCACAACGTTCAGCAAAAATGTGGCCAACTAAATCCTTATCATGGGGTAACAGGGGCATCAACAATGAAGTAGGGCCCACTGACCCCACTCAATCACCGTACTCCCTGTCACCATACTCTCGATACTCCCGCCCGAGGCTCATAGAGCTACGCCGCGGCTCCAGCTCAATGTTCAGGGCTTCAATTTTTGGCTCAATGTCTCGACTTGACCGCTCAAGTGCAACACCTGCTTGCTCAAGCTCCCCACGCTCTCTCGCAATGCCCGGTTCTCGGTAGAGGTGGCCTCGAACATCCGCCGCAAATCGCTGTAGGCGTTCTCCCAGGCCACGTGCTGCGCTCTGTACCCGCCTTCCAAGCTCTCTAACGCTTTCAATAACTGCCGCTCTAGTTCCGTCATTCAGTACCCCTCCGGGATCCTCCAGGGATATTCCCCTCTCTCTGATTCCTCTTCGCGACCATAGGCCAACTCCTTCAAGTCCATCTTCACGCACAGCCGCTGATCCTTGCCGCACGTCGACAGTTCCAATTTTCCGCCCTTCGCTGCCAACTGCTCCAATGTCTTGTTCTGGCGTGAGATCTCTACCCAGTTCTCGGCGATGACCCTGCCCTGGTACCACACCACGACCCAGCTGATCCCCAGCAGAAACGCCACTCCAATCAACGGAAAGACCCACCCCTTCAACACCAGCCAGCCCCACCTCCGGCTCTGGGCGTCGATAGCGGCGTTCAATCTCAGAGCGCTTGAGTCCAACGCCGCGAGAATAGCTTTCTCGTGCGGCTCGAACGCGTTCTTCACGCTCGTTTCGATATCGCTCGCCTGCTGCTTCGAGCTCTCTTCGAAGGTCTTGGCCAGCTCTAAAATCTTGCTCATACAGGGCCCCTTTTAGCCGGATATTCCGCCCCCCTTCCGGGTCGGCAATGCTGATACTCTTGCGGGTCTCCCGCACCACCTCAAAGCCATGCTGCTTCAACGTGGCCACCACGTCTCCCCGATCGGCCAGCTCACCGGCTGCCGCCAGTGAAAGCAGACCATCGGTGATCGCTTGTGCCGCGTCCTGCTTGGCTTTTGGCAAGTTTCGGGGGGTCATCAATGCCCGTTTGTTCAAAGGATCATCCGGGTCATGCAAACCCAACTGGGCGTTGACCACCACCTTCCACGCATCGATGCGGGGCCGGTCTGCCCGGTCGAAATAGGGTTGCAGCCGCTTGCCACTCAGCAGTTCGATATTCGGGATCACGAAGTTGAGCTCAAGCCGCTCTTTGTCCCGGTGCTCCACCCACAGACAGGCGTATTGATCCCGATCCAGCCCCGGCAACAACGCACGCTCGAAGCTGTCCATCAACTTGTCCTTGTCCTCCCTGGGCAAATCCGCTTCCTGGAACGACAGCACGCCGCTGGTGTACTTCTTGGCGTAGGGGCTACTGTCGATCAGCGCCTCGATGAGACCCGGATCGCCACGGCCAAGGGTCGCCCCCTCCCGATCCCGCTGCGGCCCCAGCAGGTAATCGACCGGGCCGCTACCGCGCCCCACGCCACGGGCATGAAATTTAACGATCATGACTCGCTGCACAGCCAGACGGTGGCCACACTGAGCGCTTCATCGTGCTCCTGGTAAACCTCCCCGCTGATCTCCTGGCCGTCCTTCAACAACCGCAAGCTCCACCCCTGTTCGCCGGGCAACCGGATCAGGGTGTAGTCATACTCGGCTACGCCGCATTCGTTCATCACGTTACCTCCGTTGAGGGGACAGACAGGGCCTGCAAAGCACGCTCCATTGCCATCAGCACAGCGATCACCTGGACACGTTCAACCGCCCCCCATTCACCGCTGTTCACCCGCCGAGCCACCTGATTGAGGTTGTTGCCGATCCCGGCTAACTGCCGCAACAAGGCCGGGTCGGCTTTGGGTACTGGCGTGCGCCGCCGACCGGCTGCCTTGTCGTGCCCAAGACACTGGCTCCGCATCCATTCGGCCAGCCGTTCATCGCCACTCAAGCCTTTGAGCCGGGCAAATTCCTCGTCGGTGACCCGGATCTTGATCACCCGTTCACGTTTGGCCGTGGTCATTTCTGGTCACCGTTACCGGAATGAAGCTGCCCCCGCCATGCTGACTGCACAGCCTCATGCAGCCTGGCCACCACCTCGGGGGCAAGGGTAGAGGTGCGGCCATCCCGTAGGTTCCGCAGGAAGATCTCCAGCTCGCCACAATCTGGACGATTTAAGGTAACAGTGACCGTTTTTTCCCGTTGCCGTGCGCGGTAAGCAGCTTGCTTGGCGGCAGGGCTCAACGCCTTGCCGGTCGGTG
>NZ_CP065745.1:4202500-4624771 GCF_016026615.1 Aeromonas allosaccharophila | reverse complement strand
CAACTGCCATCAGACCGAGGATCAGCGCCAGTGACAGGACTGCACGGGGAGGTGCAGACATGCCCAGCTGGTGAACAATCACGCTCTCGACGGTGTTGGTGATGGCGACTGAATACATCAGTACGATCGGGTAGATGGCAAAGAAGTAGAGCAGGGTGATGAATTTGCCTGCGGTCTTGCCGAAGTGCTCTTCTACGACTTCAGTGATGTCGCCATCACGGGTAGAGCCGGACAGCACGAAGCGGGCCAGACCACGGTGAGCAAAGAAAGTCAGCGGCAGGGCCAGGATCAACATGGCAACCAGCGGCCACAGGCCACCTACACCGGCGTTGATTGGCAGGAAGAGCACACCGGCACCGATCGCGGTACCGTACAGACCCAGCATCCAGACCACATCGGCCTTGTTGATGCCACGGGAAGTGTTGCTGGCTAAACGACCATCAGCTGCAATATTCATGTCAGACATATGTTGTTCCTGTCATCTAGGAAAAATGGGATTCTTGTTTGTTCGGGCCCTTGGCCCGGTTCCCTCTCCCTGGAACGCCTGCTGTCCGTCCTTGTTATTAACCTCTCGCACCCCGGCAACCTGGCCATCACTCCTTGTGACAACAAGACCGCAACAAACAACAGTGCGAGATTTTGACCCTGAGGGTCGGCGCCCGTCTCACTTAACAACCGATTAACGCGCACCACTCTTGATGGGCTGACTTTAATTAAATGCCCCTATTAATCACAGCGTTTTTTTGAATTAATCAACCAAAGTTTGATTCGGGTCGCCTTTCGGACGACCAAGATCACACTAGAAGCGCCTTATTGTGAGTTTTTTTTAACAATTCAACTTAGTTTCACCGGAATCAATGGCCTGCGAGTAGCTACACTTTCGCAACAATTCGCATATTCCGTGCGGATTGTGTGCAGCACGCCCTTGGCGTACCCTTGGGATTCACGCCTTTTTGTTGATTGATGATGACCATTACCCGTACCGATCTCGCCGAACTGGCGGTGTTTGCCGCCGTCGCCCGCCACCGCAGTTTCAGCAAGGCCGCCCTCGAACTCGGGGTCTCCGCCTCAGCCCTCAGCCATAGCCTGAAAGGGCTGGAAGAGCGGCTGGGGGTGCGGCTGCTCAACCGCAGCACCCGCGCCGTGGTGCCGACCGACGCGGGCCAGCGGCTGCTCAAGCAGCTGCTCCCCACCCTCAATACCCTGGAAGAGGCGCTCAGCGAGCTGGCCCGCAATAGCGACGAGCCGGTGGGTCGACTCAAGCTCTGCGCCCCCCGTGGCGCCATCGACAGCCTGCTGGCACCTGTGCTGATCGACTATCTGCGCCGTTATCCCAGAATGCAGGTGGAGGTGGTGGAGCAGGAGCTGATGCCCCGGCTGATTGAAGATGGGTATGATGCGGCGCTCTTTTACGGGGACTTGCTGCCCAAGGAGATGATCGGCATTCCCCTTGGCTCGCCCCAGCGCTATCTGGTGGTGGGCTCCCCCGCCTATCTGGCCGAGCACGGTACGCCGGAGCACCCTAGCGAGCTGAGCCGCCACGCCTGTATCGGCTATCGCCTCACCCCGCACCACCACTATCGATGGGCCTTTGCCGCCGACGGCAACATGCTGGAGATCGAGGTGACCGGGCCGCTCACCACCAGCACCCCGGCACTCTATCTCGGTGCCGCCGAGGCGGGGCTGGGGCTGGCCTACTGTCTGGAAGAGGAGGTGAGTCAAAAGGTCGCGGAGGGGAAACTGCTCACCGTGCTGGAGCCCTGGTGCCCCACCTTTGCCGGTTTCTACCTCTTCTATCCCAGTCGGCATCAGCTGGGCAGCGGCCTGCGCATCCTGATCGACATGCTCAAGGCTCACTACCAACACCCAGGATTAATGAGCGATACTCAGCAATTCATCAAGTGAAACCCTGATTATCACCAAATAAGTATTAATCTAGACTAGCTGTTCGATATTCGAGCTCCCCGAGAGAACAGATATGTCTGCCTATTTAACACTGCGGCAACGGGCGATGACCCGCCGCTTCTGGGCTTACGCCCTCCCCTCCATTCTTGCCATGCTGGTCTCGGGGGCCTACTACCTCGTCGACGGCATCTTCGTCGGCCACTATGTCGGTGCCGCTGGCCTCGCCGGGATCAATCTGGTCTATCCGGTCATCATGGTGCTGATCGGTCTGGCCGCCATGATCAGCATGGGGGCGGCCACCGCCATCTCCTTCCAGCAAGGGGCGAAAAACGACACGCAGGCCCGTCAGGCGCTGGTCAACGCCCTCTGGCTGCTGGCCGGACTCGGGATCATTGCGCCGGTTCTGCTCTATTACACCCACACCGACATCCTGCTGGGGCTGGGGATTGAACAGGGCACCGAGACCTGGAAACAGGCGAGTGACTACCTCACCTGGATCGGTGGCGGCACCCTGCTGCTGGCCAGCAATCTGGCGGTGCCCTATCTGCTGCGCAACGATGGCCGCCCGAAACTGGCCATGGTGCTGGTGAGCAGTGGCGCCGTGCTCAACATCATCCTCAACTACATCATGGTGGGTCGGCTGGGGCTGGGATTGATCGGTACCGCGCAGGCTACCCTGATGGCAGAGGGCGCGGTGAGCCTGATCGGCCTTGGCTACTTCTTTACCCCCTGGGCCCGGCTGCGCCTCAGCTGGCGGGATCTGGTGCCTAACCTCCCCGCCATGCCGAACCTGCTCTTTACCGGCCTGCCAAGCCTGATTGCCCAGTTCAACCTCGGCCTGTTGCTGATGCTGCACAACAGCCAGCTGATGGTGTATGGCAATGTGAAGGATCTGGCGGGCTTTACCGTGGCCGGTTACACCGAGGCGGTCTTTATCGTTATTCTGCAGGGGCTGGCGTTCGGCATTCAGCCACTCATCAGCAAGGCGGCGGGGGCCAAGCGCCATCGCAACCTCAAGTACCTGATGGAGATGGGGCTCAAGTTCACCTTTATCTACGGCATGCTGGTGTGGCTCACCATCCAGCTGCTGCCGGGACAGGTCGCCATGCTCTATACCGGCGACAAGGATCCCGAACTGCTGGCCGCCGCCATCAGCAGCCTGACCCTCAACCTCGGCGCCATTCCGCTGGAGGGGATCATCATGTTCGGCATCGTGCTGCTGCAATCCATGGCCCGCACCCGTCAGGCGCTGCTCATCTCCATCGCCAAAACCGTGCTGCTGCTGCCGCTCATCTTCCTGCTGCCACAGCAGTGGGGTCGTGACGGCGTACTGATGGCCCAGCCCGCCACCGTGCTGCTGCTCACCCTGCCGCTCTGCTGGCTGCTGTGGCGCGAGTGGCTGCGCCTGAAAGTGGCCTGCGCGCCAAAAGCCAAGCGCCATCCGCAACCGGCCCGCGCCCGCGCCGCCGTCCAGCTGGCCCGTTAAGGCCACAGACCGCAGACCGCACTGCAACAATAAAAAAACCGGCATCATCCGATGCCGGTTTTTTTATCTGCGCTTCCCGTCCATATCGTCCACACAGAGAAGCCTCCGCAAGGGAGGCTTCTCTTATGCAACACATCAGACTGGATGACCCGTCAGCGCGGACTGAGCGATCAGGGCTTACTTGACGGTCACCCGGGCAAACTTGCGCTTGCCAACCTGATAGACGGCGGTACCGGCACCGATGAGTGCCTTGCCATCTTCCAGCTTCTCGCCATCCACCTTGACCGCACCCTGCTTGATCATCCGCAGCGCTTCGGAGGTGGTGGCCACCAGATCGGCCTCTTTCAGCAGGTTGGCGATGGCCAGCCCTTCACCCTCCAGTGCCAGCTCGACTTCCGGCATCTCGTCCGGAATGGCGTTCTTGGAGAAGCGCTGGGTGAAATCTTCGTGGGCCGCTTCGGCCGCCGCTTCGTCGTGATAGCGGGTGATGATCTCTTTGGCCAGCCAGATCTTCACGTCGCGCGGGTTGAGGGTACCGGCAGCGATGCCCGCCTTGAACCCTTCGATTTCAGCCAGCGGACGGAAGGAGAGCAGCTCGTAGTAGTTCCACATCAGATCGTCGGTGATGGACATGATCTTGCCGAACATCTCGCCCGGGGCATCGTGTACGCCGATGTAGTTGGCGGCGGACTTGGACATCTTCTTGACGCCATCCAGACCCACCAGCAGCGGCATCATCAGCACGCACTGGGCGGCCATGCCGGCATCTTTTTGCAGCTCGCGGCCCATCAGCAGGTTGAACTTCTGATCGGTACCGCCCAGCTCGACGTCCGCCTTCAGCGCGACCGAGTCATAGCCTTGCAGCAGCGGATAGAGGAATTCGTGAATCGCGATGGATTGGCCACCGGTGTAGCGCTTTTTGAAGTCGTCGCGCTCCATCATACGGGCCACGGTCTGCTTGGCCGCCAGCTTGATCATGCCGGTCGCGCCCAGCTCGCCCAGCCAGCTGGAGTTGTACTCGATACGGGTCTTCTTGGGATCGAGGATCTTGAACGCCTGCTCTGCATAGGTGAGGGCGTTGTGCTTGATGGCCTCTTCGGAGAGCGGCGGACGGGTGCTGTTCTTGCCGGAGGGATCACCCACCATGGCAGTGAAATCGCCGATCAGCAGGATGATCTCGTGGCCCAGATCCTGGAAGGTCTTCAGCTTGTTGAGGATCACGGTATGACCCAGGTGAATGTCGGGGGCGGTCGGGTCCATGCCCAACTTGATGCGCAGCGGGCGCCCTTCCTTCAACTTGGCGACAAGTTCTTCTTCAACCAGAATTTCTTCCGCTCCGCGCTTGATCTCGGCTAGCGCCACCTCGAGCTGGGACATTTTTTGACTCTCCAATCACGATTCCACAGGGCCAAACATATTACTGGAATGGCGGGCCAATTGGAAAGGCTGTAAAATCCGTCCATTCTGCCCGACTTCATCAACTTTCCATGGTTATTTGGCACGCCTTCAACTCCCTCCCCCACTGGCACCGCAAGATGGTGCTGATTTTAAGCATCATGATCATGATGCTGGCTGCCTGGCCAAGCGAACAGGCGGTAGCAACACGGGTCGATGAAAACGGCAACGAGATTGCCCTGCGGGAACCGGCTAACGACAACGCACTGAACGACGAGCTGACGGCCGAGGCCGCCCAGCCCGTGACCCCGCCCAAGCCGCGCTACATCACCAAGCAGGTGAAGGTGCGCCGTGGCGACAACATGGGGGTGATCTTCCAGCGCATTGGCCTGAGCACCACGGATCTGCACCTGATCGACCAGCTCGACGGCAGCGATCCCCTGCGGATGCTGCAACCGGGTCAGGAGCTCACCTTCAAGCTCACCGAACATGGCGAGCTAAACAGCCTCTATTACCCCCACAGTCTGGAGCAGGCGCTCAAGGTCGTTCGCAAGGATGAGGAATTTGTCGCCCGCAACGTCAAGATCGCCCTCGACACCCGCGAACAGGTGAGCAAGGGCGAGATCCGCTCCAGCTTCTGGGGCGCCGCGGTGGATGCGGGGATGACCGAAGATCAGATCATGGACTTGGCCGCCATCTTCGGCTGGGACATCGACTTTGCCCAGGACTTGCAGCCGGGAGACAGCTTCCGGGTGGTCTACGAAGACAAGTTCCGCGACGACGAGCGGGTTGCCTCCGGCGATATTCTGGCGGCGGAGTTCGTCAACCAGGGCACAGCCTACCGCGCCGTGCTCAATGAAGATGGCAACTACTACACCCCGGAAGGGAAGGCGATGCGCAAGAGCTTCCTGCGCGCGCCGGTCAACTTCAAATACATCAGCTCCAACTTCAACCCGCGCCGCCTCCATCCGGTGACCGGCAAGATCCGCCCCCACAACGGCATCGACTATGTGGCGCCGGTGGGTACCCCCATCATGGCGGCGGGCTCAGGCAGCGTGGTGGCCGCCGGTTACAACCAGTTCAACGGCAACTATGTCTTTATCAAGCATGCCGGCAACTATGTGACCAAGTACCTGCACCTATCCAAACGCACCGTCAACAAGGGGCAGCGGGTGAAGCAGGGGCAGACCATCGGCACCCTGGGTGGCACCGGCCGCGTCACCGGCCCGCACCTGCACTATGAATTCGTGGTGGGCGGCATTCACAAGAACCCGCGCACCCTCACCCTGCCGCAGGCAGAGACCCTGAGCGGGCGCGAGCTGGCCAACTTCAGGAAGCTGGCGATGCCGCAACTGGCCAAACTCGACAAGCCCGAGCTGCAACTGGCCCAGAACAGGCGGGATAGTCGCGGCAACTGAGCCATCAGGGCTGGCAGGGTGAAGGCCCTGCCAGCCCCCTTTTATTGAGCCCGCGCCTGGCAGACCGATTGAAGTGAGCGCATGGCTGAGCGCCATATCGGATGGGTGTCGGGAACCGGAGTATCCCGGCCAGCAAGTGAGGAGAGCCAATGGCTGAACGCTATATCGGATTGATGTCAGGCACCAGCATGGACGGTATCGACGCCGTACTGGTGATGATCGACGGAGATGAACTGCGGGTCGAAGCGGCGCTTTGTCACCCCTGGCCGCAAGAGACCGCCCGCACGCTGCATGCCCTCTGCACCCCGAGCGACAACGAAATCGACCGTATGGGGGTGGCCGACAATCTGATTGCACAGGAGTTTGCCGCAGCGACCCACGCGCTGCTGGCCAAGGCGAGCCTCACGCCCGCCGATATTCGCGCCATCGGCAGCCACGGCCAGACCATCCGCCACCGCCCCCAGCTTGGCTTTACCCTGCAGATCGGCAACGCCGCCCTGCTGGCCGCCCTGACCGGCATCGATGTGATCGCCGATTTTCGCACCATGGATATGGCCCTCGGCGGTCAGGGTGCGCCGCTGGTGCCCGCCTTCCATCAGGCGCTGTTTGCCAAGCCTGGCGCGCTGCGGGTGGTGCTGAACCTCGGCGGCATCGCCAATATCTCGGTGCTGCCGGGCAATCCGGGCGGGGTTTATGGTTTTGATACCGGCCCGGCCAACACCCTGCTCGATGGCTGGTATCGCCGCCATCAACCGCACGGTGGCAGCTATGACGCCGGAGGCCAATGGGCCGCCAGCGGCAAGCCAATCCCGGCACTGCTGGAGAAGCTGCTGGCTCACCCCTATTTCGCCGCCCCCGCCCCCAAGAGCACCGGACGGGAGATGTTCACCCTCGATTGGCTCGATGGCGAGCTGGCAGGCAGTGCCTACGCCCCCGTGGATGTGCAGCGCACCCTGCAGGCGCTCACCTGCCACAGCATCGCCCGCCAACTGCCCGCCCGGCCCGAGTCAGTCGGTGCCAGCCAGCCGAAAGCCGAGCTGTTTGTCTGCGGCGGCGGCGCCCATAACGCCCCGCTGCTAAAGGAGCTGGCCAGCCTGCTGCCTGCATGGCGCATCGCCAGCACCGCCGAGCTGGGGCTGGCCCCCGACTGGGTAGAAGGCGCGGCCTTTGCCTGGCTGGCGATGTGCTTTGTCCACCGCAAGCCGGGCAACCTGCCCGCCGTGACTGGCGCCAGCCGTCCGGCCGTGCTGGGGGCGCTCTATCCCGCGGGATAACCCCTGCCAAGCGCGCTCGTTCGCCCCCTCATAGACCCACAACAGCCCCGACCTGAGCAAGTTCGGGGCTGTTGCGTTTGATGGCGTGCTATTGCTTTATCGGGACAGCGCTTTATCGGATCGGCTTTGTGCTCGGATTTGTGAAAGCTCGGCCTGAATGGCTCACTCACCCTGCCCTCCAACTCGCCATGACAACCCCGCCATTTTCCTGCGCTTTCCATCACGCACCATGAGACCCATATTTTTTGCTGCAATCTTATGGAATATCTCACTATATATCGCGAGCTAAAATCGCCACACATCTGCGGCAATACTGTGACCGCCAGATAATTATCAATTTGCCGCTCATGCAAATATTTGAATTATATTCCAGCCACATCTTTAGCCGTCGCAACATGAATGGCAGCTAGCATATTTTCACGATTGAAGATAGAGGATTAAAAAAACTTAAAGTACATATCTATGCACCATAATGCCGTTTGCTGGCAGGCTGATGCATGGCGTTAACCCTTTATTCACAGCCCTGTTCTGCCAAGGCCTGCGCCCCAACACCCGCCCTGACTGGGCTACTGCTCGATGCAGGGCCATTGGTGGGCAAACGGGTGACTATTCAGTGTGAATTGAATAGCAGTCACATTAAATTTGCGAGCGTTGAGCCATCTCATAGAAATGCAATCCGTGGTTTGCAACCCCTGATAGCCACTCATAGAATCGCCCTGTCTGAAATATCTACCCTGTCTCTTCCTCTCTTATCCCTCTCAGCTATTGAGTGGATCACAAATAATAACCGGGGATGCCGCCGCTGGCGCAGTGGCCATGGCGCACAACAAGATGGGGTCAACCTGTACCTGAATTAACAACAAATATTAAAAAGAGGCATATCTATGAGTGGCACCATCATCAAGTCGGCAAGAAATACCACCCATGCACCCCAGGATCTGGGTCCCTGCACCCAAACGGTGGCGTTCTCCCATTACAACAATATCTCCGCCCAGCTGCCGGTCGATCCGATCAGCGGCAAGATGGTGAGTGGCGATGTCACTGCGCAGGCCAGACAGTGCCTGAGCAACCTCAAGGCGATCATCGAGAGCATCGGCCATGTGATGGACGATATGGTCAAAGCGACCATCTTCCTGAAAGAGATGGCGGATCTGGAGGCGGTCAACGCCGTCTATCGCGAATTCTTCCCGGGCTATCTGCCGACCCGCACCACTCTCGCCGTCGCCGCCCTGCCGCTGGGCGCGCTGGTGCAGATCGATGCCATCATCTCCAACGGCGAAGGCACCTTCCCGCAAGCCCCCTGCCCGCTGATTAAACTGGCCCGCAACAGTGACAAGGCACCGCACAATCCGCTCTCCACCCATACCGTGGCCTTCTCCCACTACAACAATATCGGCGCGCAACTGCCGGTCGAGGCCGCCTCGGGCCAGCTGGTCGCCGGTGGCATCAAGGAGCAGGCGGGTCAGTGCCTGCGCAACATCAAGCACGTGCTGGAGAGCATCGACGTGCCGTTTGACGATATCGTCAAGGTCACCGTCTATCTGACCGATCTGGCCGATCTGGAGGCCGTCAACGAGGTCTACACCACCTTCTTCCCCGACTCCGCCATTGCCCGCGCCGTCGCCTATCTGCCCGCCCGCTCGGTGGTCAGTGCCGCCGCCCTGCCCATGGGGGCACGAGTGCAGATGGATGCGGTCATCTCCCACGGTGACGGCACCCCGCCGCAACTGGTGGAAGACAGACACAATCTGGTGATCAGCGCCCGCAATACCGACAAGGCACCGCGTAGCCCGCTCCATTGCCAGACCGTCGCCTTCTCTCACTACAACCATCTCTCTGCGCAGCTGCCGATTGACCCCGCCACCGGCAAGATCCTGACTGGCTGCGTCAAAGAGCAGACCGCCCAGTGCCTGAGCAATATCAAGGCGATTGTGGAGAGCATCGGCCATGTGATGGACGATATCGTCAAGGTCAATATCCAGCTTGGCAATATCGCCGATCTGGATGCAGTCAACGCCGTCTACACCAAATATTTCCCGGGTTATCTGCCTGCCCGCACCGTATTCGGGGTCAGTGAACTGCCCGCCGGTGCCCTGGTGCAAATGGATGCGGTGATGTCCAACGCCGAAAGTACCCCGCCGCAGGCATAAGGTTTGTTTTAAATAATAAAAAGAGACCGGCTGATAGCCGGTCTCTTCTTAAGTGACCTAAAGGGGAGGTAATTATTTAGCTGATTTCATTAAAAACGAACAGTCTTATAAACCTATAATAGGTTACTCATAGCCATGCTTTACCAATCAATTTTTCGAAAGCTCCTATGAATAAAAATAACCTAAGGCCCTTACTGAATAATATAGACCGAACAATCCAACTAAGAATATAAATATCGCTATAGGTAAGTTTTTGGTACTCCTTTCTACAGCAATGGATACAACACGCTTGATTTCACCTTTGTTTAAAAGAGAGTCTTTACTATCGAGGCGATATAAACAACTAATTATAGGAGCCAGCTCTTCAGTTGTCATGAAGTAAAAGTTTTTCACCACCCAATCCTTGGCTTCATCAATATTATATAAATCAGGAATTACAAATGAATGGTTATTTAAAGAGCGTTTTATTCTCCACTCTTGAGGACATTGATAAAAACCACTCATTGAAGTGAAAATTAGAATCACTGATAAGACGGCTACAGGTGTCCACAATAAACCCCATGCAGACCCTTCTTCTGATGGCTCATCAATTACAATTAACTCATTAACACCAGCTATTCTTGCGGATGCATCAAAGTTGATTCTTTCAGTGTTAGCGAGCAGACTAAATACAATTTTATCTCCTGGGTTTAGCAATAAGAAATCAATATCAATAATTCCATCTCGCTGAATTAAACTCACATCGATATTTTGAGGGTGTTGTGATTCGACTATAGTATCCAAAACATTTACATCATCCAGTATTTTTATTTTAACAGGTGACACAACCTCGGCCTTTAATAAAGGTCTATTACCTGTATTTTCCATTATAAAAATCGTTTTTGATAAATATTCAAGTTTGGTACCCTTATAACTAACCTCCAAGCCTTTAATATCTTTCGATGGAGAGATAATTACACTTCGAGATAACACTGATAGCGAAATTCCTTTCTGATCAACATAGTAATCCCAAACTATCGGTGCAATCACGCCTAACATAGTAATAACTAAAGAGGCTATCGATATAAAGCTAAACTTACTAGTCATAAAAATGCCACCAACTATTTTTAGTAACAGTAACATAAACCATTTTCATCATAAATACTTTATCACCAGAGGCATTGCTGTCCACCAAAGATCTACATTATCTTGTGTCTGAGTCGCTCTATCTTTATCTCACTTACAATAATGATTAAGATTTAAGATATCTGCTGACGTCAGCAAATGAATTTTTCTGTGAGTCAAATTCCAAGACAATAAAAAAGCGCCTCCCAAGGGAGGCGCTTTTCAGTTCTACACAAAGCAATCAGGGATTACAGGGATTCAGCGGTCGCAACCACGTTTTCCACGGTAAAGCCGAATTCCTTGAACAGCAGCTCGGCCGGTGCAGACTCACCGAAGGTGGTCATACCGATGATCTTGCCGCCGAAACCGACGTACTTGTACCAGTAGTCAGCGATACCCGCTTCGATGGCCACGCGCTTGGTGACAGAAGACGGCAGGACGGATTCTTTGTACTCGGCAGACTGGGCGTCGAACACATCGGTACAAGGCAGAGAGACCACGCGCACGGCACGGCCCTTGGCAGTCAGCTGCTCGTAAGCGGCAACGGCCAGTTCTACTTCGGAACCGGTGGCGATCAGGATCAGCTCAGGGGTGCCGGCGCAATCCTTCAGCACGTAGCCACCCTTGGCGGTGTCGGCCAGTTGCTGGGCGCTGCGGTCCATCTGGGCCAGGTTCTGACGGGAGAAGATCAGGGAAGTCGGACCGTCGGTACGCTCGATGGCGTGCTTCCAGGCGATCGCGGATTCAACCTGGTCACACGGACGCCAGGTGCTCATGTTCGGGGTCAGACGCAGGGAGGCGATCTGCTCAACCGGCTGGTGAGTCGGGCCATCTTCACCCAGACCGATGGAGTCGTGGGTGTAAACGAAGATGACGCGCTGTTTCATCAGGGCGGCCATGCGCAGGGCGTTGCGGGCATACTCCATGAACATCATGAAGGTGGCGCCGTAGGGGATGAAACCACCGTGCAGGGCGATACCGTTCATGATGGCGGACATGCCGAACTCGCGTACACCGTAGTGGATGTAGTTGCCGGAGGCATCGTCGTTGGTCAGGGACTTGGAACCGGACCACATGGTCAGGTTGGACGGCGCCAGGTCGGCAGAACCACCCATGAACTCCGGCAGCAGCTTGCCGAACGCTTCCAGAGAGTTCTGGGACGCTTTACGGGTCGCGATCTTGGCCGGGTTGGCTTGCAGGGTTTCGATGATCTTGGCGGATTCAGCAGCCCAGTTGGCAGGCAGCTCGCCAGTGGTACGGCGCTTGAATTCGGCAGCCAGAGTCGGGTGAGCGGCTTCATAGGCGGCGAACTTGGCAGCCCAGTCAGCTTCCAGCTTGGCGCCCTTCTCCTGACCGTTCCACTCGGCAGCGATATCGGCCGGGATAACGAACGGTGCGTGGTCCCACTTCAGGAACGCGCGAGCCGCGGCGATCTCGTCGTTGCCCAGCGGTGAGCCGTGGCAGTCGTGAGAACCGGATTTGTTCGGTGAACCGTAACCGATGATGGTGCGGCAGCAGATCAGGGTCGGCTTGCCGGTCTCGGCCTTGGCGGCTTCGATGGCGGCATTGATGGCTTCCGGGCTGTGACCGTCAACAGCCGGGATAACGTGCCAGCCGTAGGCTTCGAAACGCTTGACGGTGTCGTCGGTGAACCAGCCTTCAACGTGACCGTCGATGGAGATACCGTTGTCATCCCAGAACGCGATCAGTTTGCCCAGTTGCAGGGTACCTGCCAGGGAGCACGCTTCGTGGGAGATACCTTCCATCAGGCAGCCGTCGCCCATAAAGGCGTAGGTGTAGTGGTCAACGATGTCGTGGCCCGGCTGGTTGAACTGCTCAGCCATGGCTTTTTCGGCGATCGCCATACCAACAGCGTTGGTGATGCCCTGACCCAGCGGGCCAGTGGTGGTTTCAACGCCCGGTGCATAGCCGTACTCCGGGTGACCCGGGGTGCGAGAGTGCAGTTGGCGGAAGTTTTTCAGATCGTCGATGGAGAGGTCATAACCGGAGAGATGCAGCAGGGAGTACAGCAGCATGGAGCCGTGGCCGTTGGAGAGAATGAAACGGTCGCGGTCGGCCCACTTGGGGTTGTTCGGGTTATGTTTGAGGTGGCTACGCCACAGCACTTCGGCGATATCCGCCATTCCCATGGGGGCGCCCGGGTGACCGGAGTTGGCTTTTTGAACGGCATCCATACTCAATGCACGAATGGCATTGGCAAGCTCTTTACGAGAAGGCATCTGAATCTCCTGCGATTGCTTCAT
This sequence comes from Aeromonas allosaccharophila, assembly GCF_016026615.1. Taxonomy (NCBI): domain Bacteria; kingdom Pseudomonadati; phylum Pseudomonadota; class Gammaproteobacteria; order Aeromonadales; family Aeromonadaceae; genus Aeromonas; species Aeromonas allosaccharophila. The sequence goes on along the minus strand of NZ_CP065745.1, from coordinate 4,611,775 downwards.
TTGATGGCCAAGATTAAGGCGCGTTATTGTCCCAGCAGGGCGCGCGGCGTGCAAATGTTATCTGGACGAATAAAGTGGCTTTGGGAGGACAATCGCTTTTCTTGGCTGCTTTTGACCAAAGAGAACGGATGCAAACGTTTGATTTCCACCCCCTTGGGGATAGTAAGGAGCCATTAGTGGCTGGCTTGCGACGCCACGACAAAATAGTGCTGGCAATCGCGGGGGGCGCTAATTAAAATAGACGTCCAGATGTAGATACCTCTACACCATCCCATTCACCCGGTTATTGCTGTGGCGATAACCCAGACAAGCTGAGACTCCCATCATGGCAAAGCTGTTTACTTCCGAGTCGGTCTCCGAAGGCCATCCCGACAAGATTGCGGACCAGATCTCCGATGCGGTACTGGACGCCATCCTCAAGCAAGATACCAAGGCCCGTGTCGCCTGTGAGACCCTGGTCAAGACCGGTATGGTCATGGTGGCCGGCGAAGTAACCACCTCTGCCTGGGTTGATATCGAAGAGATCGTGCGTGATACCGTGCGTGAAATCGGCTACACCCACTCCGACATGGGCTTCGACGCTGACTCTTGCGCCGTGCTGAACGCCATCGGCAAACAGTCCCCGGATATCAACCAGGGTGTTGACCGCAGCGATCCGCTGGAGCAGGGCGCGGGCGACCAGGGCCTGATGTTCGGCTACGCCACCAACGAAACCGACGTGCTGATGCCCGCCCCCATCACCTACTCTCACCTGCTGGTGAAACGTCAGGCTGAAGTGCGCAAGAACGGCACCCTGCCGTGGCTGCGTCCGGATGCCAAGAGCCAGCTGACCTTCGCCTACGACGACGCAGGCAAGATCATCGGTGTGGATGCCGTGGTGCTCTCTACCCAGCACGCTGAATCCATCAGCCACAAAGATCTGGTTGAAGCGGTACGCGAAGAGATCATCAAGCCGGTGCTGCCGGCCGAGTGGGTCAACAAGGACACCAAATACTTCATCAACCCGACCGGCCGTTTCGTTATCGGCGGCCCGATGGGTGACTGCGGTCTGACCGGTCGCAAGATCATCGTCGATACCTACGGCGGCATGGCCCGTCACGGTGGTGGCGCCTTCTCCGGTAAGGATCCATCCAAGGTTGACCGCTCCGCTGCCTACGCCGCCCGCTACGTTGCCAAAAACATCGTTGCCGCCGGTCTGGCCGATCGCTGTGAAATCCAGATCTCCTACGCCATCGGCGTGGCCGAGCCGACCTCCATCAGCGTCGAGACCTTCGGCACTGCCAAGGTCGCCGAGGATCTGCTGGTCAAGCTGGTACGCGAGCACTTCGAGCTGCGTCCGTATGGCCTGATCCAGATGCTGGATCTGAAGCGCCCGATCTACCAGGCCACTGCTGCCTACGGTCACTTCGGTCGCGACGAGTTCCCGTGGGAACAGACCGACAAGGCCGAATTGCTGCGTTCCGCCGCTGGCCTGTAAGGCTCGCTGTTGTGATAAAAGGGGAGCCTGGCTCCCCTTTTGCTTATCCGCTACCTGACGAGATGTTGATGTCTGCTACCCCTGCCCAGCTTGTCGCCCTGCTGCAACAACGCGTAGAAGCCTGTTTTGTGCAGGCCGAGGCGCGCCTTGGCCGCACCTTCCCCCGCCCGCGGATCTACTGCAATATGCGGGGCCGGGCGGCAGGTTCGGCGCGGCTGCAAACCTGGGAGCTGCGTTTCAATCCTGCCCTCTATCAGGCCAACCAGCAGGCATTTCTGGATGAGGTGGTGCCCCACGAGGTGGCCCATCTGCTGGTTCACGCCCTTTGGGGTGAACATAGCGGTGAAGGGCGTGGCAAAAACCGGGTGTTGCCTCACGGCAAGCAATGGCAATCGGTGATGCGGGAGGTGTTCGGCCTTGAGCCCAGAACCACCCACAGCTTCGATCTGGCGGTACTGGCTCAGCGCACCGTGCCCTATCGCTGTCACTGCCAGCAGCATCAACTGTCGATACGCCGCCACAACAAGGTGGTGCGTGGCGAGGCCCGCTATCACTGCCGCCGCTGCAAGCAGCCGCTGGAGCGGGAACGGCCAGAGCCAGAGCCAGAGCAGTAAGCCAGCGTGTGTCGCGCCCCTGTGGTAGGGTGCCCGCCATCGTTCGTCAATCATCCCGTTTGCAAGGAATCCCATGCGTTTCATCTCCTCTCTCGCCCTGACCCTGCTGGCCGGTTTACCGCTGCTCAGCGCGCCCCTGCACGCCCAGACCTTTCGCGAAGCCAAACAGGATCTGGTGAAGCTCTATCGCAGCCAGCCCGGCGTCACCACCTTCTACTGCGGCTGCGATATCGACTATCAGGGCAAGAAGATGAGCCCGGATCTGGCCAGCTGCGGCTATGAGCCGCGCAAGCAGCCCAAGCGCGCCGCCCGCATCGAGTGGGAGCACGTGGTCCCCGCCTGGGAGTTCGGCCACCAGCTGCAGTGCTGGCAGGATGGCGGTCGCAAGAACTGCGAAAAAGCGAGCCCCGAGTTCAACAAGATGGAGGGGGACATGCACAACCTCTTCCCCGCCATCGGCGAGGTGAACGGCGATCGGGCCAACTACCGTTTCTCCGACTGGAACGGCAAGCCGGATCAGTACGGCCAGTGCCAGATGCTGGTGGATTTCAAGGATCGTCGGGTGCAACCGCCCAAGGGGCCGGTACGGGGCCAGATCGCCCGCGCCTACCTCTACATGAGCCAGCAGTATGGGCTGCGTCTGGCGGCGCAACAGCGTAAACTGTTCGAAGCTTGGGACAGGCAGTACCCGGCAGAGGGGTGGGAGTGCGAGCGCAACCGCCGCATCGGCACACTGCAGGGCAATACCAATCCCTTTATTGAAAAGCAGTGCCAATAACCCCATTTGACCAGGGAGGGGAATCGCCCCTCCTATCATGAAGCCCTTCCCCACTGCCGCGTGAGCCTTGCTCGCCGCCTCGCAGCAGGATATGAAGGGTTTCCAAGCAAGAGACTGACAATCAGCCATGCGCATTCCACGTATCTATGAAGCGGCCACCCTGCAAGTTGGCCAGACCATCGCCCTGTCGGAAGACGGCGCCAACCATATCGGCCGGGTACTGCGCATGCAGCCGGGCCAGCAGCTCGAGCTGTTCAACGGCGATGGCAATCAATATCCCGCCACCATCGCCAGCGTCGGCAAGAAGTCGGTGGAAGTGACCATCGACAGCTGCGACGTCCAATCGGTGGAGTCACCGCTGGCCATCCACCTCGGTCAGGTGATCAGCCGGGGCGACAAGATGGACTTCACCATCCAGAAATCGGTGGAGCTGGGCGTCACCTGCATCACCCCGCTCTTCTCCGAACGCTGCGGTGTCAAGCTGCCAGCCGATCGACTGGAGAAGAAGCGCGAGCAGTGGCAGAAGGTGGTGATCAGCGCCTGCGAACAGTGCGGCCGCAACGTAGTGCCCGAAGTGCGTATGCCGATGGAGCTCGACGCCTGGCTGGCGGAAGAGACCAAAGAGCTCAAGCTCAACCTGCACCCGCGCGCCGAGTACAGCATCAACACCCTGCCCGTTCCCGAGCACGGCGTGCGCCTGCTGATTGGCCCGGAAGGGGGATTGTCGAGCGACGAGATCGCCCGTACCGTGCAGGAAGATTTCAAAGAGATGCTGCTGGGGCCGCGGGTGCTGCGCACCGAAACCGCCGCCCTGACTGCGATCACTGCGCTGCAGTGCCGCTTTGGCGATCTGGCCTGAAGCAGGTTTTAAGAATCTCACTCGCAATCGAGCTACCAGAAGGATATTCGGATGACCATTAAACTCGGCATCGTGATGGACCCCATCTCGGCCATCAACATCAAGAAAGATTCCAGCTTTGCCATGCTCGAAGAGGCGCAAAAGCGCGGCTATGAGCTCTTCTATCTGGAGATGAAGGATCTCTACATGGAAGCCGGTCGCGCCTTTGGCACCATGCGCCCGCTAACCGTCAAATATGACTATGCCGACTGGTACAGCCTGGGTGAGGTGGTGGATCAGCCCCTCTCCAACCTCGATGTGATCCTGATGCGCAAGGATCCGCCGTTCGACACCGAATTTATCTACGCCACCTACATGCTGGAGCGGGCCGAGGATGAGGGTTGCCTTATCGTCAACAAACCGCAGAGTCTGCGCGACGCCAACGAGAAGCTCTACACCGCCTGGTTTGCCGAGCACACCCCGACCACGCTGGTGACCCGCCGCGCCGACAAGCTGCGCGCCTTCCACGCGAAGCACAAAGACGTGATCCTCAAACCGCTGGACGGCATGGGCGGTGCCTCCATCTTCCGCATGAAAGAGGATGACGCCAATGTCGGGGTTATCATCGAAACCCTGACCGCCCACGGCAGCCAGTACTGCATGGCGCAGACCTATCTGCCCGCCATCAAGGATGGCGACAAGCGGGTGTTGGTGGTGGACGGTGAGCCGGTTCCCTACTGTCTGGCCCGCATTCCGGCGCAAGGCGAAACCCGCGGCAATCTGGCGGCCGGTGGCCGTGGCGAGGCTCGTCCCTTGAGCGAAGCGGACTGGGCCATAGCCCGTGCAGTGGGCCCGACCCTGAAAGAGAAGGGTCTTATCTTCGTCGGTCTCGATATCATCGGCGATCGGCTGACCGAGATTAACGTCACCAGCCCGACCTGCATTCGCGAGATTGAAGCAGCTTTCGACGTGCACATTACCGGCATGCTGATGGATGCCATCGAGCGCCGGCTGGCCAAGGCCTGAGCCAGCACCGGCTAGAGGTTCATAACAAGAGGCGGCCCCGGGGCCGCCTCTTCTATTTCATGCCTTGCGCGTTGGTAGGAAGGCTTAACAGCGGAACTGCCCCACCTTCAGCTTGAGATCGCTCGATAGCTGCTCCAGCTCGTGACAACTCTGGTTCATCTCGGAGGCAGCCGCCGTCGACTCGGTTGCAATCTGGGCAATATTGACCACGTTGCGGGTGATATCCTCGGCCACCTTGCTCTGCTCCTCGGCGGCGGTGGCGATATGGGTATTGAGCTCGTTGATCATCTCCACCGAGGTGACGATCTCGCCGAGCGCCTTGCCACAGGCAAGCACGGTGCGGTTGGACTCCTCTACCTGTTCCAGCCCGTGCATCATGCTGTTGGCGGCCTCGCTCGCCCCTTGCTGCAACTTGATGATGGTCTTGCCAATCTCTTCAGTCGAGCGCTGGGTACGCTGGGAGAGTGTACGCACCTCATCCGCCACCACCGCAAAACCGCGTCCCTGATCCCCTGCCCGAGCCGCTTCGATGGCAGCATTGAGTGCCAGCAGGTTGGTCTGCTCGGCAATGCCGCGAATGGCATCCATCACGCTGCTGATATCGCGGCTGTCATCGGCCAGTTGGGTGATCATCGCCGCCGTACTCTGGATATGGGAAGAGAGGGAGGACATGTGCTGGATGGCATCTTCCACCACCTCATGACCGTGACGGGCACTCTGGTCGGCTACTCTGGCCGCATCGGCCGCTCCGGACGAGCTGTTGGCCACCTCGGCCACGGTCGCGCTCATCTGGTTCATGGCCGTCGCGCTCTGATCGGTCTCGGCCTGCTGCTGGGCAAAGCGCTGGCGGCTCTCCATCCCGATATGAGCAAGACGAGCGGACTCCTTGGCAAGGTGCTCCGCCATCTCGTTGATCTGGTTAATCAAACCGCGGAAGTGGCTGATCACCTGATTAAGCGATTGGGCCAGCGCCCCCATCTCGTCCTTGCGCAAGACCGGCGCCTGCTGGCTCAGGTCGAGATCCCGCTGCATTCCGCGCAGCACCTGCCCCATGGCTGCCAGCGGCTGGCTGACGCTGCGTCCGGCCCAGACACCGAAGAAGAGTACGCAGGCGGCCCCCACCAGAAACAGCACGATAAAAAGCCGGAACAGCTGCTGTCTGAGATCGTTGAGCTCGCCGATGTTCTGCTCCGCCTCTTTGAGCTGGAACTCCACCAGCGAGCTCACCCCGTCACTAACCGGATCGATCACCCCGTAGAGTGGCATGATGCGAGCAGAGAGCTGATCACGCGCCGCCCCCTGCATCTGATCCAGTACCGCCACCACGGCGGCAATCTGCTGATCCGCCGCGCCGAACAGTGCCTGCACCCGCGCAGCCTCCTGCTGTTCGGACGGGCTTCGCTCCTGTCCGCTGTATTGCTGCCAGATGCGGGCGATCTCCTGCTGCGCCTGCAGCATGTCCGCCTTGGCCTGGGCGGGCGCAATCCCCCCCACGTTGGCCTTGTTGGCCGCATCGATCACCTTGACCGCGTAGAGATCGGCAATCTGTTTCAGCTCTTTGAGCTGCACCACCTCTCCCTGATACATACCGTTCATACCAACCATCAGCTGGGACATCGCCTGGGTTGCGCCTACCAACAACGCCAGCAGAGCCAACAGTGGCACCACGCACCCCAGGATCAACTTCTGTCTGATTGAAATGCCTTCCATGGTTTTCTCTCCTGCATTAATTGACGACTGGGCAAGGTGTTGCCGATAAAAAGCGGTTTTGCCCAAAGTGATGAACTGCCATAATTGCCCTATTCACTTCCCAACGACCTTTGCACTATTTGGCCCCTATGCAAACACTGCAAAATCACTTCCTGCTTGCCATGCCAAGCCTGACGGATCCCTACTTCGAGCGTTCGCTGGTCTATCTGTGCGAGCACAACGAAGAGGGCGCCATGGGGCTGGTGGTCAACATTCCGGTCGAGATGTCGCTGGAAACCATGCTGACCCAGCTCAAACTCAACCCGCCCGCCAGTCCGGAGCTCAAGCAACCGGTGTTGCAGGGGGGGCCGGTTCACGCCGATCGCGGCTTCGTGCTGCACAGCTTCCGCCCCGGTTTCAACTCCACCCTGCAGGTGGGGGATGAAATGATGGTGACTACATCCAAGGATATACTGGAAACCCTGGGCACGAGCGAAGCACCCGCCCATTGGCTGGTAGCCCTTGGCTATGCGGGCTGGAGCGCCGGTCAGCTGGAACAGGAGCTGGTCGATGGCGCCTGGCTGGTGATCCCCCCCAATCCGGATCTGGTGTTCAAGACCCCCATTCACAAACGTTGGCAGCAGGCCGCCGCCAGCATAGGGGTGAACCCGGTTCACCTCTCCAGCGACATCGGTCACAGCTAACCCCTGCAACGCATCTGGCGTTGCATTTCGAGGATTTTTTCATGTCATCACGCAGCATCATGGGCTTTGACTATGGCACCAAGAGCATTGGCGTCGCCATCGGTCAGGAGCTGACTGGCACAGCCCAGCCTCTGCGCGCCCTCAAGGCCAACGACGGCATCCCCAACTGGGACGAGATTGAGAAGCTGCTCAAGGAGTGGCAACCGGACCTACTGGTGGTCGGCCTGCCGCTGAACATGGATGGCACCGATCAGGAGATCACGGTACGGGCCCGCAAATTCGGCAACCGGCTGCATGGCCGTTTCGGCAAGCCGGTGGAGTTCAAGGATGAGCGACTCACCACCACGGATGCCCGTGCCCGACTGTTTGAGCGGGGCGGCTATCGCGCGCTGGAAAAGGGCAGTGTGGACGGGGTATCGGCACAACTGATCGTCGAAGCCTGGATGGAAGAGCAGTACAACTAAGCCATCAACAACAAGGCAAGGGTCGCCGCCCTTGCCTTGTCTCGCACTATCTTCCTATTACGCCTGTGACTGACCAGGCACCAGCCCTTCGGCCTCTGTCGGCGTCGCATTCATCATCCGGTTAAGCCAAGGCACCATCAGCCCCATCACGACCGCAATCAGCAGGGTCGCCATCCCGATCTTGCCAAACACACCGGTATAGATCGGCAGGGTCTGCAGCGGATCCGTCATCCCTTCCGGCATGGCGGTAAAGGTCGCTACATAGCCCCCCAGCAGGGATGCCATCGCCTGGGTCAGGAACCACATCCCGAGAATAAAGCCCATCAACCGTTGCGGCACCAGCGCAGCCACCATGGCCAGCCCCAGCGCGCTGATCATCAGCTCACCGATACTCTGGAACAGATAGATAAGCACCATAAACCAGGGGGAAGTGAGCCCCTGTTCATCGGCAAACCACCAGCCGGACGCGGCCGCGGTCAGAAAACCCAGCGAGCAGAAGAACATCCCGAGGGTGAACTTGAGCGGCATGGTGAGATCCCGCCCCTTGCTGCCCATCCGGGTATAAATCAGCGCCAGCACCGGGCTGCCCACCACCACCCAGAAGGGGTTGAGCGCCTGGAAGCTGATCGGGTTGACGCTCATGCCCAGCATCTCGTGATGCATGTTGTTGATGGCAAAGAAGTTGAGAGACGTCGGCATCTGGGCGTACAGCACGTAGAAGAGCACTGCCTCCAGCATCAGCACGAAGGCCACATACATCTTGTTACGGCCGACGGTGTCAAGCTTGAACGCCTCGCGAAAGAAGACGATTACCACGGCAACGGTCACTGTCATCAGCACCATGTTGGCGATCACCACGTGGTGCATCAGCCAGGCACAGAAAAACACCATGGCCACCGAGCCTGCTATCACCAGCAGCAACTTGCTGTAATTGAGCGGCAGGTGATCCGGCTCGGAGCCGATATCCTTGACCATATTGCGGCAGGCAAAGAAGGTGAGCAGCGCAATAATCAGCCCGACCCCGCACAGGTTATACGTCACGGTATAGCCGTAGTGATCGGCAATCACTGGCGCAAGCGAGAGGGAAATAAGGGAGCCGATATTGATCGACATATAGAACAGGGTAAAAGCCCCATCCAGCCGCGGATCTTTTGGCTGGTAGCATTTTGACAGCAGGCTGGCCGGATTGGCCTTGAACAGGCAGTTACCGACTGCGATGGTGCCCAGCGCGTAGAAAATCAGGTCGGGATTATAGATAGAGAGACCGGTCATGAAGTACCCGATCACCAACACGATAGCCCCGAGCACCATGGTGCGCTTGGTGCCGAGCACATGGTCGCCTACATAGCCACCGACCGAGATCAGGCCATATACCAGCGCCGAGAAGGCACCAAAGGTAATAAAGGATTGCTCTTGGGAAAATCCCAGTTGTTGCACGAAGAAGACCGCCAGGATCCCCTGCACGCCGTAATAACCGAAGCGCTCCCAGAGTTCGACGAAAAAGATCATGAAGAAGGGTTTGGGTTGTTGTAACAACCCCGTGGGTGCTGTAGCTGGACGCATATTAACCTGCCTTTATTGAGGTTTATTTTTATTAATTTGGTGGTGGCTGCCGCACTATTTTCCCTTCCGTCATTGCCATAACGGGAAGCGCAATCAGCCTGCCAATCTGGATATTTTCGGGTGCACGCGCCCCGTTCGATGAAAGGTGATTTTCATCTAGCCGGTTTCAATTACACGTTTATCGGGATGATGGGTGAATGGCGTCGCACTGTGCCGTTACGGGCTCCGGGCTTCACCTTTGCTGCATCCCTTCATTCAAGCCGGTTCATCAACCTTGATGCTTACTCTCCTCTGGTCCGGCGCACACGACGGGGAGCGGGATAGCCGGGGCATGGCACAACCGCAACCACTGGCGACCGGTGAGGCTGGCTCACCCGCTCTCTGCGGAGGATCACCTCATGCGGGTTCTGTTTAACCCCGTCATATCGAAGGTTGCCATGCTATATCACTGGAAATACAGGAACTTAATGGTTGATCACACTTTAAAAGTGTTAATAAGTGAAGTTTTCTAATGAAACTACATGAATTTTTTTCGTGCAGAGAGCTTCACACGAGACGTGCAGTCAGTGTCCATTTGTGTATATGCGGCGCTGAATGGAACGTTTTCTGGATCAATGAGGTTAACGTCCGACCAATCACGCCACTACGCAACAAAAAAGCCGGAGCATCTTGCTCCAGCTCCCATTATTGGCTGCCCACGGGCATCGACTCCCGGTGATAGAGCCGTCGTATCTCATTGAGCAGCCACAACACCTTGGCGTCCTGATTGTGACGTTTATGCCACAGCAGGATAAAAGTGAGCTCCAGTTGCTGATAGAGCGCTTCAGACAGGGGCAGTGCTCTGGTGATCAGATTGGGGTGATATTTCGCTGCGTGTCCGGCGCAATAAGAGGGGGCGACCGCGATCAGATTGTTGTCGGGCTGGGATGCGATGTGCAATGACTGCTCAAAGCTGGAGACCATGACCGGGACTTTACGGATCAGTCCCTCATCCTCCAGCAGCAAATCCAGCCCCCAGGTCTCCTTGACCTCCAGCACCACGCTGCTATGAGGGCAATTGAGAAAATTCTCCATTGACCACTCCTGCTGAAGCAGGGGGTGATCCTTGCGCAGGAAGACCACAGGCCGATCGCAAAACAGCACTTCATGATCGATGTAATAGGGCAGATTACTCAGCTTGAGCTGAGAACGGCTATAACTCTCGCGGACACAGACCCCCAGATCCGCATCACCGTTGACAACGTCATTGAGGGAGTTGCGGTTCCATCCCAGCATTTTGACCACAGAGTTGGGGTACTTCTCATGGATGGCCATCGGCAAATCACTGAGCAAGCTGTTGTAGAACGGGGATTGCATCACCAGACTGAAACGGGCGCCATCGGGGATCGCCTCGCTATTGAGGGACGCGATCCGTTCGGTAAGGGGAAACCAGACTTTCAGCTCTTCTTCCAGGGCAAAGGCCAGATTGGTGGGCTGCAACTCTTTGCGTCCCCGCACAAACAGCGGATCGCCAAACCAGAGCCGTAATTTGGCAAGCGACTTGCTCACAGTGGAAGGCGTGACACCGAGCAGCGTAGCCGCACCTGTGGCACTGCGCTCGGCCATCAAATATTTGAACACCACCAGCAGGTTCAAATCGAGTTCACTCAGTGCTCGCATACAACCTCTTGCGACATGATTGCTCCGGGCGGCCCATTCGCCATGCAGTCAGTGGCACGGTAAATGGCCACTCTCACCCCATTCAACAACAGATACGACCTCTCCGATAGTGAAAGCGTCACATCTTTCTTGGCAGGATAAACGATATGGGTAATCACTTCCGATGATCCGTCAGCCATTCTGACCAACAAGATTGTTCACAGAAAGTGCCCCTGGCAACGGATCTGACGACTCGCTGATGTGCCGATAGCCTGATGCCCGACAGAAACACCGTTATCAATCGGCAAGAGAACGGATAAAAAATCCCATGAGGCGCTATTGCCCCCCATGGAATATGACTGACGGGATGTTTATCCCTTATTCAGAGTAAATATGACCCCATCCAGCTCGGGGAATCCAATAACTACTGTGTTCTTATTATTCGCATCGTTAAACTCGGCAATATATGCGGTAGCCGTGTCTTTCACCTGTGCCAAACCCGCCGTGTTTTTATAATCACTCTGGCTCCAGTTGGCATCATTAAATTCAACAAATTTGCATTTCTCGAATCCGGTAAAAATAAGTTTGATCAATTTGTGATTGCTATCTTCCGTTCCCTCACCGAATAATGTGCAACCTGCTGATGGCAGTTCCATAACGACGCTCAACTGGCTACCTTTGTTAGTCACCGTGGTGTTGCCTAACATATCGGTTATATAGCCATTTCCACTCGGCCATATCACTGATTTATCTGATTTATCTGGATTGTCTGGATTGTCTGGATTGTCTGGATTGTCTGGATTAATATCCGTTGTGTTGACTGCTGTAATACCAACCTGGCCATTCCAATTGTGATATACCGTGGTTCCGGTACTCGAAAGGTCAAATGCAGAATATCTGACCCGCTCACCCTTTGCATTGATGACGGGCATGGTTTTGATAATGACCTGACTGGGGACCCTGCTTTGTCTCTGGTAATTCGATGGCACGAGCTGCGTACCTGAATCATCCCGCGTCAAAACAGCACTGTCTGCCACTTTATTTCTGCTAATGCGTGTCAACGTCAGCGTCGATGGCTCTGTGCTATCGGACTGCATTCCGGCCTGACCAAGCCACCAAGTAGCCACGGCGCCATCATCGGCCCAGATATCCCAACGCAGTTGCGCATCACGCTGTGGGTAAACGATTGCCAAACCGGCGAAATTAACCAATGTCTGGCGCGGATCATCGCGCGTAAGCAGCGTCGTTCGGTAAACCCCTGGCTGCGGTAGGGCAATGCCTGCTTTCAGTGTTGTTGCAACATGGGAAACAGGAGCAACGCTGGTCGCCGTGGTTGATTTGTTATCATCTGAGCCACCACAGCCAGACAGAGTGGCCATACAAGCCCCCAAAAATACCCATTTATGACTATCCATCATCAGAAAATTTCTCGCTATGATTTTTTGGAACAATAAATTCTGGCTTCCCGTGGGGTATAAATACCGTAGGTAATGCCGCTAGCCAAAGAGTCAAGCCAAGATTGCTTTGTTTCAATCCGAACAATATTTTCAGCACCATGACAAATAGCAGCGGCGTCTATTGTCCCATTCAGCCCAACATCAATATCTGAAAAAAAGAAGTGGCTAGTGACATCTGTCGAACTGACACTATTTTCGTTACCGAGTGTAAATGCCTGTGCGGCATTGACATCGACAACCTGTTTGGCACAACCACAGTTAACAACCGTCAAGCAGACGATAATGATCGTTTTGTAATTAACCATTTAAACTACCTTGCTGGTGCTGCCAATAACATCATCAAATTTTGACTGCCAGATATGGCGCCGCCAATATTGGGATGGCAGTGTCACGACCGTAAAAATTAGAAATGATATATGTGATGAGGATTTTTTTGATCAGCATCATCTGCCACACTTCCCGTGTTAACGCAGAGCAATGATGTTTGTTCAAGCCAATTTTAATGTACGACCTCTTGCATCCCTCAATAGGGATTGAATGCAAGTTAGCCCAGGGTGAGAGCGTGAACATTTTGTTAAATTTCACCCAGTTTTTTGAGACCCGCATTGAGTACCGTTTCCAGATATTCACTGCTCATTCCTGCGATTTTTTGCTTCCGTCTTACGCTCGCCTTGCGTGAAGTCTCGGCCCTGAGCATGTTCAGCCCCATGTGCCGGATGCACGCCAAAATCTCTGCGGCATCACCGCGATAAATCGGGCAATCATCCTCGCCCATCGTGACGTCCAGCACCCAGTGCAGGCTATTTTCGATGGCCCAGTGCCCACGCACCGCTCGCGCAAACTCATCCTGCACCAACGCTTTGGAACTGATGAAATAACGCTGCTCTATGGTAATTTTTTGCATATTTTCAACGCGATAGGAGATGGCCACGCCAATGCTGTGCAACTGTTTCCAATGAGGAAACTGGGCGGCCAACTCGCCCGCCGCCATGACATGGTACTCACGACCATCGATGCGGCCATGAGCCTTCTCAAGCGTCATCGTCTCTGCGCATAACGGGGTGGCCGCCAGCGGGGCGAGGGCCTGTCGAACCGCCTCGAACAACTTGGGTTGGTTGCCTTTGACGGCCAATAAGTAATCGCCACCTTGCTGAAGGATGGTCTCGGCGATCTCGGTCTGGCACCCCATCGCATCGATGGATACCAGGCAGCCTTTGATGTCGAGCAGCGCCAGCAACTCGGGAATAGCGGTAATTTCATTGGACTTGGCGTCGGTTTTTATCTGTCCGAGCACCAGCTTATTGGCGGCGGCATAGGCACTGACCATGTGAATGGTCGACGTTCGATCCTCACGGTCATAGGAACTGCGCAGGGTTTTGCCATCGATAGCGACCAGGGCGCCATCGGTGTGCTGGTTAATGGCTTGAGTCCACCGCACAAAGGCGGCCTGAAACGGCTCTGGTTTGATGCCGGAGATGATCCTGGCAATGGTGTCATGGACAGGAATGCCGTTTTTAAACAGTCCCTTGGATTGAAACCAGGGAAGATGAACCTCGCCGAAATCCTCAATATCTTCCCAGCCCTCAGCCCCGCCGATCACGGCACAGACGGTGAGAAACAGGACATCGTAGAAGGGATAATAAATCTTGGCATGCTGGCGAGGGTCGTGAATATTGTCGAAGAACTGAGCGAAAACGGCATCAATAGACATGAGAGCACTCCTGAAAAGGAGCATGAGATCACAGCCGGATCACCAGGTCAAATTTCAGGGTGAGGATGTGAGCAAATTGTTAACTATGGAAATCATGGAAATTATCATTTTTTGGATTTCATGCGCATTTTTTGAGCTGAAATGACGTGCAGTGACGATTAAAAAGTGTGAAGGCGATCCTGACTATAAAGTTAACTGCATATCACAGGCCTATAAGTATTTGTTTTGTAGGCAAAAAACTATTTTTAATTTTTAACAAAATGTTCACGATCTCGCCCTGCAAGTTAGCCTTTCTTGTTATGAATCGCAGTATCTAACGGTGCCATGCTGGCGTCTACAGCAAAAGCAGAAGTCAGAACATTCCATTTCAGAAAGTATGTTGCGATATTGTTTGGCGAGAAAACAGGCAACTAAATAATCCATCGCCATCATCACCGCCGGTTAAATAATCAATAACAAGCCGAAACAGCTGGCTCCGGCTGCTCAATACGTACCATCACGGCAACATTAACGTGGCAATTCGTCGTTATAGAGTCGCCGGATCTCGTTACGCAGCCACATCACCTTGGCATCCTGATTGTGCCGTTTGTGCCACAACAGGATGAAGGCGATCTCCAGCTGGGCGTAGAGCTTCTCCGGCAGCGGCAGCGGCATGGCGATCAGATTGCCGTGATGCCGACTGGCATAACCACCACAGTAGGAGGGGGCCACCGCGATCAGCTCGTGGCTCGACTGGGAGGCAATATGCAGCGCCTGCTCGAAACTGGCGACCATGATGGGCACCTCCCGCTTCAGCCCCTCATCCTCCAGCAGACTGTCGAGAGCCCAGGTATCGTTCGCTTCCCACACCATGCTGATCTGGGGGCAGGCCAGAAAATTATCCAGCGACCACTTCTGCTCGAGCAGCGGGTGATCCTTGCGCAGAAAGACCACCGGGCGATCGGTAAACAGCACCTCGTGATCGATGTAATAAGGCAAGCGGTTGACCTTGGCCCGGGAGCGGCCATGGGTCTCGCGGGCGCAGAAGCCGAGATCCGCATCGCCATTGACAATGTCGTTGAGGGAGTGGTGATCCCACCCCAGCATCCTGACCACCGATTTCGGGTACTTCTCATAGATGGTCATGGGCAGATCGCTCAGGAAGCTGATGTAGAAGGGGGACTCCATCACCAGCGTGAAGCGGGCACCGTCGGGGATCGCATCGCTATTGAGCGAGGTGATGCTGTCGGTGAGCTGGAACCAGACCTTCAGCTCCTCATCCAGGGTCAGGGAGAGGTTGGTCGGCTGCAACCCCTGCCGCACCCGCACAAACAGGGGATCGTCAAACCACTCCCGCAACTTGGCCAGAGACTTGCTCACCGCCGACGGGGTGACGCAGAGCTTTTTGGCCGCCCCTGCCACACTGCGCTCCTGCATCAGGTACTTGAAGACCACCAGCAGGTTCAAATCGAGTTCACCCAGATTGCGCATATCCCCTCTCATCTTCCATCAGCCCTGCGACCGCGCTTCACGAACCGCGAGCCATGGTACCAGCCCTTTGACGGCCAGGTAACTGAGCAGTGCCAGCAGCAGGGCATAGATCAGCATCTCGGACGGAGTAAAGCCGAGCCGGCCAAGCAACCAGATATAGAGGCCGGAGAGGCTGATCTGCATGATGCAGAGCACGGCGCTGGCAAAGGCCACGTTATGCTGGCAACCATCGAGCGCCTCCCCCATCGCTACCCCGAAGCCACAGGAGAAGCCGACACAGACCAGCGCAAACCCCGGCAGCAACAGATGGATATCGCCCCCCGCCTGCCAGCTGCCGAGCAGTGAGCACGCCGCCAGCAGATAGGCGAGATGAGACACCGCCAGCACCTTCTGTTTGCCCAAACGGCGCAACAGCAGGGGGGTCAGGAAAGAAGTAGACATGCTCACCCCGGCCATCACCATCATCACGATGGAGTACTGCTCGGTGGTGAAGCCAAACTCCTTCATCAGGATCAACGGCGAGACGCTGACATAGACCAGAATGGCGGTCACGCTGGCACTGGTCAGCAGGGAGAGCAACATAAAGCGCGGCGAGCGCAGCAGGGCAAAGGGCAGCGCCGCGCCACTCCCCGGTTGCCGCGCCGGACGGGTCTCCTTGAGCAACAGCAGGTTAACCAGACCGCTGACAGCCGCCACCAGCGCCATCGCCACGAAGATCCCGCGCCAGTCAAAATGCGACAGGATGAGATAACCGAGCACCGGCGCCAGCACCGGGATCACACAGATCACCCCGTTGATCATCGAGAGCGCCATCGCCAGCCGATCCTGACTCAGCACATCCCGCAGCACGGTAAAGGTCATGATATAGAGCGCCCCCGCCCCGACCCCCTGCCAGAAACGACCGAGGTAGAACTGGGTGATCCCTTCGGCATGACCCGCCACCAGCGAGGCGACGACAAAAATCAGCGCCCCCCCGAGCACCACCCAGCGCCGCCCGTAGCGATCGGCAATCATTCCCCCCAGCAGCACGGTCGCCGCCATGCCGAACAGATAGATGGAGAAGGCGGTGTGGATCTGCGCCTCGCTCGCCTGCAGGGTATCGGCAATCTGGGGCACTGCCACCAGATAGAGATCGATCCCGACCGGATAGAGGATGATCATCAGAAAACTGCACAGCAGGAATACAGGCATGGATGCTCCATAACAGATTGACCCGCCAGCCCCCGCCAGATGGCAGCAACAGGCGAAGAGTGGGCAGGGCCAAGGTGGTAACGAACGTAATGAACATGGCTGCGGACATGGCCGCAATGGGGGGAACTATATGGTGGGCCCTCTCCTGCACCTAGTGAAGAGATGGCGATCGGTACATTCCAATCAGGAAATTTTGTTTCTACCATCGAGCCATTTAGGCAGTAAACCCCACCACAGCACGATTGCCAGAGACGGGCATACCCGCAGTGACTCCGGGGTTACCCCGGCATCACTGTCAAATCTGGACGCCTTGAACTCGGCCGATCACTCGGCCAACTGACTCAGGATGGCGTGAGCCGCCTTCACCCTGGCCTCGATGGGATAGTTGCGATTGGCCAGCATGACGATAGCGATCCCTCTGGCGGGCACGAATGCCACATAGGCGCCAAAGCCGCCAGTCGAACCCGTCTTGTTATAGAGCCGCTGCTCACCCATCGCCTTGGGCGCGGCAAAACTCGTGATCGGATTAGCTTTGAGGCTCACCGCAGGTGAATTGCCCGCCAGCAATGTCTGCTCGGTCACCGGATAGGCATAACTCTCCCATCCTAATCCCTGGGTCATTTCCCCCACCGAGTAGAAACCGGTGTGGGTCAGCGCGATCGCGCTTTTTAGCGCGGCATCTCCCTGATACCCCATGTTGGCCTCGGTAAACTTCAGCAGATCCGCCGAGCCGGTCTTGATCCCGTAAGCCTCGGCCGCCAGCACGCCCGGAGTGACCCGGACGGGCTTCTCTTCCTTCGAATAGCCGTAGGCATAGTTCACCATGGCCGACTCCGGCACCTGGATATAGGTGTGGTGCAAACCCAGCTTGGGCAACAGGGTCTGGCTCATCAGTTGCTCAAATGGCTGGCCCAGACTATTTGCGGCCAGGTGACCAAACAGGCCTATGCTGGGGTTGGAATACTGGCGATGGGTCCCCGCCGGATAAACCGGTGACCAGCTCCGATAGTAAGTGCGCATCTTGTCATTCGAATCTACCTCATCGGGGAACTGCAGTGGCAAACCACCCGCACTGTAGGTGGCAAGCTCGGCCATGGTCACACCATCAAAGGCGGAACCTT
The DNA here is from genome assembly GCF_016026615.1 of Aeromonas allosaccharophila. Lineage (NCBI taxonomy): Bacteria > Pseudomonadati > Pseudomonadota > Gammaproteobacteria > Aeromonadales > Aeromonadaceae > Aeromonas > Aeromonas allosaccharophila. The sequence goes on along the minus strand of NZ_CP065745.1, from coordinate 4,594,034 downwards.
TGAGCCAGGGGGCGTGCTGGCTCACCTTGTCATCCAGCTCAAAGCCACCCTTGACCGCGGCATAGGCGCAAAGGGTCGCGGTCAGAGTCTTGCTGACCGAGCCGATCTCGAACAGGGTCTGCTCGCTGACGCGCTGGCCACTCTCGCGGTTGGCAACCCCATAGTTGAAATAGTGGGCCTTGCCATCTTTCAGTACGGCGACCGCCATCCCCGGGATCCGATACTCCTTGAGCATCGGCTGGATAATGCCATCCACAGCGGCGGTCAGCGGAGCCTCCCCGCTGGCATAAGTATAAAGGCTACCCAGCGTCAGTAGCGCGAACGCACGTCGTTGTTGCATATGGTTATTCTCGTGGTGAATGAAATTGGCATTAGCATAAACAAGATGTATGTGCCCACGATGGGCCGGTGTGAAGTCTCGGTGAAGTCACAGGAACATGGCCGAGGCTACATCGCTTATGGCTCGATGAGCCCTCCCTCTGCTCGCTGGCGTATAAGCTGTAGGTGCCAAAGAGCCAGAGAGAGAAATGGAGGCGCAGGTGAGATCACAAGAGCACATCACGGCGGTGCTGGCGGCACTGGAGCGAGTCATTCTGGGCAAGCCGCTGCAACTGAAAATCGCGCTGGTGACCCTGCTGGCGCGCGGTCATCTGCTGATCGAGGATCTGCCCGGCATGGGCAAGACTACCCTGGCCCACGTGCTGGCGCAGGTGCTGGGGCTTGCATGCCGGCGGATGCAGTTCACCGCCGATCTGCTGCCCGCCGACCTGCTGGGGCTGCAGATCTTTGACCCCCAGCAGCAAACATTTCGCTTTCACCCCGGCCCCATCTTCACCCAGGTGTTGCTGGCGGACGAGATCAACCGCGCCAGCCCCAAGGTGCAGAGCGCCCTGCTGGAGGCGATGGCCGAGGGCAAGGTGAGCATCGAGGGCCACACTCATCCCCTCCCCGATCCGTTTTTCGTCATCGCCACCCAGAATCCGGCGGATCAGGCGGGTACCTATCCGCTGCCGGAGTCCCAGCTCGACCGCTTCGCCGTGCGACTCTCTTTGGGTTTTCCACCGCGAGAGGCGGAGCGCCAGTTGCTGCGCGGCCACCAGCCGAGTGGCCCCTTGTCCGCCATGCTGGATGGCGCCGGACTCGCCGCCCTGCAAGCGGAGGGGGATGCCATCCATGTTTCCGATGCCACCCTCGACTACCTGCTGGCGCTGGTGCACCAGAGCCGCTTTGATGGGGATCTGCCACAGCCCCTCTCCCCCCGGGCGGCCCAGACCTTGTTGGCGGTGAGCCGGGCCTGGGCGCTGGTAGCCGGGCGGCGCTTCGTCACGGTGGAGGATGTGCAGGCGGTCTTCCCCTATGTGGCCGAACATCGGCTGCGGGGCAGCTTCGGCGTGCAGCATGGCGAAGCCTGCCCCCTGAGCCAGCGGTTGCTGGCCAAGGTCGATCCGGACCATCCCTGATGAGCACCTTGTTCACCCGCTGGCGGCAAAGGAGAGAAAACTGGCAACGACGCTGGCTCGATCGACGCATTCCCCCGGCCCGCCAGATCACCCTAGGGACTCACAGCCTCTTTATCCTGCCCACCCGCATGGGGCTGCTCTATCTGCTGGTGCTGCTCGCCATCTATCTGCTCGGCACCAACTACCAGAACAATCTGGTGCTGCTGGTGGCCTACTGTCTCGGCAGTCTGTTTATGGCCGCCATGTGGCTCACCCATCGCAACCTGCTGGGGCTGGAGCTGCTGGGTGGCCCGCTGGTACTGGGGGAAGCAGGTAGCCAGCTTCCTATCCGTATCTTGGTTCAGAGCCGGCGTCCGGTGCTGGCGCTCCGTTTTAGCCTCAACGAAGGGACCCTCTGGCTGAGACAGGCCGACGCTGTGCCCCGCACCTTGATCCTGCCGGTATCGGGCTCGCGCCGTGGGCCATTGCCCCTTGGCCGATTGCGGGTCGAGAGCCGCTACCCCCTCGGCCTGTTTCGCTGCTGGTCCCTGCTGGATCTGCAGCTGGAAGGCTGGCTCGCCCCCAAACCGGCGTTCGGGGCGCTAAGAGGGGAACATGCGACCGAAAGCGAGGGTCATCAGGGCCAGCCGGCTCCGGCCCCCCTCGGTGACTTTGATACCCTGCGGACACACCAAACCGGCGAGCCCCTGAGCCGGGTCGCCTGGAAGCAACTCGCGCAGGGGCGCGGCCTGCTGACCAAGCAGTTCCATGAACCGCTGCAGGATGATACTCACCTCACCTTGCAGCGGGTCGCAGGTGGGGATCTGGAGCAGCGGCTGGCGGTGCTCGCCTGGTGGTGCGCCGATTACGGCAAGCGGGGTATCCCCTTCACCCTGACGCTGGCAAACCAGACGCTGGGGCCTGATAGCGGCGCCGCCTTTGTGCAGCGCTGCCTGCTGGCACTGGCCCGATTCGATGCGACACCACCGAAGAGCACACGGGATGCAGCTCGATAACCGCCGCCTGCTGCCACTCATCGCCCTGCAACAGCTGCTGCTGGTCGCAGCGCTCTGGCCCCAGTTGCAGCTCTGGGTGGTGGCGGTAAGCGCCGCTACCCTCTGCGTCCGGGCCATGATGCTGTGGCGCGGCTGGCCGCCCATTCCGGCGCGCTGGTTAGCACTGCTGGCCATCACTACCTTAGTGTTGCTGGGGCTGCAGTGGCGCACATTGGGCACCCTGCCCGCCCTTATCAATCTGCTCTGGCTAGGCTATAGCCTGAAGATGATCGAGGTGCGGCGCGAACGGGATATCGAGCTGGTGCTGCTGCTCGCCTTCTTTCTGATTGCGCTAGCGCTGGTGCAGCGGCAAAGTATCGGCTGGACGGCCGGGATGGCGGTGGCACTCTGGCTGGCGGTGACCGCGCTGGTCGCCGCCATCGCCCCCGAGCAGAAACGGCCTTGGCGCAGCGCGGGTGGCGCCCTGCTGCTGGCGCTTCCCCTGCTTATCACTCTATTTTTGCTGCTGCCAAGGCTCCCGCCCCTCTGGCAGATGCCCACCACCAGCCGCGCCCTGTCGGGGCTCTCGGAAGAGCTGGCCCCCGGCGATATCAACGAACTGGTCAACTCATCGGAACTGGCGTTTCGGGTCACCTTTGCCGATGGCCCGCCCCCTGCGCGCGAGCGCTACTTTCCGGTGATGCGGCAGGAGGTTTTCGATGGCCAGCGCTGGTTGCTGAGCCCCGAGGTCAAGGCGTGGCAGCGGACGGTGCAGGTGCAAACCGGGCTCACCCTTCTGGCGTCCTCTTCACAGGCCAACAATCAACTTGCAGATAGTTCGTTACCCGCCGGAAGCTACGAGGTGATTGCCGAGCCCCAGCGCCACCGCTGGGCCTTTGCCCTGAGTGAACCGCGCCTGCTGGCGGGTCCGGTGCTGCTCACCCCCATTGACACCCTCTATCGGCAGGGGAGCGGCGAAGTGGCGATCCGCTATCGCATTGGCCGCGGCGAAGCGCAGCCAGAGGACGACAGCCAAGCCGCCCAGCGCAACCTGCAACTGCCAACCGGGGGCAACCCGAGAGCGCGCGCTCACGGCCAAGGGCTGGCTGCGCGCTATCCGGATCGCGCGGCGCTGGTCGCCGCCCTGCTCGCACAGTTTCGCAATCAATCCTATTACTACACTCTGACCCCGCCACAACTTGGCAGTGACGGGGTAGATGAGTTCCTGTTCGATACCAGGCGTGGCTTTTGCGGTCACTACGCCATGGCGAGCGCCTTCGTGCTGCGCGCGGCCGGTATTCCGGCACGGCTGGTCACCGGTTACCTCGGCGGCGAGTGGAATCCCAGAGGCAACTATCTGGCGGTACACCAGTTCGATGCCCACGCCTGGGTGGAGTATCTCGATGAAGGGGGGGAGTGGCGGCGAATCGACCCCACCGCAGCGGTGGCGCCGGAACGCATTGAGGGCGGCGTAACAGAGGCCCTGAGCGACGAGTTTACCGCCGCCGACCCGCTCGCTTTGCAGCGTTATCGCAACTGGGCCCTGCTCAATCAGCTGCGCTGGTGGGGCAGCAATATCGACTACCAGTGGAGCCGCTGGGTGATCGGCCACGATGCGGGCCAGCTCTGGCAGCAAATCGGCCTGCGCTGGCCTGCTCTGGCGGGGCATACCCCCTGGTTGATCCTCGCCAGCCTGATGCTGGTTGCCCTGCTGGTGAGCCTGCCCCTGCTGTTGCCCGCCCGTCTGCCGCCAGAGCGGCGCATCTGGCAACCCTTGCTCAAACGGGGCAAATGCAGCGGCTACCCACCCCAGCCCGCTGAGAGCATGGGAGCATGGTGCGAGCGGCTGGCGCGGCTGCGCCCCGACCTTGCCCACCCTCTGTTAAAGAGTGCGTGGCTCTATCGCCGCTGGCGTTATGCCCCCCTCAGCGACCGGCAACAAGGGCGCTACTGGCGCCAGTTGCGACGACGTATCAGACAGCTCGTTCGGCGCTGGGATCAACAGCCGAAGAGCACGCTATAAAAGAAGGGGGGAGCCACTGGCTCCCCCCTTAGGTTTGACTCAAGAGATTTGACTCAAGGTCTGACTCACCGCTTGTTATTTTTTGGTCGGATTGTCCCAGATCCCCTCTTCCAGCTGGGAGCGGATCTCGGGGTATTTGTTGGCATCGAAGGTAGGCACCTTGCCCAACCGGAGCTGGTCGTTGTAATCCTTGGCCAGCTTGATGGCGACGCTGGAGAGCAGCAGGATCGCCACCAGGTTGACGATGGCCATCAGCCCCATAGAGACATCCGCCATCGCCCACACAATCGGCAACTCACCCACGGCACCGAACATCACCATCCCCAGCACGAACACCCGGAACAGCATCAGACCGCCCTTGTGGTTGTGCTCGAGGAACACCAGATTGGTCTCGGCATAGGAGTAGTTCGCCACGATAGAGGTGAAGGCGAAGAAGAAGATGGCTGCCGCAATGAAGATGTTGCCACCGCTGCCAATCTGGGAGGAGAGCGCCCGCTGGGTCAGCTCGACACCGGTCACGCCGGAGCCCGGCTCAAACTGACCGGACATCAGGATAATGGCGGCGGTACAGCTGCAGATGACGATGGTGTCCATAAAGACCCCCAACATCTGCACATAACCCTGAGAGGCCGGATGCGGCGGATAGGGGGTAGCAGTCGCCGCGGCGTTGGGGGCAGAGCCCATGCCCGCTTCGTTGGAGAAAAGACCCCGCTTGATGCCGTTGATCATCGCCTGGGAGATGGCATAACCCATGGCACCGGAGCCTGCCTGCTCAATCCCGAAGGCGGACTTGATGATCAGCATGAAGACATGGGGCAGCTCGGTGATGTTCATCGCCACGATCACCAGCGCCAGCAGGATGTAAGCCAGCGCCATAAAGGGCACCACCAGCTCGGCAAAACGGGCGATGCCACGAATGCCGCCGAAGATAATCAGGCCGGAGAGCGCCACCAGCGCCAGACCGCTGACCCAGTCAGGAATGCCAAACGCCACCTTCATCGCCAGACTGATGGAGTTGGCCTGCACCGCATTGAACACCAGACCAAATGCCAGGATCAGGCACAGCGAAAACAGCACCCCCATCCAGCGCATGCCGAGGCCCTTTTCCATGTAGTAGGCAGGGCCACCACGGTAGTTGCCATCCTCATCCTTGACCTTGTAGAGCTGGGCCAGGGTGCTTTCCACAAACGCCGTCGCCATGCCGATAAAGGCGATCAGCCACATCCAGAAGATGGCACCCGGGCCACCCAGATAAATGGCGACGGCAACACCGGCCAGGTTGCCGGTGCCGACACGTGCGGCGAGGCTGGTACAGAGGGCCTGGAAAGAGGAGATGCCCGCGTTGTCCGATTTGCGGCTGTTTTTCAGCACGGAAAACATGTGGCCAAAGTGACGGATCTGGATAAAACCCAGTCTGAAGGTGAAGAAGATACCGACCCCGATCAGCAGGTAGATGAGCACGGCTCCCCACATCAGGTCGTTTAGCATCGCAATCAAGGTGTCCATAATTCTCTCGTTGTTATTCACATCCATGGTCAGTCTGCGCTGACCGTTTTCTGTCTGTCGTTTAATTAGCGTTTCGCTAAAGGGGCGGAATCTAGCACAGCGGGAGAGCCCGGAATAGTGATCCCGATCACTCGGGACACAAAAAACGAACGGTAAAAGCCCATAAAGCTCCATTTAAATCGCAAACTTTCAACAAACTCAATAATCTAATCAGGCAGGCCACCATTAAGCCCCATTAGAGAACCACTTTGATATATCCCTGAGGAGTTATCCGAAAACGCAAACGCTTGCCTGAAATGGCTTTCAAACGGGGATATTTCGCCAAACGTTTTCTCTGTAATTAAATTTCAAGTATGCAACAGGACAATTTGTGTGACCGACGACACAAATATGGATATTGGCTAAAAAAGTTGAGCCGGAAGCAAACCGGAAAAACCTGCAGAAACAAGATAAAAAACCTTATAAATCATCCACTTTAGCTCATTAAAACGGAATGAATGGCCAGCCTGAATATTTAACAACCAAGCGCCCCTATTGCAGGATGCACCACATAAGTATTAATTAGGCAGGCAATGACGATGGGCCGCCCCCATCGCGCTTTTCTGAGCCTGAGGCACCAAGATCCTGTAATTTTATTTCAGAACCACCGTCTCAAGCCCGCAACCCAGGGATTACTCCCTCATTAAGAGATGATATTCGCTATGGCCGATAAATTAACCCAGCTGAAAGCCCTGACAACTGTTGTTGCCGACACCGGTGATATCGAAGCCATCAAACGCTATCAGCCCATCGATGCCACCACCAACCCCTCTCTGGTTCTGAAGGCCTCCGAGATCCCCGAGTACGCTCCGCTGATCGAAGACGCCATCAACTGGGCCAAAGCCCAGAGCCAGGACAAGGCACAGCAAATCATCGACGCGGGCGACAAGCTGGCCGTCAACATCGGTCTGGAAGTGCTGAAGATCGTTCCGGGCCGTATCTCCACCGAAGTGGATGCCCGTCTCTCCTTCGATACCGCTGCCAGCATCGCCAAGGCACGCAAGCTGATCCGTCTCTACAACGAAGCGGGTATCAGCAACGACCGCATTCTGATCAAGCTGGCCTCCACCTGGGAAGGGATCCGTGCCGCCGAGGTACTGGAGAAAGAGGGTATCCAGTGCAACCTGACCCTGCTGTTCTCCTTCGCCCAGGCCCGTGCCTGTGCCGAAGCCGGTGCCTTCCTGATCTCCCCGTTCGTGGGTCGCATCCTCGACTGGTACAAGGCCAAGCACAACCGTGACTACACCGCCAGCGAAGATCCGGGCGTAGTGTCCGTTACCGCTATCTATGACTACTACAAGCAGCACGACTACCCGACCGTGGTGATGGGCGCCAGCTTCCGCAACACCGGCGAGATCCTGGAACTGGCCGGTTGCGACCGCCTGACCATTGGCCCGGCCCTGCTGGAAGAGCTGAGCAAGACCGAAGGCGCCGTGGTTCGCAAACTGGACTACACCGGTGAGCGCAAAGCCAAACCGACTCCGATGACCGAAGCCGAATTCCGCTGGGAACTGAACCAGGACGCCATGGCTCACGAGAAGCTGGGCGAAGGCATCCGCATGTTCGCCATCGACCAGGGCAAGCTGGAAACCATGCTGGCAAGCCGCCTGTAATCTGTTCTTTTTTCTGAAAAAACCGGGCCCCTACCAAGGGGCCCGGTTTTTTTTCATGGGCTTTTTTAGCTCTGTCATAGAGTCGTCACGAAAACGTTTTAATTTCAGATTCGTTATGTTATACGGGTGGTGAAAACGATAAAAACCAAGGAGGGAGCCATGGAAATGTTCAACTTCGATTATGACGAGGTGGTTGAACTCGGTTCGCGTAGCCGCGGGACAACGGGAAAGAAACGTAAATGGCGTGAGATCGAGGCGTTGAAAGACAAGCACCGCCTGCAGAAGGAGCTGCAATCCATCGATATCGCCTATGAAGGTCTTACAGACGAGATTGAACTGTAATACCGCCAGACACCTGTAAAAGCGCCCCGCACAGCCGGGGCGCTTTTTTATGCCGCAATCGGATGATCACGCGGCTTGTCATGCCAGCGCAAGCGATGCCACGGGATGCTGCAGACACGAGACAGACCGACGACAGACAACGCGTGCAGCCCTCCTCTTCATGCTCCCTGACCGCCCTCGCCAACGGCATGGCATACCAACCCCTCCCCTCACCCGCGAATGCAGACCTGCGCCGTTTCACGGCGTGTTGGGGCACTCACCGCAAGACAGGCCATTAGCAATAAAAAGCCCCCGTCGATGACGGGGGCCTGGATGCTCAGGGTCAGGCTGCGCTTAGCAGTAGCCGTAACCCAGCAGACGCTGGTAGCGCTGCTCCAGCAGCTGCTCGGTCTCGAGCGGACGCAGGGCGTTCAGATCCTGCTGAATGCGGTCTTTCAGACGCTTGGCCATCTTTTCCACGTCGCGGTGGGCGCCGCCGAGCGGCTCCTCGACGATATTGTCGATGAGTTTCAGCTCTTTCAGACGCTGGGCAGTGATGCCCATCGCTTCGGCAGCCACAGAAGCCTTGTCGGCGCTCTTCCACAGGATGGAGGCACACCCTTCCGGCGAGATGACGGAGTAGGTGGAGTACTGCAGCATGTTGACGCGATCACCCACGCCAATGGCCAGCGCACCACCGGAGCCGCCCTCACCGATCACGGTGCAGACCACCGGCACGGTCAGACCGGCCATCACTTTCAGATTGCGGGCAATCGCTTCGGACTGACCACGCTCTTCGGCACCGACGCCGGGGTAGGCGCCCGGGGTGTCGATAAAGGTGATGATCGGCATCTTGAAGCGCTCGGCCATCTCCATCAGACGCAGGGCCTTGCGGTATCCTTCCGGACGCGGCATGCCGAAGTTGCGCTTGATCTTCTCTTTGGTCTCGCGACCCTTCTGGTGACCAATCACCATCACCGGCTCGCCGTCGAGACGGGCGATGCCGCCGACGATAGCCTTGTCATCGGCATAGGCGCGATCGCCAGCCAATTCGTCGAAATCGGTGAAGATATGCTCGATATAGTCAAAGGTGTAGGGGCGCTGGGGATGACGCGCCATCTGGGATACCTGCCAGGCACCCAGATCACCGAAGATCTTCTTGGTCAGCTCTTCGTTTTTCTTCTCCAGCCGGCGGATCTCGTCTTTCAGATCCACGGCGTGATTGCCTTCACTCACATGTTTGAGTTCATCAATCTGCGCCTGCAACTCGGCAATCGGCTGTTCAAAATCCAGAAAAAGACTCATAGGGCCTTAGAACCTCTAATCAAAAACCAATTCAACCCGCTCTCGTCCAAGCAGGACTCGCAAGTCATCTATCAGTTGATCGGTGGGCGTCACCCGCCACTCGGTACCGAGCGTCAATCGCACCCGGGAGCCGGGGCGACGATAGTTTACCTGAACCGGACAGACTCCGGCACGGGCGGGCTCCAAAATCTCGCACAAACGCGGGAAAAAGCGATCATCAATCCGCTGTTCATCGAGGGAGATGCGGATTGCTCTGGCAAAACGCTCCCTCGCATCGTTGATATCCAGTAATTCTCGAGCCGACATTTTAAGGCCACCGGAGAAGTCATCAAAGCTGACCTGTCCAGAAACCACCAAAATGCGGTCTTTTTGCATCAATTCTTCATATTTTTCCAGCGCTTCACTGAACAGAGTCACATCAAGGCGACCGGAACGGTCGTCCAGGGTGAAGATCCCCATCTTGTTGCCACGCTTGGTCACCATGCTGCGAGCCGCAATCACCAACCCCGCCGCCGTGGTCACGGTATCGCGGGAGGTGGGATGCAGATCGCACAGGCGGCCCGAGGTATAACGACGCAACTCGCTGCTGTACTGGTTGATGGGGTGACCGGTGAGATAGAGCCCGAGGGTCTCGCGCTCCCCTTCCAGCCACACCTTGTCAGGCCAGTGCGGCACGTTGGCAAACGCCTTCTTGACGTCGTCAATCTCTTCGGTGAGCACGCCGAACATGTCGACCTGCCCCACCGCCTGCGCCTTGGCGTGCTGCTCGGCGGCCCGCATCGCCTCCTCCAGCGTCGCCATCAGGGCGGCGCGGTGGGGACCAAGCCGATCCATGGCACCGGAGAGGATCAGCTTCTCCATCACCCGCTTGTTGAGCTTCTTGATGTCGACCCGGTTGCAGAAATCGAACAGATCGCGGAAGGGGCCGTCCTGATCCCGGGCGCTGAGAATCGCGTCGATGGGGCCTTCACCGACCCCTTTCACCGCCCCGATGCCGTAGACGATATGGCCATCTTCGTTGACCGAGAAGCGATAGCGACCGGTGTTCACATCCGGCGGGATCACCGTCAACCCCATGCGCTGGCACTCGTCTACTAGCGTCACGATCTTGTCGGTGTTGTCCATATCGGCGGTCATCACCGCCGCCATGAACTCGGCCGGGAAGTGGGTCTTGAGCCAGAGGGTCTGGTAGGAGACCAGCGCATAGGCGGCGGAGTGGGATTTGTTGAAGCCGTAGCCCGCAAACTTCTCCACCAGATCGAAGATCTTCATCGCCAGCTCGCCGTCGACGCCATTCTTGACGGCGCCCTCTTCGAAACCGGCCCGCTGCTTGGCCATCTCCTCGGGCTTTTTCTTACCCATGGCACGGCGCAACATGTCCGCGCCACCCAGGGTGTAGCCCGCCAGGGTCTGGGCGATCTGCATCACCTGCTCCTGATAGAGGATGATGCCGTAGGTGGGTTCAAGGATCGGTTTGAGACTCTCGTGTTGCCACTTCTCGTCCGGATAGGATATTGGTTCCTTATCGTGCTTGCGGTCGATGAAGTTATCCACCATGCCCGACTGCAGCGGGCCCGGTCGGAACAGGGCCACCAGTGCGATCATGTCTTCGAAGCAGTCAGGCTTGAGCCGCTTGATCAGATCCTTCATGCCGCGGGATTCCAGCTGGAATACCGCCGTAGTCTCGTAGCGCTGCAGCAGGTCGAACGACTTCTTGTCATCGATGGGGATGGCGGCGATGTCCACCGGCGGCTTGCCCTCTTTGGCAAGACGCGGGTTGATCATGCCAAGCGCCCAGTCGATGATGGTCAAGGTCCGCAGACCGAGGAAGTCGAACTTCACCAGACCCGCGTACTCCACGTCGTTCTTGTCGAACTGGGTGACCGGGTGATGACCCTCGTCATCGCAGTAGAGCGGCGCAAAGTCGGTGATCTTGGTGGGCGCGATCACCACGCCACCGGCGTGTTTACCAGCGTTGCGCACCACCCCTTCGAGGCGGCGGGCCATGTCGATGAGGTCTTTGACCTCCTCATCCTGCTCATAGAGCTCGGGCAGTTTTGGCTCGGCCTCGAACGCCTTGGCCAAGGTCATACCCGGATCCGGCGGGATCAGCTTGGAGATGCGATCGACAAAGCCGTAGGCGTGGCCCAATACCCGGCCCACGTCCCGCACCACCGCCTTGGCCGCCATGCTGCCGAAGGTGATGATCTGGGATACCGCATCCCGGCCATACATCTCGGAGACGTGCTCAATCACCTCGTCGCGTCGATCCATGCAGAAGTCGACGTCGAAGTCGGGCATGGATACCCGCTCGGGGTTCAAGAAACGTTCGAACAGCAGGTCGAATTCCAGCGGGTCGAGGTCGGTGATCTTGAGGGCATAGGCCACCAGGGAGCCCGCACCCGAACCCCGGCCCGGGCCAACGGGAATGCCGTTGTCCTTGGACCACTGGATAAACTCCATCACGATGAGGAAGTAACCCGGGAAGCCCATCTGGTTGATCACTTTCAGCTCGATGTCGAGACGCTCGTCGTACTCGCCGCGCTTGGCGGCGCGCACGGCGGGATCCGGGAACAGAAATTCGAGACGTTCCTCCAGACCCTCTTTCGACTTGGCCACCAGAAAATCTTCGGTGGTCATGTCGCCGGTCGGGAAATTGGGCAGGAAGTATTCACCGAGGCGCACCGTCACGTTGCAGCGCTTGGCGATCTCCACCGTGTTCTCCAGCGCCTCGGGGATGTCGGCAAACAGCTCAGCCATCTCCTCCTGACTGCGCAGGTACTGCTGCGGGCTGTAGCGACGGGGGCGGCGCTTGTCCATCAGGGTATAGCCATCGTGGATGGCAACCCGGATCTCGTGGGCGTCGAAATCATCGGCTGAGAGGAACACCACCTCGTTGGTGGCGACCACCGGCAGCTCGAACTCGGTGGCAATGGCCACCGCCATGTGCAGATAGACCTCTTCGTCGGGTCGACCGGTACGCAACAGTTCGAGGTAATAGGCATCGGGGAAATGGGTCTGGTAGAAGGCGAGACACTGTTCGGTCATCTGCCGGTTGCCCTTGAGCAGGAACTTGCCCACATCCCCCTCGCGCCCACCGGAGAGCACGATCACTCCCTTGGCATGCTCGGCGAGCCAGCTCTTGTCGATAACCGGCCGCCCCTGCACGTGGCCGCGCTGGTAACCGCGAGAAATAAGCAGGGTGATGTTCTGGTAGCCATCGTTGTCCATGGCGAGCAGGGTGAGACGGAACTGCTCGTCGCCGAGCTCGTCACTCTGCACCCAGAAGTCGGCACCGACGATGGGTTTGATCCCCTTGCCGTGGGCCGAACCATAGAAGCGCACCAGACCGCACATGTTCATCTGATCGGTCAGCGCCAGCGCCGGCATGTTGTTGGCCGCTGCGGCCCCGACGATGGGGTTGATCTTCTGCAGGCCATCGACCATGGAGAAGTCGGAGTGGACTCGCAGGTGGATAAAACGGGGGTCAGCCATCGTCATCTCCTCTCGCTGCTCAAACAAAATGGCATGGTCTACTCGATCCCCAGTGCGCGGCGCACCGGTTTGAAACTCTTGCGATATTCGGGCAGCGGGCCACGCTCGGCCAGAATGGCGAGGTGCTCAGCGGTCGGATAACCCTTGTGACGGGCGAAACCGTACTCGGGATGACGGCTATCCAGCTCGGTCATCTCCGCATCACGGGTCACCTTGGCGAGGATCGAGGCGGCGCTGATGGCGGCCACCAGGCTGTCGCCCTTGACCACGGCGCGCGCTTCCATCGGCAATGCCGGGCAGCGATTGCCATCGATAAAGACCAGCTCGGGGGTGATCTTCAATCCTGCCACGGCGCGCTGCATCGCCAGCATGGTGGCGTGCAGGATGTTGAGCTCGTCGATCTCCTCCGGAGTGGCGCGACCGATAGCCCAGGCAAGCGCCTTCTCTTTGATCTCGTCAAACAGCGCCAGCCGTTTCTTCTCGGAGAGCTTCTTGGAGTCAGCCAGCCCGACAATGGGGTTGGCGGGATCGAGAATGACCGCAGCGGTGACCACGTCACCCACCAGCGGGCCACGGCCCACTTCGTCCACACCGGCAACCAGCTTGTCGTCAGGAATATCGATCATCATCTTGTAGCCTTGAATCAAAACAGGCCCCGCGGGGCCTGACAGGGGTTCGACTGGCGCGGCATCACCGCTCGAAAACGGATTAACGGGTAGCGCGGCGCAATCGACGGTCCGAAATAGCGTTATCTGCCGAGCAGATCAGCCACCGCGTCGGCGGCCTGCGAGTCGGCATTGCAGCGGATCAGCTGGTGCAATTCGGTGAAGGTGTTGACCAGCGCACTGTTGTCGTGCTCGAAGTACTTGCTCACCTCTTCCACCAGATTCTCGGGGGTGCACTCGTGCTGGATCAGCTCCGGCACCAGCATGCGACCGGCGAGCAGGTTGGGCAGAGAGACAAATTCGGTCTTCACCAGTCGCTGGGCCAGCCAGTAGCTGAACGGCTTGAGCTTGTAGCCCACCACCATCGGCTTTTTCACCAGCATGGCTTCAAGCGCCGCGGTGCCGGAGGCCAGCATCACCACGTCGGCGGCGATCATCGCCTCACGGCCCTGCCCTTCCAGCAGCACCATCTCGAGATCCGGCGCCAGCTCGGCCTTGATGGCCATAAACTGTTCGCGCCGTTTCTGGTTGACCAGCGGCACGATAAAACCGAGATCCGGATAGCGCACCGTCAGACTCTTGCACGCCTCGAGAAAGAGAGGGGACATAAAGCCCACTTCTGCGGTACGGCTGCCCGGCAGTACCGCCAGCCAGCGGCGATTGGCATCGATGCCGAGATTGCGACGCACTGCGGCCTGATCCGGCACCAGCGGAATATCGTCCGCCATGGTGTGACCGACAAAGCGGCAAGGGGCGTCGAAACGGTCGTAGAAGGCTTTCTCGAACGGCAGGAAGGCGAGCACCATGTCGGTGGCGGCCTTGATCTTGTGAATGCGGTTCTGGCGCCAGGCCCACACCGAGGGGCTGACATAGTGAACCGTCTTGATACCGGCGCGGCGCAGTTTCAGCTCCACCCCGATATTGAAATCCGGTGCATCCACGCCGATGAAGATATCGGGCGGATTGGCAATAAAGTGACGCAACAGTTCGCGACGGACCTTGAGGATGCGCGGCAGACGGCCCAGCACCTCGGTGATCCCCATGACGGAGAGCTCTTCCATCTCGAAAAGGGCCTTGACGCCGAGGGCCTGCATCCGCGGCCCGGCGATCCCTTCAAACTGCGCATCCGGGTAGCGGGTCTGCAGCTCGCGCACCAGACCGGCAGCCAGAATGTCGCCGGAGACTTCTCCGGCGACGATACCGATGCGAACCGGATCAGGCACGGATGATCCCGCGCTCGTTATCTTTGAGGAAGTCCACATAGAGCTGGACGGCCGGTTCGGCTTGCGCCATCTCGATCAGTACCGGCAGCACCTCTTCGATGGTCTTGCCGGAACGGAAGATCTCTTTGTAGGCACGCTTGACGGCAGAGATAGCCTCAGGCGTATAACCGCGACGGCGCAGCCCTTCGGAGTTGACCCCGAACGGCTTGGCATAGTTACCAGCGGCCATCACGTAGGGCGGCACATCCTTGTTCAGGGCGGCGCAGCCACCGACGAAGGCGTGGGAACCAACACGGCCAAACTGGTGAATGGCGGAGAGACCACCAAAGATCACGAAGTCACCGATCACCACGTGGCCCGCCAGGGTGGCGTTGTTGGCGAAGATGCAGTTGTCACCGATGATGCAGTCGTGGGCAACGTGGACGTTGACCATGAACAGGTTACCGCTACCCACCTTGGTCAGGGATTGATCCTGAACAGTGCCACGGTGGAAGGTGCAGTTCTCGCGAATGACGTTGTTGTCGCCAATCTCGAGGAAGGTGCGCTCACCGGCGTACTTCTTGTCCTGGCAATCCTCACCGATGGAGGTGTGCTGGAAGATCTTGTTGCCACGGCCAATCTTGGTCGGCCCCTTGATCACCACATGGGAACTGACCCAGGTGTTGTCACCGATTTCCACCTCGGCGCCGATGACAGAAAAGGGGCCGATTTCAACCCCTTTACCGATCATGGCAGACTCATGGACGATGGCAGTATCGTGAATGATGGCAGTCTGGTCGATCACGTGTGTTAAACCTCGCGTTTGGCGCACATCAGCTCGGCGGTACAGACCACTTCACCGTCGACGGTGGCGACACCGGTGAACTTGGCAATACCGCGACGCTCTTTCAGGAACTCCACGTCCAGCACCAGTTGATCACCGGGGCCGACCGGGCGCTTGAAGCGAGCGTTGTCGATTGAGGCAAAATAATAGAGTTCGTTGGGAGACGGCTTGCCCACCATGGTAAAGGCCAGGATACCGGTGGCCTGCGCCATCGCTTCCAGGATCAGTACGCCCGGGAACACCGGCTTGGCCGGGAAGTGCCCCTGGAAGATCGGCTCGTTGAACGAGACGTTCTTGATGGCGCGCAGAGTTTTGCGCTCATCGCTGATCTCGTAATCGTCCACACGATCCACCATCAGGAACGGATAACGGTGGGGCAGCAGATCCATGATTTCCTGGATACCCAGGCTCTTCTTTTCAGTAGTCAAAACAGTACCCTATACCAATCGTGATTATTCTTGATCCAGCTTCTTCTCAAGCTTGCTTAACCGCTTGTGCATCTCGTCGATACGCATCACCCGGGCGGCGGTCTTGCGCCACTCTTTATTGGTTTGCAGAGGGATGCCGGAAGAGTAGACACCGGGCTCGGTAATGGGTCGCATCACCATGGCCATACCGGTGACGGTGGCCTGGTCGCAGATCTCCATATGCCCGTTAAAGACGGAAGCGCCGCCAATGATACAATATTTGCCGACCTTGAGACTACCAGCCATCACGGTGGAGCCCGCCACGGCGGTGCCGTAACCGATCTCCACGTTGTGGGCGATCTGGCACTGATTGTCGATGATGACGTTGTCAGCGATGCGGGTATCTTCCAGCGCACCGCGGTCAATGGTGGTACAGGCACCGATCTCGACCCGGTTGCCAATGGCCACGCCGCCGAGCTGGGGGATCTTGATCCACTCGCCACGCTCGTTGGCATAACCGAAACCATCGGCCCCGATCACTGTGCCGGATTGAACCAGACAGTCGGTACCCATGGTCACATTGTGATAGAGGGTGACGTTGGCCCACAGCCGGGAGCGAGCTCCCAGCCGGGTATCTTTGCCAACAAAACAGCCCGGGCCAATGCGTACATCGTCACCCAGCACGACGCCGGATTCGATCACTGCATTGGCGCCGATGGCCACTCTCTCGCCCAGTTGCACGTCAGCCGCGATAACGGCGCTCGGATGAATATCCGTGGCCGGCTGCGGGGTGGTGTCCAGCAGTTGGGCTACCCGGGCAAAGCCCACATAGGGGTCTTTGAGCACCAGGGCATTGGTGGGACAAAATGGCAGATCCGCTTCTGTAATGAGCACGGCGGTCGCCTTGCTCTGCTCCAGATAGTGCCGGTACTTTTTGTTGGACAGGAAGGTAATATCCCCCTCCCCGGCCTTTTCCAGTGTCGCTACCTTGCGGATTTCCAGGGTTCCGTCGCCATGGACCTGGGCCCCCAGTTGCTGGGCCAGCTGTGCGAGAGTGAATGCCATCAATTAGTTGCTCTTGCTTACCTGAGAAATAACCTGGCCGGAGATGTCCAGCTTGCTGGCGGCATACGGGGCGGCGTTGCGCTCCAGCACCAGGTCGTAACCATTGCTCTTGGCGATGGAGTCGATGGCTGCCTGTACCTTGGTCAGGATCTTGTTGCGCTCTTCGGACTGACGGCGACCGTTGTCCTGTTCAAACGCCTGACGCTTCTGGTTGAACTCCATCTGCAGCTTGGCCAGTTTCTCCTGGTTCTGCTTCTTCTGCTCGGCGCTCATGAAGGCTTCATCCTTGCGGAACTTCTCGACCAACTTCTGGCCTTCCTGTTCCAGCTTCTGCAGCTCACGCATGCGCGGCTCGAATTCGCCTTTCAGCTTGGCTGCAACGGCTTCACGCTGGGGCAGCTTTTGGAAGACTTCGCCCATATCCACCACGGCGATCTTGGTCTCAGCGAAGGCAGAACCCATGCCGGCAGCCATCAGTGCAAAGCTCAAACCAGCTACTTTCAACGCTTTATTCACACTTACTCCTTGTTCCCTCATGGCGAGGGCTACCTGATTTACCCGATTATGCAAGCGGCGTTAGGACCGTCTTGTTACCTGGTGAGGCACGCATACCGCGCGTCCCATCATTGAAGACCCCCACCGCATGGGTGGGGGCAATACTCTGCTTAGAAAGTACGACCGATATTGAAGGAGAAGAACTCGGTGCGATCCCCTTCGTATTGCTTGATCGGCTTGGCCAGGGCGAACACCAGCGGCCCCATCGGCGAAAGCCACTGCAGGGAGACACCGGCAGAGACCCGAATATTGCCCGGATTGGAGTAGTCCTGGCTCATATAGCTGCAATCAGCACCGGCGGCGCAAGGATATGCCCCGTTGGCAAAGTCGGTGCTCCAGACCGTACCTGCGTCCATAAAGACGGTGGAACGGATCTGCGGACGATAGGTCTCGGAGACGAACGGGGTCGGGAACACCAGCTCCAGTGACGCGACTGCCAGAGCATTGCCACCCACCGAGGTATCCGAACCCTCGTAACTGCCGGTCTGACAAGGTTGATTGCCAGTACAACCGTTTTTACCTAGAGGGTTATAGGTCGCATAGATAGCCTTGGGACCAATGGTATTGCTCTTGAAACCACGTACCGTATCGAAACCACCGGCATAGTAGTTCTCGAAGAACGGCAACATGGAGTCGTCGCCATAGCCGTTACCGTAGGAGACACGGCCCTTGCCGATCATCACCCAGCTGTGATCCGCATCGAGTGGGAAGTAGTGGGCATCTTCGGCAGAGAGCTTGTAGTACTGCAGTTCCATGCCCGGCACAGTCACCTTGGCATTCACTCGTTGACGCTCACCGGCGGTCGGGAACATCCCCTTATTCAGAGTTGAACGGGTCCAGCCAGCAGTGAGGTCGACTGTCACAAACTCAACACTATCCTCACCCTTGGCATAAAGATCCCAGAACTGATCCATCTGCACTGACTGACGGTTGTCATTCCATTGGTTATAACAATTGTTGTTCTCGTCAACGCCATCAGAACCGATACACTCTTTGAATTTTGCCTCATTAAATGTCGGTCGGCTCAACTTGGAGCTTTCAATACCCGTACTGAAGTCGAGACGGTTGAACTCGTTGACCGGGAAGCCGCTGGAGAGACGGAAACCGATGGTTTCGTTCTCGTAATCGACGATATCGGCATCATCGGCACGGAACTGGTTGTAGTAGACCCGACCACCCAGGCTGACACCATCCACGGTGAAATAGGGGTCGTTGTAGCTCAGGTCAACGTTCTTGGAGTAGTCGTTGGTGCTGGCGTTGATGGAGACCTTTTTACCGGTTCCCATGAAGTTGTCCTGAGAGACCCCCGCCTGCAGGCTCAGACCTGACTCGGTACCGTAACCGATACCGGCGTTGATGGAGCCCGCGGGCTGCTCCTTGACCTTGAAGTCGAGGTCAACCAGGTCATCGTTGCCCGGCACTCGCTTGGTATCCACTTCGACGCTCTCGAAGTAGCCAAGGCGGTTGAGACGGCTCTTGGACTGCTCGATGTTGTCGGAAGAGAGCCAGGTGCCTTCCATCTGACGCATCTCGCGGCGCAGCACCTGATCTTCAGTGGTAGCGTTACCGTTGAAGTTGATGTTGCGCACATAGACACGGGGGCCCGGCTCAACGTTGACGATCAGCTCCACTTCCTTGGTCTTGTCATTGACCTGCGGGAAGGTGACCACTTTCGGATAGGCGTAGCCGTAACGACCGAGGAACTTGGAGAGCACCTCTTCGGTATGGGTCACCTGACTCGCGGAGTAGGTGCTGCCGGCAGCGATCGGGATCAATCCCTTCATCTCGCCGCCGCGATCGATCAGATCGCCTTTGAGCTGGACACCGGAGACCTTGTACTGATCCCCTTCCTTGATGTTGAGGGTGACGTAGACGCCCTTCTTGTCAGGCGTCATGGAGACCTGGGTAGACTCCTGCTGGAAGCGGATATAGCCGCGGTCCATGTAGTAGGAGCGCAGGGTCTCGATATCACCGGCCAGCTTCTGCTTCTGATAGCGCTGATCGGCGGTGAAGTTCCACCAGGGCACTTCGTCGCGCAGGGAGAGCTGGGCAATCAGCTTATCTTCCGGGAAGACACTGTTGCCGACGATGTTGATCTGCTGGATCTTGGCCGCTTCCCCTTCCACGAAGGTGAATTTGAGATCGACCCGGTTACGCGGCAACGGGGTGACGATGGCCTTGACCTTGGCGGAGTATTTACCCACGCCATAGTAGAAATCTTCCAGTCCCTTCTCGAGGGAGGTGAGCACGGTGCGATCCAGCGGATCACCCACACGGATACCGGAGGACTCCAGACTCTGGGTCAGTTGCTCCTCCTTGATATCCTTGTTGCCGGCAAACTCGATGCTGGAGATGGTCGGACGCTCCTTGACCATCACCTGCAGCACCTGGCCGTCACGGTAAACCTTCACATCCTCGAAGTTACCCGAGGCATAGAGCTTTTTGATGGCGCTGGCCAGAGCCACGGAATCGACGGTATCACCGACCCGGATCGGCAGGTTCAACAGTGCGGCACCCAGGGTCACCCGTTGCAGACCTTCGACCTGGATATCTTGCACCACAAAAGAGGCAGGGGCCGCCTGGGCCAGGAAACTGGCACCCAGCAGGCAACTCAACACCAATGCTTTTTTAACAGCCATTTTGTTCTTATGTGTCCTTGTTGATGCTCTGGCCTCAGAGGCGAGCGAAATCGTTAAACAGCGCAATGCCCATCAATAACATCAGAATGGCGGCGCCGATCCTGAAACCCACTTCCTGTATTTTCTCTGATACCGGCTTGCCGGTGACCGCTTCGATCAGGAAATAGACCAGATGGCCACCATCGAGCACCGGCAGGGGGAACAGATTGATAATCCCCAGGTTGACGCTGATCAGCGCCAGAAAACTCAAGAAATAGACCAGACCATAGTCGGCACTGCTGCCGGCGCCCTTGGCAATGGAGATGGGGCCGCTCAGGTTGTCCAGCGACACGATGCCACCGATCAGCTTGCCAATCATGTCAAAGGTGAGCGTGATCAGGCTCCAGGTTTTGTCGGCCCCCTGCCACAGCGCCTGCAAAGGCCCATACTGTAACAGAATTCGATATTCATCCGGTAATGGAACCAGTTGCGGCGAGAGGCCGACGAATCCAACCAGCTTGCCCTGCACCTTACGGCTATCCGGGGTCAGGGTCACGTTGAGATCACTGTTGTTACGCTCAACCACCACTTGCAGGGGTTCGCCCGGCGCCTGCTGCACCAGCTCGACAAACTGGGCCCAGGCAGTGATTGGCTGATCGCCGACTTGCTTGATGCGGTCACCAACCTGCAGCCCCGCCTTTTCACTGGCACTCTTGGCCACCACTGCAGCCACGACTGGCAGCACTTTGCCACTCAGGGGGACGATCCCCAGACTGCCGATGGGCGACTCTTTATCCGGATCGAAGGTCCAGCCGGTCAGCGACAAGGTTTTGTCGGTGGCATAGCTGGTATTGGGTGCCTGCACCTTGAGGGTGACAGCCTCATCACCCAGATGGCTGATAAGGGCGTAGGTGACGCTCTCCCAGTCACCGGTCTGTTCATCGCCGACCCCGACAATCTCCATCCCGGGCAGCACACCCGCCTCGGCAACGATGGATGCCGGACGCACTTCACCGATCACCGGCTTGACGCTCGGCACCCCGATGATAAACATCAGCCAGAGGGCAAACAGGGCAAACACAAAGTTGGCCATGGGGCCTGCGGCGACAATCGCCATTCGCGCCCAGACACTCTTGTGGTTGAAGGCATACGGCTCGTCACCGGGCTTGAGTTCATCGACCCGGCCATCGAGCATCTTGACGTAACCACCGAGGGGGATCAGCGCCAACACATATTCGGTGCCATCCTTGCCCATCCGGCGCCAGATCGCCTTGCCAAAGCCGATGGAGAAGCGTTCAACCTTGACGCCACAGCGACGGGCCACCCAGAAGTGACCAAATTCGTGCACCGCGACCAGCAGACCCAGCGCAACAACAAAGGCACCGATATTCCACAACACACCGCCCATCAGCCAAGCTCCTCAATCAAAGTGTGAGCACGGGCTCTGGCCGCACCATCCAGGGCAAACAGATCATCGAGCGAACCGACGGCGCAGCTCTCCAGCGCCAGCATTACCGCCTCGTTGATCCGGGCAATATCCATAAAGCCGATGCGCCCGGCCAGGAAGGCGGCAACCGCCTCCTCGTTGGCCGCATTGAGCGCAGTTGTCGCCGCTTGTCCCTTCTGGCAGGCATTGATGGCCAGCGCCAGACAGGGGTAGCGATCGTAATCAGGCCGGATAAAGCTGAACTCTCCGACACTGAAGAAATCCAAAGGTTCCACACTGGAGGGGATGCGATTGGGATAAGCCAGCGCATGGGCGATGGGGGTACACATATCCGGATTGCCAAGCTGGGCCAGCACGGAGCCATCCTTGTACTGCACCATGGAGTGGATCACCGACTGTGGGTGGATCACCACCTGGATCTGCTCAGGGGCGGCATTGAACAGCCAGCGCGCCTCGATGTACTCCAGCCCCTTGTTGATCATGGTGGCGGAGTCGACCGAAATCTTGGCCCCCATCGACCAGTTGGGATGCGCGATGGCCTGCGCCGGCGTCACCTTGGCCAGCTCGCTGATCTCGGTGTAACGGAACGGGCCGCCGGAACCGGTCAGCAAAATCTTGCTAATCCCCGCCGCCGCCAGATCGCAAAAACCGGGCTGGCGCTGCACGGCAGTCGGCAGACACTGGAAGATGGCATTGTGTTCGCTGTCGATGGGCAGCAGCTCGGCACCATGCTCGCGCACGGCTTCCATGAAGAAAGCACCGGACATCACCAGCGCCTCCTTGTTGGCCAACAAAATGCGCTTGCCGGCACGTACCGCGGCCATGGTCGGGGCCAGACCGGCCGCACCGACGATGGCGGCCATCACGCTATGGGCATCGGGATGGGCGGCCACCTCGCACAGGGCGGTGGCACCAGACATGATCCGGGTCGCACTGCCGTGCGCCTTCAGTCGGGCGGCCAGCTCACGGGCGGCCTCCTCATCGACCATCACGGCAAAACGGGGGGAGAATTCGAGGCAGTCCCGCAACATGGCATCCACGTTGCGGGCGGCGGTCAACGCCAACACTTGCCAACTGCCCGGGTTATGGCGCAGCACTTTCAAGGTACTCTGACCAATGGAGCCGGAGGCCCCCAGAATAACCAGTGACTTGTGCATCAAAACTCCTGACTGAGTAGCAGATAACTGAGCAGAAACACCGGCAGGGCGGCGGTCAGGCTGTCGATCCGGTCGAGAATGCCACCATGACCCGGCAGCAGGGTGCCGGAGTCCTTGATGCCCGCTTCGCGCTTGAACATGCTCTCGGTCAGATCACCGAGTACGGAGGCAAGCACCGCCAGCAGGGAGCAAAACAGCACGGTGATCATCTTGGCAGGCACAAATCCCATCGACCAGGTGACACCGATGGCCAGCAGGCTGGCAGTAAAGAGGCCGCCACACATCCCTTCGATGGTTTTGCCAGGGCTGACGGCTGGCGCCAGCTTGTGTTTACCGAACGCCTTGCCGAAAAAATACGCGCCAGAATCTGCCGCCCAGACCAGTCCCATCACGAACAACAGGATCCAGGCGCCCATCATGGGGTCATGGTAAAAGTTGTAGCCACGGATGGCGACCAGCGACCAGAAGAAGGGAACCAGGGTCACCAGACCAAACAGCGACTTGAGCCAGATAGACTCTTTCCACAGCTTGGCGCTCTGGGGATAACGCAACACCAGCAGCAGACCCAGCAGCCACCAGCTGACCGCGGTCCAGAGCACGCCCATCACCAGGGGGTGCAGGTGAGGCGTCCAGAGTTGCTCCACCGGCAGCCAAAAGAGGCTGGCACCGAGCAACAGACAAAATACGATGGGCAACCATTGCTGCGGGGCAGCACAGACAAACCCACTCCATTCGCGACTGGCCAACAAAAACACCAGCGCAGCCAACAGGGCAAAAAATTTCAATGGCAGAAAGAAGAGCGCCCCCAACACCAGGGGGATCAACATCAAAGCAGTAATAATTCGTTGTTTTAGCAAAAGAAACCTCTCTCTTGGGAGCGGGGTTTAGCCGGTCTGCTGCTCGGCGATCAATTCCCGTATCTGTTCACCGGTGCAACCGAAGCGACGCTCGCGGGCAACGAAAGAGGCGACAGCCTCACTGAACTCGGCCTCGTTGAAATCGGGCCACAATACCGGGGTAAAATAGAGCTCGGCATAGGCGAGCTGCCATAACACAAAGTTGCTGATGCGATGATCGCCACCGGTACGGATCAACAGGTCCACGGGTGGCAGATCGGCCATACAAACCTCGCGGGTCAGCATGGACTCATCAATGTCGTCAGCGGCCAGTTCACCGGCCGCGACCGCTTTGGCCAGCTTGCGGGCCGCCTGGGCGATATCCCACTGGCCGCCATAGTTGGCCGCAATGTTCAGGGTCAACCCCTTGTTATTGGCGGTCAAGGCTTCCGCCTTGGCGATTTTGGCCTGCAAACGCTCACTAAAGCGAGCAGTATCGCCAATCACCTTGAGCCGGATCCCGTTGTTGTGCAGTTTCTGCACCTCACGACCCAGCACGGTGACGAACAGTTCCATCAAGGCACTGACCTCCCCTTCCGGGCGGCGCCAGTTCTCGCTGGAGAATGCAAACAGGGTCAATGCCTCGATCTTGGCACGCGCAGCAAAGGTAACGGCCTCCCGCACTGACTTGACGCCCGCCTTGTGGCCATAAACCCGCATCTTGCCTCGGTTCTGGGCCCAGCGACCGTTACCATCCATGATGATGGCGACGTGACGGGGTAAAGACGAGTTGGCACAATCACCCAACGCAGCCAAAAGCGACATGTAATTCTCCCACAAAGACAAAAGCGCCGTGCAGGGGCACTACACGGCGCTCGTAATATACCTTTCAGACGGTTAGATTTCCATTAGCTCCTTCTCCTTTACGGCAAGGGCCTCATCGACCAGCTTGACGTAGGAGTCGGTCAGCTTCTGGATCTCTTCCTGGGCACGACGGTCGTCATCCTCGGAGATCTCTTTGTCCTTCAGCAGCGCTTTCAGGTCGGCGTTAGCGTCACGACGGATGTTGCGCACGGCAACACGGGCGTTTTCCGCTTCGGCACGGACGATCTTGGTCAGATCGCGACGGCGCTCTTCGGTCAGCGGCGGCAGCGGCACGCGCAGGGTCTGGCCATTGCTGGACGGGTTCAGGCCCAGATCGGAGGTCAGGATCGCCTTCTCTACCGCCTGGATCATGGAGCGGTCAAAAATGGAGATGGAGAGGGTGCGAGCATCTTCTGCCACGACGTTGGCCAACTGTTTCAGCGGAGTGGCTGCACCGTAGTACTCAACCTGGATGCCGTCGAGCAGGCTCGGGTGAGCGCGGCCGGTACGGATCTTGGACATTTGGGTCTTGAGCGCTTCTACGCTCTTGCCCATACGGTCCTTGGCGTCGTTTTTAATCTCGTTGATCACAGTGGTTTTCCTTTTGGCGAACGAGCCGTTACACGGCCCGTGTCTATCTTATTTACTGACGTGATGGATAGGATAAGAGTGCCAGATGGCTCACTTTTATCTTATTTACCAACGTGGTGGATCAGAGTGCCTTCCGGTTCACCCATGATGACCCGGCGCAGGGCGCCCGGTTTGTTCATGTTGAACACGCGGATCGGCAGATCATGGTCACGTGCCAGGGTAAAGGCAGCAAGATCCATCACCTTGAGCTCTTTTTCAAGAACTTCATCATAACTCAGTTCATGATACAGCACGGCATCCGGATTCTTGACCGGATCTTCGTTGTATACACCATCAACCTTGGTGGCTTTGAGCACCACGTCAGCTTCGATCTCGATCCCGCGCAGGCAAGCCGCAGAATCGGTAGTGAAGAAGGGGTTGCCGGTACCGGCAGAGAAGATAACGACTTTGCCAGCACGCAGCTGGCTGATTGCCTCGGCCCAGCTGTAGGAGTCGCAGACGCCTTGCAGGGAGATGGCAGACATCAGACGGGCATTCACATAAGCACGATGCAGGGCATCACGCATGGCCAGACCGTTCATCACGGTTGCCAGCATACCCATGTGGTCGCCCACCACGCGGTTCATGCCCGCTTTGGCAAGACCGGCACCACGGAACAGGTTGCCGCCACCGATGACCAGACCGACCTGAACACCCAACTCAACCAGTTCTTTGATCTCTTGGGCCATACGCTCCAGCACCGCCGGATCAATGCCGAAACCCTCGGATCCTTGCAGGGCTTCACCACTCAACTTCAGAAGAACACGTCTGTATGCAGGTTTGGGATTGGTACTCATGTCACTGATTCCTGGTCATATAAAGACCGCGACATAAGTCGCGGTCTGGGGAAACGGAAAAACCGGTTCGATTAGGCCTTTTGAGCGGCCGCGATTTGGGCTGCAACTTCAGCAGCGAAATCGGTCTCTTGCTTCTCGATGCCTTCGCCCACTTCGAAACGGGTGAAGGAGACAACGTCAGCGCCTTCTTTCTTCAGCAGCTCGGCAACGGTCATGGAAGGATCTTTCACGAACGGTTGACCAGTCAGGGAAACCTCACCGGTGAACTTCTTCATGCGGCCTTCAACCATCTTCTCGGCGATCTCTTTCGGCTTGCCGGAGTTGATGGCGATGTCGATCTGGATTTCGCGCTCTTTGGCAACGACATCAGCAGACACGTCTTCAGGCTTGACGAATTGCGGGCTGTTGGCTGCAACGTGCATGGCCAGATCTTTGGCCAGCTCGGCAGAACCACCGGTCAGCTTGGTGATAACACCAATGCGGGAACCGTGAACGTAGGTACCCAGGTTGTCACCTTCAACCAGCATCACGCGACGCAGGTTCATGTTCTCACCGATCTTGGCGATCAGGTTGGTGATGGTCAGCTCGACGGATTCGCCGTTACCGAAGTCAGCGGCTTTCAGCGCGTCAACGTCAGCAATTTTCTGGGTCGCAGCGATGTCAGCGATCTTCTGGCCCATTGCCATGAAGCTGGCATCTTTGGCGACGAAGTCGGTTTCGCTGTTCAGCTCGATCATGACGGCAACGTTGCCTTCGGTGCGAGCAAAGATAACGCCTTCAGCGGCGATACGGCCCGCTTTCTTGGCGGCTTTGGCCTGACCGGATTTGCGCATGTTCTCAATTGCCAGCTCGATATCACCAGCAGCTTCTTCCAGTGCTTTTTTGCAATCCATCATGCCAGCGGCAGTGCGCTCGCGCAGTTCTTTTACCAGGGCGGCAGTAACGTTAGCCATGTCCAGTATCCTCGGTCTTGAATTGACAAGAAACAGGGGCCACAAGGGCCCCTGCTAACCAATTACATCAGCTTGGTTAATAAGGGCTTTACAGTCCTTATCAATTACTCAGCTTCAACGAAGCCATCTTGTTCGGCTTGAACAACGATGTCCTGAGCGCGAGCTTCCAGTACGGTGTCAGCAGCAGCATTCAGGTACAGCTGTACGGCACGGATAGCGTCGTCGTTACCCGGGATGACATAGTCAACGCCGTCCGGGTTGGAGTTGGTATCAACGATGGAAACTACCGGGATACCCAGGTTGTTGGCTTCTTTGATAGCGATATGCTCGTGGTCGGCATCGACAACGAACAGAACGTCAGGCAGGCCGCCCATGTTCTTGATACCACCCAGGCTCTTCTCCAGCTTTTCCATTTCGCGAGTACGCATCAGCGCCTCTTTCTTGGTCAGCTTTTCGAAGGTACCGTCCTGGCTCTGGGTTTCCAGATCTTTCAGGCGCTTGATAGACTGACGAACGGTTTTCCAGTTGGTCAGCATACCGCCCAGCCAGCGGTGGTTTACATAGAACTGGTCGCAACGCTCAGCGGCTTCTTTGACGGCTTCAGACGCGGCACGCTTGGTACCTACGAACAGTACCTTGCCTTTCTTGGCAGCTACGGAGCTGATGAAGTTCATGGCATCGTCAAACAACGGAACGGTTTTTTCCAGGTTGATGATGTGAACCTTGCTGCGGGCACCGAAGATGTAGGATTTCATTTTCGGGTTCCAGTAACGAGTCTGGTGACCGAAGTGAACGCCAGCTTGCAGCATGTCGCGCATAGAAACTTTAGCCATTTTATACCTCTGTATGGGGTTAGGCCTCCACACATCCCATATAACCGACCTGTTAAGGCACCCCGGTATATGTGTCGATGTGTGTGTGTTATTGATTAAGGGTGATGAAATGGTGGACGCAAGTTCCCCATTCCGGCGCGCTTTATACCATAACTTTGCTCAGGACACCACCGGCCGACACCCGAAACGGGTGTAAATATGGATCCCGCCAGAGGATGCTGCGACGCTGATTTGACGTTGTGATGACAATCACACTGGAAGTACGCGGGGGTTGCGGATAAAATTTTGCCCTGATTGCAAACGCATCTATTTTTCATTACCTGTCCTGTCTGCCCTCGCAGGCCCAGCGGCAGGCCGCAAGAGAGATCCCATGTCCATTAAAATCAAGACACCGGAAGAGATTGAAAAGATGCGCGTTGCCGGCCAATTGGCCGCCGATGTGCTGGTCATGATTGCGCCCCATGTCAAAGCTGGCGTCACCACTGACGAACTGAACACCCTCTGCCACGACTATATGGTCAACGTACAACAGGCGGTTCCGGCTCCGCTGAACTACCACGGCTTCCCCAAATCCATCTGCACCTCGGTGAACGATGTGATCTGCCACGGTATCCCGAATCACAAGAAGCTGCGCGATGGCGACATCATCAACCTGGATATCACCGTCATCAAGGATGGCTACCACGGCGATACCTCGGCCATGTTCATCGTGGGGGAAACCACCCCGCTGCGCCGCCAGCTCTGCAAAGTGGCGCAAGAGAGCCTCTACGCCGCCATCAAGAAGGTGCGTCCGGGTGCCTGCATCACCGAGATTGGCGCCGTCATTCAGCCCATCGTCGAGAAAGCCGGTTTCTCCGTGGTGCGTGACTACTGCGGTCACGGCATCGGTGCCGAATTCCATGAAGAGCCGCAGATCCTCCACTACCGCAACAGCGGCAAGCAGGAGCTGAAAGCGGGCATGTGCTTCACCATCGAACCCATGGTCAACAGCAAGAAGTATCACTGCAAGGTCAATCCGAAGGATGGCTGGACCGTGACCACCAAGGATGGCGGCGACTCCGCCCAGTGGGAGCACACCCTGCTGGTGACCGAGGATGGCTGCGAGGTGCTCACCCTGCGCCCCGATGACACTATCGACCGCTTCATCAAACACAGCTAACATCGAACCCCGGCCCTGAACTCCCAAAGCGCCGGGGTTTTTACTTTTGCTTCAGCCATTTGCCTGCCACTTGCGTGTGAGATGCCATGGACGCCAGCCTGCTTTCCCCTCATTTGTTACCCGATGATCAGCTCACCCGCGACAACTGCAAAGAGTACCTGAGCCGCTTTCTCGGCTGGCTGCACGCCCGTTTCGATGCCGGTGACAACATCATAGAGCTGGTCGCCACCCGCTCCGAGTACATGGATCAGCTGCTCTGCCGGCTGTGGCAGAAGTTCGGCTTCGACAAGAGCGACCTTACCCTCATTGCGGTGGGGGGCTATGGCCGCGGCGAGCTGCACCCCCACTCCGATATCGACCTGCTGATCCTCTATGACGGTGATGAGCTGGACGAGGTGCTGGGGCTGCGGATCGGCGAGTTCATCACCCTGCTGTGGGATCTCAAGCTGGAAGTCGGTCAGGCGGTGCGCAACGTGGCCGAGTGCCTCGAGCAGGGGCGCGCCGATATCACAGTCGCCACCAACCTCATCGAGGCGCGCTATATCACCGGTCGCAAAGAGGGCTTCCGGCAACTGAAAGAGGCGACCGGCCCCCAGCACTTCTGGCCGAGTGAAGCCTTCTTTCGCGCCAAACGGCAGGAGCAGGCGGAGCGCCATCAGCAGTTTCTCGGCACCGCCTACAAGCTGGAGCCCGATCTCAAGAGCAATCCGGGTGGCCTGCGCGACATTCAGACCCTCGCCTGGGTCGCCCGCCGCCACTTTGGCGCCACCACTTTATTCGAGATGACCAGCCACGGTTTTCTCAACCGCGCCGAGTACCGCGAGCTGCTCGACTGCCAGAATTTCCTCTGGAAGGTGCGCTTTGCCCTGCATATGGCGATTAACAAGGG
The DNA here is from genome assembly GCF_016026615.1 of Aeromonas allosaccharophila. NCBI lineage: Bacteria > Pseudomonadati > Pseudomonadota > Gammaproteobacteria > Aeromonadales > Aeromonadaceae > Aeromonas > Aeromonas allosaccharophila. The sequence continues at coordinate 4,564,377 of NZ_CP065745.1, read as the reverse complement.
GGACAACCGGCTGCTGTTCGATCGCCAGCGCACCGTGGCCCAGATGCTGGGGTTCGAGGGGGAAGGCAACACCCCGGTCGAGCAGATGATGAAGCGCTTCTACCAGACGGTGCGGCGGGTCTCCGAACTCAACGAGATGCTGTTGCAGCTGTTTGACGAAGCGATCCTCGGCAACACCGCCATGGATGTGCGCCGCCTCTCCGACGAGTTCCAGCTCCGTGGCCGCCTCATCGATGCGGTGGATGCGGAGCTGTTTACCCGTGAACCGGCCGCCATCCTGCGCCTCTTCTATCAGATGGCCCAGCATCCCGAGATTGCGGGCATCCACTCGGCCACCCTGCGCCAACTGCGCGAGGCGCGCCGCAAACTGAACTGCTGGCTGCAGGACTTGCCCGACTGCCGCCGCCTGTTTATGGCGTTGCTGCGCCACCCCAACGGCATCGGCCTGCCGCTCACTCTGATGCACAAGTACGGCATCCTCGCCGCCTATCTGCCGCAATGGAACCTCATCGTTGGCCAGATGCAGTTCGACATGTTTCACGCCTACACGGTGGATGAGCACACCCATCGGCTGCTCAAGAACATTCATCAGTTCCCCAATCCGGCCAGTCGCCAGAGCCATCCGCTCTGCCACGAGGTATTCACCCGGCTGCGCAAACCGGAGCTGCTCAGTATCGCGGCCCTGTTCCACGACATCGCCAAGGGGCGGCGCGGCGATCACTCGGAACTTGGCGCCGTCGATGCGCTGGAGTTCTGCCAACTGCATGGTCTGGATCGCTACGAGAGCCGACTGGTCGCCTGGCTGGTGCGCCACCACCTGCTGATGTCGGTCACCGCCCAGCGCCGTGATATATACGACCCCGACGTGGTCACCGATTTTGCCCAGAAGGTGCGCGACGAGCAGCACCTCGACCTGCTCTACTGCCTCACCGTGGCCGATATCTGCGCCACCAACGACACCCTGTGGAACGACTGGAAGGGCACCCTGCTGCGGGAGCTCTACTTCGCGACCCAGAAGGCGCTGCGCCAGGGGCTGGAGAATCCTCCCGACATGCGGCTGCGCATTCGCGAAAACCAGCGACAGGCCAAGCAGTTCATGGCGCAGCGGGATGTGTCAGAAGAGGCGATCAACCTGCTCTGGGCCGACTTCAAGGCGGATTACTTCCTGCGTCACAGCCCGGAGCAGATCGCCTGGCACTGCCGCCACATCATCGAACATGGTGACAATCCGGCGCCGCTGGTGATCATCGGCAAACACCCGACCCGCGGTGGCAGCGAGGTGTTTATCTACTGCCGCGATACCCCGAATCTGTTTGCCACCGTCGCCTCGGCGCTGGATCAGAAGAACCTCAACATCCACGACGCCCAGATCATGAACTCCCGCAGCAACTTCGTGCTCGATACCTTCGTGGTGCTGGAGCCGAGTGGCGAACCCATCAGCCCCAACCGCACCGCCACCATCAAGAAGGCGCTGGAGAAGGCGCTGCAGGAGCCGGGCAAGCTGGTGCTGCGCAACAAGCCGCTATCACGGCGCCACCGCCAGTTCAGCGTGCCGACCCGGGTGGTCTTCCTGCCCCATAAAGGGGAGAGCCGACACACCCTGATGGAGCTGACGGCGCTGGATACCCCCGGCCTGCTGGCCCGGATCGGTGCCGTGTTCCAGCAGTGCGGGCTGTCGCTGCACGCCGCCAAAATTGCCACCTTTGGCGAGCGGGTCGAGGACTTTTTCAGCCTGACCAGCCTCGATGGCGAGCCATTGACCGCCGAGCAGCAACAACAACTGGAAGAGCGACTGGTACACCAGCTCAACCCCCAGCACTCGGTGCTGGATTAAGCGAAGAGTGATTCGAAAGAGGCTGGTTATCGGGCGTTTTTGCCATGCCAAACAACTGGTTGGCGCACACCGGGCGAAGAAATGGCCGCTGGCCGGAAGAATTCCGGTCAACCCCTTAAAAACAGTCGGAAAAGTGTGATACAACAAACAGAATTTTTTAAAGGAAACCTGTCATGACCGAGTTGCAACAGATCATTGAAGCGGCCTTCGAGCGCCGCGACACCATTACTCCGGGCTCCGTGGATAGCGCCACCAAGTCCGCCATCCTGCAAGCCATCGACCTGCTGGACTCCGGCAAGGCGCGGGTTGCCGAGAAGATCGCCGGTGAGTGGGTTGTCCATCAGTGGTTGAAGAAAGCGGTCCTGCTCTACTTCCGCATCAACGACAACGGCATCATCAAGGGCGACGATGCCCAGTACTACGACAAGGTTCCCCTCAAGTTCTCCAACTACACCGCCGAGCAGTTCAAGGAAGCGGGTGTGCGCGTGGTGCCGCCGGCAACAGCCCGCAAAGGCTCCTTTATCGCCCCCAATACCGTGCTGATGCCCTCCTATGTCAACATCGGCGCCTTCGTTGATGAAGGCACCATGGTCGATACCTGGGCCACCGTCGGTTCTTGCGCCCAGATCGGTAAAAACGTCCACCTCTCCGGCGGAGTCGGCATCGGCGGCGTGCTGGAGCCGCTGCAAGCCAACCCGACCATCATCGAAGACAACTGCTTTATCGGTGCCCGCTCCGAAGTGGTTGAAGGCGTCATCGTCGAGGAAGGTTCCGTCATCTCCATGGGCGTCTTCATCGGCCAGTCCACCCGCATCTATGACCGCGAAACCGGCGAGATCCACTACGGCCGCGTACCGGCTGGCTCCGTGGTCGTCTCCGGCTCCCTGCCCTCCAAATGCGGCAAATACAGCCTCTACGCGGCGGTGATCGTCAAGAAGGTCGATGCCAAGACCCGTGCCAAAGTCGGCATCAACGCCCTGCTGCGCTCCATCGACGAATAATCAGCATTGCTGTGCTGAAAAGGGCGCCTGATGGCTAATGCCGATCAGTTAAGGATCCATTGACCGATCCTTCTGATGTGTAAAAATCCGAAACCTGTTGATTGGTTTCGGATTTTTTATGCGTATCGTACAGGCTCTCGACTTCCTCCACGCCAGCAATCCCGCTCAGTTTGAGTCACTCTCCGACCTCATTTCCCCCGAGCTCATCACAACTCTGCTCGCCGAAGAGGATGTCGTGACCCTGCGCCGTCGCCGCATGCCCATGGAGCGCCTGGTCTGGGCCATCATCGGCATGGCTATCTTCCGCCACGTCCCCATGACCCAGCTGGTCAATCAGCTCGATATCCTCTTGCCCGGGGACCGCCCCTTTGTCGCCCCCAGCGCCTTCCTGCAAGCTCGCCAAAAACTGGGAGACAAGAGCATCGAACGCCTGTTTCACGAGACCGCCTCGCTTTGGCACCCGCAGGCCAATCACCCCGGCTGGGCCGGGCTGCAACTACTCGCCGTTGATGGCGTGATGTGGCGCACGCCTGATACCCCGGACAATACCGCCGCCTTTGCCAAGCCCGGTACCCAGCATGGCGAGACGGCCTATCCGCAGGTATGCATGCTCTGCCAGATGGAGCTGACCAGTCACCTGCTTGTTCAGGCTGTCATGGAGAGCTGCGCCGTCAACGAGATGGTGCTGGCCGAACAGCTTGTCGCGCGCACGCCGGACCACTCGCTGACCCTGTTCGACAAGGGGTTTTACTCCCTCGGTCTGCTACATGCCTGGCAAACTGCGGGTAGCGAGCGGCACTGGCTGCTGCCGCTCAAAAAGGGCACGCAATACGAGGTGGTACGCAAGCTGGGGCGCCAGGATGTGCTGGTGCGCCTGACGACCAGTCCACAGGCACGCAAGAAGTGGCCACAACTGCCGGATACGGTGGAAGCCCGCTTGCTGACTCGCAACATCAACGGCAAGGAGCGCCAAGTGTTAACCTCGATGGTCGACCCGATGCGCTTCCCGGGGACTGACATCGCTGAACTCTACAGCCATCGCTGGGAAATCGAGTTGGGCTATCGGGAGATGAAGCACAGCCTGCAACAACATCGACTGACCCTGCGTAGCAAGAAGGCGACGGGGATACGGCAAGAGCTGTGGGGCGTGCTGCTGGCGTACAACCTGCTGCGCAGCCAGATGGTGAAGATGACGGCGAGCCTGAAGGGATACACGGCGAGCCAGCTGAGTTTTCACATGGCGTCGATCTATCTTATCCATGAACTGAGCTGCATGCCCTACCTGTCAGCGGGGACTATCCCGAAGCGGGTAGCTGACCTGGAGAAACAGGCGGGGCAGTTTGTGCTGCCGGCACGAAGGGAGCGAAGTTACCCCCGCTGCGTGAAGCCAAGGCCACAGAGGTATAGTGTGAAAAAAGCCAATAAAAACAATGCCAGTCAGGCTTAACTGACTGGCATTACGCCTGATGGCGCCCTTTTGATTTTGGCGCCCTTGTCACAGGCAAGCCATCAGGCATCGGTTAAGATAATCGGGACAGGATCGTTTCAAACCGAGGAAGCCCGATGTACGAGAATCTGAAGAGCCTGGGGATCCAGGATCCCGCCTCCGTCGACAGCTATACCCTGCGCCAGGAGGCCAACCACGACATCCTCAAGATCTACTTCAAGAAGCAGAAGGGCGAGTTCTTCGCCAAGAGTGTCAAATTCAAGTATCCGCGCCAACGCAAAACCATGCTGGTCGACTCCGGTACCCATGAGTACAAGGATGTCACCGAGATCAACGCCAACCTCAAGTACGTGGTAGATGAGCTGGACAACCTGACCCAGGGTGTCCATGTCGAGATCGATCCGGACATCAAGCAGAAGATCCTGCGCGACCTGCGTCATCTGGAAAAAGTAGTGCAGAACAAGATCAGCGAAATCGAGCGGGATCTGGAGAAACTCTAACCCTACCCACTCGACAACAGAGCGCCTTGATGGCTAATGCCGATCAGTTAAGGAGCCATTGACCGATCCTCCTGATGTGTAAAAATCCGAAACCTGTTGATTTGGTTTCGGATTTTTGTGCGTATCGACCAGGCTCTCGATTTCCTCTACGCCAGCAATGCCGCCCAGTTTGAGTCACTCTCCGACTTCATTCCCCCTGCACCGTTTTACCGTATGCCTATGGCGCGTCTGGTCTAGGCTATCATCGGCATGGCCATCTTCCGCCATGTCCCCATGACCCAGCTGGTCAATCAGCTCGATATCCTCTTGCCCGGTGACCACCCCTTTGTCACCCCCAACGCCTTCCTGCAAACCTGCCAAAAGCTCGGGGATAAGATTATCGAGCGGCTGTTTCACGAGACCGCCTCGCTCTGGCACCAGCAGGCCAATCACCCCGGCTGGGCCGGGCTGCAGCTGCTCGCCGTCGATGGCGTGATGTGGCGCACACCCGATACTCCGGACGATGCCGCCGCCTTTGCCAAGCCCGGCACCCAGCATGGCGAGGCCGCTACCCATGCTCCTGACTAGCCATCGGCTTGTTCAGGCTGTCATAGAGAGTTGCGCCGTCAACGAGATGGTGCGCAAGCTGGGGCATCAGGATGTGCTGGTGCGTCTGGCGACCAGTCCACAGGCACGCAAGAAGTGGCCACAGTTGCCCGAAGCGGTGGAGACCCGCTTGCTGACCCGCACTATCAATGGTAAGGAGCGGCAGGTACTGACCTCGATGGTTGACCCGATGCGCTTCCCGGGAGCTGACATCGTCGAGCTCTACAGCCATCGCTGGGAAATCGAACTGGGCTATCGGGAGATGAAGCACAGCCTGCAACAACATCGACTGACCCTGCGTAGCAAGAAGGCGGCGGGGATACGGCAAGAGCTGTGGGGCGTGCTGCTGGCGTACAACCTGCTGCGTAGCCAGATGGTGAAGATGGCGGCGAGCCTGAAGGGATACACGGCGAGCCAGCTGAGTTTTCACATGGCGTCGGTCTATCTTATCCATGAACTGAGCTGCATGCCGTACCTGTCACCGGGTACTATCCCGAAGCGGGTAGCTGACCTAGAGAAACAGGCGGAGCAGTTTGTATGACCAGAACGAAGGGCGCGAAGTTACCCCCGCAGCGTGAAGCCAATCCCACAGAGGTATAGTGTGAAAAAAGCTAATAAAAACAATGCCAGTCAGGCTTGACTGACAGGCATTACGGCAACTGCCGGGCGTTTTGCTTGGGCTGATATGCAACCCTTCATAGGTGACGAATGGGCCGAGAGGCTTAACCCGCCGCGCTGGCCTGCTCGGCGGCAGCCCGCGCCTGAGTCAGCCACTCATTGACCAGCGCCCCGTGCCCCTTGAGCCAGGCATCGGCATGGCGCTCGATATCCGCCGGTTTGTTCTGCCCCCTGTTCATCAACCCGTTCTGGACGTTGATGTCATTGAGCGGCAGCTTGACGATGGAAAACAGCTTGGCCGCCGCCGGGTTGGCATCGGTGAAAGCCTTGTTGGCCACGATATGCATGGTATTGACCGGGAAGCCGTAGTTCTTGCCGTTCGGCAACCGGGTCTTGGCCGCATCAGGGGCGTCGGCGGGTACTTCCAGCCACACGACATCCTTGCCCGGCACCAGCTCGCTGCTGAGCCAGTAGGGGGTCCAGGTGTAATAGAGCACCGGCTTGCCACTCTGGAAGCGAGCACGGGTATCGGCGATCAGCGCCGCATAGTTGCCCTGCTTGTGGGTGACGGTGGGGGTCAGGCCGAACTCGTCCAGATGATGGTTGATCGCCTCTTCACAGCCCCAGCCAGGGTTACAGCCCACCAGATCGGCCTTGCCATCTCCATCGCCGTCAAACAGCGCGGCCAGCGCGGGATCCTTGAGCTGCCCGAGATTGGTGATGCCATATCGGGTCGCTGTCTGCTTGTCGATGAGATACCCCTGCGCCGCACCGGCCACATAGGTGCCCTGACGGAAGAACACCTTGTCTCCCCCCGCCTGTTCGTACTTGTTGTCCTGCAGCGGGATCCAGTTAAAGGCGAGGAAGGTGCCGTCCCCCTGTGCCACCGAGGCATAAGCCACGTTGTAATCCACCTCCTGAGCAGGCTGGACGTCGTAGCCAAGCCGCGCCATCAGCTTGCTGACCAGCAGGCTCTGGAACGCCTCTTCCGGCAGGGAGCTCTGCAAGGGTTGAACGCGGATCCCCTCCCCCGGCAACTCGGTGCTGGCCATGGCCATGGCCAGCGGGCTCAGCAGCGAGGAGCTCAACAACAGAGTGCTCAGCAGCAAGGCGTGACGGGTGTGCGTTGTGGTAATCAGGCTCATGCCTTTACTCCTTGGTAATCGATGGATTTGCTGCGGCCAGTGAGGCGCAGCAGCAAGGCGACGGGGCCACGCTGATACCAGCGGCCAACCCGGTTGCGATCCGGTTGACCCATCGCCTGGGTCAAACGGTCGAGCACGATGGCCAGCAGCACGATGCCGAGGCCGCCAATGGAGGCGAGCCCCATATCGAGCCGCCCGATGCCGCGCAGCACCATCTGACCCAACCCGCCGACCGCGATCATCGAGGCGATCACCACCATGGAGAGCGCCAGCATCAGGGTCTGGTTGACCCCGGCCATGATGGTGGGCATGGCGAGCGGCAACTGCACCTTGAACAACAGTTGGGAGGGGCTGGCACCAAACGAGTGGGCCGCCTCCACCAGATCCGCAGGCACCTGTCTTATCCCCAGCATGGTGAGGCGGATCATCGGCGGCAGGGCGAAGATCACGGTCACCACGACACCGGGCACGTTGCCGATACCGAACAGCATGACGATGGGGATGAGGTAGACGAACGCCGGGGTGGTCTGCATCGCATCCAGCAGCGGTCGGGTCCAGGTAGACAACCGCTCGCTACGGGCCAGCAGAATGCCGACCGGCAAGCCAATCAGGATGCAGAAGAACAGCGAGGTCAGCACCAGCGATAGGGTCACCATGGCATCGGACCAGGCTCCGATCAGCCCGATCCCGACCAATGCGGCGAGGGTGCCAACCGCCATCCGGCCGTTGACCAGTTGCCAGGCGATCAGGGTCAACAGCCCGATCATCAGGGTGGATGGCACCGTCTGCAGCAGATGGGTCATGGCGTTGAGAGTCACTTCCACCGGCGCGCGGATCAGCTGAAACACAGGGCGCAGGTTCTCCACCAACCAGCCGATGCCCCCTTCGACCCAGCTGTCCAGCGGCACCAGCGCCTGCTGGAAGGGGTCCAGCCAGTCGACGGCTGACTCGGTATCCACGGCAGCAATCTGGTTTTGCCAGTCGGCCGCTTCGGTGGCTGTACTGCCCCAGGGATCGGCGACGGCTGTCGTGGTTACCGCCGCGCCCCAAGGGTCGGCATCCGCCTCGTCAGCCCGCAGGGAGGGGCTCGCCAGCAGCAGGAGTGCCAGCAGCCAAGTCAGCACAAAGTGAGGATTAATCAGCTTCATACCGGGGTACTCCTGTCCAGGGTGTTGAGCAGATTGGCCTTGGAGATGAGCCCCAGATAGGTGCCATCCTCCTCGACCACGGGCACCTGACAGGGTGCGGCAGCCACCTGGCTGATCAGTTCATTGAGGGAGGTGTCGGCCAGAATAGGCTGGATATCCGCCAGCAACGCCTGCTCCAGACTCCCCTTGCCACGCACGGCCTCACTGAGCGACTCGACCGAGACAACGCCGATGAAGCGGCGGCTGCGATCCACCACGTAGCCAAACTCCCGCTCCAGCTCCTTGAGCTGACGCAGGGCGTTGCCCGGCCCGTCGGTGGTGTGTTTCTTGATAAGCGGCATCTGCTTGCTGCTGACGATATCGCGAGCGCTGAAGACATTGGCGAGATCCACCCCGCGGAAGAAGGCACGCACATAGTCGTTGGCGGGCTGGTTCAGGATCTCGTCCGGAGTGCCAACCTGCACCACCTGACCATCCTGCATGATGGCGATGCGATCGCCGATACGCATCGCCTCGTCCAGATCGTGGGAGATAAACACGATGGTGCGCTGCTGGCTCGCCTGCAGCTTGAGCAGCTCGTCCTGCATCTCGGTGCGGATCAGCGGATCCAGCGCCGAAAAAGCCTCGTCCATCAGCAGGATGTCGGGATCGTTGGCGAGCGCCCGGGCCAGACCGACCCGCTGCTTCATGCCACCGGAGAGGGCATCGGGGAAGGCATCAATCCACTGACCCAATCCCACCTGATGGAGCGCCTGACGGGCACTCTGCTGGCGTTCTGCCAGTGGCACCCCGGCCAGCTCCAGCCCGAAGGCGGTGTTTTCCAGCACGCTCAGGTGCGGCATCAGGGCGAAGGATTGAAACACCATGCTGATCTTCTTGCGCCGCACCTGACGCAGCTCGCTCTCTGAGATGGTGGCGATATCCTCGCCATCGATCAGCACCTGGCCGCGGGTCGGCTCGATAAGGCGGTTGAAGAGCCGCACCAGCGTCGATTTTCCCGAACCGGAGAGGCCCATCACCACGAAGATTTCTCCCTCGTGAATGGCCAGATCGACCCCCTGCACACCCAGGGTCTGTCCGCTCTGTTGCAGGATGCTGGCACGGTCATGCCCTTTCGCCAGCAATTTGAATGCTTTTTCCGGCTGATCGCCGAAGATTTTATAGAGTGATTTGACTTCGAGTTTGACTGTCATACTGTCCTTTTTTCATGGTCGACATCTTGGTGATTAACCTGCCGAACGCGAACCAATTACTTTTTACACTAAGCAATCGACAGCCAAAACAAAAGAGCCAATAAAGTCCCATAAAACCAACATCAAAATAAACCATTGATTTTAATAAGATATTTTTATCAATAAAAACCGAACAAAGTCTGGTTTTATCCATAATGCTTTCCATATCAAACGAAGGTGCACTGGGAGAAATCATTCAAAAACAATCAAAAAAGAGCAAACCAAGGCAGATTAATGGCGGCAAAAGCATAGCTCGCCATCCAGATACTCAATAGCGACCAAATAATTACACATCTAACTATTTATTGGTCACAATGAGGACAGATTGGGGGACAAGAAAAGGGGCTGAGGAGGGTCAGAGCAGAGGATGAAGGTGTGTTCAAAAGCCGCTGTGAGATCGCCGCTGCCACCTCTGGACTATCGACCTGCTGGCACGGTGCTTCTGGCAAATCGCCAGCCCCTTGTGCAACACAAGGGGCTTTTTAGTGGCTATCGGTTAGCACATGCCATAACTCAGCGGCGCTGCCAAATCTCGAAGCGGTAGGGGTGCGGGTTCTTCTCATCGGCAGGGTGGCTCTCGCAGTCGATGCGCTGCCACTGGCCATCATCAAACGCGGGGAAGCGGGTATCCCCTTCAACCGCCAGATCGATTTGCGTCAGGTAGAGACGATCCGCACTCGGCAACATCTCGGCATAGAGATGACCGCCGCCGATCACCATCAGCTCCTCCACCGCGCTGCTCGCCAACAGGGCCAGCGCCGCCTCGACAGAACCCACCACCTCGATACCCTCGGCCTGATAACCGGTGTTGCGGCTGATCACCAGATTGCGCCGTCCGGGCAGCGGTCGACCGATGGATTCGAAGGTCTTGCGCCCCATCAATACCGGTTTGCCGAGGGTCACCCGTTTGAAGTGGGCCAGGTCAGCAGGCAGATGCCAGGGCATCTGGTTGTCCTTGCCGATCACCCTGTCGTGGGCCATGGCGGCAATCATGGAAATCTTCATGGGGCCTCTCACCGTCTGTCAGATTATGGGGCGGTTACGGTACACGACCAGAGAGGGGATCGCCAAACCGAAACTGAGGGCGCCGACGATAAACAGCGCCTTGAGGCCGTTCTCCACCGCGCTCTGCAGCAGATCCATGGTCACACCGTTGATGTTGAGCTCCACCACCGCAATCATGGTCTTGAACGCATAGCTGCCCGGGATCATCGGGATGATGGAGGCAACGCTGAACACCGGACGCGGTGCCAGCAGACGGCGAGACCAGTAGACGCAGACAAAACCGACCGTGGTCGCCGCCGCCAGCGTCGCCCACTCGATGGGCATACCGTAGTGAATGAGCAGGGTGCGCAGGCTGTGGGCCAGCGCGCCGCCCATAGCGCAATATTTCAGCATTCGTGGCGGCACGTTGAACAGCATGGCAAAGCCCACCGCCGGAATGGAGGACCAGAAGGCATCCTTGGCCAGTAACCAGAGCAGGTCCGTCATACTTTCCACCCCCAGATCCCGGTCAACGACATGGCGAGAATGATGCCGATGGCAGCGCTGATGGTCAGCAAGGTGGCAGAGCCCCAACGGGCCAGCCCCATGTTGAAGTAGCCCTTCACCATGTCGGAGACCGCATTGATCAGCGGGAAGCCCGGCACCAGCAGCAGCACGCTGGCCGCCATGGCGAGATAGGGTTGGGCCCCCCAGTTGAAGAAGGTGGCGCTGGATGCCAGCAAGGTGGCGATAAAACCGGTCACGGCAAAGTTGATGAGCGGGCTGTGGTGATGACGGGCGATCAACTGACGCACCCGCATCGCCACGGCGGCGGAGCAACAGGTCACCAGGAAGATGGGCCAGTCACCGCCAAACAGCAGGCTGAAGGCGCCACAGGAGAGCCCGACCATGGGCACCACCAGCCAGGGGTGATAGTGGAAGGGGACAATGGCTTCGAGCCGCTGCCGCACTTCACGGGCCCCGATCAGCTCTTTCTCCGCCATGATGCAGATCCGCTGGATCTCGCACACCACCTGCATGTTGATGCCATGCTCGCGCACCCGGCGGGTGGTGGTGACACAGCCCCCCTGATAGAGGCTGGTGAGCACGATGGCACTGGAAGAGATGGCCATTTCGACACTCTCCAACCCAAGCGCCATCCCCAGCCGCACCGTGGTCTGCTCGATGATCCGGCTCTCCGCCCCAAACTGGGCCAACATTTGACCCACCTTGACGATAATGCGGGTGATCTCTGTCTGTTGCTCCCGCGACAACACCCGTCTTGGTGTGATACTTCTCATAATCCCTTCGAGTCGTAGCAATAAAAATTTCGGCCATATTAGCCTAACTTTTACCGTTATTCATCCACCCCTATCACAACCTGGCCGATGAGTTATTACATGAAGGAAAAAAGAGGTTACATCACAAATACATTACCACTAACATTAAAAACCATAACAATCTGCCCGCCATTACCTCGCCTTATTGCGGCCCCTTGATACGTGAATTAAATATCAGAAGAGGGGCTGACTGCAGATTATTTACGACGTCGATAGTCAGCCATTCGAATTATTTTGCCAGCGCTATCGTTTTCAGGCAGAAGCTCCCCCTCCTCCCGAAACTGGATCATTTCGCTGCGCATCAAATAAAAGGATTCCCGCATCATGCTGGCAATCCGGATACAGCTATCGAGATTGTTTTTAGCCAAGCGACGCTGACCATCAATCTTGAACTGCAACCCGCGCAGACGGCGCTGCTGATCGGGGCTCGCCCGGGCCATCAACTGGTCAATCTGCTGTACCAGAATCGCATCCAGCCGGGAAGGCTCACTCGCAGCCAACTCTTTCAGGGTGTCAAAATCAGGCAACTCCATATGCCCTCCTTGGCGACTATTGCTGGCAACCCACCGCGGTACCACACCATCACGCCCCAGCCATATAAACCTGTATATACGACGCGGCCAACAAGGGTTCAATCCATCCGCTGGCGGCTGAACCGGACAATGCTTACAACGAGGGTATCTCTCTATTTTAATTGTGTTTGGAAACAAGCGATTATTTTTAATTCAGGCGCGATAAAACACTTATACATTTTAGGCTGTTATTTTATGTTTTTTATTGCAAATAAAATTCAGGAAGAGGTTATTTCGCTTCATTCGACACTTTATTATCCCCCACCGGTCCGCGTCATCTTATGTCGGTTTAACATATCTCGCTGATTATGTTATTTTAATTGCCACTTTTATCGGACATTCAAGAGCAGACCATGAGCAAGGCAAAAATCGGTATCGTCACCGTCAGCGATCGCGCCAGCGCGGGCATCTATGAAGACCTCTCCGGCAAGGCCATCATCGACACCCTGAACGCCTATCTGACCTCGGAGTGGGAACCTGTCTATCAGGTGATCCCCGATGAGCAGGATCAGATTGAAGCGACCCTGATCCGGCTGGCGGATGAGGAGCAGTGTTGTCTCATCGTCACCACAGGCGGCACCGGCCCGGCCAAGCGGGATGTGACGCCGGAAGCGACCGAGGCGGTGTGTGATCGCATGATGCCGGGCTTTGGCGAGCTGATGCGGGCAGAATCCCTCAAGTTTGTGCCGACCGCCATTCTGTCGCGCCAGACAGCCGGACTGCGCGACGACACCCTGATCGTCAATCTGCCGGGCAAACCCAAATCAATCCGCGAGTGTCTGGATGCAGTATTCCCCGCCATCCCCTACTGCATCGATTTGATGGAAGGGCCTTATCTTGAGTGCGATGAGACCGTCATCAAGCCATTTCGACCGAAAAAATAGCTGACCCGTCCATAACAAATGATGGCGAGCCGTGGCTCGCCATTATTTTTAATAACAGTGCTTCAGCGCTCGCTTATTTGCGACCAAATACTTTGACGCCCGCTTTGCTGCCTTCCGAATTGCCGTACACTTCCAGCCGTTTTACACAGACTCTGGAACCGAGAGATTTCCATTCGGTCTCTTTGTCAGCGCGCATATCGCGATCAAATTTGATGGTCTTGGTACGATTGCTGCCATATGTCACCACGATCCGATCCAGCGTCAAATCACGCTCCGCCTTCACCTTGATATATTTGGTCTGACGGCAGGCAACCATTGGAATGGTGGCGCCATGATCACCAATTCCCAGCAAGATGGTGCGGCCAAGGGTGAACTGATCATCACCGGCCTGACAAGCCGACGCCGCCACCAACAAGAGAGCGCCAAACAGAGCACGACCGGAACACGCTTTACGCCAGATAGAATTCAGGGACATAACACCTCCAATAAAAAACGGAGCGTTATGATACGGACCGAACCATAACAGAAGCTGTATCCGGTCCGGGATGGCGCCAGTGCCAGCCTCATTGGAGGATCACAACCTCGATAAACGCTATCCCCCTGAATACAAAAAGGGCCGCCAAATGGCAGCCCCAAGCCTCAAAAGAAGATCAACGCTCCATGATTTGGGTGACGTCATCCTTCTTGATCATCACCTCGCGCCCTTCGTGATCGTAATAGCGGTACATGCCGGTGCTCTCATCCAGCTTGGGCTTGCTCTCGGTGGTGATCATCTTGCCATCCTTGGTGCTCATGATGTATTGGGAACTGCATGCCACCAGCCCCAAGGCGCACACCAGGATCATCATCAGTTTTTTCATTGCTGCCTCTTCTCCCTTCACCCTCACAACGAGGATGTTTCTTGAAGCCTAGTTCAATCGCACGGCACGGGATGGCGGGATGAGCAAAGCGGGATCGCCGTCAATAATCAGCAACTTAACATCGCTATCTGGTTTGGTGGAGTGAATGGCTTTGGGGAGCAAGCAATGAAAAAGGCCGGACATCTGTCCGGCCTCTTCTCTAGAGCGCAAGAGCGCAATCATGACTTGGCGGGCTGACGCTCACCGGTCACGGTCGGATTCTTGGGATCCATGCTCCACTCGTACCAGCCGCCGTCGTAGACGCTGATCTGTTTCCAATCCATCAGCCAGGCGTAGAAGAAGGCTTCGGAGGCGCGCCAGCCGGTACCGCAATAGAACGCGGCCTGCTGGGTCGGCTCGATGTTCCACTGGTCCCACATGGCGAGGATCTCGCGGGCCGGCTTCATGGTGCCGTCCGGATTGTGGAAGTCGCTCATGCTGTTGGCATCCACCCCGCCGTGACCCCACTTGGCCCCCGGGATATCGCCCTTCGGCTTGATGTAGCTGTAACCGGAGGTATTGCCGACAAACTCGTCCCAGGTACGCACGCTGACCAGCGCGCTATCGGGCTGCTTGAGCAGCTCTTTCGCCTGACTTAGCGTGGTGTAGTACTCGGGGTGAGCGGGAATGGCCACGCCAAACTCCTTCACCGGCTCATATTTGTTGGGCAGACCGGTTTCGGTGCGCAGATGCTGCACGAACCAGGCATCCAGACCACCATCCAGCAGGCGCACATCTTCCACCCCCGCATACATCATCAGATGCGCGGCACGGGCAGCCGCCATGGTGTTGCGACCATAGAGGATAACGGTGGTGTCGTGACGGATGCCGTTGTCCAGCAGCAGCTTCTTGAGCGCTTCGTCAGAGACCTTGTTCCACAGCGGCTCCTCTTCGAGGCTGTTGGTATCGATATAACCGGCCCCCGGGATGTGGCTGATGAGGTAGGCCTTGGGTGAACCCCAATCCACTTCAAACAGCTTCCAGTCACCTTTGGGCGCTGCGGCAACCGGCTTGCCCTCTTGCAGATCTGCCAACCAGCGCGGATAGACCAGCTGCTGCCAGCGTGCCAGCGACTCGCGCGGTGCGGCTTGCCACCCTTGCAGCTCGAACAGCTGCTTGATCCCCTGCTTGCGCAGCAGACGGGCCACCTCGGCCACTTCGCGGGACGCACCGTAGAGCGCAACCGGACGATCGGCTTTCAGCCCCTTGATCTCGAGCGCCTTTGGCCACTCTTCATCGCTGTATTTCCACTCGGCAGAGAGGTTCTCGGCGCCCGCCACATGACCGCCCTGTTTCTCCCCTTCCATCGGCCACCCCTGATAGAAGTAGCTGGCGCGGGTATCCAGGATGACCGCCTGTTTGGCCTTGGCATCGGCCAGCGAGAGCGGTGGCAATTCCCCTGCCACGGCGGGCAGGGCACACCAGAGCAGTAAGGTCGCCAGCGCGGCCTGCAGGAAGCGAAGATGTCGTTTCATGATGATGTCTCGATTCATAGTGAACAAGGTTAAAAAATGGAGCGACCCAGCCGCTCGGCCAGCAGCTCCAGCGCCGCCGTGCCCGCCAGCGAGTTGCCGGCTTTGTTGAGCTCGGGCGACCAGACACAGACGCAGAGCTCGCCCGGGATCAGGGCGATGATACCGCCACCGACGCCCGATTTGCCCGGCATGCCAACCCGATAGGCAAAATCGCCCGCCTCATCATAGAGACCGCAGGTGGCGAGCAGGGCGTTGACCTGTTTGGTCGTGCGAGCAGGCAGCAGCGGCACGCTGTCGCCCAGTGGCACACCACGGTTGGCCAGATAGATAAATGCCCGCGCCAGATCGACGCAGCTCATGCGGATGGCACAGGCATTGAAGTAGCTTTGCAGCACCTTGTCCACTTCGTTTTCGAAGTTGCCGTAGGCCTTCATCAGATAGGCGATGGCAGCGTTGCGGGCCGAGTGCTGATATTCGGAGCGGGCCACCACCTGATCCGCCATGATGGCCGGGTTGCCACTGAGGCGACGCACCAGCTCGAGGGTGCGTTGACGCGGCGCGGTGAGGCGGGTCTCCAGCAGATCGCTCACCACCAGCGCCCCGGCATTGATAAAGGGGTTGCGGGGAATGCCCTGCTCGAACTCGAGCTGCACCAGCGAGTTGAAGGGCTGGCCGGAGGGCTCCTTGCCCACCCGGGCCCAGATCTCCTCCTCCTGATAGAGGGTGAGTGCCAGGGTCAGGCTCAGGGCCTTGGAGATACTCTGGATGGAGAAGGGTTCAAAAGCGTCACCGGCGGTGAACAGCTCCCCCTCGACGGTACAGACTGCGATACCGAGCCGATCGGCCGGAACCTGAGCCAGTGCCGGAATGTAGTCGGCCACCTTGCCTTGTCCCAGCAACGGGCGCACCTCTTCAAGGATGCTGGCCAGTAATTCGGATGACAACACCATAAGCAATAAGCGATTCCATGACTAAAACAGCGGTGGAGATCCCATCCCCACTGACAAAAATCCCGCCAGCGGCGGGATTTTTCCAGTTACCCACAACAAGGCGCCAGACGCGGCAGCCTTGTATCAGGCCGGCTCACCGTACCAGAGGTCGAACAGCTCGGTGACCACCACGGCTTCCATCCCCTTGCCTTCCAGCCAGGATTTGATCGCAGCGCGGTCTTCTTCGGTACATTTGCCCAGTTGCTGGGTGCAGATCATCCCTTCCCAGGCCAGGTGGCCGGAACCGGCAAACGCCAGCTTACGGGGTTCGATCACTTCATCGATCATCGCATCGACTACCGCATCGATGGTCTCTTCGGCAGTGCCGACCGGGAAATTAAAACTGATGTCGAAACCCATCTCCTGGAATTCATCGACACGCAGTTTCTTACGCAGACGGCGGCTACGATTGGCCATGATAGCTCCTCAAGTTAGTTGATACGCGAGTTGACGCGCCAGCTTAGCTGACACGCTTGAAAATCAGGTCCCAAACCCCGTGACCGAGACGGTGGCCACGCTGTTCAAATTTGGTCAGCGGACGCCAGTCCGGACGGGGCACCCAGTTGCCGGTGGCGGAGGTGTTCTCGTAACCCTCGGCGGCGCTCATCACTTCCAGCATGTGCTCGGCATAGTTTTCCCAGTCGGTCGCCATGTGGAACACGCCACCGATGGCCAGCTTCTGGCGAATGTCCTGGGCAAACGCCGGCTGTACGATGCGACGCTTGTGATGACGGCTCTTGTGCCAGGGGTCCGGGAAGAACAGTTGCAGGCAGGAGAGTGAGCCATTCGGGATCATGTGCTCCAGCACCTCGACCGCATCGTGGCAGATCACCTTGAGATTGGTGACACCCGCTTCCTGAGCGGTACCCAGACAGGCACCCACGCCCGGGGAGTGTACTTCGATGCCGATGAAGTTCTTCTCGGGGGCATTCTTGGCCATCTCGACCAGAGAGGCGCCCATGCCAAAGCCGATCTCCAGCACCACCGGAGCCTCGCGGCCAAACAGCGCGACCATATCGAGCGGCGCTGGCGCAAAATCGATACCCATGACCGGCCAGAGCTCTTCCAGGGCCTTCTCCTGCCCTTTGGTCAGGCGGCCTTCGCGACGGACAAAGCTGCGGATCTTGCGCATGAACTTGCCGTCTTCGTTAAATACATCTTGGGTCACAGGCATAATGGTCTCGTTATTTCATCAATCCGGGTAATACATCTTGTGTCCGATCCCGAACGGGACCGCTCGCGGCGCATCATGTCATCGCCCGCGAAAACAGGGGAGCGAATTATCCCAAGATAGGCCCAAGGCGCAAGTGTTTCGCACAACAAATATTCCATCCTGCCCCTTCGTCCCGAACAACCGCTCAATATACGCCGAATCAGAGTCAATCCAGCCCTTTTTTGGCGATTTTTGTGACAATCATTGCCTCAATTCTGAAATCTGATACAAACGGATAACCTGGTGGTCGAATGGAGCGACCGCCCACATGCCGAGAGAATTGTCTATGCAGCCGTTTTTTGCCCAGCGCTTCGAGAAGGTCGAGCCTTCCTTTATCCGTGAAATCCTCAAAGTTGCCGCCAATCCGGAGATCATCTCCTTCGCCGGTGGCCTGCCCAATCCCCACCTGTTTCCGGTCAAGGCGATCGATCAGGCCTGTCAGGATGTACTGCGCGAGCAAGGGGCTGCCGCCCTGCAATATGCGGCGACCGAGGGCTTCGCCCCGCTGCGCCAGTATATCGCCGACCGCTATCTGGCCCGCCACGGCATGCAAGTCAATCCGGACAACATCCTGATCACCAGCGGCTCCCAGCAGGCGCTGGATCTGCTGGGCAAGGTGCTGATCGACGAAGGTCAGGATCTGATCATTGAGGAGCCGGGCTATCTTGGCGCCATTCAGGCCTTCTCTGTCTACCAGCCCACCTTCAAGCCGATCACCCTTGAAGAAGAGGGGCTGGATCTGGCGGCGCTGGATGCGCTGCTGGCCAGCGGCTCCAATGCCAAACTGCTCTACGGTGTGCCCAACTTCCAGAACCCGAGCGGCGTCTCCTACAGCCGTGCCAACCGCGAGGCGCTGGCCGAGCGGCTGGTCAGCCACGAGCTTCTGATGGTGGAAGATGATCCCTACGGCGAGCTGCGTTTCGAGGGGGAGCACCTGCCCCCCATTGCCAAGCTGGCGCCAAACAATACCGTGCTGCTCGGCTCCTTCTCGAAAACCGTGGTACCCGCCTTCCGTCTGGGCTGGATGCTGGTGCCGGACTGGTTGCGCAAGAAGGTGACCATCGCCAAGCAGGCCACCGACCTGCACAGCAACGCCTTCAGCCAGCAGGTGCTGCACCGCTTCCTGAGCGATAACTCGCTGGATGCCCATCTGGAGAAGATCAAGGAGGTCTATGGCCGCCAACGTGCCGCCATGGAGGCTGCGCTGGCCCGTCACTGCCCGCCCGGCGTCAGCTACACCCGACCGGAAGGGGGTATGTTCCTCTGGCTGACCCTGCCAGCCCACATCAGTGCCATGGCGCTGTTTGACGAGGCGATCAAGGAGAAGGTGGCTTTCGTGCCCGGCGCTCCCTTCTATGTGCGCCCCGAGATCAAGAACACCCTGCGCCTGAGCTTCTCCTGCGTCGATGAAGCGACCATCGAGGAGGGGGTCAAACGCTTGGCCCGCGCCCTCCAGCGCATGCTCTGATCGTCAGCTCAAACGGCACCAACAAAAAACCAGCGAGAGATCGCTGGTTTTTTTGTGCCCTCAACGCAATCCATCAGCCAAACAGGGTCTGGCGGAACTGCTTCATCGGGATGGGGCGGCCGTAGAGATACCCTTGCAGATAATCGACGTGACGCGCCTGCAGATAGTCCGCCTGCACCTGAGTCTCCACCCCTTCGGCCACCAGTTGCAGCCCCAGTCTGGTCGCCAGATCGATCACATTCTCGACAATATGGCTGGAGAGGGCATCGGAGCCGATCATCCCGACGAAGCTCTGATCGATCTTCAAGGCATCGACCTGAAACTGCTGCAGGTAAGTCAGGCTGGAGTGGCCGGTACCAAAGTCATCGATGGCGATCATGACCCCCAGCTGACGCAACTCGGCAAACAGCTGGTCGGTCGTCTCGTCCGCCACGATCAGCTCCCGCTCGGTCAGCTCCAGCACCAGTTTGACCGGGTTATCCTTGAAAGCATTGATAAAGGCCCGGCAATCGATCAGCAGACTCAGATCCTTGCAGTGGCTGGCGCAGATATTGAAACCGAAATGAAATCCTGCCGGCAGCTTACTGGCGTGAGGGGCGAAGTGATCCCGCACCTGGGCCATCAACAGGCTGGTCATGGGCACAATCAGGCCACTATCTTCCGCCAGCGGAATAAAGCGATCCGGCGAGATCATCCCCTGTTTGGGATGCTGCCAGCGCATCAGCACCTCACAACCGCGACACTGCTCATCAGCGCCAGTGACCACCGGCTGCAGGTAGGGAATAAACTCCTCCTCGATCAGCGCCCGCTTGAGCTCCTCCGCTGGCGAGCTGCTACGCCCCATCAGCCTGAAAGTACCGAATCCAATCAGCAATGCCAGCAGCGGAGAGAGGAGCAACGTGTCTCTGGAGTAGCGCCATGCATGGGCCAGATAATCATCCTTCGTCACCAGTGTCGCTACCTGATATGGGAAGCTGGCTGACGAGAGTGCCATATACCCCTCCTCAGCAGGAGAGGGCGCAGCCGCGACCTGACCTGAGCCAAACAGCGCTTTGTCACCGACCACCAAGGCCATCGAGGAGTTCTTGCTGGCGATATCAAGGGTATTAAGCAGGTAGTAGCCATCCACAGCGATCAGCGCACTCCCTTTCTCAACCTCATGACGCAACACAATCAGCGGTCTATCTGGTGTTGTGTCATTACCGCTGAACAGTTGTAGCTTACCGTCGACATAGTTGTCCGGACCCATAGGGCCATCATACTCGCCATACAGAGACGTACAGTAGATTCGGCGCCCGATAGCCAGATTGGCGGAGCGCACATCGGGCACCGTCAGTACCTGGGCACGCAGTTGCAATGCAGCCTCCGAACAGGGGTGGCCAACCATCCCCTCCACATTAGTGGCCGCTTGCCGGGCATGGCTCATGATGCGATCAAACATCAGCTGGGCACGCTGCAACCGTGACTCGGCATCCTGCTCGATCTCCGTCACTGTTTGCCAGATGACGGAAATGCCCCCTAGCAACAGGATCCCGCACCCCATCATTAGCGCCATAAGAATCCTCATGGAGAGCTGGCGAAGTTTCAGACGGCGAAATGGCATGGTGGCCTCTTTGATACACGATGAGTGGTAGCAACCCCGGTGGACAGGCGCAAAGGGTCGCAATAATAGCGACCGCTCAACAAATGTCCACCTTACAAAAATCAATCAAATCAGCGTATTGTTCAACAATATGTTACCAAGGGGAGATATGGTTAACACATATCAAGGTGACAATATGTTCTCTCGGTATCTCCCTTGTTGAAGCGGGGCAGCGCCATTAGAGTAGAGCAAACGGCAGCAGGAGCGTGCAGCGATGAAGATTCTTATTACCGGAGGAACCGGCTTTATCGGCCGCAAGCTGGTTGCCCATCTCAAGGTCAATCACGAGGTCGTGGTCTTGAGCAGGCAGGGGAGCCGCGCTTACTCCCTGCTGGGCCACGATATCAAGGTATTGGATAACCTCGACCGGCTCGATGACCTCAATGACGTGGACGCGGTGATCAATCTGGCCGGCGAACCCATCGCCGCCGGACGCTGGAGCGAGTCGCGCAAACAGCTGCTCTGCGATAGCCGCTGGCTACTGACCGAGCAACTGGTAGATCTCATCAAGCTATCCAGCACGCCGCCCAAGGTGCTGATCAACGCATCCGCCATCGGCTGGTATGGCAGACAGGGCACCGAAACCCTCGACGAGCAGTGCCGCTCTCCCAACGACGAGTTCACCCACCAGCTCTGCCAGCAGTGGGAGACCCTGGCGCAGGAGGCCCAGAGCAGCCAGACCCGGGTCTGCATCGTGCGGATCGGGCTGGTGCTTGGCATGGATGGCGGCGCCCTGCCCAAAATGCTCCCTCCCTACCGACTCGGACTCGGCGGCCCCATGGGGTCGGGCAGCCAGATGATGAGCTGGATCCATGTGCAGGATTTGGTGCGCGCCATGCTGTTCCTGCTGGAGCACGAAGAGTGCAGCGGCATCTTTAATGGCACTGCGCCCCATCCGGTCAGCAACCGGGAGTTCAGCCAGACCCTGGCCGCGACGCTGCACCGCCCGCACCTCTTCTTCGTCCCCGCGCCGTTGCTGCAACTGGTGATGGGGGAAGCGGCAGATCTGCTGCTGACCGGACAAAAGGTGATACCAGTTCGGCTGCAACAGGCCGGTTTTCACTTCAGCTATCCCGAGCTGCCGAACGCCCTCACCAATCTGCTGCACGAGCCCCGTTAACTCGCTGTGCCGGATCGTCTGCGCCTCGCATAACAAGCAGCCTGGCCAATGGCCGGGCTGCTTGTTTATGGTGGATGCTAGATTGCACCTTGTGGCATCGGCTCGTTCTGGCGAGATTACAACAACCCCTGACCCAGCCCCCGCAGCCGATCGCTGAGGGTGCCAGCCAACAGCTGGCGTTGCATCCCCTGCCCGGCCAGCGTCACCAGCAAGGCTCCCAGCGTCGGCAGGCCGAGCCAGATGGCCCAGTGGAACTGCCACTGCCCCTCGAACCACCACCACTGCAGGCCAAAGGAGCAGAGCTCCACCACCATGGCTGCACAGAGCCCCGCCAGCGCGCCACTGGCCACCAGCTCCCAGCGCAGCATCTTTTTCAGCAGGTCGCTGCTGGCACCCAGGGTGCGCATCAGCAGCAACTCGCGCCGACGCTGGGCCATGCTGGCCTGGGTCTGGGTCAGCACCACCAGCAGCGCCGCCACCGTCACCAGTCCCAGCATCAGGGCCAGCGCCCGGCTCACCTGCTCCGATACCTGGGTGAGCCGCGCAATCAGATCATCCACATCGATCAGGCTCACCGTGGGATGACGGCGAATAAGCTCAACCTCGGCAGTGCGCCCCGCCTCGGGCAGCCGGTAGCTGCCCAGCCAAGTACTTGAGAAGGGGGCCAGCAGATCCCCGGAGAAAATCATGTAGAAGTTGGGCCGCATATTGTCCCACTTGATGCTGCGCAAACTGGTGACCCTGGCGCCGAAGCTGCGTCCCTCGATAGTAAAGGCGAGCATGTCCCCCAGCTTGATGTCGAGCCGCTTGGCCAGCTCGCTATCCACCGACACCTCGCCGGGGCCGGCGAGCCATTTCCCGGCCACCAGCTTGTTGTCGGTTGGCAGGGTAGCCGTGGTGGTGAAGTTGAGCTCCCGATCGACCCCTTCACGGCCACTGCTGGCCCCCTCGCCCACCGTCTCACCGGCGATATGGGTCAGCCTGCCGCGCACCATGGGATAGAAGTCCGAGGTCACGGCCCCCGCCGCGGCCAGTTCGCTCAGGATCCCCTCCCGCTCGTTTTCCGCCACGTTGACCAGAAACCGGTTGGGCGCATCGACGGGCAGACGAGCCGAAAACTCATCCAGCAGATCGACTCGAGCCGCCCAGAGCAAACCAAACAACATCAATGCCAGCGCAAAACCCGCCAGCTGGAACAGGCCGCTGCTGCGCTCGCGCGACAGGTGTGCCAGCGCCAGCCGCAAGGCATGAGGCCCGTTCACTTTTGCTCCCAGCCGCAACATCAGCGCCGCCAGCAGGGCCAGCAGCCCCATCAGCAAGCCCATGCCACCGACCAGACCCAGTGCCAGCCGCACATCGGCGGTAAAGCCCCAGACCAGCGCAAACAGCCCGAGCAAACCGACCGGTAGCGCCAGCCAGGGGGGAATGCCCGCCTCCAGCTCCCGGCGCAATACCCGCAGCGGCGGCACTTTCAACAGCCGCAAGAAGGGCACAAAAGCGAGCAGCAGGGTGATAAAGAGCGCCACCGCTACACCCAGAGCAAAGGGGCGCCAGGAGGGAGGCGGCAGATCCGGCGGCAGCAGGTCCCCCAGCAGTTGCAAGGTGATCCACTGCATGGCAGTGCCCGCCACCAACCCCAGCAACGCGCCGATTAGCGTCAACGACAGCAGCAGGGTTCCCATCAGTTGCCAGAGCGAGCGACGGGATGCCCCCAGCGTTTTGAGCAGCGCCACCATATTGGTCTGGCGCTCGGCAAAGTGGCGCACCGCGATGCCCATCGCCAGCGCCCCCAACAACACCCCGCTTAGCGAGGCAAGCCGGAAGAAACGTTCGGCATTGGCCAGCGAGCGGCCCACCCGGGATTCACTGTCATCCGGTTTGATCCACTTCTGTCCGGCCTGCAACTGCGGCAGTAGCCACTGTTCGTAACGGGCCAGCGACTCTCGCGGCCCCTTGAACAGATAGCGCCACTGCTGGCGGCTACCCGGTAACAGGGCGCCGGTCGCCTCGATATCGGTGCTGTGGATCAGCGCCCGCGGTGCCAGCAGGAAGGGGCTGAAGCCCTGATCCGGCTCCTCGCCAAGCAGACCGGCCACCTTGAGCACTGTATTGCCTACCTCCAGCTCATCCCCCGTTTTGGCCTGCAGCAGCTGCATCACCCTGGCGGAGAGCCAGATCTCGCCGGGGGCCGGGGCGCGGGCCGGTTCCAGCTCCAGCTTGCCGTAGAAGGGGAAACCGTCGGGCACCGCCCGAATGGAGGCGAGCTGCAACGCATCGCCATGAAACAGCATGCTGTTGAAGCTGACGGTGGTCTGCACCGCCAAGCCATCCTGTTTCGCACGGGCCAACCAGCCATCCGGCATAGCTGCGGCAGTGCGCAGCACCCGATCCGCCCCGATAAAGTCACGGCCCGATGCCTTGAGTCCGGCATCGAGCCGATCCGCCACCAATGCCACACTCAAGACGCATGCCACGCTCAGCGCCAGCGCCAGCACAAACCAGCGCAGCTCGCCGCTGAAACCTTCCCGGCGAAGCAATCGCCAGCCCAATCGCCACTGCATCATCCCTTGCATCTCCCGCCTGATCCGCAGCTCACCCTGTTACACCACATCATGGGCCACCTCGCGATCCAGCCGACCTGCCGTCATGACCAGCTGCCGCTGGCAGCGCTCGGCCAGCTGATGATCATGGGTCACCACCACCAGCGTTGTGCCGTGCTTGCGATTGAGTTCAAACAGCAGCTCGATCACCTTCTCGCCGGTCTTGCTGTCGAGGTTGCCGGTCGGCTCGTCCGCCAACAGCAGGCTGGGACGAGTCATAAAGGCCCGGGCAATGGCCACCCGCTGCTGCTCACCGCCAGAGAGCCGTGGCGGCAGATGGTGCAACCGCTCGCCAAGCCCGACCGCCACCAGCAGTTCGCGGGCCCTTGGTTCGCAATCGCGCTCGCCGCGCAGCTCGGCAGGCAGCATCACATTCTCCAGCGCCGTCATGGTCGGGAGCAGCAGGAACGACTGGAACACAAAGCCAATCTGCTCGGCGCGCAATCGGGCCCGCCCCTCTTCATCCAACTCACCCAGGGATTTGCCGAGGATCTCGATATCCCCCTGACTCGGCAAGTCGAGTCCGGCCAACAGCCCCAGCAGGGTGGACTTGCCGGAGCCGGAGGCGCCGACCAGTGCCACCGTCTCGCCGCTATTGACTTGCAGATCGATCCCTTCAAGGATGGTGAGGCTTTCCTGGCCGAGGCGAACCGATTTGCCGAGGCCCTTGACGACAATAATGGGGGTTGAACTCATGCTCTGTGTCCTTTGTTCCAATCCCTTGATGGCAATCCATAGCGGGAGTTGAATTGATGGTGCGTATTCTGTTTGCCTTGTTGGTTGGCCTTGGCAGCCTGCTCTCGTCGGTTCAGGCCCAGACTCTGCTGGTGCTGGGAGACAGCCTGAGCGCCGGCTATCAGATGCAGCTTGAGCAGAGCTGGCCCGCCCTGCTCAACCAGAAATGGCAGGAGGAGGGGGGCAAACACACCCTGCTCAATGCCAGCATCAGCGGTGAAACGACCCAAGGGGCGCTGGCCCGTCTGCCCGCCCTGCTGAAAGAGCACAATCCCGACTGGCTGCTGATCGAGCTGGGGGGCAACGACGGCCTGCGCGGCTTCGCGCCGACCATTACTCGCCAGAATCTGGCCAATATGATTGCGCTCGCCAAGGAGCAGCAGACCCGTGTGGTGTTGACCCAGATCCAGCTGCCCCGCAACTACGGTGCCCGCTACCTGCGCCAGTTCGAGCAGATCCTCCCTGAACTGGCAGAGATCAACGATCTGCCGCTGCTGCCCTTCTTCATGGATGATATTGCGCAGCGCCCTGAACTTATGATGAACGATGGCATTCACCCCACCCCGGCGGCCCAGCCCCAAATCCGCGATAAAGTGGCCCGCTTTATGGAGCCCCTGCTCAACCAATAAGCCCGCCTGTCTATTGCCAATATTCCACAACAAAACATCCCGCCAAAATCGGATGTTTTGAGCGGTCGATGACCTCTGCGTGGCACCTTGGTTCAACCAACCCATCGCCAATATCCCATAACAAAACATCCCGCCGAAGCGGGATGTTTTGTTATTGATTGAGAAAAACCGGTTGGCTGCGTCTCAGTTTTCCAGCACCTGGCGCAGCCGCTCCTGCGTGACGCCCACCAGCAGATCGGGCTGGAACTTGGAGATAAAGCGGTCACAACCTACTTTCTTGACCATGGCCTCGTTGAAATTGCCACTGAGTGAAGTATTGAGGGTGATAAAGAGATCGGACATGCGCGGATCACTGCGCACCTCGTGGGTCAGACGGTAGCCATCCATCTCCGGCATCTCGGCATCGGTGATCATCAGCAGGATCTCGTCGGTCACCTTCTTGCCAGCATCGCACCACCCTTTCAGCAGAGTCAGCGCCTGCAAGCCATCCTGACACTCGATCACCTCAAGCCCAAGCTGGCCCAGGGTCTCGCGCACCAGATTGCGGGCGGTGCTGGAGTCATCGACGATCAGCACTTTGCGGCCATGCATCTCGGGCAGGATCTCCCGATCCAGCACCTCTTCGGAGATCCGGATGTCATAGGTGATGATCTCCGCCAACACCTTCTCTACATCGATGATCTCGACGATCTGATCGACGCCGTCCTCGGGAATACGGGTGATGGCAGTCAGGTAGTTGGCGCGCCCGGCCGAGCGCGGTGGCGGCAGGATATCCTTCCAGGTCATGTTGACGATGTTGGCCACCTGCCCCACCAGAAAGCCCTGAATGGTGCGGTTGTACTCGGTGATGATGAGGTTGGATTCACTGTCGATAGGCATGGGACGCATGCCGATGGCGCTGCGCAGGTTGATCACCGGGATCGAGGTACCGCGGATATTGGCCACCCCGCTGATATTGTGATGGGAACCCGGCATCTTGCTGAGGTGGGGCAGCTTGACCACTTCCCGCACTTTGAAGACGTTGATGGCGAACATCTGACGGGTGCCGAGACGAAACATCAACAACTCGAGGCGGTTTTCACCCACCAGTTGAGTTCGTTGATCAACGGAATCCAATATACTCGCCATACGCTGATATCCATCTGATTATTAATCGACTCTATTATAGAGGCTGCCTGTCAGGAAAGGCAGACGCATTTTCAACCAGAGCGACCAACCAGACAAAAAAAGTGAGGCCGAAGCCTCACTTATCCCATTGATTTTAAAATCAATAGCTACATACGGATTTCCAGCTGCCATCGGTTGCCTTGGGCTCGCTGCTGGTCCACCAGTTCGCCTGCCACACCACCTTGTTATGGGTAATGCGATCGCCGCCATTGGCATGATCCCCCTGCGGCCAGCTCGGATAGGCCTTGTAGGCCGCCGGATTGACGTTCTGGCTGCTGCAGCTGGTGCCCGGATTCTCACCGCCACCCGAGCCCAGCACGGCCTCCGGCAGGGTCGGGAACTCAGCCTTGAGACCGATGGTCTGGCTGCCGCTGATGATCCGCATCCCGCTCGGCACACCCGCCGCAGGCAGATAGTAGGTCATAGCGACTTCAATCTCGGCCCCCGGTGCCAGGGTCTGCCAGCCCGGCAGGTTCATGGCGACCTTGTGGAAGTCCTTCTCGTTGGCTATGCCTTCCGAGTTGTCGTTGCCACCGCTCTCCACCACTTTCAGCCCCATGCCACTCTGATCCGTGATGGTGTCAGAGGTGGAGGTGGGCACCAGAAACTCGATGCGCGCGCCGCCCGGAATGGTCTGGGTCGACTTGTTGACCAGCTTGAGTTTCGGGTTGATCGGGTAGTTGGAGTCCCCTTCCTTGAAGCCGGAGAGGCTGATCTGGATATCGAGCTGGGCGCTCGGCGCGGCCAGATCATTCTGCTTGGTGTTGTACGGGGTTGCCTTGGCGAACTTGTCGTAGGCAAGAGTAGTCAGAGTGCTGCCCATACCGTACTCGTTCTTGGCCGGATCGA
The DNA here is from genome assembly GCF_016026615.1 of Aeromonas allosaccharophila. Lineage (NCBI taxonomy): Bacteria > Pseudomonadati > Pseudomonadota > Gammaproteobacteria > Aeromonadales > Aeromonadaceae > Aeromonas > Aeromonas allosaccharophila. The sequence continues at coordinate 4,536,301 of NZ_CP065745.1, read as the reverse complement.
AGGCGTAGTCGCCTGCCATCTCCCAGAACATCACGCCCCCCAGACCACGCTTGATGATGTAGTCCAGCTTGTGGCCCATGGACTCTTCATCTTCGGTGGAGAGGAACACCTTCTTCTCTTCGTTCCAGAGCCAGGGCGCGTGGGCTTTGTCATCGTAGTAACGCACATACTTGCCCTGCATCACATGGGCCGGATTGTTGGGATCCAGACCCCAGGCAGTGCCGTAGCTCGGCAACGTGGTGATGCCGAGGCTGGCCGCATGCTCCAGGTTCTTGGCATGCCACATGGGCACGGCGCCACCGCCGATCTCTTTGCCGTTCTTGTCCAGATCGTGCCAGATGTTGTCGATGCCGACCGCCCCGTTGCCGCACGGAATCGTGCTGCCACCGGTGCCAGGCTGACAATCACTCTGACTCGGCAAGGCCGCCTTGCCACCCAACCCGTGACTGCCACCACTCACCCCCTGCCAACCGCGGGTGTAATAGGGCACACCGACGTTGATCTTGCCGGCCGCCAGCGCACCGCGGAAGTAGTGGGCAGACCAGGCGGCGTTGAGGTAACCGATGCCGCCAAACTGGGCCTGGGTATAGACGCCCCAATGGGAGAGCTCGGGGTCGGCATTGTTGTCGAACAGCGCCGCGTTGTGGCCGACAAAGTGGTTCCAGGCACCGTGGAAGTCATAGGTCATCAGGTTGACGTAATCGAGGTACTGGGTGACCTGGAAGTTCTCCATCCCGCGCAGCAGATAGGCCGAAGCCGGTGAGGCGATGGTCAGCATATACTTGCGGCCATCTTCGTTACCGGCGTTGTCGAGCCGCGCCCGCAAGGTCTTCATCAGCACCTCGTAGTTGGCAAACAGCTTGGCACGGCACTGGTTGGAAAGCGGGAAGTCGTTGGGGTTGCCCGCATCCTTCATCGAGGTGGGGTATTCGTAGTCGATATCGACCCCGTCAAAGCCGTACTGGCGGATAAAGCTCACCGCCGAGTCAGCCAGGGTGCTGATACCGGCAGTATTGACCGAGCAGTCACCCTTGGTGGTGGCTGTGTAGAAGCCACGTGTATCGGCCCAGCCCCCGACCGAGATCAGGGTCTTCACGTCCGGATACTGCTTCTTGTACTTCGACAGCAGGTTGAAGTGGCCCTTGTAGGCGAATTCAGGATCCATCTCGGCACCCGGCACACCATCCCAGGTCATCTTGGTGGCAGCGTCGTCCACCTTGACCTGATGGCTCTGCTCATCCACCGCCGCGAAGGCGTAGTTGATGTGGGTGATCTTGTTCCACGGAATATCGCTCACCAGATAGGCGGGCAGGCCATTCTTGCCGGTGCGCCAGGAGGTGAAGTAGCCGATGACCCGGCGGGCATGGTCATCCCCCATGCACTCGTAGCCATCCGGACGGTAGATCTGGCGAATATCGCAAGAGAGGTTACCGCCATCGGGCGGCAGCGCGGCCTCCTCGACAGTGACGGTCACCGCCGCCGATTCGCCGCTCAGATTGGTCTTGTCGGTAGCCACCAGCTTGAGGGCGGCACTTCCTTTGGCATCCGGCGTCCAGTTCACCTGCCAGGGGGCAGTGGTATCTTCGCCCACCTTCTTGCCATCGACATAGAGCTCGACTTTGGCCACATCGTTGTTGGCATCGGTGACATTGCCACTCACCGCCACACTGCGACCCAGCGTTACTTTGGCGCCATTGGCCGGACTGCTGATGCTCGCCTTGGGCGCCTCTGGCGCGGCCACGGCGGCGACGCTGAAGCTGGAATCTGCCTCGCTCAGCAGCTTGCCATCTTTATCCTGTGCGCGTGCTTTGAGGGTATGGGCCCCCACTCCGGCTGCACTCCAGCTGGCATTCCAGGGCGAAGCGTTCGCCGTGGCGACCAGCTTGCCATCAACAAGGTATTCAACTTTGACCAGCGCCGTCACCGGGCCGCTCAGGGTCACAGCCAACGCCACGCTGGCGCCTTCATTGAAACTGGCTCCGGTAGCCGGTGAGCTGACGGCCACGCCGAGCGCCGGAGGGGGCACTTCGCCGCCATAGAGCTTCCAGGCATCGGCCCAGACCACGCCGACCCCCGGCTCATAGTGATAGGGGGATGCCCCGCACCAGCCTGAATAGGGAAATTCCTTGCACTCGTAGAGGGCGCCGACGTTGCTGACGATATCGCCAGCCTTGTAGGCAGTGCCGGATTTGTAGGCGGGATAAGCGGCCTGAGCCCAGGCGGGCGCAGCCGCAAGGGCGACCAGCATGGCAAGCCTGCTGGGTCTGAAGAGCTGTTGCATATTGTTATCTTCCTTGTTTTGTCTTGGCATGGTTCACCAAGGCAAAGAACAATCGCAACCTGCGTGATGGGCGCAGACAACTGGCAATGGACCTGCCACAAAAACCACCCTCACCCAGGGAAACCCCGCTATCTGGATCCATGATCCAGACCGGAAGCATTGCGCCCCGACATCACTGCCGGTTTGCCCTTTACCTGGGTTCCGTGAGGAACGAGCCCAGTATAGAAAGGCAACACTCCCCCCTCAATCTTTATTCTCAAAGAGAATTATCATTGACATGAAGTGGCTGATTGGCGAACAGCAAAATAGGCTGGTGAATGGGAACAAGCTCAAGAGAGCAGCTTAATCAGTAATTCTTTGCAGACTGACATGCTTTTGGGGGGGAGACACTGTAGGCCAGATTGATGGCCGGGAAAACAATTAGAAATAATGATGGTGGGAGAAAACAAAAAGGCCACCGCGATGCGGTGGCCTTTTTGCTTCTTGTAACAAGAATTTGGTGGAGCTACGCGGGATCGAACCGCGGACCTCTTGCATGCCATGCAAGCGCTCTCCCAGCTGAGCTATAACCCCGATTTGTGTGAATGACTGACGTCACTCTGAATTTGGTGGAGCTACGCGGGATCGAACCGCGGACCTCTTGCATGCCATGCAAGCGCTCTCCCAGCTGAGCTATAACCCCAAATTCGGTACTGAATAAATGGTTCTGGCGGCCATTTATCCTAAATAGTGGTGGAGCTACGCGGGATCGAACCGCGGACCTCTTGCATGCCATGCAAGCGCTCTCCCAGCTGAGCTATAACCCCACAAAGGTCGGCCTGGGTGATACACACCGCACTGCCTTGGGTACTTCATTTCAATCAGGAACCTGGTGGAGCTACGCGGGATCGAACCGCGGACCTCTTGCATGCCATGCAAGCGCTCTCCCAGCTGAGCTATAACCCCTTTGATTCCAGATTGTTCGAGGAGAATTTGGTGGAGCTACGCGGGATCGAACCGCGGACCTCTTGCATGCCATGCAAGCGCTCTCCCAGCTGAGCTATAACCCCAACTCACCTCGGCGCTGACGAAGTTATCTCCGGCAACGGAGGCGCATGATAGGCATCACCCGCTTTGCTGTCAACCCTAAAATAACCGCGATTGATTCGTTTAGTCAAAATTGCAGCAGTTCGCTGCTTTTACCAGCAAGGAGCACGCTATCTCTCTGTTTTATGTCATAAATCGGCTCAAACCCCGATAACGCGCAGGTCATCTGACATGCTCCCTTCTCTATATAAGACTCTCGCTCGCTGGCCTCTTTTGCTGGCTGGCAAGCAGGTTCTCCCCCGTCCCCCCGGGAAAGCCTTTCCATAAAGAGCTTTGCATTTGAAAACCCTTTCCATGATTTTGGTAAATTTACAACACAAAAAGTTGATCCAGCTCACAAATAGCCATAGGATCAAACCGTGACCCAGGTCACACACCATAACCATAAATGACAGAGCGATGAGGTAAACCATGTTTGAGAATCTGGCAGTCCTGTTCCGCCTCAAGGGCGCAACCACCAAGAGCGGCATTGTAGAGAAAGATGCCTATGCACCGTCCACCCGTGAATACTACTTCCGCTACGGCAAGTGAACCGTGAAAGTACTTCACCAATAATAGTAATAAAACCACATCACACACATCCTGTCGCAGCGCCATCAGGTGCTGTCCTGTCCCGGCCAGAGCAATACCTCGGCCACACCTGAACTCCACCAAACAACAATGGGGCCCGCAGGCCCCATCTTTTATTGCATCGGCTCATTGCCGGATCACAGCTTGATCCAGGCATCGCTCCATGCGGTTCCCTTGCCGGGCTCATAGGCCCAGGCGGCACCGGAACACCAGCCGGTGTAGGGATGCGGTTTGCACTCGTAGCTGGCGTCGCCATTGCTGACGCGCTCGCCCGCTTTGTAGGGGGTGCCTGCCTTGTAGGCGGGGTAGTCGCCATCCGGCGGCGTCACGCCCCCCTCTTCCCCTTTGACCAGCAGGGCATGGCTGGCGCTACGGCTCAGGCTCCCTTCATCGGTCACCGTCAGTTTGATATCCAGTTTGGTATCGCTGGCCGGCTTGGGCAGAGTCAGCTCCAGGGTCACCTGATCCAGCGCCGGGGCAGCGGCGCCGGCCGGAATGGTCCAGGCATAGCTCAGCGGCTTGCCTTCCGGATCGCTGGAGTGCTGGGCGGACAAGATCACCTTGCTGCCACCTTCGGCCTGCGCCGGGCCGGTGATAGTGGCCACCGGTGGCAGGTTGGTGCCGCCACCATTGTCTTCAATCACCAGCTCGGGATAGAAATGCTGGACGCAGCGGCTGTAGTCACCCTCCTTGAAGGCGCTGAAGCGGGTCTGGTAGCCCACCAGCTTGCACGCATAGCTCTTGCCGCCGTTGGGGTTCTCGGCCACATAGCTCCAGTCCTGCTCCCAGTAGATAGGCAGGGCACCGGAGCCCTGGTTGTCAAAGTACTTCATGTTCTTGCAGCCGAGCACTTCGTCAGCAGGAACCGCCACGGCCAGATAGTTGGCAAATTCACGATAGTAGTTGATGCGGTTCTGGGACTGGGCGTGTTCGGCACTGCCACCACACTCCACCCCGCCGTTGATGATCTGGGTGGTCACACCGAAACCGGGTACCAGACCGTTCTGCTTGTCGTGCTCGTTCGGCTGCCAGGTGCCGTCGATGACATGGAGCATGGAGGGCTTTGGCGGCTGCGGATAGGTGTAGAAGAACACCGCGCTGGCGAGGTTCAACCAGCTGTCGGCCACCAGCTCCGGCTGGTCGAGCAGGGTGCGTACCGTGCCGAACATCGCCTCGGAGAAGGGGCCATAGTTGTAGTTGTAAGAGAGCTGCTTGGCACCGCGACCGAAATAGCTCTTGAACTCGCCATTGTCGAAGGTGCCGCATGGCCACTGCTGACCCTGCCATACGCTGGGACTGCACTCGGCGTTGTAACCACCGCGCATCGCTTCGGTCCACCCCATTTCACGGACATAGACCAGCGCCTGACGCCACTCGGCCTCCGGACGCCAGCTCTCGTGGCCGCCGGTCTCCTGGGCGAAGTGGGCGAACATGGTCGCCAGAGTCTTGCGACAGATGGCCTCGGCATCGCGACCATCGCTGTAGTTGCTGCACAGGGCCGGGAACTTGGCGGCCGCCTGCAACAGGCCGCGATAGGTATACTCCGGAGCGCGCAGCGGGAACAGGTAGTTGAACTGGCTTTCGCTCAGCAGGCTCTCTACCAGCTTGACGTTGTCCGGGTTGTCGACACGACCCGGTTGCACCGCTTCCACCACCAGATTGTCACGGGTAGCAATGGAGGCCTTGACCGCTTCCATCGCCGGGAAATCGGTCAGCGCCTGCTCTTTGGCATCCAGCTCGGCCTGGCTCATGTAGACAGGGGTGGTGCTGCCATCCGGCGGGGTGGGAGTCGGCGGCGTGGGCTTGTCATCACCATCGCCATTATCCGGCGGGGTCACTTCCCCTTCGCCGATCAGTTTCCACGGGGTATCCCACTCGTTGGCCACCGCCATGCCGGGAGTCTGACCCGGATTGACCCACCACTTGGCCTCGAACACCTGACCGTTGTAGTTGACCTGGCTACCGCCCGGATAGGATTTGTTGATGTCATATGCCTCGGCCGCCCACAGGTGGCCGCTCAGCATCAAGCTGGCAAGCAGAAGGGTGATGCGATTTTTTTTCATTATTGTTGCTCTCTGACTAAGGTTTTCAGCAGGAAAAGACGGGGTCTCATCAGACCCCGCCACTATCATAATGATTTCAACTTAACGGCAGCTTGCCGCCCCGACATCCAGCCAGACATCGTGTTTGCCCGGCTCGTTACCCTGGGTCCACCATTTGGCCTTCCACTGACGGCCGTTGTGGTTGGTCAGATCACCGCCGTTGTAGGCAACGGCCGCGTTCCAGCCCAGATCAACCTGACTCAACAGCGCCCACTGATCGGCGGAACGGCTCGGCTCATTGCCCTGAGTCCAGTACTTGGCACGCCATACCAGCTGGTTATGGCTCACCTTGTCACCGCCGTTATAGACCTTGCTGGCCTGCCATGCAGGGACGTTGGCCGCTTCCGGGTCGGTGGTGTTGCAGGAGCCACCCTCGCCGCCTTCGTTGATCGGGGTAACGGTGAGGCGGGTTGCCGCGTTGGCGTCGAGCGCACCGTCAGAGACTGTCACGGAGAGGTCATAACCGGTTTCGACATCGACCGCCGGGCCGGTGACCACCAGGGTGGCGCTGTTCTGGCCGGTCGCCGTGATACCGGCAGGCACTTGCCATTGATAGATCAGCTCGTCGCCATTGGGGTCGGATGCCTTGGCAGTGATGCTCACCTGTTTGCCCGCTTCCACCTTGACGCTGGCGGGCAGGGTGACCACTGGTGGGAGGTTGGGTTGCGGCGCCTTGTTGGTCACCACCACCTGATCCTTGGCGGTCAGTTGATGGTCATCGGTCACGGTCAGCTCGAACACCAGCGCGGTATCGGCGCTCACGGCATTCACATCGACCCGCACCTTGGCCTGAGTGGCATCACTCAGCACGGCTGGTGGGCCGGAGAGCTGCTTCCAGCTGTACGTCAGGGTGCCTTTTTCCGGATCGTGAGAAGCGGAGCCATCCAGCGTCAGGGAGGCCGGACCGGTCACGGTCACATCGCTACCCGCGTTGGCAACCGGCGGCTTGTTGACTGGCGGGGTGATCCCCTCGCCATGGCCGAGCCCTTCGTGCATGGCGTTGAGGATGTCGCCGTTGTCGGCATCGATCTCCCAGGAGAAGAGACCACCCAGCTTGTGAGTCAGCACATACTGGCCTTTCGCCTTGACCGAGCGTTCATCGTCATAGGTGATCAGCTCACCGGTGGAGGGCTTGAACAGGGTGGCCGCTTCGGCGGTCTCGTCGTAGTTGTACTCCCAACCCGCGCCCATGTGGCCGTTGACGATGTGGCGATAGTCCAGCACACCATCTTCCCAGGTACCCTTGATCTTGCCGGTGGCGGTACCGGTGAAGGGATCGTTGCCCTGATAGCCGCTCACCCCTTTCCAGCCACGGCCATACATGGCGGCACCAATAACCAGCTTCTCGGAATCAACACCTTGAGCCAGCAGCAGATTAACCGCTTCATTGGTGTTGTAGCGCTTGTTGGCCGAGCCGTTGGTGGCCTGATAGAGGTTGGCCTGATGGCCCAGAGAGGTGTTGCTCCAGCCACCGTTGTAGTCGTAACTCATCACGAAGAGATGATCCATGTACTGCTGGGCAGCCTTGTAGTCCACATCCTCAATCTTGTCGTAACCGGCACCGATGGCAGAGGTGAGCTGATAGGTGCGACCGGTCTCTGCTTCCAGCTCGTCGAGCATGGCGCGCAGATCCTTCATGATCAGCACATAGGTTTCACCATCCTTGCTCTTGTCACCCAGATTGGGGTTGGCACCGTCGCCACCCGGATACTCGAAATCGATGTCTACACCGTCGAAGAACTTCCAGGTCTGCAGGAACTCTTTGACCGAGGCGACGAACACGTCGCGCTTGGCCTTGTCATGCATAAAGAAGAAGGGATCGGAGAGGGTCCAGCCACCAACGGAGGGGAGGATCTTCAGGTCAGGATAGGCCTGTTTGAGGGCCATCAGGTTGCCGAAGTTGCCCTTGTAAGGCTCATCCCAGGCGACCAGCGAACCCTGCCCTTTTTGCAGTGCCGCCCAGGGGTCGTGAATGGCGACCTGGAAATCCTTGCGACCGGCACAGGAGCGCTGCAGCGCCTGGAAGCTGCCGGAGATCTCCTTGAGGCTGTCGTTGAGGCCATCACCACCACAGATCGGAGTGAAGCCATAGAGGATATGGGTCAGGTTCTGGGCGGGCAGCTTGTCCACGCTGAAGTTGCGATCGTAGACGCCCCACTCCACATAGTAGGTACCGACCACCTTGCCGGACTTGTTGACATAGGGTTTGTTATTCTCCTGCAGGGCAGGCTTGAGCGGTGCGAGGTGGCTGCCATCGGTATCGGCGACCACGATCTCCTTGGCATCGGACAGGGTGCAGCCATCGCCGTTGCACAGCGCGACCTGCATCTGATAGCGGCCCCCCTTGTGCACCTTGAAGGTGGCGGTGCCCGCCGCCGACGAGGGACCGGACCAGACTTCCTTGCCATCCAGCAGCACCTTGGCACTCTGACCGATATCGCCGCTCCAGATGTTCCAGGTGACGGTCACATCGGCGCCATCCTTGACCTTGACCAGCTCGTTATAAGCGGTCGCAGACTGATTGACTTCGACGATGGCAAACTTGGTGGGGCCCCAACCGATGGCGGGTTTGCCCGGTGCGGCAGCATGAGCGGCAGATGAAGCGAGCAGAGTACCGACCATCATGGCCAGCAATGCGGGTTTTGGACTTAGCATATTGCTTTCCTTTACGTTATGGAAAAACGAAAGGGCAACGCAACACGACAGGTAACACAAAAATGGCCACCCCTTGGCAAAGGCAGCCTGCATAACTCTGTGGTGGCCCCGCTATCCTAGGTCGATATGTCCCTTAGACCGGAAGCTTTGCGTCCCGACTTTTCAATCGGTTTGCCCTTGTCACAACTTTATTCTTGGCGATAAATAATCGCGGATTAACTTTAGGGTAATTCGGATAGCTAAGCAAATCCGACCATTGCCAGCCAAGCTGTTGCCAAGCTCACATTTCACTCACTCTTTTAGAATTAACGCTTAATAAACAGACTCATGCATGAAAGGAATGTCATCATCCCCAACCGAAGGCGGCGCGCCATTTATTGATCCAAATCACATCAATACGATAAAAATCAATCAGTAAGCGTATTTCACATCAAAAGACCCATCTGCATCGCAATGTATGAATATATAATCGCCGTTTTGCATGACCATCAGGTGCCTTCATGCCCAGCGATCTCCCCTCACGCACCCGGCTATCCAGATACGACAAATTTGTTCGCCTGACGGTCTACACACTGCCACTGGCGGGGATAATCCTGCTGCTCGACAGCCTCAACGGCTGGCAAAAGGCACCGCTTGCCTGCACCTTGCTGCTCCAGAGCTACCTTATCTGCACCATCTGGCTCTATCGCCACTACCGCTACCATCTGCAGCGCCAGTGGCAGCATCTCAGTGAGGCGCTCCGGATCAACGAAATCACCGCCGAGCTGGCCCGCAACTCGGCGCAATACCAGACCGAAGAGGCCTTTCTGGAGGATCTGCTCAGACGGGCCGTGATGTTGATCCCGGGGGCCGAGATGGGCTGCCTGATCAAGCTGCTGCCGGGTACAGGGATGTTGAGATATGAAGCGGCCATCGGCATGGATCTGGTGAAGCTGCGGCGGATCAATCTGCCGCTCGAGCACACTTTTCAGTACAAGCTGACTCAGGGGCGCTGCAACAAAACGCTGCTGATCAACGACCTGTCGAAGATCAATGCCACCATGCCCCTGTCTGAACAGGACAAGGAGCTGCTGGTCAACTGCAGCGACCTGCCCATCCGGGCCACGCTGGCGACCCCGATCCATATCGATGGTCAGCTTTACGGCATGATCAATATGGACAGCAGCAAACGCCATGCCTTTACCCGCTACGACAGCCACCTGATGGCAATTCTGGCGCGGGATATTCGCCACGCCATCACCATCTATCAGCAGTCCCGCTGCATCTATCAGCTGGCCAATACCGACCAGCTGACCGGCCTCGCCAATCGCCAGCAATTCGAACTCGCTCTGCAGGCACAGCCGGAAGGCACCCTGCTGCTGATCGACATGGACAACCTCAAGCAACTCAATGACAGCTGCGGCCATCTGGCGGGTGATCAGGCCCTGCGCCTGATCGCGGACGGCATACGCCAGCACTTCGGTCAGGGAGTGATTGCCGCCCGTTTTGGCGGGGATGAATTTGTGCTGCTCACCACTCTGGCTCCGACCGAGCTGCAACAAGCGATGACTATGCTGGCGACCATGCTGGCCAGCGCCTCACCCACTATCTCGTGCAGCATGGGGATGGCCCCCTATCGCGGCGACTTTGCAGCCGCGTTTGCCAGGGCCGATGCAGCCATGTATCAACACAAGCGGCGCCGCAAGGAGCAGCAGGCGGCACAGATGCCAGCTATCGGGGAGAGCATCAATCACTAGCCCGCAAGGGCCAGCCTCCATCCGGTTGTTGCCGATGTCGCGCTAATCCATTAGCCCATCTTCCCAGGCCCCCTTCACCTTGCCAGTCGCCTTGCCAGTGAAGGAGTTGTTGCCGTCGCAGCCACTACCGCAGCAGCAGACTGTTCATCAGGGCCCGCAGTTTGAGCGGTTTGACCGGCTTGCTGATGTAGCCATACCCGCCTTCGCGGATCTGCGCCTGCAACTCGCTCTTGCGATCGGCGCTGATGATGATGCCTCCCAGCTCATCACCACACACCCGTTGCAGGGCAGCCAGCGCCGCCAGACCGGTCTTGCCATCGTCGAGGTGATAGTCAGAGAGCACCAGCCTTGGCACAAACCCCTCTGCCACCAGCGTCTCGGCTTCGGCCAGATCAACGGCGCAGCGCACCTCGCAGCCCCAACGGCCGAGCAGGGTGCTCATGGCGGTCAAAATGTCCCGCTCGTTATCGATGCAGAGCACGGTCACCCCCTCCAGCTGGCTGTCGCGCACTACCGGCGCCGCCAGCTGATGGGCCGTGACCGGCCGGGTCGCCAGATTGAGGGTCACCGCAAAGACCGACTCCTTGCCCGGCCAGCTCTGCAGGGTGAGCTGATGACCGAGCACCTGCGAGATGCCGCGGGCGATGGCGAGCCCCAGACCAAGCCCCTGCTCCTTGGCGGTGCGGGAGTGATCGAGACGGGAGAACTCGTCGAAGATCGCCTCCTGCTTGTCCTGCGGGATGCCGGGGCCGTTATCCCACACCTCGATACGGATCTTCTCCCCCATCCGGCGACAACCGAGAAGCACCCGGCCGCCCGGGTTGTAGCGAAACGCATTGGTGAGGAAGTTCTGCAGCACCCGGCGCAGCAACCGCACATCGCTGTGCACCGCATGCTTGCTCTCCACCACCGAGAAGTGGATCCCCCCCGCCTGCGCCAGCACGCCAAACTCCGCCTTGAGGTTGTCGAACAAATCGCGCAGGGCAAAATCGAGCTTCTTGGCCTTGAACTTGCCCGCTTCGAGTCGCGAGATATCGAGCAGATCGGTGATGAGATCCTCGGTCGCCCCCAACGCATCGTCGATATGGCGGGCGATACGAGCCTGCTCGCCAGCCGCGGGCAGCATCTCCAGCAAGGAGGAGGTAAACAGCTTGGCGGCATTGAGCGGCTGGGTCAGATCGTGGCTGACCGCCGCCAGAAAACGGCTCTTGGAGTGGTTGGCCCGCTCCACCTGCTGGTTCACCAGCAGCAGCTGGCGGTTAAGTTCGGAGAGCTCGTGGGTGCGCTCGGCCACTCGCGCCTCCAGATGTTCGTTCGCTTCGCGCAGCACCCGCTCGGCATCGCGAAACGGCGTAATGTCGGTAAAGGTCATGACGAAGCCGCCAGCGGGCATGGGGTTGCCCTGCATCTCGATCACCCGCCCGTCGGGGCGCTCCCGCGCGGAGATATGGGCGCTGCCGCGCTTCATAAAGGCGACCCTCCGCGCTACATGGTCCTCGATATCACCGGGGCCACAGAGCCCTTGCTGGGCGTTGTAGCGGATGATCTCCTCGATGGAACGCCCAGCCTGAATAAGCCCCGGCGGATAGTGGAACAACTCGATGTAACGGCGGTTCCAGGCCACCAGCCGAAGCTCCCTGTCCACCACCGAGATCCCCTGCCCGATATGCTCGATCGCTCCCTGCAGCAGGCCGCGGTTGAAGCGAAACACGTCGGAGGCCTCATCGACAATGGTGGCGATCTCCTCGAGCTGCATGTTGCGCCCCTGCAGGGCAGAGGCGAGCACCAACCGCGCCGACGAGGTGCCAAATACCCCTGCCAGCAGCCGCTCGGTGTGGGCGATCAATTCGGCCGAGGCCTGCATTTGCGGAGCAAGCGTGCCACCCCGCTCACCGGCGAAGCGGCCAAAGGCGCGCTTGACCCGGCTTGAGCCGACAAAGCGGGCCGCCAGCATCTCCAGCTCCTTGACCGAAACCCGCGCCTGATAAAGGGCGGCGGTATCGCGGCTCGGCTTGCCGACAAAGTTGGCCGCCTGCAGCCGCTCGCTCACTGCAGGGCGAGACAACAAGGAACCGGCCACATAGCCGAGCAGGTTGAAGAGCAGGCTCAGGAAGATGCACCAGGCCCCGAGACTCAGCTCGCGAAATGCGGGCCAGTCCGGTGGCGCCAGCAGCTCGGCCAGCGGTGAACCGGCCAGCAAGCCACTCTCCACCAGCAGGGTCACGAACCAGAGGCTCACCCCGAGACTCAACCCAAGATAGACCCCCTTGCGATTGCCGTGGCGCCAGTAGAGGCCGAGCAGCAGGGCCGGCGCAAACTGCGCCACCGCGCCAAAGGAGAGATAGCCGATACGGGAGAGGCTGGTGAGATCGCCGAGCCACAGGTAGAGCCCCCAGGCCGCCAGCAAGATCAGCAGGATGGCGCCACGGCGCACCTGCAACAGCAGCCGCACCAGCCGCTCGTCGCGCCCCTGCCGCCAGAAGCGGCGCAGCAGCACCGGCAGCACCAGATCGTTGCTCACCATGATCGCCAACGCGATGGTGCAGACGATCACCATGCCGGTGGCCGCCGAGGTGCCGCCGAGAAACGCCAGCATCGCCATGCCATCAAACCCGAGGGCCATCGGCAGACTGATCACATAGGTGTCGGAGGCCATGTCGGCCCCCACCCACTGCTTGCCCGCCAGCGCCAACGGCCAGATAAAGAGCCCCATCACGAACAGGTAGAGCGGGAAGATCCAGCGCGCCCAGTGCAGATCCTGCCCCTGATTGTTCTCCACCACAGTCACATGAAACTGGCGCGGCAGGCAGATGACGGCGCACATCGCCAGCACCGTATAGATGGCAAGCTCCAGCAGATTGCCGGGGCTCACCGCCATCACCTGTGCAAAGAAGTCGCGGGTCACCTGCTCGTGGGCAACGCCGGGTTTGCTCAAGATCAGCCAGAGGGCGAAGCCCCCCACCGCGATAAAGGCCAGCAATTTGACCACCGACTCGAAGGCGATGGCCACCACCATCCCCCTGTGGTGCTCGGTGGCATCGAGATGGCGAGTACCGAACAGGATACTGAACAGCGCCAGCAGCAGAGTGACCCCAAGCGCCAGCTCGCTGGTGTTGCTGGTCGGGCTGATGCCGCCGCTGTTGACCATCAGCAGATCCAGCCCGGTGACGATGGCTTTGAGCTGCAACACCAGATAGGGGAGGATCCCCATGATGGCGATAAGAGAGATCACCATGGCGAGCCGCTGGGATTTGCCGTAACGGGCGGCGATAAAGTCGGCAATGGAGGTGATGTGCTCGCGCTTGGCTACCAGAATAAGGCGGGCCAGCAGCCGCCAGCCAAACAGGAAGACCAGCATGGGGCCAAGGTAGATGGGTACCGGCGACCAGGGGGATTCACTCGCCTGCCCGACTGTGCCGAAGAAGGTCCAGGAGGTGCAGTAGACCGCCAGCGACAGACTGTAGAGCAGCGGTTGCCCCTTGAGACGGTGCCGTTTGTGCTTGTCTGCCACGAAGGCGATCAGAAACAGCAGCCCCAGATAGGTGAGCGACAATCCGATCAGCAGCCATCCCTGGTGCATCGATAACTCCTTGTCCATGTTGAGTTTTTGTATACAACCTCGCCAGTCTAGAGAGGCGGCAGCCAAAAGTCATCCCCTGCGGACAGATTGAAATTATCGTTTTTCAATAAGTTTTGCCTTGACTGAATATCGTAAAACGATAAACATTCGCCCATCTGCATATTGATAAACAATAAACTTCAAGCCATTTCGCCAGCGGGATGGCACCCACCATGAGGTTCATGATGAGAACGACCAAACTCGAACGCCTGAGCGTTCTGATCGAGTGGCTGCTACTGTTTGCCCTGCTCGCCACCCCCACCATTACCCTGATGGAGACCTGGTCCCACCTGTTTGGCGGCAATGACCTGCTGCAAGAGGAGCTCAACCAGATCATCCACAGCAGCGGCTCGCACATTCTCAACGGCGTACCGCTGGCCCATAGTGAAACACCGTCCCTCGACCGCTTGCCAGAGCCCCCGCTTACCATGGCCGATTATCCGCTGCGCACCGCCAACCGGCTGCTCGGCACCCTGGTGCAGTTGCTGCCGGATCTGGTCTTCATGCTGATGCTATGGCAACTGCGCCAGCTGTTTCGCGGCTACCGCCACGGCCTGCTGTTCACCTTCGAGCAGATCCGCCGCTACCGGCAGATCGGAGTGCTGCTCTGCGTCTCCTTCCTGGTCGAGCTGATCCAGACCCCCTTACTGGATACCGTCCTCACCATGAGCGGCCCCGAAATACATGGTTCCGTCTCCATCAGCTCGTCCGATTTCCGGCTGCTGCTGGCGGGACTTATCGTACTGGCGCTGGCACTGGTGATGCGCGAGGCCAAGCTGCTGGCCGACGAACAGCAACTGACGGTGTGAGGATCCTATGCCTATCATCATCCGCCTCGACGCCCTGCTGGCCGACCGCAAGATGACCGCTCGCGAACTGGCGCAGCGCATCGACATCACCGAAGCCAACCTCTCGATCCTCAAAAATGGCCACGCCAAGGCGGTGCGCTTCTCCACCCTGGAGGCCATCTGCCGTGAACTCAAATGCCAGCCCGGCGATCTGCTGGGCTACGAGCAGGAGCGCTAACCCCCTTATGAGTCGTCATATCACCCTGTTTGCCCTGTGGCTGCTGCCACTGTGGGCCTGCGCCGCCGATGGCGCGAACGGCCCCCGCTACCTTATCGAGCAGGGCGCCAGCGCCAATGTGCTGCAAGTACGCCTCACCATGCAGGGCGAGCCCCCCTTTACCCTGCTCCCCGCCCGCCAGTTGCCGGGCAGTGCCGCGCCGGTTTCCCCCGCGCTGGTCTGCCTTGCAGACAACCAGCCGGTTGCCCTCAACCAGCCCTTCTCCTGCAAAGAGGTTGGCTGGCAGATCACCCTCACACCGGCTCCGGCACTGGGAGCGGATGCCTCGGCCCAACAGTCGCTGCTGTTTGCCCCCAACCGGTGGCTATTGACCGAATGGGGTAACTTTGTGCGCCAGCTCGGGAGCCGCCAAGGGGAGGTCTGTCTGCCGGATGGCAGCTGCCAATCACTGCCGGATGTCAACCAGCCACCGCTGATCCTGCCATTTGGTCTGCAAACTGTGCCCGTCACCAAGCCGGATCCGCGGCTGGTGCTGAGCCATGACGAGACCGCCAATCAGCTCGATCTGCCAGCCCTGCAGCAGCAACTGAATGAGATCATCGACTATCTGGCCTTCCAGCTCGATGTGGCTCCGCCCACTCACCCGTGGCAACTGGTATGGCTGGGGCGGGATGTGGCGACCCGCTCCCTCGGCGGCGCAGCCGGGGATCAGGTGTTTGTCGCCAACTACCCCACCATGCATGGCAAACCGACGCCACAGGCCCCCTTGCGCCTGCTGCGCACCTCGGCCCACGAGGCGGTACACATCCTCAGCGCTCGCCGTGCTGCTCCACAGCCCACCTGGGTCAACGAGAGCCTCGCCGAGTACCTCGCCATCAAGGCACTGCGCCGCTTTCGGCTGCATCAGGTCACGGCGATCAACGAGTTGGCCGAACGGGGCAACCAGCTGCCCCATAGCGAGAGCGGCCTCTATCAGGCGGCCCGCGAGGTAATAGCTGGCGATCGCTCCTACTACCCGCTCTTTTACGTCAAGGGGAGCGCCTTCTGGGAAGCGCTGGAGCGGGAGCTGCAACACAATGACGCCACCCTGGCCAGACTGCTACCCCAACTGAGCTGGCTGCCGGATGGCCGCTTTGATGCCGCCGCCAATGAGCGGCTTGCAGGCACCATCGGCTCGGATACCTGGCGACGTCTCAGCCGCCGCTATCTTGGCGAGCAGCAGTAAAGCCGCAAACCACAGCAACGAAAAAGGGAACGCCGTGGCTCTCCCTTTTTCCAGATGATGATTCAGACAGAGCGGTATCAGGCCGGAGCACTCTCCTGTGCAGAGGGCGCAAAGGGGCGCAGCCGCAGGAAGAACACCGGCAACACCACCAGCACCATCAGGAAGAAGATGCCACCGCCGATAGGCTCGAACAGTACGCCACAAATCGCCATCAGGGCCGCCACTGTCATGCCGAGGCCAAGGGCCGCATAGAGCGCCTGGGTCGGGATCAACTGCTCGGCAGGCAGCTGGCGAGTCATGAAACGCACCGCCCCGAGATGACTCATGCCAAAGGTGACCGAGTGGAGCAGTTGACCCAACACCAGCACCCATAGCTCGGTCGAGGCCCCCAGCAATACCCAGCGCACCACACAACCGATGGCACCGGCGATAAAGAGGCTCTGGGCGCCAAAGCGCTGCAAGAACCGCTTGTCGGCGGCGAACATGCAGATCTCCGCCACCACCCCGAGCGCCCAGAGATAGCCGATGATGGTGCCGCTATACCCTTGCGCCTTCCAGTAGATGGCGCTGAAACCGTAATAGGCGGCATGGCTCCCCTGCAGCAGCGCGGTCAGCAG
The DNA here is from genome assembly GCF_016026615.1 of Aeromonas allosaccharophila. Lineage (NCBI taxonomy): Bacteria > Pseudomonadati > Pseudomonadota > Gammaproteobacteria > Aeromonadales > Aeromonadaceae > Aeromonas > Aeromonas allosaccharophila. Next base: position 4,519,384 of record NZ_CP065745.1, on the reverse strand, counting down.
CAAAAAACGGCGCACCGGGGCGCTGCGCAGGGTTGCCAGCAAAGAGGCCTTGGCGCGCTCGCCCTGACTATCCTGTGGCGCCGGATAGAGCGGCAGCCAGCTGAGCAGCAGCATCAGCACCAGCCCCGCCACCATAGTGTGCAAAATCCACTCGCTACCGAAGTTACCCACCAACGCCCCCACCAGCGTCGAGGCGACGATAAAGGCAAAGGAACCGCACAGCCGCACCTTGCCGTAATCGAGGTGGGCCTGCACCACCATGCGGGTCGCCAGCGCCTCTCCCACCGGCATCAGGGTCGGATAGATAAAGTTCGCCAGCAGAGTCAAGCCCACCAGCCACCAGAGGTTATGACTGAGGTAGAAGCCGAGAAACGCCAGCAGACTGAGCAGGGAGAGCAATCGGGTGACCGGTAGCAGATGGCCCGCCCCCTTGATCTGCCCCATCACCATCAGGTTGCCGGCAAAGCGGATCGCCATCCCCGCCCCCAGCAACAGACCGATCATTTCGGCGCTGACGCCCACCCCCTCCAGCCAGAGCGACCAGAACGGCAAGTAAGCGCCGTAGACGAAATAGAAGGCGCCGAAAAAGAGCGCTAACCAGGAGAACGCGGGCATAGATCCTCTGCAACCGGATGACGGGAGCAGAATGATAACCTATCCGCCCCCACAGATCCCGATGGAAACCCTGCGCAGAAAACGAAAAAACTTCAATAAAATTGAACCATTACCGCAGAAGCGGGGTCTACTTGATAACACCTCCTCCTGGTTAGTGTTGCAATCCTTCCACCCGCCCATGGCGGGTTTCTTTTTTTAGGCAGACATCTGCCCTGCTGCATCGTCACAACATGGCGGCCGCAAAAAAGGGGCCGAAGCCCCTTTGATCATCTGCGTCTGTTGTTTGCTCTTTAGAATACGTATTTGACCCGTGCACTCAGGTTGCGGCCCAGTTCGGTCATCAGGCTGTTATCGGAGCCTTCGGCACGACCGGCGATGCGCTCGTAGCTGGTGTACTCCTTGTCAAACAGGTTGAAGACCCCGACGTTGAGCTGCAGATCGGTCATCGGGTTGAACTGGGCGTACATATCCACCACACCCCAACCAGCGCTCTTCACGTAATCGTTGCCTTTGGCATCCTTGCGCACCTTGTCCATGTCGTCGGCAAAGCGCAGCGCGGTGTTGAAGTTCCACTGGGACTGCTCCAGACGCACACCGACCGAGCCGTTCAGCGGGCTCAGGCTGTTGATGTAGTTGCCATCCCCATCCTTGCCCTCGATGTAGGCCAGGTTACCCCAGACATTGACGATATCGTGGAGCCAGTAATCCGCCTTGGCTTCGACCCCTTTGGTGGTCGCCTTGCTCAGGTTCTGGTACTGGTAGACGGCGGTGCGCCCCTGCTGACCCACTTCCACCATCTCGATGAAATCGTCGAACTTGTTGTAGAAGCTGGCCACTTCATAGCTAAAGCCGTGGCTGTTGCCACGAACCCCGAGATCGATGCCGTCGCTGCTCTCCGGATTGAGGTTCGGGTTGGGCTCGATGCGATAGCCGTAAGCCTGGTGGTTCAGGGTGGAGAAGGCGCTGTCATACATGGGGGCCTTGAAGCCGTGGCTGTACTGGGCGAACAGGTTGGCCGCCTCGTGCGCCTTGAACACCAGACCCAACTTGGGTGACAGCTCCCCTTCCGAGAACTTGTGCAGCTTGTCGCCTGTGTAGGCGGGATCGTTGTCCGGGGTCATCCGGTAGTAGTCATAACGGGCACCCGGGGTCAGCACCCAGCGCTCGCCAAACTTGATCTCGTCAAAGGCCCACAGGGCGCTGCGTTCGCTGGTGGTGGCCGGGAAGCTCAGCTCGTTGTAGCCGACAAAATCACCGGGAGTCGTTGGCCCCTTGTAACGGGTACGTTCGTTGTCGGTGTGCTCGTATTCAGCCCCCCAGGCCAGGCGGTGGTTGGCGACCGCCTTGTGGAACTGCAACTGGGCGCCGATGTTCTTCTGATCGAACACGTTGTGATCCAGCGAGTTTTTGGTCACATAGGGGTTGCCGGGGCTGACCGGATACTTGGACGAGGCGTACTGATCCAGCGTCTGCTTGGTGCGACCGAAGTAGACCTTGCTATCCATCCGATCGGCCCAGCCTTGATTCAGCGCGATGCCGTGATCCAGCACCAGCGAGAGGTTGTCGGTCTGCTTGTCGGTGATGGGCTGATCGAACACGCGGGCGGTGCCGGTACCGACCTTGTTGAGCTTGACCGCATCCGGCTCCTCGCCATCGGTCAGGTAGTCAACGGTCAGCTTGAGGAACTGTTCATCGGAGAGGTTCCACTTGCTCTTGAGCAGCAGGGCGTGGGTACCGACATCGAATTCGTTCTTGCTGGAGTCGTAATTCTGGGTCACCCCGCCATCGCGCCAGGTGTAGCGCAGCAGGTTCTCCACCTCGCCGGTGCGCAGGGCGCCGGTAAAGCCCGCCATCTTCTGGTGGCTGCTGGAGGCGTAACCGCTGGTCACATCCAGATAGCTATCCTTGCCCTTGAGGAAGTCGCTGGCATCCTTGGTGGTGATGGCAATCACGCCACCCAGCGCATCGGAGCCGTAGGCCGCAGAAGCGGGCCCCTTGGCCACTTCCACCTGCTTGATCATGTCGGTATCAAAGTAACTCTGACCGACACCACCCTTGCTGTAGGCATCGTTCTGGCGCACCCCGTCGCGCACCACCTTGACCCGGTTTTCACCCATGCCGCGGATGACGAAGGTCTGCGCATCCCCCTGACCGCCGAGCACAGTCACACCGGGCTCGTAGCGGAACAGGTCGGCGACATTGGTGACGACCTGCTCTTCAATCTGCTTGGCGGTGATCACCGAGATGGGGCCGGAGACATCTTCCAGTTTTTGCTCCATCCGTGAGCCGCTGACGACCACGACTTCATCCGCCTTCTGGGTGGCAGCAAAGACCTGGGAGGAGAGACCGGCCGCCACGGCGAGGGCAACCAGAGAGAGTGCGTTATGATGGGTCACAGCGAATCCTTATTGAGAACTGTTATCAAACAGGCCGCATATTACCCAGCTCTCGACAAAGATCAACAAGAAACGAAATCATTCTCATTTTGCTTTGAACCAAATTGGTTTTACACTGTCGCCACGTGTTGCCCTTATTCTGTGTTAGCCCCCCGAGATGCACCGGCATCCGGGCATATCTGCCGTGAGATCCCATGATGAGACGACTTCCCCTGCTCGCCCTGCCGCTGCTGTTGGCAGCCTGTGCCACCCCCACCCAGCCGACCGTGTCATCACAGTTGCAGACGCTCTATGACTACCGGCTGAGCAGCGAGGGCGCCGCAGACCTGACGCTGGAGCAGGCGATCGCGCGCATTGCCGACGCCGACATCATTCTGGTGGGCGAGCTGCACACTCATCCCGCCGTGCATCTGTTGCAATCGCGCCTGCTGAGCGGCCTCTACACCGCCGGTCAGCAGCACGGTCGGCCATTGGCCCTCTCCATGGAGCAGTTCAGCCGCGCCGATCAGAAGACGCTGGATGCCTATCTGGCGGACAAGATTGGTGAAGCGGCATTGATCCGCGAAGGCAACGCCTGGCCCAACTATCCGAGCGACTACCGCCCGCTGGTGGAGTTTGCCAAGGCTCACCGGATGCCAGTGATCGCCGCCAACGCCCCCAAACCGCTGGTGAGCTGTGTCGGTCAGGAGGGATCTGAGTGGCTCGACAAACTGCCCGCGTCGCGCCGCAGCCAGCTGGCCCGCCAGCTGACGCTGGGGGATGATCCCTATCGCCAGAAATTTATGGCCTCCATGCACCACGGCGATGCCGACAGCAACGCCCGCCGCTTCGCCGCCCAGACCAGCTGGGACGACACCATGGCCGAGAGCATGGTGGATTATCTCGCCAAGCACCCGGGCCAGCAGATCATGCATATCGCCGGTAATTTCCACGTCGAGGGGGGGCTTGGGCTCGCCAGTCGCATCGCCAGCCGCAATCCGGCACTCAAGGTGGCGCTGGTCGTGCCCCGTACAGATGAGACCTCTGTTGCAGATCGCGCAGCCGATGTGCAGGTAACCATCATGCCGCTGCCTAAGCGCTGGCAAAACAGTGACGAGATGAAGCAAGATATGGGCGCGCTGCATCAATCCCGCAGTCGTGACTGCAGCCAGTGGCTGCAACCCTAATCTTCAAGGAAACGGCGGGTAAGAAAATGGATGTGTTACTGATCATCGATGTGCAGCAAGGCTTGTTCAACGAGCCCCGTTACCGCCAGGAACAAATGCTGGCCAATATCAACCGGGCGGCGGCCCATGTCAGGCAGCAGCAGGGACGGGTCATCTATATCCAGCATGACTCGCCCCCCGGTACCGAACTGGAACCGGGCACCCCGGGTTGGCAGTTGCACAGTGCGCTGCAACCGGCCAAGGGAGAGAGCCGGGTACGCAAGACGGCCTGTGACAGCTTTCTCGACACCGAGCTCGCCTTCCTGCTGGCCGAGCAGCCGGTCGATCGGCTCATTCTCTGTGGCTGTGCCACCGATTTTTGCGTCGACACCACGGTGCGCAGTGCCGCTTCTCATGGCTTCGAGGTGCTGGTGCTGAGCGATGGCCACACTACCGCCGACCGCCCGCACCTGAACGCGCCCCAGATCATCGAGCACCATCACTGGATGTGGCGCCACCTCAGCCTGCCGGAGGGGCGCAGTGTCACCCTGCTCACCACCGACGAACTGCTGGCAGTAACACCCGCCCTGCAGCCGTGCTAATCTGCGAGCCTCGCCTCGTTTCTCACTGGAGTCTGTCGTGCGCCTGTTGTCTGCCACCCTGTTGTTGATTGTTCCCCTGCTGTCGGCCTGCTCCAGCTTGCCCGGACAGAAGTATGACGGGCCGGAACCCCTGTTTCTGACCCATATCAACGAGGAGGGGAGCAAGCGCTTCACCTTTGAAGCCGCGCCCAACGACACCTTGCCGCGCGGCCTCTCGGCAGCCCAGAGCCAGCGGCTGCTGGAACAGCGGGAAGCCTTGCAGGAGAACCTGCTGACCGAGACCCTGGCGACCAAGCAGTATTGCCGCCAGGGCTACATCGTACTGAGCCAGACCTCCTGGAAGGTGCGGGGGGAGTGCAACGAAACGGCCACCGACGCCGATCGTCGCGCTTTTCCCAACAAGGCCTCCTGGCAGGATTGATCAAGCCGGATGAGGTAACGCAATAAAAACGGGCAGCCCAGTGGCTGCCCGTTTTGTTATGTGTTGTGTCTTTATCGACAGGGGATCGTCAGACCGGTGCATCGGCCGGGCTGGTGAGCTCGGCACCGTTGTCGATGCGCTTGTGCCCTTCCACCAGATGGACGAAATCCACCAGCTCGTCACCGGAGACCGCGAACGCCTGTCCGAAGCCCTTGACGAACAGCCCCTGCTCCGGCTTGAGGCGGAACAGTTTGAAATCCTTGAGGTTGGAGAGACCCTTGATGATCTCGCCAAAGCGCCCTTCCAGCGCAGCGACCGCCTTGCTCCAGCGCGCATCGTCACGGGCCACTACTTCGGCCACCGCATCGAAGGTCAAGCGCTTGCGGGCAAACAGCTCGCGGGCACCGCTCTCATCCTCGATCAGCATCAGGGATACTCGCGGCACCTGTTGCAGGTTGCGGGCGTGGCGAGCGATCTCGGAGATCAGCACATAGTAGCCATCTTCCTGCAGCACGAACGGGGCATAGCTGGCATTGGGATTGCCTTCGCCATCAACGGTGGCGAGCTGCAGGGTGCGGCAGCTGTCGCGAAACTCGCGGATCTCCGGTTGCAGGCGGTTCTGCAGACGCTCCTGACGTTCACTCATGCTTTGACTTCCTCTTGAGAGTTGTGGCGCAGCGCCATGAAACGGGTGACCTGATCGGCCAGCAGCTGGCGTTTCTCGTCGCGCCCCAGATAGACCTTGAAAATGCAGCGGCCGGAGTGACCGAAGAACTGGAAGGAGTGCCCCTCCTTGCCCATGAACAGCTTGCTGACCAGCGCAATCCCCGCCACGTTGTCGAGCTTGAGATGACCATGCAGCTCACCATCGCGGCCCATCAGGTTGTAGTAGCCGCGTGCGTCCTTGCCTTTCGGGAAGGGGGCTTTTACCTCGAAGATGGATCCTTCTGATTCGACGATGGTGGTCACCGGGCCCCAGTCGGCCAGATCTTCCAACAGACCTTGCGCCCGATCGGCTGGCAACAGGGTCACCAGCTCGGCGGGCAGATGGCGAACCACCTCCCATTCGCTGATGGCAAGCTGGGCCGCCAGAGTGGACGGATGAGCGCCGGGATCCTGCTCCAGCAGCGCGTGAATGCGTTGTGCAATGCTCATGTTTTCTCCCTCTGCGAGACCATGTTGTCCCGCTGTTTATCATGGCGGCTACTCTAATAAAGCACCGAAACCAATGCAATTGATAATTGCTATCATTATCAGTGCATTTTTTTCAAAGCCTTGATATTCTCGGCGGCACACCCGTTTCATTCACCCCTTCGGAGGTTAGCATGGGCCGTCGTCTTGCCCTCGCCATCACCCTGCTCTGCAGTTCACTGCCCCCCTTCTCTGCCGTTGCCGCCGACGGCCAGCAAGAGCGTATCGTCAGTATCGGCCCCGCCACCACAGAGCTCATTCTGGCCCTTGGTGGCGAATCGAGCCTGATCGCCACCGATGTCAGCAGCCCATTGCCAAAAGGGCTGCCCAAGGTGGGCTATCACCGGGCACTGGCCGCCGAAGGGATCCTGAGCCTCTCCCCCACCCGACTGGTGGGCAGCGACGAGATGGGCCCGGCCCCGACCCTGGATCAGCTGCGCCGCTCCGGGGTCAAGGTGGAGGTGCTGGCTACCGCGCCGACCTTGGCCAACCTCAACCAGCGTATCGATACCCTCGCCAGCCTGCTGGGCGACAAAGCGGCTGGCGATCGCCTGAAGGCAGAGATCCAGGCCCAGACCGATCAGCTGGCGACGCAAGCGAAACAGAACAAACCGCTCAAGGTCGCCTTCCTGCTGCTGCACAAGGGGCAACCCACCAGCATCGCCGGAGGTGACACCACCGCCAGCGCGCTGGTATCGCTGGCAGGTGGCATCAATCCGGTCGCCGAATTGCGCAACTACAAGCCGGTATCCGCCGAATCCCTCATCGAGATGCAGCCCGATCTGGTGCTGGTCAGCGGTCGTGACTGGCAGCAGTATGCCGATCCGGCCAAGGTGCTGGCAGAAGTGCCCGCACTGGCCGCTACCCCGGCTGGCAAGCGCAACGCCATTCACGCCATCGACGGCCACGCCCTGCAAGGGGGCCTGAGCCTCAACTCCCTGCAACAGGCGAACCAGATCGCCCAGTGGATCAAGCAGGGGTCATGATGCGGTTACCCCTCTCCTGGCTGCTGGCCTTCACCACGGCCGCACTGGCGCTGTTGCTGCTCGGTTCGCTGGCAACCGGCCCCATGACCCTCACTCTGAGCGAGAGTCTGCGGGCGCTGTTTGCCGGGCAGGAGAGCGGGATTGAGTCGCACAAGCTGCTGATCGTGCAGGAAATTCGCCTACCACGTACCCTGCTCTGCATCGCCGTGGGCGGGATCCTCGGGCTCTGTGGCGCCGTGATGCAGGGACTGTTTCGCAACCCACTGGCTGACCCTGGCATCATAGGTGTCTCCGGCGGCGCGGCGCTCGGTGCTGCGCTCGCCATCGTGCTGCTGGCCCCCCTCGGCCAGCAGTTGCAAGCCACCATCGGGGTTGGCCTGCTGCCGCTGCTCGCCTTTCTCGGCGGCGCGCTCACCACCACCCTGGTCTATCTGCTCGGCACCCGTGAGGGAGGCACCTCGGTCACCGTCATGCTGCTGGCCGGGGTCGCCATCACGGCGCTCTCCGGCGCGGTGATCGGCCTGCTCACCTATCTGGCCGACGATCAGATGCTGCGCAACCTGAGCCTGTGGCAAATGGGAACGCTGGCGGCGGGCAAACCGGCCGATGTGGCGCTGGCCCTGCTCACCCTGGCAGCACTGCTATGGCTCTTTATGCGCGATGCCAATCCCCTCAACGCCCTGCTGCTGGGTGAGGGGGAGGCCCGTCATCTGGGGGTCAATGTGCAGTCCCTCAAGCGCCGCCTGATTCTGCTCACCGCAGCGGGCGTCGGGGTGGCGGTGGCGGTATCGGGGATGATCGGCTTCGTCGGGCTGATAGTGCCCCATCTGGTGCGCCTGCTGGCGGGCCCCAACCATGTCAGGTTGCTGCCACTCTCGGCCCTGCTTGGCGCCGCCCTGCTGCTGGCGGCCGACATGCTGGCGCGCACCCTGCTGGCCCCGGCCGAGCTGCCGGTGGGCATCATCACCGCCCTGCTCGGCGCCCCCTTCTTCATCTGGCTGCTGGTAAAAGGCCGCCGCGCCCTGTGATACGGACTGTTATGCAACCACTCTCATCCGCACTCTCATCCTCACTCTCCTCCCCCCTGTTGAGCTGCAGCCGGCTCAGCCTGCGCCGTGGCCAGCGCCAGATCCTGAATGGGCTCGATCTCGACCTCGAGTGCGGCACCCTCACCGCCCTGCTCGGCCCCAATGGGGCAGGCAAGAGCTCGCTGCTCAAGTGCCTGACCGGCGAGCTGGAATATGAGGGTTCCATCACCCTGTTTGGCGCGGATCGCCAGCAGTGGGACAGCGGCCAGCTGGCCCACCGGCTTGGGGTATTGCCGCAAAGCTCCTCCCTCAACTTCCCCTTTCTCTGCGAGGAGGTGGTGGCCATGGGACGCTTGCCCCACAGTGAACCGGCGGCGCGGCGCGACGAGATTGTGGCGGCGGCCATGACCCATGCAGGGGTCGAGCATCTGGCCAAGCGGCTCTATCCGGGGCTCTCTGGCGGCGAGCGGCAGCGGGTGCAGTTTGCCCGGGTGCTGGCGCAGATCTGGCAGGCCCCCTCCCCGACCGAGCAGGCCGAGCAACCTCGCCTGCTGCTGCTCGACGAGCCCACCTCGGCGCTGGATCTGAAATACCAGCATCAGTTGCTCACCATGGCGCGCGCCCTGGCCAGCCGCAATACCGCCGTGCTGGTGGTACTGCACGACCTCAATCTGGCGGCGCGTTATGCCGATCGGCTGGTGATGCTGGAGCGGGGCAAGCTGATGGCCGATGGGACGCCTGCCGAGGTGCTCACCCCAACGCTCATCGCCCGTCTCTATGACTATCCGGCGCAGGTGATCCACCACCCCGAGAGCGGCCTGCCGATGGTGGTGTAGTCATTCTTTCTGATGCGAGATGCTCGATCGGGTCACCGCACCCTATAATGGCAGCCTGTTAACCGACGCAGGTGTCACCATGATTCGCTTTGCCACGTTTAATGTCGCTTTTGACCGCACTGCCGCCGGTATGCTGACCGGTGAGCTGGCGCTGACCCGCACCGAGCAGGATGCCCTGCTGGCCCGCCTCGCCGAGGGGAGCCTGAGCGGCGCTACTGAAACCAAAGCCAAGAACGTGCAGCAGATCCGCAACGTGGCGGAGATCATCCAGCGCACCCGCCCGGACGTCTTCCTGCTCAACGAGTTCGACAACGACGGCAAAGGCGAGAGCACCGCCGATCTGAAAGCCTTCAACGACAACTATCTGGCCCACGCCCAGCACGCCGAAGTGACGGCTATCAGCTATCCGGTGATGCAGAACTTTGCCACCAACACCGGTCTGCAAAGCGGCTATGATTTGAACCTCGATGGCAAGACCACCGCCGATGACGCCTGGGGCTTTGGCAACTATCACGGCCAGTACGCCTTTGCGGTGATGTCCAAATATCCCATCGACACCAAGCAGATCCGTACCTTCCAGAACTTCAAGTGGAAGGATATGCCGGGCGAGAAGAACCCCGTCATCGATGACTGCAACAATCCCAAGGTCAAGATCCCGGCCAGCCGCCAGTGTGGCGATGCCTGGTATTCAGATGCAGCCTGGCAGCAGTACCCGCTCTCCTCCAAGAACCACGCCGATGTGCCGGTGCTGATCAAGACCGAGAAGGGTGAAGAGGTGATCCACTTCCTGATCTCCCACCCGACGCCGCCGATTTTTGCCAACGCGGCGCGTCACACCGTCAAGCACAACCGTGCCGAGATCGCCTTCTGGAACGACTACGTCAAGGGTCTCAACTACATGACCGATGACCAGGGCGCCAAGGGTGGGCTGGCCAAAAACGCCAAGTTCGTTATCGCCGGGGATCTCAACGCCGATCCCCTCACTGGCGATGGCGATCTGAGCGCCATTCAGGATCTGCTTAACAATCCGCTGATGAATCAGGCCATCACCAATGGCCCCCTGATCCCGGTCAGCGAAGGGGGCCCGGAGTGCGTCAGCAAGGGGGCCGACTGCAAGCGCAACCTTGATCGTCCCAACCCGGAGCGCATCACCAACTCCAGCGTACTGCAGCTGGATCACGTCATCCCCTCTGCCAACCTCAATGCGGTCAAGAGCGGCGTCTTCTGGCCTGCCAGCTTCGAGGCCGGTTATCACCTGGTCTATGATGCGAAACTCGGCATCGCCAAGGGAGTCAGTTCGGATCACCGCATGGTCTGGGTCGATCTCAAACTCGATTGAGCCACCCACTGACTGCCAATCAGGGGGCCTATTGGCCCCCTTTTTGTTGCCGCAATATCGCCACGTCTGTCGCAGGCTCAAGTGCCATGCTGAGTAACCAGACAGTTATCGCCTGCCACGGCGGCAGACGATTCGGCAAATCATGCGCTGCGCCACCATTCCGATAACCCTGCCTTGCAAGGGGGTATGGGGTTTGCTAATACTCCGCGTCCATTAAATGACCAACCATTACCGGGGCAACGAGCCGTGGCGTTTGAACAATTCACTCTGGTGATCTCGCTGTTCCAGCAGCTCTGCGTCTATCTGGTGATCGCCTGGCTGCTCTCCAAGACGCCGCTGTTCATGCCGCTCACTCAGGTGACCCTGAGCTGGCCCCACAAGATCCTCTGCTATCTCATCTTCTCCGGCTTCTGCGTGATGGGCACCTACTTTGGCCTGAGGGTCGAGGACTCCATCGCCAATACCCGCGCCATCGGCGCCGTGCTGGGGGGCATCGTCGGCGGCCCGGCCGTGGGACTGCTGGTGGGGCTCACCGGCGGCATTCACCGCTACTCGCTGGGAGGCTTTACCGCGCTCGCCTGCACCTTCTCCACCATCGCCGAAGGGCTGCTCGGCGGGCTGGTACACCGCCACTTCGTCGCCCGCCACCGGCTCGATCTGCTGTTCAGCCCCTGGGTGGTGGGCTCGGTGGCCCTGGTCGCCGAGCTGATGCAGATGGGGATCATATTGCTGGTGGCCCGCCCCCTCGATGACGCCATCCACCTTATCGAGAACATCATCGCCCCCATGCTGGTGGCCAATACCCTGGGGGCCGCCATGTTCATGCGGATGATCCTCGATCACCGCGCCATGCTGGAGAAGTACTCGGTTGCCTTCTCCGCCCGCGCCCTCAAAATCGCCGAGCGGGCGATGCGGGTGCTGGACAAGGGCTTCACCCAGGATGCGTGCCAGCAGATGGCGCGCATTCTCTACGAGGAGACCGGGGTGGGCGCCGTAGCCATCACCGATCGGGAGAAGCTGCTCGCCTTCATCGGCATCGGCGAGGATCACCACCTGCCGGGCACCGCCATCAACTCCCAGCACACCTTCAAGGCGATCCAGCACAACGAGGTGGTCTATGCCGACGGCAACCTCATCCCCTACAGCTGCACCATCCACCCCGGCTGCAAGCTCGGCTCCTCGCTGGTCATTCCGCTGCGGGGGGAAGAGGGCTCCGTGGTGGGCACCATCAAGCTCTACGAGCCCAAGCGCAAGTTCTTCTCCTCCATCAATCGCACCCTGGGAGAGGGGATCGCCCGGCTGCTCTCCGGTCAGATCCTGGCGGGCAAATACAACGAACAGAAGCGGCTGCTGGCCCAGTCGGAGATCAAGCTGTTGCAGGCGCAGATCAACCCGCACTTTCTGTTCAACGCCCTCAACACCCTGTCGGCGGTGATCCGGCGCGATCCCGAGAGTGCCCGTACCCTGGTGCACAACCTCTCCACCTTCTTTCGCAAGAACCTCAAGCGACAGGGGGATGAGGTGACCCTGGCCGACGAGCTGGAGCATGTGAACGCCTACCTGCACATCGAGCAGGCCCGTTTCGCCGAGCACCTGAGCGTGCAGATCCAGATTCCCGAATCGCTGCTGGAGTACCGGCTGCCCACCTTCTCCCTGCAGCCCATCGTCGAGAACGCGGTCAAGCACGGCATCTCCCAGATGTTCGAACCCGGCCTGCTGACCCTGACCGCCCGGGTTGAGGCCCAGCGGGTGGTGCTGGAGGTGTGCGACAACGCCGGGCTCTATCAGACGAAACAGGAGGGGAGCGGCCTTGGCATGCACATCGTGGATCGGCGCATCAAGGCCCGTTACGGCGCCGAATACGGGGTAGCCATCGACTGCATCCCCCATCAATCAACCCGGGTGAGGATCACCCTTCCCCTGCAGGAGAGCCCATGCTGACCGCCCTGATCGTTGACGATGAACCCCTCGCCCGCGAGGAGCTGCGCCTGTTGCTGGAGCAGGCGGGCAATATCCGCCTGCTGGGAGAGTGCGCCCACGCCATGGAGGCGCTGCCCGCCATCCATCGCTTGAAACCCGATCTGCTGTTTCTCGACATCCAGATGCCGCGCATCAACGGGCTGGAGCTGGTGAGCATGCTGGACCCGGACTTGCGCCCCCACATCGTCTTCATCACCGCCTACGATGAGTTTGCCTTGCGCGCCTTTGAGGAGAACGCCCTCGACTACCTGCTCAAACCGGTCACGGCAGAGCGGATGAATCGGGCGCTGGAGCGCATCCACCGGCTGCTCTCTCCCAAAGGTGAATTAGCTGGCCAACCACTGCCGGACCCGACCCGCATCGCCCAACCCTTGCGCAGCATCCCCTGTACCGGCCACAACCGCATTCTGCTGCTGCCCCTTGGCGAGGTGGAGTTCATCCACAGCGATCTCACCGGCAACCGGGTGATCAGCGGCCAGCAGCAGGGCACCACCGAGCTGACCCTGCGCACTCTGGAAGAGAAGACTGGCTTCGTTCGCTGCCACCGCCAATACCTGCTCAACCCGGGCCAGATCCGCGAAATCCTGTTGCTGGACGGAGGCTTGGCTGAGGTGGTGACCCAGGGCGGCCACAAGGTGCCGGTGAGCCGCCGCTACCTCAAACCGCTCAAGGAGCTGCTCGATATTCCCTGATGGGGCGGGACGCCTCATCCCGCTCCCGCCCTGCCAGCGACCACTCACCCGCTTACCACGGCCGTCGGCACTCCCGCCAAACCACTCGGGGCCGCTTTTCTGCCACTCGCGGGCAGAACCCGGCCACTGACCTTTTCTTCGCTCCCCTTTCCCCACCGCATGAGTAGAGTGCAGCCTGAGCCCGGCCAGACTGGCCACAGGAAAAGGAAACTCCCCCATGCAACACGCAATCACTTTTGTCATTGCGGCCCTCTGCATCCTCGCCATCGCATATCGCCTCTACGGCGTGTTCTTTGTGCGCAAGGTGCTGCAGGCTGACGACAAACTGGTCACCCCCTCCCACCAGCTGGAAGATGGCAAGAACTATGTGCCGACCAACAAGTGGGTCAACTTCGGACAGCACTTTGCCGCCATCGCCGCCGCCGGCCCGCTGGTCGGCCCGGTTCTGGCGGCCCAGTACGGCTACCTGCCGAGCTTTCTCTGGCTGCTGATCGGCTGCGTTATAGGCGGCGCGGTGCACGACACAGTCGTGCTGTTCGCCTCCATGAAGCATCAGGGCAAGTCCCTCTCCGAGGTGGCGAAGGCCGAACTTGGCCCCATCGCTGGCTGGTGCACGGGTCTCGCGATGCTGTTCATCATCACCATCACCATGGCGGGTCTCTCCATGGTGGTGGTACACGCACTGGAGCGTAACGCCTGGGGCGTGTTTGCGGTGTTCATGACCATCCCCATCTCCATGGTGGTGGGAATTTGGCACAAGCTGACCGGCAACCTGCAAGCCGCCTCCTGGGTCGGGTTTGCCGCCGTGCTGGCCTGTGTCTTCTTCGGCCCCTATGTGCAGGAGAGCGCCTTCGGTGCCTGGCTGACCCTGCGTGCCGAGACCATCAGTCTGGCGCTGCCCATCTACGCCTTCTTCGCCACCGCGCTGCCGGTCTGGCTGCTGCTCACCCCGCGCGGCTACATCTCCAGCTTTATGAAGATCGGCGTGTTCGGCGCGCTGGTGATCGGCGTTATCTGCATCAACCCCGAGATCCAATTCCCCGCCATGACCCAGTTTGTCCACGGCGGCGGCCCGGTACTGGGCGGCCCGGTCTGGCCCTTCATCTCCATCACCATCGCCTGTGGCGCCATCTCCGGCTTCCACGCCTTTATCGGCTCAGGCACCACCCCGAAACTGGTGGACAAGTGGAACGACATCCTGCCGGTCGCCTTCGGTGCCATGCTGGCCGAGTGCGTGGTGGGCGTGATGGCGCTGATCGCCGCCACTGCCTTGCACCCGGCGGACTACTTCGCCATCAACGCTACCCCGGAAGCTTTCGCCAAGCTGGGGATGCAGGTGGTGGACTTGCCCTTCCTCTCCCAGGAGATCGGCATGGATCTGAACGGTCGCACCGGCGGCGCCGTCACCCTGGCGGTGGGCATGTCCTACATCTTCACCAAGGTGCCCTGGTTCAGTAACCTCGCCTCCTACTTCTTCCAGTTCGTGGTGATGTTCGAAGCTGTGTTCATCCTGACTGCTGTCGACTCCGGCACCCGAGTCTCCCGCTACCTCATTCAGGACTTCTTTGGCGAGTTCTACCCGCCCCTCAAACGCATCGACTGGATGCCGGGCGCCATCGGGGCCAGCGTGCTCGCCTGCGTGATGTGGGGTTATCTGCTGATGTCCGGCGATATCGGCTCGGTGTGGGCGCTGTTCGGGGTATCGAACCAGCTGATGGCCTCGGTGGGCCTGATTATCGGTGCCACCATCATCTTGCGACTGGCCAGCAAGCGCCGCTACATGCTGACCTGCCTCATTCCGCTGGCCTACCTGTTCGTCACCGTCAACTACGCCGGTTACTGGATGATGAGCAACGTCTACTTCAACGCCGCGGCCAAGGGTTACAACCCGATGAACGGCATCATCTCCCTCATCATGCTGGTGCTGGGGATGCTGATCCTGCTCTCCGCCCTGCGCAAATGGAGCGAACTGTGGAAGCTGCGCCAGCAGCCCTCCTACAAGGTGGTGGAAGCGACCGCCTCCTGATGGGCAAGTTGCTTTAGCCCTGACATGACCCCGCTGCGGCGGGGTCATTTATTGGCGATGGGTGACGCGTTGACCACGGTTCATTAATCCACCGTTTGGCATTGAGTTATCCATCCATAGCCGTTGAATGGACCCCCCGATCACAGAACCGCCGCGCCAATGGTGGTAGCATGCCTCCTCTTGCCATCCGGCCGCACGACGGATCCGGTGGCCCTTCCTCCTCCGCTTTCACTTTTGAGGACGTATTGATGGAACTGCTTCTGCTTAGCAATGGTAAAGCCAACGAATTTCCGGGCCTGCTCGGCTGGGCCCGCGACCGGGTGCAGAGCCTGCTGGCCCGCAAACCGGTCAAGCGCATTCTGCTCATCCCCTATGCGGTGATCCGCAGCGACTGGGATGCCCGCGCCAACGATCTCACCGAGAGCCTCGGGATCGAGACCATCAGCATTCACCACTTCGATGATCCGGTCGATGCCATCAATCAGGCCGACGCCATCTTTATCAGCGGTGGCAACACCTGGCGCCTGAATCAGCTGCTGCACGAAAATGGCCTGATCGTGCCGATCCAGCGTGCCGTGCGCGAACGTGGCGTCCCCTATGTGGGCTGGAGCGCCGGTTGCAACGTGGCGACCCCGAGCATCCGCACCACCAACGACATGCCGGTCTGCAACGCCGCCGTACTGCCAGCGCTGGGGCTGTTCCCGCTGCAGATCAACCCCCACTATCTGGATGCCAGCATCAGCGGCCATATGGGGGAGACCCGCGACGAGCGACTGGCGGAGTTCTGCGCCATCAACCAGAGCGAATACGTGGTGGCCCTGCGCGAAGCGAGCCTGTTGCAGATCAGCGGCGACACCGTTGAGTACTGGAGCGCCCGCGATCAGGACTTCAAGATCTTCAAACACGGTCAGGAGCCGCAAGCCTTTATGGACGCGAGCCCGCTGGCCGAGCTGACCCCGTTCAAGGTGCGCTGAGCGCCACCGGCAAACGGGTCACTCACAACACCGTAGAAACGAAAGAGGGATGGCTCGGCGCCATCCCTCTTTTTATTGGTCTTTTGACTCAATACCGACCTGACTACTCCCCCTGCAGGGTCACCAGCACCTTGCGGGCGCCGCCATCGACGCGATGTTCGCCAAGCCAGATCCCCTGCCAGGTGCCGAGCGCCAGCTGACCGTCACGGATCGGCAGCAGCAGACTCACCCCGAGCAGGGAGGATTTGATGTGGGCGGGCATATCGTCCGGCCCCTCATAGGTATGGCGATAGTAGGGAGCATCCTCAGGTGCCAACCGGTGCAGATGGGCTTCCATATCGCTGCGCACGCTGGGATCGCAATTCTCGTTGAGGGTGAGCGAGGCGGAGGTGTGTTGCAGCAGCAGGTGGGCCATGCCGACTCGGTAATCCGCCAGCATCGGCAGCTTGGCCACCAGCTCGTCCGTCACCAGATGAAAGCCCCGCGAACGGGGCTTCAACGTCAGCAGGCACTGCTGCCACATCAGACGTATTCCATAAAGACGCGGGAGGTGAGCTTGGTGATGAGCTCGTAGGGGATGGTGCCAATCTCGTCGGCCACCCGCTCCACCGGCAGCCCCTCGCCCCACAGCACCGCCTCGTCGCCGGGCTTGTCAGTGGCGCCAGGCCCCAGATCGACGGTGCTCATATCCATGGAGACACGCCCCACCAGCGGCACGATGCGGCCGTTGATCAGCACAGAAGTGCCATTGGGCGCCATGCGCGGATAGCCGTCACCGTAGCCGATGGCGATCACCCCGAGCCGGGTATCGCGATCCGACACCCAGTTGGCGCCGTAGCCCACCGGCTCGCCCGCCTTGTGATCCCGCACCGCAATCAGTTGTGTTTTGAGGGTCATCACCGGCTGCAGGTCGTAATCGGCCGCCACCGTGTTGGGGAACGGCGATACGCCGTAGAGGATAACGCCGGGGCGCACCCAGTCGCAGTGGGAGTCCGGCCAGGCCAAAATGCCCGCCGAGTTGGCCATGGCACGCTCGCCTGCCAGAGGGGCGGTCAACTTGCTGAACAAGTCGATCTGCTCGCGGGTGGTGGGCTGCTCCAGCTCATCGGAGCGGCTGAAGTGGGTCATGATGTTGAACGGCTGCACCACGTTCTTGCACTTGCCGAGTCGCTCGATAAAGGCGGGCATCTCGTCGGCACGTACCCCGAGGCGGTGCATGCCGGTGTCGAGCTTGAGCCAGGCCACCACGGGGGCTGGCAGCTCGACCTGCTCCAGCGCTTCGAGCTGCTCCCAGGTGTGAACCGCCGTCTGCAGGTTGTTGGCCGCCAGCACCGGCAGATCGTCGGCGGAGAAGAAACCCTCCAGCAGCACGATGGGCTTGACCACGGCGCAGGAGCGCAGCATCAGCGCCTCTTCGATGCGAGCCACTGCGTAGGCATCCGCATCCACCAGGGTGCGGGCGACTGGCAGCAGTCCGTGGCCATAGGCGTTGGCCTTGACCACAGCGATGATCTTGCAAGCGGGAGCGTGGCGCTTGACCACGGCGAGGTTGTGGCGCAAGGCCGCAGTGTTGATTTGGGCAGTAGCCGCTTTCATGGTTTTCCCTTACGAGGGCACAAATGGTCTCCCCCTCATCGGGCCGAAGACCGCCACTCACTTATCGTCGTCGAAGGCCGGACCGGCATAATTGTCGAACCGGGAAAACAGGCCCTGACGGTTGGCCGCTGTCTGCTTGGGCTATCGGTCAGGGCAGTCGTGGTGATGGCTAATCCCCCATCACCCTGGGTTTACATCAATAGTCGTCATCAAACGCCGGACCGGCATAGTTGTCGAACCGGGAGAACTGCCCCTGGAAGGTGAGGCGCACCCGGCCGACATTGGCACCGTTACGCTGCTTGTCGGAGATATCTGACATCTTTCAGGGCACTCCTGGCAATCACTATCCGGACGGCCTTATCCATTACTTATCAATAATCATCATCAAACGCCGGACCGGCATAGTTGTCGAACCGGGAGAACTGCCCCTGGAAGGTGAGGCGCACACGGCCGATAGGGCCGTTACGCTGCTTGCCGATGATGATCTCGGCAATCCCCTTGTCCGGACTGTCATCGTGATAAACCTCATCACGATAGATAAACATGATCAAATCCGCGTCCTGCTCGATGGAGCCCGATTCACGAAGATCCGAGTTGACCGGGCGCTTGTCGGCCCGCTGTTCCAGGCTTCGGTTCAACTGGGAGAGCGCCACCACCGGGCACTGCAGCTCTTTCGCCAGCGCCTTGAGGGAGCGTGAGATCTCGCCGATCTCCAAGGTACGGTTGTCGGAGAGCGCCGGCACCCGCATCAGCTGCAGGTAGTCGATCATGATCATCGAGAGGCCACCGTGCTCCCGGGCGATGCGGCGGGCGCGAGAACGCACGTCGGTCGGGGTGAGGCCGGAGGCGTCATCGATATACATCTTGCCCTTCTCGAGCAGCAATCCCATGGTGGAGGAGAGACGGGCCCAATCCTCGTCGTCGAGCTGACCGGTACGCACCTTGGTCTGGTCGATGCGACCGACCGAGGCGAGCATACGCATGATGATCTGCTCGGAGGGCATCTCCAGCGAGAAGATAAGCACCGGCTTGTCGGCGGTCAGGGCCGCATGCTCGCAGAGGTTCATGGCAAAGGTGGTCTTGCCCATGGAGGGACGGGCCGCCACGATGATCAAGTCCGAACGCTGCAAACCGGCGGTCATCTTGTCGAGATCGCCATAACCGCTCGACACCCCGGTCACGCCGTTGTGCGGGGTTTTGAACAGCTCTTCAATCTTGTCGACCGTCTGCTCGAGGATCAGCTTGAGGGGCTGGGGCCCCTCGTTGGCGCTGCTGCGCTGCTCGGCAATCTTGAATACCTTGCTCTCGGCCAGATCGAGCAGATCGCCGGAGGTACGGCCCTGGGGCTCATAGCCCGCTTCGACTATCTCGTTGGCGACCGAGATCATCTCCCGCACCACCGCCCGTTCCCGCACGATTTCGGCGTAGGCGTTGATGTTGGCAGCACTCGGGGTGTTCTTGGCGATCTCCACCAGATAGGCGAAGCCACCGGACTCCTCCAGCTGCTCGGAGCGTTCGAGCTCCTCCTGCAGGGTGATGAGGTCGATGGGGTTGCCCGCGTTGGAGAGGCGGGTCATGGCCTGGAAGATCAGCCGGTGCGGGCGGCTGTAGAAATCCTGATCGATCACCCGCTCGGCAACCCGATCCCAGGCATCGTTATCCAGCATCAGGCCGCCCAGTACGGACTGTTCGGCCTCAAAAGAGTGGGGAGGAACTTTCAGCTGTTGTGTCTTGGCGTCTTTTTTCGCCGTCACTTGCTCTGCCATACACATAAAAACCGCAGCGGGAAGGGGACGGGAATTTTACAAAAGAAAGCCAACTACGGCGAGCCCTATCTGGCGGCTCATACCATCATAAAGGGCCAGACCAGGGTCGGCTCACTCTTGGTGCTTTTGATTTTGCTACGCATTTTGCGCTCCTTGCGACTCAATCGTCTGCTTTTCATGCTGTGTACTCCTGCTCTTGACGCCTGATGACCAGACAACTCGTTCATGAATAATTCATGCCAACAGTGATATTGATGAATACAAGCTGCGACACATTTAGGGACAGGCAGCCTGCCATGCGCCTTGCTGAGCTTGCCAAAGCGGAGCATGCCCCACCCACAGACGAGAGTGAAAAGAGTCAAAATGAAAAAGATGCTGACCCTGTTTGCCGTGATCCTGGCCATTGGCCTGGGGGCACCTCACGCCGAAGCCAAGAAATTTGGCGGCGGCAAATCCTTTGGTAAAAGTTACAAAACTGCGCCGGCCCAGCCTGCGGCCAAACCGGTCGACACCAAGAACCCGGCACTGGGTGCCCAGACTGCGCCGAAAAAGAGCGGCATGATGGGTGGCCTGCTGGGCGGCCTGCTGGCCGGTGGCCTGTTTGCCTACCTGCTGGGCAGCGGTGCCTTTGAAGGCCTGCAAGGAATGGACTTCCTGCTGATCGCCCTGCTGGCGCTGGGTGCCGTCTTCCTGTTCCGTGCATTGCGCCGGGGCAAGGTCGCGACGCCACAGCCACAACAGGCCGCCTATGCGGGCTATCAGCCACCGCAATCCGCTGCCCCGCAGCAGTTCGAGCAGAGCAACAGCGCACCGCAAGCCACCGGCTTTGCCGACAGCGACGTGCCGTTCCGCCTGCCGCCAGGCTTTGACATGAACAGCTTCCTGGCCGGTGCCCGCGATCACTATCGCACCCTGCAAGAAGCGTGGAACAAGAACGATCTGGAGAAAGTGCGCGAATACGTCAGCCCGGAGCTGTTTGAACAGCTCAAAGCCGAGCGAGCCGAACTGACTGGCGACCAGCACACCGAAGTGATGTACGTCGATACCCAGCTGGTACGCGCCGACTACGGCAGTGACTGGGCTCAGGTGAGCGTACGCTTCAGCGGCCGCTACATGGACCGTCAAGAACAGGTTGAGGAAGACATCAAAGAGGTGTGGCACCTCGAGCGCGATCTGGCCAAGAACAATGCCCCCTGGCATATCGTCGGTATCGAGCAGCTGTAAGGCTTCACGCCAATCAGTTAGTCACTAGGCAATAGCCAGTCAGTTAAGTCTGACTGGCTATTTTTTTATAGGGCACAACGAGACCAAATAGAGACTGGCGCTGGCTAACCCGTTTGCAGATGACATTTGCGCACAGAGCCAAAAACACATCGCGGAACCGAGAGGGCATAATGTTGAGCATTAACCAAAAATAAGCAGCCCTGTTAGCTTGGGAAAAGCCGCGAGCGTATTTGATAGACATAAAAAATCCGAAGCCAGAACAACCGGCTTCGGATTTCATCATCCAAGGAGGAGCAATTAATGAGCATTAATTGCTCGGTATGACTCCTATGGTAGATTTTGTATCATCGGCATGGCCGTGATCAGTGGTGATGGCCTTTGCCACCGCAACCGCCGCCACCGCAGCAGCCGCCTTTACCCTGACCATCAGCATGGTCGTCACCGTGGTTGTGGCCATGACCGTGACCGTGGCCAGCACCACCACAGCAACCGCCCTGGTCGTGATCGTCATCATGGTCGTGACCATGACCGCCACAGCAGCCGCCGTGATCGTGGTCATGACCGTGATCGTGACCGCAACCACCGGCACCGTGAACGTGGCCGTGGGCCAGCTCTTCGGCAGTGGCAGCGCGCACGTCCTTGATCTCGACCTTGAAGCCCAGGGTCACGCCAGCCAGCGGATGGTTGCCATCCACTTTGACGAACTCTTCGGACACTTCAACCACGGTCACCGGACGGTGGCCATCGTCGGTCTCAGCCACAAAAGTATCCCCTTCGGAGACTTCCATGCCGTCGAACAGCTCGCCCGGTACTTCTTGTACCAGGGTCTCGTCATATTCGCCGTAGGCCTGGCTCGGTGCCAGTGTCACTTCGAAGGCTTCACCTACCGCGCGACCTTCCAGCTCGGCTTCCAGGCCTGAGACCAGGTAACGGGTGCCGTGCAGATAGACCAGCGGCTCTTTGCCGACAGTGCTGTCGATGACTTCACCGTGCTCGTCGGTGACTGTGTATTCCAGCGTAACCACGCTCAGAGGAGCTACTTTCATGTCAGGATCCTGCGGATAGAAAAAAACGGGCTCAGAATACCCTAAAAAGCGGGCCGCGCATATGCCGTGCGGCGCCACCGGGTGACGAAAAAAACGGCAACAGCGTTAGCGAGGAGACCCGCATCGCACCAGCCATTGACTCATCAGGGACGAAAGACCCCGATCACCTCTTCCGCCTCGCGCGTCTGCTTGTCGACTTCGGCCGGCGTTTGTACCTGGGTGTCGCCACAGGCGACGCAGGTCACCTTCTCGACTCCATGCTCCAGATACAGCATCATGTTGTCCAACTTGCCGCACGCCGGGCAGACAGCACCGGCAATGAAGCGCTTTTTACGTCTGGTTTCCATATTTGTTACCTCCAGGCAGCATCATATCAGGGTTTTTACATGCATCACGCCATCGAGTACCACCATTTTTCCTGCCAGGGCCTGCACGCCGGCAACCGTAAACGGACCCCGGTCGGGCAGCTGTTGCGGATCACCCGGGGCGCCGCGCTGCTGAGACTGGGCCAGCATGAGCTGTTATTGCCTGCAGGCAGCAGCTTCTGGCTCTGCGCCGATGCCCTCGCCGCCTTCAGCCCCCTCAGCGGTTGCGATTACGATCAGCTGAATGTCTCCCTGCGCCTTGATCAGCCGCAGCAGGCCGGCTGGCTAGAGGCCACGCCGCTGCTCGATGCCCTGCTCGATTCGCAGGCCCGGTGGCAGCGACCACAGGAGTGGCAAGGGGCCTATGGTCAACGACTGCAGGTGATTCTGGATGAGTTGCAACAGTGCGCCATCAGCCAGCAGGGATACCGTGATCTGCAAACTCGCTGGCAAGCCCTGGCCAGTGGCCAGCCAGAGTCTCTGCAACTATGGACACAACAGGCCGACGCGCCTGTAGAAGGCCTTGCTCTGCAACAGCAGTGGCAACTGCTGCAGGCGCTCAGATTGCTCAAGGGCGGCAGCAAACCCGCTCAGGTGGCCAACAGGCTGGGCTATGCCAATGAGGCCGCGCTGCAAGCTGCCTGTCAGCAGTGGGGCGTTAGCGGGGATGATGGCCAGTAGCCGATTGTCAGCGTGATAACGCCAAGAAAGTCGGTGAAACGAGTCCAGTTTTTTGCCAGATGGTCGCTAACAAGGGAGGGCCATTCCCCCCGTAATCCTTTATGCTAGAGGCCTGAAGTGACTGCCAACGTTTCGACCAACAGGACATCTGCCATGACGAGCAAAGCCAATCAATCCCAGGGCATGTTGCTGTTTCACCTTTCAGCCAAACAATCCTTTGCCATCGGTACTCTCAAGGTAAAGGAGATAGTGCCCTACACCCAGCTGACGGCAATGCCCCACTCGCACCCGACCGTGCTGGGGGCCGCCAATATGCGTGGCTCCACCATTCCGGTGATCGACATGGCGATGGCGGTGGGTTATCGCCCGATCAGCAAGGAGGAGATGCCCCACTGCTTCATCATCATCACCGACTGCCGCCGCACGTTGGTGGGCTTTCTGGTACGGGGCATCGACAAGATCACCGAGTGCAACTGGCGCGATATCGAGTCACCGCCCGCCGCCCTCGGCCAAAATGTGTTCGTCACCGGTGTGACCCGGGTCAATGACCAGTTGATCCAGCTGCTGGATGTGGAGCTGATCCTCTCACGGGTCTATCCGGATGACCCGAGCCACCTCTATCCGGTACTGACCGATGTGCAGCGCGAACGGATCAAGCCGATGCGGATCCTGCTGGTCGACGACTCTTCGGTCGCCCGCCGTCAGCTGATGGCAGCGCTGGACTACATCAATATCCCCTATGAAGTCCGCTCCAACGGCAAGGATGCATTGACCCTGATGCAGGAGCGGGCGAGCCAGAAGACCCCCATCGACATTCTGGTGAGCGATATCGAGATGCCGGGGCTCGATGGCTACGAGCTGGCCTTCGAGGTGCAGAGCGACAGCAAGCTGGCAGGGGCCTATATCATCCTGCACACCTCGCTCTCCAGCGAGATCAGCGTGGAGCGGGCCCATCAGGTGGGTGCCCACGAGGCGCTGACCAAGTTCGAGGCCAACGAGCTGATCCAGGCCATGCTGCGCGGTGCCGAGCATCACGATCATTTGCAACAATAAGCCAATGACTGGCGGGAGGAGCACACCTCCCGCCCTCCTTATCTTCGACCCAGACCGACTGACCCCATGCTGACCGAAAGCCACTTCCACGCCCCCTGGTGGGCCCGCAATCCTCATCTGCAGACCATATTGCCCAAATGGCTGCGCCGCACCCCTGCCCGCTTTGTGGCGGAGCGGTTTGAACTGCAGGATGGGGACTTTGTCGTAACTGTTCACCCAGATGGCATTGACAGGAAAAAGTGAGACGATCATCCCTTGATCCACTGTTGCCCCTTGCCTGATCCCGCCAGCTTGGCACCATCACGTCATGAGCAAACCCATTACGCCACCACCCGGCCTGCCGCTGACCCTCGAGCAAGCCAACGAGCTGATTTACAAGCTGATGGCGCGCATCGCCGAGCTTGAAGACCGCCTCAACCAAAACAGCAATAACTCCTCCAAGCCCCCCTCCACTGATGGCTCGGGGACCCCGCCTGCGCGCAAGCGCCCCGCTTCCGGCAAGGCTCGTGGTGCCCAGCCTGGCCACAAGGGGCAGCGGCGTGAACGTCATCCTGAGGACGACCGACTGACGGCAATACCACACTATCCTGCCCGGCAGTGCGCCTGCTGTGGTGAGCAGGTGGTGTCCCATGACAAGCCCTACCGGGTTCATCAGGTGTTTGACCTGCCCGAGGTCAGCTATGTGGTGACAGAGCATCAGCTGTATCGGGGCACCTGCCGTGGGTGCGTCACCACCAGTGAAGCAGCCCTGCCCGATACGGTGAGCCACAGCCAGATGGGGGCTAATCTGCTGAGCTATATCGCTTTGCAGAGTGGTCAGTTCCACCAGAGCATCAGCAAGATACAGCAGCAGCTCAAGCAGCACTTCGGTTTGAGCTTTAGCCGAGGCGCCATCAGTGAAGCGCAAGGCCGGGTCAGCGCCATGCTCACCCCGACCCACCAAGCCATCAAACAGCAAGTGCAGTCTGCCGCCATCATCCATGCCGATGAAACCCGGCACCAGCGGGGCGGTGAGCGACGCTGGATGTGGCTGGCCCTGAGCAAGGTCGCGGTCTGCTTCATGACGGCGTTTGGCCGCGGTCAGGAGGCAGCGAAGCGGTTGCTGGGCAGTGAGCTTGATGGGGTGCTGGTGACCGACCAGTATGCGGGATACCGCTTCATCGACAGCGCCCAGCGCCAACTGTGCTGGGCGCATGTGCTGCGCAACGTGGCGGCGATTGCCGAGAGTAGCGACGCCGTCAACCAGCCTATCGGAGCCCGGCTGGTACTGCTGGCTGACACGGTGTTCAGAACCCGGCATGGCTATGAACAAGGCTGCTTAAGCCGGGAGCAGTACCAGCGAAGGTTGCAGCGATGTCGGCAAAGCTGGCGAAGGCAGCTGGAGCGGGGCAGTGTACTGTGTTCCAAGCGCTACCGTGGGCGCTGCCAGTTACTGCTCAAGGACGATGAGATGCTATGGCGTTTTATGGAAAACGACGAGATAGCGCTGACCAACAATGAAGCGGAGCGGGCGCTGCGTGGCTATGTGCTGTGGCGCAAGGGAAGCTATGGCGTCTGGTCGCATCGAGGCGAGCAGTTCAGGCAGCGTATCCTATCGTTGGTGGAGACGGCCAAGCGATTGGGCCGCTGCCCGCAGGAGTGGCTGAGGGCAGTTGTCAGGTCCTGCATCGAGAAAACCGACTACCCGTTCCCGGAGGAGTTGGTGCTGTCAACACCGTCCCGGTGAACGGTTACACTTTGTCGACCTCGCCTGGAGCGGGGAAGTGAGCCTTGACGAGCGGCCACTGGTAGTAGTGTTTCACGGGCTGGAGGGGAGCATTCACTCCCACTATGCCAAGGGATTGTTCGCCCATCTGCAACGAGAGGGCCGGGAGGCGGTGCTGATGCACTTTCGCGGTTGCAGCGGCGAGCCCAATCGCCATCTGCAGGCCTATCACTCCGGCGCCATCGGTGATGCGCAGGAGGTGATTGCCGAGCTGAGCCTGCGCTTCCCGGGCAAGCCACTGATCGCCATCGGCTTTTCGCTCGGCGGCAATATGCTGGTCAATCTGCTGGCCCGCGCCTGTCCTGCGGCACTGAAAGCTGCGGTGGTAGTCTCTGCTCCGCTGCAACTGGCGAGCTGCGCCGAGCGGGTCAATCAGGGTTTCTCGAAGGTCTATCAGAACTATCTGCTGCGCACCATGCGCCGCAACCTGCTCAGCAAGATCAGCCACCAGCAGCAAGCGAGTGAACGCTGGCAACCCAGACAAGTGGAGCTGATTGCCACCCTGCGTGATTTTGACGAGCAAGTCACCGCGCCCTTGCACGGCTTTCACAGCGCCAGCCACTACTACCAGAGCTGCTCCGGTCTGCCGCTGCTGCGCCAGATCCCGATCCCGACTCTGGTCATTCACGCCGCCGACGATCCCTTTATGTCACACGCCGTCATCCCCCGGCCGGAGCAGCTCTCGCCCACGGTGCGCTATGAGCTGAGCCAGCGCGGCGGCCATGTCGGCTTTTTGCACGGCACGCCCTGGCGACCAAGGTTCTGGCTGGACGAGCGGATCAGTCGCTGGCTGGATGAGTGTCTGCAGGAGCAATACGGTAGCAGTTGCGCCCCTCGGCCTTAGCCCGATAGAGCGCCTCATCGGCACGGGCGATGACCCGGTCGAGAGATTCACCGCTTTTCCACAAGGCGATCCCCTGACTCACGGTGACATGGGCAGCCACGCTGGACTCGGCGTGGGGCAACGCCTGACGCGCCAATGCCGCCGCCACACGCTGGGCCACCGTCTCGGCGATGGCCAACGTAGCCTTGGGCAATAACAGCACAAACTCCTCACCGCCGTAACGGGCCACCAGATCACCCTGATTACGCACCACCTCACGCAAGCATCCGGCAACGCTCACCAGCACCTCGTCGCCCCGTTGATGGCCATAGCAATCGTTCAGCTTCTTGAAAAAATCCACATCGAGCAGGATCACCGCAAAGGAGTGATCCTGCAGCATCGCCTGTTTGATCGCCAGCTCCCCCACCTGATTGAAGTAGCGGCGATTGGCCAACCCGGTCAGCGGATCCTGCTTGGCCTGACCATCCAGCCGGCACGCCAGCGCCAGATTTTCGTACTCTCTGGCCACCGCCAGCACAAACCACCCATAGAGCATGCGCCGCCCCGTCTCCAGCAACAGCGCCAAGCCGATCACCAGCAATAAATGCATGAGCATAAAGGGGACCTCTACCGTCAGAGGGGCGATCAGCAGATAGAGCCAGGGGGGCGCCATAAAGCAGTAACAGAGGCTCTTTTCGCAATAGAGGGCGATCAGGGAGGTCATCAGCAGCAAGCTGAGGGACATGAAGGCGAGACTGAATCCGCCCTTCATCTCGGTGACGGCGGTGGCATAACCCACCAGCGCCCAACAGGAGCCCCAAAACAGCGCATAGCCCTGCAGTGCGCGCAACCACTCTCGACCTGGCTTGTACAGTAACCACCAGCGCAACAGCGGGTAGAGAATATTGCCAGCCATCATGGCCCACAGCTGCCACTCGTAACGCCAGGGCAACCGGTTATCCATGATCAGCTCGGCATGCTGGTAAACGTAAAAACGGACCAGCAGCAGCAGGCACCCAAGCAGATTGGCCACCCAGAACCAGCGGATCCCCTGACTCAATGCCTGCCGGCGAATGCTCCAGAGATGGTCGTCAAAATCGGCAGCGTGCGGACGAGCCCCGACAGAAAACATCTCAGGCCGTCCCCGGAATCATACAAATACCTTGCGCTTGATGGCCACAGATAGACAATAGCGACATTGCAGCTAAGACAACTTCAATCATGATCATTCCCTGGCAAGAACTGGACGGCGACACCCTGACCAACCTGATCGAACACTTTGTGTTGCAGGAAGGAACCGAGTACGGGGAGCAGGATGTGCCGCTCGGCGTCAAAGTAGACGCAGTGAAAACACAATTACAGCAAGGCAAGGCAGTCATCGTCTATAGCGAGCTGCACGAATCGGTGAATATCGTCATGAAAGATCGCTTCGTCGAACCGTCTTGACCAAACCGAAATTCTGACCTTATAACGGAACTCCCAAGGAAGAGAGAATCCCATGTCGGCCAAGCACCCCATTATTGCCGTTACCGGTTCGTCCGGTGCCGGCACCTCCACCTCGACCAACGCCTTTCGCTCCATGTTCCATCAACTGGGATATACCGCGGCGGTGGTGGAAGGCGACAGTTTTCACCGCTACACCCGACCGGAAATGGATGTAGCGATCCGCAAGGCGCGCGAACAGGGGCGCCACATCAGCTATTTTGGCCCGGAGGCGAATGACTTCGGCCTGCTGGAGAGCTTTTTCCAGGGCTATGGCCAGGATGGCAATGGCCAGTATCGCCGCTACCTGCACAGCTTTGACGAGGCGGTGCCCTTCAACCAGATGCCCGGCACCTTCACCCCCTGGCAGCATCTGCCCAGCAATACCGATCTGCTGTTTTATGAAGGGCTGCACGGCGGTGTGGTCACCGAGGATCACAATGTGGCGCGTCACGTGGATTTTCTGATCGGCGTGGTGCCCATCGTCAACCTGGAGTGGATCCAGAAGCTCATTCGCGATACCTCTGAGCGAGGGCATTCCCGCGAGGCGGTGACCGACTCCATCGTTCGCTCCATGGATGACTACATCAACTTCATCACCCCGCAGTTCTCGCGCACCCATATCAACTTCCAGCGGGTGCCGACGGTGGACACCTCCAACCCCTTCAGTGCCAAGGTGATCCCGAGTCTGGACGAGAGTATGCTGGTGATCCGGTTTCGCGGTATCAAGCAGGTGGACTTCCCTTACCTGCTGTCGATGATCGATGGCTCCTTCATGTCGCGGATGAACACCATAGTAGTGCCGGGCGGCAAGATGGGTTTTGCGATGGAGCTGATCCTGCGCCCGCTCATCCAGCAATTGCTCGAAACCGGCAAAATAACCTGACTCAAAGGAGTTCACGATGCGGCTTGCTTATCTCTCTGTGGCTCTGCTCGCCCTGCTGGGCGGTTGCAGCAGCGGGCCGGCGGCCCCCACGCTGGAGTCCGGCACCATGCTGGTTCGCCCGCTTGGCACTTGGACCTATGGCGCGACCCCGCGCTACGCCCTGGCCGAGCAGTATCAATTCGCCGGTGAGCTGGCGGAAGGGTGGCTGGAGCCGATGCAGCAGGCGGTGAGCCGGGAGCTCAATGGCAAGGGGTGGCAAAGCGCACCACTCGACGAGGCGGATCTGTGGGTCGCCATCGGCGTCGCAGGCGGCAAGGATATCAGCGACGGCGAGATTTTCGCGCGCCTCGGCATGACGCCGGGGGTCTATGCCTCGGCCAACGAGCGCAAAGGTTCGCTGGCCATCGTACTGCTCGATCGCAAAACCCAGAAAGCGGTCTGGAGCAGCATCATCCAGCTGACCAGCGATGTGAGCATTGCCGACAACCAGCGCCAGGCGCTCAGCCAACAGCTCGCGGCCGAACTGCTTCATAGCGTCCCGACCAACTAACGCTTGTTTAGCGATAATGGATAGATAGAAAAACGGCTTGCCTCCCGGCAAGCCGTTTTTTTGTGCTCTCAACCTCTTGACCCAATCTGACCCTGGCCAGATTGGGGGACACAGCCGCACACCTTCAGACCTGTGCAGCCACTTATTTGAGGGTGCAGGTCAGCAGGGTCACCCCTTTCTGGGTGAGCAGCCCTTGCTTGTCCTGATTCCAGAAGGTGGTCACACCGTCTGAATATTTGGCGCCGGACTCAGCCTCGACGCGGCCCAGCTTGTGGTAAACCCCGGCATAGGGGAACTGCACCATGTCAGCCTGGGCATCATAGGTAATGGCCAGCATCTCTTCGCCACACTGGTACTGGCTGTATTGATACTGGGTAGGCTGTGGACTGCTGCAAGCAGCCAGACCCAGCAGGGGAAGCAGAGCGATCAATTTTTTCATTGCACTTTCCTTATGTGGTGGCCTTATGTAATGACCTTGCGCCGTGGCCTGAGGTGATGGCCTTATGGCAGTGGTTCAACGAAACAATCGTCAGTTATCAAGCTTCAACAATTTGATAACTATGGGTAATTTGTACCGCTTTTTCCAACATCAGGGAAACAGAACAATATTTTTCCATCGACAGATCCACCGCTCTGGCTACCTGCTTCTCTGCCAATCCCTTGCCTGTCACCACGAAGTGCAGATTAATCTTCTCGAAAACCCGCGGCACGCTATCGACCCGCTCGCCACTGACATCGACATGACATGCAGTCACCGACTGGCGCGCTTTCTCGAGGATAGAAACCACATCGATAGAGCTGCAGCCGCCGACTGCCAGCAGGATCATCTCCATCGGGCTGGCGCCCTCACCGGGGTTGGCACCATCCAGAATCACCTTGTGACCGGATTCACTCTCACCCACAAACTTCATTCCTTCCACCCAGCTGACCCTGGCTTTCATCTCACGCGTCCTCAGTTGTTGTCGCCATAGTATGATCTGCCTAGCATACCCCAGCCATCGGACAAGCGGCATATCTCGATGCGCAGACTCGGCGGGGAAGCGACTGTCGGGATGGAAATAGATCAAAATCAACATCTCCGAGCGCTATCTTCCCTAGAATGGCCGCAGCGGCGCAGCAGGCATTACTCAAAGGGCTCTTTCAAAAGCCCGCAAAGCCTTGTCAGCACAGGCAAAGGCTCTTATCCTACTGCGACCAATACAAGGAATGGCAAGATTGGCAACTTGCCCGGACGCACAAGTCCATAAAAAGACACTACAGAGGAATTCTCATGGTCATTGGCAAACCGCAAAGCGATCCCACCCTGGAATGGTTCTTGTCGCACTGCCACATTCATAAGTATCCCGCCAAGAGCACCCTGATCCATGCGGGTGAAAAAGCGGAGACCCTCTATTACATCGTCAAGGGCACGGTGGCTGTCTTGATCAAGGACGATGAGGGCAAAGAGATGATCCTCTCCTATCTCAACCAGGGCGACTTCCTGGGCGAGATGGGGATGTTCGAAGAGAACGAGAATCCCGAGCGCTCCGCCTGGGTTCGCGCCAAAGGATCCTGCGAGGTCGCAGAGATCTCCTACAAGAAGTTCCGCCAGCTGATCCAGGTCAACCCGGACATTCTGCTGCGCCTCTCTGGCCAGATGGCCAAGCGCCTGCAGCACACCAGCCAGAAAGTGGGTAACCTCGCCTTCCTGGATGTGACCGGCCGGATCGCCCAGACCCTGCTCAACCTGGCCAAACAGCCGGATGCCATGACCCACCCGGATGGCATGCAGATCAAGATCACCCGCCAGGAGATCGGCCAGATCGTCGGCTGCTCCCGTGAAACCGTGGGCCGCATCCTCAAGATGCTGGAAGAGCAGGAGCTCATCTCTGCTCACGGCAAGACCATTGTGGTATTTGGCACTCGCTGATGACCCGTCCACGGGCCTGACAGAGGCCTTGGGATAAAAAAGGCTGCTACGGCAGCCTTTTTTGATCCTCTCCCCTATAATCCCGAACGCCCTTCCTGTTTCGGCGTTCGCCAAGAGAGTTTCTATGCACCTTCAATGTCCCCGTTGCCGCAATCCGCTCCACCTCCATGAGGCATCTCAGGGCCGCTATTGCGACAACAAGCATCACTTCGATCCGGCACCGGAAGGTTATCTGGATCTCATCCCCGGCAAGAAGAATCCCAAAGACAGCGACAGCCGCGCCCTGATGCGCGCCAAGCACCACTTTCTGGAAGCTGGCCACCAACTGCCGCTGGTCGAGGCCATGGCCGCTCTACTCTCTCCGCTGGCCCCGCAAGAGCTGATCCATCTCGGGTGCGGTGAAGGCTACTACTGCCGAGCGCTGGCAGAGCGTTTGCCCGGCTGGCAGTTTGCTGGCGTTGACATCGCCAAGAACACCATCTTTGCCGCCAAAAAAGCGCAACCGGACGGCCAGTTTGTCATTGCCGATCCCGCCCGTGCACCGCTGCAGCCGGGCTCGGCTCAGGTGCTGCTGGTCAACGATCTCAAGGTAAGAAGCGAATTGCTGGCGGAGTGGCTGGCCCCCGGTGGCTATCTGCTCTATCTGCAGCCGGGCCCCCGTCATCAGTGGCAACTGCGGGTCAGCCTCAACCCGGTGAGCATGGAACACCCCCTCAGCTGGCCGACCCTCGGTGGCCTCAATCAGGTGGCTCAACAACGCTGTCAGTTCAGCCTCAGCATGGATCACGCCATGCGCTGCTTTATTCTGGAGACCAGCCGCCTCGGCTGGCGCGCCACCGGTGAGCAGCGTCACGCTTTCGCTCAACAGGGCCCGGATGAGCTGGAACAGGATCTGCTGCTGACCCTGTGGCAAAAACCGCTCTGATAGTGTTCAAAACGGCAGTGTTTTATACAAACACTGCCGTTTTTCTGTCTGCAGTTAAAAACTAATCTCTTGATTCTGAACAACAAAAATACTAATCGCCCGCCCACCCCAATAATGATAATAACATCATCAGCAAGTAACCCGCCGCTGATTCAGCTCCAGTCAAGGTTAAACGCTCTACCTTGTCCCCATCGGCTCTAATCCGATCACGAATCAACAAGGACCGGTACAGGTCCAAGTGTTTACATCAGAGGAATAAAGCATATGAAAAAGTCTGCACTGACTATTGCCATCTCCAGCCTGCTGCTGGCGAGCGGCGCCCATGCTGCTACCGTCTACAACCAGAACGATACCAAGCTGGAGATCGGTGGCCGTGCTCAGGGTGCTTACTACGGCACTGACAACGACGCCAAAGAAGGTGATCAGAGCTACTTCCGTGTAAACATGCGCGGCGAGACCAAGATTGCTCCCGAGATGAAGGCATTCGGTTTTGCCGAGTACAACCTGCCGACCTCCGGTTCTGACAAAGACGAACTGCGTTACGCTTACGCAGGCATCAAGCACGACCGCTTCGGCGCATTCAGCTACGGTCGTCAGGATGGTCTGTTTGCCATCGTGAACGACTACACCGACGTACTGCCCGAGTGGGGTGGTGACGGCCTGGGTAAAGATACCGAAGCCTTCGGCACCGGTCGCACCAATGGCGTCGCCAAGTACCTGTTCACCCAGAATGGTCTGACCCTGGGTGTTCAGTTCACCGGTAACAACACCCCACAAAACTCAAGCCGTAGCGCCATCGATACATCTTTCAGCGGCAATACTTTGCCAAACGGTGCAACTTGGAACGATAAAGGTTCCAAAGAAGGTTTTGCCGTAGCTGCCTCCTATGACTTCGATATGGGTCTGGGTCTGTCTGCTGCCTACAACCAAGCAGGCAAGACCGATGATCAAGCGAAATACGCCGCCTTCGGTGGCGACCAGGATGCCAAGCTGATGGGCTTTGGTGCCAAATATGCTTCTGGCAACCTCTATATGGCTGCTACCTATGCTCACAGTGAAGATCACATCTTCGTCAAGAACGGCTATGCCGAGAAGAGCGATGGTTACGAAGCCGTGGTTCAGTACAAAGTGACCCCGCAATTCAAGCCTTCTTTGGCCTACCTGCGCACCGATGTGAAGAATGACACCAATGTCAGCTTCGATGACACCCTGACCGAATATGTATCCATCGGTGCCTGGTACAACTTCACCGACAACTTCAACGCTTACGTTGATTACAAGCTGAACCTGCTGGACTCTGTTGGTAACTCTACCAGCGCCTTGGGTCAGAACACTGACGACGTAGTTGGTGTGGCCCTGCAGTACAACTTCTAAGTAATTGGAAGTCAGTTATACCCTGTGATACCAATGTCTACTGTTTGAATTACTTCCGGCCGCTCTGCGGCCGGTTTTTTTATTGCGCCTTTTCAGCGCCTTGCATATAACTATCGAGCGGATTGAGGGTGATATCAGCTCTGTTGCAGGGAATGCCAAAGGAGAGATGCAAGGATGGGACAAGCAGACTGGAACACAGGCTGGCAACGCGGGTGGCTGCTGTTACCACTGCTATTGATATCGCTCATCTGGAGCAGCACGGCAGATGCCAGCTGGGATCAGAGCCTCTATCGTCAACTGGGTCTGGCAGGCAAGCTGGATAAACAGACCTTTCGTCAAGCCCTCAACAGTTATCAAACCGTGCGCCACAAGCGCAAAGCCATTCTCACCATCATCGATTACAGCAAGCCATCCACCCAGCGCAGGCTGTTTGTCATCGACATGAAACGCCACAAGCTGCTCTATCACACCTGGGTCAGCCATGGCCGCAACTCGGGTGAGCTGGCCGCAGAACGCTTTTCCAACCAGCTCAACTCCCGGCAAAGCTCCCTCGGTGTCTATCGCACAGCGGAAACCTATCTGGGCAAGCATGGCTACTCCCTGCGACTGGACGGACTCAGCCCCGGCAAGAACAGCAATGCCCGCAAACGCGCCATTGTGGTACATGGCGCCACCTATGCCAGCCCGACCCATCTGCGCAAATATGACAAGCTGGGCCGCAGCTGGGGTTGCCCGGCCCTGCCCAAGGAGCAGGCCAGGGCCATCATAGATACCATCAAGGGGGGCAGCGTCATCTACGCCCATGGCTAGCGGGCACGGCAGCAGAAAACGCAAGGCCAGCAATCGCTGGCCTTGTTTGTTACGCTTTTCACGCTAAACGGGGCGCGTTATTGGCGCACCACCAGTACCGGGCAGGGTGCATGACGCACCACGGATTCCGCGACACTGCCTACCAGCAGATGGCTGATGCCGGAGCGGCCGTGACTGCCCATCACGATCAGCTCCACCTCATCATCCTTGGCTTGAATCACGATCTCGTCAGCAGCGCGGCCAAAGCGAATATCAAAGGTGGCAGGGATCGGCAGCGTCGCCACCAGCTCTTTGAGCTGGGCTTTGGCCTGACGCTCCATCTCGTGGGTGATCTCGACTGCCGTCATATGCAAGATTTTGTAGCTGTCAAAACCGTGCAGTTGATCGACCACGTGGATCAGCTTTAGCTGGGCCTGATGGCTCTGCGCCATGAATACGGCATAGTCGAGTACCGCACGGGACATTTGGGAAAAATCGACCGGACAGAGCAGCGTTTTGATCGATGGCATAATGCAGTCTCCTCTCCTGATTGGGGCACTATTGAATCTTTTCATGATCATAACAACCCGACCGAAAATAACCCTCGACCCTGTCGCAAAATGGAGATGCGAGATTTTTTCTACGTCCTGTCACGATCAATGCCATGGTATAAAGCAGGGTATCCGTTTTCCCTTTGCCCCAACGAGACCAGCGCTGACCATGTTACGCATCTGTCTGTTACTCTGTTGTTTGTGCACGGTGGTTAATTGCCGGGCAGATTCTATTGAGGTTTATTGCGATGACTGGCCAGGCTTTTGCCAACAAGATGGCAAAGGCATTTATCTCGATCTGGTTCGCGCCATCTACCAACCCCACGGTTATCAGGTAACCCCCCATATCGTGCCCTATAAACGTGCTCTCGCTGTCATTGCCAAAAAAGGAGGCGATATGGCGATGGGGGTATACCGCGATGAAGTCACCGGTGTCCGACAACCGCGCTATCCCGCATCAGCGGATGACCTGACCGTGTTCATGCTCAAAAAATGGCAGCCCAAGTGGCAGGGAGAAAAAAGCCTGCAGGGACAATCTGTGGTATGGCGGCGGGGCTGGGCATTCGACAAATACATTGCAGTCACCATGCAGTGGCATGAAATCGATAGCGATGAGATGGCTCTGCAACTGCTCGGCAAAGAGCGCTATCGCTATTACCTGACTGCCGGCGTGCTCTGTGCGAATGAGGACATTCCCCCCAACCTGCATCGAGCCTTCCTGCGCTGGATCCCGACCTACCCCATCTTTGCCGACACCCCCCAGGGCAACCGGATGATGGATCTCTGGGATAAGGGGATGGTTGAGTTGATCCGCAGCGGAAATCTGGCTGACATCTATAAGCACTATCAGCTCTATGACTACTACCAAGGGTTTATCAGGGAACTGGAACAGAAAGCCGCCGCCAGCCCGGCACCTGAATGATAGCCCTGAGCTAATTACGCCCCCCTCATCCTCTTCGCCAAGCGATCATAGAGGATCACATTGACCGAAGCGGCCAGATTCATGCAGCCCTGAGTCGGCACATAGACCACATCTTTCACCGCCCCGTAGAGCGCGGGATCGAGCGTGCCATCCTCCGGCCCGAAGATATAAAAAGCGCGCTCCGGGTGGACATAGTCGGGGAGCGGCGTGGCGCCGTCGATCAAATCGACCACCACGGGCACGCATCCCTTCGGGATAAACGCCATCAGGTCATCCACCCCGAGCAGCGGGATCTTCTCCACCATCTGCTTGGTATCGGTGGCAAAGCGGCGCGCCAGCTCGAAACGGTTGCCGGTGTAGTAGACCTCGTCCACCCCGTAGCAACCCGCAGCTCGCATCACGGCACCGACATTTTCCGGGGATTTGGGATTGACCAGCCCTACACAACAGAATGCTCTCTTTTCCATCATCTCTCCTCATCTTGCGGCGACCATTATAAGCCGCTGCGGGGTCATCGACCCGTTAAAAGTACCTCGCCAGGCTCAACGACTCGTCGCCCCATCACGGATGTCGATTTTTTGTGCGCAAACCGACAAATTTTGTACAAGCCGATAGCCAGCAAACGTTTCCCAGCAATAATAGACAAACGTTTGCAAATGGATGTTTGTCTATGACTGAGCGTGAACAAGAGATCCTCGCCCTGCTGCGTCAGGACCCCATGATTGCCCAGCAGGAGCTGGCCGATCGCCTCGGCATCAGCCGCTCTGCGCTGGCCAGCCACATCTCAAGCCTGATCCGGCAGGGGTATGTGCAAGGCAGAGGTTATGTACTGCGAGAGGGTCCCTACGTGGTGGTGATCGGCGGTGCCAATATGGATATTTGCGGCACCAGCCACGACAACCTGCTGCTCGGCGACTCCAATCCGGGCAAGGTGCGCACCTCGGCCGGTGGTGTTGGCCGCAATATCGCCGAGAATCTGGCGCGGCTCGGCAGCGATACCCGACTGCTGACTGCAGTCGGCAACGACCAGTATGGTCATCATCTGCTGGAGGTAAGCCAGCGAGCCGGCGTCGATGTGCGCCAGACTCTGGTGCTCGATGGCCACACCACCTCCTGTTATCTCAGCCTGCATGATGGCAGCGGCGAAATGAGCTGTGCCATCAATGACATGGCCATTATCGAGCAGCTCACTCCTGCCCGCCTGACCCCACTCGGTGGCTTTCTCGGCGGTGCCCGGCTCTGGGTGCTCGACACCAATCTGGCTATCCATACCCTCGACTGGCTGTTCGAGCGGCAAGGTGATCATGCCATCTTTGTCGATACTGTTTCGGTGGCCAAGGTGGAGAAGATCCGCCCCTGGCTCGGCAAGATCCACACCCTCAAACCCAATCGCAGCGAGGCCGAGCAGCTGTGCGGCATGACCATCGCCGGGCCCGAAACCTGGCCCATGGTGGCCGCCTGGTTCCACCGCGCCGGGGTCAAGCGGCTGTTCCTCAGTCTGGGTGAACAGGGGATCTTCTACAGCGATGGCGAGCAGCAGGGCCACCTGCCGGTGCTGGGCAGTCCGGTGCTCAACGTCACCGGCGGCGGGGATGCCTTTATGGCTGGCCTCGCCCACGCCTGGCTGCAAGAGCTCGACATTGCCCAGACCACCCGCTTTGCCCTGGGCTGCGCCGCCCTCACCGTCAATTGTTCCGATACCGTTTTTTCCGGTCTGAGCAAGACCGCCGTTGACCGCATACTGGAGGAGTACTCATGCTGAACGCTTACCTCGATATCCAACCGGAAGTTGCTGCCGCGCTGACCGCCGGCAAACCGGTCGTTGCCCTCGAATCCACCATCATCTCCCACGGCATGCCCTATCCGCAGAACGTGGAGACGGCCCGTCAGGTTGAACAGGTGGTGCGCGACAACGGCGCCATTCCGGCGACCATCGCCATCCTCGACGGCCGCCTCAAGGTGGGTCTGGATGCCGGTGCGCTGGAAGCGCTGGGCCGGGCTGGCCACAGCGTGACCAAGTGCAGCCGCCGCGACATTCCGTTCGTACTGGCGCGCAAGGGAATGGGAGCCACCACGGTCGCCTCCACCATGATCATCGCTGCCATGGCGGGGATCCGGGTCTTTGCCACCGGTGGCATTGGCGGGGTACATCGCGGCGCGCAGGAGACCTTCGATATCTCGGCCGATCTGCAGGAGCTGGCACAAACGCCGGTGGCAGTAGTCTGTGCCGGCGCCAAGTCGATCCTCGATATCGGGCTGACTCTGGAGTATCTGGAGACGCAAGGGGTGCCGGTGATCGGCTATCAAACCGAAGAGTTGCCCGCCTTCTACACCCGCGAGAGCGGCTTCAAGGTTGATTATCGACTGGAGAGTCCGGCGGCCATCGCCGAGGCGCTGCGCCTCAAGTGGGAGCTGGGACTGGCGGGCGGCGCCGTGGTGGCCAATCCCATCCCGACCGCACACGCCATGCCGAAAGCCGATATCGACGCAGCCATTGCCCGGGCGCTCCATGAAGCGGACGGGCAGGGGATCAAGGGCAAAGCGTCAACCCCCTTCCTGCTGGCACGTGTCTGCGAGCTGACCGGCGGCAACTCGCTGGCGGCCAACATCCAGCTGGTACTGAACAACGCTGCGCTCGGTGCCCGCATCGCTGCCGCACTGTAATCAAGCGCAAATGAAAGGAGGGCCTGTTGGCCCTCCCGCTATCACATGTTTTTAATCTCGTTGCCGATGCCCTTGACGGTATCGCGCGTGCCGTGACCTATCTCCTTGGTCACATCACGAGTCGTATGACCGATCTCCCGGGTGACATCACGAGAGGTATGGCCAATTGTTCGACCAACCCCCTTCATCTCGGCACACCCCGTCAGCAGCACGCTCGCAATCAGCAGAACGCATTTCATCTGTACTGTGCTCATGTCACTTCTCCCGGCGTTATCACAGTGGCTTGGCAACCAGCAGGGTATGGCCCGGCCCCGGAATGTCGTGATCCTCCTCGACATGGAACTCGGCCTCGCGCAGACACTGGTACAACTCCTTGGAGTGGTAGAAACGGCTGTTGCCATTGGCCAGACAGGTAAAGTAGAGAGAGGTGGCGTTGAGGCTGAAGCTCGCAGCCTCGAACGGCTGCCGATCCCAGAACAGCTCCAGAATGCACAACCTGGCCCCCTCCTTCATGCTGCTTCTGATCCGCCGCAGCATGGCCACAATCTCGTCATGGCTGAAGCAGTCGAGAAACTGACTCATCCACCAGACGTCCGCTTCACCGGGCAACGCTTGCTCCGAGAGCAGATTGACAGGATAACCCTGAACCCGCTCGGCAAGCCCAGCGACCCGGATCTGCTCGCTGGCCATGGCAATCTGCTCGGGCAGATCGAGAATGGTCACTTGCAGTTCGGGACTGCGCCGGGCGCACGAGATGGCCCACTTGCCGGTATTGCCCCCCAGATCGTAGAGGTGACGCGGCTCGTAGCCGAGCACCAGATCCTGCGCCTGCTTGAACGCCCAGTCCGAATAGAAGTGATCGAAACGAAACCAGCTGCTGCGCGCAGGTTCCGGCAGATCCTTCAGATGAGCATAGAGATTTGACCAGTCGCCAAACTCCTTGAGCCCGGCAGGCGTGCCACTTTCGATGGCCTGCTGCAGGTGGGCAAGGGACTTGTAACAGACGTGCTGGACAAAATCCATGTTGACCCGAGTCATGGGGTCGCTCAACAGATAGTGACCCACCTTGTCCAGCAGGTAGCACTCCCCGTTGAGGTGGCAGATGCCGCCCCCCAGCCCCATGTCGAGCAGTACACTGACCGCATACTCGGTCAAGCCGGTCGCCTCGGCGATCTGCGCAGCGGTCGCCCCTTGCCGCTCTTTGGCTAGAAACGCCAGAATGCCGAACTCGCGCAAGCTCCAGGCCGCCTGAAACAGCATGGGAGCAAAAGCGATCCGCTGGGCCTGACTGATGGCATCCAGTGCGTTATGACGATCCGCCTGATAGTGATTCAAGAGACACCGACCTTACTTGTTGCTGCTGGCGCGATTCAATTCGATTTGAATTGCTTCGTTCAGCCCAATAATCCAGCGGTTGTAATTGCGGTGGATTTTTCCTTTACCCTTGTCATCCAAATTGACGCTGCTCACATAATTAATGGAGTAATTAACGGTGTTATAAGGAATGCTGATATTGGCCTGATGTTGGCGAACCTGAATATGGCCAGTAATTATCCCGGGCTGCTCTTCACGCATTACCCACTTTTTACTAACGCCGGCATTAATAATGGCGCGAGAAACATCCTTTTCACTCAGATTGGCCGGAACCAGACTATTGGTCATATTCATGACCGGCTGGGAAGTGGAGCAACCGGCAACCAACAGCAGTGTTAATGCGCTGATAATAATTTTGAGCATCTTCATTTTTGTAACCCTTTGTAATTGGAACCTGTCAAAGCCGACCCAATGAGACAATAAAATGTGTGTCCTTTCAATAAATAAAGGTGAGGGTGAATACTTTCTTCATACTTGTAACTTGCGTCACTGCTTGCCCCTGTTCTTGATTTGAAATGGTGGTAATATGCACGTCCTATTCAAATCCTTAACTGGAGCTGAACCACTGGTGGAGCCCATGGTCGAGCCTCCCTGTTAGCATCACCCTGTCAAGGTTGTTTCGTGTACAAAAATCCCTCTTTTTCCATCGTTGAAAGCTGCGCGCTGGCGCCGGGTCTCACCACCCGGGAGCAGTGGCAAGGCTGGGCGAAAGAGGGGATCTGGCCAACGCAATCGCCTGTGGCAACGCTCCACATCCCCATGATGGTGGCACGCCGCATGAGCCTGGGTAGCCGCCTTGCGGTAGAAGTGGCCCTAGATATGATGTCGCGCCATACGGTAGAGGGTGCCGTGTTTGCCAGCCGCCACGGGGAGCTGGATCGCTCCATTGGCCTGCTGACGGCACTGGCACAGGCGCGCAGCCTCTCCCCCACCGATTTCTCCCAGTCAGTGCACAACACCGCAGCCGGGTTGACCTCCATTCAGGGCAAGCAGCCCATCCCCATGAGCTCGCTGGCAGCGGGGAGCGGTACCTTTGCCGCGGCCCTGCAGGAAGCCATCGGCATGCTCGCCGACGGTATGGAACGGGTACTGGTGGTGGCCTTTGAGGGGACGCTGCCGGCATTTAGCCAACCCTGGCTCGGCAATGAACCGCCGCCCCATGCGGTGGCGCTGTTGCTGAGCCGGGGCGATGAGTGGCAGGGGAGTGCGCTGGCGACGGACACTGGCGCAACCGGCAAGGGCGATGTACTCGCGTGCTGGCGCGCCTTGCTGGATGGCATGCCAGAATTTAGCATCACCGACGGTCGCAGGGAGTGGCTATGGCAGCGCAATTAAACCGGCTCTGGCGCCTGATTGGTACCATGCTGGGATTTACCCTGTTCGGCATTGGCTGCCTGCTGCTGACGCTGGTCTGGTTTCCACTGCTCTGGTTATTGGTACGCGGGGAGACGCGTCGCCACCTTGCCCAAAGCACCATCAGAATAAGTTTTCGTTTTTTCCTCAATGTGCTCAGGCAATTAAGAGTACTTGATTATCACTTTCACAATATGCCCCAACAACTGAGTGGCGTATTGGTATTGGCCAACCACCCCAGTCTGCTCGATTATGTATTGCTGGCGGCCTACATGCCGGAGTGCGACTGTATTGTCAAAGAGGCGCTCTGGCATAATCCATTTGTCGCCGGCATCGTGCGGGCCGCCGGTTATATTCCCAATGCCGCGGCCGAAACATTATTACCGGTATGTTGTGAACGCCTGCAACAAGGTGCGGTACTGCTGGTCTTTCCGGAAGGCACCCGCACGACCCCCGGCGAGCCGCTGCAACTGCAACGCGGCGCAGCCCATCTGGCCGTCCGTTGTCAGGCCAGGCTACAACCGGTTCGCATTCACTGCTCGGCCCCGTTTCTGACCAAACAGCACAAATGGTTCCATGTTCCCGCGCACAAGCCACTCTTTACGGTAGAGTTTCTGCCCCAGTGTCAGGCTCGGGATCTGATGCCGCACGAAGAGACCCCTTCGCTGGCCGCGCGGCATCTTACTCACTATTTCAAACGGGTATTGAGCCCGGCCCAATCCGCCTCTGTATGGACTCAAGATGCAACAAACATTAACTGAAGAAATCAAACAACTGATCATCGACAGCCTCAACCTCGAAGGCATGACGACTGCCGATATCGACACCGACGCCCCGCTCTTCAATGACGGTCTCGGGCTCGACTCCATCGATGCACTGGAGCTGGGACTGGCGATCAAGGGACGCTACGGCATCGTGCTCTCGGCTGATGACGAGAATACCCGTCGTCACTTTGCCTCTGTTGCAGCCCTGGCTGCCCTCGTCAACCAGCAGCGGGGATAATCGCCATGACCAGAGATGAGATCTTCAACGAAATTCGCCGCGCCCTGGTCGAGCTGTTCGAAATCGACCCCGAAGACGTCACCATGGATGCCAAGCTCTATCAACAGCTTGAACTCGACAGCATCGATGCCATCGATCTGGTGGTGCACCTGCAAAAACTGACCGGCAAGAAGATCAAGCCGGAAGAGTTCAAGTCGGTACGCACCGTCGCCGACGTGGTCGACGCCGTCGAACGCCTGCTCGCAGAGTAATGCGTCGCATCAACCTGCTGGCGGGCGTCTTGCTGCTGCTCTATCCCCTGCTGGTCTATCTTGGCCTGTCGCACGGGGAGAGAGGCCTGCTGGCTCTGCTGCTGTTGCCGGTGTTTGCCATTCGCCTGTTTGCCGGCGCAGCCCTACCGGGAGCTTGGCGCTGGGCGACCCGCTGGCTCGGGGCCGTCGGCCTGTTGCTGATCGGCCTCAACCTCTGGTTTCGCGACCACGACTGGCTGCTTTACTACCCCATTGCCGTCAACGCGACCCTGCTGGGAGTGTTTGGCTGGAGCCTTACTCAACCTATGACGCTGGTTGAGCGGCTGGCCCGCCTCACCACGCCGGATCTGCCGGAGCGGGGAGTCCGCTACACCCGCAAGGTGACCCGGGTCTGGTGCCTCTTTTT
Source organism: Aeromonas allosaccharophila (assembly GCF_016026615.1). Taxonomy (NCBI): domain Bacteria; kingdom Pseudomonadati; phylum Pseudomonadota; class Gammaproteobacteria; order Aeromonadales; family Aeromonadaceae; genus Aeromonas; species Aeromonas allosaccharophila. Next base: position 4,476,396 of record NZ_CP065745.1, on the reverse strand, counting down.
TATCGGCAACGGTCTCTTTTCTGGCTGGACTGTCTGGCACGGCGATCTGGCGCTCTGGAGCCTCTACAACGGCCTTGTCAGCTACCTGCTGATGGGGGCGCTGATGGGCGGTGAATGGCTGGTGCGCCAGCATGTGATGAAACGGGATAATGCATGACCCTGCTTGATGAACTGCTGCAGGCAGATGGTAACCGCATCGTCACCTTTGACGGCCAAAGAGAGTGGACGCTGGCGCAACTGCGCCAGAACGCCGGGCGGCTAGCCCGCCAGCTCGCCGTAATGCCAGCGCAGCGCTGGGCTATTTGCACCGGCGACAGCTACCTCTTTTGCCAGGCACTGCTCGCCTGCGCCATGGCTGGACGGGCAGTAGTGCTGCCCGGCCACCAGCGTCTCGCCGGCTTGCAGGAACTGCTGGATCAAAGTGCCTTTGATGCACTGCTTTGCGACGAACCTCTGCCGCTCTCCTGCGCAGTGCTGCGCATTGATGCCGTTACAGCCTGCGAGCCATTGCCAGTTACAGAAGCGACGCAGGCTCCCGAGATCACCCTCTACACTTCGGGTTCAACTGGCCAACCCAAGGGGATATGCAAACCCTGGCCGCTGTTCGAGGCCGAGGTTCGTACCCAGATCGCCCTGTGGCATCCGCACCTTGAGGGAGCGCGACTCTTCTCCAGCGTCAGCCATCAGCACATCTACGGCCTGCTATTTCGCATCCTGCTGCCACTGGCACTCGGCATTCCGTTTGCCCGCAGCCAGACCGACTACCCGGAGCAACTGAGCGGCCAGAATGAGCCATGGGCGCTGGTCAGCTCGCCCGCCTTCCTGTCGCGGCTCGATCCCGCCCTTGCGTGCAACGGCTGCCGGCTGCTCTTCTCCTCCGGCGGCCCGCTCGCCTATGAAGATGCACACCACTGCGCAGCGCTGCTCGGCTCCTTGCCGGTGGAGATCTACGGCAGCAGCGAGACTGGCGGCATCGGCTGGCGCCAGAGCGCTGCGCCCGATATCCCCTGGACCCCTTTTGCCGGTGTCACCGTCAGCTGCGACGAAGAGCAGACCCTGCTGTTGCGCTCACCCTTTATGGATGAGCCTGAGCCTTGGGTCGGCAGCGATCGCATCGCCCTGTGTGATGGTGGCGACAAAGGCGCGGCAGGCCGCTTTCACCTGCTTGGCAGACGCGATCGCATCATCAAGCTCGAGGAGAAACGCATCTCTCTGGATGATGTCGAGCTGCGCATCAAGGCGCTGGAGGGGGTACTCGATGCCGCAGTCTTACCCCTTGAGCAAGGTGAACGCCAGGTGCTTGGCGCCGCACTGGTACTCAGTCAGCAGGGGATGAAAAGCTTCACCCGCCTTGGCCACGGCGCCTTCTTGCAACAGTTGCGTCGGCAGTTGCGCCCGTGGCTCGAGCCGGTGGCACTACCGCGCAGCATCAGACTTTTTCCGGCGCTACCCCTGACCGGCGCGGGTAAACGCGACGGCGTGGCGCTGCGTCAGGCGTTTGACCAGACGCCAATGCAACAACCCGGAGTACCCACCTGATGGATAGTTCACTGCTGCCCGCCCTGCTGGCACGTCAGGTCACCTCTGATGGCGTGCAGCTGCTGCTGCACCTGAGTGCCGATCTGCCCTGGTTTGCGGGCCATTTTCCCGGGGCGCCACTGCTGCCCGGGGTAACCCAGCTGCAACTGGCCATTCACTTCGCCCGCGCAGAGAAGCTGTTCACCGGCGAGTTTCAGGGGATGGATCAGCTCAAATTCCAGCGCCCGCTGCGCCCTGACGATCGCTGCTGGCTGATCTTGCGCGCTCATGGCGACGGCCAGCTGCGCTTTGAATATCGTCTCGGCAGCGCAGAGGATGTCGATACGCTGCCGCTCGCCAGCAATGGACGGGTCAAGCTATCGTGACGCCCTGCATCATCATCCCCTGCTACAACCACTCAGCCCCTCTCGCGTCGGTGCTGCGTGAACTCACGCAGCTCCAGCTCCCCTGCCTGCTGGTCGATGATGGCAGTGAGCCGGTAGCAGCCGCCCTGCTCGATCAGCTGGCAGCCGAACATGCCAGCTGGGTCACCTTGCTGCGCCATCCGCACAACCGTGGCAAGGGTGGTGCCGTCAAGACAGCACTGCTGGCTGCCAAAACGCGCGGTTTCAGCCACGTCCTGCAGGTCGATGCTGACGGCCAGCACGATCTCTCACGCCTGCCGGAGCTACTGGCCGAATCAGAGCGCTTCCCGCTGGCGCTCATCTCCGGCGCCCCCCAATACGATGAGTCAGTGCCCAAGGGGCGCCTCTATGGCCGCTACCTGACTCATGTCTGGGTCTGGATTGAGACGCTCTCCTTCGAAATCAAAGACAGCATGTGCGGCCTTCGCGTCTATCCGGTCGAAGCGAGCTGCGCGCTGCTTGAGCAATGCACTCTCGGCGAGCGGATGGATTTCGACATCGAGATCATGGTGCGCCTGCACTGGCGCGGCGTGGCGGTGCGCTTTATCCCGGTCAAGGTGCACTACCCCGAGCACGGCCTCTCCCATTTCAACCCGCTGTACGACAATCTGCGCATCTCCTGGATGCATACCCGTCTGGTGCTGACCCTGTTGCGCGACGGTGCTGCCAGCCTGTTGCGAGCCCCCGGCCAGCTGTTAAAACGCGGCAGGGAACACTGGTCGCGCACCCCGGAGCGCGGCACCCTGCTCGGCATTCGCACCATGCTCTGGAGTTACCGGCTGCTCGGCCGTCCGGGCTTCAAGGCCCTGCTGCTGCCGGTCATCAGCTACTTCTGGTTGACCGGTCGCAGCCAGCGCGAGGCCTCCCGCGACTATCTAACCCGCCTCACCGCCCGCGCCGCCGAGCTCAATCACCCGCTCCCCGAACCGGTGGGGAGTCTGCGCCACTTCCTTCGCTTTGGCGAAGCTGCGCTCGACAAACTGGCAGCCTGGCGCGGCGACATCGGTCTCGATGATATTGAGCTGGTGAACCCACACCATTACGAAGCCGCTCGCGGCAAGGGAGCCCTCATCATCGGCTCCCATCTGGGCAATCTGGAGCTGTGCCGTGCCCTTGGCAGCAAGGAGCAGGGAGCTCGCATCACGGCACTGGTCTTTACCCGCCATGCTGCCCGCTTCAACGCCCTGCAGCAGGAGGTGAACCCCGACTCCGGCCTAAATCTGGTGCAAGTGCAGGAGCTTGGGGCCGATACCGCCATCATGCTCAAATCGCGCATTGAGGCGGGCGAGTGGGTGGTGATCGTCGGCGATCGCACCTCGGTTACCAAGGAAACGCGGGTAGTCTGGGCCGATTTTCTCGGCGAGCAGGCCCCCTTCCCGCTCGGCCCGTTTGCACTGTCGGCCATCCTCGGCTGCTCCACCTACCTGATGTTCGGACTGCGAGAACAGGGGCGCTTTCGAGTTCACTTCGAGCCGTTCGCCGACGGCTCGCCACTGCCGCGCGCCGGACGCCAGCAACTGCTTGAAGCCCGGGTGCAACACTACGCCAACCGGCTGGAACACCACTGCCTGCGCGCGCCGCTGGAGTGGTTCAACTTTTTCGACTTTTGGCATCTGACCGATGAGCAGGACTGATCAAGGCATGCACGAGATCCATTTCGGGGCCCGCCCCCTCACCATCGAAGACATCGTCGCGCTGGCCGAACGCCGCGCCACGCCGCACCTCAACTCGGCCCCCGAGTTCCGGGCCCGCATCCAGCGCGGTGCCGACTATCTTGACCGGCTGCTTGCCGAGGAAGGGGTTATCTACGGGGTCACCACGGGCTATGGCGACTCGGTCACTCGTGCGGTGCCGCTCGATCTGGTCGATACCCTGCCCCTGCACCTGACCCGCTTTCATGGCTGCGGCATGGGCGATAACCTGAGTCTGGCCGCGACCCGTGCCGTGCTGGCCACCCGCCTCAACTCGCTGGCTCAGGGGGTTTCCGGCGTAAGCCTCCCCCTGCTTGAGCGGCTCACCTGGCTGCTGGAGCAAGACCTGCTGCCGCGCATTCCCGAAGAGGGCTCGGTCGGTGCCAGCGGCGATCTCACCCCGCTCTCTTACGTGGCGGCGGCGCTGATCGGCGAGCGAGAACTCTACCGCAACGGGGAGCTGACCAGCACGGCAGAGCTCTATCGCGAGCTAGGCATCACTCCGCTCCAGCTGCGCCCGAAAGAGGGGCTGGCACTGATGAACGGCACCTCGGTGATGACGGCCCTCGCCTGCCTCGCCTATGCCCGCTGTGAATACCTGATGCGGCTCTGCACCCGCATCACCGCGCTGGTGAGCGTGGCGATGGAGGGCAACGCCTTCCACTTTGACGAGCGCCTGTTTGCCGCCAAGCCCCACCCTGGCCAGCAGCAGATCGCTGCCTGGCTGCGCGCCGATCTGCAGAGCGGCGAACTGCCACACCACAGCAACCGGCTGCAGGATCGCTACTCCCTGCGCTGCGCCCCCCACGTCATCGGCGTGGTGGCCGACAGCCTGCCCTGGTGGCGCACGCTTATCGAAAACGAGCTCAACAGCGCCAACGACAACCCCCTTATCGACGGTGAAGGGGAGCATGTGATGCACGGCGGTCACTTCTACGGCGGCCATATCGCCATGGCGATGGACAGCATGAAGGTGGCGGTGGCCAATCTGGCCGACCTGCTCGACCGTCAGCTGGCCCAGCTGGTCGACAGCAAGTTCAATCAGGGACTGCCGAGCAACCTCTCCGGCGCGAGCGCCGAGCGCCGCTTTATCAACCACGGCTTCAAGGCGGTGCAGATTGGCGCCTCGGCCTGGACGGCGGAAGCGCTCAAGCACACCATGCCCGCCAGCGTCTTCTCCCGCTCGACCGAGTGCCACAATCAGGACAAGGTGAGCATGGGCACCATAGCCGCCCGCGATGCGCTGCGGGTGCTGACTCTGACCGAACAGGTGGCCAGCGCCAGTCTGCTGGCGGCGGTGCAGGGGGTAGAGCTGCGCCTCGCCCGGCAGGGTAATGACCTGACCACCCTCAGTCCGGCGCTCGTAGCTACTGTCGAGGCGGTGCGCCGCGATCACCCCTTCCTCTGCGAAGACCGGCCGCTGGAGACCGAGCTGCGCGCCATGATGGTCCGCCTGCAGGCCCGTCACTACCCGATTTATGACGAGGTGCCCCATGTCTGAGCCCTGGCAACTGAGTGCCGAGGTCGATGTCACCGTCCCCTTCCACGACGTGGACATGATGGCCGTCGCCTGGCACGGACACTACCTGCGCTACATCGAGCTGGCCCGCTGTGCCCTGCTCGATCGCATCGACTACAACTACCCGCAAATGGAGGCCTCCGACTATCTGTGGCCGGTCATCGATGTGCGGATGAAGTACATAGCCCCGCTGCGCTTTGGCCAGACGGTGCGGGTACGCGCCACCCTGGTCGAGTACCAGCACCGCCTCAAGATCGATTACCTCCTCTATGACCCGCAGAGCGGCAAGCGCACCAACAAGGGTTACACGGTGCAGGTGGCAGTCAGCAAACAGAGCGGCGAGATGTGCCTCGCTTCACCGCAGGTGCTGCTCGACAAGCTGGGGGTGAGCGAATGATGGCCCGTCTCACTCTTCTGCTCCTGGCTCTGCTCTCCTGGCCAACGCAGGCAATCACTCTGGCCGATGTGCAACAACAGCTCACGGCAGCGGATGCCCGCAGCGCCCACTTCGAACAGGAGCGCCAGATACGCGGCCTCACCCAGGCCCTGCGCTCCAGTGGCGAGCTGCTGCTGGTGAAGGGCCAAGGGCTCTGGTGGCAGCAGCAAAAACCCTTTCCCCTGACGCTGACTCTCACGCCGACGCGCATGGTGCAGCAGCTTCCCGGTCAACCGGCCCAGACCCTCGACAGCCCGCAACTGCTGGAGTTCAGCAACCTGATGCTGGCCCTGTTCGACCCGAGCGAAGCGGCGCTGGATAACTACTTTCGCCACCAACTCAGCAGCGGGGGGGAGGAGTGGACCCTGACCCTCGAGCCCATCCGCTCACCTCTCGACAAGGTCTTCGCCAGTCTGGAGCTCAAGGGGCGTCACGAGCTCGCATCGCTCGCCATCCATGACAAACAGGGCGATGTCACCCTGATCCGCTTTGTTGACTGGCAGCTTAAAACCCTGCCTCTGAGTGCCGAGGAGCAATCCCGTTTTGATGCTCACTGAGAAACAGTGGCGCCTGCTGGGGCGATTGTGGCTGCTGCTCTGCGTGGCGGTCTGCCTTGCCCTGGCGCTGGCCCTACCCCGCGCCCGCTTCAATACCAGCGTGATGGATCTGCTACCCAAAGAGGAGCACCAACAGTGGCATCCGGAGCTTAGGGCCGGACTGCTTGCCAACCTCGACCGGCAACTGGTGTGGCTGGTGAGCCTGCCCGCCGGCGAAAATGGCGAAGCCGCCGCGACCGCGTGGAGCAAGCAACTGGCCGCCATCAACTCATTGGAACATCTGAAAGCGGCCCAGCCGGCTCTCGCCGGCGCCTGGCAGAGCTACATGCGGCAGATGGCGTGGCAACACATCACGCCGAGTGCGCGGGCACGGCTGGCCAGTGGCCCGGAGGGGTGGAGTCAGTGGGTGCTGGGGCAGATCTACTCCCCCTTCGGCGGCGTCTCGCGCGCCGAGTGGCAGGCCGATCCCCTGCTGCTGACCCGCGCCACAGTGCTGGAGCAGAAAAGTCCGATGCAACTGGACGAAGAGGGCTGGCTCAGCAGCACCGGGCCGGATGGCCGCCGCTGGTATATGGTGCGCGCCGAACTCAACCTCTCCGCCTTCAACATGGCGCGCAACCGCCAGCTGCTCACCGAGCTGGCAAACGCCGAGCAGCAGTTGCGCCAGCACTATCCGGACGTCGAACTGCTGCGCCGCGGCACCCTCTTCTACAGCCAGCATGCCAGTTCGCTCGCCGAGCAGGATATCTCGACCATCGGGCTGGGCTCTCTGATCGGGGTCATCGTGCTCATCTGGCTGGCGTTTCGCTCGGTGCGTGCCTTGCTGCTCTCCCTGCTACCGCTGACGATGGGGATGCTGTGGGGACTCGGCGCCGTACTGCTGGTGTTTGGCGAGATCCACGTCTTCACCCTGGTGATCAGCTCAAGCCTCATCGGCATCTCCATCGACTATGCCATCCACTTCCTGAGCGAGCGGCGCCTGCATGGCCACGAGACACCGGCGCAGACCCGCGCCCACCTGCTGCCGGGACTGAGTCTGGCACTGCTCACCACCCTGATCGGCTATGCCCTGCTCTGGCTCGCCCCCTTCCCGGGGCTGCAGCAGCTCGCCATCTGCGCGCTGGCCGGCTTGCTGGCCGCCTTCCTGACCGTGCTGCTGCTCTTCCCCTACTGGCTGGGCGACCTGCAGCAAGGGGCTTTGCCCATCCGCCACTGGCAGGTGCGCTGGATTGAAGCGTGGCAGCGGCCGGGCGGCCTGCGCCGCTGGCTGCCGCTACTGGTGCTGGCGATCAGCGCCATCGGCATCAGCCGCCTCGCGGTCGATGACGATATCCAGAAGCTGCAACCCCTGCCCCACGAGCTGCAGGCGCAGGAGCGCCAGATCCAGCAACTGACCGGCCAGCAGGGGGGTATGACCGGCTATCTGGTGGTGGGCAGCGATGGCGAGCAGGCCCTCACCCGCCTCGAGACGCTGGCTGACCAGCTTGAGCTGGCCCGCCAGCACAAGGTGCTCGACCAGTTTGTCGCCATCAGCCAGTGGATCCCCTCGAGGGCCCGTCAACAGGCGGATCATCAGGCCATCATGGCGCTGCAACCGGGTGTCATTTCCGCCCTCAAAACGGCCGGTGTACCGGTGGAGGCCAACGCTCGCCTCCTGGATCTGCTGACCCCCGAAGCGTGGCTAACCAGCCCGGTCAGCGAAGGAAGTCGTCTGCTCTGGTACGCCCTGCCCGATGGCCGGGTCGGCATCTGGGTGCCGCTGGCCGGCATTCACGATGCCGCCGCGCTGGCCCGTCTGGCCGACGAGCATGACGGGGTGATCTGGCAGGATCAGCGCAGCCAGTGGAGCCAGCTCTTTGCCGATTACCGCCTCAAGCTCGCCGAGCTGCTGCTGGTCGCGGTGGTGCTGGTGATGGGGCTGCTCTGGCATCGCATCGGCTGGCACCTGACCCTGCGCATCCTGCTGGTCAACGGGCTGGCCATCGCCATGGGGCTGGCGCTGCTTGGCTTCAGTGGCCAGCCGCTCACCCTCTTTGGCGTGCTGGCGCTCAGCCTTATCTTCGGCATCGGCATCGATTACGGGCTCTTCTTCGCCCACTGCGGCAGCGAGCCAGCCCGTCAGCAATCGACCCTGCTCGCCATCCTGCTGGCCCACCTCACCACCCTGCTGGCCTTCGGCCTGCTGGCGCTCAGCAATACTCCGGCCATCGCCGGTTTCGGGATCGTGCTGAGCGGCGGGATCTTCACCGCGTTTCTGTTATCCCCCATGGTGCTGGCCCCACGGCTAGCTGCGGAGTCATGATGAGATACTGGTACTTGCTGCTGGTGCTGCTGAGCGGTTGCAGCAGCCAGCAGGGGATAGAGGCGTTTATCGCCCCGGGCGTTCCCCTCTCGCTGCCGGCGCCCCAGCGCGCTGAACCGCTAAACCGCCAGCAGCTGCTGATCGCCAGCGTCAAGGGCAAGCAGTATCAACTGCTCACCGCACTGGAGGCCGGCCAGCAGGGCATCACCCTAGTCGGGCTGATGCCGACCGGGGCGCGCCTGTTCAAGGTGCAATACGACCGAAACGGCATTCACAGCGAGCGGCTGCTCCCCCTGCCCGGCAACGCCCTGCCCCCGCCGGCTCAGGTGCTGGCCGACGTGATGCTCTGCTACTGGCCGCTGGCCGAGTGGCAATCCCGTCTGCCGGCAGGCTGGCAGCTGATCGATGAGGGGGATGTTCGCCGCCTCACCGACCCAGAAGGCGTGCTGGTCACCGAGATCCGCTATCAGCACTGGCAAGGCCAGCGCGAGCCGGTCAGCCTGACCCAGCACCGCTTTGGCTACCGCCTGCAACTGGAGAATCTGGCGCAATGACCCTCTACATTCACGCCTACAGCCTCATCAACGCCCTCGGCCGTGGCAAGGATGAGGTGAGTACCGCCCTCGAGGCGTGGCGCACCCGTGGCGCCAGCCCGCTCGATGGCGAGCGCTGGACGCTGGTCGATGGCCGCACCTCGCCGGTGGGTCGGGTGCGCCATCCGTTGCCAGCGGTGACGATCGCCCCTTACGACTCGCGCAACAACCGGTTGCTGCTGGCGGCGCTGGCCGATATCGAAGACCAAGTGAACGCCGCTATCGCCCGCGTCGGATCGCAGCGGGTGGCGCTGGTGCTCGGCACCAGCACCTCCGGCATCGGCGAGGCCGAGGCCGCCGTTGCAGCGAGCGAGCGTGGCGAGCCCCTGCCACCGCAGTTTGACTACGTACAGCAGGAGCTCGGCTCACCCTCGCTGTTTCTCGCCGCTCACCTTGGCCTTGAGGGGCCGGCGATGACCATCTCGACCGCCTGCTCCTCGAGCGCGCGCGCCTTCATTACCGCCCGCCGCCTGCTGGCCAGCGGTCAGGCCGATGTGGCGCTGGTCGGTGGTGCCGACTCTCTGTGCGGCCTCACCCTCAATGGCTTTGACAGTCTGGAGTCCTTGAGCGAACAGCGCTGCCAGCCGTTTGCCGCCGGGCGCGACGGCATCAACATCGGCGAAGGGGCGGCCCTGTTTCTGGTGAGCCTGGAGCCCGCTCCGCTTGCCCTGCTGGGGGATGGTGAGTCATCGGATGCCTGGCATATCTCGGCGCCGCACCCGCAAGGGGAAGGGGCCGAGCGGGCGATGCGGATGGCGCTGACCCGCGCCGGCCTTGAGGCTGAGCAGGTCGGCTACGTCAATGCCCACGGCACCGCCACCCGCCTCAACGACGAGATGGAGAGCCGCGCGCTGGCGCGCCTCTTCCCGAGCAAGGTCCCGGTCAGCTCGACCAAGGTGCTGACCGGCCACACCCTCGGGGCTGCCGGTGCGACCGAAGCGGCGCTCTGCTGCCTGCTGATCGAACGTAGCCTGCCGCTGCCACCGCAGGGTGAAACGGCCGATCCGGCACTGGCCCCCATCGCCCTTGTGCAGGAGCAGGGGCCGGTCGATATCATCATGTCCAACTCGTTTGCCTTTGGTGGCAACAACGTCAGCCTGATTTTTGGCAAAGAGGCATCATGACTTTTCCTCCCATAGAACAACTGCTTCCCCATCGCGCGCCAATGCTGCTGCTCGAACGCGTCACAGCGCACGACGAGCAGAGTGTCTGCTGCGAAACGGTGGTGGGAGCACGGCAAGCGCTGCTGCTCGATGACAACGGCGATCTGCCCGGCTGGTGCGGTATCGAACTGATGGCGCAAACCATCGCCGCCTGGGCAGGTATGCAGGCACACAGCCACCATGAGCCGGTGCGGATCGGCATGCTGCTCGGCACCCGCAAATACCAGAGCGAGCTGCCCCTCTTTGCCGCCGGCAGCCTGCTGCGCATCGAGGCCCACTGCCTGCTGCAGGATGGCGGGATGGCCAGCTTTGAATGCAGCATCTGGCTTGGGGATCGCGAGTGCGCCAGAGCCCGCCTGAGCACCTATCAGCCCACCGAGGCACAACTGACAGATTTACTGGAGCAGAAACAATGAATTCGACCGTACTGGTTAGCGGCGCCAGCAAGGGAATTGGCCGCGCCATCGCCCTCAAGCTGGCAGCCGACGGTTTCACCGTAGTCGTCCACTACCACAGCGACCAGCAGGGAGCGCAGGCGACCCTCGACGAGATCACCGCCCAGGGCGGCAGCGGGCGCCTCATCCAGTTCGATATCGGCGATCGCGAGCTGTGCCGCGCACGCCTTGAAGCCGACATCGAGCAGCACGGCGCTTACTACGGCGTGGTCTGCAATGCCGGTATCGTGCGTGACGGTGCCTTCCCGGCGCTCACCGACGATGAGTGGGATGATGTCATCCACACCAACCTCGACGGTTTCTACAACCTGCTCAAGCCCTGCATCATGCCGATGATCGGGCTGCGCCGCGGCGGGCGCATCGTCACCCTCTCCTCGGTCTCCGGCATCATGGGCAACCGCGGTCAGGTCAACTACAGCGCCTCCAAGGCTGGCCTTATCGGCGCGACCAAGGCGCTGGCGCTGGAGCTCGCCAAACGGCGGATCACTGTCAATTGCGTGGCGCCCGGTCTTATCGACACCGGAATGGTCAGCCCGGAGGTAGAGAGCGAAGCACTCAAGATGATCCCCCTCAAACGCATGGGGCAGGCAGAGGAGGTAGCCGGTCTGGTCTCCTACCTGATGTCCGACATCGCCGGCTATGTCACCCGGCAAGTAATTTCCATCAACGGAGGCCTGATATGAATCGACGGGTCGTAGTCACCGGCATGGCCGGTGTGACCGCCTTTGGCAACGACTGGGTCAGCGTCAAACCGCACCTGCAGGCAGGACACAACGCAGTGGTCACCATGCACGAGTGGGGCATCTATGACGGGCTCAACACCAGGCTGGCCGCGCCGATCAGCGACTTTGCCCTGCCGGCCCGCTATCCGCGCAAGAAGATCCGCGCCATGGGTCGAGTCTCCGAGATGTCGACCGTGGCCTCCGAACTTGCGCTGGAGCAGGCGAAGTTGCTGAACGAACCGGTGCTGAGCGATGGCCGCACAGGTATCGCCTATGGCTCCTCCACCGGCAGCACGGCGCCCATCAGCGCCTTTGGCGCCATGCTCAACGACAAGACCACCGCCAACATCACCGCCACCACCTATGTGCAGATGATGCCGCACACGACGGCGGTCAATACCGGCCTCTTCTTCGGCCTGCGTGGCAGGGTCATCCCCACCTCCAGCGCCTGCACCTCGGGCAGCCAGGGGATCGGTTACGCCTACGAGGCAATCCGCCACGGCTACCAGACCGTGATGGTGGCAGGTGGCGCGGAGGAGCTCTGCCCCTCCGAGGCGGTGGTGTTCGATACCCTGTTTGCCACCAGTCAGCTCAACGACACTCCCGAGCTCACCCCGCGCCCGTTTGATCGGGATCGCGACGGACTGGTGATCGGTGAAGGGGCTGCCACTCTGGTGCTCGAAGAGCTGGAGCATGCCCTCGCCCGCGGCGCCCACATCATCGCCGAGCTGGTCGGCTTTGCCACCAACTGCGATGCGGCCCATGTCACCCAGCCCCAGAGCCAGACCATGCAGCTCTGTATGCAGATGGCGCTGGATCAGGCCGGGCTGCGGCCCGAGCAGATTGGCTACATCAGTGCCCACGGCACCGCCACCGAGCGGGGCGATATCGCCGAGAGCCAGGCAACCGCCGCCATCTTCGGTGAGCAGACTCCCATCTCCTCGCTCAAGAGCTACTTCGGCCATACCCTCGGCGCCTGTGGCGCCATCGAAGCCTGGCTGTCGCTTGAGATGCTGCACGACGGCTGGTTTGCTCCGACCCTCAATCTGGCCAATCCGGACCCTGCCTGCGAGCCCCTCGACCACATCACGGGTCAGGGACGCCAGCTGGAGATCGAGTACCTGATGTCCAACAACTTCGCCTTCGGCGGCATCAACACCTCGCTGATTTTCCGCCGCTGGCACGGCGAAGCACTTGAGCAAGGTTAAATAGCGAAGTAAGTCCTCCCAGACTGGATGCAGCCTTGGCATGCTCTTAGCCTGGATAGAAGATCCATACAAGGATCGCCGCCAGCCTGTGATCGCACACCGATACCTTGCCATGTAAAAGAGGGCCTGACGGCCCTCTTGTTGTTTTTGCTATCTACTGTGCTATTTCAACGCTCTGTTATTGCAGTACCACGCGCCCATTGAGGGGTTGCACCGGCCGGTTGTTGGGGTGGTGCATCACCGCCTTGAAGGCGTCGATCTGGGCCTGACTGACCTCGACCGGCTGCTTCATCACCAGCCAGCGCACCCCTTCCGAGCAGGGAGGTGTGGTGAGAGAGCCGCTGAAACGATAATAGTCGCGGCTCTCGGGCAGCAGTTGCTCCGCAGCGAGCTGCGCCTTGAGGGACTGGATCTCGCCCACCTTGGCAGGTAATGCGCTCCAGGCTGCCGCCAGTGCCGGATTGGCCTTGCCAGCTTCGAACATCACCGCCACCACGGCGATCTCTCCCTTGTCACTGACGTGCACCAGATGCCCTTCCAGCGGATAGGATTTGCCCTCGATAAGGTTTTCACTCGGGGCGTGGAAGTGGAATTGCTTGAGCTCAAACGTGGTGCCATCGAGTTGCAAGGTGCTGCCCGGGGCATAACCGACCTGCACGGTGTGACCGTTGTTGACCACGGTCTTGCCACCCGCCTGATAGTGGAGCGCCAATGGTGCCAGCTTGGCCTCAACCAACCCGTTCAGATCGACCGGCGACTGATTGCTGCCAGCACACTGACCAAACTCCGGGGTCAGCTTGGCCCAGTGAGCAGGCCCCGCCTCGCCGCTATATTCCCAATGAGGGGTGGCAGCAAACACGGCAGGGCACAGCAGCAGGGAGCAGGCCAACAGAGACTTTCTCATCATACATCCTTATCTTGATTGAAAAGCACGACCATCCCCTCCCCGCGATCACGGTACATGCAGGGATGGCATATCTGATATGCGGGATACAGAGCATCAGAGCGACTTTCTAATGGTAACGAGCACGGGCTGGTCAATCGGTTTGACCACCACTCAATACAGAGTCGTTTGGCAAGTATATGGTGAGGGATCGGCAGAGACTGTGGAAGAGAGTGAATTAATCAGCCTGTCAGCCACTCATCGTCAGGCTGATGCGGGTCAAGGTGCTGGGTGTCACGCTTTCATAACAACCGGCGCGGGAGTCCAAGCTCCCGCGCTGGTTGCCGGTAACGGCAATTAACGGTCGCGATTCAACGCGATCAGGCGATCAAGAATCGCTTCACCATCGGCACGCAAACCATTGTGCTCATATTCATTAGTGATCCAGGCGCGACTGTTGCCAAGGCCACGCAGGGTCTCGCGACTGTAGTCAAACTCCACATACATATCCTCGGCATAAACGGCGCAGGCTACCGGCACCTGGTTGCGGGCCAGCTGGGCCGGGTCATAGAGCGCCCCCCAGTCCGCCTTGTTGGCCAGCAGATGGGCCGCCTCTTTCAGGGGCAGCAACTCGCGGAACTGCTCGAACATCCAGGGGTAAACCATCTCGCCGGTGAAGGCGAAATCCTTGCCGGGCGCCCAGTTCACCGCCGGGAATTCCCCTCTGACCCGATCCGCCGCCCAGCGAGTCGCCTCCCCTTCGGCGTAGATAGCCTCGTGCAGGATGGCAAACAGCGGATTGGTATTGAATGGCTGCATGCTCTGCACCTGATAGAGGAAGGCCGGGCTCGGCTTGTCGCCGATAAAGGCCTCTTCCAGCAGGTAATAAAGCTCCTCGAAAGCACCCGTAGCGCCGAGATCCAGCCCTTGCTGCTGGAACTGCTCCACCGTCAGGCGCTGGCCGTTAGGCAGCCGCACATCGTGCTGGTGCAGATGGTTGGCCAGCCGGTTGGCAATCCCCTGAGCGTGGGGGAAACGGGCGAAGAAAGCACGGTTCTTGTCAGCCACCCGCTGATAGGTGGCGCGGTAGACCTGCTCGGCACTGCGGCCGATCGGTGCGATACCACCGGTGATATAGACCTCCCGCAGACTGTCGGGGAAAAGCGAGAGATAGGTCAGGCAGCAAAAACCACCAAAGCTTTGCCCCAGCAGGCTCCAGCGATGCTTGGGGCTGAGCTCCTGCCGGATGAACTCGGCATCTTGCACTATGCTGTCGGCGCGAAAATGGCCGAGATACTCCGCCTGCTCGGCCGGGGTCATTTTGGCCAGAATATGCCCATGGATGGGGCTCGACATCCCGGTACCACGCTGATCCAGCAACAGCACTCTGAACTCCTGCAACGCCCGCTTGAGCCAACCACTGTTGGCCGTCGGGCGCGGTGCCCCGAATCCCGGCCCCCCTTGCAGAAACAGCAGCCAGGGCAACTTCTCATCGAGCTTGTCTTTGCGGCAGAGGGTACGGGCAAACAGGGTAATGCTGTCGCCATCCGGCTCATCATGATCGAGGGGAACGGTAAAAAAGTGCGGCTCGCAATGAATGCCGTCCAGTACATAGCTCAAGGGGCTGTTCATCTGGGATCTCTCCGTCAGGATGGGAACATCATTGACCCCATCATAGCCCCGCCCAGCCCCGGGGTCACTCCGGTTTTCCAAAATGTTAACAATGGCTTAAAGGTCGAAACATCACCAGATAACGCACGGTTCAACAGTGCTGAATTAATTGTTTTGCGGGGGAGATTGACGCCATGGCGCCATTCAACAAAGATGGCTCGCCTGCACAGGCGTGCAGCCATTCAGGCCGACAAAATGGATAAGGGAACGTGATGAAACCGAAGTGGATCAGGGCCAGAAAAAGAGAGAAAAAGCCATGCCCTGGCAGCATGCTGCAGACCGGAATGCTGCTGTTCAGTGCCACCTGTGGCGCGACGCTCTTTTTGGCAGCATGCAACAGCAACTAGAAATGAAAAAGCCCGCTCGATTGAGCGGGCTTTTCGAATTTGGCTCCTCCTACTGGACTTGAACCAGTGACATACGGATTAACAGTCCGCCGTTCTACCGACTGAACTAAGGAGGAATTATGGTGCCCAGAGACGGAATCGAACCGCCGACACGGGGATTTTCAATCCCCTGCTCTACCGACTGAGCTATCTGGGCAACGGCGCGCATTAAACCCTTTCCAGCGCAGAGTGTCAACCATGATGGCACGATAAAAAGCGCGTTCGCTCAACAACTGAACGCAGCGGCCATTTATTCGCCATTCCGGTCCCGTTTCCCGTACCTGCTGGCTACCGCACACCCTACAGGCAGAGCCAATATCATCGAAATTCGAGACTCTGTGGTCCGCCGCATTGAGCCAAATCCACTCTGCGAGTATGCTTTGCCGCAATGATACCGCCTGGAGGCAACATGAGTCTGAATATGCAAGAGTGGCGTGATGAGACCACAGAGATCGTCAACGAACTGCTGGCCGATGGCAGCAATCCCGATGTGGATTACGACATCGAGCACCACTTCGCCTGCCAGGATTTCGACCGTCTGGAAAAAGCAGCGGTTGACCTGTTCAAGGCCGGTTTTGAAGTGACCGATGCCGAAGAGATGGAGCTGGATGACGGCGCCACCATCTTCTGCTTCGATGCCACCATCGAGTGCAAACTGAACGTCGAAGCGATCGTCGCCGATATCGCCAAGATGCTGCCCATCCTGGAAAAATACGGGGTGGATTACGATGGCTGGGGCACCTACTTCCAGGATTGATCCTGCCTCCATCATAAAACAGCAAGGCCACCGAGAGGTGGCCTTGCTGTTTCTGACGATATCTCACGCCAGGTAGCTGGCAGCGAACTCCGCTGGCGGCAGGGGGCGACTGAACAGATAGCCCTGTAGCCGATCACACCCCGCCTCGGTCAGCCACAACTGCTGCTCGGGCGTTTCCACCCCTTCGGCGGTGATCCGGATCCCCAGCTCGTGGCCCAACCCGATGACCGAACGCACGATGGCGGTGGTTGCGGTATTGCTGGCGAGCCCCTGGGTGAAGCTGCGATCCAGCTTGAGGGTCGCTACCTGCAAACGCGGCAGATAGGCCAGCGAGCAGTACCCGGTACCGAAGTCATCGATGGCCAGCTGAAAACCGGCGGCGATCAGGTTGTCGAGGTTGGTCTCAATCTCGTCGGCGTTCTCCATCAGTACTCCTTCGGTGATCTCCAGCTCCAGTTGACTGGCCTTGAGACCATGGCGAGCGATGCAGGCTGAGACCCGCTCACAGAGCGCCGGATCACGGAACTGCAGCGGCGAAAGGTTGATGGAGAGCACCATATCCGGCTGCGCGGTTTGCCACTGCGACAGCTGGGCACACCCCTGCTCCAGCATCAGCTGGCCAAGCTGACCGATGATCCCCATCTCTTCCGCCAACGGAATGAACTCGTCGGGGGAGATCATCCCCAGCTCTGGATGAGGCCAGCGACAGAGCAGCTCAGCACCGTGCAGGCGGTGAGTCCGAGTACAGATAATGGGCTGATAGACGGCAACCAGCTGGGCGGACTTGATAGCGAGCGGCAACTGGGCGGCGATCAGCTGACGCCGCTTGAGCCGGGCATGCAACTCGGGATCAAACAGGGTGCAATACTGCTGCTGCCGTTTGCCCTGCGCCAGCGCAGCCTCGGCATGACTGAGCAACCGCTCGGCATCGCTTGCCCGCCCCTGGGCCAGCCCCAGAAACACCGGGATCTGGATGCGGTGATCTTCCACCTGATAGTGCTCCATCAACTGCTGCTGCAGATGCTGGCTCCACTCCTGCAGCGGCTCGTTGAAGTCGGGCAGCAGCAAGCTGAAGTCATCGGCTGCGACCCGACAGAGCAGGGCGCGCGGTGGTACCAACTGCTGCAACCGCTTGGCCACCTGGCTGAGCAGGCGGTCGGCAATCCGGATCCCGAAGCGATCGTTGATCTCGCGAAAATGGTGCAGATCGACCAGCACCAATGTGGCGCTGCGGCCCCCCAGATGACGGCTGGTCTGCAAGAAACGGGAAAGTTTGAGCAGCCCGGTCAGACTGTCGTAGTGCTGCTCCTGCTGCAACTGCGCCTGGGTGGTGCGCAGGCCGGTGATGTCGCGCCCCAGCGTCAGGATCCCGAGGGAGTGGCCGTCACCATCGGGCACATCGACCCGGGTGATCTCCATGTGTCGCCCCTGCCCGCTGGCATCCAGCAGACAACACTCGCCGTGCCCCATCCCCTGTGGCGCCGCCAACCGGAACGGCAACTGCTGACCCAGCACCTCCTCCGACTCCTGACCGATAAAGTCGAGAAACGCCTGATTGCACTCCAGCAATACCCCGTTGTGATCATCGAAACGGATCAGGTCAGGAATGGCATCGAGCAGAAAACGCTGCAACAACTGCTGCTTTTTGACGGTCTGTTCCAGGCTCTTGCGCTGGGCAATCTCGTTGACCACCCCGAACACCGCGCACGCTTCACCTTGCGCCGTGTAAAGCGGGATCTTGTGCACCTCCATCCAGCAGGTATCGCCGCCCCGGTTGCAATGCAGTTGCTGATGAAGCAACGGCACACCTCCGGCCAGCAGCTGATCATCCTCACCGCGAAAGACATCGCCCCAGGGCATTTGCGCATCACTCTTGCCCACCACCTCGGCAGGCGAGCCCAGATGGGCCTCACTGGCAAACTCGCGATTGACGAACAGATAGCGCCCATGCTTATCCCGACAGAAGATACTCATTGGCAATTGGTCGATGATCTGCTGCAGCAGATCCGGGGTGAGCATGTTGGTCACAGGGGCGCTTATGGAGGAATTTCGAGCAAATCTATGATAGCAAACCCATTTTGTAAAGCACCCCGATATTCCCCCCATGACACCCGATTCAGGATGCTTGCTGACAGAGGTTGTCGCTCCGGCGATAATAGGCGCCGGTTGGCCAATGGCCTGGTGATATGGACGAGAGAGACAAGATGAAAAAGATAATGGGGAGCGCATTGGCGCTGCTGCTGGTTGGTTGTGCGGGTGACAATAACGGTGGTGAGGAGTATCGCTACAACCCGCCGATTGCCAAGGCAACCAACAACACTCAGGAGATGGCGATCCCGGTGGATCTGGTGTGGGCTCGCGCCGAGAAGTGGTTCACCGATCACGGTCTCACCATCGAGAACAGCCAGCGTGGTTCCGGCTTGATGACCGCCAACGTCAACCAGTCAGCCGACGGGCTGGAGTGGCTGGACTGCGGCACCATGGGTTCCAAAGTTGCACTGGGCAACCCGAACCTGCAGATCAACCTGATCATCACCCAGAGCGGCAACAGCAGCGTGGCGACCGTCAACGTCAAGGGCAACACTGAGCTGTTCTTCGTTGAATCCTCAGGCGAGCGCGTACCGGCCCCGTCCATCAAACCGGTCTGCGTCTCCCGCGGCTCCCTGGAGCAGAGCCTGTTCGCCACCCTCGGCAACTGATTTCGCTTCCCTGCAAAGATAAAAAAAGCGGCAGATTGCTCTGCCGCTTTTTTATTGCCCTAAGTCGGGCTTACTTGTCGATATCGAGCATGTTGTTGGTCAACATGTAATCGATCACCTGGTTGGCCGTGGTACCTGAGCCGCCCGTCAGACTGTCGAAGGTATGGTTCATCAGCACAATCTCTTGAGTTGGCGAGGTAGCACTACTGTCTTCCATGATAAACAGATGCACCCCATCATTTTTCTCTAAAACGGAGAGCAAAGACTTCAGATCATTCTGGTTGTGAGAACCATCGTGATCAAGCAAATCACTCAGATCCAGCTTGTCACCTTCCAAATGGTTGGTGGTGCCTGACCCCTTGTTGAAGTCCATGATGTAATCCGTGGTCTGGGGGCCAGATACCGTATCCCCCTTGTTCCAGACAAAGGTATCTGCACCTTCATCACCACGCAGTACATCATTGCCAAGGCCACCTATCAGGATGTCATTGCCCAAGCCACCACGCAGGGCATCGTTGTGGCTGCCGCCATCGATGTAGTCGTCACCGGTACCGCCAAACAAGATATCCGAGCCTGATTGCCCGTAGATCTTGTCATTGCCGCTACCGCCATTGACCACATCCGCTTTGCTACTGCTCACATCAACGCTCAGCAGCAGACCGTCGCCATCGAGCATGGCATTGGCACCAGACAAACTGCCAGTCATGATGTGATGGGCCTTGAGCTGATCTAGCGTCAGTTGCAACGAATCGTCGGTACCAAATCCATCTGCCCCGGTTTTACCTGCATAGATCACATCATTGCCGTTGCCAGTTTCTACATGATCATTACCCGCACCGCTGTTGATCACCTGATCAACACTCATCTTGTTGTAGCTGGTGTCGGTACGTACATACTTAGTGTCGCCACTTGGGGTGGTGATCTCACCCCACAGATTGCCACCAAAGTGGACATCAATACGATCGGGGTTAACGGCTTTCTCACCATTACGCACCACAATAGTGTCGTTAAGGTCAGTACCATTTACTGTAATAAACGGATTATCGATGAGAGTGCCAATGCCACTCTGGTTGCCCACAATCACTTGCAGGGTCTCATTATCCTCAACCAAGCGATCGTTCACCGTGGGCACAGTAACCGTGAAGCTGGTCACCCCTGCCGGTACACTCACACTCTTGCCATCTGCGCTCAGCGTCACACCATTACTAAATCTCAGAGTTCCCCAATCATCCCTCGTCGCAGCATGAATCCCTGTGCCGGCAATGGAAAAGCTGTACTGGGTCACCACATTGGTCGCCCCGCTCAGGGTCACTACATGTTGCAGACTGGCACCTTCAAGCTCGCTGTCACTTGCTACATTGACCACGGTCGGTCGTACCAGCGGGTTGACAGCAAAGCTCCCTTGCGAGTCATCGTTATCGCGATCGTATGCCTTGAAGGTAAAGTCGATGTCACCATCGTCCGGACGCTGCATCTCGGCATACTGGAAGAACTCCCACTTGCCGGTAGCAGGAGTGAACTCCAACTTGAAGACCAATTTGCCATTCCCATCACGCCCCAGCAGGGTGTTGTTCCCACTCTCGCGGATAGTGATAGGGGAGCCTGTGGCCGTCAGCAGGCCGCGTTCAAAATCTTCCAGCTTGGTGTCCAGCACCATATAACCTTTACCATCCGCCCCCCATTGCGGTGCAACTGTCCCCGAACCATAGGCAATAGCCTGCGGGGTAGAGGAGCCAAGAAACTCGATAGACTTGACGGTAAAGTCGCTATTGTCTGAGGTATTGGTGTTGCCGTTGTTGGTGGCCTTGATCACCATGGTGTCAAAACCGCCCTGCTGCACCTGGAAGTTTTGGTTGTACTCTCCCCCCGCAGCATCCGATCTGAATGGTAGTGTGGAGACCAATACGTTGTCTCGGTAAAACTCTACCACTCCACTCTCCAGCTCTTTGCCAAACATCTGGCTGAACTTGATGTTGGCGCCATAGGCCACGGTCCCTGAATCAAGCTTGACGATCAGCTCTTCAGACGCAGACTTGCCATTCCCAAAGAGACGGAAATCAACTTCATTGGCGAGGTTGTGATAAGGGCTATCGCCACTGGCAACACCAAGCCCTGCCGTTGAAGCATTAACATCTGCAGCAATAAGAGTTGAATCTTTCGCCGACTTGAACCCTTTAGCTGTGATCTTAAACCCGTCCAGATCAAGCTCTCTCTGGTTTGCCGTTGCAGAGTGTTGGGTCAGATCAAACAGGCCAGTTAACACCTTGGGAATGTCTGTTTTGGCAACGGATACCGCATCAGCATTCCCGGCGAGCGGGGCGTCATCTTCGACAGTAATCGTCAAAGGCTTAGTCACAGACAGAGCCCCGTCAGAAACAGACACATTTATCTTGAGATCGATGGTGTCTTCCTGGGTGGTATCAGCGTGATCCAACGGCTGCTTCAGGGTCACTTCATAACCCCAGTCACCTTTGCTACTACCAACTGGCGCTGTCAGCTTAACCTCAAGAACAACGTTGTCCTTGCCACCGGCGTAACCAATCAACGTTTTGCTGCCAGCATCCCAACTCCACTCGACCTTAACACCACCAGAATAAACTGGTTTAACACCATTATCGGTTGGCCATCCCAGTGAAACAGTCAAGTTGTTGCTGTCAATATCACCGACGGTAATCAGTCCCTTGGCAACGACCTCATCAGTAGCATCTTTCTGGCCATCTTCACCCAGTTCATCTTTCAGCCCACCGAGGAGACCTTCTTCGGAGACGACGGCATCGTCGGGGATGTTCAGCGTCGGGGCGTCATTAACAGACTCAACCTTGATTGCTACAGTCGCAGGCGTCGGGTCTGCCAGACCGTCATTGTCCATAGCAACGCATTTGAAGCTAGTGTCACCGCTCCAGTTGGGTTCCGGTTTGAAGGTCAACTTGCCAGCATCCGCCAACGCAATGCTCTGATTCGCCACCACGGCCACACTCCCCAGGAACAGGGTGCCATGGGTCGGCAGACTCTGGATGGTAAAGCTCACCACAGTGCCGTCAATATCGCTGCCAGAGAGCGACGGAATAACAATGCTTGCGGCATCCTCTTGGCCTGTAGCCTGTTTATCCGCCGTATTGGGCGCTTCGTTAAGCACCGTAGCCGTATCGCTGCCCGGCAGGGAGACATTGCCCGCCTTGTCGGTCTGGATTGCACTCACACTCAGCGCCTTGCCGTTGGCCGGGGTAGTCTCGGTCCAGCTGATGATGCCGTTGCTGTAGCCGTACTGCTTGCCGCTCCCGTCGACCAGCTTGCCATCGACCAGCGTCAGTTCGATATCGCTGGTCGTGCTGCCGTTGGTGATGGTCAGGTTCACCTTGCCGCCATCCGCCAGATCGGCGGCGTTGACCTGCACGGTCACCTGGATGTTGTCGTTGCCAATCTCATCCTTGGTCAGCACACCATCATCCGGATTGCGGTCATCCACAATGGTCACCACCGGTGCACCGGCCGCCGTGGTGTCACCCACAGTCGCCTGGTCGCTGCCCTTGTCCGAAGTGTTGTTGGCCTTGTCGGTCTGGGTCGCGTCTACCTTCAACTGGGCACCGTCCGCCGGACGGGTTTCGGTCCAGCTGATGATGCCGTTGCTGTAGCCGTACTGCTTGCCGCTCCCGTCGACCAGCTTGCCATCGACCAGCGTCAGTTCGATATCGCTGGTCGTGCTGCCGTTGGTGATGGTCAGGTTCACCTTGCCGCCATCCGCCAGATCGGCGGCGTTGACCTGCACGGTCACCTGGATGTTGTCGTTGCCAATCTCATCCTTGGTCAGCACACCATCATCCGGATTGCGGTCATCCACAATGGTCACCACCGGTGCACCGGCCGCCGTGGTGTCACCCACAGTCGCCTGGTCGCTGCCCTTGTCCGAAGTGTTGTTGGCCTTGTCGGTCTGGGTCGCGTCTACCTTCAACTGGGCACCGTCCGCCGGACGGGTTTCGGTCCAGCTGATGATGCCGTTGCTGTAGCCGTACTGCTTGCCGCTCCCGTCGACCAGCTTGCCATCGACCAGCGTCAGTTCGATATCGCTGGTCGTGCTGCCGTTGGTGATGGTCAGGTTCACCTTGCCGCCATCCGCCAGATCGGCGGCGTTGACCTGCACGGTCACCTGGATGTTGTCGTTGCCAATCTCATCCTTGGTCAGCACACCATCATCCGGATTGCGGTCATCCACAATGGTCACCACCGGTGCACCGGCCGCCGTGGTGTCACCCACAGTCGCCTGGTCGCTGCCCTTGTCCGAAGTGTTGTTGGCCTTGTCGGTCTGGGTCGCGTCTACCTTCAACTGGGCACCGTCCGCCGGACGGGTTTCGGTCCAGCTGATGATGCCGTTGCTGTAGCCGTACTGCTTGCCGCTCCCGTCGACCAGCTTGCCATCGACCAGCGTCAGTTCGATATCGCTGGCCGTGCTGCCGTTGGTGATGGTCAGGTTCACCTTGCCGCCATCCGCCAGATCGGCGGCGTTGACCTGCACGGTCACCTGGATGTTGTCGTTGCCAATCTCATCCTTGGTCAGCACACCATCATCCGGATTGCGGTCATCCACAATGGTCACCACCGGTGCACCGGCCGCCGTGGTGTCACCCACAGTCGCCTGGTCGCTGCCCTTGTCCGAAGTGTTGTTGGCCTTGTCGGTCTGGGTCGCGTCTACCTTCAACTGGGCACCGTCCGCCGGACGGGTTTCGGTCCAGCTGATGATGCCGTTGCTGTAGCCGTACTGCTTGCCGCTCCCGTCGACCAGCTTGCCATCGACCAGCGTCAGTTCGATATCGCTGGTCGTGCTGCCGTTGGTGATGGTCAGGTTCACCTTGCCGCCATCCGCCAGATCGGCGGCGTTGACCTGCACGGTCACCTGGATGTTGTCGTTGCCAATCTCATCCTTGGTCAGCACACCATCATCCGGATTGCGGTCATCCACAATGGTCACCACCGGTGCACCGGCCGCCGTGGTGTCACCCACAGTCGCCTGGTCGCTGCCCTTGTCCGAAGTGTTGTTGGCCTTGTCGGTCTGGGTCGCGTCTACCTTCAACTGGGCACCGTCCGCCGGACGGGTTTCGGTCCAGCTGATGATGCCGTTGCTGTAGCCGTACTGCTTGCCGCTCCCGTCGACCAGCTTGCCATCGACCAGCGTCAGTTCGATATCGCTGGTCGTGCTGCCGTTGGTGATGGTCAGGTTCACCTTGCCGCCATCCGCCAGATCGGCGGCGTTGACCTGCACGGTCACCTGGATGTTGTCGTTGCCAATCTCATCCTTGGTCAGCACACCATCATCCGGATTGCGGTCATCCACAATGGTCACCACCGGTGCACCGGCCGCCGTGGTGTCACCCACAGTCGCCTGGTCGCTGCCCTTGTCCGAAGTGTTGTTGGCCTTGTCGGTCTGGGTCGCGTCTACCTTCAACTGGGCACCGTCCGCCGGACGGGTTTCGGTCCAGCTGATGATGCCGTTGCTGTAGCCGTACTGCTTGCCGCTCCCGTCGACCAGCTTGCCATCGACCAGCGTCAGTTCGATATCGCTGGCCGTGCTGCCGTTGGTGATGGTCAGGTTCACCTTGCCGCCATCCGCCAGATCGGCGGCGTTGACCTGCACGGTCACCTGGATGTTGTCGTTGCCAATCTCATCCTTGGTCAGCACACCATCATCCGGATTGCGGTCATCCACAATGGTCACCACCGGTGCACCGGCCGCCGTGGTGTCACCCACAGTCGCCTGGTCGCTGCCCTTGTCCGAAGTGTTGTTGGCCTTGTCGGTCTGGGTCGCGTCTACCTTCAACTGGGCACCGTCCGCCGGACGGGTTTCGGTCCAGCTGATGATGCCGTTGCTGTAGCCGTACTGCTTGCCGCTCCCGTCGACCAGCTTGCCATCGACCAGCGTCAGTTCGATATCGCTGGTCGTGCTGCCGTTGGTGATGGTCAGGTTCACCTTGCCGCCATCCGCCAGATCGGCGGCGTTGACCTGCACGGTCACCTGGATGTTGTCGTTGCCAATCTCATCCTTGGTCAGCACACCATCATCCGGATTGCGGTCATCCACAATGGTCACCACCGGTGCACCGGCCGCCGTGGTGTCACCCACAGTCGCCTGGTCGCTGCCCTTGTCCGAAGTGTTGTTGGCCTTGTCGGTCTGGGTCGCGTCTACCTTCAACTGGGCACCGTCCGCCGGACGGGTTTCGGTCCAGCTGATGATGCCGTTGCTGTAGCCGTACTGCTTGCCGCTCCCGTCGACCAGCTTGCCATCGACCAGCGTCAGTTCGATATCGCTGGTCGTGCTGCCGTTGGTGATGGTCAGGTTCACCTTGCCGCCATCCGCCAGATCGGCGGCGTTGACCTGCACGGTCACCTGGATGTTGTCGTTGCCAATCTCATCCTTGGTCAGCACACCATCATCCGGATTGCGGTCATCCACAATGGTCACCACCGGTGCACCGGCCGCCGTGGTGTCACCCACAGTCGCCTGGTCGCTGCCCTTGTCCGAAGTGTTGTTGGCCTTGTCGGTCTGGGTCGCGTCTACCTTCAACTGGGCACCGTCCGCCGGACGGGTTTCGGTCCAGCTGATGATGCCGTTGCTGTAGCCGTACTGCTTGCCGCTCCCGTCGACCAGCTTGCCATCGACCAGCGTCAGTTCGATATCGCTGGCCGTGCTGCCGTTGGTGATGGTCAGGTTCACCTTGCCGCCATCCGCCAGATCGGCGGCGTTGACCTGCACGGTCACCTGGATGTTGTCGTTGCCAATCTCATCCTTGGTCAGCACACCATCATCCGGATTGCGGTCATCCACAATGGTCACCACCGGTGCACCGGCCGCCGTGGTGTCACCCACAGTCGCCTGGTCGCTGCCCTTGTCCGAAGTGTTGTTGGCCTTGTCGGTCTGGGTCGCGTCTACCTTCAACTGGGCACCGTCCGCCGGACGGGTTTCGGTCCAGCTGATGATGCCGTTGCTGTAGCCGTACTGCTTGCCGCTCCCGTCGACCAGCTTGCCATCGACCAGCGTCAGTTCGATATCGCTGGCCGTGCTGCCGTTGGTGATGGTCAGGTTCACCTTGCCGCCATCCGCCAGATCGGCGGCGTTGACCTGCACGGTCACCTGGATGTTGTCGTTGCCAATCTCATCCTTGGTCAGCACACCATCATCCGGATTGCGGTCATCCACAATGGTCACCACCGGTGCACCGGCCGCCGTGGTGTCACCCACAGTCGCCTGGTCGCTGCCCTTGTCCGAAGTGTTGTTGGCCTTGTCGGTCTGGGTCGCGTCTACCTTCAACTGGGCACCGTCCGCCGGACGGGTTTCGGTCCAGCTGATGATGCCGTTGCTGTAGCCGTACTGCTTGCCGCTCCCGTCGACCAGCTTGCCATCGACCAGCGTCAGTTCGATATCGCTGGCCGTGCTGCCGTTGGTGATGGTCAGGTTCACCTTGCCGCCATCCGCCAGATCGGCGGCGTTGACCTGCACGGTCACCTGGATGTTGTCGTTGCCAATCTCATCCTTGGTCAGCACACCATCATCCGGATTGCGGTCATCCACAATGGTCACCACCGGTGCACCGGCCGCCGTGGTGTCACCCACAGTCGCCTGGTCGCTGCCCTTGTCCGAAGTGTTGTTGGCCTTGTCGGTCTGGGTCGCGTCTACCTTCAACTGGGCACCGTCCGCCGGACGGGTTTCGGTCCAGCTGATGATGCCGTTGCTGTAGCCGTACTGCTTGCCGCTCCCGTCGACCAGCTTGCCATCGACCAGCGTCAGTTCGATATCGCTGGCCGTGCTGCCGTTGGTGATGGTCAGGTTCACCTTGCCGCCATCCGCCAGATCGGCTGCGTTGACCTGCACGGTCACCTGGATGTTGTCGTTGCCAATCTCATCCTTGGTCAGCACACCATCATCCGGATTGCGGTCATCCACAATGGTCACCACCGGTGCACCGGCCGCCGTGGTGTCACCCACAGTCGCCTGGTCGCTGCCCTTGTCCGAAGTGTTGTTGGCCTTGTCGGTCTGGGTCGCGTCTACCTTCAACTGGGCACCGTCCGCCGGACGGGTTTCGGTCCAGCTGATGATGCCGTTGCTGTAGCCGTACTGCTTGCCGCTCCCGTCGACCAGCTTGCCATCGACCAGCGTCAGTTCGATATCGCTGGCCGTGCTGCCGTTGGTGATGGTCAGGTTCACCTTGCCGCCATCCGCCAGATCGGCGGCGTTGACCTGCACGGTCACCTGGATGTTGTCGTTGCCAATCTCATCCTTGGTCAGCACACCATCATCCGGATTGCGGTCATCCACAATGGTCACCACCGGTGCACCGGCCGCCGTGGTGTCACCCACAGTCGCCTGGTCGCTGCCCTTGTCCGAAGTGTTGTTGGCCTTGTCGGTCTGGGTCGCGTCTACCTTCAACTGGGCACCGTCCGCCGGACGGGTTTCGGTCCAGCTGATGATGCCGTTGCTGTAGCCGTACTGCTTGCCGCTCCCGTCGACCAGCTTGCCATCGACCAGCGTCAGTTCGATATCGCTGGTCGTGCTGCCGTTGGTGATGGTCAGGTTCACCTTGCCGCCATCCGCCAGATCGGCGGCGTTGACCTGCACGGTCACCTGGATGTTGTCGTTGCCAATCTCATCCTTGGTCAGCACACCATCATCCGGATTGCGGTCATCCACAATGGTCACCACCGGTGCACCGGCCGCCGTGGTGTCACCCACAGTCGCCTGGTCGCTGCCCTTGTCCGAAGTGTTGTTGGCCTTGTCGGTCTGGGTCGCGTCTACCTTCAACTGGGCACCGTCCGCCGGACGGGTTTCGGTCCAGCTGATGATGCCGTTGCTGTAGCCGTACTGCTTGCCGCTCCCGTCGACCAGCTTGCCATCGACCAGCGTCAGTTCGATATCGCTGGCCGTGCTGCCGTTGGTGATGGTCAGGTTCACCTTGCCGCCATCCGCCAGATCGGCGGCGTTGACCTGCACGGTCACCTGGATGTTGTCGTTGCCAATCTCATCCTTGGTCAGCACACCATCATCCGGATTGCGGTCATCCACAATGGTCACCACCGGTGCACCGGCCGCCGTGGTGTCACCCACAGTCGCCTGGTCGCTGCCCTTGTCCGAAGTGTTGTTGGCCTTGTCGGTCTGGGTCGCGTCTACCTTCAACTGGGCACCGTCCGCCGGACGGGTTTCGGTCCAGCTGATGATGCCGTTGCTGTAGCCGTACTGCTTGCCGCTCCCGTCGACCAGCTTGCCATCGACCAGCGTCAGTTCGATATCGCTGGTCGTGCTGCCGTTGGTGATGGTCAGGTTCACCTTGCCGCTATCCGCCAGATCGGCGGCGTTGACCTGCACGGTCACCTGGATGTTGTCGTTGCCAATCTCATCCTTGGTCAGCACACCATCATCCGGATTGCGGTCATCCACAATGGTCACCACCGGTGCACCGGCCGCCGTGGTGTCACCCACAGTCGCCTGGTCGCTGCCCTTGTCCGAAGTGTTGTTGGCCTTGTCGGTCTGGGTCGCGTCTACCTTCAACTGGGCACCGTCCGCCGGACGGGTTTCGGTCCAGCTGATGATGCCGTTGCTGTAGCCGTACTGCTTGCCGCTCCCGTCGACCAGCTTGCCATCGACCAGCGTCAGTTCGATATCGCTGGTCGTGCTGCCGTTGGTGATGGTCAGGTTCACCTTGCCGCCATCCGCCAGATCGGCGGCGTTGACCTGCACGGTCACCTGGATGTTGTCGTTGCCAATCTCATCCTTGGTCAGCACACCATCATCCGGATTGCGGTCATCCACAATGGTCACCACCGGTGCACCGGCCGCCGTGGTGTCACCCACAGTCGCCTGGTCGCTGCCCTTGTCCGAAGTGTTGTTGGCCTTGTCGGTCTGGGTCGCGTCTACCTTCAACTGGGCACCGTCCGCCGGACGGGTTTCGGTCCAGCTGATGATGCCGTTGCTGTAGCCGTACTGCTTGCCGCTCCCGTCGACCAGCTTGCCATCGACCAGCGTCAGTTCGATATCGCTGGTCGTGCTGCCGTTGGTGATGGTCAGGTTCACCTTGCCGCCATCCGCCAGATCGGCGGCGTTGACCTGCACGGTCACCTGGATGTTGTCGTTGCCAATCTCATCCTTGGTCAGCACACCATCATCCGGATTGCGGTCATCCACAATGGTCACCACCGGTGCACCGGCCGCCGTGGTGTCACCCACAGTCGCCTGGTCGCTGCCCTTGTCCGAAGTGTTGTTGGCCTTGTCGGTCTGGGTCGCGTCTACCTTCAACTGGGCACCGTCCGCCGGACGGGTTTCGGTCCAGCTGATGATGCCGTTGCTGTAGCCGTACTGCTTGCCGCTCCCGTCGACCAGCTTGCCATCGACCAGCGTCAGTTCGATATCGCTGGCCGTGCTGCCGTTGGTGATGGTCAGGTTCACCTTGCCGCCATCCGCCAGATCGGCGGCGTTGACCTGCACGGTCACCTGGATGTTGTCGTTGCCAATCTCATCCTTGGTCAGCACACCATCATCCGGATTGCGGTCATCCACAATGGTCACCACCGGTGCACCGGCCGCCGTGGTGTCACCCACAGTCGCCTGGTCGCTGCCCTTGTCCGAAGTGTTGTTGGCCTTGTCGGTCTGGGTCGCGTCTACCTTCAACTGGGCACCGTCCGCCGGACGGGTTTCGGTCCAGCTGATGATGCCGTTGCTGTAGCCGTACTGCTTGCCGCTCCCGTCGACCAGCTTGCCATCGACCAGCGTCAGTTCGATATCGCTGGTCGTGCTGCCGTTGGTGATGGTCAGGTTCACCTTGCCGCCATCCGCCAGATCGGCGGCGTTGACCTGCACGGTCACCTGGATGTTGTCGTTGCCAATCTCATCCTTGGTCAGCACACCATCATCCGGATTGCGGTCATCCACAATGGTCACCACCGGTGCACCGGCCGCCGTGGTGTCACCCACAGTCGCCTGGTCGCTGCCCTTGTCCGAAGTGTTGTTGGCCTTGTCGGTCTGGGTCGCGTCTACCTTCAACTGGGCACCGTCCGCCGGACGGGTTTCGGTCCAGCTGATGATGCCGTTGCTGTAGCCGTACTGCTTGCCGCTCCCGTCGACCAGCTTGCCATCGACCAGCGTCAGTTCGATATCGCTGGCCGTGCTGCCGTTGGTGATGGTCAGGTTCACCTTGCCGCCATCCGCCAGATCGGCGGCGTTGACCTGCACGGTCACCTGGATGTTGTCGTTGCCAATCTCATCCTTGGTCAGCACACCATCATCCGGATTGCGGTCATCCACAATGGTCACCACCGGTGCACCGGCCGCCGTGGTGTCACCCACAGTCGCCTGGTCGCTGCCCTTGTCCGAAGTGTTGTTGGCCTTGTCGGTCTGGGTCGCGTCTACCTTCAACTGGGCACCGTCCGCCGGACGGGTTTCGGTCCAGCTGATGATGCCGTTGCTGTAGCCGTACTGCTTGCCGCTCCCGTCGACCAGCTTGCCATCGACCAGCGTCAGTTCGATATCGCTGGTCGTGCTGCCGTTGGTGATGGTCAGGTTCACCTTGCCGCTATCCGCCAGATCGGCGGCGTTGACCTGCACGGTCACCTGGATGTTGTCGTTGCCAATCTCATCCTTGGTCAGCACACCATCATCCGGATTGCGGTCATCCACAATGGTCACCACCGGTGCACCGGCCGCCGTGGTGTCACCCACAGTCGCCTGGTCGCTGCCCTTGTCCGAAGTGTTGTTGGCCTTGTCGGTCTGGGTCGCGTCTACCTTCAACTGGGCACCGTCCGCCGGACGGGTTTCGGTCCAGCTGATGATGCCGTTGCTGTAGCCGTACTGCTTGCCGCTCCCGTCGACCAGCTTGCCATCGACCAGCGTCAGTTCGATATCGCTGGTCGTGCTGCCGTTGGTGATGGTCAGGTTCACCTTGCCGCCATCCGCCAGATCGGCGGCGTTGACCTGCACGGTCACCTGGATGTTGTCGTTGCCAATCTCATCCTTGGTCAGCACACCATCATCCGGATTGCGGTCATCCACAATGGTCACCACCGGTGCACCGGCCGCCGTGGTGTCACCCACAGTCGCCTGGTCGCTGCCCTTGTCCGAAGTGTTGTTGGCCTTGTCGGTCTGGGTCGCGTCTACCTTCAACTGGGCACCGTCCGCCGGACGGGTTTCGGTCCAGCTGATGATGCCGTTGCTGTAGCCGTACTGCTTGCCGCTCCCGTCGACCAGCTTGCCATCGACCAGCGTCAGTTCGATATCGCTGGTCGTGCTGCCGTTGGTGATGGTCAGGTTCACCTTGCCGCCATCCGCCAGATCGGCGGCGTTGACCTGCACGGTCACCTGGATGTTGTCGTTGCCAATCTCATCCTTGGTCAGCACACCATCATCCGGATTGCGGTCATCCACAATGGTCACCACCGGTGCACCGGCCGCCGTGGTGTCACCCACAGTCGCCTGGTCGCTGCCCTTGTCCGAAGTGTTGTTGGCCTTGTCGGTCTGGGTCGCGTCTACCTTCAACTGGGCACCGTCCGCCGGACGGGTTTCGGTCCAGCTGATGATGCCGTTGCTGTAGCCGTACTGCTTGCCGCTCCCGTCGACCAGCTTGCCATCGACCAGCGTCAGTTCGATATCGCTGGCCGTGCTGCCGTTGGTGATGGTCAGGTTCACCTTGCCGCCATCCGCCAGATCGGCGGCGTTGACCTGCACGGTCACCTGGATGTTGTCGTTGCCAATCTCATCCTTGGTCAGCACACCATCATCCGGATTGCGGTCATCCACAATGGTCACCACCGGTGCACCGGCCGCCGTGGTGTCACCCACAGTCGCCTGGTCGCTGCCCTTGTCCGAAGTGTTGTTGGCCTTGTCGGTCTGGGTCGCGTCTACCTTCAACTGGGCACCGTCCGCCGGACGGGTTTCGGTCCAGCTGATGATGCCGTTGCTGTAGCCGTACTGCTTGCCGCTCCCGTCGACCAGCTTGCCATCGACCAGCGTCAGTTCGATATCGCTGGTCGTGCTGCCGTTGGTGATGGTCAGGTTCACCTTGCCGCCATCCGCCAGATCGGCGGCGTTGACCTGCACGGTCACCTGGATGTTGTCGTTGCCAATCTCATCCTTGGTCAGCACACCATCATCCGGATTGCGGTCATCCACAATGGTCACCACCGGTGCACCGGCCGCCGTGGTGTCACCCACAGTCGCCTGGTCGCTGCCCTTGTCCGAAGTGTTGTTGGCCTTGTCGGTCTGGGTCGCGTCTACCTTCAACTGGGCACCGTCCGCCGGACGGGTTTCGGTCCAGCTGATGATGCCGTTGCTGTAGCCGTACTGCTTGCCGCTCCCGTCGACCAGCTTGCCATCGACCAGCGTCAGTTCGATATCGCTGGCCGTGCTGCCGTTGGTGATGGTCAGGTTCACCTTGCCGCCATCCGCCAGATCGGCGGCGTTGACCTGCACGGTCACCTGGATGTTGTCGTTGCCAATCTCATCCTTGGTCAGCACACCATCATCTGGATTGCGGTCATCCACAATGGTCACCACCGGTGCACCGGCCGCCGTGGTGTCACCCACAGTCGCCTGGTCGCTGCCCTTGTCCGAAGTGTTGTTGGCCTTGTCGGTCTGGGTCGCGTCTACCTTCAACTGGGCACCGTCCGCCGGACGGGTTTCGGTCCAGCTGATGATGCCGTTGCTGTAGCCGTACTGCTTGCCGCTCCCGTCGACCAGCTTGCCATCGACCAGCGTCAGTTCGATATCGCTGGTCGTGCTGCCGTTGGTGATGGTCAGGTTCACCTTGCCGCCATCCGCCAGATCGGCGGCGTTGACCTGCACGGTCACCTGGATGTTGTCGTTGCCAATCTCATCCTTGGTCAGCACACCATCATCCGGATTGCGGTCATCCACAATGGTCACCACCGGTGCACCGGCCGCCGTGGTGTCACCCACAGTCGCCTGGTCGCTGCCCTTGTCCGAAGTGTTGTTGGCCTTGTCGGTCTGGGTCGCGTCTACCTTCAACTGGGCACCGTCCGCCGGACGGGTTTCGGTCCAGCTGATGATGCCGTTGCTGTAGCCGTACTGCTTGCCGCTCCCGTCGACCAGCTTGCCATCGACCAGCGTCAGTTCGATATCGCTGGCCGTGCTGCCGTTGGTGATGGTCAGGTTCACCTTGCCGCCATCCGCCAGATCGGCGGCGTTGACCTGCACGGTCACCTGGATGTTGTCGTTGCCAATCTCATCCTTGGTCAGCACACCATCATCCGGATTGCGGTCATCCACAATGGTCACCACCGGTGCACCGGCCGCCGTGGTGTCACCCACAGTCGCCTGGTCGCTGCCCTTGTCCGAAGTGTTGTTGGCCTTGTCGGTCTGGGTCGCGTCTACCTTCAACTGGGCACCGTCCGCCGGACGGGTTTCGGTCCAGCTGATGATGCCGTTGCTGTAGCCGTACTGCTTGCCGCTCCCGTCGACCAGCTTGCCATCGACCAGCGTCAGTTCGATATCGCTGGTCGTGCTGCCGTTGGTGATGGTCAGGTTCACCTTGCCGCCATCCGCCAGATCGGCGGCGTTGACCTGCACGGTCACCTGGATGTTGTCGTTGCCAATCTCATCCTTGGTCAGCACACCATCATCCGGATTGCGGTCATCCACAATGGTCACCACCGGTGCACCGGCCGCCGTGGTGTCACCCACAGTCGCCTGGTCGCTGCCCTTGTCCGAAGTGTTGTTGGCCTTGTCGGTCTGGGTCGCGTCTACCTTCAACTGGGCACCGTCCGCCGGACGGGTTTCGGTCCAGCTGATGATGCCGTTGCTGTAGCCGTACTGCTTGCCGCTCCCGTCGACCAGCTTGCCATCGACCAGCGTCAGTTCGATATCGCTGGTCGTGCTGCCGTTGGTGATGGTCAGGTTCACCTTGCCGCCATCCGCCAGATCGGCGGCGTTGACCTGCACGGTCACCTGGATGTTGTCGTTGCCAATCTCATCCTTGGTCAGCACACCATCATCCGGATTGCGGTCATCCACAATGGTCACCACCGGTGCACCGGCCGCCGTGGTGTCACCCACAGTCGCCTGGTCGCTGCCCTTGTCCGAAGTGTTGTTGGCCTTGTCGGTCTGGGTCGCGTCTACCTTCAACTGGGCACCGTCCGCCGGACGGGTTTCGGTCCAGCTGATGATGCCGTTGCTGTAGCCGTACTGCTTGCCGCTCCCGTCGACCAGCTTGCCATCGACCAGCGTCAGTTCGATATCGCTGGCCGTGCTGCCGTTGGTGATGGTCAGGTTCACCTTGCCGCCATCCGCCAGATCGGCGGCGTTGACCTGCACGGTCACCTGGATGTTGTCGTTGCCAATCTCATCCTTGGTCAGCACACCATCATCCGGATTGCGGTCATCCACAATGGTCACCACCGGTGCACCGGCCGCCGTGGTGTCACCCACAGTCGCCTGGTCGCTGCCCTTGTCCGAAGTGTTGTTGGCCTTGTCGGTCTGGGTCGCGTCTACCTTCAACTGGGCACCGTCCGCCGGACGGGTTTCGGTCCAGCTGATGATGCCGTTGCTGTAGCCGTACTGCTTGCCGCTCCCGTCGACCAGCTTGCCATCGACCAGCGTCAGTTCGATATCGCTGGTCGTGCTGCCGTTGGTGATGGTCAGGTTCACCTTGCCGCCATCCGCCAGATCGGCGGCGTTGACCTGCACGGTCACCTGGATGTTGTCGTTGCCAATCTCATCCTTGGTCAGCACACCATCATCCGGATTGCGGTCATCCACAATGGTCACCACCGGTGCACCGGCCGCCGTGGTGTCACCCACAGTCGCCTGGTCGCTGCCCTTGTCCGAAGTGTTGTTGGCCTTGTCGGTCTGGGTCGCGTCTACCTTCAACTGGGCACCGTCCGCCGGACGGGTTTCGGTCCAGCTGATGATGCCGTTGCTGTAGCCGTACTGCTTGCCGCTCCCGTCGACCAGCTTGCCATCGACCAGCGTCAGTTCGATATCGCTGGCCGTGCTGCCGTTGGTGATGGTCAGGTTCACCTTGCCGCCATCCGCCAGATCGGCGGCGTTGACCTGCACGGTCACCTGGATGTTGTCGTTGCCAATCTCATCCTTGGTCAGCACACCATCATCCGGATTGCGGTCATCCACAATGGTCACCACCGGTGCACCGGCCGCCGTGGTGTCACCCACAGTCGCCTGGTCGCTGCCCTTGTCCGAAGTGTTGTTGGCCTTGTCGGTCTGGGTCGCGTCTACCTTCAACTGGGCACCGTCCGCCGGACGGGTTTCGGTCCAGCTGATGATGCCGTTGCTGTAGCCGTACTGCTTGCCGCTCCCGTCGACCAGCTTGCCATCGACCAGCGTCAGTTCGATATCGCTGGCCGTGCTGCCGTTGGTGATGGTCAGGTTCACCTTGCCGCCATCCGCCAGATCGGCGGCGTTGACCTGCACGGTCACCTGGATGTTGTCGTTGCCAATCTCATCCTTGGTCAGCACACCATCATCCGGATTGCGGTCATCCACAATGGTCACCACCGGTGCACCGGCCGCCGTGGTGTCACCCACAGTCGCCTGGTCGCTGCCCTTGTCCGAAGTGTTGTTGGCCTTGTCGGTCTGGGTCGCGTCTACCTTCAACTGGGCACCGTCCGCCGGACGGGTTTCGGTCCAGCTGATGATGCCGTTGCTGTAGCCGTACTGCTTGCCGCTCCCGTCGACCAGCTTGCCATCGACCAGCGTCAGTTCGATATCGCTGGTCGTGCTGCCGTTGGTGATGGTCAGGTTCACCTTGCCGCCATCCGCCAGATCGGCGGCGTTGACCTGCACGGTCACCTGGATGTTGTCGTTGCCAATCTCATCCTTGGTCAGCACACCATCATCCGGATTGCGGTCATCCACAATGGTCACCACCGGTGCACCGGCCGCCGTGGTGTCACCCACAGTCGCCTGGTCGCTGCCCTTGTCCGAAGTGTTGTTGGCCTTGTCGGTCTGGGTCGCGTCTACCTTCAACTGGGCACCGTCCGCCGGACGGGTTTCGGTCCAGCTGATGATGCCGTTGCTGTAGCCGTACTGCTTGCCGCTCCCGTCGACCAGCTTGCCATCGACCAGCGTCAGTTCGATATCGCTGGTCGTGCTGCCGTTGGTGATGGTCAGGTTCACCTTGCCGCCATCCGCCAGATCGGCGGCGTTGACCTGCACGGTCACCTGGATGTTGTCGTTGCCAATCTCATCCTTGGTCAGCACACCATCATCCGGATTGCGGTCATCCACAATGGTCACCACCGGTGCACCGGCCGCCGTGGTGTCACCCACAGTCGCCTGGTCGCTGCCCTTGTCCGAAGTGTTGTTGGCCTTGTCGGTCTGGGTCGCGTCTACCTTCAACTGGGCACCGTCCGCCGGACGGGTTTCGGTCCAGCTGATGATGCCGTTGCTGTAGCCGTACTGCTTGCCGCTCCCGTCGACCAGCTTGCCATCGACCAGCGTCAGTTCGATATCGCTGGCCGTGCTGCCGTTGGTGATGGTCAGGTTCACCTTGCCGCCATCCGCCAGATCGGCGGCGTTGACCTGCACGGTCACCTGGATGTTGTCGTTGCCAATCTCATCCTTGGTCAGCACACCATCATCCGGATTGCGGTCATCCACAATGGTCACCACCGGTGCACCGGCCGCCGTGGTGTCACCCACAGTCGCCTGGTCGCTGCCCTTGTCCGAAGTGTTGTTGGCCTTGTCGGTCTGGGTCGCGTCTACCTTCAACTGGGCACCGTCCGCCGGACGGGTTTCGGTCCAGCTGATGATGCCGTTGCTGTAGCCGTACTGCTTGCCGCTCCCGTCGACCAGCTTGCCATCGACCAGCGTCAGTTCGATATCGCTGGTCGTGCTGCCGTTGGTGATGGTCAGGTTCACCTTGCCGCCATCCGCCAGATCGGCGGCGTTGACCTGCACGGTCACCTGGATGTTGTCGTTGCCAATCTCATCCTTGGTCAGCACACCATCATCCGGATTGCGGTCATCCACAATGGTCACCACCGGCGCGCCAGTCGCAGTCACATCAACGCTGCCGTCGTCCGTCGCCTTGCCGGTGTTGCCCGCCTTGTCAGTCACACTGGCATCCGCTTTATAGCCACCTTCCGCCAGCGGGGTAGTGACATCTACGCGATAGTTGCCATCCTTGTCGACGGTCGTCGTCAGCGTCTGTTCGCCCCCCTTGGCATCGGTCACCAAGATGGTGACGGTGCTGCCTTCTGCCGCATCCGTCTTGCCGCTGATGGTCGGGGTAGTGTCATTGGTATTGTCCGGTGCATCCACCGTGATCTCCGGCGCCACGGTGTCGACGCTGCCGTCGTCGGTCGCGGTGCCGGTGTTGCCGGCCGGTTCGGTCACTGTGGCGGTGACGGAATAAGAGCCTTCCGCCAACGGGGTGGTGACATCCACGCTGTAGCTGCCACCCGGTTGCACCGTGGCGGTCAAGGTTTGCTGGTTGCCATTGGCATCGGTCACCACCAGCGTGACCGTGCTGCCTAGGACCGCATTGGTAGTACCAGTGATGGTCGGGGTGGTGTCATTGGTATTGTCAGGCGCATCAACGGTGATCGCTGGAGCGGTTACATCCACACTCCCTGAATCCGTCGCACTTCCAGAATTACCCGCAGGATCGGTCACTGTGGCTGTAACGGTATAAGAACCCTCGGCCAAGGGGGTAACCACATCCACAGTGAAAGTGCCAGCGGGTGTGACGATAGCGGTCAGGGTTTGTTTATTACCGTTTGCATCGGTGACCAGCAGGGTCACGGTGCTGCCAACGGGAGCATCTGTGGTTCCGGTCAGGGTTGGTGTGGTGTCATTGGTGTTATCTGGCGCAACCACGGAAATGGTGGGCGGAGTCAGGTCGAATACTTCATCTTCGCCAGCAACACCCAGCGGTGGCTCGCCATTGGCGTTGTAGGTGGTATCGAAAGTGGCTTCGGCAATGGTTGCATCACCGGTACGATCGATGGTGACAAAACCGCCGTTACCACTGGAGCCGGCGACACCACCGATACCGCCACCGCCAGCAGCAGGTGCGCCGCCTGCTGCGGAGGCTTCAAAGGCCTGGGTCGGGTCAGCGCCACCCAAGATCGCCTGTTGCAGGGCATTGATATCATCAGGAGTACCTGCAGCGCCGTTTTGCGCCAACTGGGGGGCATCCCCCTCTTCGGCAGGCTCACTCTGCTCGCTGGCCGGTTGCACATTGAACGACTGTCCGCCGCCCATGAAACTGGCGCCATCCGGCGACATGATCACAGCCCCTTTCGGCAGCACATCCCCTTCAGCCAACAGCTTCCGGCTGCCATCTGCGGCAACCAGATAAATTTGTCCTTTGAGTTGGGTTACGGTTACGCCCTGTTCCAAGGTAACGGCATTGGTGATCATGTTCTCTCCTGAATCCTGATTTGAATGCAATAAGCCACAGCCTACTTTGCAGACTGAGGGGAAAAATAACCAGCTCGAAAATTCGAAAGGATAGACCGATTTGAGGCTGAACTGTTCAGCCAGACAGAAGTGTGTAAAACGAGGTTGCGAGAATGGTAAAAACCAAAATTATCAATAAATTACAGAATGATGACGAGAGCATGACAAGGCATGCTCCCGTCAGGATTAACCCTAGGCTCCCGCCCAGAGGATGATAGCCAGCAGTTGTGGCGAGATGATCCGCAGGAACATCACCAGCGGGTAGACAGTGGCGTATGAGAGCGCACTGGCACCACTGGTCGGGTGCATGGCGTTGGCAAAGGCCAGCGCGGGAGGATCAGTCATGGAGCCGGCCAGCAAACCGCACAGGGTCAGATAGTTCATCTTGCCGTAGAGGCGCGCCAGCACACCGACCACCAGCAGCGGGATCAGGGTGATCGCCATGCCGTAGAGCATCCAAGCCGGGCCATCACCGTTGATCAGGGTATCGATAAAACCCGCCCCCGACTTGAAGCCCACTACCGCCAGAAACAGCACGATGCCAATTTCGCGCAGCGCCAGGTTGGCACTGGGGGGCATGAACCAGTAGAGCTTGCCGATACTGCCGATCCGCGACAGGATCAGCGCCACCACCAGCGGCCCGCCAGCCAGACCCAATTTGAGGGCGGCCGGGAAACCGGGTAGATAGAAGGGGATGGAGCCGAGCAACACACCGAGACCGATCCCGATAAATACCGGCAACATCTGCACCTGTTGCAGTTTTTGCTGCACGTTACCGACCACATTGGTGACCGCTTCGATGGCGTCGAGGCGCCCCACCAGGTTGAGAATGTCGCCAAACTGCAGGCTGGTCTGACTGGTCGGCACCAGTTCGATACCGGCACGGTTGAGACGGGAGATCACCACGTCATAGCGCTGTTTGATATCCAGATCGCGGATCTTCTTGCCAAGAACCTGCTCGTTGGTTACCACCACCCGCTCGACGCGCAGATCGGTGCCACGGGTCGAGAGCGAGGTCTCCACCTCCTCCCCCAATACCAGCAACACCTTGTGCAGCGCGTGACGCTCACCGACAAGGTGCAGCAAGTCACCCAGTTCGATACGGGATTCCGGGCGCGGCACCATCAGTTCGTCGCCACGCTTGAGACGGGAACAGATCACATCAGACTCATCGAGACTCGGGATCTCGCTCAGCATCAGGCCGTGCATATTGGGGTTGCGCACCGCGATGTTGATTGTCTGCAAGCTCTCCTTGGTTTTACCGGTTTGTAGCTCGAATTGGGCGGCTTCATCGTCGATCTTGATGCGAAAGAACACCCGAACCAGCCACATGGTGAGCAAAATACCGCAGATGCCGAACGGATAGGCAACCGCATAGCCCATCCCCATCAGACCGGTCGAACCGGGCGCAGCGCCCAGCTCGGCCAGGATCTGCTGGCCCGCACCGAGTGACGGTGTATTGGTGACTGCACCGGAAAATACGCCGAGGATCACCGGTAGCGGTACATCAAACAGTTGATGCAGCGCAGCCGCCACCACGCAACCAAGGATGACCAGCAAGGCGGCAAACGCATTGAGCTTGAGACCCGAACTGCGCAGTGACGAGAAGAAACCCGGACCGACCTGGATGCCGATGGTATAGACAAACAGGATCAGGCCAAATTCTTGAATAAAGTGAAGAGTGTGCTCATCCAGAGCGAGATCCGACACCCCGGCAAAGTGACCCACTATGATGCCGCCAAACAGCACCCCCCCTATCCCTAACCCAACGCCATAGACTCGCCAGTTTCCCAGCCAGAGTCCTAGCACTGCCACCAGCGACAACATGCTGATGGAAAGCGCGATTTCACTCATTTCGTGCATCCTTTGCGAATTGAACTGATCCTAGCTTGTCAGCAAACGCAGCTGCCAACTGTGTGATACCGCACGAATTTATCCTTTTACGCGCTAAAAATACCAATTAAGGGCTAGTTGCACGACGTTAGGCGACGTAGCCGTAAATGGCCATAAAGTGACAAACGCTGCCACCCAGCACAAAAAGATGCCAGATGGCGTGGTTGTAGGGGATCTGCTTGGCCACATAGAAAATGACCCCGAGACTGTAGATAAGGCCGCCAAGCCCGAGCAGCAGCAGCCCCTCACCGGCCAGATGGATGTAGAGCTGGTAGATGACCACCAGCGACAACCAGCCCAGCATCAGATAGGTAAAAAGCGACAACTTCTTGAAGCGGTTGATAAACACCAGCTTGAACACCACGCCAGCCAGCGCCAGGGACCAAATCACCACCATCAACCCCTTCGCCAGCGGCGTATCGAGCGCCACCAGCAGAAAGGGGGTATAGGTGCCGGCAATCAGCAGATAGATGGCGCAGTGATCAAACACCTTGCACCAGCGTCTGGCTCGCCCTTCCGCCATGCTGTGATAGAGGGTCGAGGCCAGATAGAGCAGCACCAGACTACCGCCATAGAGGCTGTAGCTCACCAGCGCCTGCGTGCCCTGCCCCCATCCCTTGATGAGCAACAGCACCAGCCCGACAATCCCCAGCAACAATCCCGCACCGTGACTCAGCCGGTTTGCCAGCTCCTCCCGGGGGGAGTAATCCATCACACCACTCATAACATCGACTCCACAATAACTGTGGCTCACTCTACCCAGCACCATTTCAGAGTACAAGTGTTCGCTTAAAAAATGGAGTGGCTGCCACCTGCCAACCTTTGGTGTATGCTCTGCCGCCGATGCCCGAGACAAGCGGCATAAACACCTACCCCGGTGACCTGGTCTGGAGAACCTGATGAAGTTGACTGAGCTGTTTACACAACCGGATGCAGCCTTTGGCGACGCAATGAGCGCCATGCTGGCACATTTTCACCACTCGGATGACAGTCAGGCCCCCTACCAGCGCGACCAGTTCACCCATCAGCTCGAGCAATCCCGCATGCCTGCGGTCGGTCTCTCCATCGAGGAGTATCTGGCGCGGCTGGCCACTCTGGTGCCCGGCGCCTCTCACCTCACCTCGCCACGCTACATGGGCCACATGACGGCGCCACTGCCGGCCTATACCGCCGAGCTGTCGCGCCTGCTGGTAATGCTCAACCAGAATCCGATGAAGATGGAGTCCTCCCGCCTGCTCAGCTTTCTGGAGCGGGAGGTGCTGGCCAAGCTGCACCGCCTCATCTATGGCAGGGACGATGCCTTCTACGGCGAGCAGATGCATGCCAAGGATGCCGCCCTCGGCGTCATGACCAGCGGCGGCACCATCGCCAATGTCACGGCGCTGTGGCTGGCCCGTAACCGCGCCTGCGGCGACAACCTGTTCGCCCTCTATGAGCAGGGCTATCGCGGCGCCGTCATTCTGGGCTCTCGGCTGATGCACTACTCCTTCGACAAGGGGATGGATCTGTTGGGACTGGGCGCCCGCAGCGTCTGGCGCCTCGAGACCGACGAGCAGAACCGGCTCAGTCTGGCTGCGCTGGAGCAGGCGCTGATCCAGTGCAAAGAACAGAAATTGAAAGTGCTGGCGCTGGTCGGCGTGGCGGGCAGTACCGACTTTGGCTCCATCGACCCCCTGCCTGAGCTGGCGGCCATCGCCGAGCGCGAGCAGATCCATTTTCATGTGGATGCTGCCTGGGGCGGCCCGACCCTCTTCTCCCCCCGCTATCAAAACTTGCTGGCCGGTATCGAGCGGGCTGATACCGTGACCCTCGATGGCCACAAACAGCTGCTGGTGCCGCTCGGTACCGGCATGCTGCTCTGCCGCCAGCCCGACCTGATGATGGCGGTCAAGCGGGAGGCTCCCTACGCCATTCGCGCCACCTCGTTCGATCAGGGGCGCTTTACGCTGGAGGGCACCCGCCCGGCCAATGCCCTCTATCTGGATGCCGCCTTCCAGCTATTTGGCCAGCAGGGTTACGCCCATCTCATCGAGGCCAACTACGACCGCGCCCGGCTGATGGCGGATCTCATCACCCAGGATCCCGCCTTCGAGCTGATGTCGGCACCGGTGATGAACCTGCTCTCCTACCGCTGCATTCCGCGCCACCTGCAGGGCAAGGTGCAGGACGAAGCGGCCAACGCGCAGATCAACGACTTCAACGTGGCCCTGCAAAAAGCCCAGCGGGCCGAGGGGCACAGCTTTGTCTCCCGCACCCAGCGGGCAGTAGTGCGCTACGGCGCCCAACCGCTCACCCTGCTGCGCGCCGTGCTGCTTAACCCGCTTATCGAAGAGCGCCACATCCGCGAGCTGCTGGCGGATCAAAAACGGCTGGGCGAGCCCCTTGCCCGCCAGCTATTTGGCTAGCGCCGCGCCAGGGAACTGGACGTAAATTAGGCGGTCTTATTCATTTGCCGTTGCCCATCGGGCAGGTAAACTGGACAAAATTTTGAGATCCATTCTTGAGGGCTACGCGCCAGACATGAAGCAATTTATTGAATTTATTCCACTTATCGTTTTCTTCGCGGTCTACAAGTTTTACGACATCTACATGGCGACCGGCGCACTGGTGGTGGTCACTGGTCTGCAGCTCGCCTATAGCTGGATCCGCTATCGCAAGGTCGAGAAGATGCAGCTCTTTACCTTCCTGCTGGTCGGCTTCTTCGGCGGCCTCACCGTCTTCTTCCACGATGACACCTTCATCAAGTGGAAAGTGACTGTCATCAACGTGCTGTTCGCACTGGGTCTGCTCATCAGCCGCTACGGCTTTGGCAAGAATCTGATCAAACAGATGCTGGCCAAGGAGCTGCAGGCACCCGATGCAGTCTGGGACAAGGTCAATCTCGGCTGGGTCGGCTTCTTTACCGTCTGTGGCCTGCTCAACCTCTACGTGGCGTTCAACATGCCGCAAGAGATGTGGGTCAACTTCAAGGTGTTCGGCCTGCTGGGGATGACGCTGGTCTTTACCCTGCTCAGTGGCGTCTATCTCTACCGCCACATTCCGGCTGAACAAAAAGAACAGCTGAAAAAATAACCCTCATCAGAAAAGGATCCTCTCATGTGGTATCTCATCTACTCCGAAGATGTCCCCGATAGCCTGCCACTGCGCAAGCAGGTTCGCCCTGCCCATCTGGCCCGGCTGCAAGCGCTGCAGGATGAAGGTCGCCTGCTGACCGCTGGTCCCAACCCGGCTATTGATGCCGAGGATCCGGCCGATGCAGGCTTTACCGGCAGCACCGTCATCGCCGAGTTTACCTCGCTGGCAGACGCCCAGGCCTGGGCCGATGCCGACCCTTATGTGACCGCCGGTGTCTACGCCAAGGTCACCATCAAGCCGTTCAAGAAAGTCTTTTAAAACCGCGTCAGATGCAAAGAGGCCGGAACGGGTGTACAACCCGCTCCGGCCTCTTTTTATTGCGCGATGCTCAGCGTACCAGCAAGGTCATGCTCTGGCGACAAACCAAGGGTTGAGGATGTCGGGCTTGTTGTAGGCAAGGGGTGAGCCATCGAGTTGGGTGACGCTGCCCCCCGCCCCCTCCAGCACCGCCTGCGCAGCACCGGTATCCCACTCGCAGGTCGGTGCGAGGCGTGGATAGAGCTCGGCGCCCCCCTCGGCAATGATGCAGAACTTGAGGGAGCTGCCCATGGAGACCAGCTCGATTTCACCAAAAGGAGCCAGAAAGTCGAGGGTCTCCTGCGACAGGTGGTTGCGACTGCCCACCACCCGCCACGCCTCGCCTTCACGATGAGGCCGGGTCTGGATGGACTCGCGTATGCCATCGGCGATGCGCCATGCCCCGAGCCCCTCGCCGCCATACCAGAGCCTGTCCAGCACAGGCGCATAGACCAGCCCCCAACGCGGCGCCCCCGCTTCAATCAGCGCGATATTGACGGTGAACTCACCGTTGCGGGAGACAAACTCCTTGGTGCCGTCGAGAGGATCCACCAGCCAATAGCGAGACCAGCCGTGGCGCGCCACCATCACCTCGGGGCCAGACTCCTCCGACAGCACAGGGATATCGGGAGTCAGCCGCGCCAACGCCTGCACGATCACCTCATGCGCCCCCTTGTCGGCAGCGGTGAGCGGACTCTCATCTCTCTTGTACTCCACCGCAAAGGGCTCGCGGTAGATCGCCATGATGGCCGCCCCCGCCGCACGGGCGACAGGTTCCAGATCGGTGATATCGGGGTGGTACAGGGGGTGCTCCATAACAATCTCGTCCAGCTCACAGGGTCAACCAGTGTAACTCTTTTGACATCAACTGCTTATAGCCGATTGTGCTGGGTTATTACGGTGCGGGAGTCGCCAGACCATTTCGCTTGAGTAAACAGG
Organism: Aeromonas allosaccharophila; assembly: GCF_016026615.1. NCBI lineage: Bacteria > Pseudomonadati > Pseudomonadota > Gammaproteobacteria > Aeromonadales > Aeromonadaceae > Aeromonas > Aeromonas allosaccharophila. Next base: position 4,431,739 of record NZ_CP065745.1, on the reverse strand, counting down.
ACCAGAAACAACAAAGGACGCCGTGGCGTCCCTTGTTATTTCTGGCGACCAGTATCAGGCCGCTGACCTATCCAGCGGATCAGATCCCCTGACGGGCCTCCTGCATCAGCAGGCGCATGTCGCTCACGGCCTTGGCCAGACCGTCGAAAGCGGCACGGCCGATGATGGCGTGGCCAATATTGAGCTCATAGAGCTCGGGGATGGCGGCGATGGCCTTGACGTTGTGGTAGTGCAGGCCGTGGCCGGCATTGACCTTGAGCCCCTTGCCAGCGGCATAGGAGGCACCGGCTGCGATGCGCTTGAACTCGGCGTTGCGCTCGGCATCGGTGGGGGCATCGGCGTAACGGCCGGTGTGGATCTCGATAAAGGGGGCACCACTCTCGGCGGCCGCATCGATCTGGATGGGATCGGCATCGATAAAGAGGGATACCTGGGCACCTACGGCAGAGAGGCGGGCCACGGCGTCAGTCACCTTGGCCAGCTGACCGGCCACGTCCAGACCGCCCTCGGTGGTCACTTCGGTACGCTTCTCCGGCACCAGACAGACGAAGTGGGGCTTGATGCGGCAGGCGATGCCGATCATCTCTTCAGTCACCGCCATCTCCAGGTTCATTCTGGTCTGGATGGTCTGGCGCAGGATCTCCACGTCACGGTCGGTGATGTGGCGGCGATCTTCACGCAGATGCACGGTGATGCCATCGGCACCAGCCTGCTCGGCAACAAAAGCGGCCTGTACCGGATCCGGATACTGGGTGCCACGGGCGTTACGCAGGGTGGCGATATGGTCGATGTTCACACCCAGATAGATTTCACTCATTGAGAACTCCTTGAAAAGCTTCATCTGTTGACTGCGCGGCTACCGCGCGGATATCCATATATCAGCTCGTAGGTTCGATTAGCGCAGCGTAATCGGACGTAGGTAACATTCTTACCGTGCCGGGTAACGCCGCAGGACGGTTAACCCAAGCTATTGCGGCGTTTTAAAAACAGCTCCCGGCTCTTTAACTGGCGCTTGCCCAGATAGGGTTGCAGCGCCAGTCGGCTGAAACGTTTGGCCGCCTGCAGCAAGGGAGGGGTATCGAAACGTCCCTCGGCAAAGGCGAGCAGGTGGGCACCGAGAAACAGGGTACGGGGATCCGGCGCCCGCTCGCAAGCGACAAAGCCCAATTCACGCTCGAAGCCATAGAGCAGGGTCGGCTCGATGGGCGACTCGTCGTCCGCCGTGTATTCGAAATCCACCGCATAGCCCAGCGCCTGCAGCAGCAGGAACTCGAAGCGGCGCAGCGGCAGCTCCGGCGTCTCGCCATCGGCCAGCGCCATGATGGCACGGGCATAGGCGTCGAACACTTCGGGGAACGGGGTGTGGGCTTCCAGCAGGTAGTAGACCAGCTCGTTGAGATAGAGGCCGTAGAAGAGGCGATCGCCGCCGAGACGCAGGGAGTGATCCGGGCATTCAACCTGGGTGAGGTTCTTGAGATCCCCCTTGCCGCGCCAGGCAATGGTGAGCAGGGTAAAGGGTTGCAGCAGCCCCTTGAGCGGGGAGCGTGGCCCGCGAGAGCCGCGAGCCACCAGGGTAAATCGGCCACTATCCTGGGTGAAGACCTCGACCAGCTGGCTGGTCTCCCGATAGGGCCGACTGTGGATGACGAAAGCCGGACTCAGCAATCAGTCATCACCATACCCGAGACTGCGCAGGGCGCGCTCGTCATCAGCCCAGCCGGACTTGACCTTGACCCACAGCTCGAGGTGCACCTTGTTCTGGAACAGCCGTTCCATGTCGAGGCGCGCTTCGGTACCGATGGTTTTGATCTTCTCGCCCTTGTTGCCGATGACCATCTTCTTCTGGCCATCGCGCTCGACCAGGATCAGGCCGTGGATGTGGTAGAGGCCATTCTCTTCCACCTTGAAGCGTTCGATCTCCACCGTCACCGAGTAGGGCAGCTCCTCACCGGTGAAGCGCATCAGCTTCTCACGGATGATTTCGGAGGCCATAAAGCGGGACGAACGGTCGGTCACGTAATCTTCCGGGAAGAAGAAGTTGTTCTCCGGCAGCAGATCCTTGGCCCACTCGCGGATCTTCTCCACATTGGTGCCCTTCTCGGCACTGATGGGCAGGATATGGGCAAAGTTCATCTGCTGACCCAGCCACTCGAGGTGCGGCAGCAGATCCTCTTTCTCTTTGACGTTGTCGATCTTGTTGACCGCCAGCACCACAGGGCACTTGAGATGGCGCAGCTTGCCGAGCACCATCTCGTCATCTTTGGTCCAATGGGTCCCATCGACCATGAACACCACCATGGCCACATCACCCAGCGAACTGGTGGCGGCACGGTTCATCAGGCGGTTGATGGCCCGTTTCTCTTCGATGTGCAGACCCGGGGTATCCACATAGATGGTCTGGTAGTTCTCCTCGGTGTCGATCCCCAAAATCCGGTGACGGGTGGTCTGGGGTTTCTTCGAGGTGATGCTGACCTTCTGGCCAAGCAGCTTGTTGAGCAGGGTGGACTTGCCCACATTCGGGCGGCCCACGATGGCGACAAAGCCGCAGTAGGTGGTATCTGTCATGACAGTTTTTCCAATGCTTGCTGCGCTGCGGCCTGTTCGGCCTTGCGGCGGCTGGTGCCGACCCCTTTGATAGGCCCATCCAGACCTTCCACGTCACACTGGACGGTGAACTCCTGGTTGTGAGCCTCACCCTTGACGTTGGTCACGGTGTAGGTCGGCAGGGATTTGCGGCTTCCCTGCAAAATTTCTTGCAGACGGGTCTTGGGATCTTTCTGCTCGATGCCGGGCTTGATTTCGTCCAGGCGGCTGGCGTACCAGCTCAGCAGCAGCGTCCGCACCGTCTCAAGATTGGTATCCAGATAGACGGCACCGATCACCGCCTCGACCGTGTCGGCCAGAATGGATTCGCGGCGAAAACCGCCGCTCTTGAGTTCGCCGGGACCGAGGATCAGGTGATCCCCGAGGTCAAACTCCCGGCCCAGTTCGGCCAAGGTCTTCTCGCGCACCAGAGTGGCGCGCATCCGGCTGAGATCCCCTTCCGCCGCTTGCGGGAAGCGGTGGAACAGATCATCGGCAATCACCAGACTCAAAATGGAGTCACCCAGAAATTCCAGTCGCTCATTGTGACGGGAACCGGCGCTGCGGTGAGTCAGCGCCCGGGTCAGCAGTTCCTGATCCTGAAAGACATGCCCGAGACGGGACTGCAGTCTGTTCATCTTGATATTCATTTACTTGATTCCGCCAATGCGGTTGAAGCGCACACCTGTCGGTACCCAACTTGGCAGCAGGGAGCCTTCTTCGCGCTCGAATTCAAAACTTATCCAGATAGCGACCGCCTTGCCGACCAGATTCTGCTCGGGCACAAAGCCCCAGAAACGGCTGTCGGTGCTGTTGTCGCGGTTATCGCCCATCACGAAATACTGGCCTTCCGGTACGACCCACTCGTCGGGGTAGGTGCCGGGCTGGCGATAGTAACGGCCAACCATGTCGGGCATCAGCGGATTGCGCAGGGTCTCGTGGGAGACATCACCCAACTGCTCGGTATAGCGGTCAAGGGGGATCCCCATCTGGGTAAATTCGCCTCTTTGTTCAAACTTGACGTCGAGCTTCTTGAAGCCCGGGCACGTTTTCCCTTCCTGCTCCTCGCACTTGGGCCGGATCATCAGCTCCTTGTTGCGATAGATGACCCGATCACCCGGCATGCCGACCACCCGCTTGATGTAGTCAACGCGCGGCTCAAGGGGATACTTGAACACCACTACGTCGCCACGCTGGGGCTCGCCGGTCTCGAGGAACTTGGTGTTGGTCACCGGGTCCCGCAGACCGTAGGCAAATTTTTCCACCAGGATGAAGTCGCCCACCAGCAGGGTGGGCATCATGGAACCTGACGGGATCTGGAACGGTTCAAAGATGAACGAACGCAGGATCAGCACAAAGGTGATGACCGGGAAGACCCCGGCGGTCTGTTCAATCCAGACCGGCACGGGAGCAACCTTGGCCAGGGTCTTCTCATCCAGGTGGGCACCGCCATGGGCACGAGCCACGGCAATCTTGGCGGCGCGCTGCTTGGACCAAATCATCTTGTCCAGACACCAGATAATACCGGTGATCACGCAGACCACCACCAGGATCAGGGAAAACGTGCTTGCCATCTATTATTAGTCCTTTCCGACGTGGAGAATCGCGAGGAAGGCTTCCTGCGGCACGTCTACACGGCCGACAGACTTCATCCGCTTCTTACCTTCTTTCTGCTTGTTCAGCAGCTTTTTCTTCCGGCTCACGTCACCACCGTAGCACTTGGCGGTCACGTCTTTACGCAGCGCCTTGACGGTACTGCGGGCGATGATCTGGTTGCCGATGGAGGCCTGAATGGCGATGTCGAACATCTGACGCGGGATCAGCTCGCGCATCTTCTCAACCACCTGGCGACCGCGATACTGGGCGTTCTCCTTGTGGGTGATGATGGCCAGTGCATCGACGCGCTCACCGTTGATCATGATGTCCAGACGGACCATGTCAGAGGTTTCGAAGCGCTTGAAGCCGTAATCCAAAGAGGCGTAACCGCGACTGGTGGATTTCAGGCGGTCGAAGAAGTCGAGCACCACTTCTGCCATCGGGATTTCATAGGTCAGTGCCACCTGCTTGCCGTGATAGACCATGTTGGTCTGCACGCCACGCTTCTCGATACAGAGGGTGATCACGTTGCCCATGTACTCCTGCGGCAGCAGGATATGGCACTCGGCGATCGGCTCACGCATCTCTTTGATATTGTTGACCGCAGGCATCGCCGCCGGGCTATCGATGTGGATGGTCTCGCCGTTGTTCAGCTCGATTTCATAGACCACGGTCGGCGCCGTAGTGATCAGATCCAGATCGTATTCCCGCTCCAGACGCTCCTGAATGATCTCCATGTGCAGCATGCCAAGGAAGCCGCAACGGAAACCGAAGCCCAGCGCAGTGGAGCTCTCCGGTTCGAAGAACAGGGAAGCGTCGTTGAGCGACAGCTTGTCGAGGGCGTCACGGAACGACTCGTAGTCATCGCTGGAGATGGGGAACAGACCGGCATAGACCTGCGGCTTCACCTTCTTGAAACCGGCCAGCGCCTTGTCGGCACCGTTCTTGGCCTGGGTCAGGGTATCGCCCACCGGCGCGCCGTGGATGTCCTTGATACCGCAGACAACCCAACCTACCTCGCCGCAACCCAGACCCTGAGTATCCACCTGCTTGGGCGTGAAGATACCGATACGATCGACACCCCATACCTGGCCGGTGCTCATCACCTTGATCTTGTCGTTCTTCTTCAGGGAACCGTTCTTGACCCGCACCAGCGAGACGACGCCCAGATAGGAGTCGAACCAGGAGTCGATGATCAACGCCTGCAGCGGAGCATCCGGATCACCTTCCGGTGCCGGGATGCGGGCAACGATCTCTTCCAGCACCAGATCGACACCGAGGCCGGTCTTGGCGGAGCAGCGTACCGCGTCCATCGCATCGATGCCGACGATGTCTTCGATCTCCTCGGCAACCCGCTCCGGTTCTGCCGCAGGCAGGTCAATCTTGTTCAGCACCGGCACCACTTCCAGCTCCATTTCCATGGCGGTGTAGCAGTTGGCCAGAGTCTGTGCCTCAACCCCCTGGCCGGCATCCACCACCAGCAGCGCCCCTTCACAGGCCGCCAAAGAGCGGGAGACCTCGTAGGAGAAATCCACATGGCCCGGGGTGTCGATAAAGTTCAGCTGGTAGGTGTTACCGTCTTGTGCCTGGTAGTTCAGGGTCACACTCTGTGCTTTGATAGTAATGCCGCGCTCGCGCTCCAGATCCATGGAGTCAAGCACCTGAGCCTGCATCTCGCGGTCGGACAAGCCACCGCAAGTCTGGATCAGACGGTCCGACAGGGTCGATTTACCGTGGTCGATGTGCGCAATAATCGAAAAGTTACGAATGTGTTTCATCGAGCAAGAGTCACTCAAAATTGGTTAAGGTCAGTTATGGAGGCGCGATTTTACTGGATAACCCGGCTGACGGCCATTCTTTAGTCGCCAGCGCCAGTGAAATAGCGCCTGTTCGGTCAGGGGAGGATGCGGACAGGAACGACGACGCCAAGCATCTGCGGGCCGTAGCGCCCCTGATCCAGGCGGTTGGAAAAGTAACGAACCAGTAAAAAGCCCAGCACGCCCCCCAGCAGACAGCAGAGAATGGTGATCCCCTCCCCGCCCGAGAGCAGCGGCGCCAGCCAGAGCTGCCCCAACAGGGCGCCCACCAGCAGGCAGAACAGCGGCAGCACATAGACCAGCGCCGCCCCGCGCAGCAGACTCGCCTGCGGGATGCCGAGCCTCACTTGTTGGCCAATCCGCACTTCGGCGGTCAGCCTGACCCGCAAGCGGGGGGCCTTCAGGGGAAATGCCTTGGCCACTGTGCCGGTACCGCAACTGGATTGCTGCTGGCAGCCACTGCAGGCGGAGCGACGTTCACACTCCACCCAGGCATGGTCACCCTCAATGGCCACCACGGTCGCCAGCTCTTCACTCATCTCGTTCACAGCAACACCTCGTGCTCATGCAATGGCAGGATCTGAACACGACTTGCAGTCTGCGGCAAGCTGGGCACCACTGCCAGCCCAGAGCATGGACTCACTGCACGGCCTCGTTGCGAGCCAGCGGCTGGACCGACTCAGCGATGCGCTTGGCGGTCTCGGCCGGCACTTCCCCGACCACTGTGATCTCGACCCCCACTTCGTTGACATAGCTCACCAGCGAGGTCGCGCCCTGGCGGATCAGCTGCTGGCGCACCGCCTGCTTGGGATCCACCCGGGAGACATAGACCGAGAGATCCACCAGCCCATCGGAGAGCATCATGTAATCCACCGGCATACTGGTGGTCACCAGCTGGTGCCGGTCTTGCGACAGCACCTTGAAGCCATCGGGCAGCCAGGTGATCTGCCAGTTCAGCGCCTGCTGCGGCGCCGGATAGGCATCCTCTAGCGCCAGCGCCGGAGGCTGCTTGCTGTTGGCCAGCTTCACCAGCCAGGGGGCCGGTTTGCTCTGCAGATCCAGCTCGACACCGAGTACCTGCTCCACCAGATTGCCTTCCCGCTCGACCATGTCGATCCGCAGCAGCAAGTGGCTCTGCTCGTCAATCCAGAGCACGAAACCATATTTGTCGGCCTCTTTAGGCACCAACCTCACCACTTGCGCCACCACACCGGCGACCCGGCTGCGACCGGCCAGCACCGGATCATAGCTCTCCAGCACCTGCTCCAGCGGCATCTTCACCAGGGTCGACCAGATGCCGGGGAAACGGGCATCCTTCAGGGTGTAGGGATCGTGGCTGTTTTCAAAGAAGGTGTATTCGTTCTGGCGCTGGAGATACTCGATCGCCTTGCCATCGAGGTAACTGAGGTGGGCCACTTCCTTGCCGTTGATCACGGCATGGCTGATCCGGATCGGTTCAAGACGCCCCTGACGGGCCTTGACCATGGATAACTCGAAATTCTGTTGCTGCACGGCACTCTGCATCTGCTGCAACAAGGCCTCGGCCGACTTATCGTCGGCCGAGGCCTTGGCACTGATCAGCAGGAGAGAGGCCAGCAAAATACGGCTGGACTGGCGCACGTTTGTATCCCTGACAATTCGTTATTGTTGGATCTGTCTGTCTTGCAACAGGCGCTGCTGCAACTGGTGGTCACGCAGGAAGGCGTTGATCCGCTCCCGCTGCTCCTGCATCTGCTGTTCGGTCAGCCCTTGCTGACGGGCACGGGCGCCATCCTGTTGCGGATAGTGAACACTCACCGGTGCCGCACTGCCACCGATAGGAATGGTATTGAGCACCGGATTGGCCGGTACGCCATCCTGTCCCTGATACTGCTGCACGCCGAAGATAACGGCAGCAGCCACGGATGCCGCAATGGCATATTGACCGAGTTGCTGACCGACCCGGCGGAACAACGGAACCACATTGGAATCTGTCTTGACCGGTGCAATGGCAGGTTGCTGCACAGGAGCCGTCTCAACCGGCTTGGGTGCCAGTATGGTGGGCTCATCCTCCAGCGCAGCCATGATGCTGTCACTGAGATCCAGTTGCAGATTGACCGGCAGGTCACCCCGCATGGCATCGCCGATCAGGTGGTAACGACCCCAGGTATCTTGCAAGTCGGAGTCCATCTCCAGCTCGTTCAGTACCTCTGCGTCAATCAGGTCACCATCCATCAGGGCAGAGATTTGCTCTTTATTTGCCATAAGTTAACCCGTCTTTCCCCAGTTAATTCTCGATCAGAGGTTGCAGCTTTTTATCGATTGCTTCCCTCGCCCGGAAGATACGGGATCTGACCGTACCCACTGGGCAATCCATGATTTCGGCAATCTCTTCGTAGCTCAGCCCTTCCAGTTCGCGAAGGGTGATAGCTGTCCTCAGGTCTTCCGGCAATGCCTCTATGGCTGAAAACACCGTGCGTTTGATCTCGTCAGTCAGCGCCAGGTTTTCGGGGGTTGAGACCTCTTGCAAGGCTTCACCACCACCATAAGACTCCGCTTCGTCAGCCTCCACATCACTGCTGGGCGGCCTGCGCCCCTGGGAGGTCAAATAATTCTTCGCCGTGTTCACGGCAATTCGGTACAACCAGGTATAAAAAGCACTTTCGCCACGGAATGTCGGCAATGCACGGTAGGCTTTTATGAAGGCCTCTTGTGCCACATCGGGCACATCACCGGGATTGTTGACATACCTGGCAACCAGGTTGACCACCTTTTGCTGGTATTTTTTTACCAACAGGTTGAAAGCTGCTTTATCGCCGCGCTGGACCCGTTCAACCAGCTGTTCGTCCAGTAGATTCTGGTCGCTCATCAGAGCCGTAAAACCCCCATCAGGTTATCGTTCTTCTTTTCCGGCCCTTCCTAAGCGCACAAGTTCAGACAGGGAGAATCAGAGAAAGTTCGCTTCAATTGAAAAAAATGTGATGCAGGCTGCATCCTCGCCCTCGCTTGGGCTACCATGGTGCCAGTTCTTAATCCAGGCTAATGATACTTATGAAAGCAAGTGTTGAATACCTTTGCGATGTACTGATCATTGGCAGCGGTGCCGCTGGTCTGTCCCTCGCGTTGCGATTGGCAGACCACGCCAAAGTCCTGGTTCTGAGCAAGGGGCCCATCAGTGAAGGGGCCACTTTCTATGCGCAAGGAGGCATCGCTGCCGTTTTCGACGAAACCGACAGCATCGAATCCCACGTGAGCGACACGCTCAACGCCGGCGCCGGGTTGTGTGACCCGGCAGTGGTGGAGTTCACCGCTCGCCACGCCCGCGAGTCCATCCAGTGGCTCATTCAGCAAGGGGTTCCCTTCGATCAGGAGGAGAACGCCGACGGTGAATCCCACTATCACCTGACCCGCGAAGGGGGCCACAGCCATCGCCGCATCTTCCACGCGGCCGACGCCACCGGCAAGGCGGTGCAGCTCACCCTGATCGATCAGGTACGTGCCCACCCCAATATCCAGCTGATGGAGCGCTTCAACGCGGTCGACCTCATCACCACCCGCAAGCTCAATCTGCCGGGCAACAAGGTGCTGGGTGCCTACGTCTGGAACCGTAACGCCGAGCAGGTCGAGGTGATCCGCGCCCGTTTCGTGGCACTGGCCACCGGTGGCGCCTCCAAGGTCTACCAGTACACCTCCAACCCGGATGTGAGCTCTGGCGATGGCATCGCCATGGCATGGCGGGCCGGTTGCCGGGTGGCGAACCTGGAGTTCAACCAGTTCCACCCCACCAGCCTGTTCCACCCCGATGATCCCAACTTCCTGCTGACCGAAGCACTGCGTGGCGAGGGGGCCTATCTGCGCCGCCCGGACGGCAGCCGCTTTATGCCGGAGTTTGACGAGCGGGCCGAGCTGGCACCGCGCGATATCGTCGCCCGCGCCATCGACCACGAGATGAAGCGGCTCGGAGCGGATTGCATGTATCTGGACATCAGCCACAAACCGGCCGATTTCATCATCAAGCACTTCCCGACCATCTATGAGCGCTGCCTCGCGGTCGGCATCGACATCACCAAAGAGCCGATGCCCATCGTCCCTGCTGCTCACTACACCTGTGGTGGCGTGATGATCGACAACAACGGCCAGACCGATATCCCCGGCCTCTACGCCATTGGCGAAGTGACCTATACCGGTCTGCACGGCGCCAACCGCATGGCCTCCAACTCCCTGCTGGAATGCGTGGTCTATGCCCATCAGGCGGGGGCCGACATTCTGGCCAAGCTGCCGATGAGCGTGGAGCCGCCGCACCTGCCGGTGTGGGACGAGAGCAAGGTGGAAGATTCCGACGAACTGGTGGTGATCCAACACAACTGGCACGAGCTGCGGTTGATGATGTGGGACTATGTGGGCATCGTGCGTACCAACAAACGCCTGGCCCGCGCCAAGCGCCGCATCGACCTGCTCAAGCAGGAGGTGCAGGAGTACTACGCCAACTTCCGCGTCTCCAACAACCTGCTGGAGCTGCGCAACCTGCTGCAGGTGGCCGAGCTTATCGTCAACTGCGCCCTGCAGCGCAAGGAGTCTCGCGGCCTGCACTACAACCTGGATCATCCGGATATGCTACCGGACTCCAAACCGACCGTGCTGACCCCGGAGCGGGATTAATCCCCTTCCCGCCAAGCGTTGCAGCAATCAGTGACCCCGCCCCGGCGGGGTCACTTTTTTCAGCCGATTTTTTCAGCAACAAAAATAGTGCCGCCAGCCATATGGCCGCCGCTCACCACGATAAATCAGCGCATGGTCATCACGGGAAACAGGTGTCAGCGCCGGGATGGCAGAAAGTGGATGGCTCGCGCCAGCAGGCGGTAGTGTTCGGGAGGAAGGGCATCGGAGAAGAGCCACAGTTGCCGTGGCGACACAGCTCCACTCTCTTGCGGCTCGGGGCAAAGCACCAGCCTGAGCACGCCGGGCAGAATGCGGCTTTTCTTGCCGAGCTGATAGCGGCGACCTTGCCACTGTAGCCACTGGCCATCCCAGACAAGCTCGAACGGGGGCTCGGCGAGGGAGCGCCAACTCAGCCAGAGCGCCACCAGCCAGACGGGCAGCAACAGCGCCCACTGCCAACCGGCAATCAGGCTTGCCACCGGCCAGAGCAGCAACAGAAAGAGGGCCACCAACAAACATTGCTGATAGCGGGAGGGGTGAACCGTCATGATCACCCGCTCCACGGTATTACCCCTGGCGGTCGTGGCGCGCCTGATTGCGCTCCAGGATCATCGGGATCATGGCGGCAAAGGCGGGATCGGCAGGGACACCATGACCCATGCACCATTTGAACAGATCCGGATCGTCGCTCGCCAGCAGGCGGATAAAGGTCTGCTGATCGGCGTCGCTCAGGGAATCAAACTCGTGTTCGAAAAAGGGCATAAAGATCACATCCAGCTCGAGCATGCCGCGACGGCAGGCCCACTTCAGGCGGGATTTTTCAACTGGGCTCAACATGGCACTCTCCTTACAAAGACCGGGGGATGGTACCAGCTGGATTTTCCGGCTGACAAACATTAGTTACGTCTTTACCATGCAGCTCACATACTTTCTCTCTGGAATACCATCGTGAGCCTGCAACCACCTGTTTTTCCTGCCGAGCCGACCCGCTTCCCCCTGACCAAGCTGGCCATCACCCGTATCAGCGGCCAGGATCGCGTCAAATATCTGCAAGGTCAGGTCACCTGTGATGTCAACGCCCTGCAACCGGGGCAACAGACCCCGGGTGGCCATTGTGATCCCAAGGGCAAGTTGTGGAGCAATTTCCGCCTGCTCTGCCTCGACGACAGCCTGCTGCTGCTGACCAGCCCCTCGGTGCTGGAGCGTCAGCTGCCAGAGCTGAAGAAATTTGCCGTCTTCTCCAAGGTCGAGATCGCCGCCGACGAACGCCACGCCACAGGTCTGGCTGGCAAGGGCACAGATGCGTGGATCGCCGCGCAGTTTGGCCTTCTGCAGAGCGGTCTTATCGACGGTGGCATGGCGGTGAAGATCGAACAGGATCGCTGGCTGCTGGTGAGCAATCAGCAAGCCGACGCCCTGCCGCAAGGTGACGAGTCACTCTGGTGGGGGCTCGACATCAAGGCGGGCCTGCCGCACATGGAAGCGGTGCATCAGGGGGAGTTCATCCCGCAGATGCTCAACCTGCAGGCGCTGGATGGCATCTGCTTCAACAAGGGTTGCTACATGGGGCAGGAGACGGTGGCACGCGCCAAATATCGCGGCGCCAACAACCGCGCTATGTTCCTGCTGGCAGGCACTACCGGCGAGCCGGTCGCCAGCGGCGATACCCTTGAACTGCAACTGGGTGACAACTGGCGTCGTAGCGGTATGGTGCTCAACGCCTGGCAACAGGCCGGGCAGGTGTGGCTCACCGCCGTGCTGCCGAAAGATACCGAGGCTGACGCCCAATTCCGCCTCAAGCAGGACGAAGGCTCCCGCCTCACCCTGCAACCCCTGCCTTACACCCTGACCGAGTAAGGTCGGCTAGCGAGGCACGCGCGCCAGCAGAGCCTCCTTCAGCCAGCGCCCCGCCTGCCCAAGCGGGCGGGCGCGATGCCACTGCAGCTCCAGCGCCAGCGCGTGGCTGGCGATAAAGTCCGGCTCCAGCACCACCACTTCGCCCCGCTTCAGCGGCTGATGCAGCAGAAATTCCGGGATGGCGGACCAGCCAAGGCCCCGTTTGACCAGCTCCAGCACCCCGAGATCCCCCTCGACCCACCACACCTGAGCCGAGATGCGAAAACGCTGGCGCTCGCTCCCTTCCCGTCGGCCGGTCACCATCAGCTGGCGTGCCCCCTGCAGATCGACCTCCCGCAGCGGCTGCTTGCGGGCCAGCGGATGATCCGGTGACACCACCAGCGGCATGGTCACCTCCCCCAGCGAACGGGCGACGATCTCCCGCTGAGGGTGTACCTTCTGATAGCTGATGCCGAGCTGGGCACGGCCGGTCACCAGCAGCTCGGTCACATCCTCCATCAGCGGGAAGAGCAGTTCCAGCTCCACGGTCGGATAGCGGGTGGCGAACTCCTCCAACAGGGTGCCGAGCCAGGGAAGGTGGGAGTCATCATCGATGGCCAGGGTGAGGCGCGTCTCCACACCTGCCGCCAGCTCTCCGGCAATGGATTGCAACCGTTCACTCTGCGCCAGCAGGATACCCGCCTCCTGCACCATGCGAGCCCCCGCCTCCGTCAACTGCGGATAGCGGCCGCTGCGGTCAAACAGGGTGAGCGCCAGATCGATCTCCAGATTGGCGATGGCGCTGCTCACCACCGACTGCGCCTTGCCCAGCTTGCGGGCGGCGGCGGAAAACGAGCCGGTTTCGGCAGCGGCCAGCAAGATCCTCAGTTGTTCCAGTGATGGCGTCATCCTATGGCCCTCCAACGAGCCGTTTGTCATCTATCTATTTTAGCGATGGATACCAACATGAATCTATCGCGAAAGTTCTATAGATTAACCGGCAATTCGTGAATGAACCTGATTGAGAGAGTGACTTATGCGTACCCGTAACGATCGACTGCGCCATGCTATCGGCTTTGAATTGATCGGCCTGTTCATCGCCGCCCCACTGGCCAGCTGGGCGACCGGCATTCATCTCAGCCACATGGGACCGCTGGCGATCTTCTTCTCGATCCTCGCCACGGTCTGGAACTACATCTACAACGTCGGCGTCGACAAGCTGCTGCTGAAGTTTCAGGGCCATACCCACAAGAGCATGTGGCAACGGGTGATCCATGCGATTGGTTTCGAGGGGGGGTTATTGCTGGCCGCCATGCCAATTATGTCTTTGTGGCTTGGCATTACACTGCTGGAGGCTTTCTTCCTGGATCTCGGCTTTGCGATCTTCTATCTGGTTTATGCCTTCGTCTACAACCTGAGCTATGACAAGATCTTCCCCATTCCCCGCGAAGTGCCGCACGGCATGCCGCAAGGTGCCCGCTAAGGCGCGAATCGGGTGGGCCGGAACCAAGAAGTGAAGGTCAACAAGTGTAGGCAACAGAAGAAACCACACGGCCCCATCATGGCAGACATGATGGGGCCGCAAGAGGGATTAGCGGGGGCAGGCCGGCTGATTCAGAAGTAAGGATTCAGACCTGCCCGTCACTCAGGCCTGGGCCTTGAGCTCTTCGCCGCTCTCGTCGGCAGCGGCAGCCTCTTCAGGCTGCGCCTGGGCGGCCTGCAGCGCTTCCAGTTCGCTCTGATAATCGCTCAGGATCTGCTGGGCAACCGCCATATCGCCCTTGTGTTTGCGCTCGAACAGATGGTGCTGCACCACGCCGTTGAGATACTCCACCGTGATAGGCTGCTCCAGGGTGGCCATCAGCTCCTCTTTCTCCAACTCGGCATTGATTTCATCGGCGGTCGTGCGCAGCAGCCCGGCCAATTGAACCAACATGCGGCGCTCACCTTCGCGCAGCAGGCTCAACATGCGGTTTCTCTGCTGCTCATTCTGTTGGGTCATACATTTCCTTACGTCAATTGGGAACAAGCCCGCTCATTCTGCCCTGTCCCCATGACAGCGTCTATCTCATGCCCCCCACTAATTTTTGGCGCTGGCTCACAAATGGCTACAGATGCTATTTGAAGCGGCTCTGGGGTATAGTAGCCGCTGATTTTCGGGCGCTTTTTCACCTTCATCCGCAAGACAGGGATGACACGGCAAGGGCGCCTCCCGGTTTACCCCAACGAGGTGAAGATCCGCTTTATGACCGACGCCATTGTGGTGCTCTGCACCTGCCCAGATCAAACCAGTGCCGACCTTCTCTGCGAACAGCTGCTGAACCAGCGGTTGGCCGCCTGCATCAATCAGCTACCGGGCGTCACCTCCGTCTATCGCTGGCAAGGCAAGGTGGAGCGCGCCACCGAGATCCAGCTCATCATCAAATCCCGCCAGCCGCGCTTTGCCGAGCTGCAGGCATGCATTCAAGCCCATCACCCCTATGAGGTGCCCGAGCTGCTGGCCCTGCCGGTGAGTGCCGGACTGCCCGCCTATCTCGACTGGCTGAATGGGGAGACCACATGACATTCGCCCGCTTGCTCTCTCCCCTGTTGCTGCTCTGTGCCCTGCTGATGACAGCGGCAGGCAGCCCCTCGGCCTACGCCAGCGGCGCCGACCTGCTCAGCTCGCTGGGCATTGAAGCCAACGCCAAACCCAAATTTTTGCAGGTCGATGAGGCCTTTCAGATCGAGAGCGAACAGCGCGGCGATCAGCTGCTGCTGACCCTCCATATCGCCGACGATTACTACCTCTATCGCCACAGCCTGCGCTTCAAGGGGAACAACCTCACCTTCAGCGAGCCGACCCTGCCGGAAGGCACCGAGCACGAGGATGACTTCTTCGGCAAGACCCGGGTCTACTACCAGCAGGTGAGCATCGCGGTGCCGCTGAAGGAGGTGGGAGAAAATGCCAGCCTGAGGGTGCGCTATCAGGGCTGTACCGACGGTCTCTGCTACCCGCCGACCGACAAGCTGATCGATGTGGCCCCGCTGGTCACGGCAACCACAGCGTCCACAGCTGAAACAGCACAAAGCGTCGCACCCGTGAGTCAGCAGGATCAGCTGGCCGCCGCCCTCGGCCATCAGGGGTTCTGGCTCAGCATCGTCGCCTTCTTCGCGTTGGGGCTGGGGCTCGCCTTTACCCCCTGCGTCTTCCCCATGTACCCGATCCTGACCGGCATCATCGCGGGTGCCGGTCATCACCTCTCCACCGGCCGCGCCTTCCTGCTCTCCCTGGTCTATGTGCAGGGGATGGCGGTCACCTACACCTTGCTGGGGTTGGTAGTGGCCTCGGCGGGCTTGAAATTCCAGGCGGCGCTACAACACCCCTATGTGCTGATCGGCCTATCGGTGATGTTCGTGCTGCTGGCCCTCTCCATGTTCGGACTCTACACCCTGCAACTGCCGAGCAGTTTGCAAACCCGACTCTCCGGTCTCTCCAACCGCCAGCAGGGTGGCTCTGTGGTCGGGGTCGCCATCATGGGGATGATCTCCGGACTGGTCTGCTCTCCCTGCACCACGGCGCCGCTCTCGGGGGCACTGATCTACGTGGCCCAGAGCGGCGATCTCTGGCTCGGCGGGGCGGCGCTCTATGCGCTCTCGCTCGGGATGGGGCTGCCGCTGCTGCTGCTCGGCACCTCGGGCGGCAAGCTGCTGCCCAAGGCGGGTGCCTGGATGGATGTGATCAAGCAGCTGTTTGGTTTTGCCCTGCTGGCGGTGCCGATCCTGCTGCTGTCACGGCTCTGGAGCGATCAGATTGCTACTCTCGCCTGGCTCGGCTGGGGGCTGCTGCTGTGCGGCTATCTCTATCACCACAACCAGCACCAGCCCCACTCGGTGGCCAGAAGCGTGCGAGGCTTCGTGCTGCTGCTGGCGATGATCAGCGCCGTGGTGGTGGGCAAGGATCTGCTGCAACCGGCCACCTCTGCTGCCATCACGGCGGATGCCGGTCAAACGGCGCCGCGGTTTATCCGCGTCAAGACGCAGGATGATCTCAAGGTGCAGCTGGCCGCCGCCCGCGG
The DNA here is from genome assembly GCF_016026615.1 of Aeromonas allosaccharophila. Taxonomy (NCBI): domain Bacteria; kingdom Pseudomonadati; phylum Pseudomonadota; class Gammaproteobacteria; order Aeromonadales; family Aeromonadaceae; genus Aeromonas; species Aeromonas allosaccharophila. The sequence continues at coordinate 4,415,211 of NZ_CP065745.1, read as the reverse complement.
CAAGCCGGTGCTGCTCGACCTCTACGCCGACTGGTGCGTCGCCTGCAAGGAGTTCGAACACAAGACCTTCAGCGACCCAGCAGTGCGCGAGCGTTTCGGCCAGATGGTGCTGCTGCAGGCTGATGTCACCGCCAACGACGATGCCGATGTCGAGCTGCTCAACAGCCTCAATGTGCTCGGGCTGCCGACCCTCATCTTCTTCGACCGTGAGGGCAAGGAGCTGACAGGCCAGCGGGTCACCGGTTTTATGGGGCCTGCCGAGTTTCTGGGCAAACTTGATCAGCTACGCTGACCAACGGCGCTCCTGTCGACAGGCCGGGGCCGCCTCATGCGTTACGCACTGATTTTTCTGGCAATCCCTTGTATATGACCGGCAGCATGGCAGAATTTGCCCTTCGATTGTCTCGCCCGTCCGGAGTTTTGATGAAAAAGTGGTTCATCCCCCTGCTAGCCCTCTGGCTTTATGGCTGCAGTGCAGGGCCCGGTGAAGAGGATATCCGGAGCCAAGTTACCGCCAGGCTGCTGGCCGAGACAGACGCCAACCTGTTCGAAATCAGCGACTTCACCATCCTCGGCAAGGAGGAGCGGATGGAGGGGGTCTATCTGGTCAAGGTGAGTTACCAGCTCCACTTCAAGCAGGGGCTCGATCAGTTGCAGGTGTTGCACGATGAGGATCTGGTCTACGACCGGGTTGGCCCCTTCCAGCAGGAGATGGGTCTGATGGAGCTCGAGCGTAAATATGGCGAGTTCGAGGCGGGCCAGGTGCTGCCGCAAGAGGCAGAGGTGTGGATGATGAAAGACGAACAGGGCTGGCGGTTGGCCGAACCGGCCCAATAAATGGCTTCCCGCCCCTTACGCTCTGCAACGACGGGGCTGCCGTTGCCAACCAGCTCAGACCTGGGTATCGACCCGATACCCTTTTCGCTCGGCGGGTTCGTTCGGTAACTTGCTGGCCAACCCTGACAGCACCTCCTTGAGGGTGACCCCGCGCTCTGCCGCACCGCTGCTCTCCAATAGCTTGGTCAGCTGGCTCTGCAAGGGGTTCACCGCTTCGATCTCGGCTCCTTGCTCGCTCGCTTTTCCCTGCCCGCCCTGTTGATCCAGCGTCTCCAGCAGGCGCTCCAGATCCCGTTTGAGCGGGTTCTCGCTGCTGTCATCGATGGCGAGTTTGCGCTGTTCCTGCTCTTGCCGCTGTTGTTGCTGCAATGCCAGCTGTTGCTCCTGCTGCTGTTGCAGGGCTCCCATCATGGTGTTGATGAACCCCTCCAGCGAATCCCTGATTGAGATGCTGCTCCCGCCGCTGCTCTCACCTTGCGGTGACAGCCCCAGCTCGTCCAACACAGCACCAAGGTCGCGCACCATCCGACTGTCGCTGCCTGTCGATGGCGACGGCGTAGCCCTCTCCGGTGCCTGCGCAGCGAGAGATCCCTGCCGTTGCGCCAGCGGGCTGAGCCCACCAGACGCGACCACATTCATCTCCATCTCGGCCCTCCTCTCTCTCCGTCCTCGGCCCTTTTTCGGCAAGTATTCCGACAAGCGGGCCACACCTCGTCCCTTTGGCAGATAACCGCTCTCACACCTAAAAGATAGCGCCAACCGGAAGGGATTGGCGCGAATGCATCTTTTGGTCTATCAGGCGGGATAATTGTGCCAACCCGCTATAAACAAGGGGCTGGCAAGGGGGCTGCGTTCAGACATCACAGTGCAGGCTGACAATGGGTGTCAGAAGATATCCTTCATCCGGTGCCACAACATCCCCAGCGCCAACAGTGGGGAGCGCAGTGCCGGGCCGCCGGGGAAGGTGATATGGGGCACGCTGGCAAAGAGATCGAAACCCCGGCTCTCGCCACGGATCGCTTCGGCCACCAGTTTGCCCGCCATGTGGGTGGCGTTGAGGCCATGGCCCGAGTAAGCCTGGGCGTAGAGCACGTTGGGGTGCTCTTTGAGGCGGCCAATCTGTGGTAACCGGTTGGCACCGATCCCGATCATCCCGCCCCACTGAAACTCGATGGAGGTCTCGGCCAGCTCGGGGAAGACCCGCAGCAGCTTGGGCAACATAAAGGCCTTGATATCCTTCGGGTCTCGCCCCGAATAGTTGCAGGCGCCGCCAAACAGCAGGCGGCCATCGGCGGAGAGGCGGTAGTAGTCGAGCGCCACGTTCTGGTCGCACACTGCCATGTTTTGCGGCAGCAGTCGCTGGCGCAAGCGGCGATCGAGCACCTCGGTGGCGAGGATGTAAGAACCGGCGGGCAGCACCCGTCCTCCCAGCTCCGGATTAAGATCATTGAGATAAGCGTTGCAGCCAATCACCAGATAATCGGCAGTGACCCGGCCGTGGGCGGTGGTCACCTCGACCTGCTTGCCGTAGTCGATATGAGTCACTCTGGAGTGTTCAAACAGGGAAACCCCGAGGCTGGCGGCGGCTCGCGCCTCGCCCAGCGCCAGATTGAGCGGATGCAAATGGCCGGAGCCCATGTCGATGAGGCCGCCGATATAGCGATCCGATCCCACCACGCTATGGATATCTTCGCGCGGGACCAGTCTCAGCTCGTGCTCATAGCCGAGGCTCGCCAGATGTTCGAGATCCTCCTCGAAACCGGCCAGATGACGCTGACGGGTCGCGAGATCGCAGTAGCCCCAGGTGAGATCGCAATCGATATTGAAGCGCTCGACCCGCTCGCGCACCAGTTGCACCGCCTCCAGCCCCATCAGATCCAGCTCGCGCACTCCTTGCTCACCAATCCAGCGGGCGAACTGGCTGGTATCGTGGCCGATACCGCGAATAAGCTGGCCACCGTTGCGCCCGGAGGCACCCCAGCCGATACGGTTGGCATCCAGCAAGGCAACCTTGTAACCGGCATCCGCCAGATTGATGGCGGTGTTGAGACCGGTAAAGCCGCCGCCGATGATGCAGACGTCAGCTTTGTACTCCCCCTCCAGCTCGGGCCACTGTTGCGAGTCGTTACGGGTGGCCGCGTAGTAGGAGGCGACGTGCTCCTGATATCCGTAGTGCTTTCCTGCCTGCATACTCAGCATCCTGCTTTGGTGGCAAATTGTTTAATAAAATAAGCAAAGTTGTTTCGATAATACCCACCTCTTCGCCCACTCGCCAACCTGCGCGGATCACAGAAATGCAAAAGGCGCCCCGAAGGGCGCCTTTTCATGCAATCAAGGTACGGTAACGAATTACAGTACGTCGATGGCGTTCAGGTCGGAGAATGCTTTCTCCAGACGAGCGATCATGGAAGTCTGACCTTCACGCAGCCATACGCGCGGATCGTAGAACTTCTTGTTCGGCTTGTCGGCGCCTTCCGGGTTGCCCAGCTGGCCTTGCAGGTAAGCTTCGTTCTTCTTGTAGAAGTTCAGCAGACCTTCCCAGGTTGCCCACTGGGTGTCGGTGTCGATGTTCATCTTCACTACGCCGTAGGAGATGGACTCACGGATCTCTTCCAGAGTGGAACCTGAACCACCGTGGAATACGAAGTCCAGAGACTTGGCAGGGATGCCAAACTTCTCGGAAACGTACTTCTGGGAAGCGTCCAGGATGGACGGGGTCAGCTTGACGTTACCCGGCTTGTAGACACCGTGTACGTTGCCGAAGGAGGCCGCGATGGTGAAACGCGGGCTGATCTTGGACAGACGCTCGTAAGCGTAAGCAACATCTTCCGGCTGGGTGTACAGAGCGGATTGATCCATGTGGCTGTTGTCGACGCCGTCTTCTTCGCCACCGGTGCAACCCAGTTCCAGCTCCAGAGTCATGTTCATCTTGGCCATGCGGGTCAGGTACTCGCAGCAGATGTCGATGTTCTCTTCCAGAGACTCTTCGGACAGATCCAGCATGTGGGAGGAGAACAGCGGCTTGCCGGTTTCAGCAAAGTGCTTCTCGCCCGCGTCCAGCAGACCGTCGATCCACGGCAGCAGCTTCTTGGCAGCGTGGTCGGTGTGCAGGATCACCGGTACACCGTAAGCTTCGGCAACGGCGTGAACGTGCTTGGCACCGGAGATGGCACCCAGGATGGCGGCTTTCTGGCCTTCCAGCTTCAGACCCTTACCGGCGGTGAACACGGCACCACCGTTGGAGAACTGAACGATAACCGGCGCTTTAACCTTGGCGGCAGCTTCCAGTACGGCGTTAACGGAGTCGGTACCAACGCAGTTTACGGCCGGCAGAGCAAAGCCGTTCTCTTTAGCGATGGCGAACACTTTCTGAACGTCATCACCAGTGATCACGCCGGGTTTTACGAAGTCGAAAATTTTCTTAGACATGTTTAATCGTCCTGTCTCGTATGCCGTTAATAAAAAATGGGGGGTTCATCATGAACCGGCACAGCGGGCACATGATAAACGAAACGGGAGGCTTTTGCCCCCCGTCTCGGGTCAATTAGGCTTTGGCGCGCTGTTCCAGAATCGCAACAGCCGGCAGAACCTTGCCTTCTACGAACTCCAGGAAGGCGCCGCCGCCAGTGGAGATGTAGGAGACTTTGTCAGCGATGCCGAACTTGTCGATGGCAGCCAGGGTGTCACCACCGCCAGCGATGGAGAAGGCCGGAGAAGCAGCGATGGCTTCAGCGATGATCTTGGTGCCTTCAGCGAACTGGTCGAACTCGAATACACCGACCGGGCCGTTCCACAGGATGGTCTTGGCGTTCATGATGATGTCAGCCAGGGCCTTGGCAGAGTCAGGGCCGATGTCGAAGATCATGTCGCCGTCGGTCACGTCAGCAACAGACTTGATGGTAGCCGGAGTGGACTCGGAGAACTCGGCACCGACAACCACGTCGGTAGTCACCGGAATGTTGGTCTCGGCAGCCAGTTTCTTGGCGGTGTCGATCAGGTCGTGCTCGCACAGGGACTTGCCGACGTTGTGACCGGCAGCAGCGATGAAGGTGTTGGCGATGCCACCACCGACAACCAGCTGGTCAGCAATCTTGGAGAGGGATTCCAGAACGGTCAGCTTGGTAGAGACCTTGGAGCCGCCAACGATGGCAACCATCGGGCGCTCGGGTTTGAGCATGGCTTTACCCAGAGCTTCCAGTTCACCCGCCAGCAGCGGACCGGCACAAGCAACCGGCGCGAACTGGGCCACACCGTAGGTAGAACCTTCGGCGCGGTGAGCAGTACCGAACGCGTCCATTACAAAGACGTCACACAGGGCGGCGTATTTTTTGGCCAGCTCTTCGGTGTTCTTCTTCTCGCCTTTGTTGAAACGGCAGTTTTCCAGCACAACCAGCTCACCGGCAGCGACTTCTACGCCATCCAGGTAATCCTTGGCCAGGCGAACCGGGCAGGACAGAGCGTCTTTCAGATAGTTGACAACCGGAGCCAGGGAGAATTCTTCGTTGTATTCACCCTCGGTCGGACGACCCAGGTGGGAGGTGATCATCAGCTTGGCGCCTTTTTCCAGAGCCAGCTTGATGGTCGGCAGAGTCGCAACGATACGTGCATCGGAGGTGACCTTGCCGTCTTTTACCGGTACGTTCAGGTCAGCACGGATCAGAACGCGTTTACCCGCCAGATCCAGGTCAGTCATCTTGATAACAGACATATTCAGTCCTCTATATTTTCAGGTAATGTTAAAAACAGTAACCTATTCGCCCGGGGCAGGCTCAGCCTGCGGCCATCATGGCCCGGGTGGTATCCAGCATCCGGTTTGCGAAGCCCCATTCGTTATCGCACCACATCAACATCTTGACGAGGTTGGCATCGCTCACCCGGGTCTGGGTACCATCAATGATGCAGGAGTGTGCATCATGATTGAAGTCTACGGAGACCAAAGGCTCTTCCGTGTAATCCAGAATACCGTGTAATGTACCTCTGGATGCCCGTTGCAGGGCTTGATTTACGTCAGTAACTGTCACTTTTTTACGAACAGTAATACTGAGATCCATCGCTGTTACATTGATGGTCGGCACCCGCACCGCGATCGCCTCGAACTTGCCGGCGAAGTGGGGCAGGATACGCTCCAGCCCCTTTGCCAGCTTGGTATCCACCGGAATGATGGACTGGCTGGCAGCGCGGGTTCGGCGCAAGTCACTGTGGTAAGCATCGATGACTTGCTGATCATGCATGGCCGAATGAATTGTCGTAATAGTACCACAATTTATCTCAAATTCTCGATGCAATGTTTCAATCACCGGCACCACGCAGTTGGTGGTACAGGAGGCGTTGGAGACGATCCGCTCACGCCCCGTCAGCACCTGATGGTTGACCCCGTAGACCACGGTGGCATCCACATCCGCATCGGCCGGGTGAGAGAAGAGCACCTTGCCCGCCCCCGCCGCCAGATGCAGCTCGGCATCGGCCCGCGAGCCAAACACCCCGGTGCAATCGAGCACCACATCCACCCCCAGTGCCCGCCACGGCAGCTTTGACGGATCCCGCTCGGCAAACAGGGAGATAAGATCTTCCCCCACCAGCATGCTGTTGCCCGCCAGTTGCACCGGATGGTGGAAGCGACCGTGACTGGTATCGTAACGGGTCAGGTGCACCATGGCCTCGGGGGCCGCCAGCTCGTTGATGGCGACGATCTTGATGGTCTTGTCGCGCCCGCTTTCATAGAGGGCTCGCAACACGTTGCGACCGATCCGCCCGTAACCATTGATGGCAATCTTGATCATCGAGAATCCGTTTCCTTGAACCAGCAACAGGGCGGCACACCGGCCGCCCGGGAGCCCCGGCTACGACAGCAGGGCCTCCTTGAATTCACCGCGGGCCAGCAGTGCGGCCCCGAATACCCCGGCACTGTCGCCAAGGGCAGGAGCAATAATGGGGGTTGCGAAGCGGGGATTAAAGAGGAAGGGCAAAATTGTCTGCCGTCCGGCGCTGTAAAGGCTCTGCACATTGCCCACCCCGCCACCGATGACGATCACATCCGGGTCGAGAATGTTGACCACATTGGCCAGCGCCTGACCAAACAGCAGGTTCAACCGGTCGATGGTGAGCTTGGCCACATGATCGTAAGCGGTGGCAGCCGCGATTTGGGCCAGCGAAAGATGACGCTTGGCCTTGACCTCGTACCAGGCCTCCAGCGCCGGGCCACTGATCAGGGTCTCGACGCAGCCACGCTTGCCGCAGTAGCACTCGGGACCATCGGGGGAGAGCACGTTATGGCCCCACTCACCGGCGATGCCGTGGTGACCGTTGAGGATCTGGCCGTTGATGACGATGCCGGAGCCGACCCCGGTGCCCATGATGATGCCGAATACCACTTTCGCATCGGGATGGTGCTGGCGCACCGCGCCCAGATGGGTTTCTGCCAGCGCAAAACAGTTAGCGTCGTTGGCAATCAGTACCGGTACGCCCAGCTTGCACTCCAGATCCTCCTTGAACGGCTTGCCGTTGAGCTCGGTGGTGTTGCAGTTCTTCATCAGGCCGGTCTGTGGATCCCGCGCGCCGGGGGTGCCCATGCCGATGACGGTCGGGCGCTGGCCAATCTTCTCGGCGCACTGCGCTACCAGCTTAGCGATCTGGCCGATCATGTGCTCATAACCACCAGCCCGTTCGGTGGGGATGCGGTGGCGCAGCAGCACCTCGTCGCCATCCAGCACCACACATTCACACTTGGTACCGCCAAGATCGATACCCCAATCCAGTGACTTGCTGCTCATCTTGCCTCCTGCGCAGGCGCCATGCTCTCGTCGTCGCGGCGCCATTTTAAATGTAAAACGGGGCCTTGCGGCCCCGGATATCAAACAAACTCTTCTTTTCTCGCCCCGGCCTTAGCGGCCGTGGTACTGGGCGGAGAGCTCGTGCACCGCGTTGACGAACACGCCGGCGTGCTCCGGGTTCACATCCTGATGGATGCCGTGACCCAGGTTGAATACGTGGCCGTTGCCCTGACCGAAACCGGCCAGAATGGAGGCGACCTCTTCACGGATGCGAGCTGGCGTGGCGTAGAGCATGGAGGGATCCATGTTGCCCTGCAGCGCCACCTTGTCGCCGACCCGGCGCTTGGCGTCGGCAATGTCGGTGGTCCAGTCCAGACCCAGCGCATCGCAACCGGTGGCGGCGATCTGCTCCAGCCACTGACCACCGTTCTTGGTGAACAGGGTGACAGGCACGCGGCGACCGTCGTGTTCGCGGATCAGGCCATCGACAATCTTGTGCATGTACTGCAGGGAGAAGTCGCGGTAATCGCGCGGGGTGAGCACGCCGCCCCAGGTGTCGAACACCATGACCGCCTGAGCACCCGCCTTGATCTGGGCGTTGAGATAGGCAATCACGCTGTCGGCCAGCTTGTCGAGCAGCAGATGCAGGGTCATGGGCTCTGCGTACATCATCTGCTTGATCTTGGTAAACGCCTTGGAGCTGCCCCCCTCCACCATGTAGGTGGCCAGGGTCCAGGGGCTGCCGGAGAAGCCGATGAGCGGCACTTCGCCCTTCAGTTCGCGGCGAATGGTGCGCACCGCGTTCATCACGTAGCCCAGCTCATCTTCCGGATCCGGAATGGGCAGCGCCTGCACGTCGGCCATGGAGGTGATCGGACGCTCGAAGCGCGGGCCTTCACCCTGCTCGAAGTAGAGACCAAGCCCCATGGCATCGGGCACGGTCAGGATGTCGGAGAAGAGGATGGCGGCATCGAGCGGGTAGCGGCGCAGCGGCTGCAGGGTGACTTCACAGGCCAGCTCGGCATTGCGGCACAGGGACATGAAATCCCCCGCCTGGGCGCGAGTCGCCTTGTATTCCGGCAGATAACGGCCAGCCTGGCGCATCATCCATACCGGGGTCATGTCCACGTCCTGACGCAGCAGGGCGCGCAGGTATCGATCGTTCTTCAGCTCTTTCATCCCAGTTCCTGAGTTCGTATCACGCATAAAATGGCGGACATAATACCACTTTGCCCATCGGATCGGACTGCCCAAAACGTGGCAAATGGACGCGCGGTTGCAAAGATGTGAAGGGGCGCAAACCTGACCGCCCCGTTTTTAAAAAGAGGTGTAAAAAGGTTGGCGAAAAGATAAGCGCCTCGTTACCCCTCGCCCGCCAGCGAACGCTCGATCAGCCGTCGGGCGATGGTGCCGTGGGGCGGCAAGCGCGGCAGCCGGTCGGCGGCAAAGAAATCGGCAGCCACCAGTTCGTCGTCCTGCACCCTGATCTCGCCGCTCTCGTAGTCGGCGGTAAAGCCCATCATCAGGCTGTGGGGAAACGGCCAGGGCTGGCTCGCCACATAACGCACATTGCGTACCCGGATGCCGCTCTCCTCGAACACCTCCCGCGCCACGCACTGCTCGAGGTTCTCCCCCGCCTCCACAAAGCCGGCCAGCACGGTATACATGGGATCCTCGGCCTGATAGTGACGGCGATGGGCCGCCAAGAGGATCTCCGGCCCCTTGCGCACCGCCACGATAATGCAGGGGGAGATGCGCGGATAGGCCGTATGGCCGTGGTGGCACACCTGCGCCCACTCCCCCGCCTTCGGGGTCATGGGGGCGCCGCACTCGCCGCAGAAACGGTGGGTGCGGCGGAAGGTGACGAGCTGCCAGGCGCGGCCGGCCAGCTGAAAGCCCGTTTCATCCCCCGCCACCATCAGCTGGCGCAAGGGCGTCATCATCGTCGTGTCGGCCTCATCACCCAGATCCAGCAGATAGCAAGGCAGCCCCTGCCACTCGTCGAAACATTCGAAATTAGCGTCGGCCAGCGCAGCAGGCAGACACGCTTTACTGCCCTGTGGCACCTGACCCTGCTGATCGAGCAGTACCAGATGATCGCCCCCCAGCACGAACCAGCGGGCTTGTTCGGTTAATGACATCAGATAAACACTCTCGTTTAAACAAAACCCTGGCTACGGCGGGCCCGCCAAGGGGCAAAAGCCATGCGAATGGTCCCCATCTTACGACCAGCACAGGTCGCTGACGACCCCGCCGTGGCCGATTGTCCTATTCGTAAAAAACGGATGGCGCAAATAAAGAGGCCGCCCGAAGGCGGCCCGCCGTTATCCGGCATCCAGTATCCGGCCTCTATCGACGCGGATCAGGCATCGCCCATCGCCAGCAGGGAGGCGTTGCCACCCACCGCCGTGGTGTTGATGGTGCGGGTCTTCTCGGTGACGAAGCGGCTCAGATAGTGGGGGCCGCCCGCCTTGGGACCGGTGCCGGAGAGCCCCTGGCCACCGAACGGCTGCACCCCGACCATGGCGCCAATCTGGTTGCGGTTGATGTAGACGTTGCCGACGTTGATGCGGCTCGCCAGCTCCTCGGCATGGGATTCATTGCGGCTGTGGATCCCGAGCGTCAGGCCGTAGCCGGTGCCGTTGATGTCGCCGATCACCTTGTCCAGATCCCGGGTGGCGTAGCGCACCACATGGAGGATGGGGCCGAACTGCTCCTTCGCCAGCTCGCGGATGGAGCCGATCTCCAGCGCGGTCGGCTGGACGAAGTGCCCTTCCATGGTCGTGGCGGGCATCGGCGCCTGCGCGATCAGGCGAGCGCGCGGCATCATGTAGGCGAGGTGAGCATCGAGACCGGCCTTGGCCTCGGCATCGATCACCGGACCAACGTCGGTGTTGTGCTCAGCCGGGTTGCCCACTTTCAGCTCCTGCATGGCGCCGGTGAGGATCTCCAGCACCCGCGGGGCTATCTCTTCCTGCAGATAGAGCACCCGCAGGGCCGAGCAGCGCTGACCAGCGCTCTGGAAGGCGGCGCTCACCACATCGCGCACCACCTGCTCCGGCAGGGCGGTGGAGTCGACGATCATGGCGTTCTGACCGCCGGTCTCGGCGATGAGCGGCAGGATGGCGCCATCGCGCTTAGCCAGGGTCATGTTGATGAGCTTGGCGGTCTCGGTGGAGCCGGTGAAACAGACGCCGCCGATGCGCGAGTCCGCCGTCAGCTTGGCGCCGACGGTGGCACCGTCACCGGGCAGCAGTTGCAGCACATCGCCCGGAATGCCGGCCTGATGGGCCAGAGTCACCGCCAGATGGGCGATAAGGCCGGTCTGCTCCGCCGGTTTGGCGATCACGGTGTTGCCGGTGGCCAGCGCAGCTGCGATTTGGCCGAGGAAAATCGCCAGCGGGAAGTTCCACGGGCTGATGCAGACAAACACCCCGCGCCCCTGCAGGAACAGCTCGTTCTGCTCGCCGGTGTACCCGGGCAGCAGGGTCGCCTGCCCCATCAGGCTGCGGGCCTGCACCGCGTAATAACGGCAGAAATCGACCGCTTCGCGCACCTCGTCGATGCCATCTTGCAGCAGCTTGCCCGCCTCGCGGGTACAGAGGGAGACGAACGGCTCGCGGTTCGCTTCCAGCAGATCCGCCAGCTTCTCCAGCGCGGCGGCCCGCTCGCTCACCGGGGTTTCACGCCAGCGCGGGAAGGCGGCGTGAGCAGATGCCAAGGCCTGCTCCACCGCCTGCTCGTCGGCCCAGTGGATCTTGCCGACGCAGAGGCTCACATCCTGCGGGCTCAACACGGTACGTGCCTCGCTGCGCTTGAGGGTCTCGCCATCGACGATGGGCCCTGCCAGCCACTGCTTGTTCTCCAGCTCTTTCAAGCGGGCGAAGAAGGGGCGCTGGATGGAGAGGATGTTCATGTTGACGCCGCTGGAGTTCTTGCGGTCGGTGAACAGGTTCACCGGCTGCGGAATGCGGTCATTGGCAAAACCGGAGTAGCGCTTGAGGGTACGCAGCGGGTGCTCGGCCAGTGAATCCACCGGGGTGTTGGGATCCACCAACTTGTGGACGAAGGAGGTGTTGGCCCCGTTTTCCAGCAGGCGGCGCACCAGATAGGGCAGCAAGTCCTTGTGGGCACCGACCGGTGCATAGATGCGGCAGTGCAGGCCGGGATTGTCGTTGAGCACGGCGTTGTGCAGCTCCTCCCCCATGCCGTGCAGGCGCTGGAACTCGAACTGACGATCGCCGGCCATCTCCAGAATGCTGACCACGGTATTGGCGTTGTGGGTGGCAAACTGGGGGGCGATAAAGCCGCGGGTCGGCTCGCTCAGCAGGTAGCGGGCGCAGGCGAGATAGGAGATATCGGTGCCCGCCTTGCGGGTAAACAGCGGATAGCCGGGCAGGCCCGCCTGCTGGGCATATTTCAGTTCGCTGTCCCAGTAGGCCCCTTTCACCAGTCGCACCGGAATGAGATCACCCTGCTCGCGGGCCAGCGCGGTGAGCCAGCACAATACCGGCAGGGCGCGCTTGGAGTAGGCCTGCACCACCATGCCGAGCTTGCCCCAGCCACGGTTGGCGTCGGAGCGGTAGAGCTGCTCGAACAAGTCCAGCGACAGCTCGAGTCGGTCCATCTCCTCGGCATCGATGCTGATGGCCACATCCTTGTCGCGAGCCAGACGCACCAGCCCCACCAGCCGCTCGCACATCTCGCCGAGCACCCGCTCACGGTTGGCTACGTCATAGCGTGGATGCAGCGCCGACAGCTTGATGGAGATGGAGGGGGCCGGGCCGCCGTCGCTGATGCGCTCGTTGCCGACCGCCTCGATGGCATTGCGGTAATCGGTCAGATACTTGTCGGCATCCTGCAAGGTCAGCGCCGATTCGCCCAGCATGTCGTAGGTGTGGGTGTAGCCCTGCTCGCGGGATTTGCGGCTCGCCTTGAGGGCCTCTTTCATGTCGCGCCCCAGCACGAACTGCTTGCCCATGATCTTCATGGCGGCGTACATGGCGGAGCGCACCACCGGCTCACCGAGCTTGTTGACCATCCGCCCCAGCAGGTTGGCCGGGTTGCCATCGAGCTTCTTGTCCAACTTGATGATCTTGCCGGTCAGCATCAGCCCCCAGGTGGAGGCGTTGACCAGAGTAGAGTCACTCTTGCGGAAATGAGAGGACCAGTTGGCGCCGGAGAGCTTGTCCTTGATCAGGGCGTCGGCGGTCTCGGCATCGGGAATGCGCAGCAGCGCCTCGGCCAGACACATCAGGATGATCCCCTCCTGGGTATCGAGGCTGTACTCCTGCAAGAAGGCATCGATACCGTCACCGGAGCCGCTCTCCTTGCGCACCTTGGTCACCAGGGTACGGGCACGCTGGGTCACCTGCTCCAGCGCGGCGCCATCCCCCGGCAGTATGGCCGACAGTTCGGCCAGATAGGCATTTTCATCCACCACGTAGTTCTGGGTGATGGCTTCGCGCAGAGCGGCCAGATCGGAGGGGATATAGTCAGCAGCAAGCACTTGAGTAGCTTTGAACATAGGGGGTCTTCCTGTACGCCCGAGGGCTGATATCGACAAAGGCGGACGCGCCGCCGAAACGCCGATAATGTATACAATGTTGCACCCTATATGAAATGAATTTGTTGCTACTCTTTAACAAAGATCGCTAATTCTGCGCCACGCCCCCTCTGCGAGCTGCCTTGCTGAGTATGAGGAGGGTCATCTGGCATCATTTTGTATACAATCCTGCCGCCATGCATTCCGCTTCCCGCCCCACCGCCAGCGGCAACCGGTGCGGTCGCAAACCGGGATAAAAAAGAAGGGCCGCCACGGCGACCCTTCGATTCGTTCAGACAACTATTGTCAGTTCATCCAGCGATCGCCGCGGCTGCGACGACGGGGCAGCATCGGCAGCAGGATGCCGAGCAGGATCCCCGCCCCCACCATGGCGCCACCACGAATAAACCAGTCCATCTGCATGTCATGTTCCTGGTTGTCATAGCTCTGGGTCAGGGCATCATTCTGCTCTTTGAGATTGCTCATCTCCTCCCCCTGGCTGGCCAGCTGGGCCTTGAGGGCGGCGATCTCCTTGCTCTGGGCCGCGATCTGGCCGTCCTTCTCGGTGAAGCGTTGCTCGTTGTCACCGTTGAGGTTCTGCAGCCGGGCTTTAAGCTCGTCCCGCTCCTTTTCCACCTGGGGCAGGCGCTCGCGCAGGCTGATCTCGCCCTGCAGCTCGCTGTTCTTGATCCACCCCTCGCGGCCACGACCGTCCACCACCTGGGTGAAACCGGCCTCGCTGTTTACCGCCTTTACCTCCAGCGGTTCACCAGCCTTGACGCTACCAAGGATCCGGTACTGGGTGCCCGGGCCATTGTGGATAAAGGTAAAGATGTTGTCGGAGACATAACGGGTATCGGCCAGTGCCTGGTTGGCACACAAGCAGATCAAAATCCCGAGAAGGGCGCGCATGGTCGATCGGTTCTCTTTTTCAGGTTTGGACAAGAGGTTGAATGTTAAGCCGCCTGCAGGTTAAAGGACAAGCAAAGAAAAAGCACCTCCCCCCGGATAAAGAGCGCAGAGTTGCGAGTCACCTCGCAACTTGCCCGCCCGCGGCCTCACTTGTTCTTCAGCTCCCGCACCTCGTTGCGCAGGGCGCGAACCTCCCTCAGCAACTCCTCCTGCTGATTGTTGTAGTGATGGCGCCACTTGTCGGTTTCGCCATCCCCTTTATGAGGTTGCAAAAACAGACTGGCCATAAAACCGCTCAGGGCACTGAACAGACCAACCCCGAACAGGATCAGCAAGCTGGCGACGAAACGCCCCTCCTCGGTTTGCGGCACTATGTCCCCATAGCCGATGGTGGACAGGGTCACCAGAGTCCACCAGAAAGCATCATAGGCATTGTGGATCTGACTGCCGGGCTTATCTCCCTCTATCCAGTAGATGAGGGCTGTCCCCACCCCGATCTGCAGAAAGAAGAGCAGCAGGATGCCTGCCAGCCGGGTCTCATTTCGTTCCTTGTTTACGATCGCCAGCAAGCTGGGATTGCTGCGCAGCAACTGGATCACCCGATAGAGCTGGATCAGCCGGGCCCAGCGCAGCTGTTCCACCATGGGTAGACTGCCCGGCAAATAGAACCAGTTCGCCTTGAAGAAAGCGCGCTTGTCACTGGCACAGAACCAGCCATAGAAGAAGTGGGAGAGGAAGATGTAGCAGATCAGACTGTCCAGGTCATAAAACAGGGCGAGTGTCTCGGTCGAAAAGAGACCATCACCCAACCAACGGAATCCCACCAGGGTCACCGAGACGATTGAGAGCAAAGCCATAAGCAGATCCATGGATCTCAGGCCAGAAGAGTGATTTCGCATACATTTTCCAACTTTAAGCACAGTACAAATTAATAAAAGAGAAGATAATGCCGATAGTCCTGAGGACAAAGGAAAAGCCGCAATTAAAAGGAGAGCAACAATGCAGTTGAACCTGCTGGAGAAACGGATGAGCAACATCCGCCTGGTACCCAAAGTGGTGCTGCTGATGGTGTTCAGTACCCTCCTGCTACTGACCAAACTCTGGTTTGACGCCAACAATCTGGAAGCGACCCTGCTCAGCGAAGGACTCGATCCAGCCAAGGCGGATGCCATCTCCAATCGCCTGCTCTGGACCGGTCTGATGGAGACCGCCATCATGGGACTGCTGTTCGTGATCCTGCTGCTCACCGGCTCCCGCCTGATGGTCAAACAGGTTCACTATCTGGTTGGCCTGCTGGATCGTTTCGCCAAACGGGATCTCAGCCACAAGGTGCTGCTCAAGTCCCGCGACGAATTCGGTGATATCGCCAAGGCGGTCTCCCACTCCCAGGATAACCTCAAAGAGGTGTTCGGCAACCAGCGCGCCGCCTGCAAGGAGCTCAACGACATCGCCTCCCAGGTGACCCTCTGCATGGAAGAGGCCAACGAAGCGATCAGCGAAGAGTTTGCCCAGATCGAACAACTGGCCAGCGCCATGAGCCAGATGGTCGGTGCTATTCGCGAAGTGGCCACCCATGCGGATCAGGCCTCCCACGCCACCGCAGAAACCAGCCGGCTGGCGGAAGAGGGAAGCCGCTGCGTCGCCGACACCGTCAGCACCATCGACACCCTCTCCGGTAACATCCAGCAATCTGCCACCGTGGTCAATCAGGTGGAGCAAGGCGTCGAGCGCATTGGATCTGTGGTAGACACCATTCGCGGTATCTCGGAGCAAACCAACCTGCTGGCACTGAACGCCGCCATCGAAGCGGCTCGCGCCGGTGAAGCGGGTCGCGGCTTTGCCGTGGTCGCCTCCGAAGTGCGCGAGCTGGCCAACCGGGCCCAGGCAGCCACCGTCGAGATCCAGAAGATGATCGAGCAACTGCAGGGCAATGCCGCTCAGGCCGCCGAACTGATGGCCCAGAGCGTTCGTCAGGCCGACAAAGGCGTGGAACAGGTGACCCAGGCAGGTACCCAGCTCGCCACCATAGTTCAGCGTGTACAAGGGGTGGCCGACATGAACCGCCACATCGCCGCCGCCTCCGAGCAGCAGAGCTCGGTCGCCGAAGAGATGCGCGGCAATCTGGAACAGGTCAAGCAGATCGCCGAAGGCTCCGTCGTGGTGCTACGCGAACTGCAAGAGGCCTCCGAGCTGGTCGAACAGCACAGCAAGGATCTCGACAGCCAGATCCACTCCTTCAAGCTCGCCTGACTGTTTTCGCGTCCCAATCTGGTTAGACTGGAAGGCTCCTTGAGGTTGTCTCTTATACAGAAATTCCTAGGTATCGCTTGGGTATTTCTGTGATGGTCAGCCTGACCCACAGCCCCGCAGGCTACGCTTGCAGGGCTGTTTCTTTATCTACTTCACGTAACAGGCCACAGTTTTATATTTATAAGCAGCCCAACACTACCGACCGGTTTCATTTGGTATTAAATCACAGCTGTAGTGATGGGGCGATTCACCCAACATCCGGCTTCCTGCTGATTTATCACAACTTTTGTTGAGCTTTCACTCACTTGTACCACCCGGTTCCAAGGAAACGCCACGCCGATCTGCCTTTATGGCATACTCCCCTGCCAGCAATGCCAGAGGAGATGATTTGATGGCCAAGTACGACAAGATTTCCCCCGAGACCCAGCAGGAGGCGATGAAAATTGCCCGCGCCAACCAAAAGCCGGGGCAGACCAAGGAGCAGACCCAGCTGATCGCGCAAGGGATCCAGAAAGGCATCGACGAATACAAGAAACTGATGAAGGCCCGGGCCCGCGAAGCGAGCCGCCAGAAAAAATTGCAGGCCAAAGCCAAGCAACCACAGGGGGAGCCGCAAACCGAAGAGCAAGACGATCAGCTCGAGCTGGTTGAAGTGAGCCATCAGCATCCCCTGCCCTGGATTTTGCTGGTGCTGAGCTGGCTGGGTTTCGCCGCCGCCTGGTTCTGGTTGCGCTAAGGCGCACAGAAGCAAACCTTTATCCGGGATCCTCTTCACAGCCCGGCCCCGGGCTGCTGGTGATTACCTGCGAAGAGTGATTAAATCCCGCGCCTCTTGCTTAAGACACCCGTTTTTTGACGATCAGTTTTCAGGAAAGATGTTATGAACCCCGCTCCGCTCTATCTGCTGGCCCCTTTTGTGCTGTTTCTTGTGACCATGCTGCTCTATCGCATCTCGCCGCTGCGGGCGGTCGCCGCCGGTGGGGTGCGCTGGTTTATCCTCCCCTCCTTCACCCTGTTTATTTTGCTGATCATCATCAACGGTGCCGCCGATCCCGCCCTGCGCAATCCGGCGTTCCACTGGCTGATGCCGGGGCTTGGCTTTGCCTTGAGCCTGTTTCCGGCCCTGCCCAAGGCGCTGGTGCCACGGCTCGCCATCAAGGAGGGTGCCTTTGCAGCGCTCGGTCTGATGCTGATGAGCCTGGCCATGGTCTACTGATCGGCTGACCACTGCCGTTAGCCTGACTCAAGGGGCGCTCTGTGACGGGGGCCCCTTGTACAAACAATGGCCTGCAGGCATCTTGGTGACAGGATAACCAGCAAGGAAGCCAAATGGACAATCCGCCCGATTTCATGGCGCTGTGGGATTATCAAGATCCCGCCGCCACCGCCCTGCGTTTTCACGCACTCCTTCCCGAAGCACGCGCTGCCGCCGACCTGCAACTCGAGCTGGAGTTGCTGACCCAGATAGCCCGCACCCATTCGCTGCAACGCCAGTTTGCCGAAGCCCACCAGCTGCTCGACGAGATAGCGCCGCGCCTCACCGATGCAACCCCCAGAGCGCGGATCCGAGCCCTGCTGGAGCGAGGCCGCACCTTTAACTCGGCGGGCGACAAGGCCAGTGCCAAAACCCTGTTTGAACAAGCCTGGCAGTGGGGGCTCAAGGAGAAAGAGACCTATCTCGCCATCGACGCCGCCCACATGATCGCCATCGCTGCGCCGCTGGAAGAGCAGAGCCGCTGGCATCAACTGGCGATGGAGCTAGCGGAACGCAGCAGTGACGAGAAGGTGCGTGGCTGGCTGGCCCCCCTTTACAACAATCAGGGCTGGACCCTGTTCGAACTGGGCCGCTTTGAGGAGGCGAAAATTCAGCAGCAGAAGTGTCTGGCCTGGCATCTGCAACATAACCAGCCGGCCAAGGCGTTTATCGCTCGCTGGAGTCTGGCTCGCCTGACCCGGGCCCAGGGTCAGCACCAGCAGGCGCTGGCAGAGCTGCACCAGCTCAAGGCCGATATGGCCGAGGCAGGCGAACCTGAGGATGGTTATCTGTTCGAGGAGCTGGGGGAGAATGCCTTGGTGCTGGACGATCCGCTGGCCGCGGAATACTTCTCCCGCGCCTGGTTTCTGCTGTCGCAAGACCGCTGGTTCAGCGCCAACGAGGGGGAGCGATTGGCCCGCCTCAAGCGTCTCGCCAAACTCTGATCCCCAAAATAGCAAGGGCGGCACGCTAGCCGCCCTTTCTGCTGGCAAGATGGTTCAGGCCCGATTGGACTCTTCCCACCCCTGCTTTTTACGGTAAATGGTGGAGGGGCTGATCTCGAGCAGCGCCGCCGCCTTGGGAATATTGCCGTCACAGCTGGCGATGGCCTGTTCAATCACCTCTTTTTCCACCAGCCAGAGCGGACGAATTGGCCCGTTGGCCACGCCAGTGGCGGCCGGAGCCGATGCCACCGCTGCCGCAATCGCAGCCGGCAGTTGGGGGCGAACCCCATTGAGCGGTGGTGGCAAAATATCCGGGCTCACCAGCTCCTTATCGTTGAGCACCACGATATTGCGCACCACGTTTTGCAGCTCGCGTACGTTGCCGGGCCAGGGGTAGTCGAGCAGCACTCGCGCCGCCTCGACATCGAAATCCTTGAAGCGTTTGTTCTCCTCCTTGGCATAGCTCTGCAGCAGGGTGCGCGCCAGCAGCAGGATATCCTCGCCCCGCTCCCGCAGCGGCGGCAGGGTGAGGGGAATGACGTGGAGCCGATAGTAGAGATCCTCGCGAAAACGGCCCGCTTTCACCTCGACCAGCGGATCCCGGTTGGTGGCGCAGATAAAGCGCACATCCACCGTCTCGAGCTTGCCGCTGCCGACCCGCTGCACTGTGCCGGTCTGGATAAAGCGCAGCAACTTGCTCTGCAGATCCAGGTCCATCTCGCAGATCTCGTCGAGAAACAGGGTACCGCCATCAGCCAGACTGGCCGCCCCCTTGCGATCCCCCTGGGCGCCGGTAAAAGAGCCCTTCACATGACCGAAGATCTCGCTCTCCATCAAATCGTGGGGAATGGCGGCGCAGTTGAGGGCAATAAAGGGCTGTTCACTGCGGGGGCTACACTGGTGAATCGCCTCGGCACACACCTCTTTGCCGGTGCCGCTCTCGCCAGTGATAAAGACGGTCGCCTTGCTGGGCGCTGCGCTCTCGATGATGCGATAAACCGCCTGCATCGACATGGAGGCACCGATAAAACCGAAGAAGGAGCTGCGCTCGAAGTTTTCCCGATAGTGGGCAACCAGCGAGCTCAACTGCTGGTGTTTCAAGGCATTGCGAACGGTGGCGCAGAGCCGCTTGCTGTCAAACGGTTTGGTCAGAAAATCGAAGGCACCGAGGCGCATCGCCTCCACCGCCACATCCACCGAGCCATGGGCGGTGATCACCACCACCGAGCAGGGCAACTGCTGTTCGGTGATCATCTGCAGAATATCCATACCGGACATATCCGGCAGCTCCAGATCCAGCAGCACCACGGGGGGAGGACTTGCCAGCAACTGCGCCAACGCCTGCTGACCACAATCGGCCAGCACCACCTCGTACCCCTCCTGGCGCAGGTACTGTTCATAGACCACCGCCAGACTTCGGGTATCTTCCACCAGCAGGACACGCGATTTATTTTCAGCCACTGGACTCATCCTTGTATTTGATTCTGCGATCTATTTTGCCTTATTTTCGCGCGCAAACCCAACGCCAAGACAGCTCTGTTATCCCGCGATTGCAGGGAATACACAAGTAAAAACGGCTCCTTAAGGAGCCGTTTTTCACTACAAGAAAAGATTACTTCTTGGCATCGTCTGCAGTCGGCTTCTCGATAGCCAGCAGCTCAACGTCAAACACCAGCACGGCGTTCGCCGGGATGGAGCCTGCACCGTGCTCGCCATAGGCCAGCTTGGACGGCAGGAAGAACTTGAACTTGGAGCCAACCGGCATCAGCTGAACACCTTCAGTCCAACCCGGGATAACCTGGTTGAGCGGGAAGGTAGCCGGCTCGCCGCGATCGACGGAGCTGTCGAACTTGGTGCCGTCGGTCAGGGTACCGGTGTAGTGAACCTTGACGATATCGGTAGATTTCGGCTTGGCGCCAGTGCCCATCTTCTCGACCACGTACTGCAGGCCGGATTCAGTGCTCTTCACACCCTCTTTCTTGGCGTTGGCAGCCAGGAACTCTTCGCCCTTCTTCAGATTCTCAACGGCGTCTTTCTCGGCCTTGGCCTTGGTCAGCTCGTTGATCTTGGCGTCGTAATCCTGCAGTACCTTCTGGATCTCTTCATCAGTCATCTTGGCTTCTTTGCCCAGACCGTCAGTCACCCCTTTCAGGATCACGGCGTTGTCCAGTTTGATGCCCAGTTCCTGCTGACGCTCCAGGGTATTGGCGATGTAACGACCCATGGAGAGGCCAATTGCGTAGCCAGATTGCTCTTCAAAGCTCTTGGCTTCGGCCTTGGTCGCCTCTGCCGGCTTGCTGGCTTCTGCCTTCACTTCGGCGGTATTGGCCGCAGCAGGCTTCTCGTCTTTTTGGCAAGCAGTCAGACCGACGGCAACCGCCGCCGCCAACAGGGACACCTTCAGAAATTTGTTCATCAGTTTCTCCAAACTCCAAATACCGCTCTCGGTTCCATCGTGAAATGAGAGGTTTATCGTGATAAGCGCCTTATACTAACGCCGTGATCGCAGGTAACAAAAGCGTGAGACCGCAAAAATGATAAAAAGTGCCATTTATCTGGTGAGCCTCTGTTTAATGCTCACCGGTTGCGAGCAGAGCTCCCAACCCAACCAGCAAATGACCCTCGCCAGCACGGGTCTGCTGACCGCAGATCTCTCCAGTGATGGCAAGCAGGCCATCGTCTCCAGCATCAGCCAGGGCATCATCGTCTGGGATCTGGAACAGAACCGTCAACGCTGGCGCTGGAAGCAATCCGACTCGGCGGATGATCTGGTATTCATTACCCGTTTTTCCGAAGGAAACAGCCATGCCGTCACCGCCACCCCCAGCACCTTTGCAACCTGGCGGCTGAGCGACGGGCTATCACAAGGCTACTACTCACTTCCTGAATCCAGGCTGAGGGACATCGCGCTCTCTGCCGACGGTCGTTATGTGCTGATCGGGCGGGAAGATGGCAAAGCTGAGTGGCTCGACACCCGAAGCGGCCGCCGCCTGCAGTTTCTGGGGCACACCGAACAGGTCAATACGGTGGATCTCTCCGCTAACGGCCGCTACGCCCTGACCGGCGGCAACGACTATAGCGCCTATCTGTGGGATACCCGTAGCGGGCAGGTAATTTGGCGCTTCAACCATGGTGGCCGGGTGATCATGGCCAGACTGGAGCCGAGCGGCCGCTACGCCTTCACCGCCGACAGCAGCCGGGCCAGCATCTGGGATCTGAAAACCGGCAAGGAGGTGAGTCAGCTGCAATATGATCACCGCTTCGAGGTCTACACCAGCGCCCGCTTTGCCAACGATGGCAAGTGGCTCATCACCGGCGCCCCTTCCCGTCAGCTCTCCCTGTGGCAAGTGAGCGATGGTGCCCTGCTGCAGAGCTGGCGCGTCTCGCCGCAACCCAAGGTGAAACCGCCCAGCGCAGTGGTCTACGGCGTCGCTTTGCGCGACAATAGCCACCTTGTCAGTGCCAGCTCCAGTGGTCTGGCCGAAATCTGGACAATCAAGTAAGGACCCGAAGGCCCATGAGTCAGCAACTTAACGATCGCATCGAAACCCTGGAAACCCGTCTCGCCTATGCGGAATACACCATAGAGCAGCTCAACGACGAGGTGACCACCCAGGGCCGTGAACTCGATCGACTCAAATACCAGATCCAGCTGCTGATCGACAAACTGCAAAGCGTACAACCCAGCCAGATTGCCAGCATGGCCGAAGAGACCCCGCCGCCGCACTATTGATGAGCGGCCTGCGATATTGAGCCACGGACCGACCCCCACCGGAATGTGCCTTTCCAGTCGCCTAGTCTGGCGACCAGTGTGAAGGGAGTGACACAGGCAAAGACATCACCCACTCAAACCGGTAGGCGCGCAATCAGCAAGGTGTCTGTTCAATACCAATAAAAATCCGAAACAGGCTGAACCGGTTTCGGATTTTTTTCATCAAAATGTCCTGACAGCTGCGACTCGGCGCCTCAGAATCAGCCTGCGTTAACCTTTGTAGATCTTGGGGTTAAACACATCCCGCAGCCAGTCACCGAGCAGGTTGATGACCAGCACCAGCACCACCAGACAGATGCCCGGGAAGGCGGTGATCCACCAGGAGCCGGAGAAGATGTAGTTGAAGCCGACGCTGATCAGCGAACCCAGTGACGGCTGATCAACCGGCATCCCCAGACCGAGGAAGGAAAGTGCCGCCTCGCTCATGATGGCGTTGGCCACCTGCACGGTGGAGATAACCAGGATCGGCGACAGGCAGTTGGGCAGAATGTGGCGGAACATGATGCGCGGGGCGCGGAACCCCATCACCTTGGCCGCTTCCACATACTCCTTCTTCTTCTCCGCCAGCACAGAGGCGCGCACGGTACGGGCGTACTGCGGCCACTCGGCGATACCGATGATCACCACCAGCATCATGATGGCGAACTTCGAGTAGAACTCGGATCCAAAGGTTGCCTGAAAGATGGCGGAGATGATGATCGCCACCATCATGGTGGAGAACGACAGCTGCACGTCGGCAAAGCGCATCAGCAGGTTGTCGATGCGACCACCGAAGTAACCGGCGATCAGACCGATGACGATGCCGAGTACCAGCTGCAGCGCCACCGCAAACAGGCCGATTGAGAGCGAAATGCGGGCGCCATAGAGGATGGTGCTCCAGATATCGCGCCCCTGGTTGTCGGTGCCAAGCCAGAAGCGCTCTTCGCCCCCTTCCAGCCAAGAGGGGGGCAGCTCGGCATCCATCAGGTCGAAGCTGGTCTGGTCATAGACGTTGTGCGGTGCCAGCCAGGGCGCCAGCAGCGCCGCCAGCACAAACACCACGAACACCGCAAAGCTGAACATGGCTACCTTGTCCCGCAGGAAGTAGTAGACGATGTCAGAGTTCTTGAATCGTGCCCAACGGCTTGGGCTTGCAGTTACAGCATTAGTCATCTGTTACCCCTTGGCGGTCAGGTTAACGGTCGGGTTAATCAACCCGTAGAGCAGGTCGACCAGGGTATTGGTCACCACGAAGATCAGTCCCACGAAGATGACGTAGGCGGTGATCAGCGGGGTATCGACCCGGTGGATCGCCTCAAGGAACAGGAAGCCGGTGCCCGGCCACTGGAACACGCTCTCGGTCAGAATGGTGTAGGCCACCATGGTGCCGATCTGCACCCCACCGACGGTAATGACCGGCAGCATGGTGTTCTTCAGGGCGTGCTGATAGTAGACCTTGTTGTTGTCCAGCCCCTTGGCGCGGGCGAATTTGACGTACTCGGAGGAGAGCTGCTCCAGCATCTCGGAGCGCACCAGCCGGATAAACAGCGGCAGCATGATGGAGGAGAGGGACACCGCGGGCAGGATCAGGTGCTTGATACCATCCCAGGTGAAGAAGCCCGACTCCCAGCCCAGCAGGTTACGGGTCTCGCCACGGCCATAGGCCGGCAGCCAGCCCAACTGGATCGAGAAGAGGTACATCAGCATGATGGCAGTCAAAAATACCGGGATCGAGATGCCGATACTGCTCCCCGCCATGATGATCTTGGTGGGAATGCTGCGCGGGCGGATCGCCGAATAGACACCGAGTGGAATGGAGACCACCACGATGATGAGCGCGGCAGCAAACACCAGCTCAAGGGTAGCCACCAGCTTGTCGAGGATCACCTCGAGAGCGGGTCGCTTGAAGAAATAGGAAGTGCCCAAATCCCCATGCACCGCATTTTTCAAAAAGCGGCTGTATTTGATGAGGAAGGGATCGTTAAGGCCCATCTTCTCGCGCAACTCGTGACGCTGGGCTTCGGAGACGGATTGTCCCACCAGCTCGCGCAACGGGTCACCCAGGTTGTCCTGGATGGAGAAGGCGACCAGGCTGATGACGAACATCACTATCACGGCCTGATAGAACCGTTTCAGCAGGAATGTAAACATGCTTGTCCTTCTACGTGGCCTGTGTCGTGGCACAGGCTTCTGTTAGTGGGCGGAGTGGCCAGCTGACCACCCCGCCCCGTCCTTCCTTGCGACGTTCTCTTACTTGCTGACCACCAGGTCACCCAGGTAAGGGAAGTTCATCACGTTGACCACCGGCTTGATGTCGACGTTTTTCTTGGCGCCATAGGCCAGATCTTCCCAGTGCAACGGCACATAGGCAGCATCTTCGATCAGCATGGCTTCGACCTTCTTCAGCATCTCGGCACGCTTGGCCGGATCGGTCTCGGCATTGGCATCCATCACCATCTTGTCAGCTTCGGCGTTGGCATAACCGGCGCAGTTGTACTGGCCCATACCGGTTTTGGCATCCTTGGTGAAGGTCAGGAACTCGAAGAAGTTCGCGGTATCTTCAGTGTCGGAGTGCCAGCCAATCAGCTGCATGTCCGCGGCGCACTTGTCAAACTCGGGCCAGTACTGGGCCACCGGCATGGTCTTCAGATCTACCTTGATGTTGATCTTGGCCAGCATCGCGGAGACCGCCTGGGCAATCTTGACGTCGTTGACGTAGCGGGCAGCCGGGGAGATGAAGGTCATCTTGAAGCCTTTCTCGTAACCGGCCTCTTTCATCAGCTCCTTGGCCTTCGCCAGATCATACTGGGGCACCAGCGCCTCGTTGTGACCGGCATAGCCTTTCGGGCTCAGCTGGCCAGCAGGGGTACCGAAGCCCTTGTTGATCTTCTCGACGATGCCCACCTGGTTGATGGCGTAGTTGATCGCCTGACGCACGCGCTTGTCTTTCAGCGCAGGGTTGGTGTTCTGGTTCAGCTCGATGATGATGGCGCGGGTACCGGACAGGGTCACCAGCTGGGAGTCCTTGCCATTCTTCACGCGCTCCAGATCGTTAGGTGCAACCGGATAGATCATGTCCACGTCGCCACCCAGCAGGGCTGCAACACGGGTCGCATCTTCCTTGATCGGCACCACGGTCAGGTTCTCGACGTTACCCTTGGAGGCTTTATCCCAGTAGTTGGCGTTGCGGGCATAGTCCAGCTTCACACCCTGCTCGCGGAACTTGACGGTGAACGGGCCAGTACCGGAGACATGAGTAGAGGCATAGGAGTCGCCGTTTTTGACGATCTCGGCCTTGTCTTTGCCTGCTTCGGTCTTGCCGGTATAGAACTTGGAGTCCATCGGGAAGATGTAGGTGACGGTCTGCAGCACCAGCGGGAACGGCTTGGCGGTGATCAGATCGACGGTGTAGTCATCCACCTTCTTCACTTCAGTGATGGGATCGAAGATCGCCTTGAAGTCGACGGAGGCTTTCAGGCGGTTGACGGTCCACACCACGTCGTCAGCGGTGAAGTCGTTGCCGGAGTGGAACTTGACCCCTTTGCGCAGGTGGAAGCGGACGGTCTTGTCATCGACACGCTCGAACTTCTCAGCCAGACGGGGCTCGAATTTCAGATCCTGGGTGTAACGCATCAGGGGATCGAATACCAGGTGCGACATCTCCAGGGTCTGACCGGAGAGCTGCTCCTGCGGATCCAGCGACGTGGCGTCAGAAGCAACGCCTACCTTGATATCAGCGGCTGAGACACTGAAGGCGAAACCGGCGGCAAACAGCGCCAGGGCAATCTTGGACAATCCTTTCTTCATCTTGTTCTCCATGCTTTTGGCTTTCTTATGACACTTTTTTGACAAGCAGACCGGCTAACCGGCCCAATCCTAGCTTGCGATTTCCAGCCCCTCGCGGGACATTCCCTTGAACTCCGGCATGAGGGAGATCAGCTTGCGGCTGTACTCATGCTCGGCATTGGTAAAGAGTTTCTCGGTCTCGGCCACTTCCACCAGATGGCCGTGCTGCATCACCCCGATGCGGTCGCACATCTGGCGGATCACCGGCAGATCGTGGCTGATAAACAGCATGGTGAGCTTGAGCTCCTGCTGCAGATCCTTGAGCAGGTTGAGGATCTGGGCCTGCACCGACACATCCAGCGCCGAGGTCGGCTCGTCACAGATGAGGAAGCGCGGGCGCGTGGCCAGGGCGCGGGCAATGGAGATGCGCTGGCGCTGACCGCCGGAGAACTCATGGGGATACTTGACCCCGGCACCGCGGCCAAGACCGACGTGATCCAGCAGATCGTTGACGATCCCCTCGATCTGGCTCTCGCTGCTCGCCAGTTGGTGGAAGCGGATCGGCTCGGCAATGATGTCGCGCACCTTCATCCGCGGGTTCATTGACGAATAGGGGTTCTGGAACACCATCTGCATCTGGCGGCGCAGTGGACGGCGCTCGCGCTCGCTCTTGAGGGCGGTGAGATCGATCCCCTCGAAGAAGATCTTGCCGGTATCAGGCGGATAGAGGCCGGTGATGGCGCGGGCAATGGTCGATTTGCCGGAGCCCGACTCCCCCACCAGACCGAAGGTCTCCCCTTCGAAGATCTCGAAGCTGATGTTGTTGCAGGCGCGCACATACTGGCGGCGGCTCGGGAAGATAGAGTCCTTGGTGACGAACCTCAGATCGACGTTCTCCACCCGCAGCAGCGCCCCTTCATAGGCACGCTCGTCCTGACTCTGGCCGAGCCAGTGGGTCTTGAGGTCGATATTGGTATCCGGCGCACTGGCATCCTCGATATAGGAGACCAGCGGGAAACGCACCAGCTTCACATCGGAGCGGGGAACCGCCGAGATGAGGCTGCGGGTATAGGGGTGATTGGGGCTGCCCAGCACCTGTTCAGTCAGGCCGAACTCCACCAGATCGCCGCGATACATCACCGCCACCTTGTCGGTAACGTTGGAGACCACCCCCATGTCGTGAGTCACCAGCATGCAGCCCACCTGACGCTCTTTGCAGAGGGCGCGGATAAGCTGGAGGATCTGATCCTGAATGGAGACGTCGAGGGCCGTGGTCGGCTCGTCGGCAATGATCAGCTCAGGATCGCACGACAAGGCGATGGCGATGACCACCCGCTGACGCATGCCGCCGGAGAACTGGTGCGGATACTGCTTGATGCGCAGCTCGGGCTGCGGAATACCCACCGCCCCCATCAGCTCCAGCGCCTTGGCAAAGGCCGCCTCGCGGGAGAGCTTGGTATTGGCCAGAATGGTCTCGACCAGCTGATGCTCAACGGTGAACAGCGGGTTGAGGGAGGTCATGGGATCCTGGAAGATGAACCCGATACGGGAGCCACGAATGGCCCGCATCTCGTTCTGGCTCTTGCCGGAGATGAGCTCGCCATTGAGATAGATATCGCCACGGGCAATGTGCCCCGGCGGGCTCAGCAGATCGATGACGGCGTTGCCGATGGTGGACTTGCCGGCGCCGGATTCACCGACCACCCCGACAATCTCACCCTTTTCGATAGAGAAAGAGAGATCCTTCACCGCGGCCAGCACCCCGTAGCGGGAGGGGTACTCGATCCGCAAGTTCTTTACTTCGAGCAAGGACATGTTTACCTCTGCGGGGGACATCCGTCCCAAATAATTCGTCCGTAAATCAGCCGCAGATGCCGGTTGTTACCTTGGGCAATATTTGCTCAATCCATGAGGCAGCGAAACCAGCGATCCGGGCGGGTTTTTTGCATTTTTTTGGAATAACCCGCGAGTAACTTAGACGGTTTGACCACGGGTGTAAATGATTGAGTTATACAATTCCGCAATGTTTTGTGCAGATAACCACCAATTAAGCAGCGTTAAATGATGATTTTCATCACACAAATGGCCGGTGCGTCCGTACATCTATTGGTATCATTACTTTAATTTCAACAACAACGCAACAAGCAGCATTTATCACTATTTCAAAAACGATCACGAGCCCCGAATGAGTAGTGAATATTTATGTGAAATGGATGATAAACGGCAGCATATGCCGATGAATGAAAATTAAGCAGATATAAATCGGGGGATGCCAGAACGGTCATCCCCCGGAAGGTGGCATTCAGGCGAGCCAGAACGCCAGTAATTGCATACAAAACAGGGCGAACAGGCCGGCGATCAGATCGTCCAGCATGATGCCGAATCCGCCGTGAATGCGGCGATCAAACCAGGAGATGGGCCAGGGCTTGAGCACATCAAACAGCCGGAACAGCGCGAAGCCCGCCAGCACCCACTCCCAACCGGCTGGCGCGGCGATCATGGTGACGCCAAAACCGATCACCTCGTCCCAGACGATGGCGCCGTGATCTGCCATGCCGATGGCATCGGTAGCGCTCTGGCAGATACGGATCCCCACCACAAAGCCCACCGCCAGCAAGGCGATGAACCAGTGGGTCGGCAGCCCGCTCACCAGCAGGTAGAGCGGAATGGCCGCCAACGTACCCATGGTGCCCGGCGCCTTGGGGCTGAGACCGGAACCAAACCCCACCGCCAAAAAATGAAGCGGATTTTTCAGATCCAGTCGTTTCAGCTCGGGTTTTATCGTGCACAGGCTCATGCGAAGTGATCCCACCCTTTCAGTTGCAACGCCACCGCTTGTTCGCCACGCAGGTAGTCGATACCCGGCTCGCCCGCCACGATGCGACCGATGCGGCTGAACTTGACCCCGCTGTGGGCCAGCGCCGTATCGAGCGCGCCGCGATGCTCTTCCGGCACGGTAAAGCAGAGCTCGTAGTCATCGCCACCGGCCAGCGCCAGTTGCCACGCCTCCTGCTCGCTCACCGCATCCTGCAGCACTGGCGAGAGCGGCAGCAGATCGAGATCGATCTGGGCCCGCACGCCGGACGCCTTGAGGATATGGCCGAGATCCGATGCCAACCCGTCGGAGAGATCCAGCGCACTGCCCGCCAGCCCGCGCAGCGCCTGTCCGGCCAGAATGCGGGGATGGGGGTGGTCGAGCCGTGGCAGCACCGCGGCCAGCTGGTTCTCGTTGAGGGTGCGTTTGCCCAGCAGGTGGGAAAGCGCCAGCGCGGCATCGCCCAGAGTGCCGGTGACATAGATGCCGTCACCGGCTTTGGCACCGCTGCGCATCAGGGCGCGCCCAGCCGGCACCGAGCCCTTCACCGAGATGGTGATGGAAAGCGGCCCGCGGGTCATATCCCCGCCCACCAGCGCGACGTTGTAATACTCGGCCAGCTCCAGAAATCCTTCGGCAAAACCGGCGACCCAGCCTTCGTTGATGGCAGGCAGGGTCAGCGCCAGCGACACCCAGCGCGGTTCGGCCCCCATGGCGGCGAGATCGGAGAGATTGACCGCCAGCGCCTTGTAGCCGAGATCCACCGGATCCATGTCGGGAAAGAAGTGTACGCCGCTCACCAGAGTGTCGGTGCTCACCGCCAGTTGGGTATCGGGGGGCAGGGTCAGCAGGGCACAGTCATCTCCAGGGCCCATCACCACGTCCTTGCGGGCGTGGGGGACCTTGAAGTACTTATCAATCAGCTCAAATTCACCCATACAGTAAAAAGCCAGCAATAAGCTGGCTCCTCTCTTAGATGCTGACGGACAGCAGGATCAACGCTTGTTCAGCGACTTGATCACCTTGTCCAGTACACCGTTGACAAACTTGTGGCTGTCATCGGCGGCGAAGGCTTTGGCCAGCTCGATCGCTTCGTTGATGACCACGCGCGGCGGTACATCATCACGACGGGTCAGCTCATAGGTCGCCAGACGCAGGATCGCCTTGTCCACCATGTCCACTTCTTCCAGCGGACGGGAGAGGTAAGGTGCAAACACCTTGTCCAGCTCGTTGCAGTGGAGGGCTACCCCGAACAGCAGATCGCGGAAATAGCTCAGGTCTACACCCTTGGTGTCCTGATCGATCTTGAACTGCTCTTCGATGTCACCCACGTTAGCCTTGGTCATCTGCCACTGGTAGATGGCCTGGGTGGCGCAATGGCGGGCTTTACGGCGCTCAGACGGTTTCAATGTACTTCTCCTCGTTACACGTCCAGTTCTTTCAGGACGTTGATCATTTCGAGCGCTGCCAGTGCAGCCTCTGCACCCTTGTTACCCGCCTTGGTACCTGCACGCTCGATGGCTTGTTCAATGTTTTCAGTGGTCAGCACCCCGAAGGCAACGGGAATTTCATATTCCATCATTACCTGAGCCATGCCCTTGCTGTTCTCGTTTGCCACCAGGTCGAAGTGGTAGGTGCCGCCACGGATGACAGTACCGACCGCCACGATGGCGTCATATTGACCACTCTTGGCCAGCTTCTTGATGACCAATGGCATTTCAACCGCGCCCGGCACTTTTACCAGTGTCAGGTTGCTGTCCTGCACTTGACCTTGACGCTTCAGTACGTCCACCGCGCCGTTCACCAGACTGTCGTTGATGAAGCTGTTGAAACGGGCAACAACAATAGCAACGCGCGCCTCAGGAGCGGCGATATTTCCTTCGATAACCTTCATTGGAAATCCTGTATCTGTGCAATCAAAAGGGCCGGAGTCAAAAGTGCGCACATTCTAGCACAACAGACCCACGACAAAAACCATGGCCGCAATAGACAGCCATGATCGCGATTTAACCAGTCCGGCGAGCTGACTCGCCGATGTTTTCCACTACTTCCAGACCGAAACCGCCCGGAAGGGGATGGTACTTCTCTGGTGGAACTTTACTCGCCGACGTACTCAACCACTTCCAGACCGAAACCACCCGGAAGGGGATGGTACTTCTCTGGTAGAACCTTGAGTCCTTTACTCGCCGACGTATTCCACTACTTCCAGCCCGAAACCACCAAGGGCGTGGTACTTCTTCGGCGAGCTCAGCAGACGCATCTTGCTCACACCCAGCGCCTTGAGGATCTGGGAGCCGACGCCAACCCGGCGTGAAGTGCCCTGCCACTTGGCCCCTTCCGGTGCCAGCCCCTTGTCGGCCGCCTCAAAGCCCTTGACCCGGGCCAGCAGCTCCTCGCCATGGGACTCCGCCCCCAAAATCACCAGCACCCCGCCCTCGCTGGCGATACGCGCCATAGATTTGGGCAGCGGCCAGCTGCGGGCGGCGTGACGGTCGGTCAGCAGCAGATCGCTCAACACATCGTGCAGATGGACCCGCACCAGCGTCGGCTGATCGGCCTGTACCTCACCCTTTTTCAGGGCGAAGTGAACCTGATTGTCGATGGTGTCGCGGAAGGTGATGAGGTCAAACTCGCCAAACTCGGTGGGCAGCTTGCACTCGGCCACTTTCTCGACCGTGGTCTCGTGCTGGTTGCGGTACTCGATAAGGTCAGCGATGGTGCCGAGCTTGATGCCGTGCTGCTCGGCGAAGATCTCCAAATCCGGACGGCGCGCCATGGTGCCATCTTCATTGAGGATCTCGACGATGACGGAGGCCGCCTCGTAACCGGCCAGACGGGCCAGATCGCAGCCAGCTTCGGTGTGACCGGCACGGGTCAGCACGCCGCCATCCTGCGCCATCAGCGGGAAGATGTGACCCGGTTGCACCAGATCGGCCGCCTTGGCATTGGGCGCCACTGCCGCTTGCACGGTCACCGCGCGATCGGCGGCGGAGATACCGGTAGTCACCCCTTCGGCCGCTTCGATGGTCACGGTAAAGGCGGTGGAGAACTGGGCATTGTTGCGATCCACCATCAGCGGCAGCGCCAATTGCTTGCAGCGATCCCGGGTCAGCGTCAGGCAGATGAGGCCACGGCCGTAGCGGGCCATGAAGTTGATATCCTCAGGACGGACGCAGGAGGCGGCCATGATAAGGTCGCCTTCGTTCTCCCTGTCTTCGTCATCCATCAGGATCACCATCTTGCCCGCCTTGATATCGGCAATGATTTCCTGGGTTGTGCTCAGCGCCATGGGCTACTCCATCAGTGTGCTTGGGGGTTGAGCCTGCTGGCTCAACGCAAATGCGAGTGTATGTTGCTCTAGATTGGGGCGAGCGGCCCCATTTCAATCAGAGCGGGATCACAGAAAATCGTTTTGGTGGCCGGATTTAGCGTACACCGTCAGAGAAAACCGGCCTTGGCCAGCGTCTCCATGGTCAGGGTGGAGGCGCTGCTCTCCTGGGGCTTGCCCATCATCAGCCGCTCCAGATAGCGGGCGATCTGATCCACCTCGAGGTTGACCTTGTGACCCGGCTTCCAGCTGGCGATAGTGGTCTCCTGGGCGGTGTGGGGCACGATCGTCAGGCGGAAAAGGTCGCCCTGCACTGAGTTGACGGTGAGGCTGATGCCATCCACCGCAATGGAGCCCTTCTCGGCGATGTAGCGGGAGAGCTCGCCCGGTGCCTTGATCCAGTACTCGATGGCGCGGCCGCTGCTGGAGACGCTTTTCACTTCCCCGACCCCGTCCACGTGGCCGGAGACCAGATGGCCGCCGAGGCGGGAGGTGGGCATCAGCGCCTTCTCGAGGTTGACCCGATCGCCCACTCTGGCGGCGGTAAAGCCGGTGCGCGACAGGGTTTCCAGCGATACATCGGCGGTATAACTCTTGTCGCCCAGCGCCACAACAGTAAGGCAGACGCCGTTGGTGGCGATGGAGTCGCCCAGTTTGACGTCGCTAAAATCCAGGCTCGGCGCATGGACGGTGAGGGCCATGTCATCGCCCTGACGGCGCTGTTCGGCCAGGGTTCCCACCGCTTCGATAATTCCGGTAAACATGCAGATCACCTTGCTGATGAGGGGGGCAGATTATGCCCCCTTGAACATTGATAAATCAGGCTATTTTGGCGGTAATGCGAATATCCTGGCCGACCATGCGCACATCCTTGATATTGAGCTTGGGCGCCTGGAACAAGCGGGTCAGACCGGGCAGATGGAACAGGCCGCGCCCCTCATCCCCCATCAGTTTGGGCGCCTGATAGAGCACCAGCTCATCCACCAAACCCTTATCCAGTAGAGCGCCGCACAGCCGTGGCCCCGCCTCTATCAGCACCGAGTTGACGTTCTGCTTAGCCAGCAGCATGAACAGGCTGACCAGATCCAGCTTGCCATCCAGCAGTGGCAACTCCAGCTGCTGCACCCACGCAGGCCACTCGCCAGCTGCTTTGTGGCGGGCCAGCAGCACCGGGCTCTCGCTCTGGAACAGCGGCAAGTCGGGGGTGAGCCGATTTTGCGAATCGACGATGACCCGCAGCGGCTGGCGCAGGGTCTCCTTGGGATAGGCGGCCTTGACCGAAGGGGGCAGCTCGTCCCAGCGCACGGTCAGGGAAGCGCCGTCAGCCAGCACCGTCTCGGCGCTGGAGAGCACCACATCGTGGCGGGCCCGCAGCCGCTGCACGTCGCGGCGCGCATCGGGGGAGGTGATCCACTGACTCTCGCCGCTCGCCATGGCGGTGCGGCCATCGAGGCTGGCCCCCAGCTTGACGGTCACCCGCGGGAAGGCGGTACGCATCCGCTTGAAAAAGCCCGGGTTGAGCGCTTCGGCTTCACTCGCCAGCAGACCGAAATCGGTCTTGATGCCCGCCTCGGAGAGCATCCGCAGGCCGCGCCCGCCCACCTCGGGGTTGGGATCGACCATGGCCGCCACCACCCGGGCCACCCCGGCCTTGATCAGCGCCTCGGCACAGGGGGGAGTACGACCGTGGTGGGAGCAGGGTTCGAGGGTCACATAGGCGGTGGCGCCACGGGCGTTGTCACCGGCGGCGCGCAGGGCGTAGACCTCGGCATGGGGCTCGCCCGCCTTCTGATGCCACCCTTCGCCAACCACCACGCCATCTTTGACCAGCACGGCGCCAACACAGGGGTTGGGAGCCGTGGTGTAACGGCCGCGGCGGGCCAGTTCGAGGGCCCGACTCATCCATTGGTAATCATCTTGACTAAACATTCGGGCTCCTTTGACAACACATCTCGACTTTACGCAGTATCGTAGGTTCGATTAGCGCAGCGTAATCGGACGCGGCAACATGGGTGAGAATGGCGGTTTACTTCTCCAGCTTGGCAATCTCTTCGCCAAACTCGCGAATATCTGCGTGTCCTGAGGTAGAGAGGGGCAAAGCAGATATCCGCTTGCCCATCCGATACCATCATTTCTCCAATTTGGCGATCTCTTCGCCAAATTCGCGGATATCTGCGTGTCCTGAGGTAGAGAGGGGCAAAGCAGATATCCGCTTGCCCATCCGATACCATCATTTCTCCAATTTGGCGATCTCTTCGCCGAACTCGCGAATATCTTCGAAGCTGCGATAGACGGAGGCAAAGCGGATATAGGCCACCTTGTCCAGACTCTTGAGCTCATCCATCACCAGATTGCCCACCAGCTCGGAGGCAACTTCGCGCTCGCCGGTGGCACGCAGGCGCGATTTGATATGGTTGACCGCCTTTTCGATGGCCTCCATGCTCACCGGCCGCTTCTCCAGCGCCCGCAGAATGCCGGCGCGCAGCTTGTCTTCGTTGAACGGCTCACGGGAACCGTTGGACTTAATGACGCGGGGCATCACCAGTTCGGCCATCTCGAAGGTAGTAAAACGCTCGTGACAGAGCAGACACTCACGACGGCGGCGCACCTGATGGCCTTCTGCCACCAAGCGGGAATCGATCACCTTGGTATCAACCGCACTACAGAATGGGCAATGCATCGGACCTCCGGCGTTAATGGAACAGGGACCGGCCCGGCGGGCCAGGATCTTAGGTCGGCCAGTGTAGCACGGCCATCCAAAACCGGTAAAAGCCAGAAAAAACAATGCCACCCGAAGGTGGCATTGGTCTCAAACCGAACGATCCGGCTTATCAGCCATAAACCGGGAAGCGGCGGCAGATATCCAGCACCTTCTCGCGTACGGTGGCCAGCACGGCGTCGTTGTCGTGGTTGTCCAGCACGTCGCAGATCCAGTGGGTCAGCTGGATAGACTCGGCTTCCTTGAAACCGCGGCGGGTGATGGCCGGGGTACCGATCCGCACACCAGAGGTGACGAACGGGGAGCGCGGGTCGTTGGGCACGGAGTTCTTGTTGACGGTGATGTTGGCTTTGCCCAGCGCGGCGTCAGCGTCCTTACCGGTCAGCTCGCGGCCGATCAGGTCAACCAGCATCAGATGGTTGTCGGTACCGCCTGAGACGATCTTGTAGCCGCGCTCGATAAAGGTCGCAGCCATCGCCTTGGCGTTTTTCACGACCTGAGACTGATAGGTCTTGAACTCGGGCTCCAGTGCCTCTTTGAAGGCAACGGCTTTACCGGCGATGACGTGCATCAGCGGGCCACCCTGACCACCCGGGAAGACGGCGGAGTTGAGCTTCTTGTAGAGCTCCTCGTCGTCGGCGGCGGAGAGGATCAGACCACCGCGCGGACCGGCCAGGGTCTTGTGGGTGGTGGAGGTGACCACGTGAGCGTGGGGCACCGGGTTCGGATAGACGCCAGCGGCAATCAGGCCAGCCACGTGGGCCATGTCGACGAACAGGTAGGCACCGATCTTGTCGGCGATTTCGCGCATGCGAGCCCAGTCAACGATACCGGAGTAAGCGGAGAAGCCACCGATCATCATCTTCGGCTTGTGCTCAATGGCCAGACGCTCCATCTCGTCGTAGTCAATCTTGCCGGACTCATCGATGCCGTAAGGAATGATGTTGTAGAGCTTGCCGGAGAAGTTGACCGGAGAGCCGTGAGTCAGGTGACCGCCGTGGGCCAGGTTCATGCCCAGTACGGTGTCACCCGGTTGCAGCAGCGCCATGTAGACGGCGCTGTTGGCCTGGGAGCCGGAGTGCGGCTGCACGTTGGCGTAAGTGGCACCGAACAGCTCTTTGGCGCGCTCGATGGCCAGGGTTTCGACCACATCCACATACTCGCAACCACCGTAGTAACGCTTGGAGGGGTAACCCTCGGCGTACTTGTTGGTCAACTGGGAGCCCTGGGCTTCCATGACACGGGGGCTGGTGTAGTTCTCAGACGCAATCAGCTCGATATGCTCTTCCTGACGACGGGTTTCGTCTGTGATGGCCTGCCACAATTGCGGATCATAATTGGCGATGGTCATGTCACGTTTCAACATCCGTTTCTCTCCTGAAAATCGTTTGCGCATTAGGTGAAGTGGGCGTGGGCATTGTAACGTGAGCTGGATCAAAGAGACAGTCCAACCACCTAAAAAAATGTTGAATTTATGTTGTAAAAAGCAAGATTCCCTCCCCGTTCAATACCCTGGCCCCTTCGCCAAAAGAGACATTTTTCATCCCGCGGTTGGGCGGGCAAAACCCGAAGGGGATCACAACGCCGTAGTGATCCATCCTGTAACATATTCATTCAAAACAAATTTAATGATGATGGAGCTGATTGCCGCCACCCGCCCGAAGGGCGACATCTGACCGGAGGAGTTCAAGATGGACCATCTGCTGACATTCGTGATCCTGGCTGTCTTTTTTCTGTTCTACTGGGTCTACTACACCAGCCAGCGCAAACATGTTTCCACCACCTCGTGGGATCAGCTCCCCACCAAAGCCGAATATCTGGCGGCCCACCCGGAAGCTGTCGATGGCGACATCATTTTCTGTCACCACTGCGGCCACCACGAGTTGCTGGAGGTGGGCATGGTGCACCTGACCGATTTTCGCCGGGAATGGGTCTGCGCCAAGTGCAAGCAGGTACTGTTTCGCGAAATAGAATAACGGCGCAGGGGCTGGCCACCATCTCTGAACGTTGTACATAGCAAGCAGGGATCAGGGCTGCGCATCCCTGTTGGCCGCCAGCCACTGCTGTAACCCGCTCACCGCCGCGTCAAATTGCGCCCCGATTGCCGCTGGCTCCCCGCCTCCCGCCTCAAGGGCCGCGCAGTGGCTGGCAAAACCGGTCAAACCCAGCGCCAGCGCACTCCCCTTGAGCTTGTGTGCCAGTTGCCGCTGCTGACTGCCATCCCCTTGAATCAATGTATCCACCAACACCCGCCCTTGCGACTCAAACAGCGCGACAAGCTGGCGGATCCGCGCCATGCCGAGCAGGGGCAGATCGGCGTCCAGCACCGGATTGGCCCACTCGGGCCGGTTGGCAGAGGGCGCGGCAGATAACAGCACAGGCAGCTCGATGGAGGCCCCCTCTTGCCGAAACAGCCGCTCGATGGCGTTCGCCAGCACCGCCAGCCGCACCGGCTTGCCGACAAAATCGACAAACCCGACGGCAAGGCAGTGGCGGATATCCTCCGGATACATCTGGGCCGAGATGGCGATGGCGGGCAACGGCCGCTCATGCATCTCCTCGCTGATGGCGGCCAGATCCTCGCGCAGGGTGATGCCATCCATGTCGGGCAGGTTGATATCGAGCAGCGCCAGCTCGAAGGGACGTTCGGTCACCAGTGCCAGCGCGCTGCGACCATCCTCGGCCAGGGTGACGCGATGGCCGAGGCGAGTCAGCATGCCGTGCGCCACCAACCGGTTGATCTCGTTATCCTCCACCAGCAGGATGTCGCGGGACTGGCCGAGGTGCAACGGCTGCGCCTCGGTGGGCAGTTGGGCGCTCGAACGCTGCAACGGCAGGCTGAAGCTGAATTCACACCCCTTGCCCGGTTCACTGGCAAGGCGCAGCTCGCCCCCCATGGCAGCCACCAGCTTGCGGCTGATCGCCAGTCCCAGCCCGGTGCCGCCCTGATGGCCCACGTCTCGTTGGCGCTGGCGAAACGCCTCGAACACCGCCTCCTGCTCATCGGCCGGAATGCCGGGGCCAGTATCGCGCACTACGAAGCGGATGCAGGGCTCGGCGCAAGGGCCGTGACAAACAAGGGGCGCCACCGTCAGGGTAATCTGGCCACGGGCGGTAAACTTGACCGCATTGCCGAGCAAATTGCCGAGCACCTGCCGCAATTTACCCAGATCCCCCTCGACCACAGGCGCCAGCCCAGGCGCATATTCCAGCGCCAAGGTGACCCCCTTGGCCGCCGCCTTTGGCCGAAACAACGCGCTCAGCTCATCCACCAGCTGGAACAGGGGGAAGGGTTCGCGGCGTGCCTCCACATGGCCCGCCTCGATCTTGGAGTAGTCGAGAATGTCGTTGAGGATCTCCAGCAGGGATTCACCACTGTGCTCAATGGCGGCCAGATAGCGCTGCTGGGTTTCGCTCAGGTGGGTATCTTCCAGCAGCGTCAGACCGCCCAGAATGCCGT
Organism: Aeromonas allosaccharophila; assembly: GCF_016026615.1. NCBI lineage: Bacteria > Pseudomonadati > Pseudomonadota > Gammaproteobacteria > Aeromonadales > Aeromonadaceae > Aeromonas > Aeromonas allosaccharophila. The sequence goes on along the minus strand of NZ_CP065745.1, from coordinate 4,376,839 downwards.
TCATGGGGGTGCGGATCTCGTGGCTCATGGTGGCGAGAAACACCGACTTGGCCCGGTTGGCCTGCTCTGCCTCAGCGCGAGCCTGCCGCTGCTTCTCCACCTCTTCGTTGAGCCGCTCGTTGGCGTGGCTGAGCTGGCCGGTGCGCTCCTCGACCCGCGACTCCAGTTCGCGCTGATAGCGGCCCAACTCTACCGCATTGTCACGAAACACCTGCAAAGCTCGACCCAGCTCCGCCAGCTCATCACGGCCCGCCCCGGCGATAGGCTCAAGGGGAGCCAGTACCCCGCGGGCCAACCGGCTCATCCCCGCCACCGCCCGTTGCAGCGGCCAGACGATCCGGCCGTAGACCATGCGCCACATCAACAGCATCAGCAGTACCAGCGTAAGCAGGCCAATGGCCATCAGCGCCTGCTCCAGCAGCCTGAGACGCTGGCTTAGCGCCTGCTGGCTCTGCCCCAGCGAATCGCGGGCACGGCTGACCAGCTCACCGACCTGCTGGTTGAGGCTGCTCATCAGGGCCTCATTGGCATTGGCCAGCACCCGCAGCGCCTCTCCCTTGCCGAGCCAGTCGCTGCGCAGTTGCATCAGCTTGTCACTCTGCGCCAGCACGGTCAGCGCCTGCTCCACCGCCTGCCGACGAGCCGGATCGGTCACCGCCCCGGCTCGCAGTTGCAAGATGGCCAGCTCCCGCTGCCCCTCTTGCAATAGCGTTTGCAATTGTTCCTGCCGTTCGCTGCGCCACATCTCCTCAATACGCTGCTGCTGCATCAGGGTGCGATGACGCAGCTCGGTCATCTGCTCCAGCCAGTCGAGATCCTGCTCCAGCAAGCGATCCAGCGTCAGGGCCGCCTGCCCCCCTTGCTGTTGGTAGAGGGAACCCAATCCCGCCACCATCACAGTTTCGGCGTTCTCCATCTGGCTGCGCGCCAGCTCGGCGATCTGTCCGGCCGCCGCCACCAGACGGGCCCGCTGCGCCTCCCCCTGCGTCATCAGGGTCAGGCGCTCCCCCACCAGCCAGCCCTGCTGACCCAGATTGCCGATGATGCTCTGACTGAGCTGATCGAGGCTTGTTGAACCCTGCCCACGGCCAAGTTGCGCCAGCACCTGCTGCAGCTGTTGCCCCTGCAGGGTGAGCAAACGCCCCTGATGCTCCCGCTCCTGCTCGCTGGTCGAGGTGGCCAGCAGCCTCGACGCGCTCTGGATCTCGCCGCTGAGGCGAGAGAGCGTGCGCGCCAGCTCCTGATCGGCCAGAGTCTGCTGCACTCCTTGCTCCAGCTGGCGCAGATGGCTAAGCCCCACCCAGCCCAGCAGGGAGGCACTCAGGGTAAGCAACGCCATCAGGGAGAAGGCCAGCAGCAACTTGCCACCCAGGCCGGAAAAGATTCTCACGGGAAGTCCCTTGGTTGTGGTCGGCTTTGACCGGATAATATGGCCCAACACTTTAACAAAACCCCTGACCATGCGAAGCGTCTATCTCTCCCCGTTGTTGCTGATCTGGTTGCTAATGCTTCCCCGCGCCGCCCTCGCCTTTGCGGTCGATCTCTGGCCCGGCGGCGAATTCAGCGGCCAGCCGGTGCGCCAGCAGTGGCCGGAACCCGCCGCCGCAACCAAACCGCTGACCCTCTGCGCCCTCTACCCCCATCTGCGCGACGCCTACTGGCTCTCGGTCAATCAGGGCATGATGGACGAGGCGAAACGGCTGGGAGTCAAGTTGCAGATCCACGAAGCGGGGGGCTACGGCGCCCTCGCCGAGCAGCGCCAGCAGTTGCAGCGCTGCGTGCAGGAAGGCAGCGACGCCATCTTGCTCGGCGCGGTGAGCTATCAGGGTTTGCGCGAGGCGATCAAGGCCACGCCGCTGCCGGTCTTTGGGCTGGTCAACGATCTGCCCACTGGTCTGGTGCAGGCCAAGGTGGGAGTCTCCTGGTACCAGATGGGCTGGCAGATTGGCCACTGGCTGGCGCAGCGCCACCCCGCCGGCAGCAAGTCGGTCTCGGTCGCCCTCTTCCCCGGCCCGCAGGCGAGCGGCGGTAACAACTTCGTGGAGCCGGGCTTTGCCGACGCCATCAAGGGGAGCGCCATCAAGCTGGTCACAACCGAGCGCGGCGACAACAGCCGGGAAATCCAGCGTACGCTGGTGCAGCAGACTCTGGCCCGCTATCCCGACCTCGACTATCTGGTGGGGGGCGCCATCGCCGCCGAAGTGGCGGTCAACGAGCTGGCGCAGCGCCATCTCGATCGGCCCCAGGTGCTGAGCACCTACTTCAGCCACGGGGTGCAGCGCGGCTTGCGCCGGGGCAAGATCCTGGCCGCCAACAGCGATCAGATGCGGCTTCAGGGGCGCCTTGCAGTCGCTCAGGCGGTCTGCCTGCTGCAACACCCGGATGCCAGTGCCGAGCAGTGCCCGCGGGTAATGGGGCCACCCATTCTGACCCTGTCTGCGCCACTGGCCAACCCGGCCGACTCCCTCTCGGATGGCGCTTTTCGTCCCGTCTATCGGGTCGAATAACTGGCGGCTCGAATAGCCGTCCAAAATCCGATTAGCACACTCAAGGAGAAGAGATGAAAGAGTTACATGCCAGCTGCCTGTGCGGCGCCGTCGCCCTGACCCTGCCGGATCAATTCGACTATATGGGCAACTGCCACTGCAGCGAATGCCGCAAGTTTTCAGGGGGAGATTACGCCTCGGTCGGCGGACTGGATGGCAACAAGGTCACCATTATGAAGGGAGAAGAGGCCATCAGCCGCTACCGGAAATCGGCAGAGACCACCCTGGCCTTCTGTCGTCACTGCGGCTCCAGCCTGTTCAGCCAGAAGAGCAGTAGCGGCAAGATCAACCTGCGCCTCGGGGTACTGGACGATGTGCCAAGCCAGCGGCCCGCATTTCACATCTTTGTCGGCTCCAAGGCGCCCTGGCATCAGATTGGTGACGACTGCCCGCAATTTGATACCCGCCCGCCGGTCTGATACCCGGTCAAACAGGTCAATGCCACCGCAACGGGGTCAGGAGGCTATCTCGCCGGCAAACAGATAGCCTTCACCATGGACGGTGACAAACAGCTGGGGATCCCGCGGATCCGGTTCCATCTTGCCGCGCAGCCGCCGGATCAACACGTCTATGGTGCGATCGCTCGGGCCATCGCCGCGATGGCTGATGAGGGTCAGGATCCGCTCCCGACTGAGCACCCGCCCGGCATGGGCGACAAAGGCCACCAACACTTCATATTCGGCCTTGGTCAGGCGCACCGGCACTCCGTCCTTGCTGAGCTGGCGACGGGGGATGTCAAAACGCCAGGGGCCGAAGCGCACCGCATCGTCAGCCACCGCAGGCTCGCTCGGCGCGGCGGTGGCCAACGAGATCCGCCATAGTAGATTCTTGACCCGCACCAGCAACTCCCGCAGCTCGAACGGCTTGGTGACATAGTCGTCGGCTCCCATCTCGAGGCCGACAATCTTGTCCACCGCATCGCTGCGGCCGGTGACCAGAATGATCCCCACCGTGCTGCGCGCCCGCAGTTCACGGGTCAGCAGCAGACCATCTTCCCCCGGCAGGTTGATATCCAGCATCACCAGATCAACCGTCTGCTCCGCCAGCACGGCGCGCATCTCCTGGCCGTTTTCGACCGCCGTCACCCGATAGCCCTCCCGCTCGAAATAGCCGGTCAGCTTCTCGCGGGTAACCGCATCATCTTCAACAACCAGAATGTGGTAGCTCATGGGCAGGGTTCACGATGGTCGACAAGGGAGGATTATTCTATTCACATTTTGTCATAAATACCCCTATTTCATTAATTTGTGGCGGCAGCCCTGTTCACAACGCCTCCCTATCATGGCCCCCATCAAAAAAGTGATGTGAGAGAGCATGATGAAAAAACTGTGGCACTTCCTGCGCACCCCCAGCCGCCGCTGGTCGGTACTGGCGCTGCTTCTGGTGGGCGTCGGCGTCACCCTCGCGGGCACCGTCGGCCTGCACTACGGCTTTGAGAAAACCAGCAGCCTCGAATTCTGTATCTCCTGCCACTCCATGAAAGACACCGTCTATCCGGAGTACAAAGAGTCCATCCACTTCAAGAATGCCTCAGGGGTACAGGCGGTCTGTACCGACTGTCACCAGCCGAAGGACTTTGTCGGCAAGGTGGCCCGCAAGATGGAGGCGGCCAACGACCTCTATCAGGAGTACATAGGCCACAGTATCGACACCCAGGAGAAGTTCGAGGACCGGCGCCTGCATCTGGCCGAGAAGGTGTGGGCACGGATGAGCAGCCAGAACTCCAAGACCTGCAAGTCCTGCCACAGCTACGACAACATGGATCACGCCAAGCAGTCCCCGGCGGCCGCGCTGGCGATGAAAGATGCGGCGGCGAAGAACATGAACTGCATCGAGTGCCACAAGGGCATCGCCCACGAACTGCCCAACATGGCGGGCGGCTTCCGGGCCACTTACGCCACCCTGGTTAACGACGCGCAAGAGGCGCCAGCCGCCGAGACCCTCTACAACCTGGGTGAAAAAGATCTCTATGCCAGCGAACAGAGCACCGACCCGGTCGGCAAACTGCTGCCTGCCTCCCGCATCGACGTGGTGGACCGCAGCGGCGATCGCCTCAAGGTGACCATCGAAGGGTGGCGCGAGAGCGATGGCAAGGGCCGGGTGCTGAGCGAATACATGGGCAAGCGGGTCTTCGTCGCCACCATCCGTGACGAACTGAAAGCGAGCGAGAAAGTGCTCAAGCAGGAGACCGACAGCGCCACCCATATCAAGTGGGAACAGGTTCAGGTGCAGGCCTGGGTCGATGGCAAGGGCTTTGAGTCCTCGCTCAAACCGATCTGGGATTACGCTGGCGAGATGTACAAATCCACCTGCAACTCCTGCCACGGCGCGCCGGATCCCGCTCACTTCACTGCCAACGGCTGGATCTCGGGGCTCAAGGCGATGTCTGCCTACTATCGCCTGAGCAAGGAAGAGGAGCGCACCCTGCTCAAATACCTGCAAAACCATGCCGCCGATACCGGTGGTCAGGGCAGCCACTAATTCCGGATTCGAGTTCCGGATCCGAGAGAGGAATAACAAGATGATCAATATTTCCCGTCGTGGTTTTCTGGGTGGCTTGCTGGCCAGCGGTGCCTCTGCCCTGATCGGCCCCTCCCTGCTCGGTCGCGCCGTGATGGCCGCCGAGTCCGGCGACAAGCTGGTGCAGTCCGGCTCCCACTGGGGCGCCTTCCGTGCCCGGGTGGTCGATGGCCGCTGGGTCGAGACCCTGCCGTTCGAGCACGACAAGCACCCCACAGACATGCTCAAGGCCTTAAGTGAAGTGGTCTACAACCCCTCCCGCATCCGCTACCCCATGGTGCGACTGGACTGGCTGCGCAAGGGCCACCAGTCCGACACCAGCGAACGCGGCCAGAACCGCTTTGTGCGGGTGACCTGGTCACAGGCGCTCGATTTTTTCTATCACGAGCTGGAACGGGTGCAGAAGACCTATGGCCCGAGCGCCCTCTATGCCGGTCACTCCGGCTGGCAGTCGGTGGGCAAGCTGCACTCAGCTGGCGCCATGCTTGGCCGCGCCATGAACCTGCACGGCACCTATCTGGCCAAGGCCGGTGACTACTCCACCGGCGCCGCCCAGGTGATCCTGCCCCACGTGGCAGGGGCCATGGAGGTGTACGAGCAGCAGACCTCCTGGCCGCTGGTGCTGGAGCACAGCAAGACCATCGTCATCTGGGGTTCCGACCCCATCAAGAACCTGCAGGTGGGCTGGCTGGTGCCGGATCACAGCGTCTACGACTACTGGGCACAGCTGAAAGAGAAGGTGGCCAAGGGCGAGATCCGGGTGATCAGCGTCGATCCGGTCAAATCCAAGACCCAGAAGTACCTCAATTGCGATCAGGTGACCCTGAATCCACAGACCGACGTGCCGCTGATGCTGGGCATCGCCCACACCCTCTACAGCGAGAAGCGCCACGACGAGGCGTTCCTGAAGAACTACACCACCGGTTTTGACAAGTTCCTGCCCTACCTGCTGGGCACCAGCGATGGGCAGGTGAAGGACGCCGAGTGGGCCGCCGCCATCTGTGGCGTACCAGCCGAGACCATCCGCGAACTGGCCCGCACCATGAGCAGCGGCCGTACCCAGCTTATCGGCGGCTGGTGCGTGCAGCGTATGCACCACGGCGAACAGTACGCCTGGATGCTGGTGGTTCTGGCCTCGATGATTGGCCAGATCGGCCTGCCGGGGGGCGGTTACGGCTTTGGCTGGCACTACAACGGGGCGGGCACCATCACCTCCAGCGGCCCCATCATGTCCGGTTTCAGCTCGGTCATTCCCGGGGTCAAGCCGCTCCATGACGGCGACTGGAAGGGCTACTCCAAATACATTCCGGTGGCCCGTTTCGTCGACTGCATCCTCAATCCGGGCAAGCAGATCGCCTTCAACGGCCAGACCATCACCTACCCCCACATGAAGATGGCGGTGTTCTGCGGCAACAACCCGTTCCACCACCAGCAGGATCGCAACAAGATGGTCGCCGCCTGGCGCAAGCTGGAAACCGTGGTCAGCATTGACCACCAGTGGACCGCCAGCTGCCGTTTCGCCGACATCGTGCTGCCCGCCACCACCACCTATGAGCGGGATGACATCGAGCAGTGGGGCTCCCACTCCAACGCGGGCATTCTGGCTATGTACAAGGTGGTAGAGCCGCTGTTCGAGGCGCGCGATGACTACGACATCTTCGCCGATCTTTGCCGTCGCTTCGGTCGTGAGGCCGAGTTCACCGGCGGCAAGAGCAAGCTGGAGTGGATCCAGAGCATCTATGACGACGCCCGCCTGCAGGGCCGCGGCATCGGCATTCGTCTGCCCCGTTTCAGTCAGTTCTGGCACGGCGAAGGCTTCGTCACCTTCCCGGCGGGCCAACCCTGGGTGCGTCACGAGTCGTTCCGTCAGGAGCCGGATCTGGAACCACTGGGTACCCCGTCCGGCCTTATCGAGATCTACTCCAAGACCATCGCCGACTACGGCTATAGGGATTGCCCGGGCCATCCGGTCTGGATCGAACCCTACGAGCGCTCACACGGCGGGCCGGGCAGCGCGCGTTTCCCGCTGCACCTGCAATCCTGCCACCCGGACAAGCGGCTGCACAGCCAGCTCTGCTCCTCCGACAACTACCGCGCCACCTACACGGTGCAGGGTCGCGAGCCTGTCTATATGAATCCGCAAGATGCCAAATCCCGTGGCCTCAAGGACGGCGATCTGGTGCGGGTGTTCAACAGCCGCGGTCAGGTATTGGCTGGTCTGGTGGTAAGCGATGACTACGCCCCCGGCGTGGTGCGCATTCAGGAAGGGGCCTGGTATGGCCCGCAGGAAGGCGGCAAGGTGGGGACTCTCTGTACCTACGGCGATCCCAACGTGCTGACTGCCGACATCGGCTCCTCCAGCCTGGCGCAGGCTACCACCGCCCATACCGCGCTGGTGGAGATCGAGAAGTTCCGCGGGCAGGCACCTGCCGTCACTGCCTTCGGCGTGCCGGAATCGGCAAAGGGCATCGACCCCATGTTCCCGGCACTCTGACCCCAAGGGGACGAAAGCGCCCCCTTGAGTTTCCTTTATTTTTAAAGTCGTTAGAATCGGGAGCCATCAAGGCTCCCGATTGCCATCCACGGAGGAAAAATGCAGGAATTTATGGCTACCAGCGAACGCCGGGCCGAACTCTACTGGTGGTTCTCCACCCTGTTCGCCGCCGAACTCAGTGATGAGCAGATCGCCGAATATGACACCTATGATGTGCGAAGCTTCCTGAAAAGCCTCTCCACTCTGGATCCGATGCGCGAGGCGGTGGCGGAACTCAACGAGGCTATCGCTCGCCTGCTGGTTCGCCCGGATCGCCAGCTGGAACTGGCCGCCGACTTCGCAGGCCTGTTTCTGGTGGATCCCAAGCAGGGCGCCCTGCCCTACGAATCGCTCTATCGTGGCGATACCAAGCTGCTGATGCAGGCCCCGATGGCCGAGATGCAGGCCCGCCTCGATCGCCTCGGCATCAATGTCAGCGACAAATATAAAGAGCCTGCCGATCATCTGGCCATCGAGCTGGATCTGATGGGCAATCTCATCATCCGCGCGGCGGAAGCCAAGAGCGCGGCCGAGCGGGAACGCTGGCTCGACGAACAGGAAGCGCTGCTGCACGGCCACCTGCTGGGCTGGTTCGACAAGTTCGAGAGCGCCTGTCGCGCCGCCGACCGGTTCGGCTTCTACGGCGCCAGTGCCCGTCTGCTGGGGGTATTCCTCAAGATGGATGCCAACTACCTCTCTCTGGTCAAACCGGCACCGTCTGCCGACTGAGGCCGCGATGAAAACAGCCCTGCTTCTGATTGCATGCTGGCTGCTGGCCCTGATCCCGCTGGATCAGGGCATGACCCCTCTCGTCACCCTGCTGTTCCATCCGGATCGCGAGCTCTACGGCACTGCCCAGCTCACCGGCTTTGGCGGTATCCTGCTCACCCTCTACCTCGCCAATCTCGGGGTCGAGGTGGTACTGCGCCGCCGCTTCCAGATCGCCGGCATGCTGGCGCTGCTGGCCGCCTGGATTGATTTCATCAACTGCAGCGGCAACCAGTCACACTTTCTGCTGCTCTATCTGCTGGCTCTGCCATTCCACCTGCTCGGCTGGCTGGTACTGGTGCGCGGCATCCAGGCATTTGGTCGTCAAAAAGGCTAAAAAACCGGCCAAACCATTACAAATCATGACAGCCAAATTCCTCTCACCCCAGTCATGGCAAGGGTAAGGGGAGGAAGTCGGGTAATATTCGCTTACATTCAGCCCCCGTTCAGTTTTGTTGCAACCGTTATAGTGCGGCTCCTTTTCAACCGATCCAGGAGCAACCCCATGCCTCTACAGGACGCACGCATCACGGGTCTCGACCTGTTGCGAGGGCTCGTCATCTTTATGGCCGTCTTCGAGCACTACACCGGCTACCTCAACTACTGGTATATCGACTTTTTCACTCGCGAACACGCCTTGTGGGACAGCTTCTACCTCTCCCACAAAGCCATGGCTGGCCACCTGCTGCCCATGGATCACACCACGGCCCAGGTCTCGGCCTGGCTGATCCCCTGGGTCAGCCAGATCTACCTGGCCCTGGCCGCCTTCAACCTGAGTCGTCGTGACCAGGCCAGCTTCAGACCGCAACTTAAAAGCAAGCTGGTGCTATTTGTCAGCATCATTGCCGTGCTTTATGTGGAGGGGCTGGTCATCGCCCCTAACTTCGGCGAGGCCATCTCCTTCTATCCGGTGATGCTCTGGATGTGTCTGCTGGCACTCTTCTCGCTGGTGTATGGCTGGTTTGGCATTCGCGGCATGCTGGTACTGACCGTGCTCAGCCTGTTGCTGGATCAGTTCGGTGTACAGACCCTGCTTGGCAATATCGACAGCTGGATGAAGCTGCACGTTCACCCCGACTATGAGCTGGATGCCCGCCTCGATCTCTTTATGGCCAGCGGCTGTTTCGGTTTTCTCTATGGCTGGTGCTGGCATCAGCGCCCCCAGTGGCGGGATCGCCTCAATCGCCTGGTGCTCACCCTTTCCGTGGTGGCGCTCGCCATCTATCTGCGCCTTGGCGAGACCAGCTCGGTCGAACTCAACGACATTTACGCCAACGAACATGAGCTGGCGCTGGACATGACGGGCCGTGCCGGGATCTGGGGCATGGAGTTTCTGGTGATCGGCATCATCCTGTGGCTGCATCAGCGCAATATTCGTCTCTGCTGGCGACCGCTCAACTGGATCGGTATGTATTCGCTGACCGTCTTCATCTTCCACAAGAGCATCTTCGTCCACCTGTGGGGCCCCTTGCTGCTGTGGTGGACGGCTCGTCAGGGCACCATATTGCCCAACAGCTTCGGCCTGATCATGCTGCTCTGTGGCGCCAGCGTACTGCTTATCCATGCTTTCCAGCGCTCCGGCATCATCTGTCACCTGATGGGGATGCATCAGGATCGGGACTGGCAACGACTGTATGGCAACTAAGCGCGGGTTACTGCTGCTCATCGCCCTGCTCTCACCCATCCCGGCCAGGGCGCTGGTCATGGGCAGCCAATGGCAACTCGATAGCAGCCGGGCGGGAGAGGGCGCCGACTCCAGCGTGCAACTCTGGCTCGGCTATGAACGCGAAACACAGATGGGCCTTATCTTTATCGATGGCCAAAGTGCGGGCGTCGCGTTGCCCCTTTATCAACAGAGTTTTATCGCCGTGGGGGTCAGCCCGATGCAGGTGGCGGATCACACCCGTTTCGGCGCGCTATGGCGCCTTGGCTGGCAACTGGATGACGAACATCAACTGAGCATTGGCCAGCTTTATGATGTGACCGGCCGTTATGGCCAGATCTGGTATATGGAGCATTCACTCCCGCTGCCTGCCAACGTCTCCTTTAATCTCTGGCTGACGAGAGGTAACCAGGCACACATGTCTGCATATGATGCCGAAGAGGGGTGGCGTGAATGGGGAATGACGCTGGAGCGAAGCTGGAGCTGGGATCAATGGACGCTGGATACCGAAGTGGGTGCGAAACAATGGTTGATGAAGGAACGTGACTGGCAACCCACCATCAGCCTGACGCTGCGCTACCAATTCAGTTTGCAATAAGTGGGAGGAACTCAAAAAAGTCCCGCTCTTGCCTTCATATGGGTACGACTACCCCGTGACCGCACACCGCAGATGGTCGATACATGGCACAACTTTTCCTCAACAAACAACAAGATAACTCTGCTTGGTGCCCCCCGAAACCGTTCGTGCCATACTGAAAACCGACACAAGTGACAAATCAATCAATGCCGAGGTCATCATGGATGGGAAGCCTTTCAACGCCGCCACCGAGGCAATGTTGGCCCAGCTGTCAGATCACACCGTCTTGGCACAGCTGATGGATAACGCCCCTCTGGGCATCGGCGTCTTTGACCGCGAATTTCGCTACCGCAAAGTCAATCAGGTGTTGGCCGACATCAATGGCAAGAGCATCGAGGAGCATCAGGGCAAGCACCTCAGAGAGGTGGTACCCAAGCTGGCACCAACACTGGAACCCATGTTTCAGCAGATCATGCGCAGCGGCATGCCCTACGTGGATATCGCCATCACGGGTCAAACGGCAGCGTACGACAGCAGCTCCCGACGCTTTCAGGCCACCTACAGCCCGATGCGTGATGAGCAGGGGGAGCTGAGCGGCATCCTCGCCATCGTGCGGGACATCACCGAGCAGTATGAAACCGAACAGCGGCTGCAACTGGCGATGCGCGCAGCTCAAATCGGTGTGTGGGAGTGGCACGTGACGGAGGACAGATTGCTGTTCGACGGCCAGATTGAACCCCTGCTGGGCATCGAGGCCAACCAGTTCCACGGCGGGCTGCAAGCGTTCGTCGACTGCTTTGAACCGGGCTCAGGCAGCCAGCTCAAGGCAGCCCTGCAAAGTCATGACCCCATCCATCTCACCCTGAGCTACCTCACCGCCCTCAAAGAGCGGCACTGGGTCGATATTCATGCCGACCATGTGCCCGCCACAGAATCCGTTGGCCATAGAGTCATGGGGGTGATCCACAATGCCACCGCCCGCCGCCGCCAGGAGGAGCGGCTTCATCAAGCCAACGTGGTCTTCGATACCACCGCCGAGGGGATCATCATCCTCGACAGCGAACACCATATTCTGTCGGTCAACCCGGCCTTCACCATGCTGACCCAATACAATGCCGAGGAGGTGATAGGGCGCACCCCGGATATCATCATGCACCCCAGACGCTACACCGACCTCGACTATCCCTGGTATCACCTGCGTCCCGGCAACAACGCCTGGCATGGCGAGATGGTCTGCCTGCGCAAGGATGGCAGCTACTTCTCCTCCTGGCAGCAGATCAGCGCGGTTTATGACAACTTCAACAACACCACCCACTATGTGATCGCCCTCTCCGACATCAGCGCCATTCGCAAGGTGGAGGCCGAGCTGAATCACCTTGCCTATCACGACCCCCTGACCGAGCTGGGCAATCGCCATCTGTTGCAGGAGCGGTTGGCCCTTGAGCTGAAAACCGCACAGCTCAATCGCAAACGGTTGGGGCTGCTCTTTATCGATCTGGATGGCTTCAAGCTGATCAACGACAGCCTGGGACACGGGGTTGGCGATGAGCTGCTCAAGCGGCTTGCTGAGCGGATCCGCGGCTGCCTGCAGCACAACGATCTGGCAACCCGCCTCGGTGGTGACGAGTTTCTGGTGCTGATCCCCTATCTGGAGGAGCCTGACGAGCTGGCCACCCTCGCCAATACCCTGCTGAGAGTCTTGCGCGAGCCGGTTGAGCTGGCCCATGAGCTGGTGGCTATCTCGGCGAGTATCGGTATCGCCATCTATCCGGATCATGCCGACAGCCCGGAAACCCTGGTCAGCGCCGCCGACAGTGCCATGTACGAGGCGAAGAGTCAGGGGCGCAACGGCTTCCAGTTCTATACCCCCAGCATGGCGGCTCGGGCCCGCGAGCGGATGCAGATTGAGCAGGGTCTGCTCAAGGCCCTTGAGCTCGAACAGCTCTGCATCTTCTATCAACCCATGACCAATCTGGCCAACGGCCACCTGAGCGGGCTGGAAGCACTGCTGCGCTGGCAGCATCCGAATGAGGGGATGATAGCGCCGACCCGTTTTATTCCGGTGGCGGAGGAGTGCGGCCTGATCGAGAAGATTGGCGAGTGGGTGATGCGTAACGCCTGCGAGCAGGGGAAAAACTGGCTGGCTGCCGGGCTGCCGGTGCCCCGCTTGTCGGTTAATGTGTCGGTGCGGGAGATGCGCTCCCCGGGCTACGTTGAGCGGGTCGCCGCCATTCTGGCCGAGACCGGATTTCCGCCAGAACGGCTGGAAATTGAGGTGACGGAGAGCATCATCCAGCGGGTCGAACAGAGTCTGGATCTCTTTACCCGCCTGAAAAATCTCGGCGTGCAGATTGCCATCGATGACTTTGGCACCGGCTTCTCCTCCCTGAGTCTGCTCAAGACCCTGCCGATCGATCGCATCAAGATCGACCGGGCCTTTGTGCAGGCATTACCGGAAGACAAGAACAGTCGGGAGCTCTGCCGCACCATCATCAATCTGGCCGACAGTCTGGATATGGAGGTCACCGCCGAGGGAATTGAAACCAAGGCACAACACGCCTTCTTGCAGTCACTCAACTGCGGCGAAGGGCAGGGCTATCTGTTCAGCAAACCACTGCATGTCGAGCATATGGGGGATCGCCTGCATCAGCGCTATGCCTCATAGCGGCAGGCAATGCTCATCACCAGCCGGGAGGCATCCGCCTCCTGGCTGCCAACCGGACTACCACTCAATCTGCAAGCGGGATTCCCAACCATCATCACGGTCATTGAGCATCCGCGTCAGCGGTGATTCGCCAGCATAGCGGGGGGCAGGCTCCCTGAAGGTGAGTCTGGTGCCGGGCTCTTTGGCCTGCCATGCATGACCAAGCTGATCGGCCACCCGATCACGCAGCGCGGGTGAGGCCTCCTGATGGGTGATCGCAAACTCTTTCAGCGGTTCACCAGCAGGCACTGGCGCATCAAACTGCCAGAGGGATGCACAGAGCAACAGGGAAAACATAATCACCTCCAATTAATCAACAGGCCCCCTTTTACCCGCTCACCGATTAATTGTCACTCTTTGCCCTGTAACCAACTGTTGCCGCCTATCCAAAAGTCTAATTGCCCCCCGCTACCAAAGGTATAAGTTGTTAAGAAACCATTAAAAGATCTATTCAAAGGAGTGACAGATGAGCGAGAGCAAGGTCTACCCGGTCAAATCCCATATCAGCGACAGCGCCCTGCTGGACAAGGCCGGGTACGAGGCCATGTATCAGGCCTCCATCGACAATCCGGACGCCTTCTGGGGAGAGCAGGGAAAAATCCTCGACTGGATGACCCCCTATACCAAGGTCAAGAACAGCTCCTACGATCCGGGCCATGTCTCCATCAAGTGGTTTGAAGATGGCCAGCTCAACGTCTCGGCCAACTGTCTCGATCGCCATCTCGCCGAACGGAGTGACAAGGTCGCTATCATCTGGGAAGGGGACAACCCCGCCGAAGATCGCAAACTCACTTACCGTGAGCTGCACAGCGAAGTGTGCAAGTTTGCCAACGTATTGAAAGCCCAAGGTGTTCACCGCGGCGACGTGGTCTGCCTCTATATGCCCATGGTGCCCGAAGCCGCCATCGCCATGCTAGCCTGTACCCGCATCGGCGCGGTACACAGCATCGTCTTCGGCGGCTTCTCGCCGGAAGCGCTGGCTGGCCGCATCATCGACTCGGGCTCTCGCATCGTGATCACCGCCGACGAAGGACTGCGTGGCGGCCGTCCGGTGCCACTGAAGAAGAACGTGGATGAAGCGCTCACCAACCCGGATACCCAGGTCAACAAGGTGATCGTGCTCAAGCGCACTGGGGGTAATGTCGCCTGGCACAACCACCGCGACATCTGGTGGCACGAAGCGACCGCTGCCGTCAGCAGCGACTGCCCGCCCGAGGCGATGAACGCCGAAGATCCGCTCTTTATCCTCTATACCTCCGGCTCCACCGGCAAACCCAAAGGGGTGCTGCACACCACCGGCGGTTATCTGGTTTACGCCACCCTCACCTTCAAATATGTGTTCGACTACCACGAGCAGGATATCTACTGGTGTACCGCCGACGTGGGTTGGGTCACCGGCCACTCCTATCTGGTCTACGGGCCGCTGGCCAATGGCGCCACCACCATCATGTTCGAAGGGGTGCCCAACTACCCGGCGACCAACCGCATGAGCCAGGTGGTGGACAAGCACCAAGTCACCATCCTCTACACGGCCCCGACGGCGATCCGCGCCCTCATGGCCAAGGGCCGTGATGCGGTAGAGGGCACTTCCCGCCAGAGCCTGCGCATCATGGGCTCGGTGGGTGAGCCGATCAACCCGGAAGCCTGGGAGTGGTACTACCGCACCATCGGCGACGAACGCTGCCCCATCGTCGATACCTGGTGGCAGACCGAGACCGGCGGCATCCTGATTACGCCGCTGCCCGGCGTCACCGACCTGAAACCGGGTTCGGCGACCCGCCCCTTCTTCGGGGTACAACCCGCGCTGGTGGACAACATGGGCGAGCCGCTGGAGGGGGCCACCGAGGGCAATCTGGTGATCACCGACTCCTGGCCGGGCCAGATGCGCACCGTGTTCGGCGATCACGAGCGCTTCGAGCAGACCTACTTCTCCACCTTCCCCGGCCGCTACTTCACTGGCGACGGTGCCCGTCGCGATGCCGATGGCTACTACTGGATCACCGGTCGGGTGGATGATGTACTGAACGTCTCCGGCCACCGCATGGGCACCGCCGAAATTGAATCGGCGCTGGTGGCCCATCCCAAGATCGCCGAAGCGGCGGTGGTGGGGGTTCCTCACGAGATCAAGGGTCAGGGTATCTATGCCTATGTCACCCTGATCGCCGGGGAAGAGCCGAGCCGCGAGCTGCACAAAGAGGTGAAAGAGTGGGTGCGCAAGGAGATCGGCGCCATCGCCACGCCAGATGTCATTCACTGGGCGGAGGGGCTGCCGAAGACCCGTTCCGGCAAGATCAT
Organism: Aeromonas allosaccharophila; assembly: GCF_016026615.1. Classification (NCBI taxonomy): domain Bacteria; kingdom Pseudomonadati; phylum Pseudomonadota; class Gammaproteobacteria; order Aeromonadales; family Aeromonadaceae; genus Aeromonas; species Aeromonas allosaccharophila. Next base: position 4,361,233 of record NZ_CP065745.1, on the reverse strand, counting down.
GCGCCGGATCTTGCGCAAAATCGCCACCGGCGAGACTGACAGTCTGGGGGATATTTCCACCCTGGCGGATCCGGGCGTAGTAGACAAACTTATCCGCGAGAAGTCGGAAGCCGCCTGATCCCGCTTCGTTTGTTGCTCAACAAAGCTGGCCCTGCGCCGGCTTTGTCGTTTCTCATCCGCCAGCAAACAGCAAGGCGGCTGTCACAGAGCCTTGCCGACCGAAACGCGCAATAAATAGCCAGATGTAGAGATTAGACCAGTAAAATGCTGCTAATTTTCACGAAATCAATATAATTGCGAAATCTGTGTGCCAGGGCACACCGATTTGCGCAGAAAATGGCTAGATTTCTGGTAGTCCACAAGATAGCTGATAGATAGCAGCATTATCATCGAGGATGCACTCAATATGTCGCAAAATCACCGAATTCTCCTGCTCAACGGACCAAACCTGAATCTGCTGGGCAAACGGGAACCGGGTATCTACGGCAGCAAGACGCTCGATGAGATCGTCGCCGATCTGAAGCTTAACGCCAGCGAACTCGGTGTCACTCTGGAACATCTGCAATCCAACGCCGAACATGAGTTGGTCAGCCGCATCCATCAGGCCATGGGCCAGGTGGATTTTATCATCATCAATCCAGCCGCCTTCACCCACACCAGCGTCGCCATTCGCGATGCGCTGCTGGGCGTTGCCATCCCTTTTATCGAGGTTCACCTGTCAAACGTCCATGCCAGGGAGCCGTTCCGCCATCACTCCTATCTGTCTGATGTCGCCAAAGGGGTCATTTGTGGTCTGGGGGCCGATGGCTACCAATTCGCTTTAACCGCGGCCGTGCACCATCTGCGCGCGGCTTGATAATCACTGATCAGATAAAGAAGAAAGAGAATGCTAATGGATATCCGCAAAATCAAGAAGCTGATTGAACTGGTTGAAGAGTCCGGCATCGCCGAACTGGAGATCTCCGAAGGTGAAGAGTCCGTTCGCATCAGCCGCAACTTCTCCGGTCAGGTGACCACCGCCATGCCGCAGATGATGATGCAGCAAGCCGCTCCGGTTGCCGCACCTGCCGCTGCCGCCCCGGTTGCCGCACCTGCCGCTGATGCCGCGCCGAGCGGTCACCTGATGCGCTCCCCGATGGTTGGTTCCTTCTACCGCTCCTCCAGCCCGGATGCCAAACCGTTCGCGGAAGTGGGTCAGCACGTCAATGTCGGCGACACCCTGTGCATCGTCGAAGCCATGAAAATGATGAACCAAATCGAGTCTGACAAGGCCGGTGTGATCAAAGCGATCCTGGTTGAAAATGGTCAGGCCGTCGAATTTGACGAGCCGCTGTTCATCATCGAATAAGGGAAATCGCCACCCATGTTGGACAAAGTAGTCATCGCCAACCGCGGTGAAATTGCCCTGCGGATCCTGCGCGCTTGTAAAGAGCTCGGGATCAAGACAGTGGCCGTTCACTCCACCGCCGACCGGGAGCTCAAACATGTGCTGCTGGCCGACGAATCCATCTGTATCGGCAAACCGGCCAGTACCGACTCCTACCTCAACGTCCCGGCGATCATCGCCGCCGCCGAGGTAACCGGTGCCGTGGCTATCCACCCGGGTTACGGCTTCCTCTCCGAGAACGCCGACTTCGCCGAAGTGGTTGAAAAATCCGGCTTTATCTTCATCGGCCCCAGACCTGAGACCATTCGCCTGATGGGTGACAAGGTCTCCGCCATCGAAGCGATGAAGAAAGCGGGCGTACCGTGCGTACCGGGCTCTGACGGCCCCGTCGACAACGACGCCAAGCACAACGCCGCCATTGCCAAGCGCATTGGCTATCCGGTGATCATCAAGGCCGCTGGTGGCGGTGGTGGTCGCGGTATGCGCGTGGTGCGCAATGAAGCGGAACTGGCGGGCGCCATCGCCCTGACCAAATCCGAAGCAGGCCAGTTCTTCAAGAACGACATGGTCTACATGGAGAAGTACCTGGAAAACCCGCGCCACATCGAAATTCAGGTGTTGGCAGACGGCCAGGGCAACGCCCTCTATCTGGGCGAGCGTGACTGCTCCATGCAGCGTCGCCACCAGAAAGTGGTGGAAGAGGCACCGGCACCGGGCATCACCGCCGAAATGCGCAAGTTCATCGGCGAGCGCTGCGTACGCGCCTGTATCGAGATCGGCTACCGCGGTGCGGGTACTTTCGAGTTCCTGTACGAGAACGGCGAGTTCTATTTCATCGAGATGAACACCCGTATCCAGGTTGAGCATCCGGTCACCGAGATGGTCACCGGTATCGATCTGATCAAGGAGCAGCTGCGCATTGCCGCCGGTCAGCCCCTGTCGATCACCCAGCAGGATATCCGCATCCGTGGCCACGCCATCGAGTGCCGGATCAACGCCGAAGATCCGGCCACCTTCATGCCCTCTCCGGGTCTGGTGCAGCGCTTCCACGCGCCGGGTGGTCTGGGTGTGCGTTGGGACTCCCACATCTATGCCGGTTACAAGGTACCGCCCCACTACGATTCAATGATCGGCAAGCTGATCTGCTACGGCGAGAATCGTGACATTGCCATCGCCCGCATGCGTCATGCGCTGGACGAGCTGGTGGTGGAAGGGATCAAGACCAACGTACCGTTGCAAAAAGAGATCATGAAAGACGAAAACTTCCAGCACGGTGGCACCAATATCCACTATCTGCACAAGAAGTTGGGTCTGTAAGATCTCGCAGGCAGAACAATCACTTCCGGCCGGATAGCAGCCAGCTGCTTATCTGCAATCCAGCCGGAAGTCTGCTCCGCAAGGAGTCTCTGCTGAAAAAGGGCCATGGCGACATGGCCCTTTTTTGTTATCCTTGCGCCCCTCAAATTTGTCGGAGGCCAAGGTGAACCGTTTTGCTCTCGCCCGCCGGGAAGCAGCTTTCTGCCTGCTGCTGACCCTGCTCTACTTCTTTGCCTGGTATGGCACCGCCTATTTTATCCCGCTCCAGCTGGAGTTATGGGGGCTGCCGCTGTGGTTCCTGCTCAGCTGCATGGTGATGCCACTGCTGTTCATTCTGCTCTGCGCCCTGATGGTGAACCGGCTGTTTGTGGAGATCCCCCTCGATACCCACGCCCCTTCCGGCCAGGAGTCATCCCATGAATCTTGAGTTGATGCTGCCGCTCGTCATCTATCTGGTGCTGGTGCTGGGGGTCGGTTTTTGGGCCAGCCGCCATCGCGCCGAAGGCAACTTCGTGCAGGAGTACTTCATCGGCAACCGCAGCATGGGCGGGCTGGTGCTGGCGATGACGCTGGTGGCCACCTACACCTCGGCCTCCTCCTTTATCGGCGGGCCGGGTGCGGCCTACAAGATCGGTCTGGGCTGGGTGTTGCTGGCGATGATCCAGCTGCCCACCGTCTGGCTCACCTTGGGGGTGCTTGGCAAGAAGTTCGCCATCATCGCCCGCCGGGTCAATGCGGTGACCATCAACGACATGCTGTGGGCCCGCTATCAGAGCAAGGCGGTGGTGATCCTCGGCTCCGTCACTATCATCCTCGCCTTTATCGCGACCATGGTGGTGCAGTTTATCGGTGGCGCCCGCCTGCTGGAGACCGCCACCGGCCTCTCCTACCAGCAGGGGTTGATGCTGTTTGCCAGCTGCGTGCTGCTCTACACCATCATCGGCGGCTTCCGTGCGGTGGTGATGACCGATGCCCTGCAGGGGATCATCATGCTGATCGGCACTGGTGCCTTGCTGGCGGGGATTCTGATTGCCGGTGACGGCCTGCCGAACCTCATCCACCAGCTCAGGGAGATCGATCCCAAGCTGGTGAGCCCGCAAGGGGCCGATGACATGCTGACCCAGCCCTTCATGCTGAGCTTCTGGATCCTGGTCTGTGTCGGGGTGGTGGGGCTGCCCCACTCGGCGCTGCGCTGCTTTGGCTATCGCGACAGCAAGGCGCTCCATCGTGGCATTCTGATCGGCACCGTGGTCAGCGCCCTGCTGATGTTCGGCATGCATCTGGCTGGCGCCCTCGGCCGCGCCATCCTGCCCGGCATGGACAGCCCGGACAAGATCATGCCCTCCCTGATGATGGAAGTGCTGCCCCCCTGGCTGGCCGGGGTCTTTCTGGCGGCGCCGATGGCGGCCATCATGTCTACCATCGACTCCCAGCTGATCCAGGCCTCCGCCACTCTGGTGAAGGATCTCTACCTCAACTACCTCAGCCCGAAACAGGAGAAGCTGGAAGTGCGCATTCCGCGTCTCTCCCTGCTCTGTACCCTGATCCTCGGCACCCTGGTGCTGCTGGCGGCGTTGCAACCGCCCGAGATGATCATCTGGCTCAACCTGCTCGCCTTTGGCGGTCTGCAGGCGGTATTCCTCTGGCCGCTGGTGCTCGGCCTCTACTGGTCACGGGCCAACGGCCCGGGCGCACTGGCCAGTATGGTCAGCGGCATCGTCAGCTATGGGGTACTCAGTCAGTGGGGGATCAAGCTGGCTGGCCTGCACGCCATCGTGCCAAGCCTCACGCTGGCGCTGGTGGTCTTTATCACGGTCAGCCTGCTGACGGCACCGCCCTCGCGGGAAGTGCGCGAGCTTTTCGGGCAGAAATAATAAAAATATAAATTAGGGGTTCCAAAACTATCCCCAAATAGGTGCTTTCCGGTTAAACTGTGCGCCAAGTCACAGAACGTAGCCGCTGTATGCCCGTTAAAGCCACTCGACAAGTCGTTACTCAAGCCCTGCAGCGGCTCGGTTATGCCCTGCTGCTGCCCGTCTCCATCCTGCCGATGGCGGCGTTGATCTACCGGCTTGGGCAACCCGACGTGCTCGATTTGGCGGTGCTCTCCCTCACCGGTCAGGCGATCTTCAGCCAGATGCCGCTTATCTATGCGGTGGCGATCGCCTTTGGCCTGAGTCGGCAGGAGCTGGGCGGACAGACGCTGGCGGGTGCGGTCAACTTCCTGCTGCTCAGCACCGCTTTCAATACCTTGGCCCCCAACCTGCACGCCGACATGATCTGCGGCCTGCTGGCGGGGCTCACCACTGCCATCATCTATCCCTGGGTTCACCAGCAAACACTGCCCGGCTGGCTGCAGATCGCCAAGGGGGAGTTTCCCAGCCTGCTGGTGTCGGCCTTGGCTTGTCTGCTGATCGCCATCCCCCTTTCGCTGCTGTGGCCGCCGCTGGAGCGCGGGCTGACCCTGCTCACCTCCGAGCTGCTTACCACGCCGTTTGGTGCCTTCTGCTACGGCACCCTCAACCGCTTGCTAATCCCGCTCGGGCTGCATCAGGTATTGGGTAGCGTCATCGGCCTTGGCGAGAGCAACCTGCAGGCGCTGGCCACCGCCCAGCCCCTTCATGAAGGGTATGTGGCCGGTCTCTACCCCATCATCATGTTCGGCCTGCCGGGCGCCTGTTTTGCAATCTGGCTGCACCGCCAGCGGATGCAGCGGCTGCCGCAGGGCGGGCTGCTGCTCACCCTGGCGCTCACCTCGGCACTGGTGGGTATCACAGAGCCTATCGAATTTCTGTTCGCCTTTACCGCCCCCTGGCTGTTTCTCGCCCACGCCCTGCTGACCGGGCTGTCACTGGCTGTCTGTAGCGGGCTGGGGATCAAGGTGGGCAGTTACTTCTCCGCCGGTCTGCTGGATCTGGTGCTGAGCTATCAGGCTGGGGAGCACAGCTTCTGGCTCATCCCGGTCGGTATCCTGTTCTTCGTCGCCTACACCCTGCTCTTTTACCAACTGCTGGAGCGTGCCCCCCTCAGCATGCCGAGCAAGCCCATCGCGGTGGAACATCCGCGCCTTGCCAGCGTTGCCCCCTCAGACCCGCAGATGCTGGCGATCCAGTACCTCAAGGTGCTGGGCGGGATGGACAATCTGGTGGCGATGAGTGTCTGTATTACCCGCCTCAGCCTGCGGGTGCGCGATATTTCACTGGTGGATGAATCTCGCCTGCTGGGCCTGGGCTGCCTCTCCTGGATCCAGCTCAACGACCACCAGCTGGTGCTGGTGCTGGGCCCCAGCGCCAGCCTGATTGAAGGGCAGATCCGCATGCTGGCGGAGCGCCAGTCGGTCCCGCTCGGCCTCAAACCCAATCAGGAGTCGGCCAGCCAGAGCAGCTGGTAACTCAGGCAAACGGCAACCGCTCGGCCACGAAATCCATCAGGGTGCGCAGAGCGGGGGCCAGATGCTCCCGACTCGGATAGATAAGGTAAAACGGGTTGGCCGGAATGGGCTGATCCGGCAACACCTTCTGCAGCCGCCCCGCCGCCAAATCCCCTTCGCAGACATGGTGGGGCAACAGGGCAATCCCCCCGTCATGAAGCGCCATCTCCCGCAGCGCCAGCAAGCTGTTGCTGACACAGGCCCCCTGTGGCCGCCAGCCGCCCTCCTGCAATGGCCACACCGGCATGGCCGAGTGCACCAAACAGGCATACCGGCCCAGCTCGCTCAACTGCTGCGGCATGCCGTGGGCCGCCAGATAGGCGGGCGCCGCCACCAGATGGCGCGCCACCTCACCGATACGCCGGCAGATGAGGCTGGAGTCTTTCAGCGGCGCCGCCCGCAGCGCCAAATCATAACCTTCCCCCACCAGATCAAGCTGTTCATCGCTCAGGGTCAGTTCCAGCACCACCTCGGGATAGAGGGCGCGAAACTCGGCGAGGATCCGGCCAAGAAGCAGGGTGCCGGTCGCCTCGGGGGCAGTGATCCGCACCCGCCCCGCCGGGGCCGAGCGCAGCCGTGCCATCGCCAGATTGGCACTGCGGGCCAGTGCCAGCAGCCCCTGACAGTGCTCCACATAGAGCTCCCCCTGCGGGGTCAGGCTCAACCTGCGGGTGGTGCGCTGCAACAGCCGCACCCCGAGCTGGGATTCGAGCCGTGAGATCTTCTGGCTCACCGATGACTTGGGCATACCAAGCAGCTCGGCGGCCCGGGTAAAGCTCCCCTGCTCCACCACGGTGGCAAACAGTCCCATCAACTCCAGATCGACATTGTTCATATATTCAAACAGTCTTTACCGATTACCCATCTTAATCTTGATAATCAACCAGACTAGAGTGAGTGGCAATCCCGAACACAGCGATTTGAAAGGAAAAACCATGAAAGCCATTGCCCTGACTCACTATCTGCCAAGCGACCACCCCGACTGCTTTATCGCCGCCAACCTGCCCGATCCGGTTCCGGGCCCGCGGGATCTGCTGGTGCGGGTCACCGCCACCTCCGTCAATCCGGTGGATACCAAGGTGCGTTCCCCCAAGGCCAAAATTGAAAGCTCGCCCAGGGTACTGGGCTGGGATGCGGTGGGGGAAGTGATCGCCACCGGCAGCGAAGTCACCCTGTTCAAGGCGGGCGACCGGGTCTGGTATGCTGGCGACATCAGCCGTCCGGGCAGCAACAGCGCGCTGCAACTGGTGGATGAACGCATCGCCGCGATCGCCCCCACCAGCTTGAGCGATGTGGAGGCCGCCGCCCTGCCGCTCACCGCCATCACCGCCTGGGAGACCCTTTTCGAGCGCTTCGCTCTTACCCGCGAAAGCCGTGGCAAACTGCTGATCATCGGCGGCGCCGGTGGCGTGGGCTCCATCGCCATCCAGCTGGCTCGCCAGCTCACCGGCATGGAGGTGATTGCTACCGCCTCCCGCCCCGAGAGCCGCGAGTGGTGCCTCGAGATGGGCGCCCATCAGGTCGTAAACCACCACAAGTTGCAGGAGGAGCTGACCGCCCTTGGCATCACTCAGGTCGATGCCATCTTCTGCACCAACGCCACCGCCGAGCACTGGGCCACCATGGCAGGGCTGATCCGTCCGTTTGGCCATATCTGCACCATCGCCGAATCGAGCGAGCCGTGGGATCTCTCCCTGCTCAAGAGCAAGAGCGTCACCTTCAGCCAGGAGTTCATGTTCACCCGCTCCCTGTTCCAGACGCCGGACATGATCGAGCAGCACCGCCTGCTCGGCCGGGTGGCGGCACTGGTCGATGAAGGGGTACTGCAGACCACCCTGACCAGAACCATCCCTTCGCTGACCCCGGTCACGCTGGCTCAGGCCCATGCCGAGGTGGAAGCGGGCCGCATGGTTGGCAAGCTGGTGATCGACATGAGCGGCTTTGCCAACTAAGCCCTCAAACGCACCATGATGGGATAAGTTCACCAAGGAGATGCCCCAAACGGGCACAACCAACGGCACTCATGACTGCCTGTGGCAGGCCAACGTCCGACAATCAGCCAAAAAAGAGGCCATTTCGCGAGAAATGGCCTGAATACCTGAACATTGGGGTAACAATCACACACATATCCTTATGCAGGACATATAAGTCTTTGCATCTGGCGTGCCAACAGCAGCATGAATGCGCCAAAACGGCGCCAGCCCGTCTTTGAGCAAGGTGCCGACCTTGCTCTTTTTTTATCTGGCAGACTGTTTACCAGGCAAACAAGTGCAGATAAAAAAATGCCACCCGAGGGTGGCAGTGAAAGATGACGGAACTTGAGCAAAGCGTTCAGCGAAAACCGGTCGTCTTCGCCTGCATAGAGCAATACAGGAACCGTGCCAATCCGGCAAAAGCCCCCGTATCCCTCCACGTCATGGGCAAACCACGACAGCACTGCCCCATGATGGTAGAATCTCGCGGTTTCACATTTATGAAGAGTCGACGCCATGCCCTGGATACAAATTCGAATCAACGCCACTGCCAAGACCGCAGACAAGGTGAGCAACATGCTGCTGGGGCGTGGAGCCCAGGCGGTGACCTTTATGGATGCCAAGGATGTGCCCGTCTACGAACCCATGCCCGGTGAAACCCCGCTCTGGGGCGAGACCGAAGTGATGGGTCTGTTCGATGCCGAAACCGATCCGGCCCCCACCATCGCCTTCTTCCAGCAGATCTTCGGCGAAAACGTCGGCTACAAGGTCGAGCAGCTGGAAGACAAGGATTGGGTGCGCGAGTGGATGGATCACTTCCACCCGATGCAGTTTGGCGAGCGCCTCTGGATCTGCCCGAGCTGGCGCGATGTGCCGAACCCCGATGCGGTCAACGTCATGCTGGATCCGGGTCTGGCCTTCGGTACCGGTACCCACCCCACCACGGCACTTTGCCTGCAGTGGCTGGACGGGCTGGATCTGACCGGTAAAACCGTGGTCGATTTTGGCTGTGGCTCCGGCATTCTCGGCATCGCCGCCCTGAAACTGGGTGCAGCCCGCGTTATCGGCATCGACATCGACCCGCAGGCCATTCAGGCCAGCCGTGACAACGCCGCGCGCAACGGCGTTGCCGACCAGATTGAGCTCTATCTGCCGGCCGACCAGCCGCAAGATGTCGAAGCGGACGTGGTGGTCGCCAACATCCTGGCCGGCCCGCTGCGCGAACTGGCACCGCTGATCGCCGGTCACGGCAAAGCGGGCAGCCTGATGGCCCTCTCCGGCGTGCTGGAGAGCCAGGCTCCGGAGCTGGAAACCATCTACGGTCAGTGGTTCGAGATGGACCCGACCGCCGTCAAGGAGGAGTGGTGCCGCCTCTCCGGCCGCAAGCACGGCTAAGCTCGGTCAGCTTTGACGCCAACCTCATGCCATCAGGGCTCCCGTTCGGGAGCCCTGATTGTTTTGGCCTGCCGAACCCACCGCCGTTGATGCTCACTGTTGATACGAAGAGGTTTGAAGGCGATATGGCACTTCTCGAACACTCTCATTCGAAGGCACTACTCACCCAGTTTCCGTTAAGATGGATCCCCAACTAAACGCTATCGAGAGGGATTTCTTATGCGGATTGCCATTCTGGATGACTATCAGGATCAGGTGCGTCACCTCCCCTGCTTTGCGCTGCTGGCAGCTCATGACGTCATCATTCTCAACCAGAGCGAACCCGATCCGGCGCGACTTGCCGCCAAGCTGACAGGCGTGGAAGCGCTGGTGCTGATCCGCGAGCGCACCCGCATCGACGAACAGCTTCTGATTCAACTCCCCTCCCTTAAACTCATCAGCCAGACCGGCAAGATCAGCCAGCATATCGATCCCGCTTTATGCCAACGCTATGGGGTAACCATTGCCGAAGGCATCGGCAGCCCGGTAGCACCTGCCGAGCTCTGCTGGTCGCTCATCATGGCTGCCTCGCGCCATATTCCCGCTTACAGTCATGCTCTGAGCCAAGGCCAGTGGCAACAGTCCGGAGATCTGGGCCTGGGCCGTACCCTGCAAGGGTTAACCTTGGGTATTTGGGGCTATGGCAAGATAGGCCAGCGGATCGCCCGCTACGGCAAGGCATTTGACATGTCGGTGTTGATATGGGGCAGTGACGCTTCGCGCAAGCAGGCCGAACTGGATGGCTATGCCAGCGCCTCCAGCAAGGAGGCGTTTTTTAGTCAGGCCGATATCCTCTCACTGCATCTGCGCCTGAGCGAGGCTACCCGCAGCTGTGTGACCCGCGCAGACCTTACCCGCATGAAGGGAGACTCTCTGCTGGTCAATACCAGCCGGGCCGAGCTTATCGAGCCGGGCGCGCTCTATGCCGAGCTCAGTAGCCATCCAGAGAAACGGGCTGCACTCGATGTATTTGACACCGAACCGGCCACACAGGAGAACGAGCCCCTGCTGCGCCTGCCAAATGTACTGGCGACGCCTCATCTCGGCTATGTCGAGCAAAACAGCTACGAACTTTACTTTCGCGTGGCTTTCGAGAATGTGCTGGCCTTTGCCGAAGGCTGACCCGCCAATCTGGTTCTGCCCGTATCGGGCGGGTGATCACGTTACTTCTGCCGTATTGGCGCCAATATCCAACCTTCCGGCAGATAAAGGAAAGTAACCGCCATGAACGAATATCAGAAGATGATCAGCAGCCAGCCCTATAACTGCATCGATCCGGAATTGATGGCGATACGGCGCGAGGCGGCGGCACGCTACCGCAGTTTCAATCGGGCAGAGGAAGAGGATGAACAGCGGGCTCTGCTGGAGGAGCTGGTAGGCGAGCTGGCAGAAGGAGCCTTTATCTGCCCACCCCTCTACTGCACCTATGGCCGCCACATCCACCTTGGCAAAAACAGCTACATCAACATGGGTGCCACCCTGCTGGACAACGCGCCCATCCGTATCGGGGCCGACGTGATGATCGGGCCAAACGTGCAGATCTATACTGCGGCCCACTCACTGGAGGCCGATGAACGGGTGCAAGGGGTCGAGACGGCGTTGCCCATCACCATTGAAGACAGGGTCTGGATCGGTGGTGGAGCCATCCTGCTGCCCGGCGTTACCATAGGACGAGAGGCGATTGTCGGGGCCGGAGCCGTGGTCACCAAAGATGTGCCGGCAGGTGCCAGAGTGGCGGGCAATCCAGCCAGAATACTGCCAGCCAAGAGAGTGGAACGAGCCAGCTGACACATCACTGCAACCATGCGCAGCCCGTGCCAGCGAACGCATAACCCCATAAAAAATAAAGCCCAATGTCACGAAGACGTTGGGCTGTTTAAAAAGGTGCTACGGAATTGCGACTCTCATCGCAGAAAAATTAGAAGGAGTGCCCTTCTAAACTGGCAAGAGGGATATTAATAGATGCGAAAACGTTTTACATAGCGAAATACACCAGGATTGAGAGGCGTATCTCACTATTTAAATAATTACCTGCTACGCCCTGCCGACCCCCTTGGAGCCGTTTATTTTCTCCCGCCACTCTGGTTACTATTCACGGTTAAACAAAAAGCCCCTGCACTGAGGGGCTTTCTCTTTTTGACTATTTACCGAGCAACCTAGAAGTGGCGGACAAACTGCTCGATAGGCAGTTCACGCAGCTTGCGCGCCTCCAGCATGGGGGTGCCGAGGTAGAGGAAACCCACCAGCTGATCTTCTGCCGCCAGCCCCAGTCCCTTGTTGATCTGCTCGTCGAAGATAAACCAGCCGGAGCGCCAGATGCCGTTGAAACCCTGTGCCTGCGCCGCCATCTGCATCGCCATCAGGGCGCACCCGGCGGAGAGCTCCTGCTCCAGTTTCGGCACCTTGGGGTGCTCCTGATAACGGGTTGCCACCGCCACGACCAAGGGCGCCCGCAGCGGCGCTTCGCTGCACTTCTTGACGCTATCGTCATCCTCACCGCGGGCACGGGCCGCCTCGGCCAGCAGCTTGCCCAGCCGCTCGCGGCCCTCCCCCTCAAACAAAATGAACTGCCAGGGAGTCAGGGTGCCGTGATCCGGCGCGCGCAGCCCCGCCTTCAAAATATTGTCGAGCACCTCGCCGGCAGGAGCGGGATCGGCGAGACGGCCACAGGAGTGGCGGTTGAGCAGCAGGGTGAGGGCATCCATGGGCAATTCCTTCTTGGGCAATGATGGCGCTACCTTAGCACAGCGCCGAATGAAGAAAACCCCTGAAGCTCAGGGGTTTATCTCATTCATGATGGCGGGGAGAGATTAGATGACAGCGGCCAGTTCGGCGCCCTGTCTGATCGCCCGCTTGGCATCCAGCTCGGCAGCCACATCGGCACCACCGATGATATGCACCGGCTTGCCAGCGGCCTGCAGACCGGCCTGCAGCTCCTTGAGCGGCTCTTGTCCGGCGCAGATGATCACCTGATCCACCGGCAGACACTGTTTGGTCTCGCCCACCTGAATGTGCAAGCCCTCATCATCGATCCCCAGATATTGCACCCCGGAGAGCATCTGCACCTTGCGGTTCTTGAGCACGGTACGGTGGATCCAGCCGGTGGTCTTGCCAAGACCGTCACCTACCTTGCTCTCCTTGCGCTGGAGCAGCCAGATCTGGCGCTCGGGCGCATCGACTTCAGGAGTGGTGAGGCCACCACGCTCGCCAAGCTGCTTGTCGATGCCCCACTCCTTGAGCCAGTGATCACGATGCCCCTCGGCATCCATCTCCACCTTCTTCTCGACCAGATACTCAGCAACATCAAAGCCGATGCCGCCAGCGCCGATCACCGCCACCTTCTGGCCGACCGGCTTGTGATCCCGCAATACATCGAGGTAGTTCATCACCTTAGGATGCTCGATCCCCGGAATATTGGGAGTGCGCGGGCGGATACCGGTGGCGAGGATCACCTCGTCAAAGCCGCCGCCGAGCAGGGTCTCGGCACTCTGGCGCTGGCCGAGGTAGAGCTCGACACCACACTTCTCCAGCCGCTTGGCGAAATAGCGCAGGGTCTCGTAGAACTCCTCCTTGCCCGGGATCTGCTTGGCGAAGTTGAACTGGCCGCCAATCTCGCTCGCCTGATCGAACAGGCTCACCTGATGACCGCGCTCGGCAGCGTAGCAGGCAAAGGCCAGCCCGGCCGGCCCCGCCCCCACCACCGCCAGCTTCTTGGGCTGTGGGACGCGGCCAAAGGTCAATTCGGTCTCGAAACAGGCGCGGGGATTGACCAGACAGGAGGCTCGCTTCTGCTTGAAGACGTGGTCGAGGCAGGCCTGATTGCAGGCGATGCAGGTGTTGATCTCGTCCGCCCTGTCCTCGACCGCCTTGATGACAAATTCAGGGTCAGCCAGGAAGGGGCGCGCCATGGAGACCATGTCCGCCTCGCCGCCTGCCAGAATGCGCTCGGCCACCTCGGGAGTGTTGATCCGGTTGGTAGTGATGAGGGGCACCTTGAGGTGCTTTTTCAGCTCGGCAGTCACCCAGCTGAAAGCGCCGCGCGGCACGCTGGTGGCGATGGTGGGAATGCGCGCCTCGTGCCAGCCGATGCCGGTATTGATCAGGGTCACCCCCACCGCCTCCAGCGCTTTGCCAAGGGCGATCACCTCTTCCAGGGTGGAGCCCTGCTCCACCAGATCGAGCATGGAGAGGCGGAAGATAATGATGAAGTCGGTACCGACCCGCTCGCGGATGGTGCGGACAATCTCCACCGGGAAGCGCATCCGGTTTTCGCTGCTGCCGCCCCAGCCATCGGTCCGTTTGTTGGTGCGCTCGCAGATGAACTGGTTGATGAGATAGCCTTCCGAGCCCATTACCTCGACGCCGTCATAACCGGCCGCCTTGGCCAACGCTGCTGTAGCCGCGAAGTCGCGAATGGTGCCGCGGATCTGTCGCTCGCTCATGGCGCGTGGCTTGAACGGGGAGATGGGTGCCTTGAGGGCGCTCGGGGCCAGACTGAAAGGATGATAGGCGTAACGACCGGCATGGAGGATCTGCAGCGCTATCTTGCCCCCCTCCTGATGCACGGCGCTGGTCACCTTCTTGTGCTTGCTCACCTGCCAGGGAAAGCTCAGCTGAGAGCCGTGAGGCACCAGCCGACCGCGCAGGTTGGGGGCAATGCCGCCGGTGACGATAAGGCCAACACCACCACGGGCGCGCTCGGCATAAAAGGCGGCCAGCTTGTCAAAACCGCCCTTCTCCTCTTCGAGGCCGGTATGCATGGAGCCCATCAACACGCGATTGCGCAGCTGGGTAAAACCGAGGTCAAGGGGCTTCAGCAGATGGGGATAGCGACTCATGATGCCTTCCTCTTTAAGGCCAGGGTGCATGGAACAACGCCCAACACCCGGTTGCGCAGCTGGGTAAAACCAAGGTCGAGCGGGGTCAGCAGGGTCGGATAGCGGCTCACGATGCCTCCAGTTAATTTTTTGTTATCAAACTGAAGCTAGAGTAAAGAATCGAAAATTCTTTTTCAAACAAATGTTTGGACAATTTTTCAGCGAACAGCCGTGCCCTGAACGAAGATAGGCGGGATCCGCCAGTCGGAAATGGCAATTTCGCCCGCAACTGGTTAATAATGGCTCTTCTCTACCCATTAACAGGGCGATAACGCGACTATGTCTATTTTCAAAGGTCTGGGTTGGTTGTTCCGCAGCCTGTGGCGCCTGCTCAATTTCACCCGGCTGATGCTGGTCAATCTGCTGTTTCTCATCGTAGTGCTGGTCATCGTCTTCAGCGTCAGCCAGAAAGAGGCCCCCAAGGCGCCCATCGAAGGGGCGCTAACCCTCAATCTCAACGGCGTGCTGGTGGAGCAACGCTCCCAGACAGATCCCACCGTACAACTGCTGCGCCAGATGGACAGCAGCGACGAGCAGCCGAGCGAGATCGTCCTCTCCGACCTGCTGTGGGCCATCAAGAGTGCCAAGGATGACGAGCGCATCAAGGCGCTGGTGATCAAGCCACAAGGGCTGCAGGGAGCCAACTTCAGCAAACTGCAGGAGGTGGCGAGTGCCATCGACTCCTTCCGGGAGAGCGGCAAACCGGTGATCGCCATGGCCGACTTCTACACTCAAGGCCAGTACCTGCTGGCGGCCCACGCCGATCACGTGCTGCTCAACCAGAGCGGCGCCGTGGTGATCGAGGGGCTTGGGGTCTACCAGACCTACTTCAAGTCGGCGCTGGAGAAGCTCAACATCACCCCGCATGTATTCAAGGTCGGCACCTACAAATCCTTCGTCGAACCCTATACCCGCGACGAGATGTCCCCCGAGAGCAAAGAGGCGAACCAGCGCTGGCTGGATCAGCTGTGGCAATCCTATGTGGCCGATGTCGCCGAGCAGCGGGAGATCGAACCCGATGCGGTCGCACCGGGCAAGGATCGCTTCCTCGAGCTGCTGCGCAAGGCCGGTGGCAATGCCGCCAACTACGCCCTCGACAACGGGCTGGTGGATCAGCTGGCCACCCGCGACGAGATGACCCAGGCGGTCATTAAAGAGGTGGGTGAAGCGGACGACCACGGCTGGAAAGGGGTCGGCCTGAAAGAGTATCTGGCTGCCATTCCGGAACAATATCCCCAGAGCGGCAAGGATGAGGTGGGTCTGGTGGTCGCCAGCGGCGCCATCATGGATGGCGTCCAGCCTGCCGGAACCATCGGCGGCGACAGCCTCTCCGACCTGCTGGCCGATGCCCGCCGCGATGACAAGGTCAAAGCCGTGGTCCTGCGGGTCGACAGCCCCGGCGGCAGCGCCTTCGCCGCCGAGCAGATCCGCGCCGAGCTGCTGGCCCTGAAACAAGCTGGCAAACCGGTAGTGGTCTCCATGGGCAGCTATGCCGCCTCCGGTGGCTACTGGATCTCCGCCGATGCGGACAAGATCTTCGCCTCCCCGACCACCCTCACCGGTTCCATCGGGGTGTTCGGCATGTTTGCCACCATCGACAAGGCGTTGGCCCAGTTCGGCGTGCATACCGACGGGGTTGGCACCACAGATTACGTCGGCGTCGGCCCGACCCGCGCCTTGCCGGATCACGTCGGTCAGGCCATCCAGCTGAGCGTGGAAGATACCTACCAGCGCTTCATCGGTCTGGTCAGCAAGGGCCGCGGTCTGAGCCCGGAAGAGGCCGAGAAAGCGGCCGAAGGTCGGGTCTGGACCGGTGAGGATGCCAAGGCCCTGGGTCTGGTGGACGAGTTCGGCAATCTGGATGACGCCATCAAGGCCGCCGCCGACCTCGCCAACCTCAAGGAGTGGCAGGTGAGCCCCATCGAGCAGGAAGAGTCCACCAAGGACAAGTTCCTGCGCCAGCTGTTTGACAGCAGTGCCCAAATGTTAGCTCCCCAGTTGCAAAGCTGGCTGCCGGCTGGATTTGGCAAGGCATGGGTGGAAGTGAACCGCAGTCTCGACCCGCTCACCCGCTTCAACGATCCGCAAGGCACCTACGCCTTCTGCCCGGTCTGTGTGCAGTAAGCAAGCGGCGAATGCCCCATAAAAAACGGCGACCAGATGGTCGCCGTTTTCTTTATTTTACGAGTGCCAGCAGCACCGCCAACTTGCTCAATCAGGGATTGAGACGGGTCGGCATACCGGTACGCTGTTCCAGTACCTGCTTGACCACGTTGGAGTCAGACTCGGCGTGGGCGATGAAGCGGGTGATGGCCGGGGTCATCGGGAGCGGCACGGAAGCGGTGGAGTTGAACTCCTCTTCGTTGCGCGACAGCGGCTCGTGCACTTCCATGTAGCGACCGCCATCCGGCTCGACCGTGGTCTTGACCGGCTGGTTGACGAACTGGACGCGGGTGCCGACCGGCACGTTGTCGAACAGATACTTGATGTCGTCAGCGCGCAGACGCACACAACCGCTGCTCACCCGCAGACCGATGCCGAAGGTGGCGTTGGTGCCGTGGATGGCATAGAGGTTGCCGATGTAGAGGGCGTGCAGACCCATGGGGTTATCCGGACCCGCAGGCCATACTGCTGGCAGGGTCTTGCCCTGGGCGGCATAGCGGCGACGGATGTTCTCGGTCGGGGTCCAGGTCGGGTTGGCGCGCTTGCGCTCTACCTTGGTGATCCAGTTTTCCGGGGTGTTGACCCCCAGCTGGCCGATGCCGATGGGCAGCACTTCCACCACGTTCTTCCCTTTCGGATAGTAGTAGAGACGCATCTCGGCGACGTTGATGACGATCCCTTCGCGCGGCGCGTTGGGCAGGATCAGCTGATGGGGGATGATCAGGGTGCTACCCGCCTTCGGCAGATAGGGATCAACGCCCGGGTTGGCTTCCATGATGTTGGTCAGACCCAACTGGAAGTCGGAGGCGATCTGCTCCAGCGGACGGTTGTCCGCAGGCACCACGTATTGCTGGTTTTCACCGATCAGGCGGCTGTTGGCCGCAGGCAGACGGTACTCGACGGCGGCAGCCTGCTGGCTGACCAGCGCAAATGTGCATAAAAGGGCCGAAGCGGCAGTGCGAAGGGGATTCATAAAATTCCTGTGTGGTTTCCTGTACCAAATGGGCCGGAGGCCGTCTTATCCTCGGTCTGCCGGTGGCGGGTCAACCTGCACCACGGCGCCAATAACCGAGCGCGCATTCTTTCCTGAGTCGGCCAAAATTTCAACTTCGATATGTTGCTTTTCTTGTTAAAAGTGGCCGTTTTCGGTGTGACGCTTATCAACAGTGCAAAAGCCACCCTAGCAAGTCGCAGCTGAGAGAAAGATGAACGGTACTGGTGCCCAGCCAGCAGGCCCCCGCTTACCCGTCAACCACTCGCTGCGCCACCAGGTGTCATGGTTGCAGCAGTGGTTGAAACGTTTGTCACATTCGGGGAGATAAGCCAATGCAGGCGGTGGCAGCTTATTGCCGTGAAAGAGGCCACGTTGCCCTTCCAACCATGATTATTTGATTGATCTGGCTTGGGTTTATGTTTACCAATAATCAGTAGCGCGAAGCGACCATACACCGGATGTGACAGGCCGCCGCAGAACAACAAGGACGAGGTTCCACCATGCTGTCGTATTTCCTACGTCGGATGCTTTTGATCATCCCGACGTTTCTCGGTATCACCCTGCTCGTCTTCACCATCACCCGTTTCGTGCCGGGTGGACCGGTCGAACGCATGCTGCTGCAAGCCCAGGTTTCCCAGAATGAATCCGGCCGCTCCAGTGGCAGCAAGGGGGCGCAGGCCCTCTCCGATGAACAGATCGAGGAGCTCAAGGCCTTCTATGGCCTCGACAAGCCGATGCTGGTCGCCTATTGGGAGTGGCTGCAGAAGCTGGCGGTACTCGATCTGGGTGAATCGACCCGCTACTACGAACCGGTGTGGGACCTCATCAAGGATCGGCTCCCCGTCACCGCCTTCTTCGGGCTGGCGACCTTTCTGCTGAGCTATGCGGTCTCCATCCCGCTGGGTGTGGCCAAGGCCCTCAGGCACAACAGCCGCTTCGACTCGTTAAGCTCCATGCTCATCTACATGGCCTATGCCCTGCCCGCCTACGTGGTGGGGATCTTCCTCATCACCGTCTTCGCCTTCCATCTGGAGTGGCTGCCGATGGGTGGTTTTCCGGGGGACGATTTCGATTCCATGGAGAGCAGCTGGGATAAGATCCGCACTGTCTTTGCCCACGCCCTGCTGCCGCTCATCGCCTACGCCATCGGTGATTTCGCCATCCTCACCATGACCATGAAGAACAGCCTGATGGAGAACCTGTCGGCAGATTACGTGCGTACCGCCGTGGCCAAGGGGCTGCCGTTTCGCAAGGCGGTCACCGACCACGCCATGCGCAACAGCCTGATCCCCATCGCCAGTCACTTGGGGTCCGTGCTCACCGTTTTCTTTGGCGGCTCCTTCCTCATCGAGACCATCTTCAACATCGACGGCATCGGCCTGCTCGGTTACGAGGCGATCGTCGAGCGGGATTACCCCACCGTCATGGGTATTCTGGCCATCACCTCGATGCTGATGCTGGTGGGCAATATCGTCTCCGATATCTGCGTGGCCCTTGTTGATCCGCGCGTGCGGTTTGGAGAGTGACTATGAACCAGCCACCTCTTGCCATGCCGATGCTGATATCACGCTATATCGTCTCCGATATCTGCGTTGCACCTCCTGTTGACCCCCGCGTGCGGTTTGGAGACTAACCATGAAGCTCAATCCGGTTACCTTGAAAAAACTCAAGCGCTTCAAGTCGATCAAGCGTGGTTACTACTCCTTCATCATCTTCACCACCCTGGTGCTGCTCTCCCTGCTGGCGGAGCTGCTGGTCAACAGCCGGGCGCTGATGGTCAGCTATCAGGGCCAGCTGCACTTCCCCACCTATGGCGATGTGATCCCCGGCCAGCAGTTCGGGCTCGGCTACGAGTACGAAACCAACTACCGCCAGCTCAAGGCCAAGTTTGCCGCAGAGGGTCAGGGTGACTGGGTGTTGCTGCCTCCGGTGCCCTGGAATCCCTACGAGCAGGATTTCAAGGAGGATGCCTACCCGCCCTACGCCCCCAGCGCGGCTGAGCGCCACTTCCTCGGCACCGACACCAGCGGCCGCGATGTGCTGGCGCGGCTGGTTTACGGCTTTCGCATCGCCATCGGCTTTGCCTTTATCGCGCTGGCGGCCAGTTACGCCATCGGGGTCACCATCGGCTGCCTGATGGGCTTTCTCGGCGGCCGCTTTGACCTCATCCTGCAACGCTTTATCGAGATCTGGTCCCAGGTGCCGTTTCTCTACGTCATCATGATCCTGGTGTCGCTGGCCAAGCCCAACTTCGGCCTGTTTGTCGGCATCAACGTGCTGTTCGGCTGGATGGGGATCACCTGGTATATGCGCACCCTCACCTACAAGGAGCGGGCGCGTGACTATGTGATGGCGGCGCGGGCGCAAGGGGCGACTACCGGGCGGATCATCTTCCACCACATCCTGCCCAACACCCTGATGATGATCGTCACCCTGGCGCCATTCGCCGTGGTGGGCAATATCTCCACCCTGACGGCGCTCGACTATCTGGGCTTCGGGCTGGCTCCGCCGACCCCGAGCTGGGGGGAGCTGCTCTCCCAAGGCATCAACAATCTGGATGCCATCTGGATCGTCAGTTCGGTGGTGGCAGCGGTGAGTCTGGTGCTGATCATGGTCTCCTTTATCGGTGAGGCGATCCGCGAGGCGTTCGATCCGCGCAAATTTACCCGTTACCAATAAGCCAGCCGGTACCAGCGTGCATCGGCAGGCGTCGGGTAACGAACAGTGATTAATGAAGGACGGGCCGCCCCCATCGGCGGTCCCGGGAGCAAGGGATAATCCCGTTATCAATCAAGACCCCCAGTGCAGGGGCCAGACCAGGAAGTCAAACATGAAAAATAAAATCAAATGGATAGGTGCTCTCTTTGTGCTGGTGAACGGATCCTGGGTCTGGGCCGCCAGCCTGCCCGCGGATCTCAAATGGGAGACCAACGACACGGATCCGGTGTTCGCCTCACCCAAGGCGCTGCCGGGTGGCAGCCTCAATATGTTTGTCGACAGCTTCCCGCTGACGTTCCGCACCGTGGGGCCTGACTCAAACGGTTCGTTTCGTTCCTTTATTCTCGATAACCAGTTGCGGCTCATCAGCTTCCACCCCAATACCGGCAACCCCATCCCCTCGCTGGCGACCCACTGGGCCATCGCACCAGACAGCCAGACCGTCTACTTCAAGCTGGATCCCCGCGCCAAATGGTCGGATGGCAAGCCGGTCAATGCTGACGACTACACCTTCGGCTACGAGATGATGCGCTCCAAACACATCAAGGGGCCCTGGTTCAACAACTACTACACCACTGAAGTGGTCGCGGTAGAGAAGATCGATGATCACACCATTATGGTCAAAGCGGGCAACCGCAAGGCCAAGATGGACCTGCTCAACACCACCGAGCTGTGGCCCCAGCCCAAGCACTACTACAAGCTGACCCCCAACTGGGTGAAGCAGTACAACTGGGCCGTGGTGCCCACCACAGGTCCCTACGTGATCAGCGACGTCAAGAAGGGCAAGTCGGTCACCTTCAGCAAGCAGCAGGATTGGTGGGCAAAGGATGATCGCTACAACCAGCACAGATTCAACATCGACACCATCAAGGTGCAGGTGATCCGCGACCACAACATCGCCTTCCGCCACTTCCTGAAAGGGGAGATCGATTCCTTCGAGATGATCCTGCCCAACTGGTGGCATGAAAAAGCGGTCACCCCGGAGTACAAAAAAGGCTACGTGCAAAAGGTAATGGCCATGACCGATACCAAACAGGGCGGTCAGGGGGTTCACCTCAATGTGGCCAACCCCAAGCTGGCGGACGTAAACGTGCGCCTCGGCATCCAGCACGCCTTCAACATCGACAAGATGATCGAGACCGTGCTGCGCGGCGACTATGACAGAGCCACCACCTTCGACTCGGGCTTTGGCGAGTTCACTGACATCACGCTGCCGGAGCGGGCTTATGACATCGGCAAGGCGCGGGAGTACTTTGCCAAGGGCGGCTACAACAAGCCGGGGCCGGACGGCATCCTGCAAAATGAGAAGGGTGAGCGGCTGACGCTGGCACTCACCTACACCAGTCAGGAGCACTCCAAGCGACTGACCGTGCTGAAAGAAGAGGCCAAGAAAGCGGGTCTGGATCTGGAGCTCAATCTGGTGGATGGCGCCACCGGCTTCAAGGTGATGCTGGAGAAGAAACACGAGGCGGCTTGGCTCGGTTGGGGCGGCGGCGGTCTCTATCCGCAATATTGGGAGTTTTTCCACTCCGCCAACGCCAACAAACCGCAGACCAACAACCTGTTCAACGTGGCGGACAAGGAGCTGGACGCGCTGATAGATGCCTACAACGTCGAATTCGACATGGCCAAGCGGGCCAAGCTCTCCCAGCAGATCCAGCAGCGCATCTATGATCTCGCCATTTTCGTGCCCGGGGTGCAGCTCAACTATGTGCGGGCCAGCAGCTGGCGTTATGTGATGCTGCCGGAGGTGCCTGCCACCAAGAACACGCCGGATCTGCTCTACTGGCCGATGGACGGTTATCCTCACAGTAGTGGCGGTCTGCTCTGGCTCGATCCCAAGGTGAAGGAAGAGACCCGCAACGCCAAGGAGGCAGGGGAGGCGCTGGCGCCCATCAACCTGCTCGACAAGACCTATGCACGTCATTGATATTCAGGCCATTGCGAAGGGAGCAGCCGTTATGCCCAACACTCAGGCCCCCATTCTTGACGTACCGGATAACGGGGGGAAGTTCGCCGTTGATCACGGCCAACACCCAGCCCCAATCCTCGAAGTTCGCGATCTAGAGGTGGAGTTCGCCGTCGATGACGGCAAGATCAAGGTGCTCGACGGGGTCAGCTTCAAGGTGGCCCCGGGTCAGACGCTGGGGATCGTCGGCGAGTCCGGCTGTGGCAAGAGCGTTACCTCGCTCGCCATCATGGGGCTCTTGCCCAAACCCCACGGTCAGGTGGTAGCAGGCTCCATCCGCTTTCAGGGGGAGGAGCTGCTGTCCCTTGCGCCGGATCAGATGTACAAGGTGCGCGGCAACCGCATCTCTATGATCTTTCAGGAGCCGATGACGGCCCTCAACCCGGTGCAGACGGTCGGTGAGCAGCTGATGGAAGTGTTTCGCCTCCATCGCCCCGAGTATGACAAGGCCCAGCGCAAAGCCGCTGCCATCGCCATGCTGCAGAACGTGGGGATCCCGGAACCGGCCCAGCGCTTTGCGGTCTATCCCCACAACCTCTCCGGCGGCATGCGCCAGCGGGTGATGATCGCCATGGCGCTCTCCTGCGAGCCGGACCTGCTTATCTGCGACGAGCCGACCACGGCGCTGGATGTCACCATTCAGGCCCAGATCCTCGAGCTGATGAAAGAGCTGCAGGCCCAGACCGGGATGGCCATCATCTTTATCACCCACGATCTGGGGGTAGTGGCTGAGCTGTGCGACGAAGTGGTGGTGATGTATGCCGGGCGGGCGGTAGAGCAGGCCGACGTGTTCGAGCTGTTTGACCACCCCCGTCACCCCTATACCCACGGCTTGATGAGCTCGATCCCGCGACTCGAGGATGAGCCCAAGAGCCTGCTCAAGACCATCAAGGGACAGGTGCCAGCCCTGCACGAGATGCCCGCTGGCTGCCGCTTCTCCAACCGCTGCCCCCATGCGACCGACCTCTGCATCAGCGCCATTCCGGCGGTGGAGCAACTCAATCCGCGTCACCATGTCGCCTGTCACTACTGGAAGGAGTTGACCGTATGAGCACTCTGTTATCGGTCAGGGATCTGAAACAGCACTTCCGGCTGGGAGGCGGCTTCCTGCGCAAGCAATATACGGTTCACGCGGTGGATGGCATCAGCTTCGACCTGAAACAGGGGGAGACGCTGGGGCTGGTGGGCGAGTCGGGTTGCGGCAAGTCCACCCTCGGACGCAGCCTGCTCAAGCTGTTCGAGCCGACCGCGGGCACCATCACCTTCGAGGGGCGCGATATCACCACCCTCAGCCCGAAGGAGATGCGCTCCCTGCGCCAGGAGATGCAGATGGTGTTTCAGGATCCTGCAGAATCCCTCAACAGCCGCCACACCGTGGGCCAAATTTTGGAGGAGCCCTTTATCATCCACGGCAAAGGCAACACTGAGCAGCGGCGCGGCTGGGTGCAGGAATTGCTGGCGAAAGTGGGCCTGCCGGGCAGCGCAGTCGATCGCTACCCCCACGAGTTTTCAGGCGGTCAGCGCCAGCGCATCGGCATCGCCCGTGCCATCGCCCTCAAGCCCAAGCTGCTGGTGTGCGACGAGGCGGTCTCGGCCCTCGATGTCTCGGTGCAGTCGCAGATCGTCAACCTGCTGCTCAGCCTGCAGCGGGAGATGAACCTCTCCATCATCTTCATCGCCCACGATCTGTCGGTGGTCAAACACATCTCGGATCGGATTGCGGTGATGTATCTGGGACGGATCGTCGAACTGGCGGATGCCCAGTCGCTCTATCTGGCGCCCCGTCATCCCTATACCCAGGCGTTGATCTCCGCCATTCCGGTGCCGGATCCGCGCAGGCGCAGTCAGCGCATTCTGCTGACCGGCGATGTGCCCTCCCCCATCTCGCCGCCAAGCGGCTGCCACTTCCACCTGCGCTGCCCCCATGCGACCGAGCTGTGCAGAAGCAAGGCACCAAGGCTTGAGGTGTGCGATGAGGCCCATCATCAGGTGGCCTGCCACACCCCGCTCGCCGTCGGTGGTCACGCCATCAGCGGCAACGCCATCAGTGACAACGCTACGAGCGGCGACAGCAGACTGGAGCAGGCGAGCTAGGCGCAGCGAACAAACGCCAGGGTAGAAACAGACGAGGCGGCCATCAGGCCGCCTCGTGCTATCGGGTCACTCTTGTCTTATCGAGCCACAGCCGCTGCCCGTCAGGCAATCTGGTAGCGGCCCGGCTTGTGGTTGAGTGTCAACACCAGATTACAGATAACCGCCGCCACGATGGAGAGCGCCAGGATCCAGGGCTGAACCACGAAAAACGAGGCGACAACAATGGCGCAATCGAGCCCCATCTGCAACTTGCCTGCCCGGATGCCAAAGCGATCCTGAATAAAGAGCGCCAGAATGTTGAAGCCCCCCAGACTCGACTTGTGGCGAAACATGATGAGCAGACCCATGCCAATCAGGGTACCGCCGATCAACGCTGCATAGAGGGGCTCTATCTTGCCGATCTGTAGCACGCCGTTGAGGTGATCAGTCATGTAGGAGACCGCTGCCACCGAGACAAAGGTGTTGAAGGTAAAACGTGGCCCCATCCGCAGCCATGCCAGTGCATAAAAGGGCAGATTGATGCCGAAAAACAGCAGGCCAAAGCTGATGCCGGTCACCTTTTGCAACAACAGCGCCAGCCCGGCAGTGCCGCCAGTGAGCAGGCCAACCTGATGAAACAGAAAGATGCCGAGGGAAACAAAGCCGGCCGCCGTCAGCAGGGCCAGCACATCCTCATAAATGGGATGGGCAGTGCGAATCGAGGTGTTGTCCATAACCTGTATCCAAGCGAAGTAAAGAGAGAGTGTCTGTCGCCTGCCGTTGCGGGCGGGCTGCGAGCCCTGTCCACAGGGCTTCGTTATGGGGTCCAGTCTATTTTTTGTGAAAAGGATCACAACAGTCAGGCTGAACGCCCCATTCTGGTGCCTGTCATCTGGCATTGACACCCGCTGCACCAAGATGCAGCATGCCGCGGTTTAACCGCGCCATCCCCCCATTCACAGCACGAGGCACTTTTCATGAAAGTCACCATTTTTGGCACAGGCTATGTCGGGCTGGTGCAGGCCGCCGTTCTGGCCGAGGTGGGCCATCAGGTCTGCTGCGTGGATGTGGATGATGAACGGATCGCCGCCCTCAGGCTGGGGCAGATCCCCTTCTACGAGCCAGGGCTGGCCCCGTTGGTCGAGAGCCATCTGGCCAGCGGCCGCCTGAGCTTTACGGTCGATCCCGCCATTGGCGTGGCACACGCCGACCTGCTGTTGATCGCCGTGGGTACACCAGCTGACGAGGATGGCTCGGCCGATCTGCAACATGTGCTGGCGGTGGCCGACACCATAGGCCGACTGATGAGCCGCCCCAAGCTGGTGGTGACCAAGAGCACTGTGCCGGTCGGCACGACGCAGCAAGTACGAGAACACATTGAGCAGCAGTTGGCCGCCAGTGAACTGCCCCTCGCCTGCGAGGTGGCGGCCAACCCCGAGTTTCTCAAGGAGGGGGCGGCGGTCAACGACTGCATGCGACCGGATCGCATCATCATCGGCTGTGACAGTGAGCGGGCACTTGAGCAGTTGCGC
This sequence comes from Aeromonas allosaccharophila, assembly GCF_016026615.1. Taxonomy (NCBI): domain Bacteria; kingdom Pseudomonadati; phylum Pseudomonadota; class Gammaproteobacteria; order Aeromonadales; family Aeromonadaceae; genus Aeromonas; species Aeromonas allosaccharophila. The sequence goes on along the minus strand of NZ_CP065745.1, from coordinate 4,335,366 downwards.
GCCCTCTACGCCCCCTTCAACCGTAATCACGACCGGATCGTGGTGATGGATCTGCGCAGTGCCGAGCTCACCAAGTACGCCGCCAACGCCATGCTGGCCACCAAGATCTCCTTTATGAACGAGATGGCTGCCCTCGCCGAGCAGTTGGGGGCCGATATCGAGGCGGTGCGCCAAGGGATGGGGGCCGATCCCCGCATCGGTTACCACTTTATCTACCCGGGCTGCGGCTACGGCGGCTCCTGCTTCCCCAAGGATATCAAGTCATTGCGTCATACCGCGGCGAGTGTCGGCTGCGACGCCCCGCTGCTGGCGGCGGTCGAGCAGGTCAACCAGCGCCAGCAACAGAAGATGGCGCAAACCCTGCTGACCCGCTTCGGCCCGGATCTGCGCGGCCGCACCTTCGCCCTGTGGGGACTGGCGTTCAAACCCGGCACCGACGACATGCGCGATGCGCCGAGCCGCCCGCTGCTGGCCGCCATCTGGGCTGCCGGTGGCCGGGTGCAGGCCTTTGATCCCAAGGCGATGGCACGCGCCCGCCAGCTTTACGGCCAGCGGCCGGATCTGCTGCTCTGCCCCACTCAGGAATCAGCGCTGGAAGGGGCCGATGCCCTGCTGATATGCACCGAATGGCAGGCGTTTCGCGCCCCCGATTTCCAGCAGTTGAAAGCCCTGCTCAACCAGCCCGTCATCATCGATGGCCGCAACCTCTATGACCCGCGCCAGCTCAGCGAGATCGGGTTTGACTATCACGCCATCGGGCGGCCACATCTACCCGCCAAAAAGCAGCCAGCCAACACCAGCTGCAACCCGGAGACCCAACCATGATCTATCTGGTCACCGGCGTCGCCGGTTTTATCGGTTTTCATGTGGCCAGCCAGCTCTGTGCGGCAGGCCATCAGGTGGTGGGGATAGACAACCTCAACGACTACTACGAGGTGAGCCTCAAGGAGGCGCGGCTGGCCCGGCTCAAAGCCCTTCCCCGTTTTCACTTCGAGCGAGTGGATCTGGCGGATCGCGAGGCGATGGCGACCCTGTTTGCCAGCCATCGTTTCGAGCGGGTGATCCATCTGGGGGCGCAGGCGGGAGTACGTTACTCCATCGACAATCCGTTCGCCTATGCCGACAGCAACCTCACCGGCATGCTAACGGTACTGGAAGGGTGTCGCCACCACGGTATTCAACACCTGATATACGCCTCCTCCAGCTCGGTCTATGGCATGGGGGATCAGATGCCCTACTCCACCGCGCAGCAGGTGGATCACCCCGTCTCCCTCTACGCCGCCACCAAGAAGAGCGGCGAGCTGATGGCCCACGCCTATTCGGCGCTCTATGGCCTGCCCACCACCGGGCTGCGCTTTTTCACCGTCTACGGCCCCTGGGGCCGGCCCGACATGGCCATCATCAAATTCACCCGCGCCATCCTCGCGGGGGAGCCCATCGACGTGTACAACCACGGCTATCTCAGCCGAGACTTCACCTTTATCGACGACATCGTCGCGGGGATCCTCGCCGTAGCCGATCAACCTCCCCGACCCAATCCTGACTGGCATGCCAGCGAGCAGAGCTCGGCCGAGAGTGCCGCTCCCTACCGCATCCTCAATATCGGCAACGGCCAGCCGGTACGACTGCTCGATTTTATCGAGGCGCTGGAAGAGGCTCTCGGCAAACCCGCCATCAAGCGGATGCTGCCGATGCAGGCGGGCGATATGCACGCCACCTGGGCCGACAGCGAGCCGCTGCACACCCTCACCGGCCTGCGCCCCGCCACGCCCCTCAGGCAGGGGGTCGCCGAGTTTGTCCGCTGGTATCTCGACTACTACCGGCCCGCTCCCTGACAATGCTAGGCAGCCCCTCGGTCATTGATGAGTTAATCCGGTATCACTGGTTTGCCATGGGTTTTAGGATGGCTGAACGCACTGGCAGCATGGGCTTGTGGGGCGAACGAATGTTGTGAGGGGCGTCGAAAGGCGGCACCGGATGTTCAATTGCCAGCGGCAACAGCCAGCCCAGAGGACGGAGATAACGATGAAAAGTGTGATAACACCACGGATTGGCAGCGGCGCAGCGCGATATACTCAGCGCGCTCTGTGCCACCCGGGAACAACTCCCGACCCCAGGCGCTCTGTCCGTGGCCACGCAACACCCCCATGACGACAAGGAGCCACCCATGATCCGAACCCTGCTTTTGAGCGGCGCCGCCATTGCGGCCTATGCCCTGCAACAGAGCCACGAGCTGTTTCCCCTGCTCAGCCTGCTGGCCCTGCTTTCACTCTGGGTTGCCAGCGAAATTGGCAGCTTCTATCGCGCGCTTCCTCCCGCCGTACTGGATGAGCAGGAGTATCACCACGACTTCTAAACGACCGAAAAGCCTCGATAAACGGCTCGCTCGCCATTGGTTCCATACCGTTTTGATCTCTGAAATCCCCGGGCTATAACAACAGGATCCACTGGATTCGTGGCGATAGCAGCCATGTTCCTCTATATCTTCTGTACTCAAACAGGAGATAACCCATGAGGCACATCAGCGAAAACGGACTGTTTTTGCTGCTTTTTTTGTCGTTGTTACTGGCAGGAATGCCGTGGGCGATGGCACAGGGCAGGGATTTCAGGCAAGCCCCAAGGGCGCTGACGGCGATCAAGCAGGGCCAGGCGGCCCAGCAAAACGGTCATCTGCAAAAGGCGATCGCCCTCTACTGTGTCGCGGCCAGCACCGGCAACCCCGAAGGGTACTTCCGGATCGGCCGCCTGCTCGCCACCGGTCCCGCCTCGGTGCGCAGCGCCAAGCTGGCCAACAGCTATCTCGCCATGGCGATGCGCCTTGGCAACCAACAGGCCGCCCGTTACTACAACGCCCGCATCGGCAATGCCCCTATGGGGGATCAGTGCGGCATCGGGATCCGTGGCGGTCAGGGGGGCTATCTGGCGCAGCTCCCCTCCACCCCCTTCAATGTCGACTCCTGGGTTGCGCGCCAGCCACCCGCCAAGCAAAAACTGGTCACCATGCTGCGCCACGCCGCCAAACACCATAAGGTGGATGCCCGGCTGGTGCTGGCGATAGCCATCGCCGAATCCAACCTCAACAGCCGCGCCGTTTCACCGAAGAATGCCCAGGGGCTGATGCAGTTGATCCCCGAGACCCAACTGCGGTTCGGGGTGACCCGTCCATTCGATCCGGCCCAGAACATCAAGGGCGGCGTCACCTATCTCAAGTGGCTGGATCGCCGCTTCGATGGCGACTGGGTGCTGATCTCGGCGGCCTACAACGCCGGGGAAAAAGCGGTGGAACGCTATGGCGGGATCCCCCCCTATGACGAGACGCAGGAGTATGTAAAACGGGTGCTCTACTTCGCAGGACACAAACAACCCTGATCCCTATCACCAGAGCGGGCTCCAGACAAACCGTTCTATTTACAAAACAATTAATAATTTGCGCAATCGTTTGCCCATGAGTAGAATCCGGCGCTTTCCCGCAGTCCTGACAGGTAAAACATGAATTTCTTTAAACGGTTGATGTGTCTGATCGCACTGTTTTGCGCCCCCTTCACCCACGCTTCCAACCCCGCATCCGCCCCCATCCTGATCCAGGGTGCGATGGACGTTGAGGTCGATACCATGGTCGCCGCCCTGCAAGAGAAACAGGCGCTGACTATCGGCGCATGGACATTCTGGCAGGGCACGCTGGCTGGCTATCCGGTGGTTATCTCCCGTACCGAGGTGGGTCTGGCCAATGCAGCAGCCGCCACCACCCTGGCCATCGAGCGCTTCAAGCCTCGCCTCATCATCAACCAGGGCACCTCGGGCGGCCATGATCCGGCGCTTCATCGCGGTGATATCGTGATCGCCACCAGGAGCTTCAACATGGGAGCCTATCGCAGCGATCTGACCCCGGTAGAACAGGGCGTTGACCCAAGCAAATGGCACAACTTCGAGGTGACCATGCGACTGCGGGAAAACGGCAAGCTGGTGGAACACACCTCGTTCGCCGGTGACCCCGAGCTGGTTGGCCGCGCCCTTGGCATGGCCGACCGTTATCAGCATGGTCGCGTGGTGGCAGGCATCATCGGCACTGCCGACGAGTGGAACCGTCAGGTCGCCCGCATCAACTGGCTGCACCAGACTTACAACACGGCTGCCGAAGAGATGGAAACCTCCTCCGCCGCCCTGGTGGCCGAAGCCTACAAGGTGCCCTTTGTCGGGATCCGGGTGCTCTCCAACACCGACCTCCATGGCGAGGAGTTTGATCCGCAAACCGCGATCCACTGCCAGCAATTCGTCATCGACTACACCAAAGCCCTGATCAACAGCTTTAATAAGGCTTGATAGTGTCAGAGAGGCCGCCGCAATGGCGGCCTCTCTGTCTTGTCACCTTCCAGCCCCAACCAGACCGCAACCCTCCATATACCTCTCAAGTCAGTCAGCCACAATCACCAGTAGACAGCCACCTTGCGCCCGTAGTGACGGTAATACCCCACCAGATTGCTGACCAGAAACAGTCCCTCCATCAGCGCCGCCACCGGTGAGCCCACCAGCAGGTTGTTGCCCAGCCAGCAGATGGTGCCCAGCAGCATCCAGCGCCGCAGCTGGCGATCGTCGGGGCAAAACGCAGCCCGGGTTTGCAACAGGCTCGCCAGCAGTCCGATCCATGAAAGCAGGCCCTGATAGGTCGCCAGCGCCGCTGCACAGGCCAACCCCATGAAAAACCATATCAAGATGCGGCGAACCAGCCAGATACTGACCAGAAAGCGCACGCTGGCCAGCAGCAACAGGCTGGCGGCCGACCACTGCCCGAGCAGGGCAAAGTGACCGGCATTGAGCGCGCAGGAAAGGGCCAGACAGGCCAGGATCCTGCGGCGCTCCCGCAACTGAAACGACAACAGATCGAGCAACAAGGCCAGGCTCACCACCAGTTGCGACCACAGAAACAGCGACATCATCCACCCCTCGTCCGTCATTTGGATGGCGTAGCATGAAGTGGCAACCGGCAGGTGGCATTAACCCGTGTTAATGCGCTTGCGGATCCGTGACAGGGTGACCGGGCTGATGCCGATGTAGTTGGCGAGCTGCACCTGAGTGAGCCGCGCAGGCCAGTGGGGGAAGGTGTGGCAGAGCTCCCGATAACGCTCTTCGGGGGAGTGGAGCAGTAAAAACGCCTCCTTGCGCTCCTTGTAACCGAGCTGCTGACGCAGCAGGGCCATGCAGACCGGCTGCCAGACCGGCTCATCCAGCAGGGCGATCGGCACCCGCACAACTTGCAGCTCCGTCAGCGCCTCCAGCTGATAGCGGGCGGGCGACCCGGTGAGCCAGCTGTCGTAAAGCAGGCAGAGCTCCCCCTCGAAGTAGAACTCCTTGCAGCGCTCCTGCCCGTCCCGGGTGTAATGGCAGGCACGGGCGATGCCCGTTTCGATATAGAAGGCAGCCTCCTGTTCGGCCCCTTGCGCCAACAGCACCTGACCGGCTCGCAGCGTCTGCCGTGGCAAACGCTGACAGAGGGCTTCGCTCAGGGCGGCGTCCAATCCCATGGCACACAAAAAGGTGGCAAGCAGGGGGGCTTGAGGAGATGGGTTCATGAGGGCTCCGGAACAAAACGGCAGCCCACATCATGCCCAAATTGCACGACTGATGCAGCAAGGCGTGACTCTGTTGGCAAAGGGGGGACATAGCCGGGTGCCGCCTTTGCCCCCCCTCGTCCGTTGGTTTACAATCGACGGGTTTTTTGGAACCCGGTTGACCTGTGTCGACCTGGCCCCACCACGACATCAGTCTGTTAATGCCAAGACATTAACCTGCTGAAAAGGAAGAGAATTAGCCAATGGCTCAATTTATTTACACCATGAACCGGGTCGGCAAGGTAGTGCCGCCCAAGCGTCATATTCTCAAGAACATCTCCTTGAGCTTCTTCCCGGGCGCCAAGATCGGCGTGCTGGGTCTGAACGGCGCCGGTAAATCGACCCTGCTGCGCATCATGGCGGGCATCGACACCGAGATCGAAGGGGAAGCCCGTCCGCAGCCCGGCATCAAGATCGGCTACCTGCCCCAGGAGCCGAAGCTGGATCCGGAGCAGACCGTACGCGAGGCGGTCGAAGAGGCCGTTGGCGAAGTGAAGCGCGCCATGGCCCGTCTGGACGAGGTCTATGCGGCCTACGCCGACCCGGATGCCGACTTTGACAAGCTGGCCCGCGAACAGGGCGAGCTGGAAGCCATCATCCAGGCTCAGGGTGGCCACAACATGGAAAACCAGCTGGAGCGTGCGGCCGATGCCCTGCGCCTGCCGGCTTGGGATGCCAAGATCAAGCACCTCTCCGGTGGTGAGCGCCGCCGTGTGGCACTGTGCCGTCTGCTGCTGGAAAAGCCGGACATGCTGCTGCTGGACGAACCGACCAACCACCTGGATGCGGAATCCGTGGCCTGGCTGGAGCGCTTCCTGCACGACTACGAAGGCACTGTAGTGGCCATCACCCACGACCGTTACTTCCTCGACAACGTGGCGGGCTGGATCCTCGAGCTGGACCGCGGCGAAGGTATCCCGTGGGAAGGCAACTACTCCTCCTGGCTGGAGCAAAAGGACGCCCGTCTGGCGCAGGAAGCAAGTTCCGAAGCTGCCCGTCGCAAGTCCATCGAGAAAGAGCTGGAGTGGGTTCGTCAAAACCCGAAAGGGCGTCAGGCCAAGTCCAAGGCCCGTATGGCTCGCTTCGAAGAGCTCAACACCAACGACTACCAGAAGCGCAACGAGACCAACGAGCTGTTCATTCCGCCCGGACCGCGCCTCGGCGACAAGGTGGTGGAAGTGGCCAACCTGCGCAAATCCTACGGTGATCGGGTGCTGATCGACGATCTGTCGTTTGCCATTCCGAAAGGGGCCATCGTCGGCATCATCGGCCCGAACGGTGCCGGTAAGTCGACCCTGTTCCGCATGATGTCGGGTCAGGAGCAGCCGGATTCCGGCGCCATCACCCTGGGTGACACAGTGGTGCTGGCCTCTGTCGATCAGTTCCGCGACAGCATGGATGACAAGAAGACGGTATTCGAAGAGGTCGCTGACGGTCAGGATATCCTGCGCATCGGCAACTACGAGTTCCCGAGCCGCGCCTATATCGGCCGCTTCAACTTCAAGGGTTCCGACCAGCAGAAGCGGGTTGGCGAACTCTCCGGTGGTGAGCGCGGTCGTCTGCACCTGGCCAAGCTGCTGCAGACCGGCGGCAACGTGCTGCTGCTGGATGAACCGACCAACGATCTGGATATCGAAACCCTGCGCGCCCTCGAGAACGCCCTGCTGGAGTTCCCGGGTTGCGCCATGGTCATCTCCCACGACCGCTGGTTCCTCGACCGTATCGCCACTCACATCCTGGACTATCAGGACGAGGGCAAGATCGAGTTCTTCGAAGGTAACTTTACCGAATACGAAGAGTGGAAGAAGAAGACCTACGGCGCCGAGGCGATCCAGCCCCATCGCGCCAAGTACAAGCGCATCACCAAATAAGGCTGACTGCGTGTTGAGGGGAGCTTCGGCTCCCCTTTCTATTTCCTTTTAGCTTACAATCCAAGACGGATGCCTTTGCATGGATGTAGCACGATGACGACCCCCATAGAGAAAAAACTCACCATCCAGATCCGGGTTGAACCGGGTTGCCTCGGACCGGATGGCAAGGCGCACATAGAGACCTTCTGTGCCGCTGCCGCCAAAATTTTTGCCGCCGTGGAGCCAGAGCTGGTGAGCTGGGTGCTGATCCCCCGCTACGACAAGCAGCTGCCGGAGCAGGAGTTCTTTATCGAGGGGCGCAAGCTGACCGAAGAGCAGGCCAGTCTCTTTCTGCGCCGCTTCGGCCGCGAGCTGGGTGAGGTTCAAGACCGGCTCGACTCCGTGCTGGCCCAACTGGTCGAGCGCTACTTCAAGACCCTTTAAGCCCCCTCTTTTCGATAAAAGGTTCTCTGCTGAGAACCTTTTTTTATGCTCAAAAAAGCAAACGTTTGAATTTTTGCTCTATTCATTGATCTGCTTTGCAGATCCAGGGTTTGTAAACGGCGCCGCCTGTGTAAAAATGTGCGCGCTGTCACGGTATCAGGACGAGTCTGGTTACTTAACCGCCAGAAACAGGGCAATTTACCCCGCATGGATGGGATAGCCCGTTCCCCTGCTGCTTATTTCACGTCACCTATTGGAATCCAACATGAATCAACAACACCAAGCTGCCAATCAGGCCGCCGGGCAAGGATTGCTTGAGCGCCTGTTTGCCCTGCAAGGCCATGGCACTACCGCCCGCACCGAAGTGATCGCTGGCATCACCACCTTCCTGACCATGGTCTACATCGTGTTCGTCAACCCGCAGATCCTCTCTGCGGCTGGCATGGACACCCAGGCCGTGTTCGTCACCACCTGCCTCATCGCCGGTATCGGCAGCATCCTGATGGGTCTGTTGGCCAACCTGCCGATCGCCCTGGCCCCCGCCATGGGCCTCAACGCCTTCTTCGCCTTCGTGGTGGTCGCGGGTATGGGCTACTCCTGGCAAGTGGGCATGGGCACCATCTTCTGGGGCGCCATGGGTCTGTTGATCCTCACCCTGCTGCGGGTGCGCTACTGGCTGATCGGTAACATCCCGCTCACCCTGCGGGTCGGCATCACCGCCGGTATCGGTCTGCTGATCGCCCTGCTCGGCCTGCACAATGCCGGTATCGTGGTGGCCAGCCCCGCGACTATGGTGACCGTGGGCAACCTCACCTCCCTGCCCTGCCTGCTGGGTCTGCTCGGTTTCTTCCTGATCTGCATCTTCTCTGCCCGTGGCGTTCACTCCGCCGTGCTGATCGCCATTGTGGTCACCACCACCCTCGGCTGGCTGTTTGGTGATGTCACCTTCAAGGGCTTTGTCTCCATGCCCCCCAGCATCGAGCCGGTGTTCGGCCAGCTGGATCTGATGGGTTCGCTCGACATCAGCCTGGCCGGGATCATCTTCTCCTTTATGCTGGTCAACCTGTTCGACTCCTCCGGCACCCTGATTGGCGTCACCAACCGCGCCAAGCTGGCCGATGATCGCGGCCACTTCCCGCGCATGAAGCAGGCGCTGATGGTTGATAGCGTCAGCTCCGTCGGCGGCGCTTTCATGGGCACCTCCTCGGTCACCGCCTTTATCGAGAGCAGCTCCGGCGTCGCCGTCGGCGGCCGCACCGGTCTGACCGCCATCATCGCGGGTATCCTGTTCCTGCTGGCCATCTTCTTCTCCCCGGTTGCCGCCATGGTACCGGCCTATGCCGCCGCTGGCGCTCTCATCTATGTTGGCGTGCTGATGTGCTCCGAGCTGACCCGGGTCAAGTGGGAAGATCTGACCGAAGCGGTCCCGGCCTTCATGACCGCAGTGATGATGCCGTTCAGCTTCTCCATCACCGAGGGGATCGCCGTCGGCTTTATCTCCTACTGCGTGATGAAAGCAGGCACCGGCCGCTGGCGCGAAATCAACCCATGCGTGCTGGTGGTCGCCCTGCTGTTCGTGCTCAAGTTCGTCTGGGTCGACAGCCACTAAGCGGCACTCTGCCCCAATAAAAATGCCAGTCAGCTGACTGGCATTTTTATCCCCCGACTTGCTATCAGCCTGTACGCTGGCCATAAAAAAATCCGAAACCAGTGGTTTCGGATTTTTGCTATTCAGCATGTGGCAGAGCAGGGAGATCTCCTCGCCTGCCACCTCGGCAGAACTTACTCGGCAGCCATGCGGGCTTCGATGTAGGCCAGTGCGCGGTCGATACGAGCCAGTACGCGCTCTTTACCCACCAGAGCCATCACGGCGTCGATACCAGGGGACTGACCCAGACCGGTCACGGCTACGCGCAGCGGCATGCCGACCTTGCCCATGCCCTGACCCAGCTCGGCGGCAGTGGCTTCAATCAGCTCATGCAGCGCTTCGGTGGTCCAGCTATCCAGTGCAGCCAGCTTGGCCTTGGCCAGTGTCAGCGGCTCGGCAGCGACGCCGCGCAGATGCTTCTTGGCTGCCGCTTCGTCGATCGCCTCAAAATCTTCGAACAGATAGCGGCTCTGGGCTGCCATCTCGACCAGGGTGTTGCAGCGCTCGGCCAGCAGGGTCACTACTGCTGGCAGGGCAGGGCCCTTGCTGGTGTCGATCTTCTGGTTTTCCATATGCCAGGCCAGATGCTTGGCCACATATGCCGGATCCAGGCTGCGCATGTAGTGGTTGTTCAGCCACAGCAGCTTGTCGGTGTTGAAGGCGGAGGCGGACTTGGAGATGGCATCCAGGCTGAACAGCTTGATCATCTCATCCAGAGTGAAGATCTCCTGATCGCCGTGGGACCAGCCCAGACGCACCAGATAGTTCAGCAGCGCTTCCGGCAGATAGCCGTCATCGCGGTACTGCATCACGGAGACTGCACCGTGGCGCTTGGAGAGCTTGGCGCCGTCGTCACCCAGGATCATGGAAACGTGGGCAAACTCAGGTACCGGCGCGTTCAGTGCCTTGTAGATGTTGATCTGGCGCGGGGTATTGTTGATGTGGTCTTCACCACGCACCACGTGAGTGATCTCCATATCCCAGTCATCGACCACTACGCAGAAGTTGTAGGTCGGCGCGCCATCGGTACGGCGAATGATGAGATCGTCGAGCTCGGTGTTGGCGAACTCGATGCGGCCACGGACGTGGTCATCAAACACCACGGAACCTTCGGTCGGGTTGCGGAAACGAATCACGTGCGGCGCATCGGCCGGGTGATCGTGAGCCGCATCGCGGCATTTGCCGTCATAACGGGGCTTCTCGCCGCTGGCCATCTGGCCTTCGCGCAGCGCTTCCAGACGCTCCTTGGAGCAGTAGCACTTGTAGGCGCGGCCATCGGCCAGCATCTCGTCGATGATGCCATTGTAGCGATCGAAGCGCTTGGTCTGGTAGTAGGGGCCCTCATCCCAGTTCAGCTCCAGCCATTCCATGCCCTCAATGATGGCGTCGATCGCCTCCTGAGTGGAACGTTCCAGGTCGGTATCCTCAATACGCAGCACGAACTCACCGCCCTGGTTCTTTGCAAACAACCAGGAATAGAGTGCGGTACGGGCACCGCCGACATGCAAAAAGCCGGTCGGGCTGGGAGCAAAACGGGTTTTGACTTTCATCTTTAAGCCTTGTGTAGAGGGCCTTGGGCCAATTCGTTAGAAAAAACCGTCGCATTTTAGCACCGACCATCGCGGATGGGAAAACCATGACGCCATTGCGGGCTAAAGTAGGGGATTAAATCTGTCACCATTTTCCTCTGTAGCCCGATATTTGAAGAGGATCGCAAAACAGAAGCCCCGTTTCCGATTTGCTATGCACAATGCTGGAGAGCTGCCTCCTCCGGTCGATACTCAGATAACGCTCACCACACTTCTCACGCACAAGGAAGAGACGATGCAGTTCCGTTCTATCCAGAATCGCATTCTAGTGATGGCCGGGATCGCCATGACCGCAGCCCTGGTCATCCTGATCCTGCTCAACCAATACTCCGGCCAACAAACCCAACAACTGACCATCAGCTCCAGCCGTGAAGCGCTGCAGCAGGAGGCATGGCAGAAGGTCAGCGCCAACGCCCGCGCCGAAGCGGCCACCATCACCCAACTGTTGCAAAAGGGGCTCTCCTACACCCAGCAGATGGCGAGCGCCCTCGCCCTGCAACAGCAAGGCAAACTGCCGCTGGATCGCCAGCAGGCGACCGACCTGCTCAAGGCGCAACTGGCGCTGGAACCACAGCTCTATGGTGCATTCGCAGGCTTCGAGCCCAACGGTTTTGACGGTCAGGATGCCGCCTTCGCTGGCCAGACGGCGCTGGGCAGTGACGACAAGGGGCGCTTTGTGCCCTACTTCTATCGCGACAAGGATCAAATTGGCACCGATCTACTGCTCTCCATCGAAAAAACCGATCCGGACGAATTCGGCAATCCCGCCAACGACTACTACGCCTGCCCGAAACGGGAAGGTCGCTCTTGCCTGATCGATCCCTTCAAGGTGGACATCAACGGCCAGCAGGTGCTAGTGAGCACTATCACCACCCCCATTCTCGTGGACGGTCAGTTCAAGGGGGTAGCTGCGCTAGACCTGGCGGTGGACTCCATCAGCCGTCAGGCCAAGAGCCTCAACAGCAACATTTATGACGGCCAGGGAGAAACCCTGATCGTCAGCGCCGCTGGCGTCGTTACCGGCACCAGCGGTGATGCCAGCCTGCTTGGCAGCCGCGCCGACAAATTGCTCGGCAATCAGTGGCAGCAGTACCTGAAACCGGAAGTGCAGCGTCAGGAGCTGGACGAATCATTCCGTATTTCAGTCCCCATCATGGTGCCGGGGATGAGCCGCAACTGGGCCATCATCGTCACCCTGCCCTACAAGGTGGTGCTGGCCGGGGCAGATCAGCTGGAGAGCCAACTCAACGAGATGAACCGGGCCGCCGTGACCCAACAGCTGGTCGGAGCCTTTATCGTGCTGGTGCTGGCGCTGGCGACCATGCTGGTGATTGCCCGCAGCATCACAGGCCCTATCCGTCAGATGGTCAGCCTGGTGGATGACATCGCCGATGGCGAAGGGGATCTCACCAAGCGCCTCGCGACCCGCTCGGTGGATGAGCTGGGGGATCTCGCCAAGGGCATCAACCGCTTTATCGACAAGCTGCAAGGGCTGCTCGGGGATGTGCTGAAAACCGCCAGCGAGGTGAACCGCCACGCCTGCGACACCGATCGCATCGCCGGTCAGACCGACATCAACCTGCAACATCATCAGGCGGAGATGGAGCAGATGCTGACCGCGGTACAGGAGATGTCCTACGTCAGTCAGGAGGTCGCCACCCACGCCAACAACACCGCCGACTCGGCCAAACAGGCGCAAGGCGCGGCGGATCAGGGCAAGGAGCGCTTCCAGCAGGTGATCCAGTCGATGCACAAGGTCGCGGCAGAAGCCGGCAAAGGGGCCGAAGTGGTCGAAGGGCTGGCTCACGACAGCGCCCAGATCACCAGCATCCTCACCGTCATTCAGGGGATTGCCGATCAGACCAACCTGCTCGCCCTCAACGCCGCCATCGAGGCAGCAAGGGCTGGTGAACAGGGACGCGGCTTTGCGGTGGTCGCCGACGAGGTGCGCAAACTGGCGGGCAATACCCAACAAGCGGTGCAGAACACTCAGGAGTTGATCGAGAAGATCCGCCAGAGTTCCAGCAATGCGGTCAACGCCATCACCCAGAGCCAGCAACTGACCCATCAGGCGGTGAGCGAAGCGGATCTGGCGGAAGAGGCGCTCGGCAGCATCTACAAGGCCATCTCCACCATCAACGACATGACCTATCAGATCGCCTCCGCCGCCGAGGAGCAGAGCTCGGTTTCCGAAACCGTCTCCGGCAACCTGTCAAAAACCAACGCACTGGCCAACGACATTGCTCAGGATGCGACCGAAACGGCCAAAGCCAGTCAAGCATTGCGTCAGGCGGCCGACAAATTACAGCAATTATTGGGTCAATTTCGTCTCAGCTGATAATTTTCCTCTCGCGGACTCTCCCCCTCGGGGGCGAGTCCGTTTACCATAGGCAACGAATTTGCCTGATGGCAGGCAATGTAGTGAGAGGTAAATGCCGTGCCCACCCCGGACCGTCGCCCACGAGGCCATAACAGACGAGCCCAGCAGCGTCGCCAAGACGAATCACAAGGATCCCTGCTCCATCGCATCAATGCCGCGACCCTGTCCCTGCGCCAACGTTTTGGCCAAGGGATGAGCAACCTTGGTCAACGCCGCCAGGATGCCAAAGCAGGCAAATTCAAACTGTCCAGCCCGCTGCCCCGCAAAAACACCATAGGTCTGCTGATCCTGGTCCCGCTCTGGCTGCTGGTGCTGGCCTGGGAGCCGGCACCGTCAGCACCCAAAGCCGCCCCTTCCGGCTCGCTGGAAGTGCCGCTGGCCGTGCCTGCTCAGGCCCTCACCGTCGGTAACGGCGCGGCAGGCAGTGCGCCTGCGGCAACCAAACCGGTCGAAGAGAAGGTCAACGGCACCTGGCTGCAACACGATGTGCAGGCTGGTGAGACCCTCTACTCCATCTGGCGCAAATTCGAGTTGCCGGGTGCCGAGCTGAGCCGCCTGATCGCCATCGAGGGGCCGGATCGCCCGCTGACCCGCCTGCAATCGGGCCGCTCGGTCTTTATTCTGGTGGATGACACCCGCCGCATCCAGCGGGTGGAGATCCGCTCCTACGGTCAGGCGGTCTACCGCTACGACCGGCAGGGTGAAAGGTTCGCCCTCAAGGAATAACAACACGGGAGGCGCTGGCCTCCCGTTTTTTTCGGTCAAATCTCTTCAAATAAGCTACTGACTTCACAATATTTTTAGCTTGTTCAAAAAACGAAAGGGGTCAAATTGACAAGGATCGGCGCTAACGTACAATCGATTGTGCTTTAGACAGGGATTGTTCTACGTGCTACTGGGACAAATAGACGTGGTCAGTCATGAGCCAACCCCTGCTTGCAAGGCAAATGCAGCCCAGCACGGGCTTAGTTTCATTTTGTTATTGATAGGATTTAGCACATGTCTGACATTCGCACCGGCCAGGTAAAATGGTTCAACGAAACCAAGGGTTTTGGCTTTATTGAGCAATCTCAGGGTCCGGACGTTTTCGTTCACTTCTCCTCCATCCAGAGCACCGGTTTCAAAACCCTGGCTGAAGGTCAAAAAGTCCAGTTCACTGTGACCCAGGGCCAAAAAGGCCCCCAGGCTGAGAACGTTACTCTGGTCTAAGCCCGCGCCAGTGAATCATGCAGGAGGAGCCAAGGCCCCTCCTCTTTTTTTGCCCGTAATTTACCCTCTCCGGTCACCACCGCTTGTCTCGTTCAGCCCACAGAGTGAGCCCCCGCATGCCCTTCCTGTTGACAGAAGACTGCTGAAACGCGCGGAGTAAACGCCAGATACGACAAAGCATCGCTGCGCGATGTGATGGGCAATTTCGAATATGAATTGGTGTACTTCGAGGAGAGTGATTTGGAGCGAGAAACGAGACTTGAACTCGCGACCCCAGCCTTGGCAAGTACGGACCATGCTCTACCAACTTGGTGTGGCAATGACTGTCTTGAGAGATTGGATTGGTGGACGTCAAGGAGAGAGATTGGAGCGGGAAACGAGACTCGAACTCGCGACCCCGACCTTGGCAAGGTCGTGCTCTACCAACTGAGCTATTCCC
This sequence comes from Aeromonas allosaccharophila, assembly GCF_016026615.1. Taxonomy (NCBI): domain Bacteria; kingdom Pseudomonadati; phylum Pseudomonadota; class Gammaproteobacteria; order Aeromonadales; family Aeromonadaceae; genus Aeromonas; species Aeromonas allosaccharophila. The sequence goes on along the minus strand of NZ_CP065745.1, from coordinate 4,320,201 downwards.
GCAACAGAATGTCATTTGCAAGTGATTGGAGCGGGAAACGAGACTCGAACTCGCGACCCCGACCTTGGCAAGGTCGTGCTCTACCAACTGAGCTATTCCCGCAACGGAATATCACTTACATATATCTACCAGAAACTGTTTGGAGCGGGAAACGAGACTCGAACTCGCGACCCCGACCTTGGCAAGGTCGTGCTCTACCAACTGAGCTATTCCCGCAACAGATTGTCATTCGCAAATGATTGGAGCGGGAAACGAGACTCGAACTCGCGACCCCGACCTTGGCAAGGTCGTGCTCTACCAACTGAGCTATTCCCGCAACGGAATGTCATTTGCAAATAGATTGGAGCGGGAAACGAGACTCGAACTCGCGACCCCGACCTTGGCAAGGTCGTGCTCTACCAACTGAGCTATTCCCGCAACAAATTGTGTTCGAAGGTGCAATGATGATTGGAGCGGGAAACGAGACTCGAACTCGCGACCCCGACCTTGGCAAGGTCGTGCTCTACCAACTGAGCTATTCCCGCATCGGGCTGGACTGAACCAGTTTCATCATCACTTATTGGAGCGGGAAACGAGACTCGAACTCGCGACCCCGACCTTGGCAAGGTCGTGCTCTACCAACTGAGCTATTCCCGCAACTACCTTAAAACAGGCCGTACAGCATTTGGTTGCTTGCGCTACTGTACGGGAGCCGAATTATAAGAGCAGACATTCCAATTGCAAGGGCTTTTTTGTCTGGTTGCGCGCGTTCGCTCAAAAGCTGGCCGAACTGTCGATTTTAGCAACCAAACCGGGGCAACTCCTTGCCAGTGTCTCAGATCTTGAAGACGTGGCTGCGATAGAAGCGCAGTTCGGCGATCGATTCGCGGATGTCATCCAGTGCCTGATGGGTGCCACTCTTGGTGAACTGATCCAGCAGCTCCGGCTGCCAGCGACGGACCAGCTCCTTGATGGTGCTGACGTCCACGTTGCGGTAGTGGAAGAAGGCTTCCAGCTCGGCCATGTGCTTGACCATGAAGCGGCGATCCTGACCGATGCTGTTGCCACACAGCGGGCTGGTGCGCTCCGGCACCCACTGACGGATAAAGTCGAGGGTCTCGGCAATGGCCTTCGCCTCGTCGTGCTGGCTCGCCTTGACCCGGGCCACCAGACCGCTCTTGGTGTGGGTGTTGACGTTCCAGTCGTCCATCTTGGCAAGCTCTTCATCACTCTGATGAATGGCGATGACCGGCCCTTCGGCCAGTACGTTCAGATCCTTGTCGGTGACGATGGTGGCGATCTCCAGTACCACGTTCTGTTCGGGGTCCAGACCCGTCATCTCCATGTCGATCCATACCAGGTTCTGCGCGCTGACTGTCATGATTGCTCTCTCTATTGGGAGGAATGGCGGAATTTTGCCAATTTGCATGTATCATACTGGCTTTGGATCTGTTCATAAACTGGCGAATCGAGTGGCAAAGAAAGCAAAACTCAATCTGGGTCAACAAAGGCGCGTCCAGGCCAACCGCGAACGGCGGCTGCAAAAAGATCACTCCACGGTGGTGGATGACACCCTGTTTGGCCCGGCCATCGAAGGGGTGGTGATCAGCCGTTTTGGTCAGCACGCAGACGTGGAAGCGGTCGATGGCACCATCCACCGCAGCAACCTGCGCCGCAGCAGCATCAGCAGTCTGGTCTGTGGCGACAAGGTGGTATGGCGTCCCGGCCTCAATGCCGCGACAGCGGGCGTCATCGAAGCTGTGCATCCGCGCCACTCGGTACTGACCCGGCCGGACTTCTACGACGGGGTCAAACCCATCGCCGCCAACATCGACCAGATCATCATCGTCTCGGCGGTGATGCCCGAGTTCTCCACCAACATCGTCGACCGCTATCTGGTGGCCGCCGAGGATGTGGAGATCCAGCCGCTCATCGTGCTGAACAAGGTCGATATGCTGGATGACGAGGCGCGCAAGCGCATCGAGCGCCAGCTCGAGCCCTATCGCAAGCTTGGCTACAAGGTGATCCTGGTGAGCTGCGAGAGCGGCGAAGGGCTCGACGAGCTCAAGGCCCAGTTTGAAGGCAAGATCAGCATCTTCGTCGGCCAGTCAGGGGTGGGCAAGTCGTCCCTGACCAACGCCCTGATGCCGGGGCTGGATGTGCTCACCGGCGAGATCTCCGAAAACTCGGGACTCGGCACGCACACCACCACCACGGCGCGACTCTACCACTTCCCGAGCGGCGGCGATCTGATCGACTCCCCCGGGATCCGCGAGTTCGCCCTCTGGCATCTGGAAGCCGATCGCATAACCTGGTGCTTTATCGAGTTCCGTGACTATCTGGGTGGCTGCAAGTTCCGCGACTGCACCCACAAGGACGATCCCGGCTGTGCCCTGCGGGCGGCAGTCGACAGTGGCGCCATCAGCGCCGATCGCTTCCACAACTATCACCGCATCCTGGAAACCATGCAGGAAGCCCGTCACGGTCGCCAACAGGCGCGCCTGTGACCCTAATAAACCTACGTTGATGATGAACATGAGCATTACTGACAACCTGAAAATTGCCGGTCAATACTGTCTGCCCAAGCACGCCCTCTCCCGTCTGATCGGCAAGTTTGCCGCGGCCGAAGCGGGCAACCTCACGACCAAAGTGATCGAAGCCTTTATCAAGCAGTATCAGGTCGACATGAGCGAGGCGCTGCACGAGAGTCCGGCCCACTACAAGAGCTTCAACGCCTTCTTCACCCGTGAGCTCAAGCCCGGTATCCGCCCGATTGTTGACGATGCCATGACGCTGGCGCTGCCGGTGGATGGCACCATCAGCCAGCTCGGCCCCATCCAGCAGGGCCGCATCATTCAGGCCAAGGGCCACGACTACAGCGCCCGCGAGCTGCTGGGTGGCTATGAGGATCTGGTGGCACCGTTCAAGGATGGCGACTTTGCCACCATCTATCTGGCGCCCAAGGATTACCACCGCATCCATATGCCGCTGGACGGCGTACTGGAGAGCATGGTGTTCGTGCCGGGGGATCTCTTCTCCGTCAACCCGCTCACCGCCGAGAACGTGCCCAACCTGTTTGCCCGCAACGAGCGGGTGGTCGCCACCTTCCGCACCCCGCACGGCCCGATGGCGCTGGTGCTGGTCGGCGCGACTATCGTGGCCAGCATCGAGACAATCTGGGCCGGCAACATTGCTCCGACCAAAGAGAAGAAGGTGGTGCGCTGGGACTACACCGGCGACGAGGCCATCACCTTGCAAAAAGGCGCCGAGATGGGCCTGTTCAAGCTAGGCAGTACCGTGGTCTGCCTGTTTGGCCCGGGCATGCTGGCCGGTTTTGAACCCCATCTGGCCAACGGGGTGACCACCCGTATGGGCCAACCCTTTGCCAAACTGGCGGAGCAGGCATGAGCACAGAACAGCCGACCCCGGCGCAGAAAAACAACCCGCTGCACGGGCTGACCCTGGAAGCGATCGTCACCGCGCTGGTCGAATACTATGGCTGGGAAGAGCTGGGGCAGCAGATCAATATCCGCTGCTTCACCGATAATCCCAGCATCAAGTCCAGCCTGAAGTTCTTGCGCAAGACCCCCTGGGCTCGGGAGAAGGTCGAAAGCCTCTACCTCTACGTCCAGCGCAAGCAAGCCAAATCGAAGAAGGAAGGGCAAGATGGCCTTTAAGATTACCTATACCTATAAAAAACAGGCCAAAGAGATCGGCTACGCGAACGACAAGTTCCGCAGCATCTACGACGCCATCGCCGCTGCCGAAGGGCTGGATCTCTCCAGTTTCCACGCCATGGAGGCTCAGCTGGCTCAGGTTTGTCGCCGTGACAAGAAAAGCGTAAAGGATTACCAGGAGAACTACTTCAAAGAGTTGGGATTCTCCAACATCGTCATTGAACGGGATCATCTCGAAGACAAGCAGGAGTAATCATGAGAACCTTGACTCTGCTGGCCGCCTCTCTGCTATTGGCCGCCTGCAGCGCACCGGAGCAACCTATGACAGGCACTATGCCAGGCAGTGATCGCGACAGCCACGGCTGTATCGGCAGTGCCGGTTACCAGTGGTCACCACTGGTCAACCAGTGCGTGCGCCTGTTTGAACAGGGCGTACGACTGAACCCGACCGATACCAGCCAAACCAGCAGCGCCTTCGTGCTGTTCAACGCCGACCAGACGCAGGCCGAACTGCATCTGCCAAGCGGCGAGCTGCTTGCGCTGACCCGTCAGGGCGCGGAAGGCAACTGGTCCTGGCAGGGTGGCGACTACATCCTCTTCCCCTGGAAGGGTTATGTGCTCAAGTCCGGTGACAAGGTGCTCTATCAGGGGGAATAACCCAAAGCGATAGCGCACTGCATGGTATCGACGCGATGCCAGTGAAAAAAATGCCGACCATGTGGTCGGCATTTTTGTATGTGAAACAGCCGGTTATCAGGCTCGGCTGAGGTAATCGGCCTGCCCCACCCACTTGTAGCTGGTGAGCTCGGTCAACCCCATGGGGCCGCGGGCATGCAGCATCTGGGTCGAGACCGCCACTTCAGCACCCAGTCCAAACTGGCCGCCATCGGTAAAACGGGTCGAGGCGTTGACGTAGACCGCCGCCGAACCGGCGCCATTGATGAAACGCTCGGCATTGGCCAGATCGTTGGTCAGGATGGCGTCGGAGTGACCGGCGTTGTGCTCGCGCATATGAGCCAGCGCTTCGTTGACATCCGCCACCAGCTTGACCCCCAGGGTCAGCCCCAGCCACTCGGTATCGAAATCCTCTGGCCCTGCCTCGCACAGGTTGTCGGTGCCCGCCAGCAGCGCCATGGCATTGGCCGCGCCGACCAGTGTCACCTTGCGTTCATTCATCAGCGCCACCAGCTGCGGCAGGAAGGTGGCAGCCACCTTCTCGTGTACCAGCAGGGTATCCAGGGCGTTGCAGGCGGAGGGGCGCTGCACCTTGGCGTTGTCGATAACCGCCAGGGAGCGATCCAGATCGGCGCTCTCGTCGACGAAGATGTGGCTGATGCCGAAACCGCCGATGATGACCGGGATGGAACTGTTCTCCTTACACATCTTGTGCAGCCCGGCACCGCCGCGGGGAATGATCATGTCCACATAACGATCGAGGCGCAGCAACTCGCCGACCAGCGCCCGATCCGGATTGTCGATGTACTGCACCGCCGCCTGTGGCAGGCCGGAGGCGACAAGCGCATGCTGGATCACCTGCACCAGCTCCAGATTGGAGTGGAAAGTCTCGCGCCCACCACGCAGTATGCTGGCGTTGCCGGTCTTGAGGCAGAGGCTGGCGATGTCGATGGTGACGTTGGGCCGCGCCTCGTAGATGACGCCGATAACCCCGATGGGCACCCGACGACGGGAGAGGCGCAGGCCGTTCTCCAGCACCCGGCTATCCATTTCGGCACCGACCGGATCATCCAGAGTGATCACCTTGCGCACATCGGCCACTATGCTGGCTAGCCGTGCCGGATTGAGCAGCAGGCGATCCAGCATCGCCTCGGAGAGGCCTGCCTCACGGCCAGCGGCAATGTCTTTTTCGTTAGCGGCCAGAATTTGGCTGCTGCGCGCCTCCAGCTCGTCGGCAATGGCGGCCAGCGCCCGATTCTTCTGCGCCGTGCTGATGGTGGCCAGCTGATAGGCGGCTTCACGGGCCGCCTGCCCCATTTTCTCCAGACTCATCTCGGTTCCCTTTTATTCATGCTGTGCCGCCCTGATTAGAGCAGCACCCTATTATCTAGATGGATAGCCCACAGGTCCTGTAGCCATCGTTGGCTCTGGGCTGCTAACACCGATCCACTCAGAGCAGCACCATATCGTCTCGATGGATGGCTACTGAACCATATCCATAGCCCAGTACCTGCTCAATCTGATCCGAGTGAACACCGCGCAGCTTCTCCAGCTCCAGATGGTCGTAACGGCAGATGCCGCGCGCCAGCTCAACCCCCTTGGGATCGAGAATGCGCACCACATCGCCCCGGATGAAGTCGCCCCTGACCGCGACGATCCCCTTGGGCAGCAGGCTGGAACCTTTATCCTTCATGGCGGCGACAGCCCCCTGATCCACCTGCACTTCGCCGTGAGGGGGTGGGCCTGCCAAAATCCAGCTCTTGCGCCCCTCCAGCGGGGAAGCCAGCGCCGGGAACAGGGTGCCGATCCGCTCGCCCTTGGCGAGACGACCGATCACCTCCGGCATCTGGCCGGTGGCGATCACCACGTTGACCCCGGCACGGCGCGCCACATCGGCCGCCTGCAGCTTGGTAGCCATGCCGCCGGTGCCAAGGCCACTGACGCTGTCACCCGCCAGCGAGCGCAGGGTATCGTCGATGGTCTGCACCTCTTCGATCAGCTGGGCATCCGGATTGGTACGCGGATCGGCGGTAAACAGCCCCTTCTGGTCGGTCAGCAGGATCAGCAGATCCGCATCCGCCAGAATGGCGGCACGAGCGGAGAGGTTGTCGTTGTCGCCCACCTTGATCTCGGCGGTCGCCACCGCGTCGTTTTCGTTGATGACCGGAATGATCCGGTGATCGAGCAGGGTGCGCAGAGTGTCGCGGGCGTTGAGGTAGCGTTCCCGATCTTCCAGATCGGCACGGGTCAGCAGCATCTGGCCGATATGCAGGCCATAGAGGTTGAACAGATCCTGCCATACCCGAATGAGCTGGGTCTGGCCGACCGCAGCCAGCATCTGCTTGTTGGGCAGGGTTGGCGCCAGTGGCGGGTGGCCCAGATGCTCACGCCCGGCGGCGATCGCCCCTGATGTGACGACCACGACCCGATGGCCGTGACGGTGCAAGGCCGCACATTGTCTGACCAGCTCGACCATATGGGCACGATTGAGCTGGGAAGACCCCCCTGTGAGCACGCTGGTGCCCAACTTGACGACTATGGTTCTGTTTTCCATGGGAGCATAAAGGCTAAAAAAGTAAGGAATATCTTTATACCCACGGCCATGGAGCCCTGCAAGGCAATTAACGCCGGGGTGAGGAGATGCGGGCAAAGGCCCGGAGATTGCGAGCGGAGCGGAAAATGGCTGACTGATGGCCCGGCAAGCAGCGTGACGCGGTTCGCCGGGCATCAGGGATCAGGCGGCGGTGACGCTCAACTCGTTGGTGACCTGCTCGGCAGGCGCCAGATGGCACTCAAGCGCCGTCAGTTTGTCGCTGATCAGCTTGTAGAAACAGTTGAGGGTTCGCTCCACCTCGACCTGATGCTTCTTGGGGATCGGCTTGTCCAGCCACTCGCCATCAGCATTGTAGAAACCGAGCTGATAGTGATAACGGAAATGGTGATCGTCCTGCTCCAGCACCAGCCACCAGCCCCAGAACTCCCGTTTGTCCGGCGCCGGCTTGGCGCTGACACAGACCGACAGGCAGTCGAAGCGATAACGCCCCTCTTCGCAGAGATCTTCGCGCAAATAGGGGCCAATGGCAGCAAACTGCCGCAGCAGTCGCTTGTAGGTCACTTTTTCAGACATGTTAACCTCCCTGTTAAACAAGCCGCGCCACCTCGGGATGGCGTCAGTTTTTTAGCGCAATATCAGGTACACAAATGCTGTTTCAGCCACTCGACGATTTCGTCCAGCGCCTTGTCATACACCTCCAGCAAAGGCTGCTTGTCGAAGACGATAGCCTTGCCATTACGACTGGCCGCCGCCAATGCCCGTACATCCTGCTCGGGACAAATAAAATCTCGCTTGTGTCCAATACTCAATATCGGCACAGAGGTGCGAGTCCCCAGTAATCCTTGCGTTTTCAGTGAAAATACCTGGCACTTGGTGCGCATGGCATCCCACTGCGCCGCATCGGCCCCCAACCGGTTGGCCAGACTGTCCCGCATCATGCGCGGGCACTTGGCAAACAGCTCCTGATTGGTAAACACCTGATTGACCCCGGCCCCGACACAGACCACGGTACGCAGCTTGAACGGTTCGATAAAGGCCAATCTGGCGGCGACATTCCCCGCCAGACGCATCCCCACCATGGCGATACGCTGATGATCGACCCAGGCCACCTCGGAGAGGTAATGCAGCACCGCCTGATGGAGGCGGCTGGTATCCTGCACCAGCGGCCAATGCTCGGCATAGCCGATGCCCGGCATGTCGAGAGAGAGCATGCCGATGCCATGGGGTTCGAGTCGCTTGAGATAGAAGTTGAGGAAATCGAGCTGCAGTGAGTCGATCCCGCCGCTGATGATCACCAGCGGCACCGGTTTGTCGGTGGTCGGCAGGTGGAGATAACCCTGAATATTCTTGCCGCGAAAGGGCACCTGGATCTCTTTGAGCGGCACCTTGAACAGCCGACCCGCCTCGCGATAAGCCATGTTGCCGAGCAGTTGGGCCTGATCCGCCAGTTCGTCGTCTTTGAGATGGGGATAGCTGGCGATGGAGTAGTAGCGAACCGCCTTGAGCAGCTGTTTCAGCGCGCCCGCGGCATCCCCCTGCTCGCGCAGCTCGCGGCCCTGTTTGAAGTAGTTGCCAGCCACCTGGCTCCACTCGTAGATCCAGTTGCCGGGCACATAGCCCTTGATGGTATCGAGATAGCAGTCGTGAGTGCGCTCACCCGTCGCCATGGCGATGCGGGCCAGGGTCTGCTCCACCTCGATCGGATCAGCCCCCTGCCAGGCCCAGGAGGGTCGGCGCAGCAGGCGATACCAGCTCTTTGACATGGAGCCGTCGATAAACATCTCGTCTGACGCGGCCTCCGCCAGATCAGCCGCACTGGAGTTGGAGATCTCGGATGTTTCCAATACCTTCTTGACGCGGGTAAAGAGCTGTTCGGTCAGGTTTAGGTCGTCGTTCAAGTCCAAGATAGTGTCTCATTCATATCAGGCAATGGCCCATCTTAACCACTTTTAGCGCCACTCAGCCACCCCGCAACAGATTGATAGACAAAAAAACAGGGCTCCAAATTGGAGCCCTGTGAAACCATTCTTGCCGCGTGCGGCCAATTGACGCTGTGAACGTCAAATTCCGATCCTGTTACTGTTCGTCGCAGATCGGTGTGGCGAACTCCAGCGCCATATCCCACGGCTGTTCGATCCAGGTATCCTGCGGGATCGCCACTTCGAAATCGTCCAGCAGCGCTTCGCCCATCGGCTTGGCGAAGATCGCGATGAACTTGGCTTTCGGGTAAAGCTCGCGGATCGCCTTGGCGGTGGTACCGGTGTCCACCAGATCTTCCACCACCAGCCAGCCTTCGCCGTCACCGGCGGTGGTGGCGGCCTTCACAACCACCAGCTCACGCTGGTTGTCGTGGTCATAGCTGGAGATGCAGAGGGTTTCCACATTACGAATGCCAAGTTCACGGGCCATCAGGGCAGCGGGCACCAGACCACCACGGCTGACCGCGATGATACCTTTCCACTGGCTGACAGGCAGCTGACGACGGGCCAGACGACGAGCTTCACGTTGCAGGTTGTCCCACGACACATAGAACTTTTTCGGCATGTTATCGATCTCAAATAGTTATATAAAAACAATCACTTAAAATAATGACACCCGTAGATTTCCCTGCGGATGCCAGCAAATGGCGGCCCTTGCCCGACTGAATTCAGATTGCACTTCGGCTGCCTCAGGGCTGAGCCTCGGCAGCAAATCTGATAACAATGGAAGCAAGATGGGCGTATCCGGCGATCGGTTCGATGATGTGTCCAAACCGCGGACAGGCTGTTGGGCCGATATGATAGCACCGTTTGCAGAGAAAATGCCTGGCAAACGTATGCCAAATTCAGGAAAAATCGGCATCACCCTCTCCATTTGGCACATCCAGAGAGCCAAACGACCAGCCTGTCACCGCTGCTGATGACACCAAAATGGGCGTAGCGGCAAATCGCAGATAAAAAAATAGCAGGGGGAGGTTTGACCTCACGCACCTGCTGCTTTCTCGCCTCTGCCCGGTCAGGCAGCTCGTCTTAGCGACGAGTGACGAAGGGGTTAGGGTAGCTGAAACCCTGGGTATACAAAGAAGGGGCAAACCAATAGGTTGAGTTGCTGCCTGGCATATTGAAACTCCTGATTGCTTAACAAGTTACGTACCTTTAATGCGGGCTCAAATCCTTGAACGAACACTCGGTTCCATGGAGGCGCACTTGCTTTGCTTCGGTTCCCTGGAGGCTTTCATCGTCATCCTGACGGGTGGCGAACCACGGGAGCTAATTTACCAGTCGGCGCGTTAAATTCAACTTTTTTGTGAGATCGGTCACATAATTTCTTTTCTACCGGTCCGCGTCGTCCAAACCTGACGATCGTACTGCCTCGTTGCCATGGGCCAGCACAAGCTGCCTGCGATTTGCGCTGATTGCTCACATTTTTGTGTGATTGACTGTATTATCGTTACCCTCTTCCCCGGCCCGCTGATGGGGCCCTGTTTATTCCGTGCTGGTAAGGAGTCCCGACGTGGCACAGCTTAGCTCTCTCTCTCCCAAACTGATTTGGCATTTCTTCGAACAGATCTGCTCCATTCCCCACCCTTCCAAGCATGAAGCCAAACTGAGCGCCTGGATCATCCAGTGGGCACAGGAAGAAGGTCTGGCAGTCAAGCAGGACAAGGTCGGCAACATCATCATCAAGAAACCGGCCACCCCGGGGATGGAAAACCGCAAAGCCGTGGTACTGCAAGCGCACATCGACATGGTGCCGCAGGCCAACGCCGACACCCAACACGACTTCGCGACCGATCCCATCGATGCCTATGTGGATGGCGAGTGGGTCACTGCCCGTGGCACCACCCTGGGTGCTGACAACGGCATCGGCATGGCCGGTTGCCTGGCAGTGCTGGCTGACAAGACCATCAAGCACGGCCCGCTGGAAGTGCTGCTGACCACCGACGAAGAGACCGGCATGACCGGTGCCTTCGGTCTGGAAGCGGGCTGGCTGGAGGGCGAGATCCTGCTCAACACCGACTCCGAAGAGGATGGCGAGGTCTACATGGGCTGCGCTGGCGGTGTGGATGCCAATATCCGCTTCCCGCTCGAGCTGGTTGACGCCAGCGAAGGCGAAGCGTTCGAGCTGGCGGTCAAAGGGCTGCGTGGCGGTCACTCAGGTTGCGACATTCATCGCGGTCGTGGCAACGCCAACAAGCTGCTGGTGCGTCTGCTCAAAGCAGCCGAGCCGCTGGGTATTCGTCTGGCCGAGATCCACGGCGGCACCCTGCGCAACGCCATCCCGCGCGAAGCCCGTGCCACCCTGCTGGTGCCTTCTGCCAGCGTGAACGAGTTCAAGGCGCTGGTTGACCGCTATACCGGTATCTACCAGACCGAACTGGCCGCCACCGAGCCGAACCTGACCCTGCTGGTCAACAGCGCCACCAAACCGGCCAAGCTGATGAGCGCCTCCCTGCAGCAACGCCTGCTGGATGCCCTGCTGGCCTGCCCGAACGGCGTGATGCGCATGAGCGATGCCATGCCCGGCGTGACCGAAACCTCTACCAACCTGGGGGTCATCAAGACTCAGGATGGTGAAGTGTACGTCCAGTGCCTGATCCGCTCCCTGATCGATTCCGGCCGCGAGAGCATCGAGCAGATGACCCGCTCCCTGTTCACCCTGGCGGGTGCCAGCTGCGAATTCACCGGTGCCTATCCGGGTTGGGCGCCGAACGTGGACTCCCCCGTCATGGCGCTGGTGCGCAACAGCTACCAGACTCTCTTTGGCACCATGCCCAATGTCATGGTGATCCACGCCGGTCTCGAGTGTGGTCTGTTCAAGAGCGCTTATCCGGAGTGGGACATGGTCTCCTTCGGCCCGACCATCCGTGGTGCTCACTCCCCTGACGAGAAGGTGCATATCCCGGCGGTCGAGCGTTTCTGGCAACTGCTGGTGCACGTGCTGGAAGCCATTCCGGCCAAGTAACCCGGCCCGGATAAAACAACAAAAAAAAGCCCCGCACTGCTGCGGGGCTTTTTTTGTCTACTGTTCAGGTCTATCAGGCTGCAGCGCTTAACGAATGCCGCGTGCCTCGCGGATCCACTCCCAGGCTTGCTGGATCTCCTGGGTCTTCTCCTTGGCCATCTCCATCATCTCAGGCGGCAACCCTTTGGCGGCCAGCTTGTCCGGGTGATGCTTGCTCATCTCCTTGCGGTAGGCGCGCTTGATATCCTGATCGCTGTCGCTCTCGCTCACCCCAAGCAACTGGTAGGCATTCTTGAGGCGATCCGCAGAGGGCGGCTCCTGCCGATACTGCTGGCCACCCGCACTGTCCCCCTGATACTGACCATGGGCCTGATTGAAGAAGTTCATCTGCGCCTCGGCCATCGCCAGAATGCGGGCTAGCTCGATGCGACTGAACCCCAGCTCGTCGGCGATGGTATGAAGAATGGCACGCTCGCCCTCCTCTACCCGCCCGTCAGCAAAGGCCGCCTGCAACTGCACCTCGAGGAAGAAGCGCAGAATGTCGCGCTGCCCCAGACTGGCACGGCGAAACTCGGCCAGGGTCTCACGCAGCGGAAAATCGGCCTCTTTACCGAGACGAAACGACTCCTGCGCCCGGGCACGCTGTTCGCCCGCCAGCCGCATCCGATCCATCAGGTTGGAGGCAACCCGGATCTCCTGCTCGGTCACCTGACCACTGGACTTGGCAATGTGGCCCATCACCGAGAAGGTGGCGTGGAAGAAAACGGCTTGCTGCGCCTGACTCGGGCTGCGACGAAACGCCCCCTGCAGCCCCATGCCACGGTCGAAACGGTGGCCTATCCACAGGCCAATCAGGGCGCCGATGATATTGCCGAGCAGAAAACCGAAGAAGGCGCCCAGCACCTTACCCCAAATACGCATGGTTCAAGACCTCTTGAAGTTAATGAGTGCGGGCCTGGAGCTGGTCATCCAGCTCGCGCAGTCGATCGACCGTGCCGATATCGCGCCACTCGCCAGCGAGCAGGCTGCCGCCCACCCGCCCTTGCGCCATCCAGTCACGCAGCAGCGGCGCCAGCTTGCGGGCGCCGCCAGCGAGACCGGCAAAGGCCGCCGGATCATATAGTCCGACCCCACTGAAGGTAAACGCTGGCATATCCATGACTCGCCCCCCTTGCAGGGCAAAGTCCCCGCTCGGATGCTGGGGCGGATTGGGCACCAGCCAGAGGTGGGCCAGATCGTCGCCAAGGGGCTGGCTGAGCAGAGTGTGATAATCGAGATCGAGCCAGGTATCGCCGTTGATCACCAAAAAGGGTTCTGCGCCCAGCAGTGGCAACGCCTGCACGATGCCGCCCGCGGTCTCCAGCGCGCTCTCTTCGGCTGACCAGTGGATGGTCACCCCAAGCGAACTGCCATCACCAAGGATCTCGACCAGCTTGTGACCGAGCCAAGCGTGGTTGATCACCAGCTCGGTCACGCCGGCGGTTTTGAGCTTTTCGATATGGTGGACGATAAGCGGCTTGCCCCCGACAGCCAGCAGTGGTTTGGGCAGCAGGTCAGTCAGCGGGCGCATCCGCTCGCCACGGCCAGCGGCCAGGATCATCGCCTTCATGGTTTCACTCCAGCGTTGGCTATCCCGGGCAACACCACCTGCTCCAGCCACTGACCAAAGCGGGCCAGTACCGGATAGGCGCTACCGTGAGTGCGACAGGCATCCACTACGTAGCCGAGAGTGCGGGGAATATCCTTCAGATAACCGGACTTGCCGTCGCGATGATAGAGCCGGGTGAAGATCCCGGCCGCCTTGAGGTGGCGCTGCATGCCGGTCAGGTCGGCACCACGACGGAAACTGGCATAATCGAGTTCGCCAAGCAGCCCCGCCTGTTGCAGGGTGGCAAAGCCGTGGCGCATCCCTTCATCGATCACCTCGTCCGGCCAGCGCACGTAGCAATCTTTCAGCAGGGAAACCAGATCATAAGTAAGCGGCCCGATGACCATATCCTGAAAATCGATGATGGCCAGCTGGCTGCTCTCGGGGGTATCGCCGCCACACACCATCAAGTTGCGACTGTGAAAATCCCGGTGCATCACCCCTTGCGGCTGGGCCAAATTGCAGGCGGTGAGACAGGCAAAGGTCTCATCCAGCAACTGCTGCTCTTCATGGCTCAGGGTCAGTTGCAGATGATGGCCAAGCAGCCACTCGGGGAAAATGCTGTTCTCCCGCGCCATAAAAGCCGTATCGAACGGCTCAAGCGCCAGTTCGACCGCCCCCAGTCGGGGCAGCAGATCAATGGCTTTGCCATACCAGGCCAGCACGTTGTACTCGTTCAGGCAGCTGATCAGCTGGGTATCGCCCAGATCACTGACCGCCAGCAGACCCTGTTCGTAGTCCACCGCCTTGACCTCTGGCGCCAGCAACTGACGCGCCTGCAAGGCGGCCGCGTTACGAACAAATTCATGATTTTTTTCGGTTTTCGGATTGGCATCCACCCACACCAGACCACCGCCACGGTAGTAGCGGCGGAAACTGGCATCACCGGAAATGAGGGTAAGCGTGAGAGTGGCATCGCCGGAAATACGGCGTGCCCACTGCAATAGCAGGGAATCGCGATCGTGCATAAGTAGAAGACCAAGGTGGAAAGCAGCACTTGGCTGTTAGCCCTGGCCGCAATAATGCTTTATCATTGCCGGCTAACATAAAGCAATGACATGCAATGTCAACTCGATGAAACCTGTCGTAAAATGCATGCCTTGGATCAACCGTATCTATCACGGATTGCACGAGTCTTTCACATGACCAAATGGACACTGGGGTACCGCTATCCCATCGCCCTGACTATCAGCCTGGCCCCCGCACTCGCCCCAATGGTGGTGCAGGCAGCCCCGTTCGAAACGCCGCCAGCCACCGGCATTCTCGATAGTCTCTGCTATGACTATGTTCCCAAGATAGAGAAGCCTGTATCGGATCAGGAGGCCAACGCACAGCCAGTCGAGGTTGATGCCGACCGTCTCGAGGCCAAACAGGGTGGCACCGCCGTCTATGAAGGCGACGTCAAGGTTCGTCAGGGTGTTCGCAAGTTTGACTCCGACTATGCCCAGCTCGACCAGAAGAGCCGGGATGTCATCGCCATCGGCAACATCTATTACAACGACGGTCAGGTGACCGTCACCAGCGACAAGACCCTCAAATCCAACCTGGATACCAAGAACTCCGAACTGGAAGAGGGCAAGTATCAGGTGCATGGTTCACCGGTACGCGGCTTTGCCAAGCGCGTGGTGATGACCAACAACAACCAGAACATCACCATGGAGGGGGCCCAGTACACCACCTGTCCCCCCGGTCAGGAAGTATGGACCCTCAAGGCGGGCAGCATCGACATCGACCAGAAAGAGGTGTTCGGCGAAGCCTGGAACGCCAGCCTCTGGCTCTATGACTACCCGGTGTTCTACTTCCCCTATATCAACTTCCCCATCAAGGATGAGCGGAAGACCGGTCTGCTCTACCCGGGTTACAAGCAAAGCTCCAGCAACGGCATGGATATCACCCAGCCCTTCTACTGGAACATTGCCCCCAACTACGATGCCACCATCACCTCCCGTTTTATGGACAAGCGCGGCCTGATGGAGCAGGTGGAGTTCCGCTATATGCCGGACCCCGCCCACACCGGCACCCTCTATTTTGAAAATCTGGCGGATGACAAGCAGTACAGCCCGAGCAATGAGAGTCTGGCTGGCCTGTCCGATGGTCATCGCTACCTGATGAACGTCCGTCACGGCTCAACCCTGATGGATGGTTCACTGCGTTTTGGCATCGACTACACCCAGGTGCGGGACAAGGATTACAACTACTTCAACGACTTCAGCCCGCAAGTGGGCACCCAGGTCGACAGCCAGTTGCAGCAATCCTTTACCGCCGGTTACTACCAGCACAACTGGAACCTCACCTCCGAGGTGCGCCGCTACCAGATCCTGAGTCCCTATGCGCTGCTGCCTCACGAGATGCTGCCGCGTATCGACTACAACTACTTCCAGCAGGGCAAGTGGTTCGATCTGGCCTGGAACAGCGAGTTGACCAAGTTTGGCTATGACAGCGGCAGTGCCACAGCCCAGCAGGCCGGTGAGCGCTACACCGCCACCCGTCTGCATCTGGCTCCGACCCTGACCGTGCCTCTGGTGGATGCACCCGGCTACTACCTGACCAGCCAGTACAAACTGATGTTTACCTCTTATAACCAGGAGGTACCCAAGGATCTGGTTAGCCAGGATCGCAGCCGCTTCACCGATGCAGACAGCAAACAGCTGACCCTGAAAGACGGCACCATTACCCGCACCCTGCCATCTTTCCGCCTCAAGGGGGGCGTCAACTTCGATCGCCCGCTCGACTGGTATGATGGCAAGGGAACCCAGACCCTGGAACCCGAGTTCCAGTACCTCTATATCCCTTACAAAAATCAGGACGAGATCGGGATCTACGACTCCACCACCACCCGTCAGGACTACTACAGCCTGTTCAGCGATCGCCGCTTTGCCGGTCTCGACCGCATCAGTGATGCCAACCGGGTCACCGTTGGCCTGACCAGCCGGGTCTATGACAATGCGGGTGATGAGCGATTGCGTCTGGCAGTGGCCCAGGCCTTCGAGATGACGCCACCCAAGGTGCGCCTCTACCCCTCAAATCCGGAAAGCACCAACGCCCGCTCCCTGCTGTCGTTCGAGGGGGATGCCCGGATCACCGATGAGTGGTTCACCCATGCGGGCACCCAGTACGATACCTCGGAAGGTGAATTTACCGCAGGCAACGGCGCGGTGGAGTACCGGACCGGCAAGCTGACCACCCAGGTCAACTACCGCTACATCAAGGATGGCAACCTGGACTATCGCTATCCGACCAATACGGCGCTGGCGGAAGATCTGAGCCAGGCGGGTCTGGTGGTGATGGCACCGATCGCCGATCAGTGGCAGATGTATGGCGGTTACTACCGTGATATCAAGCAGGATGTGAACATTGACCGCAAGATCGGTGTCAAATACGACTCCTGCTGCTGGAGTATCAACATGAGCCTGGAGTGGCACAACCAGCCGGACAACGTCACCCTGACCCCCACTTCAGAAAAAGTCATTGGTCTGCAGTTTGAAATGAAGGGACTTGGCAGCGTGGGTACCGGTGGCCGCAGTGTCACGCTGGATACCGAGCTGTTGCCCTATGTTCGCCCGTTTAATCTGAAAGGTCAGCAATGATGCTGGCCCAGCCTTGAGAGATGGATATGAAAAAGACCCTGATTGCCCTGCTGACCGCGGGAATGTTCGGCGCCATGAGCCAGGCCGCACTGGCTGCACCCGAGCTGATGGACAAGGTGCTGGCCGTGGTCAACAAGGACGTGGTGCTGTCCAGTCAACAGGACGCACTGGTCAACAAGGTAAAACTCTCCGCCCAGGAGAGCGGCCAGTCCCTGCCTGACGACGCCACCCTGCGCAAACAGGCGCTGGATCGTCTGATCCAGGAGAGCCTGCAACTGCAACTGGCGGATCGCCAGGGGCTGAAGATCAGCGATACCCAGCTGGAACAGGCTATTCAGGGCATCGCCGCCGACAACAAGATGACCCTGGATCAGTTACGTGCCCAGCTCGCCCGTGAAGGGCTGACCTATGCCCAGTATCGGGAAGAGGTGCGCCGCGAGATCCTGATGAACGAGGTGCGCCGCAACCAGGTGCGCCGCCGTATCAACATCTCCGAGCAGGAGGTGAAGCAGGTGGTGGAGATCCTGAAGAAACAGGGTCAACAGCAGGATGAATACCACGTCGGTCATATCCAGATTGCCCTGCCGGACAACCCCACCGCCGCCCAGCTGGATGCCGCCAAGAGCAAAATTGAGCGCATTCTGGCCGCTCTGAAAGAGGGCGCTGACTTCCGCAAACTGGCCATTGCCGAGAGTAATGGTCCCAAGGCGCTGGAAGGGGGCGACTGGGGCTGGATGAGCCCGCAAGAGATGCCGACCCTGATGGCCGAAGCGGTGCAGGGTGCCAAGAAGGGCGACATCGTCGGCCCGCTGCGCTCCGGCGCCGGTCTGCACATCGTCAAAGTGTTCGACACCAAGGGGCAGCAGCAAGTGATGCAGACCGAGGTGAAGGCCCGTCACATCCTGATCAAACCCTCTATCATCCTGAGCGAAGAGAAGGCCAAGGGGATGCTGGACGGCATTCTGCACGACATCAAGAGCGGCAAGGCCAACTTCGCCAGCATGGCGGAGAAGTACTCCGAAGATCCGGGCTCTGCGGTGCAGGGCGGCGAACTGGGCTGGTCTGATCCCAACGTCTATGTGCCAGAGTTCCGCGACATGGTCAACCGTCTGCAACCGGGCCAGATCAGTGCCCCGTTCCGTACCAGCCACGGCTGGCACATCGTGCAGGTGGAAGATCGCCGCAGCCAGGATGCCACCGACAAGGCTCAGGAGCAGCGCGCCTACCAGCTGATCTACAACCGCCGCTTCGTCGAAGAGTCCCAGGCGTGGCTGGATGAGCTGCGTGACGAGGCCTACATCCAGATCGAAGGCGCCGGTAGCTGATGAGCTGCCGTCGCCTTGCCGTTACCCCGGGTGAACCGGCCGGGATCGGCCCGGATCTGGTGCTGCAGATTGCCCAGCAGGATTGGCCTCACCAGCTGGTGGTGATCGCCGATCCAACGCTGCTGCGCGAGCGGGCCGCCCTGCTGGGGCTCAGCATAGTGCTTGAGCCCTATGATGCCGCCGCCCCTGCCCATCCGCAGCGGGCGGGCACCCTGACCGTCTGTCCGATCACCCTCGGCGCCCCTGTGGTGCCGGGCGAGCTGAACGAAGGCAATGGCGCCTATGTGCTGGCGACCCTGCAACGCGCCTGCGATGGCAACCTGAGCGGCGAATTTGCCGCCGTGGTGACCGGACCGGTGCACAAGGGGATCATCAATCAGGCCGGTGTCTCGTTCAGCGGCCACACCGAGTTCTTTGCCCAGCAGTCAGGCACCGCCGATGTAGTGATGATGCTGGCAACCGAGGGGCTGCGGGTCGCGCTGGCGACTACGCATATTCCGCTGGCCTATGTGGCGATGGCCATCACCGAGGATCGCCTCGGCAAGGTGATCAGGATCCTCAACGAGGATCTCGCCACCAAGTTTGGCATCGCCAAACCCCGTATTTACGTCTGCGGCCTCAACCCCCATGCCGGGGAAGGTGGCCATCTCGGACGTGAAGAGATTGACGTGATCGAACCCGCTCTGGCCACGCTGCGCCAGGAGGGGATCGATCTGGTCGGCCCCTTGCCGGCCGACACCCTGTTCCAGGATAAATACCTCAAGGATGCGGATGCGGTACTCGCCATGTACCACGACCAGGGGCTGCCTGTGCTCAAATACAAGGGCTTCGGCAGTTCGGTCAATATCACCCTGGGGCTTCCCTTCATCCGCACTTCGGTGGATCACGGCACCGCGCTGGATCTGGCAGGCAAGGGCCTGGCGGATTCGGGCAGCCTGATCACCGCGATTAACCACGCCATCAAGATGGTAGAGAAAAAAAGATATGAGCAGTAAGGTGCAGAGCAATAAGGTGCACATGGGCCACACGGCCCGTAAGCGTTTCGGTCAGAACTTCTTGCACGACCGCTATGTGATCGACCAGATCGTCGCCGCCATCAACCCGCAGCCGGGTCAGAATCTGGTGGAGATAGGTCCGGGTCTGGCCGCGCTGACCGAACCGGTCGCCTCCCAGATGGACAAGATGACCGTGGTCGAACTTGACCGGGACCTAGCCGCTCGCCTGCGCGAGCACCCGACCCTCAAGGACAAACTGACCGTCATCGAAGCGGATGCCATGCGTTTTGACTTTGGCACCCTGATGGGTGAAGGCAAGCCGCCGCTGCGCATCTTCGGCAACCTGCCCTACAACATCTCAACCCCGCTCATCTTCCACCTGTGCGAATTTGCCGACCGGGTTGAAGACATGCACTTCATGCTGCAAAAAGAGGTGGTATTGCGGATGTGTGCCGGCCCGGGCAGCAAGGCCTATGGTCGTCTGAGCGTCATGGTGCAGTACTACTGCCAGGTTGTGCCAGTGCTGGAAGTGGGCCCGGGCGCCTTCAAACCGGCGCCGAAAGTGGACTCTGCCGTGGTACGCCTGATCCCCCACAAGAACCCGACTCTGGTCGCGAAAGACATGCGCTGCCTGAGCCGCGTCTGTACCGAGGGCTTTGGCCAGCGTCGCAAGACCATCCGCAACAGCTTCTCCAACTTCATCACCGACGCCCAGCTGACCGAGCTTGGTATCGATGGCAACCTGCGCCCGGAGAATCTCTCCCTCGAGCAGTTCGTCACCATCGCCAACTGGCTGGCGGATCAGCAACAGGCCTGATCCTGTGGCTCACCCGCACATCGAGATCCGCCCATACCCCGTGTATGTGGCGGGATCCAAAGACCCTTACCAGTTTCACTATCTGATCGAGATTGAGAATCTGGGGCCCGGCCCGGTGCAACTGCTGCACCGGCGCTGGCTCATCACCGATGCCAATGGCAAGATGCTGGAAGTGGCAGGCCTGGGCGTGGTCGGGGAGCAACCCGTCATCGCCGAAGGTGAGACCTACCGCTACCAGAGCGGCGTGCCGCTGGCGACCCCGCTTGGGGTGATGGAAGGGAGCTATACCCTGCAAGATGGCTCTGGTCAGCAGTTCGAGGCGCCTATCGCCCCCTTCACGCTGGCCATCCCCAATATTATCAACTGAGGTTTCATGGCGAACTGTTTTGTCGGTGACATCCAGGGCTGTTACGACGACTTGCGCCGTCTGCTGGATCTTGCCGCATTCGATCCCGACAAAGACGTGCTCTGGCTCTGCGGCGACCTGGTCGCCCGCGGCCCGGACTCCCTCAATACCCTGCGTTTCGTCAAAGGGTTGGGCAATCGTGCCGTCACCGTGCTCGGCAACCACGACCTGCACCTGCTGGCGGTCGCCAATGGTGTCGCGCCGCTCAAGAAGAAAGACAAGCTGCAGAGCCTGATGGATGCGCCGGATCGGGACGAGCTGCTGGAGTGGCTGCGCCATCGCCCGCTGCTGGCCGAGCATCCGGATCTGCCCATCATGATGGTACATGCCGGTATCTCCCCCGCGTGGGATGCCCGCACCGCCCGCAACTGCGCCCGCGAGGTAGAGAGCCTGCTGCGCGGTGACCAGTACCACTGGCTACTGCACAACATGTATGGCGACCTGCCCGATGGCTGGAAAGATGATCTGGTCGGGATCGACCGCTACCGCTACATCATCAACACCTTCACCCGGATGCGCTTCTGCTACTTCGATGGTCGTCTCGACTTCAAATGCAAGAAGGGGCCCAAGGAGTCGACTCCGGGGCTGCGCCCCTGGTTCGAACAGCGGGAGCATCATGTGGACGACCCCATCCTGGTGTTCGGTCACTGGGCCGCCCTGATGGGCAACACCGGCAAGAGCGATATCAAGGCGCTCGATACCGGCTGTGTCTGGGGCAACAGCCTCACCCTGTGGCGCTACGAAGATGATGCTCTGATCGCCACCCCCTGCCCCACTCACGCCAGCTAGGGGCGGTGCAGCAATCAGGCGGTTGCAGCCGCACGGATTGCCAAGACCCGCATCAATAACAAAGCCCGGCAACCTGCCGCAATGCTGTTCAGATAAGCACATTTTTGACTAATTATTCATAAGTGCGACTTGAGTTGGGGGAGCAAGGCTGTTTCCAGTCGATGTTCCTTCAGCCTTTATCCAGCGTGGCTTGCAATAGAAAGAGGGAGGCATCATGCCTCCCTCATTTTTTAGCCCTGATACTACGTGGACTGGAACTCAAATTCTCTTAAGTGAACAGCATTGCGGCAACCTGCCGGGCTTGCGTTTTATGTTCTCTGTTTTCCGGTGGATGACGTTACAACTTGCGCCCCAGCCGCTTCTCGATCTGGCGCCGCTCCCACTCCGGGCCAAACAGCTTGAAGGGCTGAAATACCCGAATGGCATGGGAGGCGAGCCCCAAGCCCCATCCCAGCGCTGGCCACCAGGCCCAGATGTACTCCGGATTACTCAGGTAGTTGATGACAAACAGCCCGCAGATCACCACCACATAGCTGGCGACATGGTGATAGAAGCCCTTGAGCGCCTCCACATAGCGCATGGCTGCCCGCTCCTCGGCCGATACCTGCACCGCATCCTGACCCATAGTGTCACTTCCTCTCATCTCGCGCTCCTGTTGCTCTGACCCATCCAGTTGAGCCACATCGAGTTCAAAGACGGAGGCCAGGGCCTTGAGAGATTCCAGTCCGGGTTGCTGCCCCTGCTCGATCCGCTGGATAGTGCGAACACTTAAACCAGTCATCGTCGCCAACTGATCTTGGGACCAACCCCGTTGCAATCTCAACTTCCTGACGATCATCTCGAACTCCTTGTGGTAATTGACAGGGCCAGCTTACGGGCTCAGATGTAACAAGCGACACGACAGATGCCTGACATAAACCTGACTTTCCTTTTAAATCAACACATTAATCTCATCGTCTCTGTCGTTTTCAAGCACCGCCGGTGAGCACTGCAGACAGATGTCGGTCACCCGACAGCAACCCGACAAACGCTATCTATTCAAGATAGCGTTTACCGAGGCTCAAACCATGGATTAAAGACCCTGCATCAGCTCGGCAGCGATCTCGAAAGAACGCAGCCGGGCCTGATGGTCGACGATGGGGCCATTGAACATCAGCTCATCGGCACGGGTTTCCGCCAGCAGCGCCTTGAGACCGTGACGAACCCGCTCCGGGTCGCCCACCAGAGAGCGGGCCAGGGTCTGCTCCATCGCCATCAGCTCACGGGGTGCCCACTCGTCGCCAAGCTGGACGACTGGCGCGGGCAGCTTGCCCGCATCACCGCGATGCAGGCGCAAGAACTGCTGCTGCACGGTAGTGAACTGGAAACGGGCCTCTCGCTCAGTGTCGGCAGCGATCATGTTGATGCAGACCACGGCATGGGGCTTGGGCCAGCGCGCAGAGGGGCGATACTGGCTGCGGTAGATCTCCAGCGCTTGCAGCAACATGGCAGGGGCGAAATGGGAGGCAAAGCCGAACGGCAAGCCCATCGCCGCCGCCAGCTGGGCGCTATAGAGGCTGGAACCCAGCAGCCAGACTGGCAGATGCAGCCCCTGACCGGGCACCGCCTGCACCGCGCCTATCTCGTCGCCAAAGTAGCTCATCAGCTCGCGCACATCGGCAGGGAAATCGTCCACCTCGCCACTGCGCATACGCCGAAGCGCCCGCATGGTGCGCTGATCGGTCCCGGGCGCCCGGCCAAGGCCGAGATCGATGCGGTCGGGATAGAGCGAAGCCAGCGTGCCAAACTGCTCGGCAATGACCAACGGCGAGTGGTTCGGCAACATGATGCCGCCCGCCCCGATCCGCAAAGTGGTGGTAGCCTCGGCCAGATGACCGATCAGCACCGAGGTGGCGGCACTGGCAATGCCCGGCATGTTGTGATGCTCGGCCAG
Source organism: Aeromonas allosaccharophila (assembly GCF_016026615.1). Lineage (NCBI taxonomy): Bacteria > Pseudomonadati > Pseudomonadota > Gammaproteobacteria > Aeromonadales > Aeromonadaceae > Aeromonas > Aeromonas allosaccharophila. The sequence goes on along the minus strand of NZ_CP065745.1, from coordinate 4,296,872 downwards.
CCAGTAGCGCTGGTAACCCCAGCCCTCGGCATGGCGGGCAAGATCCCGCGAACGGCGAAACGACTCGGCAGGCACAGAACCTTCGGCAACAGGCACCAGATCGAGCACGGAATAGGGGATGGCAGACATAAATACACTCCATTGCATCACAATTTGCTAACAGAACGGGCACTCTATCATGAGATGTTCGAACGGAACACAATTGCCCTTGATGGCCTGACGGGTGACTCAATGCGCCGGATGCAAAAAGGCCACCCCACAAGCGGGATGGCCTTTTTCACCACGACGAGGTGATCAGAACAGCAGGTGTGCCACCGCGGCGATAACCGGCAAGGTGACCAGGGTGCGCAGCAGGAAGATAACGAACAACTCCCACAGCTTGACCGGGATCTTGCTGCCCAGCAGCAGGGCACCCACTTCCGACATATAGATCAGCTGGGTCACTGACATGGCGGCAATGACGAAGCGGGTCATCTCGCTTTCGATGGTCGAGGCCAGTACCGCCGGAATGAACATGTCGGCAAAACCGACCATGATGGTCTTGGAGGCCGCTTCCGCCTCCGGCAGTTGCAGCAGCTCCAGCAAGGGAACGAACGGGGCACCCAGCCAGTTGAAGATCGGGGTATGCTCGGCCAGCATCAGGGCACAGGTGCCGATCGCCATCACCACCGGCAACACGCCAAACACCATATCCAGCGCATTCTTCACCCCTTCCCGCGCGACGGCGCCGAGATCGGTCATGCTGTCAGCCTTGGTCAGCGCCCGCTCGAAACCATAGCTCATCACGCTGTGCTGGTGCGGCACTGCCTCCTGCTTGCGGCACAGGGGAGTGCCGTCGGCATAGATGTCCTTCTTCCAGCAGAGCGGTGGCAGACGCGGCACCACGATGGCGGCGACCACACCCGCCAGACAGACGGTCAGGTAGAAGGGAACGAACATGTGCTCCAGCTTCACCTGGGAGATCACCACCAGACAGAAGGTGATGGAGACGGCGGAGAAGGTGGTGCCAATCACCGCAGCTTCACGCTGGGTATAGAACTTGCCTTCGTACTGCTTGCTGGTCAGCAGGATGCCGACGCTGCCATCGCCAAGCCAGGAGGCAAAGCAGTCCACCGCAGAGCGACCCGGCAAGCGGAACACCGGACGCATGATGCGGGTCATCATGGTGCCGACAAATTCCAGCAGCCCGAAATCGAGCAGCAACGGCAGCAGCAGACCGGCGAAAATGAAGACCGAGAACAGCACCGGCAACAGATCGTTGAGCACCAGTCCACCGGTTGCGCCCGAGTAAAGCACCTCTGGCCCCGCCTGGAAGAAGGTCAGCAGCACGAAGATACCGCCCAAGACCCGCACGCAGGCCCAGAAAGGGGAGACATTGAACAGGCTGTTGAGGAAAGGACGGCGCACCAGAATCGCCGGTTTGAACAACCAGGCGATCAGCGTCATCAGCATGGTGGTGGTGATCACTGCGCTGACCATGGCGACCAGATAATCGGCAAACACCTGCTGCACCAGCTTGGCCAGCACGGCCACCGGAATGGTGACGTTACCGTCATAGACGACCGGCGTCATGAACAGCAGGATCCCGATGAGTGACGGAACCAGAAACATCAACAAGTTACGGCGGGTATTGACCGCAGGTGCTTCGAGACTCTTTTCCAACATGATATGACTGCCCTAATGTTACTTTTCCCTAGCCCGGTCAACCTGCGTATTCATGCATTAACCGGCAAAAAACGGGCGCAAGAATACTCTAAAAAAATGCACAAACAAGCCTTTAAGGCAGAAATCTGCGCATAAATATTTCCACAAGTAAACCTTCCATCAAAACAACCGGATACAGCAACGCATATCGATTCAATCGACATCGCCAGATGATTGTTTCGTTATTGTTAATTTAGGTGGGCAGTATAATCGGTTATCAATGGCAGACAATAAGTGACATCACAAATATACCTAATGAACTGTGACTCGATAGATATAAAAAAACCGGAGCCTGTTCAGGCTCCGGTTTTCAATGAGAGTGACGAGGATCAGTCGCGTACGTAGATGACTTCAACACCGTCATCTTCGTCGTCATCCCAATCGTCATCATCCAACCCTTCATCGAAGGCCACGGAAGCTGCCAGCGCTTCGGCTTCAGCCTGAGCCAGCTGGTTCTTGTGGTAGTCGTCCCACTTGAACTCGACCTTCTCGATCGCCTCTTTGGCATCCTGCTCCAGTTGACGGGGCATGGTGTCCAGCAGATCCAGAATGTCGTAGCAGACCTTCTTGGTACCTTCCTTGCTGATCGCCGAGATCTGGTAGACCGGACCTTCGTAGGCCAGTGCCGCCTTGACGCGGTCCATCACTTCCTGGGCTTCCTCTTCCAGGATCAGATCCATCTTGTTGAACACCAGCCAGCGCGGCTTGCCTGCCAGCTCGGGGCTGTATTTTTCCAGCTCCCGGACGATGGTCACGGCGTTTTCAGCAGGATCGGAGCCATCGATGGGGCAGATATCCACCAGATGGAGCAGCACGCGGCAACGCTCGAGGTGCTTCAGGAAGCGAATACCCAGACCGGCACCTTCGGCGGCCCCCTCGATCAGACCCGGAATATCCGCGATCACGAAGGAGCGGGAGTTCTCGCCACGCACCACACCCAGGTTCGGCACCAGGGTAGTGAAGGGGTAGTCGGCCACTTTCGGACGCGCGGCGGAAACGGCACGGATAAAGGTAGATTTACCGGCATTGGGCAGACCCAGCATACCGACGTCAGCCAGCAGCAGCAGCTCCAGCTTCAGGGTCCGCACTTCACCCGGGGTACCGTTACTCTTCTGGCGCGGAGCCCGATTGACGGAGCTCTTGAAGCGGGTGTTGCCCAGACCGTGGAAACCACCCTTGGCAACCATCAGCTTCTGACCATGAGTGGTCAAGTCGCCCAGTCGCTCACCGGTATCCTCGTCGCTGGCGCGAGTACCGACAGGAACACGCAGGATCTTGTCCTTGCCACGATGGCCGGTACAGTTGGCACTGCGACCATTCTCGCCACGCTCGGCGGCATGGAAACGCTCAAAACGGTAATCGATCAGGGTGTTGAGGTTTTCGTCGGCCAGCAGATAGACATCACCGCCATCGCCACCGTCACCGCCATCCGGACCACCGTTGGGAACATACAACTCCCGGCGAAAACTGACACAACCGTTACCACCGTCACCGGCATCGACTCGAATCTGGACTTCATCAACAAACTTCATAGGTAACCGTCACCTTAATTCGAAAAACCGATACGCAATTATAGTGGTACAGACCCCTGCGGGCGATACGCATCTTGGCAATCCACGCCCCTGTCGGAGCCCGGGTCATCTGCGTTCCGTTTTTTCGTCAGTTATTCAGAAAAACAAAAGCCCCGCCTGTTGGCGGGGCTTCGGATCCTTGCGGTCCGTAATTACTCAGCAACGATGCTAACGTACTTACGATTCAGCGGACCTTTAACTTCGAACAGGATTTTACCAGTCGCGGTTGCGAACAGGGTGTGATCCTTGCCCAGACCAACGTTGGTGCCAGCGTGGAACTTGGTGCCACGTTGACGAACGATGATGCTACCAGCCAGAACTGTTTCGCCGCCGAAACGCTTAACGCCCAGGCGTTTAGCTTCAGAATCGCGACCGTTGCGGGATGAACCGCCAGCTTTTTTGTGTGCCATTTATCGGACTCCTCTAATTAAGCGCTGATGCCAGTGATTTTGACTTCAGTGAACCACTGACGGTGGCCCGCTTGCTTACGATGGTGCTTACGACGACGGAACTTGACGATAGTCACTTTCTCGCCACGGCCGTGAGCCACAACTTCAGCTACAACCTTGCCACCTTCAACGAAAGGAGCACCTACTTTAAAAGTGTCGCCTGCAGCAACCATCAGAACTTCGTTGAAGTCGATAGTAGCGCCAGTCTCAACGTTCAGCTTTTCCAGACGAACGATTTGACCTTCGGCCACACGGTGTTGTTTTCCGCCGCTTTGGAATACCGCGTACATTTGATTAACTCCGTAAAGGCATGTCTTTTGCTCAAGGCTAGACATGCGCAAAAACCTATAACAATGGGCGGGCATTCTACGCAAATCGATCTGCTCAGGCAAGGCCAATTTAGCAAAAAGTTTATTTTGTGCGCATATCTGCCGCCGTGGATAAACGCCTAACTGTAACCCATTGTGAAATCGTGTAGAATCCCTGCCATTACTAAAATCGCAGTTATTGCTGCTGTCACGTTACGAGACTTATGGACCAACAGACTATCCGTGCGCTCTGTGCCGCCGACATGACGGCGGTCAATGAACTGATCCTGGCCCGACTCCAGTCCGACGTTAGTCTGATCAATCAGCTGGGTTTCTACATTGTCAGCGCCGGCGGGAAACGGATGCGCCCCATGCTGACCGTGATGGCTGCGCGTGCGCTGGGCTATGAGGGTGAGGATCACCTGAAACTGGCCGCCATCATCGAATTCATTCACACCTCTACCCTGCTGCATGACGACGTGGTCGACGAATCTGACCTGCGCCGCGGCCGGGAGACCGCCAACGCTATGTTTGGCAATGCTGCCAGCGTGCTAGTCGGTGACTACCTCTATAGCCGCTCCTTCCAGATGATGGCCGAACTCTCCAACCTGCGGGTGATGGAGATCCTCTCGGACGCCACCAACACCATCGCCGAAGGGGAAGTGCTGCAGCTGATGAACTGCAACGATCCGGACACCACCGAAGAGAGCTACATGACGGTCATCTACTGCAAGACCGCCAAGCTGTTCGAGGCCGCCACTCGGCTCGCCGCCGTACTGACCCATCAGCCCGAGCCCGTCGAGCAGGCCATGACCGATTACGGCAAGTATCTGGGCACCGCGTTCCAGATCATCGATGACGTGATGGACTACTGCTCCCAGAGCGAAGAGATGGGCAAGAACGTCGGTGACGATCTGGCCGAAGGCAAACCGACCCTGCCGCTGCTGCGCGCCATGGAAGTGGGCACACCGGAAGAGCGTCAACTGGTGCGCGATGCCATCGAGCACCGCAACGGTATGGAGCATCTTGAGCAGGTCCTCGGGATTCTCGACCGTACCGGCGCACTGGAGTACTCCCGCATGCGGGCCCGAGAAGAGGCCGACAAGGCCATTGCCGCTCTCGCCATCCTGCCGGACTCCCCGCACAAGCACGCGCTGGAAACACTGGCTCACATGGCAGTGCAACGCAGTGCCTGAGTAAACGACATGCATGAAAAAAGAGGCCGTTGGCCTCTTTTTTATTGTCTGCTATCTGGCGGACAGGGCATTGCGCCAGACTCAGCGACTCAGCATCCAGAGGATCACGCTACCCGCTACCACTAGCGAGCCGCCGATACGGCGCAACTGCTCCGCTGGCTGATCGCTCAGCAGCCGCAACATCTGCTGCCATGCCCTGGGCATCAACAGCGGGCCGAGCCCCTCGAACAACAACAGCAATCCCAACCCCATCAGCATGGATGTCAGCATCAGACCTCCTTCTGCACAGCCAACCACCGGGGTCGATGGCTGGCGTTGGCGCCAAAAACAAAAGGGTCTGACAATGCAGACCCTTTGAATGTGACCTCGTGGCGATTACTGCTTGGTGCCGTGAGGAGACTTGAGGTAACGGAAGAACTCGCTGTCCGGCTTCAACACCATCAGGTCGTTGCCACCGGCGAAGCTCTTGCGATAGGCCTCCATGCTACGCACGAAGCTGAAAAACTCGGGGTCTTTCTTGTAGCTGTCGGCATAGATCTTGGCGGCTTCCGCATCCCCTTCACCACGCAGCTGGCGAGCGTTACTCTCGGCGTCGGCGATCATGACGGTCACCTTGCGGTCGATATCGGCACGCAGGATTTCAGCCTTCTCGCGACCCTGAGAGCGGTGCTCACGGGCGACTGCGGTACGTTCGGCACGCATCCGCTGGTAGATGGAGTTGGAGACTTCCACCGGCAGGTTGATCTGCTTGATCCGCACATCCACCACCTTGATACCAAGCTCGGAGGAGCGCGCCATCTTCTTCAGGGCATCTTCCATCACGGTACTACGCTCACCGGAGACGATGTCCTTGATGGTGCGGTTACCGATCTCGGAACGCAGACCGTTGTTGATCTTGCGCTTGAGCAGATCTTCAGCCTGCAGCTTGTTGCCACCACCGGTTGCCAGGTAGTACTTGGAGAAGTCCTCGATCTTCCACTTCACGTAGGAGTCGATGATCAGGTCTTTCTTCTCGGAGGTGACAAAACGGTCGGCCTGGCTGTCAATGGTCTGGATGCGCGCATCCATCTTGCGAACCTGGTCGATGAGCGGCACCTTGAAGTGCAGGCCCGGCTCATAGAGGCGGGGCTCACCGGAGTCAACCCGCTTCACCTTGCCAAACTGCACCACAATCCCCTTCTGACCTTCATCAACGATAAAGACAGAGGAGAAGCAGACCATGGCCGCGACAGCGATTGCACCAATAGCTAGCTTTTTCATCTATCAGTTTCTCCCTGAGCTGAAGCGGTCACCGCTACGCAGCGGCGTTGTCGGCGTAGAGTTGGCTCCCTCGTTGGAAACGGGGACTTGCTCTGCGACTGGAGCGACAGTGGCACGATCAGACTGGGCTGCATTCGGCTTGCCGGACAGCTTGTCGAGCGGCAGGTAGATCATGCTGTTGTTGCCAGCTGGCATGTCGACCACCACCTTGTTGGCCTGCTGATAGAGCTCTTCCATCGTTTCCAGATAGATACGCTCACGGGTCAGCTCGGGGGCTGCCTGATACTGGGGCAGCAACTCGTTGAAGCGAGCAACTTCACCCTGGGCTTTCAACACGATCTGGGATTTGTAAGCTTCCGCTTCCTGCTCCAGACGTTTGACCGAACCACGCGCCTTCGGCTCCACTTCACGAGCGTAGGCTTCCGCTTCACGAATGAAGCGCTGTTCATCTTCCTGAGCGGAGATGGCGTCATCGAAGGCATCTTTCACCTCTTCCGGCGGACGCGCTGGCAAGAAGTTGACGTCGACGATCTGCAGACCCATCTGGTAGGGCTCGATGATGCCATCGATCACCTGCCAGGTCTCCTGACGCACTTTCTCACGACCGGTGGTCAGTACATCATCCATCCGGGTATGACCCACCACGTAGCGCAGGGCGCTATCGGTAGCCTGACCCAGACTCTCGTCGGCATTGGTCACGCTGAACAGATACTGCTCGGGATTGACGACACGGTACTGTACGTCCATCTCGACCCGTACCACGTTTTCATCCTGAGTCAGCATGAATCCGGAGGCAGGCAGGGAGCGCACGGACTCGACGTCCACCGGGATCACCTGATCGATAAATGTCGGTTTCCAGCGCAGGCCCGGCTCGACAATATGGGAAAACTTGCCAAACCGCAGCACGGCACCACGCTCCGCTTCGCGAATGGTGTAGAAGCCGCTGACGACCCACACCACCACAGCCACAACCAGCGCGATGGAGATACCAAAGCGACCTATATCGCCGCCAGATTTGCCGCCACCAAACAAGCCACCGAAACGGCGACTCACTTTGCGCAGCATTTCATCCAGATCAGGGGGTCCCTGATTCTTGCCGTTATTCCCCCAAGGGTCACGGTCTTTGCCGTTGTTACCAGGCTCATTCCAAGCCATCAGCGTCTCCATTAATACATGCGGATGGATATCATCTCTACCGGGCCATCATACGTTGAGAAGCCCCTAAGGGTTCATCTTCATCGACGAATCAATGCCTGATAAAGCGTTGTAAACTCTCACCTTCCTGTTTCACGAGGCGGTTCCAGTCGGCCACTTGCAAGCGGACTTCCAGCACGAAATCACCCTCCTCGCTAAAACCTTCCTGCTCAATCCCTTTCAGCTGATAGAGCGCACTGCGCAATCTCGCGGCAGAAGGAGGCAACTGCAGGGTGTGATGCACCATGGAGCCAGCCAGCAATTCGGTCAGCGCCGTAAACAGATACTCACAACCTTCACCGGTCTGGGCCGACAACCAGACGCGCAACGGGCGCCCCTCGTCATCTCGCTCCAGACCTGCCGGACGATCCGCCAGCTTGTCGATCTTGTTGCAGATCATCAGCTGGGGCCTGTCGTCGGCTTCAATCTCGGCCAACACCTGCTGCACGGAGTCGATATTCTCCTGCATCTGCTCATCGGCACAGTCCACCACATGCAGCAGCAGATCCGCTTCACGGGTCTCCTGCAGGGTCGCCTTGAAGGCCGCGACCAGATCATGGGGCAAGTGCCGAATAAATCCAACTGTATCCGCCAAAATCACATCACCCACATCCCGGATCACCAGTTTACGCAGGGTAGGATCCAGAGTTGCGAACAATTGGTCGGCAGCATACACGCTGGCAGCTGTAAGTTGGTTGAACAAAGTGGACTTTCCGGCGTTGGTATAACCAACCAATGACACCGTCGGCACTTCGTTGCGGTTGCGGGCGCGGCGTCCCTGCTCCCGCTGCTTGGCCACCTTGTCGAGCCGACGCAAAATCGCCTTGATGCGTTCCCGCAGCAGACGTCGGTCAGTTTCAAGCTGGGTTTCACCCGGCCCACGCAGACCGATCCCGCCCTTTTGACGCTCAAGGTGGGTCCAGCCTCGCACCAGACGAGTGGAAAGATGGCGCAACTGGGCCAGTTCGACCTGCAGTTTACCTTCGTGGGTACGGGCGCGCTGGGCAAAGATATCGAGGATCAGGCCGGTTCGGTCCACCACCCGGCACTGGAACAGACGCTCCAGGTTGCGCTCCTGGGCGGGGGTCAGGGCATGGTTGAAGATCACCACGTCCGCCGCCAGCATCTGGACCTGGGACGCGATCTCTTCAGCCTTGCCGCTGCCGACAAAAAATTTGGCACTGGGCGCACTGCGACTGGTGGTAACGACCCCCAGCGCATTGACTCCGGCCGAGCTCACCAACATCTTGAGCTCTTCCAGATCCTCCCGCTCACCCTCATCACTGAAGTTGACATGCACCAGAACGGCCTGTTCGCCAGCTTCATAACGGTCAAACAAGCGCTTGCTCCTTAACAGGAATCATGATGAATCTGAGTTGGCGAGTCGACTCGCCCAGGGATATCACGCCTCGGCATCACCCTGTTCATCAGCCGCGCCACCCGGAGTGGGCTGGTGATGATTGACGGCACGGGCCGGTACGACAGTCGAGATGGCGTGCTTGTAAACCATCTGGCTCACGGTGTTTTTCAGCAGGATAACAAACTGGTCAAAAGACTCGATCTGACCTTGCAGTTTGATGCCGTTCACCAAATAGATAGAAACAGGAATCCGCTCACGGCGCAGCGCATTCAAAAACGGGTCTTGGAGAGATTGCCCCTTAGCCATTTTTCTTTTCCTTATAGTTTGTTGTTTTTAAACACCGAATATCAATATAACAACCTGATTATACAGGGAGTGTCAAGCCGCACCAGCGCGAGCAAGCACGCGGGCGAGATTGCCAGACTCACCAGATTCCAACCAGGTCACATCGGGCCAGCCGCGCAACCAGGTCATCTGTCGTTTTGCCAATTGGCGTGTGGCAACAATGCCACGATAACGCATCTCATCATACCCCACTTCACCACACAGGTAGTCCCACATTTGGCGATAACCCACGCAGCGAATTGAGGGGAGATCCGGGTGCAGATCGCCGCGCGCCATCAGCGCACGAACCTCCTGTTCAAAGCCACCTTGCAGCATCTTGTCAAAGCGCTGTTCGATCCGCTGATGCAGCACGGCGCGATCGCTCGGGGCGATGGCAAACTGCTGCACCCGATAGGGCAAGCCCTCCCCCTGCACCTGCGTCAGCTCGGTAAGGGTCTTGCCGCTGATGCGGTAGACCTCCAGTGCACGACTCAATCGCTGCGGGTCATTGGGGTGGATCCGCGCCCCGGCCACCGGGTCAATGCGCACCAACTCGTCGTGCAGCGCTTGCCAACCGAGGCGGGCAGCCTCTTCCTCAATGCCAGCCCGAATAACAGGGTCGGCGGAGGGCAATGGGGACAATCCTTCCAGCAGCGCCTTGAAATAGAGCATGGTGCCGCCCACCAGCAGCGGAATGCGGCCACGGTCGGCGATCTCTTTCATCTCCCGCAGGGCATCCTTGCAAAAATCGGCGGCCGAATAGCTCACAGCGGGATCGAGAATGTCGATCAGCCGGTGCGGGGCCCGCGCCAGTTCATCGGCGGTCGGCTTGGCCGTACCGATATCCATGCCGCGATAGATCAGTGCGGAATCAACGCTGATGATGTCGCAAGGCAATGCCTGGCACAGTTCAATGGCGAGATCCGTCTTGCCGGAGGCCGTCGGCCCCATCAGAAAAATTGCGGTCGGCAAGTCACTCGCCATGTTCAAACTCCTCCAGCACGGTCGCCAGCGAGAGCGGGCGCACCATACGCATGTCTGCCAGTTGGTCACTGAAATCGGTCACAAGTTCCGTCAGCAGACGACTGGCAGTTGAAAAATCGTATATTTTTTCGCGGCTTATCCCCTGCTCCACCAGCCATTGGCATAATACTTCAGCCTGCTGACCGGCATCACTGTCAGATCCGCCCTCGATAATTTGCAGCAATTCGGGTAACAGACGCACCAGATCGGTCTGGCGCAGCAGGGCAGGCACCCGAGTCAGGATCATGGTGTCGCGCCCGCCGCTTTTCAACTCCAGCCCCATCCGTTTCAGCAAACGTTCCTGCTCTGTCACCAGCGCGATCAAATTCTTCGGCAATTTGAAGGAGACAGGCAGCAACAGTGGCTGGGCCGCCAGCCCCTGCCCCCAGGCGTCCAGCAACCAGTGGCGCAGCAGCACCCGCTCGGCGCGCACCAGCGAGAGCAGCGCCAGCTGATTATCCCGCTCGATCAACAGGTAGGCCTGATCCACCAAAGTCAGGGCGCGACATCCCCCCTGTTTGGGTGATGGCACGGTGGCCGCTGGCTGCTCAGGTGCAGTCTCAGCCGCCGTTGCGATAGGCAGGGTAGTAAGCAGAGCGCCCATACCGCGCATCGCCTCGCGACTTGGCGGCTCGGGCGGTTGATAGTTACTGGCGCGCGCCGCGCCCCCTTCCCGCACCTGCGCAGGCGCCCGGTAGCTGTGCTCGGCACCGTACCACTCCGGGCGTGGCGCCTGACCGGGATATTCAATCTGCGGGCTGACCGGCAACTCGACCAGGGTTTCGGCCAGCGGCGCGTCCTGATGAGCGGCGCTGACCCCTTCGCGGCGCAGCGCGGTGAACAGCGCCTGAAAGATAAAGTCGTGGATCAGCCGTGCCTGATGGAAGCGCACCTCGTGCTTGGCCGGGTGGACGTTGACATCCACCTGACGGGGATCCAGCTCGATATAGAGCACATAGGCGGCGAAGCGATCGGGAGGCAGCAGCTCGTCATAGGCCTGACGGATGGCGTGATTGATGAGCTTGTCGCGCATCATCCGGCCGTTGACGTAGGTGTATTGCAGGTCGTTCTGCGGTCTTGCCCCCTCCGGGGTCGCCAGCCAGCCCCATAGACGCACGTCGCTGTGTTCGCTCTCGACAGCCAGCGCATGGTGCATGAAGGGGGTACCGCAGACGGCAGCAAGACGCCGCTCCTGCTCCGGCACCGTATTGGCAGCCTTGTACTGGCGCACCACCTTACCGTTGTGGCGCAGGATCAGGGTGACATCGAAGCGGGAGAGCGCGATGCGGCGCACCAGCTCGTCGATATGGGCAAACTCGGTCTTTTCGCTGCGCATGAACTTGCGCCGCGCCGGGGTATTGAAGAAGAGATCCACCACCTCCACCGTGGTACCCACCGGATGGGCTGCCGGTTTGACGGTGACGTTCATCTCGCGCCCTTCGGCCTGCGCCTGCCAGGCCTCGGCCTGCTCGGCGGTGCGGGAGGTGAAAGTGAGGCGGGAGACCGAGCTGATGGAGGCGAGCGCCTCGCCACGAAAGCCCAGGCTGTTGATCCCCTCCAGATCATCGAGGGTCGCCACCTTGGAGGTAGCGTGGCGCGACAACGCCAGCACCAGCTCATCTTTGGCAACGCCGCAGCCGTTGTCACGGATACGGATCAGCTTGGCGCCCCCCTTGTCGATATCGATTTCGACCCGGTCGGCGCCCGCATCCAGACTGTTTTCCACCAACTCCTTGACCACGGAGGAGGGCCGCTCCACCACCTCTCCGGCGGCAATCTGGTTGGCCAGAATAGGTGGCAAAATACGGATCGGCATCATTTACTCCTGAATTTCTATCTTGCGGATGGTCAGTCCCTTAACGATCCAGGAGGACCGCTCCACCACATTACCACCGGCTGCGATCTGGTTGGCCAGAATCGGGGGCAATATACGGATCGGCATCACTTGCTCCTGAATTTCAATCTTGCTGATGGTATTCGCTAACAGCGGGAGCGGCATCGCCCGCTCCCGCGCATCAGTTTTGCGGAATGTAGAGCACCTGCCCCACCTGAATATCCCGCGACTTGAGCTTGTTGATCTCCACCAGCCGCGCCTGACTCACCCCATGCTTCTCGGCAAGGCGGGAGAGGCTCTCGCCCCGCTTGACCACATGGCGGATCATCTGCGACTTGTCGTCACTGCGAACGGGAGCGGCACTGCGGCTCTGCCCCTGTTGGGGGATATAGATGGTCTGACCAATCTGAATATCCCGGCTGCGCAGCTGGTTGATCTCCACCAAAGTGGACTGACTCACCCCATGCTTCTCGGCAAGGCGGGAGAGGCTCTCGCCCCGTTGGACCACATGGCGGAGCATCTGCGATTTGTCATAGTCGCCCACGCTACTGACCGGCGCTCCGGTCTCTTGCGCTGCTGCCGAATAAGGCTTGATCACCCCGGCACCAGAGCCGGTCGCCGCACCGCCGTCGCGGGCAGTGGCGGGCATCTTGTTACTCACCACCGGCTGCAACTGTACCTGTCTGGGCTGGCTCACCGGCTGCTGGGCGACCGGCGCAGACCGAGTGGTCGCGGCAGGCCGGCTCGCCTGCCCCTTGCCAGTCAGCATGGCCCCCTTGGTCGGGTGGGCACGGTAGTAGTTGCGGATCCCCTCGAAGATGGCGCGGGCCAGCTGGTCCTGATAGCTGGCGGTGGCCAGCAGCTTCTCTTCCGCATGGTTGGAGATAAACCCGGTCTCTACCAGCACCGAGGGAATATCCGGCGCTTTCAGCACCGCCAGACTGGCGTGTTCAGGCGCCTTCTTGTGCAGTCGGGCAACCTTGCCCATGGAGCGCAGGATCTGGCGGCTGACGTCATATCCTTCGGCACGGGACTTGTCCATGGAGAGGTCGAGGAAGGTCTGCGCCAGATAGGGGTTGGGATCGGATTCCGCCAACACCTTGCCGACACCGCCCAGCAGCTCGCCCTGCTTCTCCTGCTTCTCCAGCCAGCTGCCCATCTCGCGGTTGGCGCGGTTGGTCGACAAGACCCAGACCGAGGCACCACGGGGCGTGGAGTTATGGAAGCTGTCCGCATGCACCGACACCAGCAGATCGGCCTTGGCCTTGCGGGCAATCTCGGAGCGCTTGTTGAGGTCAACGAAGTAGTCGCCACGACGGGTCAGCACGGCGCGCATCCCCGGCTCGCGGTCGATCAGCGCCGCCAGCTTCTGGGAGACCGCCAGCGTCACCCGCTTCTCGTAGGTACGGCGCGGGCCGATGGAGCCCGGATCTTCCCCGCCGTGGCCCGGGTCGATGGCAATCACCACCCCCTTGCCCTTGCCACCGACGGGCGTGGATTGCACCGCAGCCGCCGAGCGCTTCTCTTCATAAGGCAGGTCGATGACCAGACGGTGGCCATAAGGCCCGGCTGGCGCCAACGGAAAGACCACCGGCTTGATGGCGGAGCTGAGATCCATCACCAGCCGCAGACCGCCCTTTTCCAGCGGTGTGCTCTGGCGGATCTTGCGCACCAGTTCGCTGTTGTTCTCGATCCGAGCCAGATTGGCGGCGTTGCTCGCCCCTTTCAGGTCGATCACCAACCGATCCGGGCCGGTGAGGGTGAAATAGTTGAAGTTGGGGGCGCTGCTCATGTCGAGCACCACCCGGGTGTTATCCGGTGATGGCCAGATTCGTACGCTCTTGAGCTGATTCGCCCAGGAGGGTAACGCCATCAAAGAGAGAGCAATAACAAGGATCAAGCGCACGTAGATGACAACCGTTCCAGAATGGCTTCGCCAATAGCAGTGCGGGCCTCTATCAGAACCTCGCGCTGCTCGCCTACATAAGTGAGGGTAATTTCCAGGTCGGGAGCCGGTAGCCAGCCCTCGCCCTTCTCGGACCACTCCACCAGACAGAGAGTGTTGGCGGCAAAATAGTCCCGAATGCCCATGAATTCCAGCTCTTCCGGATCAGCCAGGCGATAGAGATCGAAATGGTAGACCTGCCAGCCATCGAGCTCGTAGGGCTCGACCAGGGTGTAAGTCGGACTTTTTACCTTGCCCTGATGGCCAAGGCCCTGTACCCAGCCGCGGGTCAGGGTGGTTTTACCGGCGCCAAGCGTGCCATGCAAAAACACTGTGGTCGCCTGCTGGCAGGCCTGTGCCAGACGGCCACCCAGTGCCACGGTTGCTGCCTCGTCCGGCAGTGTCATCATCAACTGTTTTGCCATGTTCTTCTTTTTAACTTGTTATGGTGTCGGGATTAACCAGTCTGCGGATCAGCGGCAGCAGATCTGACGCCAGCATGCCCCGCTCGCCGTCGGCGGCGGCCTGATCTGCGGCCTCGCCGTGGATCACGGCGCCCAGCCAGCTTGCCATGGTGGCAGACCAGCCCTGGGCCAAAAGGGCGGCGATTATACCAGATAACAGATCGCCCATGCCGCCACTTGCCATGCCGGGATTGCCTTCACAGCAGAGAGCGACCCGCTCGCCGTCATAAATAAGTGTTCCCGCCCCTTTTAACAACACCACACCGCCATAGCGCCGCTGCAACGCCTGCACGGCGGCAAACCGGTCGGTTTCAATCTCGGCAATGGTGCATCCCAGCAGTCGCGCCGCTTCGCCGGGATGGGGCGTGAGCACCCAATTATCCTGATGGCGGGGAGATTGCGCCAGCCAATTCAATCCATCAGCGTCCAAAACCAGTGGCAGCCGATCGGTGAGATAACGGGCAATTTGCCCCCTTCCCCACTCATCCTGACCGAGGCCGGGGCCAATGACCCGCACCGACGCCCACCCCTCGTCATCAGAGGTGATAAGGCTCATCAGCTCGGGTTGATAGAGGCTGACCGGCGGATGTTCCGGATGCTGACACACCCGCACCAGCCCGGCCCCCGCCCGCAGGCAGGCGCGGGCCGCCAGCACGATGGCCCCCTGCATGCCGCGATTGCCCCCCACCAGCAGCACCTTGCCATAAGAGCCCTTATGGGAAGCGCGCTGACGCGGGGTCAGCTGCGTGCTTAGCAGTGGATAATCGATACGCCAGGCGGTGGGCGAAATAGCATCATCTGGCGTCACGCCAAGGGGATCACAGTCGAGCAGGCCGACGCAATCCACCCCGTCGCCGGTGAGCATCCCCTGCTTGATACCGATAAAGGTGAGGGTGCGAGTGGCTTGCACTGCGGCCCCCATGGCACGGCCGGTATCGCCGTTGAGGCCGGAGGGGAGATCCACCGCCAGCACGGGCACAGCCAAGCCATTGATTGTTGCGACGATCTTTGTCAGTAGCGGCGAGAGGGGGGTGTTGACGCCGGTGCCAAGCAGGGCATCGACCACCAGATCCGGCGCAGGCTGCTGGGCACCATCAAACTCTTCTGCCAGCCAGACCCGACCACCGGCCGCCAGCCACTCATCGGCGGCCCGTCTGGCATCCCCCTTCAGCAGCTCGGGTGCTCTGGCGGCAATCACCACCACCTCGATGCCGATCTGGCGGGCAAGGCGGGCCAGCACATAGCCATCACCGCCGTTATTGCCGGGGCCGACGAAGATCCACCAGCAGCGACTGTCGGGCCAATGCAGGGTGGCATAGGTGCGCAGCGCGGCACCGGCTCGCTCCATCAGGGCATAGAGAGGTTGCCCCTCACGCGCGGCCCAGTTGCGCTCCAGTGTGCGGATCTGTTCAGTCTGCCACAGCCCCTGTGGTAAACTGCCCCCCTCTTTTGTGCCCAACGCGCCCCTGATGATCTCTACCATGACGGCTCCCGCCTCTTATCAATCGACCCACGCCAGCCAACTCCGGCCAGGCCAAGCCGCATGAGCGCACCTGACTTCCACCAGCTGGCCCACGATATCAAGCTCTGGGCACGGGAGCTAGGATTTGACCAGGCGGGCATCACCGACACCGATCTGCGTATCGAAGAGCCGAGATTGCAGGCCTGGCTGGATGCGGGCTATCACGGCAGCATGGATTACATGGCGCGCCACGGCATGATGCGGGCGCGCGCCCACGAGCTGCTACCGGGCACGGTGCGGGTGTTGTCGGTGCGGATGAACTACCTGCCGTTCGAGGCGGGCTTTGCCGCCACCCTGCGCGATCCGACCCTCGGCTACATCAGCCGCTATGCCCTCGGCCGCGACTACCACAAGGTGCTGCGCAACCGGCTTAAACAGCTGGGTGATCGCATCGAAGCGCGCTGCGCCGAGCTGTTTCAAGGCACTGAAGAGACCTTGGGTGAGTGGCGCCCCTTCGTTGACTCCGCCCCCATACTGGAGCGGCCATTGGCAGCCAAGGCGGGCCTAGGCTGGGTTGGCAAACACTCACTGCTGCTCAACGAATCGGCCGGCTCCTTCTTCTTTCTCGGTGAGCTGTTGCTCAACCTGCCGCTGCCGCTCGACCAGCCGGTAGCGAAGGAGCAGTGCGGCAAGTGCGTCGCCTGCATCAACATCTGCCCGACCGGCGCCATTGTCGCCCCCTACGTGGTGGATGGCCGCCGCTGCATCTCCTATCTCACCATCGAGAACGACGGCCCCATCCCGGAAGAGTTCAGGCCCTTGATGGGCAACCGCATCTACGGCTGTGACGACTGCCAGCTTATCTGCCCCTGGAATCGCTACGCCGATGCCAGCCCGGAACCCGACTTCAGCCCGCGCCCCGGCCTGCACCGCCCGCCCCTGCTGGCGCTGTGGCGCTGGAGCGAGAGCGATTTTCTCAAGCAGACCGAGGGAAGCCCGATCCGCCGCATCGGCTATCAACGCTGGCGCCGCAATCTGGCAGTCGCCCTCGGCAATGGCCCGGCAACCCCCGAGGTGATCGCCGCCCTGCAACAGGGGCTGACCACCGCCGAGCCCATGGTGGCCGAACATATCGAATGGGCGCTGGCCACCCTCGCCCGGCGTCAGGATGAAGAGAACAAGAAAACCCGTTTGCTGATCCGCTGCATCGAAAAAGGTCTGCCGGATCACGCATAAGTGATCTGCCCCTTGCCGGATTGCTGTACTTTTTTCATGCTCTGCCGACCCGCAGTGACCAGAACACCGTAATCAGTATCAGCTGGTCGGCACACAACAAGGACAACACAGATGCATATGTTGGGAGTGGATATTGGAGGCTCTGGGATCAAGGGCTGTCTGGTGGATACCAAAACCGGCGAACTGATCGGCGAGCGCCATCGCATTGCCACGCCGCAACCGGCCACCCCGGCCGCCATCGCCCATACCCTCAAGGCGCTGGTCGAACACTTTGACTGGAAAGGGCCGGTGGGCTGCGGTTTTCCCGCCACCATTCACAACGGCATTGCCAAGAGTGCGGCCAATATCGACAAAAGCTGGATTGAGACCGATGCCGAGCATCTTTTTGCCGATGTCACCGGCAAACCGTGCTATGTGCTGAATGATGCCGATGCCGCCGGTCTGGCCGAGATGCGCTTTGGCGCCGGCAAGGATCGCAAGGGAGTCATCATCCTCATCACGGTCGGCACCGGCATTGGCACCGCCATCTTCGTCAACGGCCATCTGCTGCCCAACACCGAGCTGGGTCACCTGATGCTGGAAGGGATGGTGGCCGAGCACTACTGCTCCGATGCGGTGCGCAAACGGGAAGATCTCTCCTGGAACCGCTGGGGCAAGCGCTTCAACAAGTATCTGGCGCGCCTCGAGTTTCTCTTCTCCCCCGACCTCTTCATTCTGGGGGGCGGTAGCGCCGCCAAGCTGGATAAATTTGTCGATCGCATCGAGACCCGGGCACCGCTCATTCCGGCGGCCAGCCTCAATCAGGCGGGCATTATAGGGGCCGCCCTCTACGCGGCCGAGCGGCAGGGCTGATCGCCGCTCACCGCCAATCAGCAGAGATCAAATGGAAAGGGCCCGGCACTGCTGCCGGGCCCTTTTGTTTGACCGCTATCTTGCGTGCCTGACCGCCATCACTTGTTACATGTCATCGAGTCGGTGTACCCCGTGCACCAGTCGGGTCAGGCGGGTCTGCTCCAACCCGGCCAGATTCTCGAGCAGGGTGGTGGTGGCCGGTGTCGGGCATTCCCGGGCCAGATGGCCCAGCTCGCCCACCAGCTGCTCTTCCCAGCGGCACACCTGAGTGACGATATCCTGGGTCTGGGCCGAGGCCGGCAGCTCGAAGCGGGTGATGGCGGGCAACATATCCTCGCTAAAACACTGGTTCAGCCAGGTCTCCCTCACCGCCTCTCCCAGCTGGGCGGCATATTCGTGCAGATGGGCACTGGCCGCATCCTCACGCCCTTGCAGATAGACCAGCAACATCCGGCTGCGTTCGCAGTCCACCTGACTGGTCAATCGCCCGTAGCAGAGCCCGAGCTGGTGATGAACCTGTTCAAGATAGTGCAGCAACTCTTTGATCTGTTGGAATCTCATCGCACTGCCCTCCATGCTTGTCGGCATCATCAGTATAAAAAACAAGCGCAACCGACCCAATCCCTATCCGAGCCCCCCTTGCGCTGCATCAAGGTTGATGCCGACAAAGGGGCGGACAGGTGCTCCGGTCGCGAATAGGGAACGATTTGTGCAGCTATTTGTGCAACTATGGTGGCGTTTCAGGCTCGACACCTGACATGGGTGATATCGGGCTGACACACTAATAAAACCAGTATTTACCCGACATAAACCATCTTTAATTCGGCCATATGCCAAACTGGCGAAACAGGATCTGGATGCGAGACATATCCACCCAGATCGTTATCCACCAGACAGATATCCTTATCACTTTTTTAGACGTCTAGACGTAAAAACATGCGTTGACACGGCCATCCAGACATCTTAGCATCATCCTCCATGATGGCAGAGTAACCCAGTGGAACCTCTGCCCAATTTCCCCGCCTGTAGCGCCCTGTGCTGTAAGGCTGTTAGCACGGAAGAATCCATGATTAAGTTGAAAGGTCTCAACAAAGTCTACGGTACAGGCAGTGACGCCGTGCACGCCCTGCGTGATGTGAGTCTGCATGTACCCCAAGGCAAAATTTTCGGGGTGATCGGTGCCTCCGGTGCCGGCAAGAGTACCCTCATTCGTTGTGTCAACCTGCTGGAGCGCCCGACAGAGGGCCAGGTGATTGTCGATGGCCAGGATCTGGTCGCCCTGAGCGAACGGGATCTGACCCAGGCTCGCCGCCAGATCGGGATGATCTTTCAGCACTTCAACCTGCTCGCTTCCCGCACCGTGTTTGCCAACATCGCCTTTCCGCTGGAGCTGGCAGGCTGGAGCAAAGAGCAGATCCAGCAACGGGTTGCCGAACTGCTGGCGCTGGTCGGGCTGGAAAGCCGTGCCCATGCCTATCCGTCCGAGCTCTCCGGCGGTCAGAAACAGCGGGTCGCCATTGCCCGCGCACTGGCGCCGGCCCCCAAGGTGCTGCTCTGTGACGAGGCTACCTCGGCCCTCGACCCGCAGACCACCCGCTCGATCCTGACCCTGCTCAAGGAGATCAACGTCAAGCTGGGGCTCACCATCCTGCTCATCACTCACGAAATGGATGTGGTGAAGGGGATCTGTGACGAAGTGGCCATCATCAGCGACGGCCGTCTGATCGAGCAGGGCGAAGTGGCCTGGTTCTTCAGCAACGCCAAGACCCAGCTGGCCCGTGACTTCATCCACTCCACCATCCATCTGGAGGTACCGCAGGAGTATCAGGATCGGATGAGCAGCGAGCGGGTGCCGGGTAGCTATCCGCTGGTGAAGCTCGGCTTTACCGGCAGCACGGTCGATACGCCGCTGATTTCCGAGGCGAGCCGCCGTTTCAACATCGACATCAGCATTCTGAGCGCAGACATCGAGTACGCCGGTGGCGTCAAATTCGGTTTCCTGCTGGCCGAGCTGTTCGGGGATGAGGCCCAGTGCGAGGCAACCCAGCAGTTCCTCATCGACAACCACATTCAGCTGGAGGTAATGGGCTATGTCCGAAGCCATGATTAATCTGCTCATCACGGCCCTGGGCGACACCCTGATCATGGTGTTTGCCTCCGCTCTGTTCGGCTGCCTGCTGGGCCTGCCGCTCGGCGTGGCACTGCACGTCACCAAGGCGGGCCAGATCCTGGCCAACCCCTTGCTCAACCGTACTCTGGGCATGGTGGTCAACGTGGGTCGCTCGGTGCCCTTTATCATCCTGCTGGTCGCCATCATTCCGCTGACCCGGCTGATTGTCGGCACCAGTATCGGCACCATCGCCGCCATCGTGCCGCTGACTGTCGGTTGCATCCCCTTCATCGCCCGTCTGGTGGAAGGGGCCTTGATGGAGGTGCCGGATGGCCTGCTGGAAGCGGCCAAGGCGATGGGCGCCAAGCCGTTGCAAATCATCACCAAGGTGCTGCTGCCCGAGGCTCTGCCCGGCATCCTCAACAGCGTCACCATTACCCTCGTCACGCTGGTGAACTACTCGGCCATGGCCGGGGCCATCGGTGGTGGCGGTCTGGGGGATGTGGGTATTCGTTATGGTTATCAGCGCTTTGACCCCACCGTCATGCTGGTGACCGTGGTTATCCTGGTAGTACTGGTTCAACTTATCCAGAGCGCGGGTGAGCGCCTGGTCCACAAATGTGATCATCGTTAATCGTCGATTTCTGACAGGAGGTTTTATGAAATTTGGCATCAAATCCGTTGCGGCTGCGCTGCTGGCTGGTCTGGTTCTGGCCGGTTGCGGTCAAAAAGAAGAGAGCAAGGTTCTGAAAGTGGGCGCCATTGCCGGCCCGGAGACCGAGCTGGTTGAAGTGGCGGCCAAGGTCGCCAAAGAGAAATACGGTCTGACCGTCGAGATCGTCAACTTCTCCGACTACGTCACCCCGAACGTGGCGCTGAACGATGGCAGCATCGACGTCAACGCCTTCCAGCACAAACCCTATCTGGATGCGCAAGTGCGTGATCGCGGCTTCAAGCTGGTGCCGGTTGGCAACACCTTTGTCTACCCGATCGCCGGTTACTCCAAGAAGATCAAGGCGCTGAGCGAGCTGAAAGATGGCGCCCAGATCGCGGTACCGAACGATCCGACCAACCTGGGTCGCTCGCTGATCCTGCTGGCCAAACAGGGTCTGATCACCCTGAAGGATGGCGCCGGTCTGGAAGCCACCGTGCTGGATATCGCCAGCAACCCGCGCAACTTCAAGATTGTCGAACTGGAAGCAGCCCAGCTGCCCCGTTCACTGGAAGATGTGGATCTCTCCATCATCAACAACACCTTCGCCGGTCAGATTGGGCTGACCCCGACCGAAAACGGCCTGTTTGTTGAGGACAAAGAGTCCCCCTACGTCAACCTGATCGTGGCTCGCGACAACAACAAGGATGACGAGAAGGTCAAACAGTTCGTACAAGCTTTCCAGACCGATGATGTCTACAAGAAAGGTCTCGAGCTGTTCAAGGGCGGCCTGGTAAAAGGTTGGTAATTGCTCACTTGGCAAAAAAGGCCACGCAATGCGTGGCCTTTTTTATTGGCGCCGCTATCATATCCGCGAGCACGGCAACACGAACATACTCATAACATGAAAAAATGGTATCTGGCCTACTGCAAGCCAAAAGAAGAGGCCCGCGCCCGCGCCCACCTCGATGCCCAGGGTATCGAATCCTATTACCCCATGGTGGAGATCGAGAAGCTGCGCCGGGGCAAGCGAGTTCCGGTACGGGAACCCATGTTCCCCAACTATCTGTTTATCTTCGTCGATCTGGAAGAGGTGACACCGGTCACCCTGAAATCGACCCGCGGCATCAGCCGGATCATCCACTTTGGCAGTGAATGGACCCCTATCAGCAGCAAGCTGGTCTATCAGCTGATGAGTCGTGATGACAGCGACGAGGCGCGAGCCTGCTACGCCAACCTGCCCTGCTCGGGCGACAAGGTACTGATTGAAGAGGGGCCACTGGCTGGCTTCGAAGCCATCTATATGGAGCCGGATGGGGACAAACGGGCGATTTTGCTGGTCAGTCTGCTCAATCGCGAGACCACCAGCAGCTTCGATAACCACGCCTTCAGACGGCTGGACTAAACCCACAGTCCAGACGGCCGGATAAATCGCAATGGCGGGATGATCCCGCCATCTCACGAGTCAAGATCAAAGCGGGCGATCACCGCCGTCAGCTTGCCGGTATCACCGGCCAGTCTGGCTACGATCTCCTCCCCCTGCTGACTACGCTGACAGGATTGCCGACTGAGCGCGGCAATGTCATCGACCGTCCCGGCCACCTCGGCGGCCACCCGTGACTGCTGCTCGGTCGCCACCGAAATGGCTTCCAGCTGGCCCGACAGCGACTGCACCAGCTGGTTCATGGCACTCAGGGTATCGGTCACCAGGCCGACTGCATCCCGCCCCTGCTCCACCAGTCGGGTACCGCTGCTGACGGTACTCACCGTCTGGCGAGTCTGTTGGGAGATGGCCGCAATGGTCTGGCTGATCTCGGCGGTTGATTGATGGGTGCGGGTCGCCAGCTGGCGTACCTCATCGGCCACCACCGCAAACCCGCGTCCCTGCTCGCCTGCCCGCGCCGCCTCGATCGCCGCATTGAGGGCCAGCAGGTTGGTCTGCTCCGCGATCGTGGCGATCACCTCGGTGATCTGCCCCACCTGTTCGCTCTGATGCGCCAGCAGCCCCATGGCCTCGTTGGCCTGCCCAATCATGGCGGCAATCTGCTGCATGGCGTCGGTCATCCGCGCCAGCGCGGCCTGCCCCTGTCGGGTCTGCTGCTGCACCTGCTGGGCGCCACCTGCCGCGGCGGCGATATTGCCAGCCACATCCCGGGCGCTGACTGACATCTGATCGATAGCCGCCGCCACCGCATCGACCCGCTGATCCTGCACCGTCAAATCCACTACGATGGCCCGCGTGGTGCTACCCACCTCACCACAGGCTTCTTCTACCTGCCCCACCGCCCCCTGCAACTCACCTACCAACTGGCGCAGTTGGACAGACATCCGGTTGATGGAGCCAGTCAATTCTCCCAACTCATCCTGCCCCGTTATCGGCAAGGGCCGGGCTGCCAGTCGGCCATCGGCAACCTGCCCCGCCCGGGTTACCAGGCTGGCAATGTCACGAGTCAGACGGCGGCTAAAGAGCCAGGCGACCAGCATGCCAAGCACGATGGCACTGCCGGTAGCCAGCAGCAGGGTCTGGTTGATGGCGCTCCCGGCACGGGTCATCTGCACCGAGATCTGCGCCACCTCGGCGCGGGTTTTGCCCACCTGCTGGACCAGCTGCTCGCTGAGAGTGGACTGCATCGGCTCGATGTCGGTGGCCATCAGGTAGTTGGCCTGATCCCAATCCGGCGCCTGGCGCTTCTCGATCACCTGCCCCACCAGCTCGGAGAAGGGGGTCGCCATCTCTTCAAACAGCTGCCAGAGGCTCTGCTGGGTCTCGGTAAAAAGCGCGGCTTGCTGTTTCACCTCCGCCACCCGCTGCTGGTGAAACTGGTAGTAATCCTGATATTTGCTGCGGTATTCGGGATCGCCTGAGATAAGAAAATCCCGCAGAGCGGAGAGCGCATTGGCGAGGCTGTTGTAGGCATCCCCCACCTGCTTGAGCAGCATGCGGCGATCGCCGGAGAGTTGATCCTGCGCAGTGCCAACCTCTTCATTGGCAAAGGATTGCAACTGATCGAGCGCCGCCTCCGCCAGCGGCCCCGCCTCCTGCAGCATCAGGGTATGGGCGGGCAGATTCTCTTCGCTCTGGGCGATGACCCACACCTTCTCCTGATGGCTTTTGAAGGTCCCGAGAGACTGGGCGAGCGCCGGGCTGAACGTCTGATGGGCGATGGCCTGCCAGGCTGACTCCCACTCCTGCTTGAGGCGGGAGGCCTGAGCCGGATCCTTGCCGAGGATCAGGTAGCCACGCAGGGCAGAGACGGTGGCCACCAGCGCCTTCTGGCTCGCCTCATCCCGCTGCAGGGCGGGCAACGCCTGCTCCAGCAGGGTGTACTGGGCCTGATTGATCTGGGTGAGCCGGTAATAGACCAGGGTGGAGGAGAGCAGGATCAGCAGGTTGATAAAACCGAAGCTGAGCAACAGCTTGCTTGAGATTTTCATGAACATCCTTGTTCAAACGGGGGAGCTAGCCAACAGAATCAGATAGATATCAGTGTAGGCAATCTATCTTGCCAAGTTCGGTGCCAATTTGCCAACTCACTGTGCGGCATCGGGCGGGCGGAGAAAAAGCCCTGGCAGAGGTCACAGCCGAGCCTGGCCAGCAGGTGCCAGGTCGCCGCGTCCTCCACCCCTTCTGCCACAGTTTTGAGCCCAAGCTTGCGGGCCAGCTCGATACTGGACTCGATAATGGCCAGGTGTGCCGGATCGGCATGGCAGCGATCGACGAAGGAGCGATCCAGCTTCAGCTCGGTAAAGGGCAGCAGCGCCAGCTGCTGCATCGAGGAGTAGCCGGTGCCAAAGTCATCGATGGAGAGGCCAAAACCGTGCATCCGCAGCCGGGTCAGCACCTCCAGCATGGCACCGATGTCACGAATGAAAGCACTCTCAGTCACCTCCAGGGTGATGAGGGCCGGATCCACGCTCCAGTGCCGGCACTGGTCAATCAGGGTCTGGCACAGACTGCCGTCATTGAGGGAGCTGGCACACAGATTCATCGACAGATTGATCGACAATCCGGTTTCCCCCCACAGGTGGGCATCACTCAGCGACTTGCCAATGATGATCTCGGTCAGGGGCGCAATCAGGTCGTGCTCTTCCGCCATCGGGATAAAGAGTCCCGGCGAGATGAGTCCATATTCAGGATGCTGCCAGCGAGCCAGCGCCTCCATCCCGGCCCACTGACCCGTGGCAAAGCTCACCTTCGGCTGATACCAGGGCAAGATCTGCTGCTGCTCGATGCCGCGTTTGAGCTGATCGAGATCGATCCTGTGCCCCTCCTCCTGACGGGAGGGCTCCCGGGCGGGAGACCATGACTGAATCAGCTGTGCGAGTTGCCCCGGCCGGGCGGGCTTGTCGAGCCGCCCCAGCACATGCAAGCCATAGGCGGCACTCATGCGCAGCACCGCCTCGACCACATCCCCCTCCAGCGCGCTGGAGAGGATGATGCCGCCGCGAAAGCCTGCCTGCGAGAGACGGCGCAGCAAACCCATGCCATCCATGCCGGGCATCCGCAGGTCACAGAGCAGGATATCGACTCTCTGCTGCTGGCAGAGCGCCAGCGCCTCCACCCCGTCGCGCGCCTCCAGCAGTTGCCGATAGCCCAGGCCGCGGATCTGATGCAACAGCGCCTTGCGTTGAAAGGTGTGATCCTCAGCCACCATGATGACCACTTCATGCTCGCGCTTGTTCATTCAGCCATAATCCTGTCTCGTAGGTAACACGGTTGATCAGCAGATCAACCTCCTGCCCCAGCACGGCAAACTCATCCAGCTGCTTGAGCCGTGCGGCACTCTCCAGCAGTTCGGCCTGTTCGGCCAAGGCACACTCCCCCACCATGCGGGCGGCCCCCTTGATGCGATGAGCGATCTCCAGCAACGCGTCCCCGTTGCGGACCGCCAGCGCCGCCATCATCTCTTCGCGATCCAGCAGATTGGAGGCCAGATATTCGCTGGCCATGGCTCTGGCATCCTCTTCATCGCCAAACAGCGCCATCCAGCGGGCAGCCAGCGCCGACGCGCCGGTTAGCGGCTCCGGCGTCACGGCTGCGCAGGCTGGCAGCCACTGCACCAGCGTCTGGCGCAGCGCTTCCAGCATATAAGGCTTGATCAGCATGCCGTTCATGCCAGCGGCGACCATGCGGGCCGACGCCTCCTCCGAGGTATCGGCCGTCACCCCTATGATGGGGGTCTGATCGCCGTTGGCCCGCAGGGTGTTGGTCAGGGTATAGCCATCCATCACCGGCATGTGGCAGTCGGTCAGCAACAGCGAGAAGGGCTCTGCCTGCCAGGCCTGCAGCGCCTGCTCGCCGTTCTCGACCACCACGCACTCGACCCCCAGGATCCCCAGCTGGCGCTCCAGCAGGGCCCGGTTGACCGGATGGTCATCCGCCACCAGCACCCGACCGGCCAACTTGTCGGCATGCGTTGCCATCACCGGATTGACGACCCCGCAGAGCAGCTCGCGGCCACTCTCCAGCAACAGGTCCGGATAGAGAGGAGAGAGTCCCAGTCGCCACCAGCGCGCCGGGCCCAGCCGGGTGCGCAGCACCTCGTCAGGGGAGAAGACGATCCCCTTGAGCCCGGGCTGCTGCACCCGCCCCAACCAGTTGTGGCCAAGATCGCGCGCCAACCAGCGCTCGTCGGCCAGCAGCAGGCCATTGACCCCCCGAGCCAGCCGGTTGGCATCGATAGGGTGCAATTTGGCCCCCAACCGCGTCATCGTCTGTTCCAGCAGGTGATCGTCACCGAGATACCACCACTCGCTGCCTGTCAGCGCCGGGAGATCCCAGTGGGGGTTGCTCAGCGGGATGGTGAAGCAGAAGCTGGCCCCCTCACCGGCCCGGCTATTGAGGCTCAGCGAGCCCCCCATCTTGCGCACCAGTTGATCGCAAATGGCCAATCCCAGCCCGGTGCCGCCATAACGACGATTGATATCGGAGTCGAGCTGCTCGAACGGGGTGAACAGCAGCGCCTGCTTCTCCTCGGCGATCCCGATGCCGGAGTCGGCTACCGTGATGGCGAGCTGCTGATCCCGATACCTGACGCGAATGGCAATCACCCCGCGCTCGGTAAACTTGACCGCATTGTTCAGCAGGTTGGAGACCACCTGCGCCACCCGGATGGCATCGATATCCGCCCGATCCGGCACCTCGCTCTCCCAGCTGAACTCGACTTGCAACCCCTTGCCATGGGCCTGAGCGGCATGACCACGAACCGCATCGCAAATCACCGACTGCAACGGGCTCGACTGATAATCCAGATGAAGCTGGCCCGCCTCGATCTTGGAGAAATCGAGGATATCGTTGACCAGATAGAGCAGGTTGTTGGTCGAGGTAACCACGTTGCGCAGCAGATAGCGCTGATCATCGTCCACGTTGCTCATCCGCAGCAGCTCCAGCATGCCGTGCATCCCCGAAATCGGCGTGCGAAGCTCATGGCTCATGGTGGCCAGAAAGCGACTGCGGGCCTGCATGGCCTGTTCGGCGCTGGCGCGCGCCTCATGCAACTCATACTGCTGCTGTTTGAGGGCCGTGATGTCCTGCACCATGCCGTTGAGCAGCAGGGTATCCGGCCCTTGCTCCACGAAGCTGCCCCGCACCTGCAGATAGCGCTCTCCACCGTAGTGGGGCACCTTGACCTCCCAGTCGATCGGCGTCCGGGTCGGCGCATTGGCGGCAACCCGACTGAAGAACGCCTGCAACACCTCTTCACTGACGCCAAATGTCTTCCACTCGGATCTGGCGGACATCAGGGCCTGGGAGGGCACCCCCAGCGTCTCCCCCGCCCCTTGCGAGACATAGAGAAAACGCCCCTGATCCGAGCGATGCCACAGATACTGATAGACCACGCCGGGCATGCTGTCGGTCATGTCCCGCAGCATGGCTTCCACTTCGCGCACCTTGTCCTCGGCGGCTTTCAGGGCGCTGACATCGGTCAGCACGGTCAATACCCCCTGGATCTCGCCATCTGCCGCCCGGTAGGGCAACTTGACATAGACCACATGGAACTGGGATTCGTCGATCCGCCGGGTATAGCCAGCGCCCTCCAGCCTGACGCCGGTCGCCCAGACGCTCTGCTCTTCACGCAGCATCTGCTCCCGCTCCTCGGTCTGCATATAGCTCCAGCCATCTCCGCCGGATTCGGCGCCGATAAAGGCCTCGCGGTACGCCTTGTTGCAGAGGGTCAGGTTCTGTTGGCGATCCCGCAGTGCCACCATGCTCGGCAAGGAGTCGAGCAGCGTCTGGACAAAGGCCAGCTGCTCGTTGAGCTGTTTTTGGGCCTGTTTTCGCTGATCATTTTGCCGCTGCAGCGTCTGGTTCCAGTGCCAGAAGATGGTAAAGAACACCAGCGCACCCCCCGCGCAGACCAGAAACCACAGCACCACGGTGCGGGTATCCAGGCCGGTCTGCAGCCGCATCGTCAGCCAGCGAGATTCAAGCTTGTCAATCTCGTGCTGGGGGATGGCATAGAGGATCTTGGTCAGGATCTGCTGCAACATGGGATCGGCAGGGGATACCCCCATGGCGCCGGGAAGACGCAAGTTTTGCCCGGAGTAGACCACCCGATAGCGATCCTCAAAGCCTCGCCCCAGGGCGGCCGGCAGGGTGGTCATGGTAAGCAGCACATAATCGGCCCGCCCCTCATCGAGCAGGCGCAGCAGGCGGCTGTCATCCTTCACCTCCACCGGAATTGCCCCCAGCGAGGCCAACAGCTCCTCGTCAATGGATGCATCCACAATGCCGACCCGCGTACCTCGCACCAATTCGATGTCGGAGAGATTTTTGCTCTCTCGCCCCCCCACGATGACGCGGTCAACAAACATGTAGTTGGGGGTGTAAATCCCCAGATGCTCGCGCTCTGCCGACGGGCTCATCACCGGAATAAAGTCGATCAGGTGTTTTTTGAGCAAATTCTGGGTCTCTCGCCAGGATTCGGTACGCACCAGCGAGAACTCCAGCCCCGAGTAGCGGCGCAGCAGGGCCACCATATCGGGTACGTAGCCCACCAGCTTGCCACGATAATTGAACTCGCTCATCGAGACCCAGTGCGGCGAGATACCGTAGCGCAAGATCGGATGCGTACGCAGCCACGCCTGCTCCTCGGGGGTAAATTTGACCGTGGTGATCTCCCCCGATGCCGTAGCCTGCCCCCCATTGATGGCTTCAAGGATCGGACGCATATCCGTCACCGGCAGCTCGGGCATGACCCGGTTTATCAGACTGGTGAGCCCGGAGTTGTTGCGCAGCATATTGACGGACAGGGAGGAGACCGGCGCCCACTGCGGTTTGACAATCGAGAACCCGGCATTGGGGTTTTGTGCCCGCTCCGACAATAGCGATGGCATATCCGCCAGATAGGCATCCGCCAGCTGTTGCTTGAGCATGAAGGTGGCTTCGCTGCGCCGCTCCACCGCCTTGACCGGCACCAGACCCAGCGCCTCGAGCTGGCCACAGGAGTCGGTCCCGACCATGCAGACCCATTTAAGCTTGCGAGCCTCGTCAAGAGAGAGCCGGGTGAGCGTGCGATTCAGCAGCACCCCCTGCGGAATAAAGAACGGGAAGGGCACCGAGGCTATCTGGTTTTCCCACTGATCTCCGGGCTGAAAATTGATGATGATATGCACCTTGCCCGCCTGCAACGCGCTCAGTGCCTCGTCATAGGAGGTGAACTCCTTGTAGTGCAGGGGCAAGCCGAGCGCTCTGGCGATCAGTAGCGCCATCTCGGGCACCGGGCCGTTGAACCCCTGTACCGCATCCTTGTAGCTATAAGGGGGCGAGCCCATCATCGGCATACCGATGATCAGCTCGTGATGGGCCGCGCTCCACTGACGTTCGGCCTCTGTAAGCGCCAATGGATTAAGTCCCGCTTCAGATTCGCGCTGCCCCAGCACACACCATAGCAGCAGGAATATAAACTGAAATAAACGGCGAGTGCGGCTCATAACCTGAATCCAAAGAAAAGTCGGCCGCAAATAATAGAGATTTTCGCAAAATTCGCGAATGGATATTCGCGCTTTAACTTAACCACAGCTTAATCAAATGAAAATGGCAGACCGGGGTCTGCCATCAATGCCAAGAAAGGGGCCATACAGGCCCCTTCCATCAGGTTATTCGATTCCCGAGTCGGAAGCCGGTTTGATACTCCCGCTCGCGAACGAGGGAGATCTGACCCTGATACCCTTCCAGCCCGATATCCCTGAGCAGGGCGGGTGACAGATTGACCTGCACGAGACGACGCTCGACCCGGGCAATCCTTCTCTGGACCAGGGATTCAACACTGCGCAGTAAAACCAGTTCGATAGACATGACATTCTCCAGTAGAACATGCGGTTCTCCCGGAGAAAGTGGATATCACCCTGCGGGACGAACCGCGGGTGATAAAAAGACAGGGGTTACCTGTTTACGCCACGCGGTAAAAGAGCACGAGATTTCACGCCGCACGCAGTGCCGCGAGAGAATGCAATATTGAGCATCAGATGTTGCATAATCGTCTCCTTACCGAGTAAAAGTTGAACAGGTTGCAGAAGTCTAAAAAATATCCGAATTTAAAACAAGCCTCCTGCGACTCCTTTTTAAACGTTTTCCTGGCATTTTATGCTGCCTGACAAGGGCAACCCCGGGCATCAGATCCCGGAGAGCAGCCGGTACTCCTCCAGCACATAGGTATCTGTCATGCCGCTGACGTAGTCGAGCAGCAACCGCACCCGGTAATACCACTCCTGCTCGTGCTGGCAGGCAAAACGCGAGTCCGGGGTGGCGGTCGCCAGCCGGTAGGCCTTGAGGTGACGGGCCGAGAGGCGGTGATAGAGGCGGCGGGCGAAGAAGAGATCCTGACTCCCCTCCCCGGCCAGCAGGCGGGCAAATTGCCGCGCCGGCAGCGCCAACAGGCAGGAATAACTGGTCAGCACCCCACGCAGCGCCGCATACCCTTCCAGCTCGAGCGCTTCCACCTCGGGGCGCATAAAGACCAGCTCGCGGGCCACCTGTTTGAGGATATCGAGCACCCGCGCCGCCGGCGCCTGACCGTGCAGCAGCGCTTGCGGGTAGGAGCCCTGCAAAATGGCCTGATGTTCGCTGACATAGCTCTGCGCCGCCAGCGTCACCAGATCCCGGGTCAGTTGCTGGCGAAAATGGGGGAAAAAGCCCCGGCCAGAGGCCAGCGCCTCATCCAGCAACGCCGCCAGATAGTCACTTCCATCAGCACGGCGCAACGCCACCAGCAGCTCTGACAGTGTCAGGATCCGCCGATCCACCGCATCTTCCAGATCGGCGATGCAGTAGGAGATGTCGTCTGCCGCCTCCATGATGTAGACCAGCGGATGGCGACAGCCGGGGGCCAGCCCCAGGCTCTGACCGAGGGCGCGGTAGAGCGGCTGCTCGCTGAAGAAGATGCCGCGCTTGCTGCTCCAGCCGTGATGCTGGCCATAACTCACGCCGGGTTGCGGCTGCTGCGGGTATTTGCACAGCGCCGCCAGTTGCCCGAGCGTCAGGTTGAGTTCGTGCAGGCTGTGCACCAGCCGCAGGCTCTGGGCATTGCCATCGAACAGCTGCAGATCCTGACGCAATTCAGCCCACTGGGCCGAGGGGGGCTGCGCCAGCGCCTGCTGATAGAGGGGATCGAGCATCTCGCCGAGCCACTGGCTCATCACCTGCTCGCCAAAGTGGCCAAACGGCGGGTTGCCCACATCATGGAGCAGGCAGGACATCTCCACCAGATTGATAAAGGCCCCTTCGCAGACCATGCCTGCTGGCAAGACGGCCAGAATGCGGCGGCTGATCTGGCGACCGGTCTCCTGCACCTCCAGCGAGTGGGTGAGGCGACTGCGCACCGAGGCCTTCACATCGAGCGGAAAGACCTGGGTCTTCTGCTGCAGACGGCGCACCGGCGCGGCCTGCACGATGCGGGCGCGATCCTGCTCGGTCGCCTCCAGCAGCTCCTCATCACCCCAGGAGTGGATGCGCGCGGGGGTAATCAAACGGCTATACATCTTGCAGCTCCTTGCCAGCAACTTCCCTCAGACTCAAGACAACCACCCGCCTCAAGACAACAACCAGCGCCGCAGACGGGCGATATCGCCGGGATATTCGCGGCGCAGCGTTTCAATCCAGTCTTCCACGTTTTCCCACCAGGCGGGGTGATCCGGGCTCTGGATCAGCTGGGCCGTCTGCTGCAGTCGGCGCAGGCCGATGGAGCCTGCCGCCCCTTTTATCTTGTGGGCCTCCTCCACCACCCCCGCCTGATCCTTGGCGATCATGTTGGAGTCAAGCACCGCCATGTAGTCCGGCATCATCTTCTCGAACAGATCGACGCTGGAGAGCAGCACCGGCTTGCCCACGGTATCGGCGTAATCGGTGAGGAAGGGCAAGTCCAGCAGCGCATCCTGATTGCCCGCATCCGCCTGCTCGTCCGCTTCATCCTCGGCCAGACCGGCAAACAGGTGGCCAATCACCTCCCGCACCGCTTTGGAACCGAGCGGCTTGTTGATCACATCCTGCATGCCGTGATCCCGGTAGTACTGGCGATCGCCGGTTGAGTTGGCGGTGAGCGCCACCATGGGCGGCAGGCTGTCGCCATAACGCGCCAGCAGTTGTTCCGCCACATCGAAGCCGGTCATGTCCGGCAGCTGGATATCGAGCAAAATGAGGTCAAAATCATCCGGGTTGGCCATCGCCAGCGCCTGGGTGCCGTCCCGCGCCACCTGCACCTGATGACCCAGCTTGTTGAGCAACGCGCAAGCCACCGTCACGTTGAGCTCCACATCCTCCACCAGCAGGATATCGAGGGAGGGCATCTCCTCTTCCGGCTCGGCCAGCACCGGCTCGGCGCAGGCCACTTCCAGTTCGGCGGTGAAGCAGGAGCCCTCGCCCGGATCGCTGTCCACGTAGAGCTGGCCCCCCATCGCCTGCACCAGCTGACGGGAGACCGCCAACCCAATGCCGGTACCGGTAGCGTGCTTCTTGCCCTGCACCTGATAGTACATGGCGAAGATCTTCTCCTGCTGGGCGCGCGGGATGCCAACGCCGGTATCCTCCACCTCGAAGTGCAGCGCCAGCTTGCCCGGCTCGTCGGCAGGATGGGCGAGGCAGCGCACGGTGACGCCCCCCTCATCGGTAAACTTGACCGCGTTGCCCACCAGATTCCACAACACCTGACGCAGGCGGGTGCCATCGGCCATCACGAATTGCGGCATGTCACCATCACGATCGAAGTGCAGATAGAGCCCCTTCTGCTCCGCCTGAATACGCGACAGGGTCTCCAACTCGTCGAGGAAGGCGGGCAGGTCGATGCGAGTCGGCGCAATTTCGAGGCGACGGCGATCCAGTTTGTCGAGATCGATGATGTCGTTGAAGATGTTGCCCAGAGTCACCGCGCTCAGGTGGATGGTCTTGAGCTGCTGATGCTGCTTGGGATCGAGGGGGGTATCCATCAGCATCCGGCTCAAGCCCACGATGCCGTTGAGCGGAGTGCGCAGCTCGTGGCTGATGGTGGAGATAAAGGTGGTCTTGTCGCGGCTCGCCTTCTCCAGCTTGTCCTGATACTGCTTACGCTCGGTGATGTCACGGCCAAAGCCGAGCAGACCGAGCCGCTTGCCGAAGCGATCGAAGAAGGGCACCTTGCGCAGCTCGAAATAGGCCTTGCGGCCATCGGGATACTCCAGCCACTGCTCGTAAGTGAGCGGCTCGTTGCTGGCGAAGACCTGCCGATCGGTCTCGACGATCTTGTTGGCGATCTCCTGCTTGTAGACATCGAACGGGGTCAGGCCGATCAGCTCCGCCTCCACTTTGCCGGTCAGCTCCTCCATGGCGCGGTTGCAGCCGGAGAACTGCTCATCCTCGTTGCGGTAGTAGACCAGATCGGGAGAGCAGTCGATAAAGGAGCGCAGCAGGGCGGTGCGCTCCCCCAGATGAAGCTGGGCTTTTTCCCGCTGGAACACCTCGTTCTCCAGATCCTCGATGGCCTGCAGACGCAGGCTCTCGGCCCGGTTGGTCTCGGCAATCTGGGCATTGAGGCGACTGATGTTCTCCTGCAGTTGGGTATTGAGCTCCAGATCCCGCTCACGCATATCCTGCAGCTTGCGCACCATGCGCGTCAGCCGCTGGCGGGAGTCCTCCAGCTGATCCACCACGATGGAGAGAAAATAGACGGCCCAGGGGGTCACCAGCAGGCCGAAGAAGACCGAGCGAACGAAGTCGATCACATCGATATTGCCGCGCAGGAACAGGGTCACCCCCATCTGGATGGCGACCGCCAGCACGATAATGCCCGCAGCCAGAAACATGCTGAATCGCACCAGTCCCAGCTTGGTCATCAGATCGACGTAATATTGCGCCCAGGATTTAATCTGTTTCATCTTGTTGTTTTCCCCCGATATTCGCGGTACAGAATACCAGCACAACAGGGGGAACTCTTCTTTATCTCATCCCGTTGCGTCACGATTCTGTGAGCTGGCTGACGAATGTCGGCTGCTTGAACCTCATCTTTTCATCCCGAACGATCGGATCAGGAGAACACTTCGATGCGTCACATCTCTCTGCTGGGCCTTGGCCTGCTTGTCGCCAACAGCGCCCATGCCGATTTGGGGAGCATTCCCAAAGAGTCCGGCTGGTCCGGTTTTCTGCTGGGCGGCATCAATGTCGTCAACTACGAATCCAACTTCTACAGCGGCGATGATGACCACAACACCCTCTCCGGTCTGGGCAGCCCGCAGAGCAGCTCGGCCGTCACGCCGTTGATCAATGCCGATATCCGCTACACCTTTGCCGACACCCGCACCCAGCTTTTTCTCGGCAACCTGATCCAGGATGCCATTCGCTTCGACTTCACCCAGCAACTGGGGCTGCGGCAAGAGCTGGGGGACAAGGGGATTGTCGGCGGCTCGCTGGTGTTCAGCGCCATGCCAACCGAGCAGTGGAGCGATCCATTCGCCGTGGGGGTGGCCCGCAGCTCGACCGACATCAACTCGACCGGCGTGCGGGCAAGCTGGGACAATATCTGGGGCAGCAACTTCAATGGCAGCCTGACCACCCGCAACATCGACGTGGATGAAGAGCGCAGCGGCCAGCAATACGACGCCATCCACCATACCAACTACGCCTCAGCCCTCGATCGCAACGGCAAGATCCACGCCCTCGAACTCTCCTATCAGTGGCGCTTTAGCGGCGGCCACGTGATTGAGCCCGCGCTGATCTATCGCGATGCGGATCTCGACGGACGCGCCCAGCGCTACAAACAGAGCGGCATGCAGCTGACCTATGCCAAGCGGGGCGCCCAGTGGTCATTTGTCAGCAACCTCTACCTCGGCCAGAGCAACTATGACGAGGCCAACCCCCTCTTCGGCCAGTACGCCGATGCCGACGAGTTTGCGGCGAACGCCATCTTCTTCTGGCACAACCTGTTTGGCGTCAGTTCCCTCTCGGCGACCGCCAGCGCGGCGTATGGCAAATCCAGCTCGGATATCAGCTTCTACGATTCACAAGCCACCCGCTTCAGCACCGGCCTGCTCTACAACTTCTGACCCCTGGTACAGCGCAAAAACACAAGGCCACTCGAAAGTGGCCTTGATGTCGTCTGGCTTGCGTCTCAAATCCCGAGGGAGTCGAGCAGATCGTCGTGATCGTTGGCGACCGGGGCCGCAGCCTGAACCGGCTTGGCAGCATCCAGCTTGGTCTGGGCGATCAGCGCATCGGGATCCAGCTCCTCATGCTCCATCCCCTCATTGTGGATGCGGATGAACTCGGTTTTGTCCATCGCCAGCTCCAGATAGAAGATGTTGTTGCGGGCGGTGAAGAAGGTGACGCGGCGGGACTCCGGGCTGTCGAGGTTGGTATCGACGCTCAGCATCACCTGCTTGTTGAGGGCCAGCATCTTCGGCTGGTTCTGGGTGATGTGAGTCTGCAGATCCCGGCCCACCTTGACGGTGAAGCTGCCGACGATCTGGTTCATCAGCTCGCCCATCACGTTGCTCACCTCGTCAGAGGTGTGGGAGATGGCGAGATCCTCCTTGGAGAGCCCCATGCTGAGCATGTAGCTCTCGTACAGCTCCATGGCGGCGGCGGCGGAGAAGTTGATCACCACCAGACCGGAAAAACCGCCATCGAACAGCACAAAACAGCCGATATCGGGCTTGAGGCAGGTCTTGCTGATCCGCTGCACCATGCCGGAAAAACGCACCTGACTCATGGTCGCGGCACTCAAGACGTCCGTCACCGAGTTGCACAGGCTGAGCAGCACATCCTCTGTGGTCAATACGGCATCGTCATCGGATCTTGTCACTATCATGGGACCTTCCTGAACATCGAAAATGGGCTTATCTATACCATAACTCTAACAGATGGCGCGGCCCGGAGACTGAAATAGCGACACGCCTCTCAGTTGACTCCGTTATCAGCAGCCACTGGGGTGAAACCGCTCAGCTTGGCGAGCCGGGCACGCCATGTATCGGCCTGCTGCGCCAAAACTTGTGGCTCGTAAGGCACGGCCGGATGAGCTCCCCAGATGGGGCCGGGCCAGGCACGATCCGTCGCAAAGCGGGCGACATGGTGAAGGTGGAGTTGCGGCACCAAATTGCCCAACGCCCCGATGTTGATCTTGTCCGGGCTGAGGGCTTGTTCCATCAGGGCGGCGACGGCGCAGGACTCCTGCATCAGCTGTTGCTGCTGCTCCGGCGCCAGATGGTGAATTTCCCGCAAGTTAGCCACTCGCGGTACCAGGATCAGCCAGGGATACTGGCTGTCTTTGGCCAGCAAGACACGGCAGAGCGGCAGATCCCCGAGCCACCGGGTATCTGCCTGCAGGCGTGAATGCAATTCAAACATGAAAACCTCGTTGAGTACGATGAACAGAGCGCCTGAAAAAGGAGTGTCCACGTTACTGCAACGGGCGGAAAACTTAAAGCTGCGGCACGGCCCAACCGATAAAGCGCTTGCGAAGGGCCGGATCGGCCTGCAGGAACAGCTGCTGCAACTGCCCTTCCAGCTCGCTGGCTGCCACAACGGGTTGCGCCCCGCTGGCGAGCGTAGCCGTTGGCTGCGCAGCAACGGCGACAGCCGTCAGCGCCGCCTTGCCACCGCTGCGGTTGTATTCAGCCAGTTTGCCGTTCCAATCCACCCCAAGCAGCATGCCACTGGTCACCAGCGCATCCTGCTGGATGGCGAGCGTCCGACCATTCTCCTGCAGCGCTACCACCGGGGCCTTGGCATACGCCTGCATCCCCCGCTCGTCTCCCGGTACGCTGGCCGTCAGCAGCAAATGCTGATTGCTGCCCTGATAGCGCACCACCTGCGGCTCGGAGCGCACCTGCCGGTCATTCTCGCTGCTGCTGCGACTGGGGATCACCCCCTCGAAGCGCACCAGCAGTTGCTGTTCGCCATCCGCCAGGGTGGCATGCTGCTCATCCTGCAAGGTGCCGTTGCTCACCGCGAGGATGCGAAAATTATCCGGCACCTTCACTTCCACTACGGCCTGCGCACTGCCCGCCGCCAACACTGCACAGAGCAGCACAAACCCGGTCAACCCTCTATTGCTCTTCATTCCCGCTGATCTTCCTGATGCCGATGATGGGCGCAGGGTAGCAGCCGAAGATGACAGAAAAATAACGCCGCTCAGAGCAGGTAGTTGGGCCGCTCGGCAAACCACTGGGCCAGCACCTGCTTGAACAGCCGGATCTTGCGCGGCACCCGTCGCTGCTGGGCATGCAGCACATGGAGCTGATGCAGGCCGCTCTGCCACTCGTCGAGCACCGTCACCAACTCCCCTGCCGTCAGCAGCGATTCCACCAGCATCAGCGGACACTTGGCATAGCCCATACCGGCGCGCGCCAATTGCAACACAGTGCTGTAGTGGTTAGCCCGCACCTTGCCCTGCACCAGAATGTGGGCCTCTTCTCCCTCACGGATAAAGTGCCACTGCTCCCAGGCCGGATTGTGCCCCTGCAACAGGCAGCTGCGCCCGCTCAGCTCATAGGGAGTGGCAGGACGCCCCTCGCGCGCCACCAGTGCGGGGCTCGCCACCACCACATCCTTGAGCCGACCGAGCGGCAGGGCCACCAGATTGTCCGGCACCTCGTTCATGGCGCGCAGGGCGATGTCGTTCTCCCCCTGACTCATGTCGACCATCTGGTTGGTGAAGTTGAGCTCGACTTCAACTCCGGGGCAGAGCGCAGCAAAGCTGGTCAGCAGCTCGCTCACCATGCGATCGCCGGTGCTGACCGGGCAGGTAAAGCGCAGGCGGCCGCCATCCTCTTCGGTCAGCGCCTGAATATCCTGCTCCGCCTGTCGTGCCAGCGCGAAGATCTCCCCCGCCTGCTGATAGAGGGTCTTGCCCGCCTCGGTCAGGCTGAGGCGGCGGGTGGTGCGCTGCAACAGTTGCGCATTGAGGGAGGACTCCAGCGCGCTGACGTGGCGGCTCAGCATCCCCTTGCTCACTCCCAACGTATCAGCAGCGGCCGAGAAACTGCCGCGCAGCACCACTTCGTAAAAGCTGGCCAGATGGGCGATATCCATCATTAGCTCCAATATGGAAACAATGGGTTTATTTTACGCGCTTTTTCGCATTTTCTGTTGCGCTAGAATCGACACATCCCAACCAGGAGTGATGCAGATGAAAATTGTGATTGTGGGTGCCTCCGGCACCGTCGGCTCCGCGGTCAGTGAACTGCTTGCCAAAGATCATCAGGTGATCCGGGTCGGCCACAGCCGTGGTGATGCCACGGTCGACATGCGCGATCCCGCCTCCATCAAGGCGCTGTTTGCCAAGCTGGGCCTGTTCGATGCGCTGGTCGTCGCCAGCGGCAGCGTGGCCTTCAACGGTCTGACCGAGATGACCAATGAGCAGTGGCAGGTGGGAGTGGAGAGCAAGCTGATGGGCCAGATCAACCTGACCCGCGCCGCCATTCCCTATCTGACTGACAAGGGTTCCATTACCCTGATCAGCGGCATCCTGAGCGAGGAGCCAATCAACTGGGGCGTGAGCGCCAGCACCATCAACGGCGCCATCGATCACTTTGTGAAAGCGGCCGCCTGCGAACTGCCCCGCGGCCTGCGCATCAATGTGGTGAGCCCCACCGTGCTGGAGGAGTCGATGGACAAATACGCCGACTTCTTCCCGGGCTTCGTGCCGGTGCCCGCCGCCAAGGTGGCACAGGCTTACAAAAAGTCGGTGCTGGGCATCCAGACCGGTCAGGTGTTCAGGGTCAACGGCTGATCGCCGCTCGCTTGCCGCCAGACCAGCAATAAAAACGGGCCCCGCTGCGGGGCCCGTCTGTTTCTCTGCCTATCTCCTTCGCCACCAGCAAACGTTTGTTTATTGGCGACAAAAAAAGAGGGCAACCCTTAATCGATCAGACCGTACTGCTCGCGCAGCACCTCGATGATCTCCTGCTTGGGATTGGCAGAACGCTCCAGCTTGTGGCCGATGATCTTCTCGGCGATCCCGACGTAGGTGTTGGAGATATCCATCATCACTTCGGTCGGCAGCTTGTTGTCGCGAGCCAGGGCGAAACGTTCCGGCATGCGGTTCTTGTTGAGCAGGATGTCCGGATCCGGGAAATGGTTGAGCAGCCACTGACGGAAACCCTCTTTGGACTTCTCGACAATCTGACCATCGCGCAGGGCCGCGCCATCCCAGATACGGGAGCTGTCGGGGGTACCCACTTCATCCATGTAGATGAGCTTTTCGTTGCCCGCCGCATCGTGGACGTAACCAAACTCGAACTTGGTATCGACGAAGATCTGATCCAGCGCGGCCAGCGCGTCGCTAATGACGTTGAAGCCCTCTTTGAGCAGCACTTCGTAGCGGTCGATGTCGGCCGGTTTGCTGAAGTTGAAGCCTTTATAGTGGCGCTCGATATCGGCACGGGAGACGTTGACGTCATCGGCTTCCGGCACGCCATCCAGCCCTTTCAGCACGCCCTTGGTGGACGGGGTGATGAGGATCTCCGGCAGCTTCTGATCTTTTTTCAGCCCTTCTGGCAGGGTGATACCGCAGAACTCGCGCTCGCCATCCTTGTAGGCACGCCACATGGAGCCGGTGATGTACTGGCGGGCAATCGCCTCGATCATCACCGGACGGGCTTTTTGCACGATCCAGACGAAGGGGTGCGG
Organism: Aeromonas allosaccharophila; assembly: GCF_016026615.1. NCBI lineage: Bacteria > Pseudomonadati > Pseudomonadota > Gammaproteobacteria > Aeromonadales > Aeromonadaceae > Aeromonas > Aeromonas allosaccharophila. The sequence continues at coordinate 4,256,835 of NZ_CP065745.1, read as the reverse complement.
AATATCCAGAATGTGGCTGTCAGCCAGTCCCTTCTCCTTGAACAGCTTGAACCAGTGGCTGGAGATGGCGTTGAGCGCAGCCCCTTTGCCCGGTACGCCGTTCAGGCCATCCACACCTTGCCAGATGCAATCGAAGGCCGAGATGCGATCGCTGATCACCATGAGGGCGAGGGGCGCATCGGCCGGCACATCATAGCCTTTCTCTTTTATGAGCCGGGCACTGTCTTCGGGGGTCAACCAGTAGACGCTGCGCACTTTGCCGGAATGGACAGGTTTATCGGTACGGATCGGCAAATCGTCATTCACCGCCAATACTTGATCTGCAAGACTCATGGCTAATAACACTTCCTGTTTGTGGGGGGTAAACATCGCGAGTCCCTCACCTGCATGTTGTGTTTGCAACGGGCTGGCAAGGGGGCTCGCATCATCGAAAACCGGTCACAATCCCCCCTCGTATTCAGGGGAATTCTGATAACAAAACAGGGGCACAAGGCCCCTGTATTTATTCTGCTTTTGCTGCTGCCTGATCGGCCAGCCCCTTGGCGAACGCCTCGGACAGGCTGATATACATCTGGGAGATAACCCCGGACGATACCGGCTTCTTGTCCTTGTCGAACAGGGTGATGGAGGTCTTGCCTCCCGCCATTTCTCCAAGCTGGAAGCGGTATTTCTCCTCCTCCAGTTTGAACGGCTCGCTCCCTTTCGCCTTCCAGAACTCGGCACCCGGCTCTTCGTACTCGACGTCGATCCAGCCCAGTGACTGCTGGGTGTCCTTGATGATGAAACCGTAAGCGGGCAGTACCTGGTTGAGGCGACGCCACACCTGATCAAAGGAGCCTTCGGCAATCCAGGCGCTCAGCTCGTTGTTGTCCAGACCCAGCTGCAGGCCCATACCATCGTTGAACTTGTGCTGCTCGCGGGCTTTCAGCTGGCTGTCGTAATAGAGAGAGAACTGGTTCAGCACCCGCGCGGCATAGCGCTGGGCATCGGCAGGGGTCAGCTTGTTGCTGGTCTCGCCGTCGATGGTCTCTTCGTGATCCAGTACCCGGACCGACATGTTGACGGCGTGGCGCTGGGCATCGTTGCGCACGGTGAACTGGTAACGCTGACGGATTTTGAAGTCTTCGTCATCTTCACCCCAGCCATCGAGGGCGACCGTGTTATCAAACCAGCCGGTCTGCAATACGCCATCCTGCTGATCCAGCTTCTCGGTGGTGACCTTGTGTTTGGCCAGGAAGTTCATCAGGAACGACCAGGTATCGCGCTCCACGCTCTGGCTGGTGCTCAGGGCATAGAAGGCAACGGTCGGTTCGGCTGCGGCCTGCACCACCTGACTGCCCGGTACCACGGTCAGCAGCTGGGCGGGCGGGCGCACGTCGATCTGGGCGCCGAGGGCACCTTCACGGCTGCTCTCGGGCAGCGGCGGGATATCATACTGGCTGTTGAAGGTGGGGGCGCTCAATCCTGCGGGGATCAAGAATGCGCGGCCCTCGAGGCGGGCATCTTCATAATCGAAGTCGCGGTTGGCCATTTTGCGATCCTGGGGGGTGCTGCAACCGGCCAAGACGGCCAGGGTCGCAACGCTCAGCACCAGACGGGCTCTATTTCCCTTTCCATTAGATTTAAACACTCGCCATCAACTCCGCTGTGGTCAGTGCTCGCGCCATCAGCTGCTCGCCCTCGGGGGTGAGGTCAACCAGCGGCAGGCGCAAGGTGGCTGTTGCAATCAACCCCAGTTGGGCACAGGCCCATTTCACCGGGGTAGGGCTCGGTTCACAGAACAGAGTCTTGTGCAACGGCATCAAAAGATTGTTGATATCATGCGCCCGCCCGGCATCACCGGCCAGCGCAGCACGACACATGTCGGCCATCTGGGCCGCTGCAATATTGGTGGTGACAGAAATCACGCCATCGCCACCTTGCAGCATAAAATCACAACCAGTGGCATCATCGCCACTGTAGAGAGCAAACTCCGGCCCGCACAGTTCGCGCAGCTGCGGAGTGCGGCTCAAATCACCGGTTGCCTCTTTCAAACCGATAATGCCGGGAACCTTGGCCAGACGGGCCACGGTCTCCGGTTTGAGATCGCAGCAGGTTCGACCGGGCACATTATAAAGAATTTGGGGCAGACCACTAGCCTCGGCGATCGCACAATAGTGACGATAGAGACCTTCCTGGGTGGGTTTGTTGTAATAAGGGGTCACCGAGAGGCCCGCTACCACGCCGGTTTTGGCCAGTCGTCTGGTCAATTCAATGGCATGGGCGGTATTGTTGGAGCCGCAACCGGCGATGACGGGAATGCGTCCGGCAGCATACTCAACGGTCTTTTCAACGACGGCGATATGCTCCTGCTCGCTCAGGGTCACCGATTCCCCCGTGGTACCCACCGCAACAATGGCGCTGGTCCCGGCGCTGACATGATAGTCGACCAGCTTGGCCAGACTGGCCCAATCGACTTCACCTGAAGCCAGCATGGGGGTAACGAGCGCAACAATACTACCGCGTAACATGGACTTTTCTCCCGATTTTCAGGGGCGTAATGGTAAAGCTGCCCCCTTTGAAAAACAAGGGAGAGAGGGGGCAAGCCGTGATACCATCCGGCACAAAAAGCAATGGACGAAAGTCGGCAGCGCCCCTCAGGGAGTGGTCATCAGGGCCGGAGGGTTGGCTTGCTACTGCGGCTTTCGCAACGAAATAACGGACGAGAGAAGATTTATGACTCACTACCTGGTCGTAACGGCCATCGGCACGGACAGGCCTGGCATCGTCAATGAAGTGACCCGCCACGTCAGTGGCTGTGGTTGCAACATTGTGGACAGCCGCCTTGGCATCTTCGGCAATGAATTTACCTTTATCATGCTGCTCTCGGGCGACTGGAACAGCTTGATGCAACTCGAAATCAGCCTGCCCCTGCGTAGTCAGGAGTGGGATCTCATCACCATGATGAAACGCACCGAACGCCACCAGTCCCTGCAGTATGACGTCCGCGCCAGTGCCGACCTGTTGATCCGCGACGAGCCCGGCATCGTAAGCCAGTGCACCCAGTTCTTCAGCGAACATGGCTGGAACATCCAGGCGATGCAATCCATGACCCTGGAGCAGCAGCCGTTCAACCTGCTGAAGATCAGTTTTCAGCTCAATCTGGCCAGAGAGGGTGAAGTGGAAGGTTCGCAAACCGCCTTCGCCGAATTCTGTCGTCAACTGGGTGCCGAATCGTTCGAGTTTATCGTCAATCGCAAACACGCCTGAGGGCGTTTTACCCGAGGAGACCCCATGCAACCACTACAAGCTGGCAACCCCGCCCCCGATTTCTCCCTGTCCGATCAGAATGGCAATCAGGTCAGCCTCGCTGACCTGCGCGGCAAAAAAGTGCTGGTCTACTTCTATCCCAAGGCGATGACCCCCGGCTGCACCACCCAGGCCTGCAGCCTGCGCGATGTGAACGCCGAGCTGGCCGCCCTCAATGTGGTGGTACTTGGCATCAGCCCAGATCCGGCCAAACGGCTAAAGAAGTTCGAAGAGCGGGACCAACTCAACTTTACCCTGCTGGCCGATGAAGACTACGCCGTCGCCGATGCCTTTGGCGTCTGGGGCCCGAAGAAGTTCATGGGCAAGGAGTATGACGGCATTCACCGCCAGAGCTTCCTGATCGACGAAGAGGGCAAGATTGCCCATCACTTCGACAAGTTCAAAACCAGCGATCACCATCAGGTAGTGCTGGATTTCCTCAAGGGATAACCCTCCCCTGCGTGATTGACAGGCCTGCCACGCAGGTAATGCCAGTCAGTTAAGCCTGACTGGCATTGTTTTTATTGGCTTTTTTCACACTATACCTCTGTGGCCTTGGCTTCACGCAGCGGGGGTAACTTCGCTCCCTTCGTGCCGGCAGCACAAACTGCCCCGCCTGTTTCTCCAGGTCAGCTACCCGCTTCGGGATAGTCCCCGCTGACAGGTAGGGCATGCAGCTCAGTTCATGGATAAGATAGATCGACGCCATGTGAAAACTCAGCTGGCTCGCCGTGTATCCCTTCAGGCTCGCCGTCATCTTCACCATCTGGCTGCGCAGCAGGTTGTACGCCAGCAGCACGCCCCACAGCTCTTGCCGTATCCCCGTCGCCTTCTTGCTACGCAGGGTCAGTCGATGTTGTTGCAGGCTGTGCTTCATCTCCCGATAGCCCAACTCGATTTCCCAGCGATGGCTGTAGAGTTCAGCGATGTCAGTCCCCGGGAAGCGCATCGGGTCGACCATCGAGGTTAACACTTGGCGCTCCTTGCCGTTGATGTTGCGAGTCAGCAAGCGGGCTTCCACCGTATCCGGCAGTTGTGGCCACTTCTTGCGTGCCTGTGGACTGGTCGTCAGGCGCACCAGCACATCCTGGCGCCCCAGCTTGCGTACCACCTCGTATTGCGTGCCCTTTTTGAGCGGCAGCAGCCAGTGCCGCTCGCTACCCGCAGTTTGCCAGGCATGTAGCAGACCGAGGGAGTAAAACCCCTTGTCGAACAGGGTCAGCGAGTGGTCCGGCGTGCGCGCGACAAGCTGTTCGGCCAGCACCATCTCGTTGACGGCGCAGCTCTCCATGACAGCCTGAACAAGCAGGTGACTGGTCAGCTCCATCTGGCAGAGCATGCGTACCTGCGGATAGGCTGTCTCGCCATGCTGGGTGCCGGGCTTGGCAAACGCGGCGGTATTGTCCAGGGTATCGGGCGTGCGCCACATCACGCCATCGACGGCGAGCAGTTGCAGCCCGGCCCAGCCGGGGTGATTGGCCTGCTGGTGCCAGAGCGAGGCTGTCTCGTGAAACAACCGCTCGATGCTCTTGTCCCCGAGCTTTTGGCGGGCTTGCAGGAAGGCGCTGGGGGCAACAAAGGGACGGTCACCGGGCAACAGGATATCGAGCTGATTGACCAGCTGGGTCATGGGGACATGGCGGAACATGGCCATGCCGATGATGGCCCAGACCAGGCGCTCCATGGGCATGCGGCGACGGCGCAGGGTCACGACATCCTCTTCGGCGAGCAGAGTTGTGATGAGCTCGGGGGAAATGAGGTCGGAGAGTGACTCAAACTGAGCGGGATTGCTGGCGTGGAGGAAGTCGAGAGCCTGTACGATACGCATAAAAAATCCGAAACCAATCAACAGGTTTCGGATTTTTACACATCAGGAGGATCGGTCAATGGATCCTTAACTGATCGGCATTATGCCACGCAGGCCTTTTTTGTCTGGTCAGTAGCCCCTTGCCAACGGATTTTTCTCACCAACTCCCCCGCCCAGATCAAAAAATTCATTTTATATATGGGTTAACGTGACCCCAGAATCATCTTCCAGCGAGATATCCCATGAACATGAGCAACACTGAGCGTTTGATCCTGAGCAACCAGTACGAAATTCTGGCGAAACTCAACCCGGAGAAGGCGGACATCTACCAGCGCGCCAGCACCATCATCGAGCGCGGCTACTGCCTGCAGATCCTCGAGCTGGAGAAGAGCTTTGGCCATCTGGATCTGGCGACCTGCCAGGAGGTGATCGACACCCTGGAGCTGCACCACGCACTGGCCATCTCATGGGGCAATCTGGATGCAACCGATCAGGGCGAGATCAACGCCAGCCGGCTGGAGTTCAACGGCTACAGCCGCAGTCAGGAGCGGGAGCTGGCTGACTACGTCTGCTTCCTGCTGGAAGTGGACAAGCGCTTCCCCGAGCTCAAGTGCCCGTGCGACGAACTCTCCAGCGACATCGCCATGCGCGACAAATACCAGCGGATGCTGACTGTATGGCGCCAGTGCCCGCGTCAGTACAAGCTCTCCATCCAGGAGATCCGCAAGGTGCTGGCGGCCTGATCCGCACATCGACCGCAACAAAAAAGGCGCCACTGGCGCCTTTTTGCATCTGAAGCGGATTATTCGTAGAGAAAGGATTTATCGAGCTGCTGGAAGGCGGCCTTGAGGGTATCTGCCAGCTCTTCATAGCGCGGCTGTGACACCAGCTGACGACGGCCCCCCTGCTCGTTCATCTTGCCGTTGATCTCCCGATACCAGCTCGCCAGCGAAGGGGGCAAACGGGTGTCGGCACGCTGGCCGAGCCAGTAGTAGCCCTGCAGCGGCAAACTGAGCAGAAACAGCACGGAAGTGATGACGGAGGGCCAGTAGTGCAGCTCGCCAAACTGGAACTGCAGCATCACGCTCAGCACCGCCAGCGCGGGGATTACCTTGAGAGCGAACTCGGTCGCCTTGATCACCCGATTTTCAGGAAACATCGAATTGAGCTCGGGACGGCGCGGCCAAAGCGTCATATAATGGCGCCCTTGCTGTAACTTAGTTCCAAAAATGTTCATGCTCATACTACCTCCGAGCGCTTTTTGAACGTACTAACGGCAAAACCTCGACAAAATTTGATGCAAAGTAACAAAGGTTGAGGATGACTTTGTTATTTTTCAACAATCGGGTTATCCTTTGTACGCCCATTTTTGCGTCAAAAGCGTCTTGCTATTGACCTGTCAGGGACGTCTGGATTTCGGGTCTTGTATCACTATACAAGGGGCAAGCAACAGATTGCCAACCCTCATAAGGATAAGTTGAAATTTTTTGGCCGCACCGCGTCCAACGCATCCGCCTACACAACCCAATCTGCGATAGGATTTATTCATGAGTAAGCTGGTTCTTGTTCTTAACTGTGGCAGCTCTTCCCTGAAGTTTGCTGTCATTGACGCAACCACCGGTGATGACCTGCTGTCCGGCCTGGCCGAGTGCTTCAACCTCGACGACGCCCGCATCAAGTGGAAACTGCATGGCGAGAAAGGCAGTGCCGATCTGGGCGCGGGTGCCGCTCACCAGGAAGCACTGGACTTCATCGTCAACAAGATCCTGCCGCTCAATCCGGAACTGGCCAAGAACCTGATCGCCATCGGTCACCGTGTTGTTCACGGTGGCGAGCGCTTCACCTCTTCCGTTGTCATCTGCGAAGACGTGATTGCCGGTATCGAAGCCGCTGTTCCGTACGCTCCGCTGCACAACCCGGCTCACCTGATCGGTATCCGTGAAGCGCGCCGCGTATTCCCGGCGCTGGCAGACAAGAACGTGGCCGTATTCGATACCGCGTTCCACCAGTCCATGCCGGAAGAAGCCTTCCTGTACGCCCTGCCGTACAAGCTCTACAAAGAGAACGGCATCCGTCGCTACGGCGCCCACGGCACCAGCCACTACTACATCAGCCTGGAAGCTGCCAAGCAGCTGAACAAGCCGGTTGAAGAGCTGAACATCATCAACTGCCACCTGGGCAACGGCGGTTCCGTCTGCGCCATCAAGAACGGCAAGTCTGTCGATACTTCCATGGGTCTGACCCCGCTGGAAGGCCTGGTCATGGGTACCCGCTCCGGCGATCTGGACCCGGCCATCATCTTCTTCCTGCACGACAAGCTGGGCATGAGCGTTGCCGATATCAACACCATGCTGACCAAAGAGTCCGGCCTGCTGGGTCTGACCGAAGTGACCTCCGACTGCCGTTTCGTTGAAGACAACTACGACAGCAAAGAAGAAGCCAAGCGTGCCATGGACGTTTACTGCTACCGCCTGGCCAAGTACATCGGTGCCTACGCCGCCGCCATGGATGGTCGTCTGGACGCCGTCGTCTTCACCGGTGGTATCGGTGAAAACTCCGCACCTATCCGTGAAATCACCCTGAACAAGCTGGGTCTGCTGGGCTTTGACGTCGATCACGACGCCAACCTGAAGGCTCGTTTTGGCAAGGGCGGCGAGATCACCAAGGCCGGTTCTACCAAGGCCCTGGTAATCCCGACCAATGAAGAGTGGGTGATTGCCCACGACGCGCTGGAACTGGTCGGCGCTTAATTGACGCAGTAACCTCGAGGCCGCCCACCAGGGCGGCCTTTTCCTGATCCCAAAAAATGAACAAGGGGTATAAAGTGGCACGCACTATTATGCTTATCCCGGTCGGCACTGGTGTCGGCGTAACTTCCGTGAGTCTTGGCGTTGTTCGCGCTATGGAACGTCACGGTGTCAATGTCAGCTTCTTCAAACCGGTTGCCCAGCCGCGTCCGGGTGAAACCGGTACCGAGCGCTCTACCGCCGTTATCCGCGCTGCTGCCAACATCAATCCGCCCGAGCCGTTCGCCCTCTCCTACGCCGAGAACATGATCAGCGCCAGCAACACCGACATCCTGCTGGAAGAGATCGTGGCCCGCTTCGAAGAGCACGTGAAAACCAGCGGTGCCGAAGTGCTGGTTGTCGAAGGTATGGTGCCGACCGACAAGCAGCCCTTTGCCAACAAGCTGAACTACGACGTTGCCAAGGCGCTGGACGCTGACATGGTATTCGTGACCCACCCGGGCCATGACTCCAGCCAGAAGCTGAAAGAGCGCATCGAGCTGGCCTGCTCCAACTTCGGTGGTGTCAACAACCCCCGTATCGTAGGTTGCGTGATCAACAAGGTGGGTGCACCGGTTGACGAGCACGGCGTAACCCGCCCTGATCTGACCGAGATGTTCGAGGCGCATCACCATGCGTCTGACGCCGCCCACAACCTGGAAGTGCTGCAAGTGTTCGGCAAGAGCCCGCTGCGCATCCTGGGCTGCATCCCGTGGAACACCCAGCTGATCGCCCCGCGCGCCAAGGATCTCGCCAAGCATCTGGCCGCCAAGATCCTGAACAAGGGCGAGCTGGACAGCCGTCGCCTGCAGACCGTGACCTTCTGTGCCCGCTCTATCCACAACATGATCGAGCACTTCCGTCCGGGCAGCCTGCTGGTGACCTCTGGCGACCGTTCCGACGTCATCGTCTCCGCCTGCCTGGCCGCCATGAACGGCGTCAAGCTGGGCGCGCTGCTGCTGACCGGTAACTACCATCCGGAACCGCAAGTGATGGCCCTGTGCCAACAGGCGATGGCTACCGGCCTGCCGATCATGATCACCGGTACCAACACCTGGCAGACCGCCGTCAGCCTGCAGAACTTCAACGTCGATATTCCGGAAGATGACCGTGAGCGTATCGAACTGGTGCAGGACTATGTGGCTGGCCACATCGACAAGCACTGGATCGAGTCGCTGACTGTCAGCTCTACCCGTTCCCGCCGTCTGAGCCCGCCGGCATTCCGTTATCAGCTGACCGAACTGGCCCGCCATGCCAACAAGCGTGTCGTGCTGCCGGAAGGCGATGAGCCGCGCACCATCAAGGCTGCCGCCATCTGTGCCGAGCGTGGCATCGCCCGTCCGGTGCTGCTGGGCAACCCGGAAGAGATCCGCCGTGTCGCCGAGCAGCAGGGTGTGGTACTGACCGATCGCGTCGAGATCATCGATCCGGTTGTGGTACGCGAGCGCTATGTGCCGCGTCTGGTCGAACTGCGCAAGAACAAGGGCATGACCGAAGTGGTTGCCCGCGAACAGCTGGAAGACAACGTGGTACTGGGTACCATGATGCTGGAGCGCAATGAAGTTGACGGCCTGGTATCCGGCGCGGTGCACACCACTGCCAACACCATCCGTCCGCCGATGCAGATCATCAAGACCGCTCCGGGCTCTTCCCTGATCTCCTCCATCTTCTTCATGCTGCTGCCTGACCAGGTTCTGGTCTACGGTGACTGCGCGATCAACCCGGATCCGACTGCCGAGCAGCTGGCCGAGATCGCCATCCAGTCCGCCGACTCTGCCGCCGCGTTCGGCATCGAGCCGCGTGTAGCCATGATCTCCTACTCTACCGGTACCTCTGGCGCCGGTGCCGATGTAGAGAAAGTGCGTGAAGCGACCGAGCTGGCCAAGGCCAAGCGCCCCGACCTCATCATCGACGGTCCGCTGCAGTACGACGCGGCCATCATGGAGAACGTGGCCAAGTCCAAGGCACCGAACTCACCGGTTGCCGGTAAAGCCACCGTGTTCGTGTTCCCTGACCTGAACACCGGTAACACCACTTACAAAGCGGTACAGCGTTCCGCTGACCTGGTTTCCATCGGCCCGATGCTGCAAGGCATGCGCAAGCCGGTCAATGACCTGTCCCGTGGCGCCCTGGTTGACGACATCGTCTACACCATCGCCCTGACCGGTATCCAGGCTGCTCAGGCTGACGAACAAGCTTAATCAGCTCTAGCCTGAAAAAACCGATCACAAAGGCTGCTCACCCCAGGTGAGCAGCCTTTTTTATTAGTTCTCTTTTGAAGACCAGTGAAACATGCCATCCGCACCGTTTTGCGCAGAATAATGCCATCCGGCACGTCAACAACGGTTTGAGCAGAGCGTCTCGGGGACGTGTGCTCACCAAGTCAAAGATGCATCTGAAATACATTCCAGATCATAAGGTTGGCTATACGGAGGCATTCATGGCGGAGCGCTTATAGCAAATCCACCACCATCGGCATGAGAATTTGACCTGTCAGAAGTTGCAGTGAAAAAGACCCGTTCGATACGCTATTCGTCAATGTGCCACTCGGCAAAATCCAACATCATGGAGGAATGGAAATGCTGATGAAGAAACTCTCTGCAATCATGCTGCTGGCCTGCTTGCCCCTGTTCAGCCAACCCGTGCTGGCCGCAGATAAGGTAGCGCCCAAGCAAACAACCACGGCCGCTGCCGCTGCCGCCAAGGAGGACGGCAAACTGAATATCAATACCGCCACCCTTGCCGAACTCACCAGCCTCAAAGGGATTGGCGACAAGAAGGCACAAGCCATCGTCGACTATCGGGAAAAACAGGGAAAGTTCACCTCGGTCGATCAGCTGGCGGATGTCAACGGCATTGGCCCGGCCACGCTGGAAGCCAATCGTGACATGATCATCGTCAAATAACGTCCGAGCCCTGCATATACAAATGGGGCAGCCGGTGGCTGCCCCATTTTTCTTGGAGTATGATTGCCGCACTTTCATCTCTCTGGATAGTTTTCCATGAAAAAGACCCCTCTGATCGTTCGCAAGGCCGTGCTCCCGGTAGCCGGTCTGGGTACCCGCATGTTGCCAGCCACCAAAGCCATCCCGAAAGAGATGCTGCCGGTGGTCGACAAACCGCTGATCCAGTATGTGGTGCGCGAAGCCATCGCCGCTGGCATCAAGGAGATCATTCTGGTCACCCACTCCAGTAAAAACTCCATCGAAAACCACTTCGACAAGAGCTTCGAGCTGGAAGCGACCCTCGAGAAACGGGTCAAGCGTCAGCTGCTGGAAGAGGTGCAACTGATCTGCCCGAAAGACGTCACCATCATGCACGTCCGCCAGGGTGAGGCCAAAGGGCTGGGCCACGCGGTTCTCTGCGCCCGTCCGCTGATCGGTGACAACCCCTTCGCCGTACTGCTGCCGGATGTACTGATCGACGAGGTCGCCAGCAACCTCAAGCAGGACAACCTGGCCGAGATGGTGCACATGTTCGAAGAGAACCAGATCAGCCAGATCATGGTGGAAGCGGTACCCGAGAGCGAAGTGGACAAGTACGGCATCGCCGATATCAAGGGTGAAGCGCTGAGCGAGGGGATGTCCCTGCCGATGCAGGCTATTGTCGAGAAGCCGCCCCGTGACGAAGCCCCCTCCAATCTGGCGGTCGTGGGTCGTTACGTCCTCTCCTCCAATATCTGGCCGCTGCTGGAGAAGACCCCGGCCGGTGCCGGTGACGAGATCCAGCTGACCGACGCCATCGCCATGCTGATGGAGCAGGAACAGGTCAACGCCTACTTCATGAAGGGCAAGAGCCACGATTGCGGCAGCAAGCTTGGATACATGAAAGCCAATGTGGAATATGCCGTGCGCCATCAGGAGCTGAACGGTGAATTCATCGGCTGGCTGAAGCAGTTCGTCAAGCAGTTGTAATCGCTGATAAATCTGTTTTTTATAGAGGTATTCAAGGAGCATCAAATGATGCTCCTTTTTCATTTGCGCAACAAAAAATCAATCAATAATAAATAAACTCTCAGCAAATCATAATGTTGTAATTTATTCACGCATGCTCTATAAGGATTGAGGCGTGTTTCTCGCCCTTGCATAAAAAACTCAAAAAAATATAAGACACAGGTGGAAGTTCCAATGAATAACCCGTCAAAAGGGACCTTTTTAGGTCACCCTAAAGGGCTTTTTTTGCTCTTTAGTACTGAACTGTGGGAGAGATTCTCCTATTACGGCATGCGTGCCGTGCTGGTACTCTATCTGACTGACCTGACTGCCAACGGCGGTCTGGGCTGGAGTCAGGCAGATGCCCTCAAACTCTACGGTATCTATACCGGTCTGGTTTATATCACTCCGCTGATCGGCGGCTGGCTGGCTGACACCTTCCTGGGTCAACGTCGCGCCATTCTGATCGGTGCTGTGCTGATGGCCGCAGGTCAGTTCACCCTGGCACTGCCCCACGCCATGTTCCCGGATATGGTCAACACCATGTTCTACGCCGGCCTCGCGCTGCTGATCGTGGGTAACGGCCTGTTCAAACCGAACATCTCCACCATGGTGGGTGACCTCTATGAAGAGGGCGATCACCGCCGTGATGGTGCCTTCACCATCTTCTATATGGGCATCAACCTGGGTTCCCTGCTGGCAGGTGTGATCTGTGGTGCTGCCGCCACCGCCTACGGCTGGCAAGCTGCCTTCGTCGGCGCCGGTATCGGTATGCTGCTCTCTCTGGTGATCCAGGCCACCATGGCCCAGCGTTTCCTGGGTAACATCGGTCGTGTCACTGCCGCCCAGCGTGCTGCAGCCCTGCGTACTACCGAGCAGAAAGCACCGCTGACCAAGCAGGAAGTGGATCGCATCAAGGTCATCCTGGTGCTGGGTCTGTTCACCATCATCTTCTGGGCCGGTTTCGAGCAGGCCGGTGGTCTGATGAACCTCTACACCCAGGAGTATACCGACCGCATGATCGGCAGCTTCGAAGTGCCGACTGCCTGGTTCCAGTCCCTGAACCCCTTCTTCATTATCACTCTGGCCCCGATCGTGGCAGCCATCTGGATCAAGCTCGGCAAGAAAGAGCCGAACTCTCCGGTCAAGTTCGCCATGGGTCTGCTGTTCCTGGCTGTCGGCTTCCTGTTCATGATCGGTGCCGTGCTGCAGCAAGGTGGTGACCAGACCGTCAAGACCTCCATGTTCTGGCTGGTTGGCGCTTACCTGTTCCACACCCTGGGCGAGCTCTGCCTCTCCCCGATCGGCCTCTCCATGGTGACCAAACTGGCTCCGCTGCGTCTGGCCTCCCTGATGATGGGTGCCTGGTTCGGCTTCGTTGCCCTGGCCAACTATGCTGCCGGCTTTATCGGCTCCTTCGTGGGTGAAGCGGGCCCGATCGCCATCTTCGGTGGCATCGCCCTGGCTGCGTTACTGAGCGCCCTGATCCTGCTGACCATGGCCAACCGCCTGGTTTACTGGATGCATGGTGCCGAAGGCCCGGCCAAAGAGCCGCAAGCTCAAGAGAAGAAACTGCACTCCGCCGCCGTCTAAACGGTCAGGATTGTAAAAAAACAGACAGGGCGCCCAATGGGCGCCCTGTTTGTTTTGGCCTGTTGTCAGGCGGCATCAGTGATGGCGAACCTGCACATCCAGCGATCCGCCGCTGTCGCTGCGAAACTGCAAAGCAAACGGTTCATGCCAACTGCGCTTGTGCAGGGCGTAATGGCTGCTGCGCATCAGACCAAGGGGCAAGCCACCGGAGCGCATCAACCAGTGGGGAGAGGTGAGCCCGGCGTTGGCAAACACCAGCCCATCGTGCTGATCAAACAGCAGCGCCGCCATGGCAAAAGAGTGACGAAGCCCGGATGCCATCAGCTGATGGTTGAGGTAGTCGAGCAACCGGTGCGGTTGGCTCAGCAAACGGCTCTCGTTTTGCTGAAACTGGCGGTAGGGGACGTTCATCAAGGATCGCACCAGCGCTCCGCAAAATGCCGCATCCGTTCCCATGATGGGCAGCTCCATCACCAGCACCAGCAGCTTGTCCTCCACCTTGAAGGTATCGGGAATAAAGAGGTGGCCGAGCCCCTTGAACGTAACCTGCCAAGGGCCCCACTCCTGCAAGCCCGGCGGCTTGAGCCCCGCCAGCAGGCGGCTGGCCGCCTTGTCGTGGGCACTGAAATAGTCGATATGATCCATCAGCTCAAGCTGCTGCGCCCGGTTGGCGCTGCCGTTGAGGCACTGTTCGATGCTGCGCTCGACCAGCCCGTAATCCTCCAACGGTTTGAGCAGGTAGTCCCGCGCACCGGCGCGCAACGCGCTGGCGACCGCCTCCATGGTGCTCTGGGCCGAAATGACGATAACCGGAATATGGGGATAGCGAGCGGAGAGGCAGGCGATCACCTCGAGACCATCCATATTGGGCATATTGAGATCGCACAGCACCACATCGGGGTGATAGAGCGCTGCCGCCGATATCCCCTCAATCCCATCCTCCGCCTGAAACACCGCTGCACCGTCCCGTGCGAGGTAACTCACTAACGAGTGGCGAAAAACAGCTTCGTCCTCCACCACCAGGATCCGTAGCCCGGCTTTTGGCATCTTGATAAAAACCTTATTAGTCAATTGGTTATTTAAGTAATAAGACTAGACCAAATCGGCTGGAATGCAGTGATTCCTGCGTCAAAAAGAGACCGTTTACCCGGCTTTCGATTTCATCACGCGTATTGATGAGGCGATATCCAGACGCCATCAGCCTGACCCAATCCGTTGTCAACGCCCCCCGCACCATGGCCTCTTGGCTGGGGGTCAGGATTAACCGGGTCACCACCTGCCGTGCGAATTGTGCAAGCCTGCGCCATAAGGGATAATGCCCCCACTCCAGCCCGTGAAGAAGACCATGACCCCAGCCGAATACAGCGCCCTTGCCCATCCCAGATTGTCCCATCCGGCTCGCAGTCTCTATACCCTGCAGCTGCGCAGACTGGTGCTGGAAAATCAGCTGGCCCGGCTCAACTATCCCGAGCTGGGTCGGGCGCTGGCGGTGGTCGATCCGGGCGATCCCTGCGGCTTCTCGTTTCAGGTCAATGCCCGCCAGCTCACCGAATTGTTCGATGAACTGATGGAGGCAGGCCTGCTGCAGGTCGAGGCGCAGCCCGAGAGTGAGCACTACCATCAGTGTCCGTTCCAGTTGCCGCTGCTGACCCAGAAACTGCGCAGCCCGCTGCCGGAGCGCCCCTTCCAGATGCATCTGCAGTGGCGACCGGATGAGGAGCTGCCCGCCCTCGCCCGCCTGTGCGGGGTGATCGATGCCAGCTACAGCGAAGAGGATCTGGGGGAGTTTATCGCCTACTGGCTGGGGCGCCCCGAGGTGTTCGACTCCCAGCATCAATGGATGCTCAAGTTTATTCGCGCCCTCAAGACCCGCCGCTACACCCGCCGCAAGCCGATGGAGGTGCAGGGCTACCAGCAGGTGACCCCCGCTCCGACAGAGGCAGGCCCGAGCAAACGTGCCCAACAGATGATTGAAGAGGCCAAACGGCTGGCCCAACAGCAAATGCAGGAACCCGCGCCGCAGCAGGAGCCGGATAATGATTGATAGCGGCCCCCGCCTGCAGGCAAAATCAACCCCCTGTCTACCCATCCCTGATCAAGCAGAAGGAGCATTCCATGACTGACCCGCAAGATCCCCTGCGCCAGGAGCTGGAAGAGATCGAAGCCAAGCGCAAGAGAATCGCCAAGGCCAAGCAGGACCATCGCGTTCACGATCCCGAGCTGAGCCAGCACGTTGGAGGTCTACTGGAGCGCATTCGTCGCCTGCAGCAAGAGACCGGCGGCGGCCAGTATGACTACGAGACCCTGCGCAAGGAGTACGATGCCAAGGCCAACGCCGAGGTGCGCGAGCTGCAGAAGGCGGCCCGCCAGGAGCGGATCCAGAAGCTGATCGCCCAGGCCGACCTCAACCCCGACTGGGTGTTCGAGAAGATGGACGCCACGGATCCCGCACTCCAGTACCCCATCGAAACGGCCCGCTACTTTATCAGCGGCTTCGAGCACTGGGAGAAGAGTGGCGGCGGTTGCATGCTGATTTACGGCGACTACGGCACCGGCAAATCGACCCTGGCAGGCGCAGTAGCACACGAGCTGATCGCCCTTCACCAGAAGTCGGTGATCTTCCAGCAGTGGGCCTCCATCGTCGATCGCCTGTTCTTCAACGTGATCCCCGATCAGGATGAGCGCAACCAGTACCGCCGTGCGCTGGAAGAGGTGGATCTGCTGATCATCGATGAGGTATCGGCCAACCGCGCCAAGATGGCGGAGAGTCAGTCCAGCTTCCTCGGCCACCTGCTGCGCCGCCGTCGCAACCTGTCAAAGAGCGTCATCATCATCACCAACCACACGCCCCAGAGCCTGCATCAGGCGATCGGTGATTTCAGCTATGAGGCGATCAAGGCGTTCAATCCGGTGGATATCCACCTGAGCGGCCCCAGCCGTCGCCCCAGTATCGGCAACTACAACGGCTGACCCCCTCGATGCGAGTGCGAGTCCTGGCGGCTCGCACTCTCTCCTTCCTGCTAGCTCACAAATAGAAACAACTCTCATTTACAGCACGCGAACAAGCCACTAGGCTAGCCCCTTTTGCCAAGGGAGCTCAGCTATGCCAACCACACTGATTTTCGGAGCCAGCCGCGGGCTGGGCCGCGCCTTTACTCACCACGCCCTGAATGAGGGTCATCGGGTGGTGGCGCTGGTACGCAGCCCCGAGATGGCCACCGAACTGCGCGCGCTGGGAGCCCTGGTGATCGAAGGGGATGCGCTGGATCCGGCTGCGGTGCAGCAGGCCTGCCTTGTGGCAGGGCAAGATGCACAGGTCGTCTCCACCCTCGGCAGCTTCCGTCAGACGGCGCCGGTGGACTATCAGGGCAACCGTCATGTGATCGATGCCATGGAGCAAGCAGGCCTGAAGCGGCTGCTGCTGGTCACCTCCCTCGGCTGTGGTGACAGCTGGCAATATCTGCCTGAGCGTGCCCGTGCCGCCTTCGGCCACGAAGTGCGCCTCAAGAGTCTGGCGGAGAGCTGGCTGCAGACCAGCACCCTCGCATGGACCATTCTGCGCCCGGCGGGCCTGCAGGATGGCGACGCCACCGGCCGTGCCGAGCTGAGTCAGGGCAAGGAGGTGCACGGACTGGTGCGCCGCGTCGATGTGGCCGCCCAAGGCCTGCGCCTGCTGGCGGATGACACGGCGGTGGGGCAGATCTACGCCATCGGCGATCCGGGGCTCCAGCGCGGCTAAATCAGCGCCATATCCATCCTCTTCATAGATCCGCGGATACAAAAACGGTCAGCCCAAGGGCTGACCGTTTTTCGCTTTACTGCACGCTTAATGTCACGTGCGCTTGCGCTATCGCGCTTAACCGGTGGTCGTTTCACTCTGTACGACCGGCTGACTGGCCACTGGCAACGACTGCTGCCGCTGGCGCAGCAGCAGACAGGCCAGCACACCATAGAGCAGCGCCAGTCCCCATAACTGCCACCAGTAACGGGAAACCTGCGCAAAGTCGGCCCCCATCTGGTTGAGGCGCAGAAAACCCTCGATGGCCGGGATAGTGGGCACCCACTGAGCCAGCCAGTTGAGGGGCGCCGGGATCAGCTCCAGCGGCCAGATAAAGCCCGCCAGAAAGACCAGCGGCAGGGAGGAAATCAACACTACCTGAGTCGGCAGATCCCGCCGGGTAAAGATCGCCCCCAGCACAATCCCGAACCAGCAGGTCGCCAGCAGGAACGGCAGGGCGAACAACCACAACTCCAGCGGATCGGCATGACGGGCGATGTGGTAGTGATCGAAGCAGAAGCCGAGGAAGTAGCTCACCGGCAGCAGGAACAGCCCGGCAATCACCAGGGTTCTGGCCAGCAGCAGCGGCAGCACCGGCGCGCTTTGCCAATAACCGTGCTCGCCGCGACAGCTGCGCTGGTTCTGGGTCGCCCCCAGGATCCCCGCCCCCATCAGCAACACCTGATGCAGGATCAGCACAAACACCGCCGGCACCACGTAGTTGACGTAGCCCATGGTGGGGTTGAACACCGGCACCACGTTGAGGGCCACCGCATTCCAGCCCATGGCCGCTTGCGGCAGTGCCTCGCCGTGGCTCAGCAAGCGCGCCACCTTCACCTGCGCGGCAAGGGTACCACCCGCCTGCGCCAGCCCTTCGGCAATGGTGCCGTAGACCAGGAAGTAGGAGGCATCACCGGCATAGCTCAGGGTCACGCTCTTGCCCTGCATCAGATCCCGATAGAAGTGGTTGGGAATGTGCAGGATCCCGCTCGCCTCTCCGGCCATCATCAGCTGACGCGCCTCGGCCAGCGAATTGGCTCGCGCCACCAGCTTCACCTGCGGCGTGGCATCGGCCATAAACTCCAGCTGACGCGACAGCTGGCTGCCATCCTCGTTGACCACCACCACCGCCTCTTCCCGCGGCAATTGATGCAGATAGGGCTGGGGATAGAGAAACGAGTAGAAGATCACCCCGCCAAACAAGGTCAGCATGATGGCGCGATCCGCCAGCAGGGTGCGCAGCTCGAGGCGCAACAGATCGACAAATCCCAGCATCACTCAGGCTCCTTCTCGGCGACGGCCACTGCGGCTGATTGACGGGCCAGATCGGCCTGCTGCTTGTAACGGCGCACCACCAGCAGCAGGGGGAGCAGGAACAGCAGCAGCGCCCCCAATTGCGGCAAGGCGGATGCGAGGGGCAGACCATAGTTGCTCTGACCTATCTGCAGCTCCACATAATGAGAAACCGGCAACAGGCTACGCCAGAAGCGGGCGAAATCCCCCATGGCGCTCACCGGAAAAGTGACCCCCATAAAGGCGAAACCGGGCGCCGTGTAAGCCCCCGCCAGCGACAGGGCGCGGGCCGGATCCCGAATGATGCCGTAAAAGAACGCCCCCATAGTAACGCAAGCGGCCGAGGCGAGCCCCAGCCCCACCACAAGTACCAACCAACTGCCGTGCATGGGATAGGCCAACCCCTTGAACAACAGCAGCGTCCAGACGATCCCCCAGCCCCAGCCAATCAGCACATGGGGCAGCAGGGTGCGCCACAGGCCGAACCAGACACCGCGGGTGGTCCAGTCCAGCCCCAGCCGATCGGTGCGGGCCAGCGCATTGAGGCCGAACAGCACCACCAGGATCTGCCACACTGCGGGCAAAATCGCGCTCAGCAGAAACTGGGCGTAACTGGAGTTGAGGTTGTAAAGCGCAGTGACCTGACTGCTGATGGGCACCGACTGCCCAATCGCACCGGGCAGCGCCTTGCCGTCGGCCATCGCCTCCAGCACACCGACCTGGCCGTTGAGAGTGCCTACCACCTGCGCCAGCGCCGAGTTGACCAGCTTGGCGATCAGGATGAACTGGCCATTGTTGAACACCGTCACCTGCGGCTGGGTACCCCGGCGGGCATCCCGCTCCAGATGGTTGGGGATCACCACCAGCGCATAGATGTCGCCACCGCGCAGCGCGCGCGCGCCAGCATCGATGGAATCAAACTGATTGACCACCTTGAGCCCGGCCGAGCCATCCAGCGAGAAGGCCAGCTGGCGCGACAGCACGCTGTGGTCCAAATCCACCAGCCCCACCTTGAGGTCGCGGGCCAGCCCTGCCGAGAAGATCCAGCAGAGGATCCCCATCAGCAGCAGCGGTACCCAGCTCATCAGGGCACGGCTGAACGGGTCCTGCCACAGCAGCCGAAATTCACGTCCCATCAGAGTTCAACCAGCACACTCATGCCAACCCGCAGCCCCTCAACCGGTTGCAGCGGACGGGCCTCCACCTGGAAGCTCTTCATGTCGAAACCCTGACGGGTATCGGTGGCACGCCAGGTGGCGAAATCCCCCATCACCGCCACATGGGTCACCTTGAAGCGGACTGTCTGGTCGCCAAGGCCCGGGATGCGGGCATCGAACTCGGTATCCACGGTGAAACGGGGCAACAGATCTTCGCGGATGTGGAACTGGGCCCAGGCATCGCTCATGTCGAGCAGCGTCACCACCGGGAAGCCTTGCGGCGCCAGCTCGCCGCTACGCAGCAGTACCTGACTCACTTCACCATTGTGGGGACTGGTGATGCGGGTGTCGGCCAGATAGGCCTCTACCTCGGCCACCGAACCGGCCGCCATCTTGGCCTTCTCGCGCGCCGCAATCTTGGTCTCTTCCCGCGCCCCTTCCAGCGCCATCTGGTACTGCTGCCACGCCATTCCTTCGCTGTAGCGGGCAGCTTGCCAGGCGGTCCAGGCTTCATCGCGTTTTTGCAGCGGCATCACGCCATCGCGGTGCAGGCTGGCGACCCGCTCATAAGTCTTGCCACGCAGCTGGGCGGCGGCCTTGGCTTTTTGCCACTGATCCTTGGCGGCGGCGATCTGCTGGGCACGAGCCCCCTTCTCTGCCTCCTGCGCCAGTGCGCCCGCGGCCGCTTCACCAGCCTTGGCCTGGCTCAGCTTGGCTTCAATCTCGGGGCTCGCCAGGGTAAAGACCAGCTGATCCCTGGTCAGCTGATCGCCCTTTTTCACCAGCACCTCGTCGATGCGACCCGGCACTTTGGAGGAGACCGAGTACTGCTGCGCCTCAATTTGCCCTTGCAGATGCACCGGCTCAGGCTGATAGGCGAGCCAGAAGCGCCAGCCGAGCCAGACCACCAGGATCACCAGCGCCAGTGGCAACAACAGCGGTTTACCCTGGCTCATCTTCTTTTTGATGGGGGGATGGCTCATCACTTCACCTCGACAAACGGGCGACCCTTGGCGGTCGAAACAGACATGAAAAAAGAAACAGACAGGGCCGGGATCATGAGTTCACCTCGATCACCTGGCCATGCTGATATTGATTGAAACTGTTCATCTGGCCGGAGAGCGCCAGCAGACGGGCCAGCGACACCACATATTGATAGGCCGCCGCCGCGCGCTGGGTCTTGACCCCCGCCAGCTGGTTTTGGGCATCCACCACATCAAGGGAGGTAGAGAGCCCCTGACCGAAGGCCTTGTCACGCAGCAGCACGTTCTCCTCTGCCAGCGCCTGGGTTGACGAGAGGGATTGATACTCCTCCAGCCCCTGCGCCGCTTCGCGCCAGGTCTTCTCTACCAGCAGCTCCAGATCCTGGCGGGTCTTGGCTTGCAGCAGATTGACCTGCAGCTCGGCACTCTTGGCAGCCTGCACCGTCTCGGAGCGGCCATCGCGGCTCACCAGCGGCATGCTGACCCCCACCCCCACCAGCCAGTCCGGCGCAGTCTTGGCGGCCAGTGAATCATCTTCATAGAGGTTGTAGTTGCCGAACAGGAACACTTCGGGGGCATATTTGCCCTTCTCCATCCGGATCATCCCCTTGGCCTGCTCTTTCTTGGCGCTGAGCAGCTTGAGGCCGGGGTGCACCTCCAGGGTCTGGCTCACCAGCCCCTCGAGGCGCGGCAGCTCCTGGTTGACGAACAGGCCGCTGTCGGGCTCGGCGCGGGACAGCTTGAGCATATGGCCGAGGGCCAGCTCGGCGATCTCGAGGCCACGGCGGGACTTCTGGGTATCGATGCGGGCCCGATCATAGGCCGACTGGGCGGAGAGCCGCTCCACCTTGGCGATCTGACCCTGAGCTTCAAGCTTCTTGGCGTGATCCAGATGGTGGGCCAGTCCCTCTTCGATCTCCTGCTTGGTCTGCACCACCTGAGCAGCCAGTACGACGCCAAAATAGGTCTGGGAGAGACTCTCGAAAGTGGCTTGCTGTTTGAGCACCAGCAGCTGCTGCGCCTCGCTCACCTGCGCCTGGCGGATATCCTGCGCCGCATCGATGCGGCCACCGGCAAACAGCGGCCACAGCATATTGACCGAGCTGGTCACCACGTTCTGTTTGGTCAGCGGGGTAACGAAATCATCGGGCGTGAAATGCGGGATCGGCAGCCCGCCCAGGATATGCTGCAGCGCTTTGACCATTTCCGGATGGTTGGCGATGGGGTTGAGATCCATCAGATCAAGTTCCATCGGCTGATCGAGGTGGGTATAGCTGGCCCCCAGATCCACCTTGGGCAGATACATGGCCTTGGCGGCCTCGCGCAGTTGCTTGGCCCGATCGACCCCGGCCTGCTCGGCGGCCAGCCCCTCATCCTGCTGGATGACCCGGGTCCAGGCTTCGCCGAAACTGATGGTCTGCGCCTGTGCCGACCCCAGCACGGCCCCCAGCAGACACGGCCAGAGTGATGTAATGAACCTTGACGTCATAGATCCCCAATCCGCTTTTGTTGCATAAATGTTTGGAGCATTTGCTCGACTTAAGCCCGTTATCATAACGCAAAGCAGGCCGGCAAGTGGACTGACAATTATGCAGACAACCGACATAGGTAGTACAGCCATCCCTCGCGAGCAATCTGGCCGTTTTTCAATAACTCCAGAATTTGCAAGCCTTGGCGCGACGTTTTTTTCAGAAAAAAATGGCTGACGCTCAAATACTAACCTTTTCTCCTGCCTAAAAAATGCGTAATATACGCCGCCCTAAGCCGATGGTAACCGTGGAATGCAGATAGGTCCCCACACGCTTGAAACTCCCTTGATTGTGGCTCCCATGGCCGGTGTAACTGACCGACCATTTCGCGAACTTTGTTTGCGACTGGGGGCTGGCATGGCCGTTTCCGAGATGCTGCTGGCCAACCCGGATGTCTGGGATACCCAGAAAACCCGGATGAGGATGGATCACTCTGCAGAAGGCGGATTGCGATCGGTCCAGATTGCCGGGGCCGACCCCGAGATGATGGCGTTTGCTGCCCGCTACAACGTGGAGCAGGGCGCACAGATCGTCGACATCAACATGGGATGTCCGGCAAAAAAAGTGAATAAGAAGTTGGCAGGTTCCGCCCTGCTGCGTGCCCCCGATCAGGTCAAAGCAATTTGCCGGGCCGTGGTGGATGCAGTGGAGGTGCCTGTCACCTTGAAGATCCGCACAGGATGGGATCCGGATAACCGCAATGGCGTGGAGATCGCCCGAATCGCCGAAGATTGCGGTATCGCGGCCCTCGCCGTGCATGGTCGTACCCGTGCCTGCCTCTACCGGGGCGAAGCGGAGTACGACACGATCAGGGCGATTAAGCAGGCCGTATCGATTCCTGTTGTCGCCAATGGTGACATCAACAGCCCGGAGAAAGCCCGGTATGTCCTCGACTATACCGGTGTCGACGCCGTGATGATCGGCCGAGCTGCGCAAGGACGACCCTGGATTTTCCGGGAAATCCGTCATTTTCTTGAGACGGGCACCAAGCTGCCGCCTCCCGAGAGGGAAGAGGTTCGCACCCTGATGAACGAGCATGTAACCAACCTGCACCGGTTTTATGGTGCATATCTGGGAGCGCGCATAGCCCGTAAACACGTGGGCTGGTATCTGGATGAAGAAGAGACGGGCCGAGAATTCCGTAAGCACTTCAATGCCCTGGATTGCGCAGACGCGCAACTTGAGGCACTCGAAGCGTATTTCGATGGATTAGGTTAACAAGATAACTAAAGAGCCGACCGAATATGTTCGAACAAACCCTGACTTCTGATGCATTGGTAACAACTACTCACAATCACGCTGCCGAGCCGACCCAGCGCCCCCTGCGTGACTCTGTGCAACAGGCCCTGCGTAACTACCTGGCCCAGTTGAACGGTCAGGAAGTGATTGATCTGTACGATATGGTTCTCTCCGAAGTCGAAGCGCCGATGCTGGACGTGATCATGCAGTACACCCGTGGTAACCAGACTCGCGCTGCCGTGATGATGGGTATCAACCGTGGCACCCTGCGCAAGAAGCTCAAGCGTTACGGCATGAACTGATTGCTGGCCGCGAGCCGCGACGGCGGTTCAAGGCAGATGCGAAAGGCGCCAGGTAGCAATACCTGGCGCCTTTCCTTTATGCTCTCCCCTCCATTTCACCATGACGACCCCGATGAACCGCACTCCCCTGCTGCTGATGGTACTGGTCACCCTGCTGGCCGCCGCTGGCTGGCTCTTCTCGAAAGAGGCGATCCGTGAACTGCCGCCCGCCGCTTTTATCGGCAGCCGCTTCCTGCTGGCCGCCCTGCTGTTGCTCCCCTTGGCTTGGTTGCGTGAACAACCGCCCACCCGCGCTCAACTGCTGCGCGCTGCAGGATGCGGCACATTGCTCGGTGCCAGCCTGCTACTGTGGGTCACCGCCATCAGCCAGAGCGAGGCGCTGGGCAGCGGCGCCTTTATCATGAGCGTCGCCACCCTGATGGCACCGCTAGCCGCCTGGGCCGCCTTCCGGGCCAAGCCCGGCCGTCACTACTGGCTCACTCTACCCATCGCCATCGCTGGTTTGCTGCTGCTCTCCAGCAGCACTCACTGGGGTGGAGATCACCCCGAACAAACGGGCGTGTCGCTCTCGCTGTTCTGGTTTCTGGCGGCGGCCACCACCCTCGGCATCCAGCTCGCCGTCCATCGCCACTTTGCCCAATCCATTGCCCCCACCTGGCTCACCAGCATCCAACTGGCGATGACCGGTCTGCTCGGCACCCTGCTCTCCCTGCTGACCGAACAGTGGCCCGAGGGCGGGATCAGCCACGGTATCTGGGGCTGGTTTGCGGCGAGCGTCTTGATCGCCACCACATTGCGCTACTGGCTGCTTACCCACGCATTGAGCAAGATGACCACCGCCCATGCCGCCCTGATGATGCTGCTGGAGCCGGTCTGGACGCTGATCCTGAGCACCCTCTTCTACAGCGAACCTCTCGGTGGTGCCAAACTGGCCGGTGCCGGACTGGTACTCGGCGCCCTGGTGCTCTACCAACTCCCCCTGCTGCTGCGCAGTGCTAGGCTAAAGCCCGCCACCTGAGTACCGATAGCGGGTATCACTGACATCACTGACTACGTACAAAGACAAACGGGCCTGCAACTGCAGACCCGTTTTTATTGCTGGCTATCCATCCCTTGGCGCTGACAGAAGCGCAACGTCATAAGAGAAACTCAGAGGCGGGAGGCGAAATAGAGATTCACCAGCTTGATAAAGTTGCGCTTGCGTTTGTATTCGGTCGCCAGCGCCCCGAGCTGCTGGCTAAAGCTCTCCTGCAGCGCCTTGTCATCCCCAAGCGATTGCTCCCGCTTGCGCAGCGCCGCTGCAGCTTGCTCATAACCATCGTTATGACCTGTCGCCACATAGCTGGCGGCAACCCGAAAGGTATAACTGATGGCCAGCAGCGGATTGTCCGGGGCGATCTTGTCCGCCAAGGTAAGCAGCAGCTCCGGGCTTATCTTGTGGATGGCCACCCAGTTGCAGGCATCCAGCACCCGCTCCTGATCGAGATAGAAGCGCACCAGCGCATCCTGATGAGAGGATAAATTGAACGGCTGACTGACCGCGGCCTGATCCTTGAAACACTGCTCGGCCCAGGGCAGCAGGGTTTCGTCCTGCCACTCCAACTGTTGTTGCAACTGGCGCAGCCGCTTGAACCCGTCAAAATGAGGCATCCGCTCGAACCCGGCCCGGGCCAGACGCCATGCCCGCCCCTTCTCGCCAAGGGCGATAGAGAGCCGGATCTCGACCTCATCGCACTCACTCTTTTCATGGGGTGATACCGCCAGCTTGCGCGCCTTGGCGAGCCAATACTCCCCCTCCAGCGGCTCATCATGATCGCAGCAGATGCTGCAGAGCCGGAGCCAATCCCGTGGCATGGTGGCAATACTGGCCAGCAAGGTCAGCTCGCGCCGCCAGTCACCGGCCGCGCGGGCCGCATCCAGCAAGGGGAGGGTATAGCGTTGCAGATCCCAGTCATACTCATCGCTCGGCACCCGTTCCGCCCGCAAGCTGGCGAGCTTCTGCTCGCAGCGCGCCAGAAGGGCCGGACTGTGCATGATATCGCCAAACGCCTCCTCTTCGGGGAAGATATCCTGCGGTTGCTCGATGAGGTGAGTAAAGAGCCAGTCGATCTTGTCACTCTCTGGCCATGGCAAGCGAGCAAAAAGCGCAGGGAGGCGTTCGCAGAGCGCAAACTCCAGCTCGCAGCGATCGCCATTGGAGTCATCAACCTGTAACAGCACGGTATTGAGCCGGTCCAGCGCGTAACAGGTCAGCGGCCACTGCTGCTCGAGCGAGAGGGTATCGATCCCCTCCCAGATCTCTTCAAACAACGCTTCGGCCTCGCTGAAGTAGTCGCTCACCGCCCGCCACTCCCACACATCCCGCTTGGGCAGCGCCCTGTTGATCATGCTTTTCAGTTTGGCCGGCGAGAGCGGCTGCTCACTCAGTTCCACTTTCCTCAACCAATAATCCCAGCGCTTCGGGTCGCGCCGGATCTCATCGATCAGCACATCGAGCAGCGCCGGTTGCGCTTGCCGCTCGAAATAGCCGCGCAATCTGGCCCGCGCATCGGGCACCAGTGCCACCGCGCCCTCCTCACCGTCCAAGCCGCTGAGCTGCATATTGAAGGCCAGCGCAGTAGCGACTCCATGTTTGCAGAGCGTCTGATAGTCGGCAGCGGGGCAGTTGCAGTGACTCACCATCGTACGCCCGCACTCCAGTCTGACCCGATAGAGATGACTGCCCTGTACCCGGGCGGTGATGGTCTCACCATCCTGAGCGAGCTGCTGTACCGCCCCCTGACTGGCCAGTTTCACCCCCTTGGCAAAGCTGGCGTCGCCGCTTTGCGCCTTGAGTTCGGCAATATCGATCAGTTCAGCAGAATGTGAGGTGCTGCGGGCCAAAGGGGCTCTCCTTCTCCGGTGTGTCTATGGTCAGATGGCGCCATACATGTGATGGCAGGGTTTATCGAAAGCAGAGCGCATCAAAGCTCGGTGTCTCATCCCATATGGCGTGCTGATGCTCGTCCCAGCGCTCGGCCAGATAAGGCTTGAGGGTTTGCAGGATGGTGATGGACGCGAGCTGCGCATGCAACTGTTTGATATCGCACTGCAGGTAGATAGTACCGATGATCCTCTAACGCGAGATCGGTCTTCTTCTTCGCTCTCTGTTTAAACTTGTGCAAGGTGGCCCCCAGGTCACCATATCACCTGATTGCTGGCAATCTGTTAACGGTATTTAACCCTTGGTATCCATAGGGTTAAAGGGCATACCCCATGAAAAAATGCCATATGGCCAGCTTGATGGAGGTCACATTCCTTCCCCCCGACCCTCCCTATCATGCCCCCATCATTCGCCAGCCCGTCAAGTTGGCGATGGCACTTAAGTGGAACACTCACGAATAACAAGAGAACAGACCATGCAGCAAACCAGCCCCCTCAAGACGGTCACGGTCAGCATATTGGCAACCGCCATGCTGATCTTTGTGGCCCAGTACCTGATAGGCAAACAGGAGATCCGGATCGGCATCGCCATCATTCCGATCCTGCCGATGCTCTTTGCCGTCATCATCGGCATGTGCATTTCCGCCAAGCCGATCAAGGATCGCATCCCCGGCTGGAAGCAGCTCTTCACCGAGAAAGAAGAGGGCTTCTGCGGCAAGATGGTGGGCTTCAGCCTGCTGATCCTGGGTACCCAGTACGCGGGGATGATCATCCCCAACATCAAGATGATCCTGAGCGTCGGCGTGCCGTTGTTCCTGCAGGAGATCGGCAACCTGTTGCCAATCCTGATCGCCATTCCGCTGGCAGTGAAGTTCGGCTTTGGCCGCCGTGCCATCGGGGCCTGCTCCTCCATCAGCCGTGAGCCGTCCGTCGCGGTGATCCAGGGCAAGTTCGGTACCGGCTCTCAGGAGTACATCGGTGTGCTGGCCATCTACCTGTGCGGCTCCGTCATCGGCACCCTCTGGTTCAGCGTGCTGGGCAGTATCGCTCCGCTCACCGGCCTGCACCCGCTGGCGCTGGCCGCCGGTTCCGGCGTGGGCTCAGGCTCCATGCTGAGTGCCGCCTCCGGTGCTCTGATCAACGGTCTCGACGAAGCGCTGGCCCAGCAGGTGCTGAGTATCGCGGCTGCATCGAATCTGCTCTCGTCTGCCCTCGGCGCCCTCTCCCTCACTTATCTGGGTCTGCCGCTCGCTGAAAAAATCTATGCCCTGACTGCCAAAGGAGAGAACGCATGAAAAGCATCGTAATGGATATGCGGTTCGTCTTTCTGGCGATCCTGCTGGCCATGTTTACCCAGACCCTGACCACCGGCACCCCGCTCTGGCTGATGGGTGACAGCTTTATCGCCATGTCGCTGGTGGTGTTCGCTTCGCTGATTGCCAAGCGCTACCTGCCCTCCTCCCTACCGGCGTTTGCCTATGCCACCATCATCGGCATTCTCATCTGCCTGCCGGAGACCCCGGTGCGCGGCCTCTTTATCGATGCCGTCGCCAAGATCTCCTTCCTCTCCTGCTGCGTGCCGCTGCTGGCCTTTGCCGGTCTCTCGGTGGGCGGTCAGCTGGAAGAGCTGAAGAAGATGTCATGGAAAGTGATCCTGATCTTCATGATCGTCTCCACCTGCTGCTTCTTCGGCGCGTCGCTGGTCGCCCAGCTCGGCTTCACCATGCAAGGGATCATCTGATGAACAACATCCACATTGAACCGGCCCTGCTGGCCCTGCGCGACTTCAGTCAGGAAGTGCGCCACCACCTGCACACCATCCCGGAAGCCTCCGGCGTCGAATTCAAGACCTCGGCCTACTGCCGCGAGCTGATGACAAGCTTCGGCTACCGTCTCACCGACTACCCGGGCTTCACCGGTTTTCACGGCGATCTGATTGTTGACCCCGTGCTACCGACCATCGCCTTCCGTGCCGACATGGATGGCCTCGAGATGCACGACATGAGCGACGTTGCGTTCAAGTCGACCCACGAGGGGATGGCCCACAACTGCGGTCACGACTCCCATATGGCGATCGCCCTGACCGCCGCCAAGTTTCTGGCCGCCAACCGA
This sequence comes from Aeromonas allosaccharophila, assembly GCF_016026615.1. Classification (NCBI taxonomy): domain Bacteria; kingdom Pseudomonadati; phylum Pseudomonadota; class Gammaproteobacteria; order Aeromonadales; family Aeromonadaceae; genus Aeromonas; species Aeromonas allosaccharophila. The sequence continues at coordinate 4,228,114 of NZ_CP065745.1, read as the reverse complement.
GATCGCCTGCAGTACAACGTCCGCTTTATCTTCCAGATGGCGGAAGAGGATATGCGGGTGCCGGGCGCCGAGAAGATGGTGGAGCTGGGCTGCATGAAGGGGGTGGACGAGGTCTATGCCCTCCATAACGACGGCGCCATGGAGACCGGCACCATCAAGTTCAACAACGGAGTCATGTCCTCCTGGGGCTCCGCCTGGACGCTGGATGTACACGGTATCTCTGCCCACGGATCCACTCCCCACAAGGGGCTGGATGCCATCCGCGAAGCGGTGCGGATCATCGAGGACATGGACTACATCGTCGCCAAGCGCACCAGTCCGTTCAGCCCGGCGGTGTTTGGCTGCGGCATGATCAACGGCGGCACCATTCCCAACGCCATCGCTGACCATGTGCAGGCACGCGGCACCATCCGCGCCATGGATGCCGAGACCGACCAGATCCTGAAGAACAGCTTCAAGGAGATCGTGGCCCAGAGCGAACTGCGCGGCTTCAAGACCAAGATGGTCTATGCCGGGTATCCGGCCGTCGAGAACCACGCCGATGCCTGCGCCCGCCTGTTGCAAGCAGCCGCCGACGTATTGCCCTCTGAGGGGATCAACGCTCAGGGGCAGCCGATGACCGGCAGCGAGGATTTCAGCTATATGGTCAACGCCTGCCGTGGCCGCAAGGGTGCCATGTTCTTCCTCGGCAGCGGCTGTCAGGCCAAGGGGATCTGCAACTACCTGCATGCGAATCCCTACTATCTGGATGACGACTGCCTGCTGGTCGGAGCCCAGCTCTTTATCAATCTGGCGACCCGCAGCGCTTAATCCCGCATACCGATAAAACCAGAAGAGAGGCCACGGCCTCTCTTTTTTTATCTCTGCATGTTTGCTTTGTGCGTGGCAAACAACCCGCGGCTAGAGCCACGGCAGCTCCGCCATATTGGCGGCAGGCGGCTGGTTGATCAGATGCAACTGCACCGTCTCCCGGCTGATATGGGGGGCGTAGAGGTGGATAAAGTCGTACATATAGTCGCGCAGATGGGCATGTTTGCGCAGGCAGATATGGGTGGCGCTCGAGGCGATCAGGTGGTCGATGTTGAGGCTCACCAGATCCTCCCTGTCCCCCTCGTCGAAGGCCACGCTGGCGATCACCCCGACTCCCATCCCGAGCCGGACATAGTGCTTGATCACGTCGGTATCGGTGGCGGTCAGCACGGTTCTCGGCGAAAGGCCGTGGCGGCTGAAGGCCTTGTCCATCTTGGAGCGACCGGTGAAACCGAACACATAGGTAATGAGGGGATAGCGGGCCAGATCCGCCATCGACAGCGGCTGGCAGTCGAGCAGCGGATGACCATGGGGCACCACCACGCTGCGCCCCCAGCGATGACAGGGGACTGCGGCCAACTCATCGAACAGATACATGGATTCGGTGGCGATCGCCATATCCACATCGCCGCTTTGTACCATCTGGGCCAGTTGGGCGGGCGCCCCCTGATGGAGCTGGATCGCCACCTCGGGATAACGATGGCTGAACTCGGTGATCACCGCTGGCAGCTTGTAGCGCGCCTGGGTGTGGGTGGTGGCGATACGCAGCACCCCGCTGGTGGCCAGTTGCTCTCCCAGCGACAGCTGATTGATCTGCTCTACCTGCGCCACTACCCCCTTGGCCAGCTCCATCACCTGCTCGCCGGCACTGGTCAAGCCGACCAGATTCTTCCCCTTGCGGGTAAAGAGAGCGAGCCCCAGCTCATCTTCCAGCATCTTCATCTGCTTGCTGAGGGTGGGCTGGGAGGTGTAGAGCTTCTCCGCCGTCGCCGAGATGTTGAAGTTGTTCTTCACGATCTCGGTAAAGTTCTTGAGCCGGGCGATGTTCATCTGGGCAAGGGATCTCGCTGCTGCGGCCAGTGGGGCTGGCCTGAAAAAGAGAGAGCGGGGCTGGCCCCGCAGCTGAATGCCGACCATACCACAGCGCGGCGCACGATAATCTGCCTCAGGTCAGAAAGCCGCGAGCTAGTCGCTGGCGAGCTTGATCCCGAGCCCGACAAACAGGGTGCCGATGCCACGGTTGAGCCAGCGGCCGAGACGCTGTGACAACCGAACCTTGTGGCTGGCATAAACGGTGGTAAAGACCAGCAGGTGACACCAGATGATGCCCCCCAGATTGAAGATGCAGCCGAGCAGGATAAAGGCGAGCGCCTTGTCGGGGGCATCCGGTGCGATGAACTGGGGCACAAAGGCGAGGAAAAAGAGCGCTACCTTGGGGTTGAGCACATTGGTCAGCACCCCCTGCCGGTAAATCTGGCCATAGGAGAGTGCAGGCAGAGTGGCCCCTCTTTCCATTGATCCTGTTGCCTGCTGGCGCAGCAGGGAGAACCCCAGATAGATGAGGTAGATGGCGCCAGCCAGCTTGATGAGGGCAAACAACTCGGCTGAAGCGCTGAGCAGGGCCGACAGACCGAGGGCCGCCGCCAGCACATGCACCATGACGCCGGTGCCAATGCCAAGGGCCGCGACCGAACCGGCACGCCACCCTTGCGAACCGCTGCGCAGCATGACCAGCAAGGAGTCCGGCCCCGGCATGATATTGAGCAGCAACCCCGAGACCATAAACAGTGCAAGATCATGAATACCGAACATCACCCCTATCCTCGTAAAGCAAAACCAAACAAAGAGGGCTCCGCAGAGCCCTCTTTTCTTTCACTCTGCGGCAGCTGACGCATCATCAGCTGCCCCGCCAGCCATCAGGGCCGCAGCGCCTTGTCAGCACGCGAGATACCGCAGACGCCGGAGCGCACCACTTCGATGATCTCGTTGGTCTGGGCGGCAGTCTTGATAAAGGCATCCAGCTTCTCGCTGGTACCCACCAACTGCACCGTGTACTGCTCGGGGGTGACGTCGACAATCTGGCCACGGAATATATCCGCCAGCCGTTTCAGCTCGTCACGGGCACCACCGGCGGCGCGCGCCTTGACCAGCGCGATTTCCCGCTCGATATGCTCCCCTTCACTCAAGTCGCACACCTTGAGCACATCCACCAGCTTGTGCAGCTGCTTCTGGATCTGCTCCAGCACCCGCTCATCCCCCATGGTGACTATGGTCATGCGCGACAGGGTGGGATCCTCGGTCGGCGCCACCGTCAGGGTCTCGATGTTGTAGCCACGCTGGGAGAAGAGGCCCACCACGCGGCTCAGGGCGCCGGATTCGTTCTCCAGCAGAACGGAAATTATATGTCTCATCAGATTTCCCCCGCCTTGCTCAGCCACATCTCATCGGCGGCGTGATTCACCAGTACGACCGAAATAATATGTTCCATCGTCAGGTTCTCTCCGTCTTGCTCAGCCACATCTCGTCCATGGCACCAAACTTGATCTGCATCGGATAGACGTGCTCATCCGGGTCGACCGAGATATCCATGAACACCAGCCGATCCTTCATGGCGAAAGCCTTCTCCATGGCACTCTCCAGCTCGGCCGGATCGCTCACCGCGATGCCGACATGACCGTAGGCTTCCGCCAGTTTGACGAAGTCCGGCAGGGACTCCATGTAGGAGTGGCTGTGACGGCCGCCGTAGAACATCTTTTGCCACTGCTTGACCATGCCCAGCGCACGGTTGTTGATGGAGATGATTTTAATGGGCACCCCGTACTGCAAGCAGGTGGAGAGCTCCTGAATGTTCATCTGCACCGAGCCATCGCCAGTGACGCAGCAGACCACCGAGTCCGGGTTAGCAAACTGGGCCCCCATGGCGGCCGGAATACCGAAGCCCATGGTGCCGAGGCCACCTGAGTTGATCCACTGGCGCGGTTTGGCAAACGGGTAGTAAAGGGCAGCAAACATCTGGTGCTGGCCCACGTCGGAGGCAACGAACGCCTGACCCTGAGTCACCTTGTAGAGGGTCTCGATCACCTGCTGCGGCTTGATCTGGGTAGCCGACTTTTCGTAGGCCAGACAGTGACGGGAGCGCCACTGGTTGATCTGGCTCCACCACTCTGTCAGCGCCTCCTTGTCGTTATCGAAACCGCATTCGCGGATCACCTCCAGCATCTGCTCCAGCACGGTTTCCACCGAGCCGACGATGGGCACATGGGCCTGCACCGTCTTGGAGATGGAGGTGGGGTCGATGTCGATGTGGACTATGGTGGCGTTGGGGCAGAACTTGGCCACGTTGTTGGTTACGCGGTCATCGAAGCGGGCACCCACGGCGAAGATGAGATCCGCGTTGTGCATGGTCTTGTTGGCTTCGAAGGTGCCGTGCATCCCCAGCATGCCGATAAATTGTGGATGGATGCCGGAAAAGGCCCCCAACCCCATCAGGGTGGTGGTCACCGGCAGGTTCAGCAGCTCTGCCAGCTTGGTCACCAGATGGTCCGCATTGGCGTTGATGGCTCCGCCGCCCACGTACATCACCGGGCGCTGGGCATCCACCAGCAGCTTGGCGGCCCGCTTGATCTGGCCCTTGTGGCCGGACTTGGTCGGGTTGTAGGAGCGCAGGGAGACCGACTCGGGATACTGGTAGGGGAATTTTTCTTTCGGGTTCTGCACATCTTTGGGCAGATCCACCACCACCGGCCCCGGGCGGCCGCTGGCGGCAATGTAGTAGGCCTTCTTGATGGCCTCGGGAATATCGCTCGCCTTCTTGCACAGGAAGCTGTGCTTCACCACCGGGCGGGAGATACCGATCATGTCGGTCTCCTGGAACGCATCCTCACCGATCATGCTGGTCGGCACCTGGCCGGAGAGGATCACCAGCGGAATGGAATCCATATAGGCGGTGGCAATACCGGTAATGCAGTTGGTCGCTCCCGGGCCAGACGTTACCAGCACAGTCCCCACCTTGCCGGTGGAACGGGCGTAGCCGTCAGCCATGTGAACCGCGGCTTGCTCGTGCCGCACCAAGACATGCTCCATCTTGCCGTTTTCGAAGAGAGCGTCATAGATGTCGAGCACTGAGCCACCAGGGTAGCCGAAGACGTGCTCAACTCCCTGATCTTCCAGCGCTCTAACCACCATCTGGGCGCCTGATAACATCTCCATGATAAAGCCCTCCAGGCTTTGCTCCGTTTAGCGAATCCCGCCGACGATGCCGTGCTTCCCGGCACGGCCCGATCCGTTTCTTGTTGTTATCTGAATGCAGATCGGCCCAATTCAGCCCCGTCGACAGTAGAAAAAAAGGATTTTTCCGTCATTCACCCGAAAATAGGGTGAAAAACCAACTTAACCCGCTTCATAACGCTTGTCCACGGCTTTATCTGACCAGAACAGTCATACATTTCAACCGGCTATTAACATTCAATGAGTTGCCGCAGCGACCATGAGACAAACGGGAAGGAGGTCGGGGAATGGCCAGCGGATCATTCCGCTGAGGGGAAAAACAGCCACAAAAAAGCCCACCGCTCAGCGGTGGGCTTGATGCCGGATGATGACTCAGTTGTCCTGATCCGGCTCAGCCAGCCAGATCTGCTGATCCGGATCGGTCTCTTCACTGACAGATATGCTGACACCCATATCGAGCAACTCGTGCAGGGTCAGATTGTCCGCCAGCGTCATGGTTTCGCCATTCTCATTGGTAAAGCGCATTTGCTCCGTCCTCTCCTTGGTGGGATCGCCTTTCAGTCTAGTCAACAACGCTCACTTGCGATAACCAGCAGCTGGATAAACAGTCCCCCCCATCCAGCTCGCTCAGGCGATCACTCACCTCCTCCGGGAACAGGGTGCGGGCCCAGAGCCTCCGTGACAGAGAGGCCACGCTCTCGTCGGCTCCCGCCGCCAGCCAGCGGGCCAGATCCCCCGCTACATCGGGGTAGCAGACCGCCCCGGGCGAGGCGCTGTCGAGCCAGGTACGCACCAGATTGGCATCGAGCACATCCATCAGGGTCGCCAGCCCCATCATCTCGAGCGTCTTGCCATTGGTCAGCTGCTCGAACTGGCCGCCGAGGGGTTTGACCAGCAGCTTCTTGCCGAGGGTGAGCGCCTCGGAGGCCAGCTCGAAACCCGCGTTGGAGATGACGCCGCGACAACCGGCCAGCACAGCGACAAACCCGTGCCGCGACGGCGGCTCGAAGCGCAGGTTGCGCCATTGGCTCGGGGTGCGAATGGCGGGGTGAAAGCAGACGAAGCGCTGCTGACCAAAGCGCGACAACAGGGCGGCGATCGCTTCGGTCTGCTCGAACGGCAGATAGACCAGGATCTCGCCGTTATCCGGCGCAGCGGCGATGGGGTCAATCACCGGCGGCAACAAGGGGTGACCAAAGTGAAACCAGTGCAGCCCGAGCGGCTGCTCTACAGGGGCAAAGTGGCGCATCAGCTGACGGCTGACCCCGTCCTCCCCCCAGCGCGGGATGGGCCAGTTGAAACTGGCCTGATGACTGATGGTGAGGCTCGGCTTGCCATAGCGGCGGGCGGCGTGGGCGGTGAGCGGCTCAAAGTCGCTCACCACCAGATCGTATTCGCGGCAGTCGAGAGACCGCAGATCCCGCCAGAAGGTGAGCGGCGAGGCGGCCTGCAGGGTGCGCCACGGCGAGACCCGCCCCTCGTGACTGACAAAGGTGAGGCCGGCAAAGGCGCGGTAGGCGCCAAACTCCTCCATATCGAAGTAGCACTCGGCAGGGCGGCCGCTAAAGAGATAATCCACCTCGACCCCGGCTGTGCGCAGCGCCCGAGCCAGGGTGCGACTGCGACTGATATGACCGTTGCCGGTGCCTTGCACGCCAAACAGTATCCTCATGAGTGGCTCCAGCTGAGCGCCAGCATGGCGCAACCGCCACCCAGCAGGGCACCGGCCACCAGATCACTCAGGTAGTGCACCCCGAGCAGTAGCCGGGATGCGCCCACCAGCGCCGCCCAGCCGAACAGCAGGGGCGCCCAGAGCGGAAAGCCGGTCGCCAGTATGGTGGCCATCAAGAAGGCGGCGGCGGTGTGGCCGGAGGGGAGGCTGTAGCGATCGGAAGGAGTGATAAAGACCGGCAAGCCGATAGGCCGTTGCCGTTTCAGGCTGTTTTTCAGCAGCAGATAGAGGGGCAGCTCGATGGCAAAGGCGAGCAGCGCCAGTCGCACCAGTTCCCGCTCTGCCTCTCCCTGCCACCAGAGCAGGGCGGCCAGCACGGCGTACAGCGGGCCATCACCGGTGCGGGAAACAAGACGACTCACCCTCGCCTGCTGCCGGTTGTAGCCGTGCAGCAGGCAGACCCGGCACACCTGCAGGTCCCATTGCTGGATCTTGTTCATAGCCCCTCCTTCCCTGAATGCTGCTTGCAGAGTAGGAAAGCGGGATGACGTTACGTTGAACGAGGGATAACAGATTTATGAAAAAAGGGCCGAATGGCCCTTTTTAATCTCGATGTTGCGGCAAAATCAGTGGCTGCCGCGCAGGCCGGTCTCCATCAGACGGCAGTTGTGATCCGCCAGACGGGCCATGAAGTGCTCGTCCACTTTCAGGCCAAACACCTGCTCGTAGAGGTCTTTCATCACGAACGGCTGCCACATCATGCTGAGGAAGGAGATCTTCAGCATCTCGGGATCCAGGTTGTCACCCAGCTCACCGTTGGACTTCATGGTTTCCAGCAGGGCATCGAACTGCGGCAGCTGACGTTCCAGCAGACGGTTCAGCACAAAATCCCGGCCCGGGCTCTTCTCGGTCGACAATGCGCTGGAGATGGCAGAGGTCAGCTCGCTGTTGGGCGCCATCACCTGATAGTAGGTGTTGAGCAGCTCGTTGAGGCTGTGATTGCTGTGTTCATCTTGCCAGGCATGGTCGAGGGGCTCGGCGACATCGCCCAGCACCGCTTTGTAAAGACCCTCTTTACTGCCGAAGTAGTAGTGGATCATTGCCAGATTGGAGCCAGCAAGCTCGGCAATTTCGCGTGTAGTCACCTTGCTATAGGGAGTATTGAGAAAACGCTCACGGGCGGCAGCAAGCAACTTGTCACGAATGTCAGAACGTCCGACCGGACGACCAGGTCTACGTTTTTCCATTTAACACCTCAGATAATTCAGCCAATGCTGATAAGTCGATCTGGTTGTGCAGAGAATAGAGCACAGCAGGAATGACCAGATAATCGGTCATGGGCCGAATATGGGACAAGGAAATTTGCAATCCTTTACAATCCGATTAAATACGTCAGCAGATTGCCCCTGACCTTCCGTGTTGACACAGCATAAAAATCTCGATATTGGTAAAAGCGTTATCGACTGGAAGGAATAACAACGTCATGCATATCGCCACCCCGCTACTACTAATCTCCCTAATCGCGTTAACTCGCGCGGGATCCTTGTAGCCGGGCTAAGGCATAGCCGGAATTTACAAAAACCCGTGCACCCTGCACGGGTTTTTTTATGCCGCCGCAGGATGCACGTTACCGAACTTAGGAAGAGGGAAGTCACATGTCAGATCGGGTCATCATATTCGACACCACCTTGCGTGATGGTGAGCAGGCCCTGGCGGCCAGTTTGACAGTCAAGGAGAAGCTGCAGATCGCCCAGGCACTGGAGCGGCTCGGTGTCGACGTCATGGAGGTGGGCTTCCCGGTCTCCTCTCCCGGCGATTTTCAATCAGTGCAGACCATCGCCCGCCACATCAAAAACAGCCGGGTCTGCGCCCTCGCCCGCGCCCTGCCAAAAGATATCGACGCCGCCGGCGAAGCCTTGCGGGTCGCCGATGCGTTTCGCATCCACACCTTTATCTCCACCTCCTCCATCCATGTGGAGAGCAAGCTGAAAAAGAGCTTCGAGGATGTGCTGGAGATGGGGGTCGGCGCCATCAAGCACGCCCTGCGCTACACCGATGATGTGGAGTTCTCCTGCGAGGATGCGGGCCGCACGCCGATCGATAATCTCTGCCGCATGGTCGAGGCCGCCATCAAGGCTGGCGCCCGCACCATCAATATCCCCGATACCGTGGGCTACACGGTACCGACCGAGTTCTCCGGCATCATCCACACCCTGTTCAACCGGGTTCCCAACATCGACAAGGCCATCATCTCGGTCCACTGCCACGACGATCTGGGGCTCTCGGTGGCCAACTCCATCGGCGCAGTGCAGATGGGGGCCCGCCAGATCGAGTGCACCATCAACGGCATCGGCGAACGGGCGGGCAACTGCTCGCTGGAAGAGGTGGCGATGATCCTGAAAACCCGCGCCGATCTGCTCGGGGTGCAAACCAATATCCGCCACAACGAAATTCATCGCACCAGCACGCTGGTCAGTCAGCTCTGCAACATGCCGGTGCAACCGAACAAGGCAATCGTCGGAGCCAACGCCTTCTCCCACAGCTCCGGCATCCATCAGGATGGGGTGCTCAAGGCGAAAAACACTTACGAAATCATCACTCCCGAGAGCATCGGCCTGACCCAGAACAACCTCAACATGACCTCCCGCTCCGGCCGCCACGTTATCAAGCACCGGATGGAGTCCATGGGCTACGCCGAGAGCAGCTACGACCTCGATCACCTCTACGGCAAGTTCCTGACCCTGGCCGACAAGAAGGGACAGGTGTTCGACTACGACCTCGAAGCGCTGGCCTTCTTCAGCCAGATCCACGAGGAGCCGGAGCACTTCAAACTGGAGTACCTCGGGGTGCAGAGCGGCAGCTCGGTACTGGCCACCGCCTCGGTCAAATTGAAGGTGGGACAGGATCTGGTCTGCGAAGCGGCTACCGGCAACGGCCCGGTGGATGCGGTCTACCAGTGCATCAACCGCATCACCGGCTATGAGATCCGCATCGACAAATATGCCCTCAAGAGCAAAGGCGAAGGGGAAGATGCCCTCGGTCAGGTCGATATCGTCGCCGAGTACAAGGGGCGCAAATTCCACGGCATGGGGCTGGCCACCGACATCATCGAATCCTCGGCCCATGCCCTGCTGCATGTGATCAACAGCATCTGGCGCGCCGATCAGGTGGCCGAGCAGATGGAACGCAATAACAGCATCAAATCGGAAACCGTCTGAGCAGGACTCGCAGCCACACAGACGGCATGGAATGACAACATCGGGACGGGGAACGTCTGAACCGGTAACCGCGCGCAGCGTCGGGGAAACCGGACAGAGGGATCTCAAAGACAATATCAGGATGGAGAGTGTATGAGCAGTTATCGGATCGCAGTATTGCCGGGTGACGGCATTGGCCCGGAAGTGATGGCCGAGGCCGTCAAGGTGCTGGAAAAGGTGCAGGCCAAGTTCGGCTTTGCCTTCGAGTATGATCGCCACGACGTGGGCGGCATCGCCATCGACAACCACGGCACCCCGCTGCCGCAGAGCACCATCGCTGGCTGTGAAGCGGCCGACGCCGTGCTGTTCGGCTCGGTCGGCGGCCCGAAATGGGAACATCTGCCACCCAACGATCAACCGGAGCGTGGCGCCCTGCTGCCCCTGCGTGCCCACTTCAAGCTGTTCTGCAACCTGCGTCCGGCCCGCATCTACACCGGTCTCGAGCAGTTCTCTCCGCTGCGTGCCGACATATCGGATCGCGGTTTTGACATCGCCTGCGTGCGCGAGCTGACCGGTGGCATCTACTTCGGCCAGCCCAAGGGGCGCGAGGGAGAAGGGGCGAACGAGAAGGCGTTCGACACCGAGGTGTACCATCGCTTCGAGATTGAGCGCATCGCCAAGATTGCCTTCGAATCGGCTCGTGTGCGCCGTGGCAAGGTCACCTCCATCGACAAGGCCAATGTGCTCGCCTCCTCCATTCTGTGGCGCGAGGTGGTGACGCAAGTCGCCAAATCCTATCCGGACGTAACCCTCAACCATATGTACATCGATAACGCGACCATGCAGCTCATCAAGGATCCGTCCCAGTTCGACGTGCTGCTCTGCTCCAACCTGTTCGGTGACATCCTCTCGGACGAGTGCGCCATGATCACCGGCTCCATGGGGCTGCTCCCCTCCGCCAGCCTCAACGAATCGGGTTTCGGCCTGTTCGAACCGGCCGGTGGCTCGGCCCCCGACATCGCAGGCAAAGGGATCGCCAACCCCATCGCCCAGATCCTCTCCGCCGCCCTGATGCTGCGTTACAGCCTGGGCCAGGAAGCTGCCGCCCAGGCCATCGAGCAGGCCGTGGCCCAGACCCTGGCCGAGGGTTACTTCACCGCCGACCTGCATCAGGCCAGCGCCCGCCATCCGGTGCAGAGCACGTCCGAGATGGGTAGCCAGATCGCCGCCCGGATCTGAGCCGCATAACAGATAACAAGGAAGAGAGAAGCAATGGCCAAGACCCTCTATCAGAAAGTATTCGACGCCCACGTGGTACGGGAAGTGGAAGGGGAAACGCCCCTCATCTACATCGACCGCCATCTGGTGCATGAAGTGACCAGCCCGCAGGCATTCGACGGCCTGCGCGCCATGAACCGCCAGCTGCGCCGCCCGGATCTGACCTGGGCCACCATGGATCACAACGTCTCCACCACCACCAAGGACATAGCCGCCTCCGGCGAGATGGCACGCATCCAGATGGAGACGCTGGCCGACAACTGCAAGGAGTTCGGGGTTCGCCTCTACGATCTCAACCACAAATATCAGGGGATCGTCCATGTGATGGGCCCCGAGCTCGGCATCACCCTGCCCGGCACCACCATCGTCTGCGGCGACTCCCACACCGCCACTCACGGCGCCTTCGGCTCGCTGGCGTTCGGTATCGGCACCTCCGAGGTGGAGCATGTGATGGCCACCCAGACCCTGAAACAGGGCCGCGCCAAGACCATGCGGATTTCGGTCAACGGCAAACTGGCCGAGGGGATCAGCGCCAAAGACGTGGTGTTGGCCATCATAGGCCGGGTCGGCCATGCCGGTGGTACCGGCTACGTGGTGGAATTCGCTGGCGATGCCATTGCGAGCCTCTCCATGGAAGGGCGGATGACGGTGTGCAACATGGCCATCGAGCTCGGCGCCAAGGCGGGGATGATTGCCCCCGACCAGACCACCATCGACTACATCCGTGGCAAGGAGTTCGCCCCCAAGGGCGAAGTACTGGAGCAGGCTATCGCCTACTGGCAGAGCCTCAAGAGCGACGAAGGTGCCCACTTCGATGCCGAGGTAGTGCTCGACGCCGCCGATATCGCCCCTCAGGTCACCTGGGGCACCAACCCGGGGCAGGTGATTGCCGTCAATGAACCCATTCCTGCACCGGAATCCTTCAGCGATCTGATGGAGCAGCAGTCCGCCCGCAAGGCACTTGCCTACATGGACTTGCAACCGGGCCAGAAGCTCTCCGACGTCACCATCGACAAGGTATTCATCGGTTCCTGCACCAACAGCCGCATCGAGGATCTGCGCGCTGCCGCCGCCATCGCCCGCGGTCGCAAGGTGGCTGCTGGCGTGCAGGCGCTGGTGGTACCGGGCTCCGAGCAGGTGAAGGCGCAGGCCGAAGCGGAGGGTCTGGACAAGATCTTCATTGAGGCCGGTTTTGAGTGGCGCCTGCCCGGCTGCTCCATGTGTCTCGCCATGAACAACGACAGGCTGCAACCGGGGGAGCGCTGCGCCTCCACCAGTAACCGCAACTTTGAAGGGCGTCAGGGCCGCGCCGGCCGCACCCATCTGGTGAGCCCGGCCATGGCCGCCGCCGCCGCCGTCACCGGCCGTTTCGCCGACATTCGCGCACTGTAAGAGGACATTACGATGACAGGCTTCAAGCAACATAAAGGGATCGTCGTCCCCCTCGACAGCGCCAACGTCGACACCGACGCCATCATTCCCAAACAGTTTTTGCAAAAAGTAAACCGCATCGGTTTTGGCAAGCACCTGTTCCACGACTGGCGCTTCCTCGACGATGCTGGTCAGCAGCCCAACCCCAAGTTCGTGCTCAACCAGCCGCAGTTTGCCGGTGCCAGCATCCTGCTGGCCCGCGAGAACTTCGGTTGTGGCTCGAGTCGCGAGCACGCCCCCTGGGCGCTGGCCGACTACGGCTTCAAGACCATCATTGCCCCGAGCTTTGCCGACATCTTCTACGGCAACGCCATCAACAACGGCATGGTGCCGGTACGCCTGAAGGAGGAGGAGGTCGATACCCTGTTCCAGCTGGTGGCCGCCAAGCCTGGCATCCAGATTGAAGTGGATCTGGAAGCCAATCAGGTGCGTGCCAGTGAGCTCAGCTTCGGTTTCGAGATAGACGAGTTCCGCCGCTACTGCCTGCTCAACGGGCTGGATGCCATCGGCCTGACCCTGCAACACGAAGCCGCCATCAGCGCCTTTGAGGCGAAGCAGCCGAGCTGGATTTAACACGCCAGTTGCAAAAAAACGAGTAGAATCAACAGGGAGCTTCGGCTCCCTGTTTTCTGTCCGCTACGCTTCCCACTTTGGGCCACCGGAACTGGCCCGTGCCACAGGAAAGGATGATGAAGAGACCGACGGCAATTCCTCTGCTCTGTGCCCTGCTGCTTGCCCTGCCTGCGGGGGCCAGCCAAACCAGCTTCAACAACAGCCTCGGCCAGATCAGCGTCGGCTGGCAAGATAGCGAAGGCAAACCCCAGCAGCTCACCTACCAGCTCGAACAGGGCAAGTTGCCGCCGCTTATCGCCTATCGCCCGGCCAGAATGCAGGAGGAGGTGTTGCAGGTGTTGCTGCGGGAGGTGCGCCAGAACTACCCCGAGGTGCAGTTCACCCTCGCTCGCCCCTCGCTGGAGCTGCATCTGAAAAGCCGCAATCAGGACAAGGCGCGTGAGGCGATGGCCTTTCTGCAGTCACAACGGAGCAAAGAGGAGCAGGCGTGGCTGACCAAACACTACTTCCAGTACTTCAACACCCCGGACGGGCAGCTGGCGGTGAAACAGGATCATGTGCGCATCGCGCTGGAGAGCCGCAGCGGGCTGGCTCCGCTGGCGGATCAACTCAAGCAGCAGGGCAGCACCGAAACGGAAGCTCGCCAGAAGACCGTGGCCCATATGCTCACCTTTATCCAGAGCATCCCCTACCAGCAGCTCGACAGCCTGAATGGAAGGCAGGGCAAGGGATTTCTCTCGCCCCGTCAGGTATTGGAGCAGAACCGGGGCGACTGCGACAGCAAGGTAACCCTGATGGCCGCCATGCTGGCCCAGCTCTTTCCCGAGCTGAAACAGGCTATGGTGTTCATCCCCGGCCATGCCCTGCTGGCTGTTGACCTGCCAGCCAAGCCGGGGGATGTGACCCTCAACTGGCAGGGGCAGAACTACCTGCTGCTTGAACCCACTGGCCCCGCCACCTTGCCTGTGGGCCAAATAGCATCGACCAGCAAAACGCTGGTCGATAGCAAGCAGTTGAGTGTGCAGCCGGTTCAGGAAAAAGGGTAATCCCCTCCCTCTACCGATGGGGAGAGAGGATTAACCCTGAGGCAGAAACTCTACCGCCAGCAGCAACCCGTCCTCCTCCTCCAGCACCCGGATAATGCGGGCATGGGCTTCAAAGGGAGGCAACAGGTTGTTGTTGGTGGCAAGACTGATCCGGATGGGCTGATTGATGTCGAGCTGGTGTTCAGAGACCGCAATCCCCATGCCGTTGGCACTGAGATCCCGGCAGATCCCCTCCAGCACCAGCTGCTGCTGATAGACGGTGACCGGAGCATTGATGACCATGCGCGCAAAGGCACGCCTTTCCTTGGTATTGGTAAGCACGCGAACATCCTCTGTTGGGTGGGCGTCATCTCATGGGTATTGCACAATTGTGCTGGTCTACCCAAAAGAACGTTAATACAATGCGGTTCGTTTCTCAAACGGGGTGCGGTTTACCGCTGAGATTATACCCGTGTACCTGATCCAGATAATGCTGGCGGAGGAATTTGAGGCATGGCGCTCATTTTTTGCGCCCTCACCCGCTGGCACCTCGTTATTAACAAGTAATAGGGAGTGCCACCCATGAAGACCCTGCTGCTGGTCACCACCGGCCTGCTGTCGGCCAATGTGTTCGCCGCCGACACCCTCACCGTCTATACCTACAGCTCTTTCACTGCCGAGTGGGGTCCGGGGCCCAAGATCAAACAGGCCTTCGAGAAAGCGTGCGACTGCACCCTCAATCTGGTTCCCCTCGAAGATGGGGTCGCCATCCTCAACCGGCTGCGGCTGGAGGGCAACCACAGCAAGGCCGATCTGGTGCTGGGGCTCGACGATGCCCTCATCAATGAAGCCAAGCAGAGCGGCCTGTTCGCCCCCCATCCCGCCAAGCTCGACGGCATCAAGGTGCCGGGTGGCTGGCACGATGACACCTTCGTCCCCTACGACTATGGCTACTTCGCCTTTGTCTATGACAAGGACAAACTCAAGCAGCCACCCAAGAGCCTGAAAGAGCTGGTAGAGCGGTCGGATCTCAAGGTGATCTATCAGGATCCCCGCACCTCCACCCCGGGGCAGGGGCTGATGTTGTGGATGAAGTCCGTTTATGGCGACAAGGCGCCCGCCGCCTGGGCCGAGCTTGCCAAAAAGACGGTCACCGTCACCAAGGGGTGGTCAGAGGCCTATGGCATGTTCCTTGATGGCGAGGCGGACATGGTGCTCTCCTACACCACCTCTCCCGCCTATCACCTGATTGCCGAGAACAAGCCCCAGTATCAGGCAGCGGCGTTTGAGGAGGGCCACTACCGTCAGGTGGAAATGGCCGCCAAGCTGAAAAGCGCCAAACAGGAGAAGCTGGCTGACCAGTTCCTGCAATTTATGGTGAGCCCCGCCTTCCAGAACGAGATCCCGACCGGCAACTGGATGTATCCGGTCATCGACACGCCGCTGCCCAAGGGCTTCGAGCAGATGATCACTGTAGCCAAGCCGCTCGCCTTCAGCGCCGATGAGGTGGCCGCCCATCGCAAAGGATGGATCCGCGAGTGGCTGCAAGCCGTCGCCCAGTGAGCCAGCTCGCGCTGAAGCGACAGGATCGCCCCCTCTGGTGGCTGCCGGGCAGTGCAGCCACCCTGCTGATCCTGCTGTTGTCCCTCGGGCCGCTGGCGGCCCTGCTGTGGCAGGCCGGTTCACTGGCGCCGCGCACTTTGCTGGCAGACCCCTATCTGCGCCATGTGCTGGGCTTCAGCCTCTGGCAGGCGCTGCTCTCCACCCTGCTGAGCCTGGGGCTCGCCATTCCGGTGGCCCGTGCGCTGGCACGGCGCCGCTTCCTTGGCCGAACCCTGCTTATAAAGCTATTCGGTCTCTCGCTGGTACTGCCGGTCATCATCGCCATCTTCGGCATCGTGGCGGTTCATGGCAAACAGGGGTGGCTGCCGCAACTGCTGCGCAGCTTGGGACTGGATCCCGGCAACTATCTCTACGGCCTGTTCGGCATTCTGCTGGCCCATGTCTTCTTCAACATGCCGCTGGCGGCGCGTCTCATCCTGCAGAGCATCGAGAGCATCCCCGAATCGAGCTGGCGCCTCGCCAGCCAGCTCGGCATGCGCTCATCCCATATCTTCCGGCTGCTGGAGTGGCCGCTCATTCGCGGTATATTGCCGGGGCTGGCCAGCCTCATCTTTATGCTCTGCTTCACCAGCTTCACTACCGTGCTGGCGCTGGGCGGCGGCCCCAAATCGACCACCCTCGAGGTGGCAGTCTATCAGGCACTGCGCTTTGACTTCGATCTCGCCACCGCTGGCGGATTGGCGCTGGTGCAGCTGATCCTGACCGCCACCCTGCTGCTCCTGCAGCACAAGCTGCAGAGTACCCCGGCCAGTCGGGTGACTCCCCGTCGTCCCTGTCTGCGCCCGGATCGCCATCAACCGGGCACGGCCGTGGTGGATCTCTTATCGCTCTGTATCGGCCTCGCCATCTTTTTGCCACCGCTGCTGGCCATCGTCGTCGCCGGTCTCCACCCGGGCCTGCTGACGGCGCTCACCTCCAGCAAGCTGTGGCAGGCGAGCGGCCAGTCGCTGCTGATTGCGCTGGCGGCGGGCACCCTTGCAACCCTGCTTGGCAGTGGCCTGTTGCTCACCAGCCGTCACCTCAAGGTGCGCACCCGCCAGCGGCGCGCTGCGGCCCTGTGGGAGGCCAGCGGTTCGATGATCCTGATGATCCCGGCGGTGGTGCTCTCCACCGGACTCTTTATCCTGTTTATGCCCTTTGCAGATGTATTTGCACTCGGCCCATGGCTGGTAGTACTGGTCAACGCCCTGATGGCGCTGCCCTATGTGATGCGCACCCTCTCAGCCCCCATGCAGTTGGTGGTACGCCAGTACGATCGGCTGGCTGACAGTCTGGGGGTACGCGGCCTGCATCGCCTGCGGCTGGTGGAGTGGCCGCTGCTGCGTCGTCCGCTGGCACTGGCGATGGCGCTGTCGATGATCCTCTCGCTGGGGGATCTCGGTGCCATCGCCATGTTTGGCAGTCAGGAGCTCACCACCCTGCCCTGGCTGCTCTACCAACAGCTCGGCAGCTACCGGCTGACCGACGCGGCCGCCACCGCCCTGCTGCTGCTCACACTCTGTTTCTCCCTATTCTGGCTGGTGGAGCGGGGTCTTGGAGGAAAACATGCTGAACATTGATACGCTGGTGACCAGCTACCCCGACTGGCGCGTCAGCTTCAGCGCGACCCTGCCCAAGGGAGAGATCACCGCACTGATTGGCCCGAGCGGCGCGGGCAAATCGACCCTGCTCGGGATGATCGCTGGCTTCGTGCCGGTGGAATCGGGCAGCCTCAGTTTCGATGGCAAAGATCTGCTGCCGCTGGGCCCCGCCGAGCGACCGGTCACCACCCTGTTTCAGGATCACAACCTGTTCCTGCACCTGTCGGTGTTCGACAATATCGCCATCGGCTTGCACCCGGGGCTGCGCCTGAGTGCCGCCCAGCGGGCACAGGTGATCGATGCAGCCGAGCGGGTTGGCCTTGGCGAGATGTTAAACCGCCTGCCGGAGCAACTCTCCGGCGGCCAGCAGCAGCGGGTTGGTCTAGCCCGGGCACTGGTGCGAGGCAAGCCGTTGCTGCTGCTGGATGAACCCTTCTCGGCCCTCGATCCCGCCCTACGCCGAGAGATGCTGGCAGAAGTTGCCCGCCTCGCCTGCGAACAGGGCATTACCGTGCTGATGGTTTCCCATAACCCGGAAGATGCCCAGCTGATTGCCGAGCAGGTACTGTTTATCGATGAGGGGCGCATCGCGCTGCAAGGAAAGCCAGATATCCTGCAACACAGCGCTCATCCCGGACTGCTGCGCTACCTTGGCCGCACGCAGGGATAATGAAGGCAAGGGGATCAGAAAAGGGGAAGCCGCTTGGCTTCCCCTTTTTGCATGCTCTTATCGGCTGGGATCAGAGATTTTCCTCGGCGAACGATGCCAGTCGGCTGCGTACCACGCCGTTGAGGAAGATGTTGGCACTGCCGTCAAAATCCTTGAAACGCTCGACGATGTAGGTAAGACCCGAAGTCACCGGGCTCAGGTAGTTGGAGTCGATCTGGGCCAGGTTACCGGAGCAGACGATCTTGGTGCCCTCGCCGCAGCGGGTGATGATGGTCTTGATCTGGGAGGCGGTCAGGTTCTGGCACTCATCCAGCAGCACGAAGGTGTTCTGGATGCTGCGCCCGCGCATGAAGTTAACCGATTTGAACTGGATGTTGGCCTTCTCCATGATGTAGCTGAGCGAGCCGCTCATATTCTCGTCCTGCTTGTGCAACACCTCCAGAGTGTCGGTCACCGCCGCCAGCCAGGGCATCATCTTCTCCTCTTCGGTGCCAGGCAGGAAGCCGATGCTCTCGGCAATTTCCGGGGTATTCCGGGTGACGATCACCTTCTCGTAAATGCCCTTCTCAATCACCAGCTCCAGCGCCGCTGCCATTGCCAGCAGGGTCTTGCCGCAACCGGCTGGGCCCGTCAGGATCACCAGATCGATGTGCGGATCGAGCAGGGCATCGAGCGCCATCCCCTGATAGACGTTCTTGGGATGGACACCCCACGCCTTGCGGGACATCAGCCGCTCGCGGCCCAGATCCTTGATGCGGATCTTGCTGCCATCGTGGCTGAGCACCCGGGCGGCGAAGAAATTCTCTTCATCCACCAGATACTGGTTTACGTGAACCCCTTCCAGCAGATTGGCATCGATCACATGGATGGTGTCGCGGCCATGGGTCTCGCTCTCGCACTCGCCAACCCGCTCCCAGAAGCTGCCGGGCACCACCTGAAAGCCTTTGGCCAGCAGGCGAATATCGTCGATCAGCTGGTCACTACGGTAATCTTCAACGTGAGCAAGCCCGGCCCCCTTGGCTTTGAGGCGCATGTTGATGTCTTTGGTGACCAGCACCACCTGACGCTTCAACTCGTGCTTTTGCAGATAGAGGGCCGCGTTGATGATGCGGTTGTCGGCCTCCTTGTCGGTAAAGACCTCGGCATCCTGCGGCAGATGGTGATCGCTGAAGATGCAGATATTGCCGCTCGCTTCGCCAGCCAGCGGAACGCCTTGGGTGATCTGATCCGGGGTTGCATCGCGGAACACATCTTCCAGCGCACGGATGGCCACCCGCGCGTCGCGGCTGACATCCTTGTTGCGATCCTTGATGTTATCGAGCTCTTCCAGCACCGTCATGGGGATGAGCACGTCGTGCTCTTTGAAGGAGTAGATAGCGAGGGGTTCGTGAAGCAGAACGTTGGTATCCAGGATAAACAGCTTTCGGTCCGTATTGTCCATAAGCATCCTCCTTGGCACTGAAGGGCCACGTGTGTGAATCTCAGATGTCATTGAAACCACACGGCCGTGACAGTTTTATTACCCTCAACGCTACGCCCGATTTTACTATCACGCAACAAATCACTGGGCCACCTGATTTGATTGCGCATAAAAACAGCAATGAAAAGACCGGCGCTGTGGCCGGTCTTTTTTCTATCGTTCAACTACTCAGGAATGCCAGTTAACCGCACTTGGAGTCGCCGCAGTTGAGGCAGGTCATGCAGCCATCCTTCAGCACCAGCGCCTTGGTATGGCACTTGTAGCAGAGCGCGGCATTGGCCGGAAAACCACTGTTCGCCTGTTGCTCTTCGGCGTCCTGAGCCGCCTTCAGCTCGGCCTGCTTCTCTGCCAGAAACGCCTGCTGATGCTCGTCCAGCCCGGTTGCCTTGAGCATACCGATCTCGGTGAGATGGCTCTCGATCACGTTGCCAATTTCAGCGATCAGCGACGGCACATACTTGCCCTTGTTCCAGTAGCCGCCCTTGGGATCAAACACCGAGCGCAGCTCCTCCACCAGGAAAGTCACATCCCCCCCTTTGCGGAACACCGCCGAGATGATGCGGGTCAGCGCCACTATCCACTGGTAGTGCTCCAGACTCTTGGAGTTGATGAAGATCTCGAACGGACGGCGAGTCTCGTGCACCGTGCCCTCGTTGAGAATGATGTCGTTGATGGTGATGAACAGCGAGTGCTCGGAGACATGCTCCGGCGTCTTCAGCTTGTAGGTGGTGCCCATCAGTCGCTCCGGGCGCAGCACGGTTTCGTGCATGTGCACCACGTCATCCTGCGCAGAGAGATCTTCTTGCGGCTCATCCTTGGTACGCACCTTGTAGGCGACGATTTTCTTGTCGATCTTCTTGACCATAATGTCGTTCTCAGAATTTACCGTAATAGCCTTCTTTCAAGGCGTCGTAGAGGTTGGCGGCAGTGTGCAGCTCGCCATCGTATTCAATCTCTTCGTTCCCCTTGACGGAGATGACGGAGCCATCCTCCAGAGTGAACTCATAGAGGGTGTTCTCCAGATCTTTCTCCTTCACCAGCACGCCCTGGAAGGCCTCCGGGTTGAAACGGAAGGTGGTGCAGCCCTTGAGACCAGAGTCCGAGGCATACATGTAGATGTCCTTGAACTGCTCGAACGGGAAATCGGTCGGCACGTTGGCGGTCTTGGAGATGGAGGAGTCAATCCAGCGCTGGGCCGCAGCCTGAATGTCCACATGCTGGGCCGGGCTGATGTCATCGGCAGTAATGAAATAGTCCGGCAGACGGCTCGCCTCCTCTTCGCTGTACGGCATGGCGGCCGGATTCACCAGCTCGCGGTAGGCCAGCAGCTCGAAGGAGTAGACATCCACGCTCTCCTTGCTCTTCTTGCCCGGCTTGATGACGTTGCGGCTGTAATGGTGGGCAAAGCTCGGTTCGATCCCGTTGCTGGCGTTGTTGGCCAGTGACAGCGAGATGGTGCCGGTCGGCGCAATACTGCTGTGGTGGGTGAAACGCCCGCCCACTTCGGCCAGTTCGGCGACCAGCGCAGGATCCACTTCGGCAACCTGTTGCATATAGCGGCTATAGCGCGCGTGCAGCACCTTGCCCTTCAACTTGTCACCCACCTTGATGCCATCAGCTGCCATTTCCGGGCGCAGACGCAGCATCTTGCCGGTCACTTCGAACTCCTGCTCCATGATGGGCGCCGGGCCCTTCTCCCTTGCCAGACGCAGGGACTCCTGCCAGCCGGTCATCGCCAGCTCCTGGGATACCTGCTCGGTAAAGGCCACGGATGCAGCGGAGCCGTACTTGATCTGCAGCATGGTGAGGGTCGAACCAAGACCCAGGAAACCCATGCCGTGACGGCGCTTGGCTGTGATCTCCTCGCGCTGCTTGGCCAGCGGAAGCTGGTTGATCTCCACCACGTTGTCCAGCATACGGGTGAAGATGGCCACGACCTTGCGAAACGCCTGCCAATCGAACGCCGCGTTTTCAGTAAACGGGTCGCGCACAAACTTGGTCAGGTTGACCGAGCCAAGCAGACAGGCACCGTAGGGTGGCAACGGCTGCTCGCCACAGGGATTGGTCGCGCGGATCTCTTCACAGAACCAGTTGTTATTCATCTGATTGACCTTGTCGATCAGGATGAAGCCGGGCTCTGCATAGTCATAGGTGGAGGTCATGATGACATTCCACAGCTTGCGGGCTGGCATGGTCTTGTAGACCTTGCAGGCGACCTGCCCCAACTCGTTGAATACGACTCCTTCCTTGTTGGGCCAGTCGGCCCAGAGCACCTGAGCGGGATCATCCAGCGCAATGCCGTCCTGCTCCACCTCTTTGGCGGTGTACGGGAAGATCAGCGACCAGGGCGCATCCTCTTTCACCGCCTTGACGAAATCTTCGGTGATCAACAGGGATAGGTTGAACTGACGCAGGCGGCCATCTTCACGCTTGGCCTGAATAAACTCGATCACATCGGGATGGCGGATATCCATAGTGCCCATCTGGGCGCCGCGACGGCCACCGGCTGACGAGACGGTGAAACACATCTTGTCATAAATATCCATGAAGGAGAGCGGGCCGGAGGTGTAGGCTCCGGCACCGGAGACAAAGGCCCCACGCGGACGCAGGGTCGAGAAGTCATAGCCGATACCGCACCCGGCTTTCAGGGTCAGACCGGCCTCGTGCACCTTACCGAGGATATCGTCCATCGAATCTTCGATGGTGCCGGAAACAGTGCAGTTGATGGTTGAAGTGGCAGGCTTGTGCTCAAAAGCCCCTGCGTTGGAGGTGATGCGGCCAGCAGGAATGGCCCCATTGCGCAGCGCCCACAGGAAAGGCTCATACCAAGCCTCCGGTTCCAGCTCCTGCTCGGCCAAGGCTCGAGCTACCCGCTGGTAAGTCTCGTCGATAGAGCTGTCGATGGGAGTGCCATCCTTGCTCTTGAGGCGATACTTGCTATCCCAGATCTCGAGGGACGTTTCCTGCATGGGAATAAGGCGGGAGCCAAGCTCACTCTCCAGCACCGGGTTCGATTTAGCCATTTTCAATCAACCTTATGTGAATGCATCAACATCATGACAACAGCAGAGAACACAACCAATAGTGCCAACTATAAAAATAAGCACAATATATAGTACACCTGAAGCCATGAGGGCGCTGATTCTAACCTAAAAAAATGCCCCGGCCAGCAGATTTCTGGGCCGGGGCACTTAACTGATTAATTTGCTGAGAGATTTAACACTCAGAGATAGATCAGGGCTTCTTGACGTAAACGGACGGCGTTTCACCCGCCATATTCAGATAGAACTCGTAGACGCCATCGGCATCCGGTGAGAACTTCATGTCCTCATACTTGGAGCAGGGGTTGACCGGCACCGCCTCACCACCCAATACGGCAACGCCGTCACTCGGGCTCTTGTAGCCAAAGTTGGTACCGCAGCTCCAGCCTGAATCTGCAAACTTGAACTTGTAAGGGGCCCACTCTTTCTTGAGGGTGCCTTTGGCCATATAGAGCTTGTCGGCCACCTTGACTACCTTGCTTTCATCAGTCGCCATCCAGTCGTTCATCTCCCCGCGCAGGTAGATGGACTTGCCACCGAAGTCGCTGTTGTCTGCCGCTGCCTGCTCTGCACCACCATTGGATGCGCAACCGCCTAATACCAGGGTTCCCGCCGCCAGCATCATCGTTACTGTTCTTTTGAACATGGGTCTATTCCTTAAATTATTGTGATTCCTTGGTCCATCAATGTGGACTGAAGAATTAAACCAGAGCAGGCATCACAAGAAAGGTAGAGGCATCACATTCTGTGTTTTTTATATCCAACGCATTGAACCAATGGGCAAATATCGAACAGAGAATGGAGGTTCTTTTGACACTTTATGGGAGATTTCATTGAATTACGGGAAGATGGAAGGCTAAAAATTAAGCAATTTGCTGAATTGCAGCCAATAAAAAACCCCGCTCATCGAGCGGGGTTTCTTGGATTGGGTGCCTGGCAGTGTCCTACTCTCGCATGGCGAATGCCACACTACCATCGGCGCTACCGCGTTTCACTTCTGAGTTCGGCATGGGATCAGGTGGTTCCACGGCGCTATGGCCGCCAGGCAAATTCTTCAATCTGAGAAAGCTGACGTGAATAACGATGTTGCTCGTGGCTTGTCGCTATCACTGAATTAGTTAGTAGTTCGCTTGGTATTTGCTACAAGGCCCAGAACACTTCTTGGGTGTTGTATGGTTAAGCCTCACGGGTAATTAGTATGGGTTAGCTCAACACGTCGCCGCGCTTACACACCCCACCTATCAACGTTGTGGTCTCCAACGGCCCTTTAGGACCCTCAAGGGGTCAGGGATGACTCATCTCAGGGCTCGCTTCCCGCTTAGATGCTTTCAGCGGTTATCGATTCCGAACTTAGCTACCGGGCAGTGCCACTGGCGTGACAACCCGAACACCAGAGGTTCGTTCACTCCGGTCCTCTCGTACTAGGAGCAACTCCCTTCAATCATCCAACGCCCACGGCAGATAGGGACCGAACTGTCTCACGACGTTCTGAACCCAGCTCGCGTACCACTTTAAATGGCGAACAGCCATACCCTTGGGACCGACTTCAGCCCCAGGATGTGATGAGCCGACATCGAGGTGCCAAACACCGCCGTCGATATGAACTCTTGGGCGGTATCAGCCTGTTATCCCCGGAGTACCTTTTATCCGTTGAGCGATGGCCCTTCCATTCAGAACCACCGGATCACTATGACCTACTTTCGTACCTGCTCGACCTGTCCGTCTCGCAGTTAAGCTGGCTTATGCCATTGCACTAACCTCCTGATGTCCGACCAGGATTAGCCAACCTTCGTGCTCCTCCGTTACTCTTTGGGAGGAGACCGCCCCAGTCAAACTACCCACCAGGCACTGTCCGCGAGCCCGATTCAGGGCCCTGCGTTAGAACATCAAACATACAAGGGTGGTATTTCAAGGACGGCTCCAGCGCAACTGGCGTCACGCCTTCAAAGCCTCCCACCTATCCTACACATGTAGGTTCAATGTTCAGTGCCAAGCTGTAGTAAAGGTTCACGGGGTCTTTCCGTCTAGCCGCGGGTACACCGCATCTTCACGGCGAATTCGATTTCACTGAGTCTCGGGTGGAGACAGCATGGCCATGGTTACACCATTCGTGCAGGTCGGAACTTACCCGACAAGGAATTTCGCTACCTTAGGACCGTTATAGTTACGGCCGCCGTTTACCGGGGCTTCGATCAAGAGCTTCGCTTGCGCTAACCCCATCAATTAACCTTCCGGCACCGGGCAGGTGTCACACCCTATACGTCCACTTTCGTGTTTGCAGAGTGCTGTGTTTTTGATAAACAGTCCCAGCCATCTGGTCACTGCGACTCCCGACTGCTCCATCCGCAAGGGACTTCACTGTCAAGAGCGAACCTTCTCCCGAAGTTACGGTTCTATTTTGCCTAGTTCCTTCACCCGAGTTCTCTCAAGCGCCTTGGTATTCTCTACCCGACCACCTGTGTCGGTTTGGGGTACGATGACTTGTAATCTGAAGCTTAGAGGCTTTTCCTGGAAGCAGGGCATCAATGGCTTCCGCACCGTAGTGCGTTCGTCTCGTGTCTCAGTGTTGTGTCTCCGGATTTGCCTAGAAACACCACCTACGCACTTTCACCAGGACAACCGTCGCCTGGCCCACCTAGCCTTCTCCGTCCCCCATCGCAATTACAAGTCGTGCAGGAATATTAACCTGCTTCCCATCGATTACGCCTTTCGGCCTCACCTTAGGGGTCGACTCACCCTGCCCCGATTAACGTTGGACAGGAACCCTTGGTCTTCCGGCGAGGAGGCTTTTCACCCCCTTTATCGTTACTTACGTCAGCATTCGCACTTCTGATATCTCCAGCATACCTCTCGATACACCTTCGCAGACTTACAGAACGCTCCCCTACCACTCATACATAAGTATGAATCCGCGGCTTCGGTGCCTGGTTTGAGCCCCGTTACATCTTCCGCGCAGGCCGACTCGACTAGTGAGCTATTACGCTTTCTTTAAATGATGGCTGCTTCT
>NZ_CP065745.1:3967500-4197500 GCF_016026615.1 Aeromonas allosaccharophila | reverse complement strand
CGTAGTTGACCAAAATGGCGATCGTTCTCGGAATAGACGTTGATGTTCTTCTGCATCACAGAAGCGAGGGAGTAGGAGAGCGGCTCTTGCAGCGGGGCAAGGCGCATCATGATCTGCTGATAATCGGGCGCCCCGCTCTGCAACTTGGTGATATCAGGCTCTATTTGGCGAATATTGGTTTCAATCAGCTGCACCAGACGCAAGGTTTTCTGCTTGTCCTGCATGCTTTTGCGCAGCTGACCGCTCAACAGGATGGGCGTTCTACTCCAGAGAATGTCATAACGCAGCATCAAGGTGTCATGATCAATCCCGCCATAGTGATAGACCTCGACCGCATTGAGGAAACGGCCGAGCTCCAACTGCAACTGCATCAGCGCCCAGGAGACATCGTAGGTATATTTCTCCATCGCTCTGGTCGCATTCTGGATCTGCATCAGGCAATAGAGGGTGCTCCCGGTAAACGACAGGATGGATACATACAGAATGACGAGCAGTGGCCACGCCCTGGTCTTTCCTTTCACCCCATGCTCCCGTGCAGTTTTTATCAGTGCTGAATGTCTATCAAATCAAGTTGCCAGATCATCATGTCGGTATATTCGGATCGCTTCAATTCCGGATATTGATCAAGAGGCAGCATAAACCAGAGCGGCCCCTTGTCACGCACCCGCATGACAGCGCCATTGTCTTCCCATGCAAGGATAGGGTCATATTTGGCGACCTTGTCCCATTCAATGCGGATCTGGAAACTGTTCAGCGCCGTCAGCGTAATGGTCTTGCCATCCGCCCCGACCGCAGCCAATACATCGGCCAGTTTCGGGCCTCTGTATTTGTGAGGTTTATCGACCCAGGGATTGCCGGTCACTATCTCATGTTGCGGCAGTGCCTGCAGTTTGGCCAGATCAAACAATACCTTGCCATCAACTTCATCTGTCGACCTGATGTTGCCACCCACTTTCAGGATCACCGGCCCGGTCAGTGTCTCATCAGCCATAACTGGCATAATGACCAATGAGCACAGTAGCGTCAGCCAACCAAACATCTTCATATTGCCCCCAAATTTGCTGTCTCAACAGACTCAGTTTAGTCAGATATAAAAAAACGGCTCGCCTTGGGCGAGCCGTTTCTCAAACAGAGCAAGGAGGATGATTACATCATGCCCATGCCACCCATGCCGCCCATGTCAGGCATGGCAGGGGTATCTTTCTTCGGCAGTTCGGTGACCATGCACTCGGTGGTGATCATCAGACCGGCGATGGAAGAGGCAAACTGCAGGGCAGAACGGGTCACCTTGGTCGGATCCAGGATACCCATGGCCAGCATGTCGCCATACTGCTCGGTGTAAGCGTTGTAACCGAAGTTGCCTTCGCCGTTCTTCACTGCGTTGGCAATGACAGAGGCTTCTTCACCAGCGTTGATCACGATCTGACGCAGCGGAGCTTCCATGGCGCGCAGGGCAACCTTGATCCCCACGTTCTGGTCTTCGTTGTCACCACGCAGGCCAGTCAGCTTGGCAGCTACGCGCACCAGCGCCACACCACCACCGGCAACCACACCTTCTTCAACAGCGGCGCGGGTAGCGTGCAGGGCATCTTCCACGCGCGCTTTCTTCTCTTTCATCTCGACTTCGGTGGCAGCGCCAACCTTGATCACGGCAACACCGCCAGCCAGCTTGGCTACGCGCTCTTGCAGCTTCTCACGGTCGTAATCGGAAGAAGTATCTTCAATCTGCTGACGGATCTGGGCAACACGGCCTTCGATCACAGCGGCATCACCCACGCCATCGATGATGGTGGTGTTCTCTTTGGTGATGACGATGCGCTTGGCACGACCCAGATCTTCCAGCGTCGCTTTTTCCAGCTCCATGCCAACTTCTTCAGAGATGACGGTACCACCAGTCAGTACGGCGATATCCTGCAGCATGGCCTTGCGACGGTCACCGAAGCCCGGTGCCTTGACGGCAGCCACTTTCACGATACCGCGCATGGTGTTGACAACCAGAGTCGCCAGTGCTTCGCCTTCAACGTCTTCGGCAACGATCAGCAGCGGCTTGCCAGCTTTGGCAACGCCTTCCAGCACCGGCAGCATTTCGCGGATGTTGGAGACTTTCTTGTCAACCAGCAGGATGAACGGGTCGTCCAGTTCAACGGAACCGGTCTCTTGCTTGTTGATGAAGTAGGGGGACAGGTAGCCACGGTCGAACTGCATACCTTCGACAACAGCCAGCTCGTCTTCCAGACCTTGACCATCTTCAACGGTGATGACGCCATCGCGACCCACTTTGTCCATGGCTTCCGCAATCAGCTTGCCCACTTTCTCGTCGGAGTTGGCGGAGATGGTGCCCACCTGAGCGATAGCATTGCTGTCAGCACACGGCTGGGACAGCGCTTGCAGCTCGGCAACCGCAGCCACAACGGCCTTGTCGATACCGCGCTTCAGATCCATCGGGTTCATACCGGCGGCAACGGCTTTCAGACCTTCGTTGACGATAGCCTGAGCCAGAACGGTTGCAGTAGTGGTACCGTCACCGGCGGCATCGTTCGCCTTGGAAGCCACTTCCTTGACCATCTGGGCGCCCATGTTCTGGAACTTGTCTTCCAGCTCGATTTCACGCGCAACAGACACACCATCTTTAGTGATGGTCGGGGCGCCGAAGGACTTGTCCAGCACCACGTTGCGGCCTTTTGGGCCCAGAGTCACCTTGACGGCATCAGCCAGGATGTTTACGCCTTCCAGCATCTTGATGCGGGCTTCGTTACCAAACTTAACGTCTTTAGCTGCCATTTTTCTTCAATCCTTAAATCAATTCGGGGAAAAGGAGGATGGATTACTCTTCGACAATCGCCAGGATGTCGGTTTCGGACAGGATCAGGACGTCCTGACCATCCAGCTTCTCGGTCTTCACACCGTAGCCTTCGTTGAAGATAACCTTGTCACCAACCTTCACGGCCAGCGCTTTGACTTCGCCATTATCCAGGATGCGACCAGTCCCCACGGCAAGCACTTCACCACGGGTGGACTTCTGGGCCGCAGTACCAGTCAAGACGATACCGCCGGCAGATTTGGCTTCAGCTTCGATGCGCTTGATGATGACGCGGTCGTGCAGTGGACGAATTTTCATCGATAACTCTCCCAAAATGAGTCTCATTGTTGCTTTGAGGAATGGCCGTTCCAGGCCAAATTAGATATGTCCCTGATGTGGGGCAGAGTTGCTAACCCTTCAAGGGCAAATACAAAAAAAATTTTTTCACGTACTATGAATATCTTCGATGGTTCACCCATGTCCGCACCCTGGTGCAAGGTCGGTTCACACCGCCCGTTTTCCATGCCAGAACCTTCAAAGCCAGCTGTAGAGACGAGCCATTGACCCGCACCAACCCCATGCTGACAGCCCCTATCCCGGTCGTACTGCGCCAGATGACGGGCCCCATGATCTTCGGCATCATCGCCATTCTGGCCTTCAATCTGGTCGACACCTTTTTTATCGGCATGCTGGGCACCCAGGCACTGGCCGCCATCAGCTTTACCTTTCCGGTCACCTTTGTGGTCACCTCGCTGGCGATGGGATTGGGCGCCGGATTGTCAGCAGTGATCGGTCACACCCTGGGACAGGGCAAACACGATGAGGCGGCCCACCTCACCACCGACAGTCTGTTTTTGGCGGTGATCATGGTGGCCATGCTCTCCACGGGCGGCGCCCTCACCATCACACCGCTGTTTACCCTGCTGGGCGCCAGTGCCGAGCTGATCTCCCTCATCCATGACTACATGCTGATCTGGTATCTCACCGTCCCCATGCTGGTACTGCCCATGGTGGGAAATGCCGCCATCCGGGCGACCGGCGATACCAAAACTCCCAGTCTGGTGATGGCGGTGGCCGGGCTGGTCAACGGGGTGCTGGATCCTCTGTTGATCTTCGGCATCGGCCCCTTTCCCGAATGGGGGATCCGCGGGGCCGCCATCGCGACCTCTATCTCCTGGTTGATGGCGATGCTGGTCAGCCTCTATATCCTGCGCCATCGGGAAGGCTTGCTGCTCTGGCGCCTCTCGCCGCGAGCGCGGTTGCTATACCACTGGCGATCGCTGCTCCATGTCGCCGTCCCCGCCTCTTTTACCAATATGCTCAACCCCTTGGCCAACGCGGTGCTGATGACGATTTTTGCGGGCCTGGGTACCGAGGTGGTGGCCGCTTACGGCGCCGCATCGCGGGTCGAGGCGCTGCTGCTGATCGTGATGATGGCCCTCGCCTCCGTACTGGCCCCTTTCATTTCGCAAAACTGCGGCGCCGGCAATCCGGCCCGCGCCAAGGCCGCGCTGCAAAGCTGCATGCGTTTCGCCCTGCTGTTCCAGCTCGCCATCTATGGCCTGACCTGGCTGCTAGCACCGCTGATCGCCAATCTGTTCAGCGATCATCCGCAGGTCATTCGCCTGATTATTCTCTATCTGCATCTGGTGCCGATCGGTTACGGCTTTCAGGGTATGGTGATGCTACTGGCCTCGGCACTCAATGGCGTCAGAGCATCCAGTATTTCGTTCTTGTTCAACGGATTACGACTGTTTGGTTTTCTGTTGCCAGGAGCCTGGCTGGGGGCAAAGCTGGGGGGAGAACAGGGGATCTATCTGGGGATACTGCTGGCCAATCTGGCGGCGGGCACCCTCGCGTGGTGGTATGCCCGACACCGCTTCGAAGCGCTGTGCCATCAGGGCAAACCCTGATCAGTCACTCGCCTCGGGTTTTCGTCTCGTCGATTACTCTTTACGCTCACTCTTTGCGCTCAAATTCGCCTTCGATGGTGGTACCGCCCTGCTTGGCGTGACCCAGATGATCATCTGACGGCGCGTTGCCAAACGGCGATTGTGTTCCCTGCTGGAAACCCCCCATCTGCATCCGGAACTGGCTGCTGCCGATCAGCTTGTCGGCCAGTTTGTTGCGCAGCCAGGGTTGCAGCAACAGCACACCGAAAATGTCGGTCACGAAACCCGGGATAATCAGCAGCAAACCAGCCAACGCCAGCATCATGCCACCCATCACCTCGCGGCCCGGCATCTCGCCCATCTGCATCTTTTGCTGGGCACTGAACAGGGTCTTGATCCCTTCACTTCGCACCAGTGAGGAGCCCAATACCGCGGTCAGTATGAGCAAGCCGACTGTCGGCAGCGCCCCAATCACTGAGCCGACCTCGATCATCACGGTGAGCTCCAGTACCACCAGACCCACCAACAACAGAAAAAACTTGCCCATATCCACTCCAGCACCGGTAAATTGAGAAAAAGTGGTGCCCTTCACAAGGCGGCCCACGCGCGATGCGTTCATCGCATCATCACCACTTTTACCCTGAATAAGTGGGGTCTTCCCTGCCCTTTTCAAGCCTCCCAAATGACACCTGCGTCAGCAACCATCTAAAAAACCGGCAAAAATTCACAAAAATTTATAATAATCATCATGATAAAAGCGTCATAACATATGTGTACTTTCCTCAAAGTAATTTGAAAATGTCTCAAATTTAGTGATCCACCTCTAATAACCGATACCTCAATTGGAGTAGTATATTGATTAGTTTTTCGGGAGGTCATTCTCCCTACCGCCCCACTCGATGTGTGGTGCTTCAGGATGAGCTGTGCGCAAGGAACTCGCGACCACTCGGTGAGGATTTTTCCATTTATCTGATTTCTGAGGCATTACAATGAGCGACATCAAGAACGTCCGCATTGAAGAAGACCTGCTGGGCACCAAAGAAGTTTCCAATGATCTCTACTACGGTGTGCACACACTGCGCGCTGTCGAGAACTTCAAGATCAGCTCTCAGAAGATTTCTGACGTTCCGGAATTCGTCCGCGGTATGGTTCTGACCAAGAAAGCGGCTGCGCTGGCAAACGGCGAACTGGGTACCATCCGTCCTGAAATTGCTGACAAGATCGTAGAAGCCTGCGACCTGATGCTGAACACCGGCAAATGCTTCGATCAGTTCCCGGTCGACGTTTACCAGGGTGGTGCCGGCACCTCCGTCAACATGAACACCAACGAAGTACTGGCCAACATCGCCCTGGAAATCATGGGTCTGGAGAAAGGTCGTTACGACGTCATCAACCCGAACGACCACGTCAACAAGTGCCAGTCCACCAACGATGCCTACCCGACCGGTTTCCGCGTAGCGGTAGTCAACAGCACCGATGTGACCCTGCACGCGCTGGAGCACCTGATCGCGGCATTCGATGCCAAGGCTGAAGAGTTCAAAAACATCCTGAAGATGGGCCGTACCCAGCTGCAAGATGCGGTTCCGATGACCCTGGGTCAGGAGTTCCACGCGTTCGCCGTCACCCTGCGTGAAGAGATCAAGTCCATCAAGCGTTGCCAGGAGCTGCTGCTGGAAGTGAACCTGGGCGCTACCGCTATCGGTACCGGTCTGAACACCCCGCCCGAGTACTCCGAGCTGGCCATCAAGCGTCTGGCCGAGATCACCGGTCGTGCCTATGTGCCGGCAGAAGATCTAATCGAAGCGACCTCCGACTGTGGCGCCTACGTCATGCTGCACGGCGCCATCAAGCGTCTGGCCATGAAAATGTCCAAGATCTGTAATGACCTGCGTCTGCTCTCCTCCGGCCCGCGCACGGCACTGAAAGAGATCAACCTGCCGGAAATGCAGGCGGGTTCCTCCATCATGCCAGCCAAGGTCAACCCGGTTATCCCGGAAGTGGTCAACCAGTCCTGCTTCAAGGTGTTCGGTAACGACATCACCATCACCTTCGCCGCCGAAGCCGGTCAGCTGCAGCTGAACGTCATGGAGCCGGTGATTGGTCAGGCGATGTTCGAATCCCTGAGCCTGATGGAAAAAGCCTGTATCTCCCTGCGCGAGAAGTGCGTGGAAGGTATCACTGCCAACCCGGAAATCTGCATGAACCACGTGCTGAACTCCATCGGTATCGTGACCTACCTGAACCCCTTCATCGGCCACCACGAAGGTGACATCGTCGGCAAGATCTGTGCCCAGACCGGCAAGAACGTCCGCGAAGTCGTTCTGGAGCGCGGCCTGCTGAGCGCCGAGCAACTGGACGAAATTCTCTCCATCGAGAACCTGATGAACCCGCAATACAAAGCCAAGCGTTTCACCCGCGAAGCTGCCGTATAAGCGAGTATGGGCCGGGATCTTCCCGGCCCATAAAGTCAGTTCCCGATTGGTCTTTATCCCCAGCCCGATCGGGAATTGGCTTTTTGCCAAATAAAAACCAAAAAACTAAAAAATGGAGTTATCGCTATGATTGGAATCGAGTTACTTGTCGTGCTCGCCGCTATCTATCTGGGGGCCCGGATAGGCAGCATCGGCATCGGCTTTGCCGGTGGTCTGGGGGTACTGGTACTGACATGGGGTCTGGGCATGCCCATCCCGAGCGACCAACTGGTCACTTACATCCCCTGGGATGTAATCATGATCATTGCGTCCGTCATCTGCGCCATCGCCTGTATGCAACTGGCTGGCGGGATGGACTACCTGGTCTCCCTGGCAGAGAAAGCGCTGCGCAAGAACCCCAAATACATCACCTTCGCCGCCCCGGTCGTCACCTATCTGATGACCATGCTGGCCGGTACCGGTCATACCGCCTTCTCCACCCTGCCGGTTATCGCTGAAGTGGCCAAAGAGCAAGGGATCCGCCCATCCCGTCCGCTCTCCATCGCAGTTGTCGCCTCCCAGATCGCCATCACAGCCTCCCCGATCTCTGCCGCTGTGGTTGCCTTCTCCGGCATGCTCGAGCCGTTCGGTGTTGACTACCTGACCCTGCTGGCCATCTGCATCCCCTCTACCTTCCTGGCCTGTATCCTGGGCGCCTTCATTGCCAACATGATGGGCAAGCCGCTGGATCAGGACGAAGTCTATCTGGAGCGTAAAGCCAAGGGCCTGATCAAACTGCGTGGTACTACCAAGCTTGAGCTGAAACCTTACGCCAAGGTTTCTGTCTGGATCTTCATCGCTGCCATCGTAGCTGTCATGGCCTATGCCACTGCCATCTCCGGTAAAGTGGGCCTGATCGCCAACCCGCCGATCCCCCGTGACGGCGCCATCATGGGCATCATGCTGGCTGCTGCCACCATCATGACTCTGGTGTGCAAACTGGACGCCACCCAGGTGACCAACATGCCGACCTTCAAGTCAGGTATGTCCGCCTGTATCTGTGTGCTGGGTGTCGCCTGGCTGGGTAACGTCTTCGTAAAAGGCAACATGGACACCATCCAGCTGATCGCTGGCGACCTGCTGAACCAGTACTCCTGGCTGCTGGCCGTGGTGCTGTTCTTCGCTGCCATGCTGCTCTATTCACAAGGCGCCACCACCAAAGCCCTGATGCCTGCCGCACTGGCACTGGGTGTCAGCCCGCTGACTGCGATTGCCTCCTTCGCAGCCGTAAGCGCCCTGTTCGTACTGCCGACTTACCCGACCCTGCTGGCCGCGGTAGAGATGGACGACACCGGCTCCACCCGTATCGGTAAAGCGGTGTTCAACCACCCCTTCTTCGTACCGGGCACCGCCACCATCGCCATCGCCGTGGCGCTGGGCTTCTTCTTCGGCGGCATCCTGCTGTAATCGCATCGCCTGCCGATAGCCAAAAAAAATCCCCGCCAACTGGCGGGGATTTTTTTATCTCTTAACTCTGTGCTTTGCTGTCTGCCAGCAACAGACCCGACGCCTTATCCGGATGGCTCAACCACGGCTACAGCTGCCAGCGTGCCAGCGTGCCAGCGTGCCAGCGGCACTATAACCGCCGCTGCCGAATTGCAGGAGCCGTAGGCCACCCTGATACTCACCACCACACCAGAAGGCGGGATCCTGCGGATCAGACCGGATCCAGGGTATCCAGCGGCCAGCGCGGCACGGCCTTGACCGCCAGCGGCTCAAACACGCCCGCTTTCAGGCGCTGCATACCGGCGTAGGCAATCATGGCGCCGTTATCGGTGCAATATTCGGTGCGCGGATAGAACACCTCACCCTTGAGACTCTCCATCAGCTCGGCCAGCTGGGCACGCAGATGACGGTTGGCACTGACGCCACCGGCGACCACCAGACGCGTGAGACCGGTCTCTTTCAGCGCACGGCGGCACTTGATGGCCAGGGTATCGACCACCGCATCTTCAAATGCCCGGGCGATATCGGCACGGGTCTGCTCATCATCACCGTTGGCGGCGATGGTGTTGGCAGCAAAGGTCTTGAGGCCGGAGAAGCTCATATCGAGCCCCGGTCGATCAGTCATCGGACGGGGGAAGTTGAAACGTCCGGTGGTGCCCTTCTCGGCCAGACGGGAGAGCAGCGGGCCGCCCGGGTAGTCCAGCCCCATCAGCTTGGCGGTCTTGTCGAACGCCTCGCCGGCGGCATCGTCGATGGATTCCCCCAACAGCTGATAACTGCCGATGCCGTCAACCCGCACCAGCATGGAGTGACCACCGGAGACCAGCAGCGCCACGAAGGGGAACTCGGGGGCCTTCTCCTCCAGCATGGGGGCCAGCAGGTGGCCTTCCATATGATGGACGGCGATGGCCGGCTTGTTCCACGCCATCGCCAGCGAGCGGCCAATGGTCGCCCCCACCAGAATGGCGCCAACCAGACCCGGGCCCGCGGTATACGCGATGCCGTCGATGTCATCTTTGCCCAGTCCCGCCTCTTGCAATGCGGCCTGGATCAACGGGATCGTCTTGCGAACGTGATCCCGGCTGGCGAGCTCGGGGACGACGCCACCGTAGTCCGCATGCAGCTTGACCTGGCTGTATAACTGATGGGAAAGGATCCCTTTTTGATCGTCGAAGATCGCGATCCCGGTTTCGTCACAGGATGTCTCTATGCCCAATACACGCATTGCTAAAAAATTTCACTGCTAAAATGAGACGGCTATGGTAACCTTCGCGGGTTTTTTAAACCAGAGCGATCTCTGCGGGTTTACTTTCATTCCCTGTCCAGAGTATAATTTCGCACCATTTTAAGACATGCTGATCGATTGAAGGTCAGCTAACAATTTATCACTGAGGTGAAAGGCACATGCCAGTAATCAAAGTCCGTGAAAATGAGCCGTTTGACGTTGCTCTGCGTCGTTTCAAGCGTTCTTGCGAAAAAGCCGGTATCCTGTCCGAAGTTCGTAGCCGTGAGTTCTACGAGAAGCCGACTACCATTCGTAAGCGCGCCAAAGCGTCTGCTGTTAAGCGTCACGCCAAGAAGCTGTCTCGCGAAAACGCACGTCGTATCCGCCTGTACTAATCGGGAGATATTGCCGTGTCTCTGAAGGATCAACTGAAGGATCAACAAAAACTCGCCATGCTTGCCAAAGATAAGGCACGTCTGGGAGCGATCCGCCTGTTGATGGCAGAAATCAAGCAACGTGAAGTCGATACCCGTATCGAGCTGAATGATGAGGATATCCTCGCTGTCGTGACCAAAATGGTCAAACAGCGACGCGATTCCATCAGCCAATTTGAAGCTGCCGGTCGCCAGGATCTCGCCGACAAAGAGTCCGCCGAGATCGTTGTGTTGCAGGAATTCCTGCCGCAACAGCTGACCGCAGATGAAATTGCCGCTCTGATCGAGCAAGCCATCACTGAAAGTGGTGCTGCCGTCATGGCTGATATGGGCAAGGTCATGGCTGTCTTGAAGCCGAAAATTCAGGGGCGTGCCGATGTCGGCGCCGTCAGTGCTCAGGTGAAAACCCGCTTGGCGTAACAGGCAACTCTCTTGTTTGGTCGAAGAAGCCGTGCTTCCCTTGGAATGCGCGGCTTTTTTATTTTCTCCGCAATGAAACAGGACGGTTATGGCAGGCAGGATCCCCCAATCCTTTATCGACGATCTGCTCGTACGCACAGACATAGTCGAGCTGATCGACTCGCGAGTGCGGCTGAAAAAAGCCGGTAAGAACTACCAGGCTTGCTGCCCTTTTCATAACGAAAAAAGCCCCTCTTTTACCGTCAGCCAGGAGAAGCAGTTCTACCACTGTTTCGGTTGTGGCGCCCACGGCAACGCCATCGGCTTTGTCATGGAGTACGACGGTCTCGAATTTCCCGATGCCATCGAAGAGCTCGCCAGCATGCAGGGCATGCAGGTGCCTCGCGAGCAAAGCATCGGCGGCTCGGCCAATAGCCAGCCCGCCGTCAGCAAGGATCTGTTCGAGCTGATGAACCAGATCGCCCGCTTCTACGAGAGCAATCTCAAGAGTGCTCCCCATGCGGTGGAGTACCTCAAAGGGCGCGGTCTGACCGGTGAAGTGGTCAAACGATTCAATATTGGCTATGCCCCCAGCGATTGGGATCAGGTGCGCCGCCGCTTTGGTGCCAGCCGGGATCACGAGCAGTTGCTCATCTCGGGCGGCATGCTGATCACCCGTGACAATGGCCCAGGCAGCTATGATCGCTTTCGTGATCGCATCATGTTCCCGATCCGCGACAAGCGTGGCCGGGTTATCGGTTTCGGTGGCCGGGTGCTGGGTGATGGCACGCCCAAGTACCTGAACTCGCCGGAGACCCCCATCTTCCATA
This sequence comes from Aeromonas allosaccharophila, assembly GCF_016026615.1. NCBI lineage: Bacteria > Pseudomonadati > Pseudomonadota > Gammaproteobacteria > Aeromonadales > Aeromonadaceae > Aeromonas > Aeromonas allosaccharophila. The sequence goes on along the minus strand of NZ_CP065745.1, from coordinate 4,186,003 downwards.
AAGGGCGAGAGCTGTTCGGTCTCTACGAAGTGAAGCAGGCACACAAGGATCCGCGCCGGATCCTGGTGGTGGAAGGCTATATGGATGTGGTGGCACTCGGTCAATACGACATCGACTATGCGGTGGCGGCGCTGGGCACTGCAACGACCAGCGACCATATCCACACCCTGTTTCGCACCACCGCCGAGGTGGTCTGCTGCTACGACGGCGACAACGCCGGTCGTGAAGCCGCCTGGCGGGCGCTGGATAACGCCCTCCCTCATCTGCAGGATGGCCGTGAACTCAAATTCGTGTTCCTGCCCGATGGTGAGGATCCCGACTCACTGGTACGCCAGATCGGCAAGGATGGCTTCGAAGCCCTGCTCGATGAAGCCCAGCCATTCGCCGACTTCATGTTCGAGCGTCTCGGCCGGGATGCGGCACTTTCGGGTGAGGCTGGCAAGTTCGAAGTGGCTAACAAGGCCGCCGAGCTTATTCGCCGCGTACCGGAAGGGTTTACCCGCGAAGGGTTGATTACCCGCCTCTCCAGCATGATGCGCTGGGGTGAGAACAAGCAGCGCATCGCCGAGCTCTTTGCCCGCAACAGCCAACCCAAGGCCGAGGTCAACAAACCCAAGGCTGCCAAGCTGACGCCGCTGCGCAGGGCACTGGCGCTGATGGTGCAATATCCGGCGGTAACGGCCGAGCTTCCCCCTATGCCGGAGTTAGCCGGGCTGCGCGTACAGGGCATCAAGTTCCTGCTGCAACTGCACCAGCAGATCCTGGCACAGCCCGGTATCACCACCGGTATCCTGCTGGAACACTGGCGTGGTACCAAGGAGGGAGAGATCCTTGCTCAGCTGGCCATGCACGACCTGTTCGAGGAGATCAAACTCGATCAGGAGCCGGATATTCTGGGAGAATTGCAGGATACCTTCGTCGGCTTCATCAACCAGTTTCTGAAACAGCGGATCGAAGAATTGCAGGCCAAAGTGGCTCAGGAAGGACTAAGCTCCGAAGAAACCCAAGAGCTGATGATGCTGATAAGAGAGGTGCAAATTGAGAAAAGAAATGAGGGTGGGGCTTGATATTTGAGTGATTAGTCCCAATATGGATAGCGTTGCCCGAATCGACGGGATGAAAAGCAAAAATTTTATAACCGCCTGGCCCCGACAATACTGCGGGCAGGGGTTTCTCATGACCGACGCCGCAACCAGACATAGCATGTCTGGCGGTTTTCTATTAGAATTGGCTATTTGCGCAGCAGCGCACTGTACGCGCAACCTAGCAACACCAACCGGATGAGTTCTATGGAGCAAACCCCGCAGTCTCAGCTTAAACTCCTCGTTGCCAAAGGTAAAGAACAGGGCTACCTGACCTATGCCGAGGTGAACGATCACCTCCCGCAAGACATTGTCGATTCAGACCAGATCGAAGACATCATTCAGATGATCAACGATATGGGCATTCAAGTGGTTGAAAACGCTCCGGATGCCGATGACCTTATCATGGCTGAAGGTGGTACCGCCGATGAGGACGCTGCCGAAGCAGCGGCCCAGGCTCTGGCATCTGTTGAATCTGAGATTGGTCGCACGACCGATCCCGTCCGCATGTACATGCGGGAAATGGGTACCGTCGAACTGCTGACCCGTGAAGGCGAAATCGACATCGCCAAGCGGATCGAAGACGGTATCAACCAAGTACAAAGCTCCGTAGCCGAGTACCCTGAAGCAATTACTTACCTGCTCGAACAGTACGACAAGTACGAAGCCGAGCAGCTGCGTCTCTCTGACATCATCTCTGGCTTTATTGATCCGAACGAAACCGAAGACATGGCACCTACCGCCACGCACATCGGTTCCGAACTCGGCGAAGACGATCTGGCCGACGAAGATGAAGAGGACGAAGAAGACGAAGACGAAGATGGCGACAGCTCTGACGATGACGGTGACGGTGGTCCGGATCCGGAAGTCGCTCGCGAGAAGTTCGGCGAACTGCGTGCCCAGTATGAAGTGACCCGCCTCTCCATTCAGAAGAATGGTCGCGCGCACGAAGATACCCAGGCAGCCATCGCCCAGCTGGCCGATGTATTCCGTCAATTCCGCCTGATGCCCAAGCAGTTCGATCGCTTGGTCAACAACATGCGCGAGATGATGGAGCGCGTCCGCGTGCAGGAACGCATCATCATGAAGCTCTGCGTTGAGCAGGCCAAGATGCCGAAGAAAACCTTCGTCGCGGCCTTCACCAATAACGAGTGTGAAACTGCCTGGTTTGAATACCAGAAGCAGGCAGGCAAAGCCTGGTCTCCCCGTCTGGTTGAAATGGACGAGGATATTCAGCGCGCCATCGGCAAGCTGCAGCAGATTGAAGAAGAGACCGGTCTGTCGATTGCCCAGATCAAGGATATCAACCGTCGCATGAGCATCGGTGAGGCCAAAGCCCGCCGTGCGAAGAAAGAGATGGTTGAGGCCAACTTGCGTCTGGTTATCTCTATCGCCAAGAAGTACACCAACCGTGGTCTGCAGTTCCTGGATCTGATCCAGGAGGGCAACATCGGTCTGATGAAGGCGGTAGACAAGTTTGAATACCGTCGTGGCTACAAGTTCTCGACCTATGCAACCTGGTGGATCCGTCAGGCCATTACCCGCTCCATCGCGGATCAGGCCCGTACCATCCGTATCCCGGTACACATGATCGAGACCATCAACAAGCTCAACCGTATCTCCCGTCAGATGCTGCAGGAGATGGGTCGTGAACCGAACCCGGAAGAGCTGGCCATGCGCATGGGCATGCCGGAAGACAAGATCCGCAAGGTACTGAAAATCGCCAAAGAGCCTATCTCCATGGAGACGCCCATCGGTGATGATGAAGATTCCCACTTGGGCGACTTTATCGAAGATACCACCCTGGCTCTGCCAGCGGATGCGGCGACCAGCGAAAGCCTGCGCAACGCCACCCGCGAAGTGCTGGCTGGCCTGACCGCCCGCGAGGCCAAGGTGCTGCGGATGCGTTTCGGTATCGACATGAACACTGACCACACCCTCGAGGAAGTGGGCAAGCAGTTCGACGTTACCCGTGAGCGTATTCGTCAGATCGAAGCCAAGGCACTGCGCAAACTGCGCCACCCGAGCCGCTCGGAAGTGCTGCGCAGCTTCCTGGACGAATAGTCCTGACCCTGTGTCAAACTGCTCTGCCAAAGCCCCGCCATGCGGGGCTTTGTTTTGTCTGGCATTTACCCTTGCGACCCGCTTTGCACCCTCTATCAAGCTGGACAATTAGTCGCCAAGTGGTTGATATGCCTATAGACTGCCCTTTCCTCTTCCCCTATAATCCACGCCGCTAAACGCACAATTTGGCCCCTTAGCTCAGTTGGTCAGAGCAGTCGACTCATAATCGATTGGTCGTGGGTTCAAGTCCCCCAGGGGCCACCAAATTAAAAAAGGCCGCTCATCATGAGCGGCCTTTTTGCATCTGCGGATAGAGCAATGTCCAGTGATGAACTCGATGAGGCCATAGAAAAGACCCGCCATGGGCGGGTCTGGGCAGGGTCCGGATCAGGCGCCTCACTCAGAGACAAGGAGCCTAATGCTGAGCCTCAGGTTTGCTCGTTGCTGCCGCTCTGGATGGATGAGCGACGCCCGATGGCAGGCAGCATCCGGGTGACCAGATTGCTGCGCTGACGCCAGGAGGTGAAGACAATGGCCAGCAGATGCAGACCAACCAACCCCTGCAACGCCACCACGCACCACTCATGCCACTCGTCGGCGCCCAGTTCAAAACCCATCTCGGTATTTTGAAACCAGCCGCTGCCAGCGGTGGCCAGCACGACCAGCCAGAGTGCCCACACGGCCAGCTTGCCGCTGCCATGATGACCCGGTGCCGGAGGCTGCCGCTCACGCATCTCGCGCGCCTGCTGGCGAAAATCCTCACCGCTGGGGATGAGGGCGCCAAGGCGGGCGTAGCCACGGGCGAAGGTGAGCCCCCAGAGCAGACGCAAGGAAACCAGCCCAATGGCGCCGTAACCCAACCACTCGTGCCACTCCTCGCCCGCTTCGTTAACCCAGAGGTTGCCGATGCAGATCGCCGCCAAGCCCCAGTGGGTCAGGCGAACCAGTGGATCCCAGCGAAAGGGCTCACCCTTTTTGCTTGGCATATTTGTGGTACTCCTTCTTCAGGTCGTTGACCTTGGCCAGATGCTCGCGCGCCTTGGCCTCATCACCCGCCTTGAGTGCGGCCAGGCTGGCGTCCAGCTCGGTCTGTACCTCGTTCATCCCTTCAAGGAACTTCTCTTTCTTGGCGGCTGGCATGTTCTTCTGCTTGGCCACATCCAGCTGGGCCTTCATCTCGTTGATGTGCTGCTCCATGGTGGCTGCATCATCAGCCTTGACGGCCTGCTTGTAGTTGAAGCCAATCTTCTTCATCGGCTGTTCCAGATCACCCGCCACGGCAGGCAGGGTCATCAGGCCAAACATCAGGGGCAGCAGCAGGGGGCGAACGGTTTTCAACATGGGATTTCCTTATATAACGACATGCTCGAATTGTTAGGGGCACTTATGAATCCCAACAAGAATTCATCAGGGCATGATGCCATGACTCGCAGTGAAATGTTTGTGAAAAATGCTGTTTTTTGTGGCAAATAGTGACAGGTATGCCGTGCTTGTTTGCACTTGGTAACGGATTAAGCACTGGTGACGCGCGGCAAGAGGATGGTTGAAAGCGGTAAACAGGGACAAAAAACCCCGCCGCAGCGGGGTCTGGATCAGCGGGCCAATGGCTTGCGTCAGTTACTCCTGTTCGCGAGCAATGGCGCGCCAACCGATATCCTTGCGGTAGAAGACGCCATCCCACTTGATACGGCCAGCGAGCTGATAGGCACGCTGCTGGGCTTCTGCCACAGTGTGGCCGAGGGCGGTTGCGCACAGCACACGGCCACCCTGGGTCAGGCTGGTATCGCCTTCCAGACGGGTACCAGCATGGAACACCTTCTCGCCCGCCACCTCATCCACCGGCAAGCCGCTGATGGGGTGATTGGTGCTGTAATCGCCGGGATAGCCTCCCGCCGCCAGTACCACGCCGATAGCAGCACGGGGATCATAGATGGCCTCTTTCTGATCCAGCTTGCCTGCACAAGCAGCCAGGCAGAGCTCCACCAGATCGGACTGCATCCGCAGCATGATGGGCTGGGTCTCGGGATCGCCAAAGCGGCAGTTGAACTCGATCACTTTGGGATTGCCTGCGCCGTCAATCATCAGGCCGGCGTAGAGGAAACCGGTGTAGACGTTGCCTTCGGCCGCCATGCCGCGCACGGTCGGCATGATCACCTGCGCCATCACCTTCTGATGTACCTCGGCGGTCACCACCGGTGCCGGGGAGTAAGCCCCCATACCACCGGTGTTGAGGCCGGTATCACCGTCGCCAACCCGCTTGTGATCCTGACTGGTGGCCATCGGCAGCACGTGCTCGCCATCGACCATGACGATGAAGCTCGCCTCTTCGCCTTCCAGAAACTCCTCAATCACCACCCGGGAGCCCGCTTCGCCAAAGGCATTGCCGGAGAGCATGTCGCGCACCGCGTCTTCCGCCTCTTGCAAGGTCATGGCGACAATCACCCCCTTGCCCGCCGCCAGACCATCGGCCTTGATGACGATAGGGGCGCCCTTCTCACGCAGATAGGCGAGTGCTGGCTCCACTTCGGTGAAGTTCTGGTACTCGGCAGTCGGGATGGCGTGACGGGCCAGAAAATCCTTGGTGAAGGCCTTGGAGCCTTCCAACTGGGCTGCGGCAGCGGTCGGGCCAAAGATAGGCTGACCGGCGGCGTGGAAGGCATCGACCACCCCTTTGACCAGCGGTGCTTCCGGCCCAACGATGGTGAGGCCGACCTGCTTCTCTTTGGCAAAGGCCAGCAGCCCTTCGATATCGGTCGCCTCGATGGCGACGTTCTCGACACCCGGTTCAAGCTGGGTACCTGCGTTGCCCGGCGCCACAAAAACGTGGCGTACCAGCGGGGAGTGTTTGGCCTTCCAGGCCAGGGCATGTTCACGGCCGCCGTTGCCAATGATCAGTACTTTCATCGTATCGCTCGCTTCTATTTGTGGTCACTGGACGGCCACCCGGGCCGTCAGCCAGTGGAAATAGTCAGTTGAAAAGAGACAACAAAAGGGCCGCCGTCGGCAGCCCCTGACCCATCAATGACGGAAATGGCGCATGTTGGTGAACACCATGCACATGCCGTGCTCGTCGGCGGCATCGATCACCTCCTGATCGCGCATCGAGCCACCCGGCTGGATCACGCAGGAGATACCGGCCTGCGCGGCAGCATCGATACCGTCGCGGAACGGGAAGAAGGCATCGGAGGCCATCACGGAGCCCGCCACGGTCAGCCCTTCATCCGCCGCCTTGATACCGGCGATTTTGGCGGAGTAGACGCGGCTCATCTGGCCGGCACCGACGCCGATGGTCTGGCCATCTTTGGCGTAGACAATGGCATTGGATTTGACGAACTTGGCCACTTTCCAGCAGAACAGCAGATCTTGCAGTTCGGCCTCGGTCGGCTGACGCTTGCTGACCACGGTCAGGTCGCCCAGCGTCACCATGCCGAGATCCCGCTCCTGCACCAGCAGGCCGCCGTTGACGCGCTTGAGGTCAAAGCCTTGCGCCGGAGCAGTCCACTGACCGCATTCGAGCAGACGCACGTTCTGCTTGGCGGCGACCGCGTCGCGGGCCTCCTGGCTGACGCTCGGGGCGATGATCACTTCGACAAACTGGCGGGCCACGATGGCTGCCGCAGTAGCGCCATCCAGCTCGCGGTTGAAGGCGATGATGCCGCCGAAGGCCGAGGTGGGGTCGGTCTGGTAGGCACGATCGTAGGCACTCAGCAGGTCGCTACCGATGGCCACGCCGCAGGGGTTGGCATGCTTGACGATGACGCAGGCCGGCTCGCTGAACTCCTTCACACACTCCAGCGCGGCGTCAGTGTCGGCGATGTTGTTGTAGGAGAGCGCCTTGCCCTGCAGCTGGGTTGCGCTGGAGACAGAACCCGGCGCAGCATGCTCTTCGGCGTAGAAGGCGGCGGCCTGATGGCTGTTTTCGCCGTAACGCATGTCCTGCTTCTTGATGAACTGGCTGTTGAAGGTGCGCGGGAAGCGGGACTCCTCGTCACCTTCCTTGTTGTCACCGTAGGAAGGAACCATGGTGCCGAAGTAGTTGGCGATCATGCCGTCGTAGGCGGCGGTATGCTCGAACGCGGCGATGGCCAGATCGAAACGGGTCGCCAGTTTCAGGCTGTTGCCGTTGGCATCCATTTCGCGAATAACCCGAGCATAGTCGGCAGCTTTGACGACGATCGCGACATCTTTATGGTTTTTGGCAGCAGAGCGCACCATAGTCGGGCCGCCGATGTCGATGTTCTCGACCGCATCGGCCAGGGTGCAGCCCGCTTTGGCCACTGTCGCGGCGAAGGGGTAGAGGTTGACGACAACCATGTCGATGGGGGAGATAGCGTGCTGGGCCATGATGGCGTCATCCTGATCCCGACGGCCGAGGATGCCGCCATGAACCTTGGGATGCAGGGTCTTGACCCGGCCATCCATCATTTCAGGGAAACCCGTGTAGTCGGAGACCTCGGTCACCGGCAGACCCGCCTCGCCAAGCAGCTTGGCGGTACCGCCCGTGGAGAGCAGGGCAACACCACGCTCGTTGAGTGCCTTGGCAAATTCCAGAATGCCAGTTTTGTCAGACACACTCAGCAGTGCACGGCGAATGGGTCGAGCTTGTTCCATCACACTATCGTCCTCAACATAACGGGGACCGTTCCATGGGAGGCGAGGCTCAACACAGAGAGTCCCCAAATAAATGGAAGTGGGGGATTTCACAAACTACTCTCGCCCCGAAAACCGGCAAAAGCGTTTTAGGAAATGCCCGCTTGACGCAGCGCTCTGTTATGGGCGCGTATTCTACACAAAAAATGTGACCTGTGGTGGATTTTTTGAAACAGCAAAGCCTTATTTGGCGCGGCGTTAAACGTTTTCCACTTGATTTCCTCGAAACGTTTTCACTTTCAGTGTTTTATGGAAAAAAGGGCCGCAAGGAGATGTTTATCTGCCCCTTTTATGCCCTTGGCTGGCAATCCAGTGGCAAAGGGGCGATAGTGGATTCCGGTTTTTTGTTGCGGCATACATCCAGGGGGAGAGAGAGCATGTATCGGATCGGTGAACTGGCCAAGGCGTGCGGGGTCAAGGCAGATACCCTGCGTTTTTATGAGAAGAACGGGCTTATCTCACCGGGGATCCGCAACGAATCCGGCTACCGCCTCTACAGCGAACAGGACAAGCGGCGGCTGGAGTTCATTATTCGCGCCAAGTCGGTGGGATTCTCGCTTGCCGACATCGGCGAGCTGCTCGACCTCGATACCAACAAGGCCAAAGTCACCTGTCAGGAGGTGAAAGCGGTGGCCGACACCAAGCTGGCCCAGGTGGAGCAGAAGATCATCGAGCTGACCCGCTTTCGCGACAACCTGCGCGAGCTCTCCAACATCTGCTGCGGCGGCCCCCGCTCGGCGGAGCACTGCGCCATCCTCGAGACGCTGGAATCTGGCGCCCCGGCCCATCACGAGCATCATAGCCACGACCAGCATGACCCGGTTCACGGCTGACATGACGTGGCTGGCTTAGTGTGGCTGACTCGGTGCGCCCGACGCATTGCTCCCGCGGCGATTTGGTGACAAAATTGCCGCGTTTTTAACCGGTGCCAGTGCATCCGGTTGCCGGGCACTCACCTGAACAGGCGCCCGTCGCGAAAACAGCCATCCAGACACAAGCGTCAACACAGCAAAAGCAATACGAGGAGCCATTATGGCCAAGATTCGGGTCGACCAACCCGTCCTCCCCCGTGAGGAGCATGCGCAAGGGGGCAACTATGCCCATCAGCGCGGCGAGATAAAGGATAACCATCTGCACGCCCTGCTCTCCGATCCCCTGTTTCGCAGCCGGGTCGAGCGCAACAAGAAGGGCAAGGGGAGTTACCAGCGCAAGGCCAAATTCGGCAAGCGGTGGGAGCCCGGCCAACAGCAGATGATCCGCGTCTGCTGCTGAGCGGGTTTCTACCGACCAAAAACAATCAGGGCGCCAATAGCGTCCTGATTGTTATCTCGAAACACTGTTCGCCAAAACTGGCTTCCGAGCAGTACATAAACCTTGATCACGGCTTCGCAGCCAGAGCGTGAACCCATTTTCACTCATCCATAAAGAGTTCGAGCAATACGTTCAGATAGCGATGGCCGAGGGAGGTGAGCTGCCAGCTCTCTCCCAGATCGTCGATCAGCTCCTTGCTCCGGGCGATGGCGAGCACTGTCTCGACCCGCTCCAGCGGCAAGCCGGTATAGGCCTCGAACTCCGCCTTGGGGGCCGGTTCAAACAGGCGGAAGCGGTTCATAAAGTATTCGAGCGGCAGATCGTCTGCCGTCACCTGCCACTGCTCGTCCAGATAGGGGCGACTCTTGTCCAGATACCCTTTCGGATGCTTCACCTTGGCGGTGCGCAGGATCTGCTGATCCGCAAGATCAGTCACCTTGCCATGGGCGCCACAGCCAATCCCCAGATAGTCACCAAAGCGCCAGTAGTTGAGGTTGTGATGGCACTGGTAGCCCTCTTTGGCATAAGCCGAGATCTCGTACTGGCGATAACCGCTGGCGGTGAGCATGGCGTGACCCTGCTCGTAGATGTCCCACAGGGTGTCATCTTCCGGCAGTTTGGGCGGTTTGGAGGCAAAGGCCGTGTTCGGCTCTATGGTGAGCTGATACCAGGAGAGGTGCGGCGGGGCGCAGTCGATGGCCTGCTGCAGGTCATAAAGGGCGTCATCCAGACTCTGATCCGGCAGACCGTGCATCAGATCCAGATTGAAGGTGGGCAACTTGATGGCGTGGGCCAGTGCCGCGGCTTTGCGCGCCTCTTCCGGGCCGTGAATGCGGCCGAGACGGGTCAGCTTCTCCTGCTGGAAGCTCTGCACCCCGATGGAGATGCGGTTGATGCCAGCGCGCTGGAAACCGGCGAACTTGTCCGCCTCTACCGTGCCCGGGTTGGCCTCCATGGTGATCTCGCAATCTGCGGTGAGCGGAATGCGGGCCCGCACCCCGTCCAGCAAGGCTTGCATCGCCTCCACCGTCAGCAAGCTGGGAGTGCCGCCGCCGATAAAGATCGAAGAGAGCGGCCGCCCCTGCGCCCACTTCAGATCCTGATCCAGATCCTCCAGCAGGGCGGCGACATATTCGAGGTGAGGCAACTCCCCCTTCTGGGCATGGGAGTTGAAGTCACAGTAAGGGCACTTCTGGACGCACCAGGGCACATGAATATAGAGAGAGAGCGGCGGCAGTTGCAGCATGGGGCTTCCAATAAAACGGGGGCTCAAGGCCCCCATTGTAGATGACTATGTGTAATTGACCGTGTGTAACCGACAAGGTGGCGAAGTGACTCAGTGCGCAGCAGCCAGCGCCGCTTTGAGCTTGGCCAGCGCCTGACCGCGATGACTGAGTTGGTTCTTCAGCTCGGCGGGCATCTGGGCGGCGGTGCAGTCGTGATCCGGCACGAAGAAGACCGGGTCATAGCCGAACCCGTGCTGACCACGCGGCTCGTCGATGATCATCCCTTCCCAGCTAGCCTGACAGATGATGGGGGTGGGATCGTCGGCGTGGCGCATATAGACCAGCACACACCAGAAGCGGGCGCTCTTCAGATACTCGGGGGCACCTTGCAGCTCGCCGAGCAGCTTCTCGATGTTGGCCTTGTCACCGGCACCCACACCGGCAAAACGGGCGGAGTAGACGCCGGGGCGCCCTTGCAACAGATCGACTTCCAGACCGGAGTCATCGGCAACAGCGGGCAGGCCGGTAATGCGGGCGGCATGGCGGGCCTTGATGATGGCATTCTCGACGAAGGTGGTGCCGGTCTCATCGGCATCGGAGACCGCAAACTCGCTCTGTGGGATCACCTGGATCTTCATATCGGCCAGCATGGCGGCCAATTCCTTCACCTTTTTCTGGTTACCTGTTGCCAGGACAAGCTTGTTCATCGAGCACCTCCGCAAAAATAATCTGCGCATTCTATGCGGCGCAAGCGTTTAGTAAAAGCGCCAATTACGCCCGCAGCCGTGCGGTTACGGGGGAATCCATTGCAGGGAATAACCGGCTTTTTAATACATGTTTCCATAATGGAATAACCAAAGTGATTAAATACCATTTCTATTCATTACTGTGAGTCAGTAGACTCGCGCCCCAATTCATTAACCTGGCTGACTAAAGAGGTGACAGATGCCATTGATACTTTTGCTCGTACTACTGGTGCTGTTCAGTCCGCTGGCTATCGACATCTACCTGCCCGCCATTCCGCAGATGGCCGAGCAGCTGGGCGCCGAAGTGACGTTGATGCAGGGCACCATCACCTGGTTCCTGTTCAGCATGGGGCTGGGGCAACTGCTTGTTGGCCCGCTGGCCGATCGCTACGGTCGCAAGCCCATCGCCCTGGGCGGCGTGCTGCTCTATGGCCTTAGCGCGCTGGGGGCCGGTTTTGCCGCCAGCCTCGGCGAATTGATGCTGGCGCGAGTGCTGCAGGGCTTCGGCGCCTGCGCCACCTCGGTGGCCGCCTTCTCGGTAGTGCGTGACAGCTACGGCCCGAAGAAGAGCGGCCAGATGATCTCCTACCTCAATGGCGCCATCTGCTTTATTCCTGCGCTGGCCCCCCTGCTCGGTGGCTGGCTCACCGCCAAGGCGGGCTGGTCTGCCAACTTCTGGTTTATGGCCGGTTATGCGCTCATCGTCGGCAGCTGGCTGATGTGGCGGATGCCGGAGACTCGCCCGGAGGAGACCCATAGCGAAGGGGCCCTCATCAGCTGGTCCCGCTACAGCCCGGTGCTGCGCTCACCCAGCTTCCTGTTCAACGCGGCGCTGTGCATGCTGGCGATGGCGGTGATCCTCGCTTATGTCACCGCTGCACCGGTGCAACTGATGGTGAAACTGGGGCTGGATATGAGCGGCTTTAGCTACTGGTTCACCGCCAACGCCGCGCTCAACATTCTGGCCTGCTTTATGGCGCCGCGCTTTATCGCCAAGGTGGGGCCAAGACGCACCCTGCGCATCGGCCTGCTGGTGTTGATGCTCTCAGCCATCGCCCTGACCCTGGCGATGCACATCGAACATCCGCTGGCGATGATGGGGCCGGTGTTCCTCTCCAGCATCGGCTTTGCCATGATTCTGGGCTCTGCCGCCGGGATGGCGCTGGCACCGTTCGGCCACTGCGCCGGTACGGCCGCCGCTCTGCTCGGCCTGTTCCAGATGAGCGGCTCCGGCGCGCTGGTTGGCCTGACCGGCGCCCTGATGGACGACCCGCTCAGCCAACTGGCGCTGCATATGTGGCTACTGCTGCCGCCCCTGGTGATGCTGATGACCCGTCGCGGACGCCGCTTGTGTTTGCAATAAATCCTGTGCTCTGATGAGCACACTCAGGGGGCCATCGGCCCCCTTCTCGTTTGTATCGACTTTACAGCGTATGGCCATCCGGCAGCCCGGCTGCGATGGCAACCCCACTCACTCGATGTCAGCGGAGAACTCCCGATGAGCCACACTCTCAACGCAGCCCTGGTGGGCTATGGCTTTGCAGGCAAGACCTTCCACGCCCCCTTCCTCTCCACCACGCCGGACTTGTCCCTGAGCTGGGTGGTGAGCCGCGATGCCGCCAAGGTGCAGGCCGATCTGCCCGACTGCCGGGTTGGTTCGCTGGAACAGGTTCTGAGCGATGAGACCGTCGATCTGGTGGTGATCGCCACCCCCAACGACACCCATGCCCCCCTCGCCCGTCAGGCGTTGCTGGCAGGCAAACACGTGGTGATCGACAAGCCGTTTGCACTGGATCTGGCCGAGGCACAAGCGCTGGTCGAGCTGGCCGAAAAACAGCAGCGACTGCTCAGCATCTTCCACAACCGCCGCTGGGACGGGGATTTTCTCACCGTGCGCCGTTTGATTGCCGAGGGGACTCTGGGGCAGATCGCCCAGTTCGAGTCGCACTTCGATCGCTATCGCCCCGAAGTGCGCCAGCGCTGGCGCGAAGCAGGTGGCCCGGGTTCCGGCCTCTGGTTCGATCTCGGCCCCCACGTACTGGATCAGGCGCTGCAGCTATTCGGCCAGCCGGACTGGCTGCAGGCCGATCTGGCCGAGCAGCGCCCCGGCGCACTGGCGGACGACTACTTCCATGTGGTACTTGGCTATGGTGAACGGTCTGGCGAGATGCGAGTGATCCTGCATGGTAGCTGTCTGGTCTCGGCCACCATGCCACGTTTCATCGTCCACGGCAGCCAGGGCTCGTTCGTCAAATTCGGTATGGATGTGCAGGAAGATCAACTCAAACTGGGCAAGCGCCCACCGGCTGCGGATTGGGGCCTGGATGGCGAGCCCGGTCAGCTCAGCCGCATTGTGGATGGTCAGTTACAGCAGCAGAGCGTGGTGGGTGAAGCGGGGGATTATGGCGCCTACTATCGCGGTGTCTGCGCCGCCATCAAGGGCGAAGGGAGCAACCCGGTGCCAGCATGCGAGGCACTGGCGGTGATGGCACTGCTGGATCTGGCCCGTCAGAGCCACCTTGAGGGAAAACGGCTGCCCTGTCAGAAGCTGTCTGACTAAGGCGCTGGCCATCGGCCTCTTTTACCCAGAGTGAATCTTGTTTCTCTGCCAAGAGAAAACACAAATGCGGTCACTTATTGTGCAGATTGCGCCATTTTGGCGCATCTTGTATTGATATCAGTCGTTGCAGTAGTGCTTTTCATCCACGGCACGAAAAAATGTTATTGTGATATCCGTTTTCATCGGTAGCTAATGGGGCTATATTGCGCCCGCCTGCTGCCTCCCGGCTTCTTGTTTCAATACCGGGCAACGGTGGGCGCTGTGATGGTTGCACAGACCATCTCTCCATCTTTTTTTGAGGGTATGCACATGAACAAAGTACTGGTAGCCGGTATCCTGGGTCTGATGTTGACCGCTTGCGGTCAGAAAGAAGAAAAAGCTGCCGCGCCTGCTGCTGCTCCGGCCGCCGAAGTTGCTGCAACTGTAGAAAAAGCCGCTAGCGAAGCCACCTCTACCGTAGAGAAGGCCACCTCCGAAGCGACTGCAACCGTTGAGAAAGCTGCTGACGAAGTGGCTACCAAGGTTGAAGCTGCAGTGAGCGATGCCAAGGCCAACTAAGCCTGCACCTCATTCGAAGACGGGTCCGAAGGCAACTTCGGGCCCGTTTTTTTATCTGTCGCTCAGGGAGCCGGATTAATCAGCGAGGTGAGGATGTGATCCTCCCAGCGGCCATTGATCATCAGATACTCCCGCGCGAATCCCTCACGCTCGAAACCGAGCCGCTCCAGCAGGGCGCCACTGCGCTGATTGGCTGGCATGTAGCAAGCCATGATGCGATGCAGATCGTGCTCCCGAAACAGGTAGTCGATAGCGGCAGACAACGCCTCCCGCATCACCCCCTGCCCCTGATGCTGCTGGTCGATGGCATAGCCCAGATGACAGGCCTTGAAGACCCCCAGCAGGATATTGCTGAAATTGCAGGTGGCGATCACCCGCTCACCAGCCGGATCCAGCGCCACCAGATTGACGCCGGTGCCGTTGAAGAACTGGCTGTAACTGTCCTGCAACCGGGCATGCCAGTAAGAAAGGGTGTAAAAGTGCTCGTCACGCAACGGCTCCCAGGGGGCGAGATGGGCGCGGTTGCGCCGGTAGAAGTCGAGCATCATGGGGGCCTGATCCGGCGACAATATGGTCAGATGGGTTCGGGCCGTCTTGATATGTGGCAGTGCCATCAGGACTCCCTCTGTCTTAGCCACTCGTCGCGCAGCAGGCTGTAGTGAGCATGGTCCACAATCCGGTTACCCAGCCGCTCTGCGCGCTGGGTCACCCCCTCCTGCTGCATCCCGAGCCGTTCACAGACGGCTCTGCTGGGTTCGTTATCGGTGGCGGCGCTGATCTCCACCTTCTCCATCCCCATCTCCTCGAAGGCGTGATGGATCAGGGCCTGACAGGCCCGGGTGATAATGCCGTTGCCCTGCCAGCGCTCCGCCAGCCAGTAACCGATAACCACCTTGCCAAGGTCGTGATCGATGCTGTTGTAACCGATAACCCCCACCACCTCCCCCTGATACTCGATGGCAGTGGTGAGCCCCTCGCCGCGGGCAAACTTCTCGATGGCACTGCGAATGAAGAGGGCGCTGTCGACGGGGCGCTGGATCAGTGGCGGCCAGGGTAGCCACTGGGAGAGATACTCCCGGTTGTCATTGCAGAGGGCAAACAGTTCGCTCGCCATATCTGGCTGCAAGAAGAGCAGCGCAAGCTCATCGTCCAACTGCCATGAAAACATGGGATTCTCCTTTCAAATCAGTGATCAAATAGCGAACCAGCCACCCAATGTAGCCAATCGCCACTGGCCGCGCCAGCCACTTTTACGGCCCCCATCCAACAGGCCTCGCAAAGGGTGACAGCGCGCGATTTCTCCTCTCTCAAAAGAGGAGGGTGGGTGTCTGAAACCGGATAATGCTCTCCACATGGCGCCGATGAATACCCCAAAAGGGCACGTTGGCAGATCATGCTACCCCTTTGTGCTGCGCTGTCACATTTGACAGGAGGCACTTTCCCCCACCGGCACTAGCTTCAAAGCGCCCGACCCAGGGTCGGTTTATCAACCTCATCGATTTAAGGAAAGAAGAGATGAATAAAATGTATCTGGCCGTTGCGCTGGCCTGCTGGGGAAGCGCCGCACTGGCGGCGCAAGAAGTGGAGCTCAACGTAACGGCAAACGGCATCCGGGCCATGACTGGCCTCAGTGCCGCGAGTGGTACCTTGCAGCTGGAAGATGGCGAGTTTCGTCAGGTACGGGTGGTCAAGCTGCCCAACGGCCAGCAGCGGATCCGCTACGAGCAGGTCTGGAACGGCATCCCGGTCATGGGTCAGGTGGTGGTGGCTGACAAGAGCCTGAACGGCCAGCTGCAACAGGCCAGCGGGCGCATGCTGCGCCAGATCGATCAGGATGTGGCAAGCCCGGCCGCCACCCTCTCGCCACAGGATGCCGCCAGCAAGGCCAAGGCGGGCAGCAAGGGAAGCAACGAGCAGGTCAAACTCTACGTGATGCAGGATGAGAACGGGCTGGCCCGGCTGGTTTATCAGGTCTCCTTCATCGCCGAAGGTGACAAGCCCAGCCGTCCCTTCGTCATTCTCGATGCCCAGAGTGGTGAAGAGCTCAAACGCTGGGAGGGGATCAACCACAAGGATGCCACCGGCCCCGGGGGCAACATCAAGACCGGCAAATACGTCTACGGCACCGATTTTGGCCCGCTCATCGTGGATGACAACTGCCGGATGACCAGCCCCAACGTCGATACCATCAACCTCAACCACGCCACCTCTGGCGGCGCCATCCACCAGTTCACCTGCCCGGAGAACCGGGTCAAGGAGATCAACGGCGCCTACTCGCCCCTCAACGACGCCCACTACTTCGGCAACGTGGTGTTCGACATGTACCGTAACTGGTACAACACGGCGCCGCTGAGCTTCAAGCTGAAGATGCGGGTTCACTACAGCAAGAATTACGAGAACGCCTTCTGGGACGGCAGCCAGATGACCTTCGGCGACGGCGCCACCACCTTCCACCCACTGGTGAGCCTTGATGTGGCGGCTCACGAGGTGAGCCACGGCTTCACCGAACAGAACTCCGGGCTGGTCTATTCAGGACAATCCGGCGGCATCAACGAGGCCTTCTCCGATATGGCGGGGGAAGCGGCCGAGTTCTACATGAAGGGGAGCAACGACTGGCTGGTCGGCGCTCAGATCTTCAAGGGCAATGGCTCCCTGCGCTACTTCGAGGATCCGACCCGGGATGGCAGATCCATCAGCCATGCAGCGGATTATCAGGAGGGGATGGATGTACACCACAGCTCCGGGGTCTACAACCGCGCCTTCTACCTGCTCGCCACCAGCAGCGGCTGGAACACCCGCAAGGCGTTTGAAGTGTTCGTGCTGGCCAACCGCCTCTACTGGGGCGCCAACACCAACTACCAGCAAGGGGCCTGCGGCGTCAGCCGGGCGACCGCCGATCTGGGTTACAGTCAGGCGGATGTGATACGGGCCTTCCAGACCGTCGGGGTTGATGCCAGTTGCGGCACCACGCCGCCACCGAGCGACAACGTGCTGCAAAACGGCGTGCCGCTGAGCAATCTCGCCGCCAGCAAGGGGGGCAAACTCAACTACACCCTGAGCGTGCCGGCGGGCACCAAGTCGCTGCAGATCAGCAGCAGCGGCGGCACCGGTGATGCCGACCTCTACGTCCGCTTTGGCAGCGCCCCCACCAGCAGCAGTTACGACTGCCGCCCCTACAAGGGGGGCAATAACGAAAGCTGTTCGTTCACCAATCCCAAGGCGGGCACCTGGCATGTGCAGCTGTCAGGGTTTGCCGCGTTCAGTGGCGTAACCCTCAAGGCCAGATACTGATCCACCCGGTGCGGGCTTTGTCCCGCATCGTTCTATTCATTGCGCCACCGTTTCGCCAGAGTGCGGGCGGTGGCCAACACGGTTTCCCGGGCCGGATTAGGCCGCTTGCCACCGCGCCACGCCATCATCACATCCCAATGCTCCTGCGGCAGATTGCGCACATCGAGCCTGACCAGACGCCCCACCTCCAGATCCCGCTTGATGGCCAGCTCCGGCATCAGGGTGATAAAACCGTGCTCCAGCGCCAGATCGCGCGCCGCACTGGCGGGCTGTACCGCATGCAATGGGCTGGCCGCCCGCCGTAGCCGCCGCAACTGCTGGATAAATACGTCACACCCTGGCCCCCACACCTGAGGCGCCAGCCGCTGGTCGGCGATATCCTGCAGGGTCAGGCCATGGCATCCAGCCAACGGATGCAGCGGCGAGGCGATGGCAATGATGGGAGAGCAGCAGAGCAGCTCCATCTGCAGACCCGCCACCGGCGGACACTTGAGCACAAAGCCGATATCGGTCACCCCGGTCAGCAACTCCTGCATGATGACCCCGGAGTGATCCGTGGTACAGCGGATCTCGAAGGGCTCGTCCACCAGCTCCATCAACAAGGAACCGAATACCACCGCCGTCAGAGAGGGCAGGCTGGCAAGACGGATGCAAGGCAGCGCCGGCGCCCCCTGCAGTGCCAGCCGTCCCTCACTCAGGGTGGCCAGTGCCGAACGGGCTGATGGCAGAAACTGCTCGCAGGCGCGGGTCGGCGTTACCCCGCGCCGATGGCGCTGAAACAGCGGCGCACCGAGACTGAGTTCGAGCTGGGCTATGCGCTGGCTCACCAGCGGCTGCGACCAGCCACGAATGGCCGCCGCCTGACTGAAACTGCCCAACTCGGCGACATCCAGCAGCAGTTGCAGATCGTCCAGATCCATAGACATAAATAATCCTGATATGAAATATAGGTAGTTGTCGTCTACCACTATATCTAAACCCTCTCCAGAATGAAGTTATCTGTGAATGAGAGGGTGTTATGGTCGATAGGGCGAGGTTTTGGGGACGCTGGTTTCTGGCGCTGGATACCACACTGGTGATCCTGGGTTTCTTTGTGGTGATGCCGATGATCAGCCTGCGCTTCGTCGATCAACTCGGCTGGGCGGCGGGTCTGGTGGGGCTGGCCCTCGGCCTGCGCCAGCTGACCCAGCAGGGGCTGGGGATCTTCGGCGGTTCGCTGGCCGACCGCTTTGGCGCCCGCCCGCTCATCGTCACCGGCATGCTGTTGCGCGCCGTCGGCTTCGCCACCCTGGCCTGGGCCGACAGCGGCGCCATGCTGATCTTCTCCTGCTTCTTGTCTGGTCTGGGCGGCTGCCTGTTTGACCCGCCACGGGCGGCGCTGGTGATCAAATTTACCCGTCCCCATGAGCGGGGCCGCTTTATCTCCCTGCTGATGATGCTGGAGAGCGCGGGGGCCGTCACCGGTGCCCTGCTCGGCAGCTGGCTGCTGCGTTTCGACTTCACCTACGTCTGCCTGCTGGGCGCCGGGCTCTTCACCCTGGCCGCCTTCTGCAACTGGACCCTGCTGCCCGCCTACCGCCTCTCGGTCAAACCGACGCCGATGCGCGAAGGGTTGGGGCAGGTACTGGCGGATCGCGCCTTCTGTCGGCTGGTGCTGATCCTGAGCGGCTACTACATGCTGTGGGTGCAGGTGATGCTGATCTTCCCGATCCTGGTCAAGCAACTGGCGGGCACCACCACGGCGGTGGGCTGGATGTACAGCCTCGAAACAGCGCTGTCGCTGGCGCTGCTCTACCCCATCGCCCGTTTCAGCGAGCGGCGCTACCGGCTGGAGAGCCGACTGATGGCGGGTATCCTGCTGATGACGGTGGGGATTGGGCTGGTTGCGTTTGTCAGCACCCTCTCCGGCATCTTCGTGCTGCTGGCCTGCTTCTATCTGGGGATCATCATCTGCGAACCGGCGCGGGAAACCCTGATGACCAAGCTCGCCAACCCCAATGCCCGTGGCAGCTACATGGGCTTCAGCCGCCTCGGGCTGGCGCTTGGCGGCATGACCGGCTACGTGGGCGGCGGTTCTCTCTATGACTTCTCGCTGCAACAGGGGCAACCGGCCCTCCCCTGGCTGGTGCTGGGCACCATAGGCGTGGCCACCATGCTGCTGCTCGCCCGCTGCTTCTCCCGCCGCCCGGAACTGGCCATCAGGGCCGCCGCCTGACGCCCCTCCTTACCTGCGGCAGCCCCGTCAACGGGGCTACCGTTCGTCCTTTCCCGCCATAATCGCGGCCAGCACTGACAGATAGCGCCGCCTCGCCATGGAATACTCTTCCCGACACCTTGCCAAGGGGAGAGCACACCATGTCACACCACCATGCTTATCACTGGATCACACGCCTCTCCGGTACGCAGGCTACCGCTGCTCCGGATGGGAAAAACCGGATGTTTCTATTACTCGACCAGCAGGACAGGGAGTGGTGGCTGGAGGTCGATCCCGATGAGAGCGTACTGCTCATCACCACCCCGATGACAGGCCAGCTGGATGCCAATAGCCTGACCCCCGCCAACTTGCAGCACTGGCTGAGCCTCAATAGCGAGGTCAATCGGATGGGCGGTGCCTGGCTCGGACTGGAGGGGGATCTACCCACCCTCACCCTCTACGCCCAGATTTTTCTCGCCCACTGCGATGAACCGTTGCTCGACAACCTGATGGGTCAGCTTGCCGAACTGGCCCACGACCTCACGCCCCGACTCTACGCAGAGCAGTAGCAAGCAAGGAGCCCACCATGAAAATCGACCCCACCGCCCCACTCGCGACTGTCGCAACGCCCTCCTGCCCCCGGAGCAATCCCGGCAGTCGCTTTGTGAACGCGTGTCGCAACCTGACCGCACCTACCACCGATCGCCCCGAACTGGCGCTGCCGACCCCGCCAGCGCTGGCCCCCGATAGCCAGCAGCAGTTGAATCGCGAACTGCGCAAGGGGCTCTCTGGCTATGTGCAACAACACCCCGAACAGCAAACCGCACTCGATGACTTGCTGAGAGCCGGACAGATGCGCAATGAACTCGGCAAGCCGACGCTGGCGGCCGCAGATCCCCTGACCCATCTGGTCACCCTGCTCAACCGGCTGAAAAAACTGCCAGATGGCAAGGCGCTCACCAACGCGCTGGTCAAGGATCCTGCCGGTGAGATCGGACGCTATGTCGCCCTCAAGGGATCCTTTGGCAGCAAATCCTGCCAATTACGCAGTCAGCCCCTTGCGCCGAGAGCCTTGGGCGAACCCGAACTGCGGCAACTGGCGCTGGAGCTGAAACAGGTGTTGCAGCACTATCTAGATGCCAACCCGGCCAAGCGTGAGTGCCATACTGCGTATCTGCGAGACTACCTGCAACAACCCGAGATCGGCCGCTATCTTGGCTTGCTCGACACGCCCGACGGCGCACAGGTCAAGATCAACGCCCTTCCCTCCCGCAAGGAGGAGATGGCAAACGTGATGAACCGCCTGCTGGCCGGTCATGGCCGTGGCGCGCTCTATCACGCCTTCGCCCAAGAGAGCGGACGTGCAGGCATGCTGGGCCGCCACTTCAAACTCGAAGGCATGCTGGCGTTCAGCTTCACGGTGCGAGCCGAACCCCTGCCGCCAGCAACCATTGCCACCCCATCCACAGCCCAGCGCACTGACCCCCAAGCAAGAACGGCAGATCCGGCGCTGGCACAACAGCAGGCGGAACAACTACGCCGCCTCGAGGCGGAAGAACATCTCAATCTGGAAAAGGAGATCACCCGCCAGCTGGGCAACCGGCCTGCCTGCCAAATCCTGGCGAAGCTGACCAGATCGGCCGCCAATCTGCAGGCAGAACTGGATGGAAAGCACCTGCCACCAGCCGAATCCATTCCGGTAACCCATATCGATATGGCGACCCTGGCTGCACTCACGCTGCCGCAGGTACGCGAGTTGGCTGCCCAGCTGACAGAAGAGAACAACCGCTACCTGCGACGGGTCGAGGAGCATACCCTGCATCTGCCGACCCACGCCGATGCGGATCGGTTTTCCCCTCATACCCTCGACATGCTGGGCATAACGTTCACCCAGCCCTACCTCAAGGTGCTGGACGATGGCATCCAGGCACTGCGGCAACCGGCCACCAGCCGCACCGGCCGCTTGCTGGGCTGGTTACTGCCCGCTCAGGCCAGGGGGCGCCAGCTCAAACAGGAGCAGAGCATCGGCAAATTGCACGAGCTGCGGCAGGTCATCACCCAGTTGCAGTTACAGGGTGGCAGCTGGCAGGGGATCGACCGCGCAGGCTGGGCCAAACAGCTGCTGGCCCGCACGCTGGAGCAAGCCATGCCAACACCATGGCAACTCGGACCATTTCGAATCAATGAAGGACGCCCCCGGTGGCAGGCCAGATTGAGCGAGTGGGGGATTTTGAACGAATGGGGCATTCCGGTAGCCAGAGACTGATATCGGGTAATCACGGCAGCCAGCCCTGAGCCGACCCCATGGCACAGGGTTGGCCTAACCCGCCTCCCCCGGACCAACATGACGGAGAAAAAAGGTTGCGAATTACAACTTTTACGCTACTTTAGTTGTTATGCACAACTAAAAAGGAAACCACGATATGGATCCCCGTCCCCTGCGCGCCCTGTCGCGCGATCTGGTCCGCGAACTCGGCATGCTCTCCCAGCAGTGCGGCAATCTGGCCCTCACCCCCATCGAGGCTCACCTGCTGATCGAGCTGGAAAACGCCCCCGCCACCAACCAGCAACTGGCGGAAAAACTGCACATCGACAAATCCAATGCCAGCCGCCCGCTGGCTCGCCTCGCCGAACGGGAGCTGATCAGCTGGCACCCGCACCCCTCCGACGGGCGCAGCAAAGAGGCCCGTCTCACTGCCGAGGGGCAAACGATGCTGTTGGAGTTGCACCGGGAGATGGACGGGGCAATGGAGGAGATGCTGGCACAGTTGAGCCAGCCCGAGCGTGAGCAGTTGTGGAGCGGCCTGCTGCTCTACCGCAGCGCCCTCTCCCGCGCCCGCCGCCAGCAGGGTTACCGCATTCGCCCCATCACGGCGGCAGATGATCCCCGGATCGCCACGGTGATCCGCGCCGTATCGGCCGAATATGGCCTCACCGCCGACAAGGGTTATGGGGTCTCCGATCCCAATCTCGATACCCTATCCCGAAGCTATCAGGGGGAGAAGAGCCGCTACTGGGTGATCGAAGGGCCGGACGGTGCCATCCTCGGCGGTGGCGGTATAGCGCCGCTGGCGGGGGAAGAGGGGGTCTGCGAGCTGCAGAAGATGTACTTTATGCCCGCCCTGCGCGGGCTTGGCCTTGGCAAGCGGCTGGTGTTGCAAGCGCTGGATACCGCTCGAGACTTGGGCTATCAACGCTGCTATCTGGAGACGACCGAAGTGCTGCGCGAGGCCACCAGCCTCTATGAATCCCTCGGCTTTGAACACCTGCCCGGCCCCCTCGGCTGCACCGGTCACGGGGATTGCGAGATCTGCATGGTGCTGTCGCTGGAGTAAAGCCCCTCATCCCCACCCCTTCTCCCGCAAGGGGAGAAGTGAGCAAAAACACTTCCGCTATCTTTCGGACAGATATCGGATGGTTCCCTCCGGGAGATGACCAGAGCAAAGGTCGCTGGCGACCGGCCAGGAGCCATGCAATTGCCACCGGCATCTCTCCTTATCAGGCAAAGCGATACAAAAAAGAGACCCCGCCGAAGCGGGGTCTCTTTGATCATCTGCCAACAGGCAAACCAGCGGTGATCAGTGCTCGCGAGTCTGGCGGAAGTGAACGTCGGGGTGGCGCTCCTGGGCCAGGCGCAGGTTGACCATGGTCGGCGCGATGTAGGTGAGGTTGTCACCGCCATCGAGGGCCAGGTTGACCTCGTTCTTGCGCTTGAACTCTTCGAACTTCTTGACGTCGGTCCCTTCAACCCAGCGGGCGGTGGAGACGTTGACCGCCTCGTACAGGGCTTCGACGTTGTATTCGCTCTTCAGACGCGATACCACCACGTCAAACTGCAGCACACCGACCGCACCGACGATGAGATCGTTGCTGATCAGCGGACGGAACACCTGCACCGCGCCCTCTTCGGAGAGCTGTACCAGCCCCTTGAGCAGCTGCTTCTGCTTGAGCGGGTCGCGCAGGCGGATGCGGCGGAACAGTTCCGGTGCGAAGTTCGGAATGCCGGTGAACTTGAGATCTTCACCCTGGGTGAAGGTGTCACCGATCTGAATGGTGCCGTGGTTGTGCAGACCAATGATGTCACCGGCGAAGGCGTCTTCCGCCTGCTCACGGTCACCGGCCATGAAGGTCACGGCGTCGGAGATGTTCACATCCTTGCCGATGCGCACGTGGCGCATCTTCATGCCCTTGCTGTAAGTGCCTGACACGATACGCATAAAGGCGATACGGTCGCGGTGTTTCGGATCCATGTTTGCCTGGATCTTGAACACGAAGCCGGAGAACTTCTCCTCGGTCGCTTCCACTTCGCGGCTCTCTGCCTTGCGCGGCATCGGAGCCGGCGCCCAGTCGGTCAGGCCATCCAGCATGTGGTCGACACCGAAGTTACCCAGTGCAGTACCGAAGAAGACCGGCGTCATCTCGCCTGCGATAAAGGCCTCGTGGTCGAACTCGGGAGAGGCGCCCTGCACCAGCTCCAGCTCGCCGCGCAGTTGGGCAGCCAGATCTTCGCCGATGGCGGCATCGAGATCCGGGTTGTTCAACCCCTTGACCACCCGCTTCTCCTGGATGGTGTGGCCTTGACCGGTCTGATACAGATAGGTCTCATCCTTGTAGAGGTGGTAGACCCCCTTGAAGGATTTACCACAGCCGATCGGCCAGGTGATGGGCGCGCACATGATCTTCAGCTCGCGCTCCACCTCGTCCATCACTTCCATCGGGTCGCGCACTTCGCGGTCCAGTTTGTTCATGAAGGTGAGGATGGGGGTATCGCGCAGACGGGTCACTTCCATCAGCTTGCGGGTCCGGTCTTCAACACCCTTGGCGGCATCGATGACCATCAGGCAGCAGTCGACCGCCGTCAGGGTACGGTAGGTATCTTCTGAGAAGTCCTCGTGACCCGGGGTATCGAGCAGGTTGACCAGACAATCGGCATAGGGGAACTGCATCACCGAGGTGGTGATGGAGATACCACGCTGCTTCTCCATCTCCATCCAGTCGGATTTGGCGTGCTGGCCTGAGCCACGGCCCTTGACGGTACCGGCGCGCTGAATGGCCTGTCCGAACAGCAGGACTTTTTCGGTGATGGTGGTTTTACCCGCATCCGGGTGTGAAATGATCGCAAAAGTGCGTCTCTTGGAGACTTCACTCAGAAATTCAGCTGACATAATTCAACGTTCTTCTATTGAGCGGTGGCATCAGCCACCGTGGGAATAAATCCGGGATGCCGCTCACGGCACATGTATACGCAACGAAAGCCACGCCAGCTGGCGTGTTGCCAACCTGATGGAGAGAGGGAGGAGGGTTGCGTTACATGGGTCTTCTCGCCTGAGTCAAAGCAAAATTGCGCGACATTATACCCGCGCGAGTGAAAAATACCCAGCCCGTCAGTCGTCTGTTTCCACCCGGTTGCGCCCAGCCTCCTTGGCGCGGTAGAGGGCCTCGTCTGCGCGCCGGGTCAGGGCAGCCAGATCCGGATCATCAGCCTGCTGGCAAGCGACGCCTATGCTGATAGTCACCGGATGGGAGAGACCGGGCAGCGTCAGGTTGGCTACCCTCTCGCGGATCCGCTCAGCCATCCGGCACGCCTCCTCGATACCGGTATCCGGCAACAGGACCAAAAATTCTTCTCCCCCGATACGTCCCAACACATCATGCTGGCGTAACTGACTCGCTACCGCTTGCGAGACCCATTGCAGCACCCGGTCTCCCTGATGATGGCCCAGAGTATCGTTGATCCGCTTGAAGTGATCGATATCGAACACCAGCAGACAAAAGGGTGTGCCCTGCCTGCGGGCCAGCGCAAACATATCGCTGCCGTGCTGCAACACCCGGCGCCGGTTGTTGATGCCGGTCAGCTCATCGGTAAAGGCCAGCCGATGCATCCGACGATTGCGCTCAAGCAGCCACCCCATGGTCAGCAAAGCCAGTCCCCCACAGAGTACCATCACCACCAGCAACCAGAAGCGACGCTCCTTGATCTGCGCCAGCTCCTGCTGCTGCAACTGCTGCTCGACCCGCAACTGCTTGTTCTCCACCTCCTGGCGGGCCAGTTCAAACTCGCCGCGCACCCAGGCGGTGCTCTGCTCCCGTTGCAGTTGATCGAGACGCTGCTCCTGCACCAGATGATCCCGCAACGCTGCCAGCGCCGCCGGATAGTCCCCTTGCAACTCGAATGCTTCGCTACGCACGCCGTAGAGATCCATCAGGTAACGAATGTGCCCCTCCGCCTTCAGGATCGGTTCAATTGTCGCAAGCGCGCGCAGGGCCGCAACCGGCTCCCGCTTTTTTACCTGCAGCTTGGCCATCACCAGCTCGAGATGGGCGTGGAGAATGAGATCCACTTGCGGAGAGAGCACCCGTGCAGCCAGTCCCAACAAGCGCCCAGCCTCCTCCGTGCGCCCCTGACCGAGCAGAGCCTCCGACAGCATCACCTGACGATCGGCATGTTCAATCCGGTATTCCGGCTGGTGGAAAAAAGCGAGGCTCCGCTCAAGCTCCTGTTGCGCCTCCTGATAGCGCCCTGTATCCAGATAGACCAGTGCCAACTGCTCGCTCATCCTGGCCGCACCGAAGCCGTTGTGGTTCTTGACAAAGTGTTCATCCAGCCGGTGCAGAGTGGTGAGCGCCTCGGTATAGAGCCCCATCCGGCGAAATGCTGCCGCGATCTCGAGCTGCGCCTGGTGATACCAGGTGACCAGTCCCAGTTCTTCATAGATGTCATGCGCTTTAGTGAGATCCACGAGCCCCTGTCCGGACGCCCCCTGAAACGACAGCATGGCCCCCCGTCGGGACAGCGCCAGCGCCTCCAGCTTTGGCAAGGCCGCCACCCTCGCAAGGCGCAATCCCTCATCGAAGTCATGACGAGCCTGTGCCACCTCGCCAAGCAACTGATTGAACCAGCCACGGCAAATAGTCAGATCGGCCATGGCGGCGCCATCTTCCCGCTTTTTAGCGAGCGCCAGCTGGCTGTCCGCATATGCAATGGCACGACGGGACTCCTGCATGTCATCGGCCGATTGCGCCCAGCAAGCCAACCGCCGGATCCGCATCTGCTGTGGCTGCGAATAAGCATCGCCATCCTGCAACAGCCGGTCGATCCGTTCATGTAACAGTTCTATCGGCTGATAGACCCGTTCCATATCATCCAGTTCGCTCTCCAGCTGGGCGGGTGACAAGGGTTGGGCCGCCAGCCCGAACACCGCCAGCAACAGCAGTAAAGCAAGGTGACGCATAAAGACTCCGGGTGAATGGGAGAGGTCATCGGGCAGTGGATGCCGGAAAATCACTATCTTTTCCCCTGCAACAAGGGTTGTAAAGAGCTGAGCCCCGCGCTGCCGCCCGAATGGCTGTCTGGTCACATTTTACAGCGACATCATTGAGTTGAACGCTCGCGGGACAATCACGGCGGCAAGAGGGCGCAACGTAACGCAGGGCCCTCCCGGTTACTAGTGATGCTGCCAGCGCCGCAGCAGCCGACCACGCAAGCCGCAATCGAGCAGCCAGCTGTTGTCGAAGACCCGCAGCAAGGCCGGTTTGGCATGGCGGGACATGGCGACAGCGTGAAAACGGGTCTGGCGCTGACGATAGCGATTCATCTGATCGAGCAGGGCGTGAGGCAGGCTCTGGGCGATAAAGTCGGAGATGACCAGCACATCGGCCTTGGCAAAGGCAGGATCATCGAGCTTGGCCAGCGCCTTCTCAAGGCAGGGCACCAGATCGGTACCGCCGTGAAAACTCATGGAGAGGAAGCGCTCCGCCTTTTCCAGTCCGGTATCCGCGGTGATCTCGAGGGTCGCCACCTCGGTGGAGAAGAGCATCAGGTAGCTGCCGCGCTTCTCATCCATCGCCACCTTGAGCAACGCCAGAAACAGTGCCTTGGCACACTCCTCGGGATAGCCGCCCATGGAGCCGGAGGTATCGACACAGACGATAAAGGGGCCGCGCTGCTGCAGTTGCTTGCCGCCCTGCTCGGGGGTGCGCAGCATGATGCGCTGGCGCGGCAGGGTGCCGCGCGACTGGTAGCTGAGCAGCCGCCGCTCCAGATAGCGGCGATAGAACTCCAGCTCCAGCTCCGGCAGCCCCAGCATCACCGCCTCGCTTGGCAATAGCCGCATCAGATCGCTGGCCTGATGAATGCCCACCAGATCGTCTGGCACATCATCGCTGGGGGCGGGCTCCAGCTCCAGCACCTCGACTGGCGGCACCGGTTGCTCCTGCGCTCGCCGATCCCGCTCGCTGCGCCCGAGCAGACCCGCGATCTCCGCCAGCAAGGGCTCGCGCTGCAACATGCGGGCATATTGCTTGATCAGCACCAGACTGCGCTTGTGCCAGTGTCCCTGCGCCAGATCCCACAGGCCGCCCGCAGAAATCTGGTTGGGATCGAGGGCATCAGCCAGGGTGCGGCTCGCCAGCAGTTGATCTTCAATCTCCTGACGCTGCTTCTCCCGCTCCGCCTCGGCGATCTGCTGCTGCAACTGCAACAGGCTCCCCACCAGACTGGCGCGCCACTTGTCGATAAAGAGCTGGCGCAGCCCCTCGGTGGGGTGAGCCATCAGCTGGCGCACCAAGGAGCGGGCCTCACCGGCGAAGGGGCTGTACTGATCAAGCGACTCCAGCAGGCCGGGCAGGCGACCAATCAACTCGGTCATCGGCAGTTGCCGATGGGCCTGATAGAGCAGGTACTCCTGCTCCAGCGCGACCGGCACCGGCTTGTGGCGGATCTCCTCGCCGAGCTGTTCGCCCCAGCTCTGCAGGCGCTTTTTCAGCAGTTTGCCTTGCAGCGGGGAGCGTTTGATAAATTCGGATATCTTGGGCGAGGCGGCCAGCAGGAGCGCCACCTCACCCGCCAGCTCCCCTTCGCCCATCAGGAGCCCCAGATCCAGCATGCCGATCTCAAGCATGTGCGCCCCTTACTCGTCCAGCCTCGGCAACCGTTCGCGCCACTGCACCAACTCGCTGCGCAGCAGTTCGAGATCCCGGTTCAGCACGAAGAAACTGTCTTCCACTTGCTGCAGCCAGCGTGAGGAAATAAAGAGGTGTTGTTGATGACGCTCGAACAGGCTGCGCTGCTGCTTGAGCTCCTGCATCACCTTGCCGACCTGAACCAGTTGCTCGTCGAGCGCCTGCAACCAGGGCTCCAGCACCACTTCGGGAATGGCGTTGCGTTCCATCAATACCAGCGGGATCTGCTGGCGCTGGATATCGAGCACCTGAAGCCGCAGTTCATCATCGAGCACCAGCTCGTAATGCCCCTCTTTCGGGTTGCCGAACTGATAGCCGACCAGCGCCTCGCCGGTGGGGCGCCAGTGGGAGAGCAGGGTACGATCGAACACCAGCGTGCGAGTGAGGCGCTCGGGATCGCTGCCATCCAGCGGCGCCGGAGTGAGCAGATGAAAGTGCACCTGTTTGCCAAAGGGTCTGGCATTGGCGAGCGGGATCTCGATGCCCCGGGCGCGGCGGCCAAACCACTGCTTGCGCTGACGCGCTTTGGTGCAGAGCCGCTGAGCCACGCTCTGTTTCAGCTGTTTGAACTGATCGCGCAGCGCCAGCAGCTGGCGGGTCATCGCCAGTTGCTGATAACCATAGAGACGGGAGAACTCGGTCATCATCTCCATCAGGGTGGTGCGGGACTCCTCGTCATGCCAGAGGCAATCCTTGAACAGCAGCAGGTCGAGGGGGGCCACCTCGTCGCGGCCATTGAAGAAGGCACTCGCCTTGATGAGCCGTACCGCCTTCTTCCAGCGGCGATCCGACACATAACAGCGGTGGGCCAGCTGGCTGTCGAGCTGCTGGCGCAGCTGGTAGATGAGCTCGAAACAGGCATCCGGCAGGCGCACCTGCTCAATCTGGCTCTGCCACTGCTCGTACTCATCACCCCGGATCTGCAAGGATTCCGGCAAGTTCTGGTGGGCATGGCCATCACTGGCCAGCATCGCCTGAAAGTTCGACTTCTCCTGCACCCGGTCCATCCAGATCCGCACCAGCATCCGGTCGTAGAGCGCTTCCAGCCCGCTATCCGGCGCAGGCAGCTCGTTGGAGGCGGTCACCAGCAAGCGCATCGGGATGGGGTGCTGGCTGTCGCCATTGCGGAACTGCCGCTCGTTGATGGCGGTGAGCAGGGTATTGAGGATGGCGGGGCCCGCCTTCCAGATCTCGTCGAGGAACACCACCTCGGCCTCCGGCAGATAACCGGCGGTGAGGCGCAGGTATTTGCCGTCCTCTTTCAGCGCCTGAATGGAGAGAGGGCCAAACACCTCCTCCGGCGTACTGAAACGGGTCATCAGGTATTCAAAATGGCGAGCGTCGTGAAATGCCAGCTTGAGGCGGCGGGCAATCAGGCTCTTGGCGATGCCGGGCGGGCCCAGCAAGAAGAGGCTCTCGCCACTGAGGGCGGCCAGCAGACCGAGGCGCAGGGCATCCTGCCGTTCGTAGAGCCCCTCGCCAAGAGCCGCCAGCAGCCGGGGCAGCCGCTCCTGGATGGGAATAAGACGTGCGGGGTTCTGGGCTTGAGCTAAAGACGACATAGAGACTGTTCCGAAGCTGGGATGATGATAACCCCAAGGTGCGATATCCATTTGTTCGACCTTGGGTTTTGTCTTGTTATGATGTTTATTCTGGTATCTCTTGCCGCAGAATACCCGACTCTGGCAGGAAAAAACGCCCAGGCGGTGCGATAACGTTGCAGCGCCCATGCGTGACCAGAGTGGTTATCAGCATCATGACCTGCGTGTCATGCCCGCATGCGCCAGATGATGCGTTGCAAAGGGTGCAGCAAAACCGGTTCGAGTGTACCCTGCGCAACACGATTTTCCCCAATGCAGATCAAGAGTGAGTCGCCCCAGATGCAAGATCCCGTTCGTCAGAGCATGTTGGCCCGCATGGGCATTCAAAGCTGGCAGCTGCGTCGTCCGGCATTGCTGGGCGCAGAACCTGCTCCCGAACTTGAGCAGCATACCGGCCAGATGGCCCCGGCCACCAGCGCACCGCTGCCCAGCGGCAAACTCTGGCTGCTGGCACCTAGCCTGCCTGCAACCACGCTGCTGGCGGATATCTGCCAACTGCTCGGCATGACGCCCGATGAGGTCTCCCTGCTCAGCGAGCTGCCGCCCGCCGACCTGCAAAGGGCGGACGCCTCACCGCTGCTCTGGCTGACGGAGGCCAACCCCGCGCGGCCGGATGCGCTGATCTGCCCGCTCGCCCCCAGCGCCGCGCAAAAGCGCGCCCTGTGGCAACAACTGCGCCAGCACCTTGCGGCCAGCGCGGCGTGATCCTGCATCGTGCCGCCAAGCCCCACCGTGATGCCGCTCTTTTTACCTGATTTTACACACGCTGCCCCTGCCGCCGCCTCTGCCAACCCTGGTGCCCACAATGCTGCCATCCGGAGCCCCCATGCCTGAGTTTCGTCCCCTGCTCGAGAGCGATTTCGACCTTGTCTACCCCATCGAGCAAGCCGCTCACAAGGAGCCGTGGAGTCAGGCCAACCTGCTCTCCTGCTTCGGCCCTCGCTATCTCAACGGCTTGATGATGGTCGACGGTCGCCCGGCGGGCTTCTATATCTCGGATCTGGTGGCCGGTGACAGCTCGCTGATGAACATCTGCGTGCATCCGGCGTTTCAGGGCAAGGGATTAGGACGGGCGCTGTTGCAGGCCTATCTG
The DNA here is from genome assembly GCF_016026615.1 of Aeromonas allosaccharophila. Taxonomy (NCBI): domain Bacteria; kingdom Pseudomonadati; phylum Pseudomonadota; class Gammaproteobacteria; order Aeromonadales; family Aeromonadaceae; genus Aeromonas; species Aeromonas allosaccharophila. Next base: position 4,154,666 of record NZ_CP065745.1, on the reverse strand, counting down.
GCGCGCAGCAAGCAAGCCGGTGCAGAGGCCTGGTTTCTCGAGGTGCGGGCCGGTAACCAGACCGCCATCAACCTCTACGAGAGCGCCGGTTTTGCCGAATATTGCCGCCGCGCCGACTACTACGGCACTGGCAACGATCGGGAAGATGCGGTATTGATGTCGCGACTGTTCGATTTCGGCTGATCCAGCCAATTCGCCGTGCTCAGGCGTCTTGGCCCCCTCAATCGAGGGGGGCGTTGTCCAGCGCAGGGTCCTGCAAGGAGAGGGTAGTGTGCACCACCGCCTCGAATCCGGCGGCAGAGAGCGGCATATAGAAGCCCCGCAGCCAGGTTTTCCCCGGCATCCAGATCTGGTCGATATCCACCACGACCTTGATGGGCCTGAGGGGCTGACCCGGCTGCTGGATATAGATACCGGGCGGTGTGGCGACCTTGGGAAAGCGGCGCAGGATCTGCTCGCTGCCATCCCCTTTGCCCGGGTTGAGCCGCACCTTCACCAACCGGGCGAGCGGGCCGGTCATCTCCTTGCTCTGCCAGAATTTCTTCTCCAGATCGCCGCAGCGGCGGCACTTGGGGGTCTCCAGCACATAGAGCAGCGGATAGCCCAACGAAAGCGCCTGTTGCTGGGCCTGATGATACCCCTCGGCCCCCTGATACCAGGGATTGGCGGGCCCCTGCGCGCCCTTGCCAAAAAAGAACCAGGCTGCACCGCCACCCACCACCATGAGCCCGACTGCGGCCAACGCCCCTTTCACCCACAGATTCATATCGTTAACCCTCTTTGCACTCCCTTGCAGTATCGGCCAGCCTGCCCGAAGGCGTAGCTATTTGCACTCTTTGTGATCCAAGACAAACGGCGAACACTTGTAAGCTGTAATGTTGGAGTTTAAACTCTAGCCCGATTTTTAGTGCCCTCGCGGGCGTACAACTGTAATTAAAGGATGTTTGACTGATGCCGAAGCTTCATCTGGTTCGACTGATGCGTGAACGTATTGCCCAGCTTGGCAACAAGGCTGCCCTGCGGGTTCAGCAAGATGGCCAGTGGCGCGCCATCGGCTGGCGTACTCTGGGCCAGGCCATGGACTACTGCGCCCAGGCGCTGATCCGTGCCGGCCACCAGCCAACCGAAATGGTCGGTATCTACGCCCGTAACATGCCGGAGTGGACCCAGGCCGATCTCGGCATCCTTGCCGCCCGCGGCGTCAGCGTCCCTATCTACCCCACCAGCACCCTCGAACAGCTGCGCTATATCGTGCGCGATGCCAACATCGGCCTGCTGTTCGTCGGTGAACAGCCCCAGTTCGATCAGGCGCTCAACTTGTTAAAGGATGGCGAAATCCGCCAGATCGTCGCTCTCGATGGCAACGTCAATCTGCGCGGCTGCCCGCAAGCGAGCCACTTCCAGGAGTTTCTGGTCTCCGGCAACCATCAGCCAAGTGAACAGGTGCTGCACGAGCGCGAGAGTCAGTACCGGATGGACGACCTGCTGACCCTGATCTACACCTCCGGCACTACCGGCGAACCCAAGGGGGTAATGCTCGATTTTGCCAACGTTGCCGCCTGTTTCGAGATGCACAACAGCCGCCTCGACCTTAATCCGCAGGATGTGTCGCTCTGCATGCTGCCACTTAGCCATGTGTTCGAGCGGGTCTGGAGTTTCTACGTGCTCTACTGCGGTGGCGAGAACGTCTATATCCGCGACCCGCAGAAAGTGATGGATGTGATTGGCGAAGTGCAGCCGACCGTGATGTGCGCCGTGCCGCGCCTCTACGAGAAGGCCTACGCCATGATTCAGGCCAAGGTGGCTCAGGCTCCGGCCCTGCGTCGCGCCCTGTTTGGCTGGGCGACCCGAGTCGGCAAGCAGATGGTTGCTACCCGTCAGGCGGGCAAATCCGCCTCCCCGCAACTCTATGCCCAGCTCTGGCTGGCGGAGCGACTGGTGTTTCGCAAGCTGCGTGCCCGCTTTGGTGGCCGCACCCGCTTCCTGCCGGTAGCGGGCGCCCGTCTGGCTGACGATGTGAACCTCTTCTTCCAGGCGATGGGGCTCAATCTCAAGTACGGCTACGGCATGACCGAGACCACCGCCACCGTCTGCTGCTATGAAGACAGCCAGTTCAAACTCGGCTCCATCGGCACAGCACTGAACGGCATCGAAGTGAAGCTGGGTGAGAACAACGAGTTGTTGGTGCGCTCGCCCACCGTGATGCGCGGCTACTACAACAAACCGGACGCCACTGCCGAAGTGATGACCGAAGATGGCTTCCTGCGTACCGGCGATGCCGGTGAGCTCGATAGCCAGGGCAATATCTACTTCACCGAGCGCCTCAAGGAGCTGATGAAGACCTCCAACGGCAAGTACGTGGCTCCGCAACTGGTGGAAGGGACCATCGGCAAGGATCGCTTTATCGAGCAGATCGCCATCGTCGCCGATGCCCGCCACTTCGTCTCGGCACTGATCGTCCCCTGCTTCGAGTCGCTGGAAGAGTACGCCCGCTCCATCAACCTGCAGTACCAGTGCAAGAGCGAGCTGCTGCGCAACTCCCGGGTGAAGGAGTTCTTCGAAGCACGCATCGCTGACTTGCAAAAAGAGCTGGCCAAGTTCGAGCAGGTGAAGAAGTTCACCCTGCTGCCGAGCGCCTTCTCCATGGAGCTGGGTGAACTCACCCCCACCATGAAGCTGCGTCGCAAGATCATCGAAGCCAAGTACCAGAGCGAAATCGAGGCCATGTATAACCACGTCTGATATCGCCTCTACGTCCTCCCCAAAAAAGCCGTCCCCTCCCGGGACGGCTTTTTTGTTGCTCATTCAGCCTCGGTCAGCAAGGGGGGCATAAAGTGGTTCAGATATTCATCATCCCTCATGGATGCGATTCATCCCCCCATTTGACACCCGATGCCATGACGCTGACCACTCTCGACTTGCACGGCAAGAAACGCTATTACCTGCTGCTCCACGACGAACTCGGACTGGATCACTGGGCCCTGCAACAGAGCGAGCTGACCCGCAGGCTGGAGTCCATTGCCAGCAGCCAATTCTGGCTACATCCCGCCAGCAACAGCCTGTGCAAGATAGTGCCAGACAAGTACCCGCGCTGGAGCCTTGGCTGGTGGCGTCGGGATCTGCTCGGCAAGCGTCTGGTGGGTCATATCGATGCCCTGCGCGAGTGGCAAAGCAATCGCCGCCTGCGCAAGGCCGGGCTACAGGTGGTTCCCTGCAAGGCCGCCGGGATCGCCCTCAACCCGCTCAATCCCCATGCCTCTTTCCTGGCTGTGCACTACCTGGCGGAGCACTGCTCCGGCGAACACTACTTCAAACAGGCAGGGGAGAACGATCGCCTGGCCCTGCTGCATCGGCTCGCCAAGGATCTCTATCACCTGGCAAAGCACGGCTACTATCATCGGGATCTTCATCTGGGCAACCTGATGCTATCCCCTGCCGGCAATATCGTCTGGATCGATACCCATGTGCGCCGCCTGCCCAGCAATCTGGAGCGGCTGCGCCAGACATTTTTAGACTCACTGGAGCCAAAAAAACTGTTCGGGCAGTTCTACCGGGATTATCTGCTGGCCCAACTGCGCCGTCTGGCTGGTCTGCCTCAGCCACAATCCATAAAGCCTTAACCAATAAAAAAGCCGCTCATCGAGCGGCTTCTGGTTTATTTGATATCAGGCAGTGGTGGTGCGGGTTCCGAAGTAGTCGGCCAGGAAGTCGTCAAACGACAGGCTGTCGCTGCGTTCGCGCTCCCGCTGCTTGGCCAGCGAATCCTTCGCCTCACCGGCAAAGTAGGCCTCATCCCAGTACTGCAGCGCCCCTGCCAGCAACTCCTCGCGATAGCGGGTCGCCAGCTTGTCGCCGTAGCAGCCGTTGTCCTTGCCACTCTCCAGCAGCTCCTTGAGCATGCGGGCGGAGTAGGTGAGCTCGGGGTTGAGCAGCTTCTCGCGATGCATCGCCAGCGTCTCGCGATAGCGGTTGCGGCCACAGCAGCGATCCAGCAGATCGGCCACCTGAGCCAGCTCGTCGAACAGCTTGAGGCCGTACTCTTTGAGGCCAATGGCATTGCCCTGCTCATCTTCAAGCGTCAGGCCGGGACGACGCCCTTCCAGCACCACCTTGTTCTGGTTGCGACGGTTGCGGGCAATCTCCTCGTCACTCAGCACCGCAGACGGGCGCAGCAGGCACCAGACCAGGAACAGATCGAAGAAGCGGATCTGGTCGGCGTCGATGCCGAGCGGGGTGAACGGGTTGACGTCCACGGTGCGCAGCTCGATGTATTCGATGCCGCGCTGATCCAGCGCATCCGAGGGCTTCTCGCCGCTGCGCGGGGTGCGCTTGGGGCGGATCGGGGCGTAGAGCTCGTTCTCCAGCTGCAGCACGTTATCGTTGAGCTGGCGGTACTCCCCATTCACCTTGACCCCGATCTTGGCGAACTCGGGGTCATGGGTATTGATGGCACGGCGCAGGCTGCTGACATAGGCCGGCAGGCTGTCGTGGCTGATCTTTAGCCCCGCCTGGGAACTGTTGGTGTAACCGAGATCGGAGAGACGCAGCGCGGTGGCGTAAGGCAGATAGAGAGTCCCCTTGCCGGTCTTCTCGAACGGCAGGTTGCTCTTGCGCCCTTTGAGGAAGGATTCGCAGATGGCCGGGGACGCACCAAACAGATAGGGCACCAACCAGCCGAAGCGGTAGACGTTGCGAATAAGCCCCATGTACTTGTCGGAGATAAAGCGCTGGCTGCAGCAGCCGACGCACTCCAGATCCTGCCACTCGCACCAGAAGCTGTCGGGCATGGAGAAGTTGAAGTGCACCCCGGCGATCACCTGCATCAGGCTGCCGTAGCGGTTCTTCAAACCCTGACGGTAGAGGGTCTTCATCTTGCCGATGTTGGAGCTGCCGTATTGGGCCAGCCGGATGCTCTCTTCCCCGCCGACGAAGCAGGGCATGGAGAGCGGCCAAATCCGCTCGTCCCCCAGATGCTGAATCACATGGTGATGGATGTCGCCGAGCTGCTCCATCAGGCTGTCGATGGAGTCGGTGGCCGGGGTGATGAACTCCAGCAGGCTCTCCGAGTAGTCGGTGGTGATATTGGGATGGGTCAGGGCCGAGCCCAGCGCCCGGGGATGGTCACTCTGGGCGAGTCGGCCATCCGGCGTGATGCGCAGGCATTCACGTTCGATCCCGCGCCGGATCCCCTTGAGCGCGGTGCGGCGCTCCGGTGATCCCAACGCATTCAGCAACTCGGTGAGCGACAAGCTTGTTGTAGTCATATTCACGGCTCATGTGAGGCCGCCCCATCCGGGGCGGCTCTTGATTTTTATAAAGCGTCAGTTACGGCAACTGCAGCGGATAGATGGGAAGATGAAGCTCCTGCAGGGGTTTTTCAAGCTTTTGCTTGTCTCCCACCACCACGATCACCATGTCGGCCGGATTGAGCCAACGGGCGGCACTGGCCTTCAGCACCTCGGGCGACACCGTCTTGATCAGGTTGCTCTGGGCCTGCACATAGTCCGGCTTCAGATCATACATCACCATCTGCAACAGGAAGCCTGCCTTCTGGCCTAGGGTCTCGTAGGAGAGGGCATCCTGCTGGGAGACCGCACTGCGCATATAGGCCAGCTCGACCGGGGTCGGACCGCTCTTGCGGTAGGTGTCCATCTCCTTGAGGAACTGACGGATGGCATCGACGGTCGCATCGGCCCGCACATTGGCGCCGGTGGCGAAGGTACCCACCTCGCGGTTGGCGGAGAAACCGGAGCTGGCGCCGTAGGTGTAGCCCTTCTCTTCCCGCAGGTTGAGATTGATGCGGCTGTTGAAGTTACCACCCAGGTTGAAGTTCATCAGCCCGGCGGTGAAGTAATCCCCCGTGGTATCGAACGGCATGGCGCGACGACCGATGCGGATCACCGACTGGGGCGCCCCCGGCTTGTCGACCAGATAGATACCCGGTTTGGCCTGCTCACCCTTGAGCTTGAGATCCCCCAGGGTCGGCGTGGCCCCCTTCCACTCGGTCAGGAAGCCAAGTTGCTCCTCGATCTGCTTCTGGCCCACATCACCGACCACCACCACTTTGGCGTTGGTGGGGTTGTAGTAGGCCTGATAGAAGTGCTTCACATCCGCCAGCGTCAGCTTGGCCACATCGGCCGGCACCCCGTCGGTAGGTTGACCGAGGCGGTTCTGCTTGCCGTAGACCAGCTCGCGGAACGCCTGCCCAGCCAGCCACTCGGGCTGTTGCTGCGCTTGTTGCATCCCTTGCAGCAGCTGCGCCTTGACCCGCTCGAAGTCCGCCTCCCGCATGCCCGGGCGCTCCAGCACCTCGCGCACCAGCGCCAGCGTCTGGGGCAACTTGTCCGCCAGCGAGCTGACGGTGATGAGGTTGTTGTACTGGGCACTGGAGACATCGATGGAAGATCCCAGCTTTTGCAACTCGTCGCTGAGCTGAGCCTCGGTCAGGCGCACCGTGCCCTGCCCCATCATGGCGGCGGTCAGATTGGCCAGCCCCAGTTGCCCCTTATCTTCGGCACGAATGCCGCCCGGCAGGGCAATCATGATGGAGACCGCGGGGATCTCGTCACTTCGGGTGCCGATAATTTCGATGTTCTTGTCGAGCTTGCCGTGCCAGATGGCGGGCACCTTGACGCTCACCGCCTCGCTCGCCTTGGGCTGCACGCTGCGATCGAAATTGTCTTTCACCGGTCGTTCGGCCAGCGCCTCGTCATGCTTGCTGTAATCCGGCAACTCGCGCTTGGCGGGGGTAAAGTTCGGGGTAGCGACCTGCCACTCTGTCTTGCCCTTGGGCACCACGCTCAGCACTACCGCCGGTTTGCCCGCGATGAACTGGTCGTAGGCGGCCTTCACCTGCTCCGGTGTCACTTTGCCGATGGCATCGAGAGTCTTGAACACATAGTTGGGATCCTGGGTAAACACCTGACCCATGGCGAGCTGGCTCACCTTGCCGGAGACGCTATCGAGCCCCCAGATGGCGGAGGCACGGTACTTGGCGATCGCCTTCTCCAGATCTTCCGGCTTGAGACCGCGCTGGGCGAACTCGCCGATCACCTTGTCCACCTCCCCCTTGAGGGTCTTGAGGCTGCCATCCTGCGACGGGTTGGGGTAGGCGTAGACGGTCAGGGTACAGGCCAGCTCTTCGCAGTAGTGGGACGCCCCCACATCGATCGCCTTGCCGGTTTTCACCAGCGACTGGTAGAGCATGGAGCTGGCAGAGCCGCCCAGCACGTCGGCAAACATGTCGAGCGCAGGCTCCTGAGGATCGCCAAGGGAGACGGTCGGATAACTGATATAGAGCAGCGGCAGGTGCACCTTGTCCTGCAGCGTCACGTAGCGGGTCTCTGGCAGGGTCACCGGCTTTGGCGTCGGCTCGGCCACGTCCGGGCCGCGCGGGATGGCGCCGAAGTACTGCTCGATCCACGCGAGGGCCTGCTTGCTGTCAAAGTCGCCGCCCAGAGTCAGGGTGGCGTTGTTGGGGCCATACCAGCGCAGGAAGAACTGCTTGAGGTCGTTCACATCGACCCGGTCGAGATCTTCCACGTAACCGATAGGCTGCCAGGAGTAGGGGTGAGTGCGCGGATAGAGCGCCTCCCCCACTTTCTCGCTCACCAGCCCGTATGGCTGGTTATCGACCCGCTGGGCCCGCTCGTTCTTGACGGTGGCGCGCTGGATCTCGAACTTCTTCTGGCTCACCGCATCGAGCAGGAAGCCCATCCGATCCGCCTCCAGCCAGAGCACTTTTTCCAGCTGGTTGGCAGGCACGGTCTCGTAGTAGTTGGTGCGGTCCTTGTTGGTGGTGCCGTTCATGTCACCACCGGCCTCGTTGATGATCCGCATATGCTCCTGATCACCAACGTGTTTCGAGCCCTGGAACATCATGTGCTCGAAGAAGTGGGCGAAACCGGACTTGCCGACCGTCTCGCGGGATGAGCCGACGTGATAGGTCACATCGAGGTGCACCAGAGGATCGGAGCGATCGGGGGCCAGGATTACGGTCAGGCCGTTGTCCAGCTTGTACATCTGGTAGGGGATGGCGAGCTTGCCCTCCTCCTTGCCCTGTTCGGCGATCAGGGTCGGTGCCGCCAGCACCGGCAGGGTGAAGCCCAGCAGAATCGTTAAAGGTATGACTTTGTTCACGGTAACCTCGTGAGTGACAAAAACAGGCTAGAAAATGTGACTGGCCAGCAGAAAAACCAGGGCATAACGGAACAATTTGCCGAGCCCGATCAGGATAAGAGAGCGCCAGAAGGAGAGGCGCAGCCAACCGGCCAACAGACAGAGACCATCACCGACCACCGGCGTCCAGGCAAGCAGCAGACACCAGTGACCATGTTGTTTGAGCCAGCCTAAGGCTTTTTGTTCCCCACGGCCTTGAAAATCTTCCGGTTTCTTCTTGAAGGTGGCGAGCCAGCCGAGCCACCAGGTGGTCATGGAGCCGAGGGTATTGCCCAGCGTCGCCCACAGCAACAGGCTCGTCATGCTCCACTCCCCCTTGGCCGCCATGGCCCCCAGCAGCACTTCGGAGCTGCCGGGCAGCAGGGTGGCGGAGGTGAAGGCGCTCAGAAACAGCCACCCCAGACCCATCTCGGTAATGCCATTCATCCGGGCAGGCCGTCGGCCGCAGGCATCCGCAGCAACAGCTTGCCACGCACATGGCCCCCTTCGATGGCCTGGTGGGCCAGCGCTCCCTCGGCCAGAGCGAACTCACCGGCGAAGGTGACCTTCACCTCCCCCTGACGCAGCAGCATCAACATCTGACCCAGTTGCTTCTGATCAGGGTGAACCAGCATGCCGACCACCTCGATACCCGCCGCCGCACCCGCATCCTTGATCAGCTGGGCGGTAATGGTGGGCACCGTCACCACACGGCCACCCGGCTTGACGCAAGCGAGCGCCGCCTTGCCACTCTCGCCACCCACCAGATCCAGTACCAGATCGACCTGACCGGCCTCTGCCACCACAGCTGCTGGCCAGTTCGCGTCGTGGTAATCCACCATCCAGCTCGCCCCCAGAGCGTGCAGGAAGCCATGGTTGTCGGGACTGGCGGTGGCCACCACCTCGGCGCCATAAGCGCTGGCAAACTGCACCGCCAGATGGCCGACACCACCGGCGCCAGCGAGGATCAAGACCCGCTGACCACTCTGAAGGGCGCCGTGCTCAAACAGCCCCTGCCAGGCGGTGAGACCGGCCAGTGGCAACGCTGCCCCCTGCTGGAGACTCACCCCGTCGAGTTTGACCAGCTCGCTCTCGCTTGCCACCACAGACTCCCCGTAGCCACCGGCGCTCAGGGGAAAACCGACCATGCCGCACACCAGATCCCCTTCGATCAGCGAGGTCACCCCGAGGCCCACCTTCTCCACCACACCGGAGACGTCATAACCCGGCGTCCAGGGCAGCTTGTCCTTGTTCTGGGCCGCCGCCCAGCCAAGACCGGCGCGGGTTTTGGCATCGATGGGGTTGACCCCCGCAAAGCAGATGCGCACCCGCACTTCGCCATCGGCTGGCACCTTATCGAGGGAAGGGTTGAGCTTGAGTACCGAGGGGTCACCGAATGCGGTAATCTGTAGTTGCGTCATTGCACAATCCATCCTGTTGATTGATCAAGGGTCAACAGAATAACAGCGAGGACACCATGGCTCGAATGTTTCTTATTCCTCTGTTGCTGGCTCTGGGGTGGTGGGCATTTCTGCTCTACTTCCGCATCCCGCTCAAACAGGGGGCCAAGGGGTTTTACTGGATCATCGGCATCGGTGGCGGACTGGCCGCCTTCCTCAGCCTGATGATGGTGCTGACTCACTGAGTGTCACAGCCACTTTATAACGACAAAGGCCACCGCGTTCCGGTGGCCTGCTCATTATCCGGGTTGCTGCTCCAGCGCCGGATTGAGGTAGTAGTGGCGATTGCTCCCCTGCCCCAATACCCCTTGCGACAGCAGATGGTGGAACACCCGATCCACCTCCTCCAGCGAGAGTGACAGCGCCTGCCCCACCGAGCGCTTGCTGCACTTGAGCTCACCGCTCACCAGCGCACCGCGCACCTGCGCCAGCACTTCGGGAGCGGGCTCGGGGGGCATTATCGGCTCGTGCTGGGCCGCCAGCGCCAGCGCTTCCTGCGCCTCTATGCGAGCTTTATCCTGCTGCCAGCGCCACATCCGGCGAAAGCGGTTCTCCTCGCCGATCAGGCTGACGAAGAAGGCGCCGAACACGTCGAGCAGCACCGAGAGGAAGCAGACCAACAGGAACTGCACCTGACTGATGCTCATCCCCACCCCGTCCGCCAGACTGCTCATCAGCCCCAGCATGGAGGATTGTTCGTTGACCGGCTTGGCATCGCGCTGCTGGCGCAGCTCATCCTGCTGCAAGCGCAGCTTGGTGTTGGCGTGCTGCAGGGAGGAGACGCCGCTGGAGATGCGCTCCAGCTCGATATATTTGCGGGCCGCCTCCTCGTTGAGCTGGATCTGCCGCTCGATGCTGGCGATCTGCTCATCGAATCGGGCGAGCTCCCGCTCGTGGCGCGCCTGCTGGCTCAGTACCGTGTTGGTGGCGCTGTTAATGCCGCCGATACTGCCGCCGATGGAGATGACCGCCAGCACGCTGTAGAACAGCAGCGACCAGAAAGCGCCGCCCAGATCCCGCCGCGCCTTGCGCTCACCGTACTCGTACCAGACGTAAAACTTGCCCAGTTCGAAAATGATGGCTAGCCCGCCAAACAGCCACTTCATCAGCGGATTGTCATCGATGGAGAGGAACAGCAGCAGGGAGAAGATGATGGAGGCCAGAATGGCCAACCCGGTGAAACTGTATACCGTCGTCAGAGCAAACCACCCCTTGGGGTAGCGCAGCGCGGAGGAGTCCTGTGTGGTCATGATGAAGGGGTGTGCTGTGCAGGAAAAGTTGGCTGCCGATTATAGTCGTCGAGCCCGCGTAGAGAAGGGCAAATGACTGAATTCCTTCAGATTGACAACCAGCTGCCCAGAGTGCGACCAAAACGGACAAATCGGCAGCAGAAACGCGATACAATCCCCTCCTGACTTAATCGAATGGTGAGATGCACTACGGTTCCGCTCGGGTTCAGCCCCGATCAGTAGACTCATCCACCGTTGCAATTATCCGAGGCCATCATGAACAGTAAGACCACTTTGCTACTCTCCCTTCTTCTGATTACCGGCAGCGCCGCGGCGACACAGCAATATCAAGAGAGCAGTGGCTCCGAATTCTCCGTCGATGAGCTTAAATTCAATCTGGACTGGGATGACAAGCAGTTCGGCTGGACCCAGAACGACTGCCTCGATCTGGGGATCGGCGAAACCGCTCCAGCCGACTGCAAGGCGGTCAAATTCAATCTGGAAGATGAAGAGAACCGCAATCAGCCGCCCAGCACCAACCAGCTCTCCGCCCCTCAGGGTAATAACCAGTAATGGTCAGGGGCCAACCGTGGCCCCGACTCCACGACTATTACCAGTAGTTCTCCGCACTGATATTACCCGGCGCCCGCCGCAGATTCTTGGCCAACCCCAGCGCCAGCAAGGTCTGCTGGGTCTCTTTCACCATCTCCGGGTTGCCACAGATCAGCACCTGACTCCGTTCGGGTGCAAAATCCAACCCTACTCGCGCCTGCAACCGACCTTCGGCGATGGCAGCCGGGATCCGCCCTGCCATCGCGTCGGGCCATGGCTCGCGGCTGACAAAGGGGACATAGCGAAAGCACTCGCCATGCTGCTCGGCAAAGCTGGCGATCAAAGCCTGATAGCTCAGCTCTTCGCCTTTGCGCACCCCGTGTACCAGTACCAGATTCTCGAAACGGTTGAAGGCCTCGCCATCGGCCAGCATGGAGAGGAAAGGGCCGATGGCAGTGCCGGTCGAGAGCAGCCAGAGATCGCGCCCGGCGGGCACCTCATCGAGCGTCAGGAAGCCGGTCGCCTGGGATTGCACCAGCAGGGTATCACCGGCTTGCAGCGAGCCGAGCGAGGGGGTCAGTTCACCGCTCGGGATCTCGACCAGATAGAACTCGTGGTATGGCGCAGAGGGAGGATTGACGAAGGAGTAGGCGCGCTGAATGCGGCGATCGCCCTGCTCGAGGGCCAGCTTGGTGAATTGACCTGCCTTATAGGGGGCCAGATCGGCCGCTACGCGCAGGGAGAACAGGGTGGGTGTCCATTCGATGCGTTCGATGACGCGACCTTCGACCCAGGCTGCCATAAGGATCTCCTCCAGTGGAACAGACCTTCACTCTACCCCCGGGCCCCAAAATAAAAAACCCGCGCAAGAGCGCGGGTTTTTTCTGCAAAAGCGAATCGCTATTACAGGGCAACAACCTGGATCTGTACGGTTGCTTTAACGTCAGCGTGCAGCTGAACGGCAACTTCGTACTCACCGGTGTTACGCAGAACGTTGCCCATACGGACTTCGCTCTTGGCAACAGCAACACCAGCAGCAGTGATGGCTTCAGCCACGTCACGGGTACCGATGGAACCGAACAGCTTGCCTTCGTCGCCAGATTTGGAGGCGATAACAACGGCAGCCAGTTCGGCCAGCTTGGCAGCGCGCTCTTCAGCGGCAGCTTTACCGGCAGCCAGTTTGGCTTCCAGTTCAGCACGGCGAGCATCGAAAGATTCGATGTTAGCCTTGGTAGCCATAACAGCTTTGCCTTGCGGGATCAGATAGTTACGGGCGTAGCCAGCTTTAACAGCGACTTGATCACCCAGACCGCCCAGTTTGGCGATTTTGTCGAGCAGGATAACTTGCATTACCTTTCCTCTAGAGAAGTTGAGTTAGGCTTAAGTGCCGGACCGATTCTTACTTGTTGTGCAGATCGGTGTACGGCAGCAGAGCCAGGTAACGAGCACGCTTGATGGCGCGTGCCAGCTGACGCTGATACTTGGCGCGGGTACCGGTGATACGGCTCGGTACGATCTTGCCAGATTCAGTGACGTAGTTTTTCAGAGTAACGATATCTTTGTAGTCGATCTCGGTAACGTTCTCGGCGGTGAAGCGGCAGAACTTACGACGACGGAAATAACGTGCCATGGCCTTTATCCTCTATTCAGTGATCCAGAATTACTCTTCGGAAGCAGCTTCAGTAGCTTCTTCACGGCGCTCGTCGTCACGACGGACAAAACGCTCTTCCTTGGCCTTGGCCATCGGAGAAACTTCAGTCACAGCGTGCTTGGTGCGCATGATCATGTTGCGGATAACGGCATCGTTGAAGCGGAAGTTGGTTTCCAGCTCATCGATAACGGCTTGCTCTGCTTCTACGTTCATCAGAACGTAGTGGGCTTTGTGCAGTTTGTCGATCGGGTAAGCCAGCTGACGACGGCCCCAATCTTCCAGGCGATGAATGGTGCCACCGGAGGTGGTGATAGCGCCGGTGTAACGCTCGATCATGCCGGGTACTTGCTCGCTCTGGTCCGGATGAACCATGAAGACGATTTCGTAATGACGCATTTTAGCTCCTTACGGATTAATTCAGCCTCCGCCCAGGTGCAGCCAGACCTCGGAGGCAAGGAACATAAAGGTGTTTAGTCGCTGCTTTTCTAGGGCGGCGTATTGTACAAAATCACATCCTTCACTGCAACTGACTGCCTCAAATGTTTTTCCCGATGGAAATGATACAAAAGACCAATTGATAATAGTTATCATTTAGATCTATTCTCTCTCCATATCCTTATGGAGGGTGATGCCATGCAACCCGCACTGACAAAAACGATCCCGGTCCGCAAATTCAAACTGACCCTGCTCGGGCCTGCCTTTATCGCCGCCATCGGTTACATCGATCCGGGCAACTTCGCCACCAATATTCAGGCGGGCTCTACCTTCGGCTACCAGCTGCTGTGGGTGGTGGTGTGGGCCAACCTGATGGCCATGGTGGTGCAAACCCTCTCGGCCAAGCTCGGCATCGTCACCGGCAAGAATCTGGCGGAGCACATTCGCGACCGACTGCCTAAACCGGCGGTGTGGGCCTACTGGGTGCAGGCAGAGATCATCGCCATGGCCACCGATCTCGCCGAATTTATCGGCGCAGCGGTCGGCTTCAAGCTGCTGCTTGGCGTCACCCTGCTGGAGGGGGCCTGTATCACCGCCGTGGTGACCTGGGGGATCCTGATGTTGCAATCTCGCGGCCAGAAACCGCTGGAGTTGGTGGTCGGTGGCCTGCTGCTGTTCGTTGCGGCAGCCTACATCGTTGAGCTGATCTTCTCCCGCCCCCATCTGCCCAGCCTGCTGGAGGGCGCGCTCTTCCCCGGCCTGCCCAACAGCGATGCCGTCTATCTGGCCGCCGGTGTGCTCGGTGCCACCGTGATGCCCCACGTTATCTACCTGCACTCGGCGCTGACCCAGCACACGCAGGATCAGGGCTCGGTCAGCCAGCGGCTACACACCACCCGGGTCGATGTAGCGATTGCCATGACCATCGCCGGCTTCGTCAATCTGGCGATGATGGCGATGGCGGCTGCAGCGTTCCACAGTTCGGGCCACCAGCAGGTGGCGGAGCTGGAGTCCGCCTATCAGACCCTCACTCCGCTGCTGGGTCAGGCAGCGGCCACCCTGTTTGGCCTCTCGCTGGTCGCCTCCGGCATCAGCTCTACCGTGGTGGGCACGTTGGCCGGGCAAGTGGTGATGCAGGGCTTCGTGCGCTTTACCATCCCGCTCTGGCTGCGTCGCGCCATCACCATGGCTCCCGCCTTCGTAGTGATCGCCATGGGGCTCAACACCACCGAAATTCTGGTGCTGAGTCAGGTGATCCTGAGCTTTGGCATCGCGCTGGCCCTGATCCCGCTGTTGATCCTGACTGGCGATCGGGCGCTGATGGGCGAGTATCGCAACCATCCGGTCACCCAGGCGGTAGGACGCCTTATCGTTGCGCTGGTGATCGGCCTCAACGCCTACCTGCTGGTTGCCATGATCTAGCAAACCGTCAAGCAACAGAGGGGCTCATTAACGCTGGTTAATGAGCCCCTTCGCACTTTGGCGTATGCTGCCGCTTTCTCTTCTCATTTATCGTTGCGGGAGCCTTGCCATGGAACATACCCGAGCCAGCTTCGTGCTGGGCCATCATCAGGAGCAGGCCAGCGTAGTCTGCTGCCAGCGCGGTGACACCACGCTGCTGGTCACCGACCTCACCCCCTTTCATCCCCAGAGCCATCTCTGGCCCGATCAGCCGGGGGATGTGGGCCATGTTCGCTGGGAAGGGGGCGAAGCCGCCATTCGCCCTTGCCGGATGGGCGCCATCAGCCCGGATGGCGAGCTGTTCGTCGATACTGCCATTCCAGTCAAACGAGGGGCTGAAGGGTGGCGTTTCGTGGTGGTGCATCCGCTGACCGGTGACCACGCACTAGCCGTCGGCAGCCAGGTAGAGTTGCAAGTTGATAGCGCTGCCCGCTACGCCCTGAGTCTGGGCCATAGCGGCTGTCATCTGGCGGCGCTCGCCCTCAATCGGTTACTCACTCCCTACTGGCGCAAGGAGGTAAGCGAGCGTGATGCGCTGGGCCAGCCCGACTTCGACCGCCTTGCCATCCAGAGTTCACGGGTCGAGCCCATGGGCTCACGCGAGCAGTACCGCATCGGCAAGAGTCTGCGCAAGAAGGGGGTCAACAGCGAAGCGCTGCTGGCGGATCTGGCGCTGATTGAAGAGCAGGTCAATCAGCAACTGGCCGACTGGATCGCAGCCGGCGGCGAGATCCGCCGCAGCCGCGCTGGCGAGGCGATCATCGATTCCCGCTACTGGCACTGCACGCTGGAAGGCCAAGAGGTAACCATCCCCTGTGGCGGTACCCATGTCGCTACCCTAGCCGAGCTGGGAGAGGTCAAGGTACAGCTCACTCAGGTGGAAGAGGGCTTTGCCATGCTGACCCGGGTCACGCCAACCGGCGCCTGAGTCGCAAACTTCACCACCTGGGGTAAACACTCAGATTTGGCAATAGAGAAGTACCGCAAAGAGGGGGCATCATCATGCCCCTCAACGCCAGCCATGACGGGCTAGTGCTTCTCTTTTAACCACTCCCTGACTAGAATGCGCCTCCCACAGGAGGCACATCACCCATGAGTAGTACCCAACTACGCACCACCCCGGATCGACTTCGCTATCTGGTTCTCTACGAAGGCATCGGGCTGGCACTGGTCGCACCGCTGATCAGCCAGCTGTTCGGTCAGGGCGTCGCAGAGGTCGGTTCGCTGGCCATCTTCTTCTCCATCGTCGCCACCGCCTGGACCTACGGCTGGAACCTGTTGTTCGACAAAGGGTTGCTCAAACTGTGCGGGCGCACCAACAAGCGACCACTCGACCGCTTCCTGCACGCTTTTGGCTATGAGGCGAGCTTTATGATGCTCTCCCTCCCCTGCGTCATGTTCTGGCTCGATCTGGGAGTGTGGGACGCCCTGATGCTGGATCTCGGCTTTGTCGCCTTCTACCTCGTCTACATCATGGTCTTTACCTGGGCCTATGAGCGGATCTGGCCGCTGCCATCCACCCTGCAGACGGCATGAATCCTCAGCCACAACAAGGCTGACAGAAGGAACTGGCACAGCAGGAAAAGTCAGGAAGAACTAATAGGAAGGATGGGAGAACCCCATAAAAACAATGCCAGTCAGCAAGCTGACTGGCATTGGACAAAACAGACTTTCGGACTTACTTGACGGCGTCTTTCAGAGCCTTGCCAGCCACGAATGAAGGCACGTTGGCAGCAGCAATCTGGATCTCGTTACCAGTTTGCGGGTTACGACCGGTGCGGCCTGCGCGGTGGGTGACCTTGAAGGTGCCAAAACCGACCAGTTGCACAGCATCGCCTTCTTTCAAGCTCTGGGTAATACCATTGATGATCTCTTCCAGAGCCACTTTGGCCTGAGCTTTGCTCAGATCTGCTTTGGCGGCAATCGCATCGACAAGTTGAGCTTTGTTCATAACATTTCCTTTATGATCGGGCATTTAGCGCTGGGTCACTCTATGCAAAAAAAAACGCACAGGCAAAGCCTTTATCGAGCCGAACGCGTCAAACGCTGGGGTTTTCATCAAGATCTGCGGAAATAGTCACATTCCACACCAGAAAAACCGCGGACCGGCCTGAAAGCTGCAGGCATGGGGAAACAATAGAGAGCCTATTTCTTCGTCACTTAACAATATCCCGGCATGGCTATTGACGCTTGGTCAGATTTTCCCTAGTTATAGGTAATGTCACTGCTCAAACGGCTCGGAAGCCCATCAAACGCCCAGCCTTTGCCCCACGGAGGGATTATGTTGACGAAACTGGAACAGACCAAACAGGCGCTGGCTGGCAAGCATAAGGCTATCGATGACTGGCTGGATGCAAGGCAAGCCTTGCTGGTCGAGTATATGCGGCTGGCAGGCCTCACCCCGGCCCGCACCAAGCAACGCAACCTGCCAAAAACGGAAGAGCTGCAGCACTTTTGCGAAAAGCTGGTCGACTATGTCAGCGCAGGTCATTTCGAGATCTACCACCATGTGGTCACCGCCTTCGAGCAAGCCAGCGGCGAAACGCTGGAGCTGGCCAAGCGAATCTATCCCCACATTCGTACCAGCACCGAATTCGCTCTCGAGTTCAACGACAAATACAGCGATGCCGACGAGGCCCAACTGCTGCTGCTGGATGACGATCTCAACGAGCTGGGTCCGGTACTGGAGGAGCGCTTCAAACAGGAAGATCGTCTGGTCAAGGCGCTCCATGTGGTGGAATCCTTGACTACCCAGCAAGCCTGAACGCCATTTTCGGAGCAAGTTCAAGATACTGGCAACCAAGGTGGATTACACTCAGAGCAATGACCCTAGCGTCCACACTTATTGCATACAGGAGATGAGCATGTCTGAGCGCCGCCGTTTTGCACGGATCCTCTACTTGACCATGGCAGAACTAACTCAGGGGGAACAGAAGTGGCAGACTCAGCTGGTCGATGTCTCCTTGCAGGGAGCCCTGTTGATCCGCCCCGACGACTGGGAGAGTCGTGACAACAAAGAGTACCAGCTCAGCTTTGTGCTCAGCGGTAGCGATATCGAAATCAAGATGCAGGTCGAGCTGACCCACGAGGCCAGCAAGAAGCTGGGTTTCTATTGCCACCACATCGACATCGACAGCGCCACCCACCTCAAGCGGATGATCGAGCTCAACGTCGGCGACGAAGAGCTGCTCCACCGCGAGCTGGAACAACTGCTGAGCGAGCATCTGGAGCATAGCCAGCCCTGATGGCAGGTTCCACCCCGTAAAAAGAGCGCCGAGGCGCTCTTTTTTGCTGTTCTGTTGTCTCAATTACAATGCGGGACGATTACAGCGCCTCGAGAGCCTCGGACAGCTTCTTGACCGGCACCACTTCCATCCCTTCGATGGGGTGCTTGGGGGCATTGGCGTGCGGCACGATGGCGCGACGGAAACCGTGCTTGGCTGCCTCCTGCAACCGCTCCTGACCAGACGGCACCGGACGAATCTCACCGGAAAGGCCCACTTCGCCGAACACCACCAGATCCTTGGGCAGTGCCTGATCCCGGAAACTGGAGACCATCGCCAGCAGCAGCGCCAGATCCGCACTGGTCTCCTCGACCTTGACCCCGCCGACCACGTTGATGAAGACATCCTGATCCGCCATCTGCAGCCCACCGTGACGATGCAGCACCGCCAGCAGCATAGCGAGCCGGTTATGATCCATGCCCACCGCCACTCGGCGCGGGTTGGAGAGCTGGGAGTAGTCCACCAGCGCCTGCAACTCCACCAGCAGCGGCCGGGTGCCCTCCCAGATCACCATGACGATGGATCCGGGTGCCTGCTCCTGACCCCGACTGAGGAAGATGGCGGAGGGGTTGCTCACCTCGCGCATCCCCTGCTCGGTCATGGCAAAGACCCCCAGCTCGTTGACCGCGCCGAAGCGGTTCTTGTGGGAGCGCAGGGTCCGAAAACGGGAGTCATGGCCACCATCGAGCAGCACCGAGCAGTCGATGCAGTGCTCCAGCACCTTGGGGCCGGCCAGACTGCCATCCTTGGTCACGTGACCCACCATGAAGATGGCCACATGATTCTGTTTGGCGTAGCGGGTCAGCAGCGCCGCCGCTTCACGCACCTGTGAGACCGAACCGGGGGATGATTGCACATCCGCCACATGCATCACCTGAATGGAGTCGATCACCATGATCTGCGGCTGCTCCTGCTGGGCAATCAGGCAAATCTGCTCGACGCTGGTCTCGGAGAGCATCCGCAGCTTATCGGTGGGCAGCCCGAGGCGGTTGGCCCGCATCGCTACCTGCTGCAGCGACTCCTCGCCGGTGACATAGAGGGTTTTCATCCGTTCTGCGAGACCACACATGGTCTGCAGCAACAGGGTCGACTTGCCCGCCCCCGGGTTGCCGCCGATCAGAATCGCCGAACCGGGCACCACGCCACCACCAAGCACCCGATCCAGCTCCTTGAAACCGGAGGTAAAACGGGGGATTTCAGTGGTGGCGATCTCTGCCAGTGTTTGTACCTGACTGCCGACCGCGCCGGCATAACCGGTGTAGCGGGCACTCTTGCCAGCGGGGCTCACCGACCCGAGACGCACCTCGGTGATGGTATTCCACTCCTTGCACTCGCTGCATTGACCTTGCCAGCGTGTGAAGTCGGCACCACATTCGGAACAAACATAAGCAGTTTTATTTTTGGCCATTGATAACTCGGGGACAGGATGAATTCCTGCTTGATATACTTGTTTGCGACCAACAGATCAAACCCAGAATCGGAAAAGTGACTTTCCGTGGCAGGAACACATGGATTCAGAACACCAGCAACATCTGATTGAACAACTCGTCCCCTTGCTGCGGGAGAAAGATTTCGACGAGATCTTCAACCGCATGACCCAGGAGGAAAACAGCAACAGCCGTTTTCTGATCAAGATGGAGCTCAAGCGCAAGTGCTCACCCTGCCGCAGGGTCATCGACATGCGCGATGAGCTGGGGGATGAGTGCCTGGTGCATGAATTCGACGGCATCACCCACTTCATGCCCGCCGAGGCGATCGGCCTGTTTCAGTCCCAATGCTATCTCTACCGCGATATCTATACTCTCGGCGTCTACGAGGCGCTGCAACAGTGGCAAAAACAGCACCACAACGCTCGTGTGGATGGTCAGCTCTCTCCCCCTGCCAGCCCCTTCCGGCAATATGACGTCAATACCATCGCTTTTGCCAGCTACTACGGCCGCCGTCAGGAGCGGATGCACTTCAGCTCGCCGGTGCTGATCAAGTTTCAGGACGGTGAGAAGCTGTTCGCCAAAAGTTCCGATCTCTCGCTTGGGGGCATGCGGGTCTCGGTCCCCTATCTGCCCAACTACCACACCGGCGCCCAGGTGGAGGTCTTCTTTACCGGGTTGGAGCGGGACACCCCCAATCCGGTGCTGCACCAACCGGTCGGCTACCAGATACTCGGTGAAGAGAGCAAAGAGGGGAAATATTGGCTGAGACTGGTGCGCTCCGGCGAGCAGCCCGCCTTCGATGCCTTCCTCAGCGACTTTATCGAGGCCAACAAGATCCGCTATCGGGTCAGCGTTGACTACCTGCTCTCCGCCGCCATCATCAAGGGGTATGAGCAGTTCTACCTGCCGCGGATGACCGGCATGCCGCTCTTCTTCGGCACCGGCGACAGCCCCAACCTCGAGATCGCCCTGCGTACCGAGAACAACCAGCACCTGCTGGAGTATTGGCGCGACGAAAAGAACCGCGATGCCCTCGCGGGCCTCTTCAACGCCGAGCGGATGAAACGGCTCTGCCCGGCCCCCGGCACCACCACCGAGGCCATCATCTACTGCTTTACCCACACGGTGCGCAGCCATATCTACTTCTTCTCCGCGACCGCCGAGGAGCTGCGCCAGAGTGGCCTTACCGCCCTCTTCTTCCAGGTGGGCTCGCGCCGCCCCAGCTGGCGGGTCTACAAATTCTCGCTGGAGGCGTGCGATTTGGTCGAGGCAGATGTGGGCCAACTGCAGGGGCAGGACAACCCGCAGTTGCAAGATATCCTGCTGCTCGAGCGGCTCAAGCAGATCGGCTACTGCGGCCTGCTACAGGAGATCGGTCTGGAGTCCCAGCGCGAGGAGTTTCATCAGGAAGGGGTCAGCAACAACGCCAACGAGCTGCAACGCTTTGGCCACGAGCAGGGCGTCGCCCCGTTCGAGATCGAGACCCTGCACTATGTGCAGTTGCGCAAAGAGTCGCGCTACATCCACAAGACGGCGGTCGCCATCCACCACAATGGCAAATCCTGGATCGGCTGGACCCGCGACATTTCGACTCACGGCCTGCAAATCGAGCTGGAAGAGGCCTTCGTCGGCGAGAAGAACGATGTGGTGACCATCGCCCTGCCCCGTTTGCAGGAGCTCTCCAAGAGCATGGATCTGCAGCACCTCTCCTACCGGCTGGTCAGCCTCAACATGACCCGTACCGTGCTGCACCTCTGCATCGAGGGGGATTCGGATCGCCATACCGGCCGCCAATTCTTCAGCCTGCTGATCGAGAGCAACCAGAACAAGCTCAAGGCGGCGCAGGAGCAGCGCCGCTATCGGGGGCTGGCGCGGGCACTGCGCAACATCTACACCCATCACCTGTTCAACTCGCCGGTCTACGTCAACAAGCTGAAAGGGGCGCCCAAACCGGCCTCCATCGGCAAGTCGCTGCAACCGCGCAGTCTGCAGCGGCTGCTGCAAGCCTGTGCCGAGCTGCCGGAGCAGGAGAACCTCTACCCGCTGTTTCAGGGGGAACTGCTCAAGGATCTGCTGATGAACCCGCTGCGCGCCATCGAGCGGGAGGACAAACCAAGAGAAGACGAGGTCTATATCGCCAGCATCCAGACCAAGGCGGGCCTGCCCATCTTCAACAGCCGGCTGGCCAGCAGCTTTGTCAGCAGCAAGGAGAAACGCCAGTTCATCGAACTGGCACAACAACAGGGAGAGTTTTACTCGGTACTGGTCGGCATCTCCCGCACCGGGCGGCCCGACACCAACTTCATCGCCAACGAGCTGGACTACATAGCCAAGTTCGCCATCCACAAGGCCAAAAAGCTGGAAGAGGAGCTGTGGAGCGTGGTGGGTGTCGGCGAGCTGACCGATACCACCCGGGCCACCCTGTTCCGCTTTGGCATCACGCCGCCGCTGAACTGAAGATCGCGAAACACTCCCAAATGACACAGGGCGCACGATGCGCCCTGTTTTTTGTCATGCCGCCTGCGGATTGAGCAGCCAGTCAAGGATCTGGGGGAAGTGATCCTCCTGCGCCTGCGGAGCGGTCAGCATGTTGATGTGGTCATAATCGAGGCGGTTGCCATTATCCCGCCCCAGACGGGTGTGGCGGGTGGCCGAGCCCATCTCGGCGCTGAAACGGCGCACATCGGTCGGGTGACCCAGCACCTTGTCCGCTTTGGCCGAGATCATCCAGAGCGGCGGCCAGTTGACCCGCGCTGCCGCCTCGTCATAGGCAAAACCGTCGTGGGGATCCTGCCAGGGGCCGCACTTGACCCAGGGGATGGTCTCCTGCAGATAGCGCAGCGGCTCGTCGTCCGCCCCGATCTTCAGATTGCGAGCCGCCAGAAAACCGCGGCGGCGGGCCAGCCAGGGGGCCAACCGGTTCCAGATCAGATCCACCTTCAGCCAGCGCTCGGGATTGTGCACCGACACTCCGCGCTTGGTGCCAAAAAACAGCAGGCTGGCCACCTGATCTGCCAGCTCGGGAAAGCGCACCAGAGTCGAGGCCATGATGACGCCGCCCCAGGAGTGGGCCACCCAGTGCACCTTGAAGCCGCCATGGCGCTCGGCAATCCAGCGGTGCAGGGCGGGCAGATCCTCGGTGATCAGTTCGTGCTGACCGTGCTCCGCCTGCTCGGCGATGGCCGGAGTGCTGAGCCCCCGCCCCCGCAAATCAGCCACATAGACCTGATAGCCGTGGCGGGCCAGAAAGCAGGCCAGCCCCTTGCCCGATTCGGTGTAGAAGATCCGGCCGTTCTCGATGGCGCCGTGCACCATCAGGATCGGCTCGCCATGCACGGCGACCCGGGGTTTGATGTGGCGAACATGCAGTTGATGGGCGCCACAGGGAATAAACAGAGACTGCTGCAACAATTCCATTTTTATGGGTTTCCTCCTTGAAACACGGTCAGTGTTGGTCCCAACGCCGCTCGCTGCAGGCCCGTGCTGCCAACAGGCAGATCACCCCTTCCAGATCGTGATGATTGAGGGTGGCCGCCGCCTGCGCCCGCACCAGCGGTTTGGCGTGAATGGCGATGCCAAGGCCCGCAACGCCCATCATCTTGAGATCGTTGGCGCCATCGCCGATGGCCACAGTCTGGGCGGCAGCAATGCCGTACTCCTGCGCCAACTGCAGCAACACCTCGGCCTTGACGCTGGCATCGACGATGCGCCCGCTCACCTCGCCGGTCAACTGCCCCTCTTCCACCGCCAGCTCGTTGGCGAAGATGGC
The DNA here is from genome assembly GCF_016026615.1 of Aeromonas allosaccharophila. Taxonomy (NCBI): domain Bacteria; kingdom Pseudomonadati; phylum Pseudomonadota; class Gammaproteobacteria; order Aeromonadales; family Aeromonadaceae; genus Aeromonas; species Aeromonas allosaccharophila. The sequence continues at coordinate 4,131,238 of NZ_CP065745.1, read as the reverse complement.
GTCGAGCCCCAGCGCCTGCTGCAGCTCACCGGCAAAACGGGTAAACCCGCCGGAGGCGATGGCCACCTTCCAACCCGCCCCTTTGAGGGTATCGACCATCAACTGCAAGCCGGGCATCCACGGCATGTTGGCCGCCACCTGGTCGAGAATGGTGACTGGCGCCCCTGCCAGCAGGGCCACCCGATTGCGCAGGCTGTCGGAGAACTCCAGCTTGCCCTGCATGGCTGCCGCAGTTACTGCCGCCACCTGCTCGCCGACCCCGGCAAGCCGGGCAATCTCGTCGATACACTCGATGCGGATCGCGGTGGAATCCATGTCCATCACCAACAGGCCGGGTTCGCTCAGGGTCGGCAGCGCGGGCAAATGACAGAGATCGATCTCCCACTCACCGCCCTTGAGCTCGGCAACCAGCTCGGGAGAGAAGCGATCGCAGCCAAGCAGCAGCAGCGGCACACCCGCCACCTCGCTGGGAGGATAGAGGGTGGCTGCCAGCCCCTGCGCGGCCAACAGTGGCGACAGATGCGCCAGATGAGATGCACCCAGCCCCTTGCCAAACAGCACCAACCAGCCGCCAGCCTGCGGAGTCTCTGTCGGTTGCAACGCATCTGCGCTGAGCTGCCAACAGGGTGATCCTGACAACAACGCGGGCCAATCGGATAACAGAGGGGGGAGCCGGGACAACAACATAAGGGATACGCCTTCCTTGGTGATCAGGGGGTTAACAATGCTGGCCCAGAGTAGCGTATTGCTTTTTGTACAGGCAAGCGCCAAGATCCCGCCACTCCTTGTCACCATGAGGTCTCACGCTTGCAGCGTCATCTTCCCATCAAACGTGTTCTCAGCCTGGCCGCCGGCATTCTGCTCGGCTGCTGGGTACTCGGCGTGCTCATCCATATGCAGGGCGAAAGCCAGGCGTCACTGCACAGCGAAGCGCGCAACCGGGCGCAGGCGCTGGTTGCCTATGCCGCCCGCGACATGAAACGCTGGATCAAGGAAGACAAAAGCAGCGAGCTGGAACGGCTGGCGCGGGATCTGGCGGCCGAGCCGGAGATCCTCGATGTCACCCTCTATGACGGACGCGGCATTCCCCTCGCCCAGTCGGAGCAGGCGGTGCCGCTGGAGAGCCTGCTGCCCATCGGCAGCGACAACAAGTCGCTGCCGGATCAGGGCAAGGGGCGGATCCAGTTCGTACAGGAGATCCTCGATGGCGCTCAGACCATCGGCTACCTGCGCATCACCCTGGAAGAGCAAAAGCTGCTGGCAGACAAGGATACCCGACTCAAAGTAGTGCAGGAGAAGCAGCGGCTGATGCTGCTGGTTGCCCTGCTGGCCGGGCTACTCATCTCCTATGGCGTGCGTCGCAACTACATGCGGGTGCGCAAACACAAGAAAAAGAGCAAACCTGCCGATCAGCCGTAGACCGGCGCCGATCCCCCTGCCACCTTGTATATATATCCTTGATGGCACAACCAGCAGGAGAGCTGCATGATTGCCCCCACTTTACCCGTGGATGAAGAGAGTCGGCTGGCACGACTGCGGATCCTCGGGCTGCTCGACCGCGAGCCCATCGCCCAGCTGGATCGCCTGACCCGCCTCATCAGCCGCCATTTTGATCTGCCCGTGGCACTGGTCTCCCTGACCGATGTGGATCGCCAGTGGTTTCTCTCCCACACCGGCATCCCTCTATGCGAAATCAGCCGGGAGCACTCCTTCTGTGGCCACGCCATTTTGCAGCCCGGCATCATGCAGGTGCCGGATGCCCGCATCGACCCCCGCTTTGCCGACAACCCGCTGGTGCTCGGCCCACCCCATGTGGTGTTCTACGCCGGTCGCCCCCTGCGGGCGCTGGACGGAGTAGTACTCGGCACCCTCTGTCTGGTAGACAGCAAGCCGCGCACCCTCGATGAGGCGCAGCGCCAGGATCTCGATGATTTCGGCCTGCTGGTAGAGAGCACCCTGCACGATCTCGAGCGGCGCCATCAGGTGCGCAGCCTCAGCAACGTGCTGGAAGATCAGGAGCATCTCTTCACCCAGACCTTCAACCAGTCGGCGGTCGGCATGGCGCTCTCCTCTATGGAGGGGGTGTGGCTCAAAACCAATCCGGGCCTGCAACAGCTGCTCGGTTATCGCGAACAGGAGATGCTGAATAAAACCTGGCAAGCCATGACCCATCCCGACGATCTGCCGCGGGAACTACCGCTCTTCCAGGCGCTGATCGCTGGCAAGCGCCAGCACTACCGGCTGGAGAAGCGGATGTTGCGTGCCGATGGCCGTCACTGTTGGGTACAACTGAGCGTAACCCTGTGCAAAAGCCGCACCGTGGCCCCCCACCTGATCGCCGTGTTTGCCGATCTCACCGAGCGCAAGCTGGCCGAAGAGAAGCTGCTGCAGCTGCAGCTGGGGCTGGCGATGCAGGTGCGGGAACGCACCCGCGAGCAGTCGGCAACCGTCGAGCAACTGCACATCGCAATGGCCGAGGTGGAGCGCAACCGTGCCCGACTGCGCGCCATCACCGACGGCCTGCCGGTTACCATCAGCATGCTCTCACCAGGGGGGCGCTACCTGTTTGCCAATCAGGCTTACTGCCGCTATTTCGGGCTCGATCCCGAACGCATGCTGGATATGAGCGCGCGGGAAGTGATCGGTGAAGCCGCCTATGCCAATGCCATGACCTATTTGGCCCGGGCGCAGGCGGGGGAGCAGGTGAGCTTCGAATACCGCTTCGAGCTGCCCATCGGCCCGCGCGATCTCAAGATCACCATGATCCCAAGCCGGGGTGACGAGGCCGGGATCTATATCCTGGGTGCCGATATCACCCAGTTCAAGGCGCTGCAGAGCCAGCTTGAACATGATGCCAGCCACGACCCGCTCACCACCCTGCCCAACCGGCGCGCGTTCACCCTGCGCCTGACCCGCGAGTTGGAGCGGGTACACCATGACGGGGAAGCGCTCGGCCTGCTATTTCTCGATCTGGATGGCTTCAAGGAGATCAACGACCGGTTGGGACACCATGTGGGGGACGCCCTGCTGCACCGCTTCGCCAGCGTGCTCTGTGCCGAAGTACGTCCCGGCGACATGGTGGCCCGCCTCGCAGGCGACGAATTCACCATCATACTGCCCGACTTGTGCCACCCGGAGCAGGAGCTGCCAGCCCTCTGCCAACGGCTGCTGACCGCCATGGCCGAACCCTGGGATGTGGCTGGCCACCGGCTGCCGCTGGCGGGCAGCATTGGCGGGGCGATCTGTCGTCATGGTCAACACTGCCACATCGACGAGCTGCTGCACCGGGCGGATGCCGCCATGTATCGGGCCAAGCTGGCGGGCAAGGGGCGCTTCGCCCTCGACCTATGACTCCAGCCGCAGAAATGCAAAACGGCGGCCCGAAGGCCGCCGTTTTCATTCCACTTGTCATGCCACTACGACAGATTACTTGTCGCCCAGCAGGACGGAGTCCAGCGCGATCTCGATCATGTCGTTGAAGGTCAGCTGACGCTCTTCGGCAGTGGTCTGCTCGCCGGTACGGATATGGTCGGAGACGGTGCAGATGGTCAGTGCCTTGGCACCGTACTCTGCAGCCACGCCGTAGATACCGGCCGCTTCCATCTCGACACCCAGGATGCCGTATTTTTCCATGACGTCGAACATGGAGGGATCCGGGGTGTAGAACAGATCGGCGGAGAAGATGTTACCAACGCGCACCGGAGTGCCCTTGTTCTTGGCAGCCTGAACAGCATTGGCAACCAGGTCGAAGTCAGCGATTGCAGCGAAGTCATGATCCTTGAAACGCAGACGGTTTACTTTGGAATCGGTGCAGGCACCCATACCGATCACCACGTCACGCAGTTTCACGTCTTCACGCACGGCACCACAGGAGCCCACGCGGATCAGGGTCTTCACACCGTAATCGGTGATCAGCTCTTTTGCGTAGATGGAGCAGGACGGGATACCCATGCCGTGACCCATGACGGAGATACGACGGCCCTTGTAGGTACCGGTAAAGCCGAACATGTTGCGCACGTCGCAGATCTGCTCGACGTTCTCCAGGAAAGTTTCAGCGATGTACTTGGCGCGCAGGGGGTCGCCCGGCATCAGCACGGTATCAGCAAAGGCGCCATCTTTCGCATTGATATGAGGAGTTGCCATTCTCTTGATTCCTTCACACAGGTTGAGTTTTATTGTTTTATAAATTGCCCGCCGCCGAAGTGGCGGGCGGGTAAATTACAGGAAGCTGGTACCGTATGCCAGTTTCGGCAGACCGTGGTAAGCCGCGATGCTCTGGCCGATATCGGCAAAGGTCTCGCGACGACCGACGGAGCCGGCCTTGACCGGCTTGCCGAAGAACAGCACCGGAATGTATTCACGGGTGTGGTCGGTGCCACCCCAGGTCGGATCGCAGCCGTGGTCAGCGGTCAGCACTACCACGTCGCCATCCTGCATCTGCTCGAACAGCTCCGGCAGGCGGGAGTCGAAGTACTCCAGCGCATCGGCGTAACCCTTCACGTCACGACGGTGGCCGTAAGAGGAGTCGAAGTCCACAAAGTTGGTGAAGACGATGGTGTTGTCACCAGCGGCTTTCACCTCTTCCAGAGTACGATCCCATAGCTCAACCAGACCTGTACCCTTCACCTTCTTGGTGATGCCCTGCTCGGCATAGATGTCGGCGATCTTGCCGATGGAGACCACCTGGCCACCCGCATCTTTCATGTAGTCCAGCACGGTCGGCGCCGGCGGCAGCACGGAGTAGTCGTGACGGTTGCCGGTACGCTTGAAGTTGCCCTTGCCAGTGCCCACGAACGGACGCGCAATCACGCGGCCGATGTTGTAGGGCTCCAGCAGCTCGCGCACGATGTGGCACAGCTCATAGAGCTTCTCGAGGCCGTAGGTCTCTTCGTGGCAGGCAATCTGGAACACGGAGTCGGCAGAGGTGTAGAGGATCGGCTTGCCGGTCTTCATGTGCTCTTCGCCCAGATCATCCAGCACCTGGGTACCAGAGGCGTGGCAGTTGCCCAGATAGCCCGGCAGACCGGCCTTCTCGACGATGGCGTCCAGCAGCTCCTGCGGGAAGCTGTTGTGGTGATCCTTGAAGTAGCCCCACTCGAACAGCACGGGTACACCAGCAATCTCCCAGTGACCGGACGGGGTGTCCTTGCCGGAGGAGAGCTCCTGAGCAAAGCCGTAGGCACCGACCACGTCGATATCTTTCTTCAGCCCTTCCGGGAAGTAGCCGGAGGCCTGCTCACAGGCGTGGCCCAGACCCAGCTTGTTGAGGTTCGGCAGATTGAGGGCACCACGGCCGTCAATGTCACCTGCCGCACACGCCTTGGCGATATGGCCAAGGGTGTTGGCGCCCACATCTCCGAACTTCTCGGCGTCGGCAGCAGCGCCAATACCGAAAGAGTCCATCATCAGAATAAAGGTACGTTTCATGGGTCTTCCCCTTGTTACAAATCAGCCAGGGTGATACGACGGTACACTTCAGGCAGTGCCTGTGGCCGCTCGCCACCAATCCGGACAGCCGCCTGCACCATGCTGGCAGCCTGAGCATATTGCTCTTCAGTCTGAGCGTGGATCATCGCGATCGGCTTGTCAGCATCGACGCTTTGACCCAGGCGGATAAAGTCGGTCAGACCGACCGCATAATCAAGTTTGTCACCGGCAGCGCGGCGACCACCGCCCATTGCGACCACGGCCAGACCCAGCTCGCGGGTATCCATGGCGGTCACGAAACCGCTGTTGGCCGCAAAAACCGGGCGCACGATGGCCGCTTTCGGCAGGTAAGCGTCATAACGCTCCATAAAATCGGCCGGACCACCCAAGCCAGTCACCATGCGACCGAAGATCTCGGCAGCCTTGCCGTTATCCAGCACCGCCTGCAGTTTGCGGCGGGCATCGCTGTCGTCGCTGGCCAGACCGGCGGAGATCAGCATCTCGGCGCACAGCGCCATGGTCACTTCGTGGATGCGCGGGTTGCGGTATTCACCGGTCAGGTAGCGCACCGCTTCGCGCACTTCCACCGCGTTACCGGCGCTGGAGGCCAGCACCTGGTTCATATCGGTCAAGAGCGCAGAGGTGCGGCAACCGGCACCGTTGGCCACGGCCACAATGCTCTTGGCCAGCTCTTCGGATGCTTCGAAGGTCGGCATAAAGGCGCCGGAGCCCACTTTCACATCCATCACCAGCGCTTCGAGCCCGGAGGCAAGCTTCTTGGAGAGGATGGAGCCGGTGATCATCGCGATGGATTCGACGGTGGCGGTGATGTCCCGTACTGCATAGATACGCTTGTCAGCCGGAGCGAGATCGCCGGTCTGGCCGATGATGGCGACACCCGCCTCTTTCACCACTTTCAGGAAACGATCGTTGTCGACCGAGGTCTGGTAGCCGGGAATGGCATCCAGCTTGTCCAGCGTACCGCCGGTGTGGCCTAGGCCACGACCGGAGATCATCGGCACGAAACCGCCGCAGGCAGCGACCATCGGGCCAAGCATCAGAGAGACCACATCACCCACACCGCCGGTGGAATGCTTGTCGACAATCGGGCCACCCAGGTTCAGGTGATCCCAAGTCAGTACCATACCGGAGTCACGCATGGCACAGGTCAGGGCAACCCGCTCATCCATGGTCATGTCTTTGAAGTAGACCGCCATCGCCAGCGCAGCAATCTGCCCCTCGCCGATGGTGTTGTTGGTAATGCCCTGAATGAAGAATTGAATTTCTTGGGTACTGAGCGCTTCACCGTTGCGCTTCTTGCGAATAATTTCTTGAGGCAAAAACATCTTTCATTCCCTCCGCCATTGCTGGCGTCAAACAAGCCTGGATCCTTGCCCGCACACCGCATGGTGGGGGCCTGACAGGGCGGGAGTCCCCCGCCCTCTCATCAACTTATTAGTAACCGCTGGTGTTGGCCGGCTTGTCGCCGTGCCCCAGTGTTGCCAGCAAGCTGGCGAGCAGGCTGGATGCGCCGAAGCGGAAGGTGCGGGCGGATACCCAGTCGTTGCCGAGGATCTCTTCGGCCATGGCCAGGTACTGACCGGCAACGGCTGCGTCTTTCACGCCACCAGCAGGCTTGAAGCCGACTTTCGGATTCTTGGCCTTGATCACTTCCATCATGATGCGCGCCGCTTCCGGAGTCGCATTGACCGGCACCTTGCCGGTGGAGGTCTTGATGAAGTCGGCACCGGCATCGATACAGATCTCGGAAGCGCGACGGATCAGCGCCTCTTCTTTCAGCTCGCCAGTTTCGATGATCACTTTCAGCAGCACGTTGGCGCCACAGGCTTCTTTACAAGCTTTGACCAGATCAAAACCGATCTGTTCATTGCCCGCCATGAAGGCACGGTACGGGAATACCACGTCCACTTCGTCGGCACCGTAGGCGACAGCGGCACGGGTTTCGGCCACGGCGATCTCGATGTCGTCGTTGCCGTGAGGGAAGTTGGTCACGGTCGCAATGCGCACGTCGGCAGCGCCGATCTCACGCAGGGTCTTGCGAGCGATAGGGATAAAACGGGGATAGATGCATACGGCGGCAGTCAGGCCAGCCGGTGACTTGGCCTTGCGGCACAGGTCGATCACCTTCTGATCGGTGTCGTCATCGTTTAGGGTGGTCAGGTCCATCAGGTTCAGGGCGCGCTGGGCGGCCACTTTCAGATCAGTCATTCTGTTCTCCAAAGTCTCGATTTAATCCAGATAACCGGGCACCACCAGACCATCCAGCGATGGATGCACAGGCAGTAATCCCCAGCTATACGGGAATGGAATTACAGTGCGAAGGCACCGCCACTATCCGGATGCCATTCAAAGCACCCTGCAGGCACTGCGACTGTAAATAAGGCAAGAGCCCTGTCACTTTCTTACAAAAGTGCGGACTTGGTTCCATGAAGACTTGAGAAAGGCCGACAACATCTGACCCGACTTCCCAATCAATTCCATTTGACCGCCAACACCCGATTTCATCGAGTATTAGTCATTGCCAGCACCCTGCTGGCAACGCCTATTTCAGCCGAGATACCCCCTGTTTGCAAGCCGGATTTGCCAATTTCAGAGGTACCTCACATCTGGCAAATCCAGGTCTAAAAAAGCCTTACGAAAAGAAGCGAGTCAGGATCCAGGAGTAGGCCAATCCCCCCAGATAGACCCCGACGATCCCCATTACCCCGGACAAAACGGGTGGTGCAGGGATCGGCAATTTGAGGAAAGAAAACAACAAACCGACTATAAAGCCAGCCACCATCGCCAGTAGCACTTCATTCATATAACCTCCGATTTGACTCATTTTATTATTAGTTTAGATAGGAAAACGGTTGTCACCGATCCATACGCGAACGCCACGGCAGATGCCGTGGCGTTCGTGTTTATATCCTGTCAATCAGGCCGCTATTACATGGCGGAGAGAGCCAGGAAGAAGCCTGCGATAGTGGCAGACATCAGGTTGGACAGAGAGCCAGCCAGTACGGCTTTCAGACCAAAACGTGCAATGGTGCCGCGGCGGTTCGGTGCCATCGACCCCAGACCACCCAGCAGGATGGCAACAGAGGAGAGGTTGGCAAAACCACACAGGGCAAAGGAGATGATCGCCTTGGTGTGGGCAGACATGGCCACGCCGTTGATCAGCACTTCATCTTTCAGGTACGGAGCGAAGTTCAGGTAGGCAACAAACTCGTTCACCACCAGCTTCTGACCGATGAAGGAACCCGCCACGATGGCTTCATTCCAGGGCACACCGATCAGGAAGGCCAGCGGGGAGAAGATCCAGCCCAGCAGCAGTTCCAGGGAGAGTTGCGGATAACCGAACCAGCCACCCACACCGGAGAAGATGCCGTTGATCATGGCGATCAGACCGATGAAGGCCAGCAGCATGGCGCCGACGTTCAGGGCCAGTTGCATACCGGCAGAGGCGCCAGCAGCAGCAGCGTCAATGACGTTGGCAGGCTTGTCGTCCAGCTCGGCATCGGCAGAGCTTTCGTCGTAGTTCGGGGTCTCGGTCTCGGGAACCAGCAGCTTGGCGAACAGCAGACCACCCGGTGCAGCCATGAAGGAGGCAGCAATCAGGTACTCCATCTTGACGCCCATGGAGGCGTAACCGGCCAGTACGGAGCCGGCAACGGAAGCCAGACCACCACACATGACGGCGAACAGCTCGGAGTCAGTCATCTTGGAGATGTAGGGACGAACCACCAGCGGCGCTTCAGTCTGGCCTACGAAGATGTTGGCTGTGGCTGACAGGGATTCGGTGCGGGAAGTACCCAGCACTTTCTGCAGGCCACCGCCCAGCAACTTGATGACAACCTGCATGATGCCCAGGTAGTAGAGCACGGCAATCAGGGAAGAGAAGAAGATGATGACCGGCAGAACACGGAAGGCAAAGATAAAGCCGCCGCCACCGAACACTTCAAACATCTTGTTGCTGACCAGACCGCCGAACAGGAATTCGATCCCGTTCTGGCCGTAGCTGATCACGCTGGATACCGCGTCGGACACACCGACCAGGATATCGCGACCAACCGGCACATAGAGTACGAACGCACCCAGACCGGCTTGAATTACGAACGCACCGACAACGGTACGCACGTTGATTGCCTTGCGATTGCTGGAGAACAGCACCGCGATAAGGACGAGCGTCGCCATCCCTACCAGACCCATGAACAAATTCATTATTATCTTCCTCTAGTAGCACCTGGCTTGTTAGCGAGTTGTTATTAAACCCAACTAATCAAGGGGAGCGCATTATACTAATTAAAGTCCGATAAAATAGAATGCTGGTCACATTTTATCGTTATCAAAATGTCCAAGTGTCACAAAATTAGACAGCAAACGATTTTTACGCTCGTTTTTTTTCCTGATAACTTAATCATGTGTTGCAGGTTTGTTTCATGGCAATTGATCGTGATGGAAAATGTGCTGGGCAGTTTCAAATAACACCTTCGCAACATCCGCCGATGATTCCCCCCGCAACGTCATCAATATTTCCGCTATTTTCGGCAGCGCTTCCGGGGTATTTCGGGTGCCTTGTTCACCTTGCAGCGGCATATCGGGCGAGTCGGTTTCCAGCACCAGGGCCTCAAGCGGCATGATCCGAAATACCTCTCGCGTCTTGTTCGCCCGCTCAAAACTGATCACTCCGCCCACTCCAAGTCGAAAACCCAGTTGCCAGAATGCCTCCGCCTGCTGCAACGAACCGCTGAAGGCGTGGATCACCCCGCCACGGGGCGGCTTGAAGCGGCGCAAGACCTTGACCACTGTGTCATTGGCGCGCACCGAGTGGATCATCAGGGGTAGCCCGGCATCGGCGGCCAGCCGGATCTGAGCCTCAAACAGCGCAAATTGCCCTTCCTGCGGCACCTGAGAGCGCAGATCCAGCCCACACTCGCCAATGGCCACCAGCCCGGCAGGTTGGCTCATCACCAGCGTTCGCAGCCGCTCCATCACACCCTCCCGCTGCTCACCGGCATACCAGGGATGAATGCCCAGGCCATAAAAGAGGCCGGAATACTGATCTGCCAGAGCCATCACACGAGTCCAGTTATCCTCTGCGATGGCTGGAATGATATACTCCATCACCCCCAATGCCCGACAACGGGCCAGCAGCGCCGCCCTGTCCTGGTCAAACACCGGAAAGTCGAGATGGCAATGGGTATCTATCAACTGCATATCACTCCCACCTGTTTGCGGTATTTAATGGGTCATTGAACATGATGAACAACAGAAACAGCGGCTTTACCCTGATTGAACTGGTGCTGGTGATCATAGTGCTGGGGATCCTAGCCGTCACCGCCCTGCCCCGCTTTATCAATATCAAGGATGATGCCCTGAAAAGCACAGTCTCGGCGACCGCTGGCAGCTTTGCCAGTGCAGTACAGCTGGCCCATGCTGGCTGGGCGGTGAAAGTGCAGGGACAAGACCTCGCACTGTATAACTTCAGCGGGATGGGCAAGAAAGATCTGGATATCAACCACTACGGCTGGCCTGTGGGCACCAAGGAGGATCAGAATGGTCAGGGGCCTGATGCCGTATTCCCCGGTGGCGACAGCGATCAGATCTCCGTCAACAGCCGGGATGACTGCGAGAGCCTGTTCGGCGCCCTGCTCGACACCGATCTGACGGCGGTCGATGAACTCCATACCAACTCAAAGAGTGATTACATCTCCCGACTCATCCAGGCAAACGGGCAGGCTGATGGCACGCTTCGCCACGATAACTGCCGCTATATCCTGCGCGACTCAATCAACCGCTTCCAGACCAACTCGGATTATCTAAACGGCCTCGGCTTCGAGTACAACAGTGTTACCGGTGCCGTGACCCGCAATTTTGATTGAGTTCAGCCTCTTCAGCGCAAACTCGCTCTTTGGTTGAATCATCATCATAACGAACCGGTGTGCAGCAGCGCCGGTTCTCCTGAGTGAGCCCCCACTCCTCGCACCATGCATCGTAACGGGCCAGCCAACGCAGCAATACCCCTTTCATCGTCACACCTCCGCCAACAGGTTCAGGTCAAAAACCATCCTAATCAGAGTTGGCAAGGGGAGCAAGTCATCCCCATTTTTGCGATCGGGCGAGATAAAAAGAACCGGTCAGCATGGCTGACCGGTTCTTTTAACATTCCCCGAAGAGATTATCCGATGAGCGACAGCTCATCCGCCTCACAGGCTCTTCAACTTCTCTTCCGGCAAGGCCAGCTCGTCGTTGTGGTTGACGCCGATACCGCGCTCCAGCACATGACGGGCAATGGCGTGCGCCTCTTCCAGCGAGTGCATGCTGTAGGTGCCGCACTGATACTCGTTCAGCTCGGGGATCTTCGCCTGATCCTGCACGGTCAGCACGTCGCTCATGGCCGCCTGCCAGGCTGCGCCAACACGGGCTTCGTCCGGCGCGCCGATCAGGCTCATGTAGAAACCGGTACGGCAACCCATGGGGGAGATGTCGATGATCTCCACCCCGTTGCCGTTCAGGTGATCACGCATGAAACCGGCAAACAGATGCTCGAGGGTGTGGATGCCGCGCTCGGAGAGGATCTCCTGGTTCGGCACGCAGAAACGCAGGTCGAACACTGTGATGGTGTCCTTGTTCGGGGTCTGCATGGTCTTGGCCACACGCACCGCAGGCGCAGCCATGCGGGTGTGGTCAACGGTAAAACTGTCCAATAACGGCATTTCTGACTCCTGATTTGGTTACCAGAACCAGCCCCCGCTGGAGAGCTGATCCTTGCATTGTCGATACTGGGCGCCGTAGCGCTGGGCGCGGGCCTCCACCTTGCGGGATGTCTTCATCAGCCATCCCTTGCTGCGGTAGCTGCCACGCCGATAGCCACCCCACCCTTCGTGATAGTTGAGATACTGGCCATACGCATCCCACTTGGAGATGCCGTTCAGCCGCTGGGCCTTGTGAGTGTACCAGCCCATGAAGTCGATGGCGTCGGCAAAGTCGTCGCGATCGCTCCAGCCGTTGCCGGTTTCCCGCTGGTAGTCGGCCCAGGTTTCATCTTTGACCTGGGCATAGCCGTAGGCCGAACTGGCCCGCCCGGTCGGGATGAAGAGGAAATACTGCATCTGCGGCTGGGCATCGTGCACGAAGGAGGATTCCTGATACATCATGGCCATCACCACGTGGATCGGCGTCCCCCACTTCTCATTCATCTTGAGCGCGGCCTTGTGCCACTCCGGCTTCTCGCGAAAGATCTGGCACAGATTCTCCGGCTGGGCCGGCGGCCGGGTACTGCAAGCAGTCAGGCCCGCCAACAGGCTGGCGACCACCACGAAGCGCATCCACCCCATCAAATGAGGCCACACTTCACGCCTCTGGTCAGGTAAAGAGATAGCCAAGGTCAGATCGCGTCTTCGTTCTCTTCGCCGGTACGGATACGAATGACACGCTCCACCTCGCAGACGAAGATCTTGCCATCACCAATCTTGCCGGTACGGGCGGTGTTCTGGATCGCTTCCAGGCAGGCATCGAGATCCTCGTCCTGCACCACCAGCTCCACCTTCACTTTCGGCAGGAAGTCGACCATATATTCGGCGCCGCGATAGAGCTCGGTATGGCCCTTCTGGCGGCCGAAGCCTTTGACTTCGGATACGGTCATGCCGTTGATGCCGATCTCGGCCAGGGCCTCGCGCACATCGTCCAGCTTGAACGGTTTGATGATGGCTTCAATCTTCTTCATGGTGACTCCTTACCAGTTCTGTTTGCCGAACCCGGATGTAATGGGGTAACGGCGATCCTTACCAAAGTTGCGAGCCGTAATGCGGGGCCCGACCGCCGCCTGACGGCGCTTGTATTCGTTGAGATCCACCAAGCGGATCACCTTGCGCACCACCGCTTCCTCGAACCCTTCTGCCACCATATCGGCCACGGACGCATCCTCTTCCACATAACGCTTGAGGATGGCATCGAGGATGTCGTATGGCGGCAGACTGTCCTGATCCACCTGATCCGGTGCCAGCTCTGCCGAAGGGGGGCGGTCGATAACCCGCTGCGGGATCACGTAGTCGACCGAGTTGCGATATTCACACAATTTGAAGACCAGTGTCTTCGGCACATCTTTCAGCACGTCGAAGCCACCGGCCATGTCACCGTAAAGAGTTGCATAGCCGACCGCCATTTCGCTCTTGTTGCCGGTGGTCAGCACGATACGACGACGTTTGTTGGAGAGCGCCATCAGCAGCACGCCGCGGCAGCGGGCCTGCAGGTTCTCTTCGGTGGTATCGCGGGCGGTGCCTTCAAAAAGCGGCGCCAGCTGGGTCATAAACCCTTCGAACATCGGTTCGATGGAGATGATATTAAACTCAACCCCCATCCGCTCTGCCTGCTCTTTGGCATCTTCCACACTCATCTGGGCGGTATAGCGGAACGGCATCATCACCGCCTGCACCTTGTCGGCGCCGATGGCATCGGCCGCGATGGCCAGGGTCAGTGCCGAGTCAATGCCGCCGGAAAGGCCCAGCACGGCGCCGTGGAAGCCGTTTTTGGTCACGTAATCGCGCACCGCCAGCACCAGCGCCTGATAGGTCTCGGCCAGCGGCTCCAGCGGCGCAGCCGGTTCACACTCTTTCACCGGCTGACCATCGACAAAGCGCACCAGCGCCAGCTCTTCGGCAAACGGGGCGAGCTTGTGGGTCAACTCGCCCTGACTGCTGAACACCTTGGAGCAGCCGTCGAAAATCAGCTCATCCTGACCGCATACCTGATTGAGGTAGACCAGCGGCAGACCGGTCTGATCGCAGCGCTCAGCCATCAGCTCGCGGCGGATCCAGGGTTTCTCCTGATCGTAGGGCGACGCATTGATGGTGAGCAGCAACTCTGCCCCAGCCGCCTTGGCGGCCAGCGCTGGGCCCAGCTGCCACAGGTCTTCACAGATAAGCAGCCCCAGCTGGTGACCACGGAACGGCACCACGCAGGTCTCGCTTGCAGCGGTGAAATAGCGCTTCTCATCAAACACGCCGTAGTTGGGCAAATCCTGCTTGAAGTAGCGGGCAATCAGCTTGCCGTGCTCATAGAGGGAAGCCGCATTGTAAAGCGCCTCCCCTTCACGCCAGGGATGACCCACCAAAATGGCACAGTTACCCTGCCATGCGGCAACGCGAGCCAGCGCGGCATCGACCCGGATCATCAGATCGGCACGCAGCAGCAGATCTTCCGGCGGATAGCCGGTCAGGGCCAGCTCGGAGCAGACCAGCAGATCAGCGCCTTGCTGCTCGGCCTGAGCCGCCGCAGCGAGCACTTTGTCAGTGTTATCTTCGATGGCGCCTACCGTCAGATTCAACTGGGCAAGCATCAGAGAGAGGGCTTTTGCCATGGCGATGCATCTTAAAATCAAAAATGATGGGGAATGATAAAGAAAAGGGGGGCAATCTGCCAGTTCAAGACGGGCGTAACCATGTGACAGCAATCAGCGGGAGAGATAAGCTGTATGTAGTCACGGAACGACAGGCCTTCGCAGATATGAAAAACGCCGGATTTACCCTTATGGAATTGATGATAGCCATTGCGCTGGGCGTCATTCTGCTGGGGATTGGTATTCCGTCCCTCTCTAACCTGCTTGGCAGCAATAATTTGGCGACCCAAGAAAAGAGCCTTCTCAACCACTTAAACTACGCCAGACAACAAGCCATCTCCAACCAGCAGACCGTCACTCTTTGCCTGACCACTCTCAACAATGCTACTGAGGAGTGCATACCAGCAGCTCAACATGGTGCGAATCGGCTACTCGCCTTTATCGATACTAATGGCGACCTGAAGCTTAATGGTAACGAAGCAACTATTGCTGCCAGTCCCGAATTTCCTGCAGAACTGACCATTTCCGCCGATGCACAGGCGCTGCGCTTCAACCCGGTCGGCACCATAACGGAAGTCCCGCCTGATGAAGCCAATATTGAAGTTATATTTTCGCTTTGTATTAGCGGTGAAAATAGTGTGACGATTGATGTAATGCATGCTGGACGTGCCCATAGCCAGGCAAGTGGTGCTGTATGTCCATGACCAGCGTTAACTACAGCGAAACACACACGATCACAAAAGGATCCATTTCAATCCAATAACTATGCTTAGAGTCTCTTTTGAACAAGGACTCATACGCTATGGCACGAAATGGATTTACCCTGCTTGAGTTTTTGATATCTGCAAGCCTGACAACCATCCTGCTGACCTTGGGACTGCCGTCATTGGCAAATCTGCTGACATCTACCGACAGCGACATCTACACAAGAAACCTGCAGGACCACCTGATCTTCGGCCAACGACAAGCCATCACACTGCAGCAACCAGTCACAGCATGTCTTGCCATGCCTGTCAGGAACTCCACAAAAGAAAGCTGCGTACTCGCAAATCATGCTGGCGCCCAGCGAATGCTTGTCTTTATCGACACCAATCAGGATCGCCAATTCGATATTGCAAATGGCGATGTCTTGTTATCAGCAACAGAACCCTTTCTTGAAAAACATACCGTCACTGCCAATCGACAATTTGTACGTTTTAGCCCGGATGGCACAGCGATTGGCACCAACATGACGCTCCGGTTTTGTAGCGACCAGGCACCCCGAATCGATATCATCATCTCGCCATCCGGTAGAAACAGAAGCGAAAAAAAGGGGCTGAGTTGTTCTTAGCCCCTATACCCTACTCTCCCAGCAGCATTATCTGGGTTGGATTTCATCTTGCTTTTTTGCATCAGCCAGCGAAAAGGTGGCGGCCAAAGGAACACACTCGATTACCTCTGTGACAAGATGCACCACTCCATCAATCTCATAACCTTTCTGTTTAAACACCCTGACCAGATTTGCCTTGCTGGTATCAGCGACCGGTTGCTGCAACACCATCTGCACGCCACCTTCCAGAGTGACATAACATTTTATGTCTTCAGTTTGAGCCTGAACCAACAAGGGCAAGCCCACACACCAGAGCAGCATGCGTTTCATCCCTGTTCTCCTTCATAGAGATAGATTTTCTTGGGAGACATATCCATTTTTGCCTCCTCTGCACCTTGAGAGCATTCACCTTCACCAGTACAACGTTCAGGCTCTCCCTGCCCATCATCTGTGAGGATGACCTCCTTGCCCGGAGCACCACCTATAATTCTGATCCGGCCATCATCCCCACCATGAATAACCAGATCATCAGCGACCTTATTTTGCACCTCAACGTAACGCTGAATAACTTCCTGATTGTTGCTATCCAGCACATATTTGAACGAAGTACCGTAGTGCATATCAATCATATACTGGCGCATGGCACCGATTGATTGAATCGTACATTGCTGGAAGTCCTGCACCTGAGGCAGGAAAGAGGTGAAATAGAGCTTGCCTTGCAACACCAAACCAGCCCCCATTGATTTTTCACCACTTTCATTGAGCCAGAATTTCCATCCCAACTTGCTGGTCAAAGCCTTGGTGGTATTTACGATCTGATCTTCATTCAAACCGATAAATGGATCGCTGGTCACATCGTAGAGATCGCTCAACGTGATACTTGATGGTACCGAAGGTTCTGATGTTGCGCCAAACAAAGTCGGATTGACATTGTAGTCACGTAACATCACATATACATTTTGGGTTATTGCTTCCGAAGAAGGACGATTGCGATCACCACTTCCTATCAACACGGCATCAAACGGGCGCTCACTGTAGAGATAATTTGTACCATCATATTTCCAACCTTTGTTGATGGTGCGTACCAATACAGGTTGAGTAAAGAAACGGCGATCATCTTCCAACTTTTTGGCTGTTCCACTCAAATGAGCATTCCCCAAACTGGCGAACTTGATGGCCGTCCACTTGGGTTTATCTGTTCCTTTCAAATCGATACGCCAGATCTGACCACCGGTATCGCCTGCGTAGATCCGATCTGTAATACCATCCCCATCACTGTCCAGTACAGAGACCGAGCCTGGCATGCTGTAAACCATGCCTGCAACCTGCTTGTTCGTTGCACTAGTTGCATCCGGAGTGAAGCTGAACAACAGAGTACCAGCTTCAGCATCAACGATATAAATACCCAACCCTTCACTATCTTCAACCCCTTGACCCAAATAGCTCTTTGATTGGTCATAACCCCCAGAGAATATCAGAACAGGCTTATAATTTTTTTTACCAGCGGTTTCTGAGTAATAACCTGGAATAAAAGCAACCTCAGGGATCGACCAGGTTTCACCGAGCCTGCCAAAGCCAGCACTATTTTTGTCCAACCGCCACATCAGCGAGGGAGAATCCGGATTGGATATATTCAAAGCATAATAGGCCTTGCCACCGCCCCGTAACCCGGTAAATAACCATACCTTATCACCTTGTGACGACTTGATATGACCATCTTTGACTTGCTCATTGACCAGCACGGTAGGTGATGAATCCACACCATAGAGATGTACCGATGAATCCAGGTTCTCTCGCAACGCTTTCTGATTAGCGATAAATTGATAAGGCATGGCGGCCCAGCTTTCATCAACGGTGGTACCGCTGTCTTTGAACATATGCAAGAAGCCAGCATTGGTTCCCATCACGATTCGCAGGTCAGGTGTACACGATGTCTGTCCTGTCAACTTTGTACAACCATAATTGATCACTAATGGCCGAGAATGTAGAGGATCACCCAGGATATGCTCCCGAATATCCGTTTTTTTTCCATCCTGATTTTCGTCAAAAGCATCTCCCCCCTTGGCCCAATTAAGCAGATCATCCATGCTATCAGTACTATTGAGGCTCATTACTGTACGTAACGGAGTAGCCCCACCCGCAATACTTTCAAGGTTAGACTTGCTAAATTCGATTAATGCATTTGTAGTGCCTGTAGGAGGAGGTATAATATAAATATTACGATTAGTTTTCTCAGCCAGCATCTCTTGTATCCCCCCCTCAGCAACCTTGTTGCCATCGCTGGTTGAGGACCAGAAAGTTATTGCAGCTTCAAGAATAGTCCCGTCGCTAGAGATCGCAGGCATACCACTTTGATCAACCACATATCCTTTTTCAGGAGCTAAAGCCAGTTTTTTCAGATTCCCTTTCCATCTCGGGCCAACCCCCGGTTCAAACATGGCATAGTAAATATTATTCAGGCTACGAGTACGGTCAAAGTTATTGGTGGCAATCGCTGGTGAGACCAGTGAGGTGTTCATTTTTAAAATCGCTAACAATGAAGACTTTAACGCCTCGTTCAACTGAGTCGCATCGGTGGCAGGATAATATTTACCACCACCACGGCGAGCAGTCTCTGCCAATAATGTTCCAGCCCCCGTGATAGCCTCATCACCGAAACCTACGGTAAAGGTAGTGACCGTCTGCTTGCCTGCCGCAGATGCATTGACATCATTGTTCTTCATATAACCAGCAAGTGCTGCAAGGTAACTTTTATCTTTGCCTGTCCCATAACCGACCGTGCCACTATAACTAGGCTTATTAGGATCGGTTGAGCTATTTAGCAATCCAGCTACCAAACTATCTGCAGCAGCATCATACGTTGGTGCACCGTCAGTCATGTAAATGATATAGCCATTATTAGAACATTTATCATATGGTGACTTATATTTATTAGCTGATGGAATTTCAGCATTAGGGTCACGCTGAGGATTACGACTCGCATCATCATCACCAAAGTAGATGTCAAGTCCACCAAAATAGCGGTAGGCCTCATACATAGTTTCGCAAAGAGGTGTCCATGTCTCCGCAGCAAGGCTATTTGATTTGTCAATAAGATCTTGTGACCCTGTTTTCCCTCCAACCAAAATGGAATCATTACCAATAATATGCCTAATGATACGGCCACCATTTTTATTAGTGCTGCCGTTGCCATCATTTTGGTTAAACACCGCAAGCCCAAAGTCTACCGCCGGGGTCGAACGAACCAACTCTCTAAGCGCTTGCTTGGCTACATTTAGTCTCGATGTGGAAATAGTGGAGGGTGCATAATACCAGCGTAAATAGTTTGCCGTATACATGGTCAGCACTTCTGAACCACCAGTATTAGGAGCAGTTGATGTAGTGCTATCAACCCATGGAATACTAATGTTGGTGTTATTTGATCTATTTACAGGATAACCTTTAGTTGCCCCAGAGATGGACTGATATGAACCGGAAAAACCACTATTATCATTATTCCTTGCTGAAATATCCTGTTGGCAGTCCACTATGTTAGTGGTGCTTCCAGTATAGTTCCTTAATGGTTTCCACTCTCCTTTTTTGCTTTTACCACTGCCGGAAACCTCGTAATTCCAATATACTGTTGCAAACAGTCCAACTTCATTAAGAGGAGCTTTAGATGAAGCGCAAGCATTTTTATTTACTGAGAATCGCCGAGTATTGTTACTATCGAGCGTTTGAGGCGGAGTTCCACTAGTTGAATAATACAGAAAACTATTACTACCATCATCATTCGCCAATCTTGGATAAGGAAATTCAGGATCGTACTCTTCCTTTCCTAGCAAAGAGGTGTCACCCATACTACCTGAATTATCAAATATAAAAAGCACTTTAGGCCGGAAGTCCCCCGCCTTTGCAAAATCGTAAATAAATAACTCGGTATCATCTGAATAACCAGTGCCCACAGCCAAAGATGTGCTGGATATACCACTACACAACACCAGCAAGCTTGTTAGTACACAGTTCCTGATGTTCATATTCTGCCCCCTAATTGGCACTGAGCAAGGGTTGTTCTACCCCGGCAGTAAAGATCATTTGGCTATTCACTTTGCCATAAGCACTGGATGTGGTCGCTTCAGCATAACGACAGGCTGGTGTTACATTCTGGCTACTGGCTTCAATTTTGCGTTTGCATACACTTTCGGTATTGATTGTCAGGGTGGTCGCAGGAGTGGTCGTACCGATTGCAGCTGAAGTGCCAATAGCCTGCGTTGCAATTTGTGTTGAGAGAGAAGTGTCACCCAATGCAGACTCCAGGGTGCCTTCCACTTCGTGTTCTGCTCGTTGCAAACTGGCGCTAGAACTGGCCATTTTCAGACTCATACCACTGGACTGCATGACGACTACGGCAATCAGAGTCAAAGGAACCAGAATGACTAGTGCGACTATCAACGCAACTCCCTGCTGTTTTTTAACCGCTCTCATGTTCCACCTCGGGTAGCTATTTGTTGATTACGTAGTGCAATACTACTTTCCAATAACAGACGGCGATAACCATCACCTCCACCATTGACCGTAATATTACCGAGTTGATAGCTGTTGTTATTCTTATAGCGACTCGATTCCCGATCGGATCTAATTAGCAAGAACAGTCTGGCGCCCAATACTCGCCCTTCATTCCACCGCTGTGTTGTCATCTGATCCGTTGACATATATCGGTCTATGCGTCCGTCAGGGATCAAGGAGTCATCAACACCATACATCAGCACCATATGTTCAACCCCTTCAGCCATGGTGCCACCAATCAGAGAAGAACCACCATTGACGGTCAAATAGCGCTTACGCAAAACAGGTATGCCATCTTCTTGCGACAGATAATAAATATAGTGCTGGTATTCCCAGACTTGACTCTCATTATTAGCACCAAATAATGGTCGGGTTTCGCTCCCCTTGATGACTCTCGCCTCCTGACTATTGGCTGCCATATAAAAGCGGTTTGCATCCAATCCTTCTGATACTGGTATAGGACGACCAACCAATCGCTTGATGCTGATTACATCGCTATTTTCCACCCGATCAGCCGCGAGAATACAAGCGAACCCGGCCATCCCTTTGCTGGCTGATACCCGACTGACCCATAGCCCCCTGATGGGACCAGCATTTGATGGCAAACTCCCCACAGAACGCTCATCCAGACAATCGCTACTGGCAGGAATAATGCTGCCAGCACTGAGGGTCAGAGAGGATCCAACTTGTGTCGACTGGCCGGTATAAGCCCCAAAAAAGCCCGCCCATTTTATATCCTGGCTAATCAGCCGAATGGCCAATCGACCATTTTCCTGTAATTCGCTTTGATCAAAGGCATCTTCAGAGCTTGAGCGAGACATAACAAAAACAGTGAATACCCCGGCCAAGAGGAATAGACCGAGCACCATGGCGACCAGCCACTCGACCAGAGTGAAACCGCGGGATTTCATAAGGTGGTCGTCAGAATAAACTGACGCCTCGCAAGATTGTTGACCGTTGACAATTGACACTCATTAATCAAGGTTGCTGCCGCACCGGCAGCCCCTCCATCGGATATATCTTGTTTGCCAGCCCAGAAGATCCCGACCGCCAGCACATTATTGGCACGCCGTACCACACAACCGACCGGCGAGTTCAACGCAGAGGCAGCCCCCGTCACACTTGCTCCCAACAAGGCCTGCTGCCAATAGTGCAGGTCGGCATTACGTAAATCTGCCGCACTGCACGCACTGATTGTGCCATCTGCTGCTGCGCATGTAGGTCGGGGTAAATTAGCGGCCAGATTAACCGTCACAGCGCCTGTAACACTCCAGCTGTCACGATTTATCCGTACTCGTTCGACCATATCGTTAGCCAGCCAGCTGGCAATAGTGCGCTGGCGAGCTTCGTAACTGGCAAATTTGGAATGGGTTTGCAAAGCAACCAGACCGAGCAGCCCCAATGACAGGATCACTGCGGTGATCATTACTTCCAGCAGGCTGAATCCTCTCTGATGTGAAGGAGCATAAATGGCCATAGGCTATTCCCAGCAGCTATTGCTAGCTGTACCAGAGGCACTTTTGATGCCCATCTGATTGATGGAAAAAACCGTGCAATCGGTATCTTTGGCCTGGGCCGTCGTCGCGCCAGCACTGGCTGACAAGGTGTAAGTGTTGCCTGATACGGCAATGGACAATTGATACAGACCGGTCTCAGATGCACTACTAATACCAAGTGCCGCAGCAGAAGATGCGTACTGATTAAAATCCATAAAATAGGTTTCTTGCCGATTGGCCGCATTCAACAACATGGCCTTGGCTTCGACACGGTGACTGCGCAGCACATATTGCTGATAAGAGGGGTAGGCGATGGTGCCGAGGATCGCCACGATGGCGACGACAATCATCAGCTCAATAAGAGAAAAGCCACGAGAGTATCCAATCATATCCCATCCTTGGTGACTGACTGCTTTATAAGTTTAACGCCGAGCCTGTCACTAGAACAAACCCGGCGTCATTATTAACACACTTTATTCTTAAGCCTTCCTGGCCGCACTCAAATTATTCTAAGTTCGGGAGGAACCTCAAAGACTACGTTCTCTTCACGGCCGGGATGCTCGGCAACCACTTTGCCACCCAGCTCGCGCAGGCGCGTGATGACGGATTGCACCAGCACCTCGGGGGCAGAAGCGCCTGCAGTCACGCCGATCGCCTTCACCCCTTCCAGCCAGCTCGCCTCAATCATCGACGCATCGTCGATAAGATAGGCGCTGGCGCCCACCTTCTCGGCCAGCTCGCGCAGACGGTTGGAGTTGGAGGAGTTGCGAGACCCCACTACCAGCATGGCGTCCACCAGCCCCGCCATCTCCCGCACCGCATCCTGACGGTTCTGGGTGGCGTAGCAGATATCGTCCTTGCGCGGCCCCTGGATCTTGGGGAAGTGCTTGCGCAGCGCATCGATCACATCAGAAGTCTCATCCACGCTCAGGGTGGTCTGGGTGACGAAGCAGAGGTCATCCGGATTCTTCACCTTGAGCCTGGCCACATCGTCCGGTGTCTCCACCAGATACATGCCCCCTTCGCGATTCTCGTACTGCCCCATGGTCCCGATCACCTCGGGGTGACCGGCGTGGCCGATGAGCACTGCTTCCGAGCCCTTGCGGCTGGCGCGATGAACCTCCATGTGTACCTTGGTCACCAGCGGACAGGTGGCATCGAATACCTTGAGGGCGCGGGACTTGGCCATCTCGCGCACCGTCTTGGCCACGCCGTGGGCGGAGAAGATGACGATGCTGTCATCCGGCACCTCATCAAGCTCCTCGACGAAGACAGCGCCCGCCTCTTTCAGCTTGTTCACCACATAGCGGTTATGTACCACTTCATGGCGGACATAGATGGGGGCCCCGAACTTCTCCAGCGCGCTCTCGACAATGCTGATGGCGCGATCGACACCGGCGCAAAAACCGCGAGGGTTAGCGAGCAGAATATCCATTAGTGCACCTTCTCCTCATCATCAACGCCCAGGATCTCCACCTCGAAGGTAACGGTATGACCGGCCAACGGGTGGTTGAAATCGACCGTCACCGACATCCCGGCTACCGCCCGGATGATGCCCGGCAGCTCGCTGCCATTGGGCTGATCAAACAGGATGATGGTGCCGACTTTTGGCTCCACATCGGCGCCAAACTTGGCACGGTCGAGATGGTAGATGTTGTCCGGATTGGAGAGGCCAAACGCCTGCTCAGGCGCCAGCGTGAAGCTCTTGCTCTCCCCTGTACGCAACCCCAGCAGGCACTGCTCGAAGGTGGGGGTCAGGCTGCCATCGCCCATCCGCAGACGTGCCGGCTTGCCGTGCAGCGTCGTGCTGTCGGCAACCGAACCATCTTCCAGCTTGATGGAAAAGTGGAACAACACACTGCTGTTAGCGGTGATCTGCTGGCTCATGCCTGCTCCTTTTTCTCACCACGGAACCCGTCCAGCACAATCATGGCGGCACCGATAAAGATAAAGCTGTCGGCCAGGTTGAATGCCGGCCAGTGCGCACGCTGCCAGTAGAAGTCGAGGAAATCGACCACATGACCCAGCACCAGTCGATCAAAGACGTTGCCAAGGGCACCGCCGATGATGAGTGAATAGGCGATACCGCTCCAACGCTGGGTCACCGACTGCTTGCGCAGCCAGTGGATCAGCAATCCACAGATGGCAAACGCCAGCACGGCGAAGAACCAGCGCTGCCAGCCCCCCTGATCAGCCAGAAAGCTGAATGCGGCGCCCTTGTTGTAGACGTGAACCAGATTGAAGAAGGGGGTGATCTCCACCCCCGGGTAACCAAATGGCAGCAACTTGACCACGGCGAGCTTGCTCGCCTGGTCCAGTACAAAGGCCAGCACTGCCAGCCACAGCCAACGCAGGCCGCTTTTATGTTGAGTCATGTTCATCAGGCAAATTGACGCGTTTCGCCGTCACCCTCAACGTTGGTCACACAGCGACCACAGATCTCTTCGTGACCCGCGATGGTGCCCACATCTTCCACATGGTGCCAGCAGCGGTCGCACTTGGCGGCGGCAGACTGGGCCACGCTCAGCCACAGGTCATCACGCTCGGTCGCCACAGAGCCTTCCGGCGCAGTGTCAGCCACCACCACCTTGGCCTTGGAGGTGAGCAGCACGAAGCGCAACTCATCGGCCAGGGCGTTCAGGCGCGCAGCCAGCTCCGGCTTGGCGAACAGGGTCAGTTCTGCCTGCAGGGAACCACCGATACGCTTCTCGCCACGGGCCACTTCCAGCGCCTTGTTCACTTCACCGCGCACGGTAAGGATCTCGGCCCAGAAATCGTCGTTGAGGGTTTCACCGGCTTCCAAACCGAACAGGCCGTCGTACCACTCTTCGGTGAACACGAACTCGCCGCGCTCGCCCGGCAGCAGTGCCCAGATTTCATCGGCGGTGAAGCTCATGATCGGCGCCATCCAGCGCACCATGGCCTCGGCGATGTGATAGAGCGCGGTCTGGCAGGAGCGACGGGCCAGGCTGTCGGCCTTGGCGGTGTACTGACGATCCTTGATGACATCCAGATAGAAGGAGCCCATCTCGATGGAGCAGAACTGCATCAGCTTCTGGGTCACGCCGTGGAAGTTGTACTCATCGAACGCTGCCATGATCTCGGCCTGTACCGCTTTGGCACGACCGACAGCCCAACGATCCACCACCACCATGTCGGCAGGTGCAACCATGTCGGTCGCCGGATTGAAGCCATTCAGGTTGGCCAGCAGGAAGCGGGCGGTGTTGCGAATACGGCGATAAGCATCGGCAGAGCGCTTGAGGATCTCGTCGGAGACGGTCATCTCGCCGGTGTAATCCGTGCTCGCTACCCACAGACGCAGGATGTCGGCGCCCAGCTTGTTCATCACGTCCTGCGGGCTGACCACGTTACCGATGGACTTGGACATCTTGCGGCCCTGACCATCCACGGTGAAGCCGTGAGTCAGCACCTGGTTGTACGGGGCCTTGTCTTTCATGGCCACGCCGATCATCAGTGAGGACATGAACCAGCCACGGTGCTGGTCAGAGCCTTCCAGATACATGTCGGCCGGGTTGCCGTTGAACTCGGGACGGGCATCGACCACGGAGGAGTGGGTTGAACCGGAGTCGAACCAGACGTCCAGGGTGTCAGGCACCTTGTCGTACATGTCGGCATCGGCACCCAGCAGCTCGGCCTTGTCCAGATCCCACCATGCCTGGATGCCGGACTGCTCGACCCGCTTCGCGACTTCGTGCATCAGGCGCACGGATTCCGGGTGCAGCGCCTGAGTCTCTTTGTGAACGAACAGGGAGATGGGCACACCCCAGGTACGCTGACGGGAGATACACCAGTCAGGACGGTTCTCGACCATCGCCTGAATGCGGTTTTTACCCCAGGCCGGTACCCAGCCGCTCTGGCCTTGCTGGGCAATGCCGTCCTTCTCGATGCGCTCGATCTCTTCCAGCGCGCGCTTACGCAGACCCTTCTGCTCCATGCTAATGAACCACTGCGGGGTGGCACGGAAGATGATCGGGGTCTTGTGACGCCAGCAGTGCGGGTAGGAGTGGTTGAACACCTTGTGATGCAGCAGGGCGCCGCGCTCGGTCAGCACCTCGACCACGGAGGCGTTGGCTTTGAACACGTGCTGGCCGGCAAACAGTTCGGTATCCGGCAGATAAACGCCATTGCTACCAACCGGGTTGGCCACTTCCAGACCGTACTTCTGACCGACCACAAAGTCTTCCTGACCGTGGCCAGGGGCGGTGTGGACTGCGCCGGTACCGGCATCCAGGGTAACGTGGTCACCCAGTACCACCGGCACGTCGAAGCTGTAGAAGGGGTGGTTGAAGCGCAGCAGCTCGAGCGCGGCACCCTTGGCGTAGCCCAGATTGTGGAACTTCTCGATACCGGCACGATCCATCACATCCTTGACCAGCTCAGCGGCCAGGATCAGACGCTCGGGGTGCTCCCCTTCGACCTGCACCAGCGCGTAGTCGAGGTCGGCGTGCATGGCGATGGCGCGGTTGGCTGGCAGAGTCCACGGAGTGGTGGTCCAGATCACCGCAGAGAGCGGGCCCTTGCCGGTGTGGCCTTCGGCGCAATCAAATTTGGCGGCAACGGTCACCTCATCAACGGCCTTGAAACGCACATCGATGGAGGGAGAGTTCTTGTCGTAGTACTCCACTTCGGCTTCAGCCAGCGCGGAGCCACAATCGGTACACCAGTGCACCGGCTTGGAGCCTTTGTGCAGGTGGCCGTTTTCAACGATCTTGGCCATGGAGCGGATGATGTTGGCTTCAGTGCCAAAATCCATGGTCAGGTAGGGATGTTCCCAGTCGCCCAGCACACCCAGACGGATAAAGTCGGTCTTCTGCGCTTCGATCTGGGTCTTGGCGTATTTGCGGCACTCGGCGCGGAATTCGGCAGCGGAGACCTTCTCGCCCGGCTTGCCGACCATGCCTTCCACTTTCAGCTCGATAGGCAGACCGTGGCAATCCCAACCCGGCACATAGGGGGAATCGAAACCGGAGAGGCCCTTGGACTTGATGATGATGTCTTTGAGGATCTTGTTGACCGAGTGACCGATGTGAATGTTGCCGTTCGCATAGGGGGGGCCATCATGCAGAATGAAAGAAGGCTTGCCCGCTTTGGCGCGGCGAATAGCGCCGTAGAGATCCTGATCGTACCAACGTTTCAGCATGTTGGGTTCGCGCTTGGCCAGATCGCCACGCATCGGAAACTCGGTTTCCGGAAGATTCAGGGTGTGTTTATAGTCGCTCATCAGTCCTGGGTTCCCTTCTTTTCTAAAAGAGTGCTGGGTAAATTGAATTGTGGCAGCCCGAACCAGGCTCGGGCCGCCAGGGCATCTCGTTCGATCTGCTCTTTCAAGGCAATGAAAGAGGCAAACTTCTGCTCTTCGCGCAGCTTGTGGCGAAGCAGCACCTTGACCTGCTGACCATATAGATCACCAGAAAAATCAAATAGATGTACTTCCAATCTGGCTTGTGTACCGCTCAAGGTCGGCCGTACGCCCACATTGGCTACACCGGGGAAGGTCTTGCCGGAACATATCACTTCCACCGCAAACACGCCACCGACCGGGATCACCTGGCGCTTGAGGGCCAGATTGGCGGTGGGAAAACCTATGGTGCGCCCCAGCTTGTCGCCGTGGGCCACCCGGCCGCTGATGGTATAGGGGCGGCCAAGCATCAGCTCCACTTCCGCCATCCGGCCCGCCTTGAGGGCCTCGCGCACCAGGGTGCTGCTGACCCGCTGCCGTTCGAGCTGGAAGCTCTGGGTACTGATCACCTCGAACCCGAAGCGATGGCCCGCCTCTTCCAGCAGGTGGAAATCCCCCTCCCGCCCCTTGCCGAAGCGAAAATCGTCGCCAACCACCAGATAGCGCACCCCGAGCTTCTCCACCAGCAACTGCTCGATGAAGGTCGAAGCCGCCTGCTCGGCAAAGCGGTGACTGAAGCGCACGCAGAGCATGCGGTCGATCTGCAGCCCCCGCAGTGCCTCATACTTTTCCCGCAACCGGCTCAGCCGGGCAGGCGCCGCCGTACCGGCAAACAGCTCCAGCGGCTGCGGCTCGAACAGCATGACGCAGGCAGGCAATCCCAGCTGGGCCGCTTTCTCCTTGAGACGTGCCAATACCGCATGGTGACCCTGATGAACCCCATCAAAGTTGCCAATGGTTAATACACATCCCCGGTGACGGGGCTTGAGATTGTGAATGCCGCGAATAAGCTCCATCAGTGCCTTGTGCGTTGCTGCCATGGAAATCGGCGGATTATATATCAGGCAGCAGGCAGGGTCAGCCCTCATAGCCTGATTTCAACTATCCGGGCCCAATCCCGCCCCCCATGGCGCCATGAGGCACTCTCCCCATGGCGCCGCAGGATCACAGCTACTACTGCCCCGATTTAAGATGACGTGGGCGAATGCCCAGCAGCAGCAACACCACCGCGTAGACCGCGGCCCCCAGCGACAACAGCATGGTCAGCTGCAAACTGGCCTTGCCCATGCTCCATGCGCCCCACCGGGCCAGATCCGGCGACAGGTAGGCGAGCACGCCCCCCATCAGCACACTGGCGACCAGCAGTTTGAGGCAGAACACCCCGGTATGGCGGGAGGGGCGATAGACGCTCTGCTGGTACAACCCCTTGAACAGCAAGGCCGCATTCAGGGTGCCCGAGCAGGCTGTTGAGAGCGCCAGACCCACGTAACCGAGCGGATAGATGAAGAGGAGGTTGCAGACCATATTGGCCGCCATCGACATCATCCCGATCCGCACCGGCGTCTTGGTATCCTGACGGGCGTAATAGCCGGGTGCCAGCACCTTGATCAGCATCAGAGAGAGCAGACCGGTGGTAGATGCCAGCAAGCTGGCGCTCGACATGGCAACTTCATGCAGGCCGAACTCGCCGCGCATAAACAACACCCGCAGAATCGGCTCGCGCATCACCGCAATGCCTATCATGGCCGGCAGGCCGAGCAGCATCACCATCCGCACCCCCCAATCCATGGTGCGGGAGAAGTCGGCCGGATCGGCATCCACATGCTTTTTCGCCAGCGCAGGCAGGATCACGGTACTGATGGCCACCGCAAACAGGCCAAGGGGGAACTCCAGCAGGCGATCCGAGTAGTAGAGGTAACTAATGGCACCGGTCGCCAGGAAGGAGGCGAGCATGGTGTTGACCAGCAGGTTTATCTGGCTGACCGAGACCCCGAACAGGGCGGGGATCATCAGGGTGCGGATCTTCACCACTCCCGGGTGATGCCATCCCCACTTGGGCCACACCAGCATGTTGATTTGGCGCAAAAAGGGATACTGGAACAAAAACTGCACCAAACCGCCCAAAAAGACACCAATCGCCAGCGAGATCTCCGGTTTGTCCATCAGCGGCGCAATCCACCAGGCAGCCGCGATCATGGTGATGTTGAGAAACACCGGCGTAAACGACGAGACCGCAAAGCGGCCAAAGGTGTTGAGGATGGCCCCCGCCATGGCGGTAAAGGTGATAAACCAGAGGTAGGGGAAGGTGATTTTGAGCATCAGACTGGCGAGCTCGAACTTCTCGGCCGCGGGGCCGCCGTGCAGCCAATCCCAGAACCAGCCCCAACCAAACAGCGCGGTCAGCACTCCCGACCCCAGCACCCCGAGCAGGGTGACCACCGTCACTATGCCTCCCAGCGTACCCGCCACCGCGGCCAGCAATTCACGCACTTCCCCCTCGTTGCCATTTTTCTTGTACTCCGTCATTACGGGGACAAAGGCCTGGTTGAAGGCACCTTCGGCGAACAGACGACGCAGAAAGTTGGGAATGCGATTGGCAAAGAAGAAGACGTCTGCGGCCACCCCGGCACCGAGCAGATTGGCGATGACCACATCGCGAACCAAGCCCATTACGCGGGATGCCAGCGTCATTCCGGACACTATCATGCCGGATTTGATCAATTTCTTACTCAAGACGAGGCCTCTGGAACTGTCAGAATGAAAAGAATGCTGCTAGAATCGGCCGACAGTTTAACCGTCTCCCTACTGACACACCACCGGGAGGCGGTGTTTATTTGCACAAATCATTTGACATTATGTGGTTGGAAGGGCATATTTCCGGGCCTTTTCAATACACTCGCTAAGACAGTTTTAGGAGTTTTACCTTGGCTAACATCAAATCTGCTAAGAAGCGCGCTCTTCAGTCAGAAAAACGCCGTCAGCACAACGCCAGCCGTCGTTCTATGACCCGTACCTACCTGAAGAAAGTCATCGCTGCTATCGCCTCTGGCGACAAAGCTGCCGCGACTGCCGCTTTCGCTGTTGCTCAGCCGATCATGGATCGTATGGCGACCAAAGGCCTGATCCACAAGAACAAAGCTGCTCGTCACAAGAGCCGCCTGTCTGCCCAGATCAAAGCTATGGCTTAATCAGCTTCTGCTGATCAAAGCTAAAAAAACCGGCCTTAGTGCCGGTTTTTTATTTATCTGCGCTGCAATAAAGTCGATGCAGCAAACTGATCATTTCACGCACCTCATGGCTACGCAGCGAATAGTAGACCGTCTGGGCCTCTTTGCGCGTTGTCACCAGCTCATCCCGCCGCAACAGCGCCAGATGCTGTGACAAGGCCGACTGACTCAATCCCAATCGCTCGTTAAGCTCCCCCACCGACAGCTCCCGCTCCAGCAACTGGCACAGAATAAACAGCCGCCGTTCGTTGGCCAGCGCCTTGAGCAAGGCCACCGCTTTACTCGCATTGGCTTCCATCTCTTCAAGTTGCATCACATCTCTCCTCTACCACTCATCGCCGATGATACGTGGTGACGGGCCGTTTTAAAACGACAGGGTGGCCGGCTGGATGGCGGAGAAGTTCTCCTGGCCGGAAAAGAGAAAGGTAAAATCGCTCTCGCAGACCCGCTTCACCGCCGGATGCTGGATCATCCGCTCGGCGAAGATGACGTAATACTCCTCCATCAGATCCTGGGTCTCTCCGATCAGCATCACCCCCTCCCCTTCGAGGATCTCCTCCCGATAGATGGTAGGAGCCATGAAGATGCCCTGATTGAAGAAGCCAAACGCCTTCATCAAGGCGGCATCATCAAACTCGCCAAGAATGCTGGGGGAGACACCCTGCTGCTCGAACCACTGGGTCAGCTGACGCCCCATGGCGGTACGACGACCGGGGATCAGCAGCTTGCGCTCCTCCAGACAGGCGGGAAAGGGCTTTTCGGGCAACGGCGCCTTGCAGAAGAAGCTGACGCCACAGCCGCCCAACCGTTTGGAAAGCAGCCCCGCATGCTGGCTGGAGTCTACCGGACAGTCGGAGAGGATCATGTCGAGCTTGTGCTCGCTCAGCTGCTCCAGCAGCAGTTCGTGGGTCGACTCGAAGCAGCGCAGGTGGATGGAGCCATCATTCGGAATAACAGAAAGCAGCACGCGGCTGGCAAGGCGCTTGGAGAGGGCATCGGCGATGCCGACGTCGAACAGGATCTGGCTCTCCTTGCGATAGTTGACGATATCGAGCATCTCGTAGGAGAGGCTGAACATCTTGTCGGCATAACGAAATACCAGCTGGCCCAGCTCGGTTGCCTCGAGCGAGCGCCCCTTGCGCTTGAGCAGCTTGCCGCCGAGGCGCTGCTCCAGCAGCTTGATCTGGCCAGTGACCGTTTGCGGGGTCAAAAAAAGGGCTTCCGCTGCCTGGGTAACGGAGCCCTTCTTCTGAGTCATCCAAAAATAGTAAAGGTGGTTGTAGTTAAGGTGTGACATCCGATGGGGTTCCCGCGGTGCGCGGACTCCGGTAGCAGCTGAGTTCAACCGCCAGAATGTCATACATGTCGCTGACCGAGTCAACCTTGTTCGCGCCAAACTGCTCCATCAGGCTGGCCTTGAGGCGTGCCTTGTCCGGCATCCGGTCAGCGCAATAACGCTTGTTGGAGTGTTTGACCCGCTCGCCAGCCCGGCTGCTCAGCGCCCGCTCGGAGAAGGTCTCGCCAAAGCGCGCCTTGGCCTGCTTATCCCCCAGCAGCAGGGCGCTATCGACCACTCCGTTCAGATAGGCAGAGCAGTTCGCCGAGGCGGCGTCCTGCTTGCAATCCTCCAGCCCGCCGGCCCATGCCGCGGGGCTCAGCAACAGCATCAACAACCCAGTATGTAGCTTCATAGTCCCTCCGTACTCTGTTCCCCTTCACCCTTGGGAAGGGCCATGCGCAAGGCCAGATAACCGACCACCGCCGCCATGGTGGAACCCACCAGGATCCCGAGGCGAGAGTAGCTGCCGTAATCCAGCCCACCGTGCTCGAAGGCGAGCGACGCGATAAACATCGACATGGTAAACCCGATGCCACAGAGGATGCTGACCGCAAAGATCTGCTTGAAGTTGACCCCGGGCGGCAACTGGGCGATGCCCAGCTTGACCGACAGCCAGCTGATAGTGAACACCCCGAGCGGCTTGCCGATAAACAACCCCAGCATGATCCCCATCGGTACCGGACTCAGCAGGGAGGAGAGACCAATCCCCTCCAGCGAGACCCCGGCGTTGGCAAACGCAAACAGCGGCAGGATCAGATAGGCACTCCAGGGGTGCAACTTGTGCTCCAGATACTTGAGCGGCGAGGCGTAACGCTTGCCGTTAAGCGGGACCATAAAACCGACTACCACACCTGCTAGGGTCGCATGGACGCCAGACTTGAGCACCGCAACCCAAAGCACCAGACCGACCAGCATGTAGAGGCTGATCCTGTCCTCACCGCGGCGATTCATCCACAGCAGGGTGAGGGTTGCCAGAATACCGATGGCAAGCGCCTCCAGCGACAACTGCTGGGTATAGAAGAGCGCGATGATGATGATGACGCCGAGGTCATCCATGATGGCCAGCGCCAGCAGGAATACCTTGAGGCTCACCGGCACCCGCTTGCCGAGTAGCGCCATCACCCCGAGGGCAAAGGCAATGTCGGTCGCAGCCGGAATCGCCCAGCCAGCGCGCGCCACGTCGTCCGAATAGTTGAAAAAGGCGTAGATCAAGGCCGGCGCCAGCATGCCACCCACCGCCGCAATGGCCGGGAAGGTCGCCTGAACCCTGGTCGAGAGCGCCCCTTCCAGCATTTCACGCTTCACTTCCAGACCAACCAGCAGGAAGAAGATCGCCATGAAGCCATCGTTGATCCAGAGCAGCAGCGGCTTGTTGATGTCGAGGGCCGCGATGCGCACCTGCACCGGCGTGTCGAGAAATGCCTGATACCCGCCAGCCAGCGCGGTATTGGCTAAAATCATTGCCAGCATGGCAGCCATGATCAGAATAATTCCGGAGGCGGCCTCCAGCTTCAGGAACTTTTTGATTACGTCACTCATGGTTAAATTTTCCACCGTATTGCTTTGATTTGAGTCTATATCCTGCAACAACCAATGGAAAATCGTTTCTTGCTGCTCAACACAACGAAAAAACCGAAGGCAAAATAGAACATACCTGCTATACGCAGGTTTTGCCTCGTCTCAGGCTACCGTCTTATTAATCAATAAAATGAATTTTCAATTATTTAGCTGCATAAAAAAGGCGCCATGAGGCGCCTTGCTATCAGATGGCGACGGGCGCCTTGATCCCGGGGTGGGGATCATAACCCTCGATCTCGAAATCCTCGAACTGGTAGTCGAAGATGGAGTCCGGCTTGCGCTTGATCAGCAGAGTCGGCAAAGAACGTGGCTCACGGGAAAGCTGCAGCGCAGTCTGCTCCATGTGGTTGGAGTAGAGGTGCACATCACCGCCGGTCCAGACGAAGTCACCCACTTCCAGATCGCACTGCTGGGCCATCATGTGGGTCAGCAGGGCATAGCTGGCAATGTTGAACGGCAGGCCGAGGAACACGTCACAGCTGCGCTGGTAGAGCTGGCAGGAGAGCTTGCCGTCCGCCACATAGAACTGGAAGAAGGCGTGGCAGGGGGCCAGCGCCATCTTGTCCAGCTCGCCCACGTTCCAGGCGGAGACAATGATGCGGCGCGAATCCGGGTTGTGCTTGATGTCATCCACCGCTTTCTGGATCTGGTCGATGACAGACCCGTCGGCCGCAGGCCAGGAACGCCACTGAGCACCGTATACTGGCCCCAGATCGCCATTCTCGTCTGCCCACTCATCCCAGATGCTGACGCCATTTTCCTTCAGATAGGCGGTATTGGTATCGCCATTGAGGAACCAGAGCAGCTCGTGAATGATGGAGCGCAGGTGGCACTTCTTGGTGGTCACCAGCGGGAAACCTTCCGCCAGATTGAAGCGCATCTGATGGCCGAACAGGGAGACGGTACCGGTGCCGGTACGGTCAGACTTGACGGTGCCCTCATCGAGGATTTTCTGCATCAGGTCGAGATAAGCTCGCATTATTTCGCCTCCTTCATGGCATTACCGAACAACTGCGGACGCTTGTAGGCAACCCAGATCATCAGGGCACCGGCGATAATCATCGGGGTGGAGAGGATCTGGCCCATGCTAATCTCCTGGAAGTAGAGACCAAGCTGGCTGTCCGGCTGGCGCACAAACTCCACCAGGAAGCGGAACAGGCCGTAGAACAGCAGGAACATGCCGGAGATGGCGCCGCGTGGCGGGTTCTTGCGCCAGAACAGGTTGAGAATGATGAACAGTACCACCCCTTCCAGTGCGAACTGGTAGAGCTGGGAGGGATGACGCGGCTCGGGGCCCGCTTCCGGGAAGATGATGGCCCAGGGCACATCGGTGATCCGCCCCCACAACTCGCCGTTGAGGAAGTTGCCGATCCGGCCAACGCCGAGGCCAAACGGAATGAGCGGCGCCACAAAGTCGGCCACGGTGAAGAAGTGGCGCTTGGTCTTGTGAGCAAACCAGATCATCGCGGTGATAACCCCGATCAGGCCACCGTGGAACGACATGCCGCCGGTCCAGATCTTGAACAGGTAGGTGGGATCCGCGAGGAAGAGATCGAAGTTGTAGAACAGCACGTAACCGACACGGCCACCGAGGATCACCCCGAGGAAACCGTAGAACAGCAGATCCGACACCTCGTTGCGGGTCCAGCCGCTGTTCGGTGCATCGGCGCGACGGCCGGCTAGCCACATGGCAAAAGCGAAACCAAACAGGTACATGAGACCATACCAGCGTACCGATAGTGGTCCCAAACTGAATGCTACGGGATCAATCTGCGAGAAAACCCAATATCCATCGTGCTGCATAAGCGGCCCCAGTCAAAATAAAAGCCGCATTTTCCGATCATTCGTCAGCAGGGACAAGGCATGATTATCAATCACTCTGTTTCGATTTATGACCGGCTCGCAGCAAACCGCCCAAACCATGCTCCTCCAGATAGCGGGCAAACAGGCCGCGCAGCACGTGGGGATTGTCATGCTTGAGGCCATCGGCCATCAGTTCGGTCAACTCGCTCAGGGTGGATTGACGCAGCACGTACTTGATCCGGACGATGTTGTGGGTGTTCATACTGAAGCGGCGATAGCCCATGGCAAGCAGCAGCAATACACCGACCGGATCACCAGCCAGCTCGCCACAGACCGACACCGGCTTCTGGTAGCGATGGGAGGCATCAACCAGCTGTTGCAAGGCGCGGATCACCGCAGGATGGAAGGCATCGTAGATATTGGCAACCCGGGAGTTGTTGCGATCCACCGCCAGCAGGTACTGGGTCAGGTCATTGCTGCCCACCGACCAGAAGTCGATGAGCGGCGCCATCTCCGGCAAGATAAAGAGGGCTGAGGGCACCTCGATCATCACCCCGAGGCTGGGGTAGCGGATCACCGCATCGCGGCTCGCCGCCTCTTCCGATACTTCCCGCCACGCTTGATCCAGCAGACGACGGGAAGCTTTGATTTCGCTGACGCTGCTGATCATCGGCAGCATGATGGCCAGATTGTCCAGCCCTTCGCTGGCCCACAGCATCGCCTTAAGCTGCACCAGAAACAGTTCGGGGTGATCCAGGGTGATCCGGATCCCCCGCCAGCCAAGGAAGGGGTTTTCCTCGACGATGGGGAAATAGGGTAACGGCTTGTCGCCGCCCACATCCAGCGTCCGCATGCAGACCGGCCGGTTGCGGTAGGTCTCCAGAATGCCGCGATAGCGGGCAGTCTGCTCCCACTCGGAGGGGAAGCTCTCCTGCAGCATGAAGGGGATCTCGGTGCGATAGAGCCCGACCCCGTCCGCCAGCTGATTGAGGGAGATCTCGGTGTCGGCACTGAGACCGGCGTTGAGCAACAGGGAGACCTTGGTACCATCGGCCGTCTCGGATGGCAGGTTGTCGACACTGCGCACCAGGGTATCGAGTGCCCGCTCTTCATTGAGCAACTGACGATACTCGGTCAGGATCACCTGATTGGGTTCGATGAAGAGATCGCCGCTGTAGCCATCGACAACCAGCATGCGACCGCCGATGTCGCCTAGGGGCAGATCGACCCCCATGATGGCGGCAACCCCCATGGCACGGGCCAGAATGGCCGCGTGGGAGTTGGTGCCCCCCTTGAGCGATACCACGCCGGTCAGATACTCACGGGGCACCTCGGCCAGAATGGTGGCGGTCACCTCGTCGGCAACCAGCACCACCGGCTCGCCGATGGAGATATGTTCCGGTTCGTTCTGCACCAGTCGGCTGATCAGCCGCTGGGCAATATCCTTCACGTCGGTGGAGCGCTCCTGCAAGTAGGGATCCTTCATCCCCTTGAACTGCTCGATCAAACGATCACTGATCAGCTTGACCGCCGAGACCGCAGTCCAGTGCTCCTTGCTCACCTTGTTGCGAATGGGCTTGATGTAGCCGGGATCGTTCAGCAGATGCAGGTAGATGTCGAAGATCGCCACCGAGTCCTGGCTGTAGCTCTCGCGAAAGCGCAGCGCCAGACTCTCCAGATCGTGGCGCACCTCCTCCACGGCCAGCTCCAGCCGCTCCAGCTGGCTGACATGGTCTTCATCCTTGCGCGGGGTGATGGACGAGAGCGCCTTGCGGGGCCGCCACACCCAGGCCTTGGCCATGGCGATACCGCTGGCCCCGGCAATACCGCGCAGCGGCTTGCTCCAGTCGGTCTTCTGCAACCACCCCTTGGCCTGCGCCTGGGCGATACGCGCCGCCAGCTGTGCCGCCAGAGTGACCATGAAGGACTCCTCCCCTTCATCGAAGCGGCGGCTCTCCTTCTGCTGCACCACCAGAATGCCGACCACCTGACGCTGGTGCATGATGGGGGCGCCGAGGAAGGAGCGGAACGCCTCTTCGGCGACATCGGGCAGGAATTTGAAACTGGGGTGCGCGGGGGCATCAGCCAGGTTGATCAGCTCTTCCCGCTGACCCACCAGACCGACGATACCCTGCTCGTAGGGCAGGGTCACCTTGCCAACCGCGGACGGGGCCAAGCCGTCGGTGGCCGCCAGGCGATAGCGGCGCACCTCGGGTTCCGAGACATAGACGGAGCAGCAGTCCACTGCCATGGCGTGCCGGGTCTGGCTCACCAATGCTTGCAAGGCCTGCTCGAGGGTATTGGCCTCGGCCATGCTCTCGACGATACGTCTCAGTTCCGTTAACAACTAATCTGTGCTCCTTAACGGGCGCGGTTGCGCCGCCCATCCTTCTTGTTGACCTGCACTGCCGGCACCGGCATCGCCAGCGGGGCAAACTCTTTCATGACCCGGCGGTAAACCTCCCGCTTGAACGAGACGACCTGACGCACCGGGTACCAGAAGCTGACCCAACGCCAGTCGTCAAATTCGGGATGGCCATGACAGCCGAACTGGATCCGCGATTCCCTGCCCGGACCAAGTTGTAACAGGAACCATTTTTGCTTTTGGCCAATACAGACCGGTGAACTGTCCCAGCGGACAAGACGTTTGGGTAAACGGTACTTTAGCCAGTTACGACTGGTGGCCATGATGGTCACATCTTCGGGCTTGAGGCCAATCTCCTCATACAGCTCTCGATACATGGCCTGCTCTGGCGTTTCACCATCATCAACCCCCCCCTGCGGAAACTGCCAGGAGTGCTGCCCATAGCGTTTAGCCCACAACACTTGTCCTTCACGGTTACAGATCACGATACCGACATTGGGACGAAATCCGTCGCCATCAATCACGTGATCACCTTATAAAGGCTGAATCTATAAGGAGATTGTTCCACATTCACTCCGTGGCAGCAAACAAGGAGTGAATCCCCTGTTTCATGAATAACTTTCAATTTCAAACATACTTATAAACAAATCCAAGGATCCGCGCCCCCAAGTTGCCCACCCAGGCTGTGCATAAAGCTGTTAGCAAACGGGTATATACAGTACTTTTTAACTGTACGCAAAAAGCGTCCGCCCGCACAGCCCCGCAGGCGAAAAGACAAAAAAACATTACTATACATATAGTTGAATAAAAACAACTGGATCTAGATCCATGTCAATCAAAGAGCCAGATCCATGATCCGGATTGTGAACAAGTTCAACTGCTCAAAGATCCACCGCGGCGAAATTATCCACAGGAGTGGCACAATATCTACCCCGTTTACCCGGTAAAAATGGGGTGGCATTCACAATTTTTTGTAACATATCAGCGACTCCACCCACTTTCATCCACTTATCCAAGATTTCTGTGGATAACTGTGTGTAACATCATGCACAAACCCTTGGACAACTATTTCGAGGTCAAACCAGGCCAGGATCACTGCTCGATAAAACAAACAAAACCCTTTAAAATCATCACGATGAGCTGATAGCCCCCAAATTCTCTGCATTTGATCTTATCCACTCAGGATCGGTTATAAAAACAGCGATCCTTCTCGGGATCCTCCCCTGTTAGAATATGGCGAGCAAGATGGAGCCAACTATGACAAGCAATCCCCAATCCGAGCAGGAGTTATTGAGCCGCGCCTATGCCATGGCTGGCTTCACGCTGGCGCAGCTGGCCGCCGAGGCTGGCGTCGCGGTGCCCAACGATCTGCGCCGTGACAAGGGGTGGGTCGGCCAGCTGATTGAGCTGCAACTGGGGGCCAGCGCGGGGAGCAAGCCGGAACAGGACTTCCCGGAGCTGGGGATCGAACTCAAGACGATCCCAGTGGATCCTCAGGGCAAACCGCTGGAGACCACCTTCGTCTGCGTCGCCCCGCTGATCGGCGTCAGCGGCCAGCGCTGGGAGGAGTCAAACGTGCGCAACAAGCTCTCCCGGGTTCTCTGGATCCCGGTGGAAGGCAGTCGGGAGATCCCGGTTGGCGAGCGGCGGGTCGGTATGCCGCTGATGTGGAGTCCGAATGAAGAGGAAGATCGGCTACTACGTCAGGACTGGGAGGAGCTGATGGACATGATAGTGCTGGGGGAAGTGGAGCAGATCAGCGCGCGCCACGGCCAGGTGATGCAACTGCGGCCCAAGGCCGCCAACAACAAGGCACTGACAAGAGCCATCGGTCGTGATGGTCAACCCATCATGACCCTGCCGCGCGGCTTCTATCTCAAGATCGACTTCACCCACAGCCTGCTGCAACGCTATTTTGCCTTGCCGACTTGATCTGCCTTATCAACATCTTTGTCATATGATGGTATAAAAATAGACAGGAGCCATTTTTAACTCACAGACAAGGAGGCGTCATGCCACTGATCAAACAGTTTTTAAAGTCCAAGCCCGAGGTCAAGGTGACCTTCGCCGTAGAGAAGGAAGCCGCCGCAGGCGCGGAGCAGGTGATGCTGATCGGCGAGTTCACCCAGTGGCAACCTGTCGAGCTGAAGCGCATGAAGAGCGGCGAGTTCAAAGCCACCCTCAATCTGCCGACCGACGGCCCGGGTTACTTCGAATATTGCTACCAGCTCATCACCCCGGAAGGGGAGACCCTCTACGAGAATGACTGGGCTGCGGATGACTATGTGCCAGGCCCCTTCGGGCGCGACAACTCGGTAGTACGGGTCATCCAGTAACGGCACCCAGAGAGCCAATAGACGGATACAAAAAAGGCTCGCCATTGGCGAGCCTTTTCACTACCTGTCGAGCTATTTGCCGACATACCGACACCAATTCGAATCGAATTAGTTGAGCTTCTCTTTGATACGAGCAGCTTTGCCGGACAGGTTGCGCAGGTAGTACAGTTTGGCGCGGCGAACATCACCACGACGCTTCAGTTCTACACTGTGGATCAGCGGAGAGTGAGTCTGGAATACACGCTCAACACCTTCGCCGTTGGAGATCTTGCGAACGGTGAAAGCAGAGTGCAGACCGCGGTTACGCTTGGCAATAACGATGCCTTCGAAAGCCTGCAGACGCTCTTTACCACCTTCTTTAACACGAACTTGAACACGTACAGTGTCGCCCTGGGCAAAAGCCGGGATGTCGGTACGCAGTTGCTCTTGTTCAAGCTGCTGAATAATCTTGCTCATTGTCTTTCCTTACCTAGGATAAACTGAAAACTCTACTTAACGCTGTCACGCACTTCGCGGACATACTCGGCAAGAAGTGATTCTTGCTCGTCAGTCAGAGCTAGGTTGTTAATAAGTTCCGGCCTTCTTTGCCAGGTTCGTCCGAGCGACTGTTTGAGACGCCAGCGTCGAATCACTTCGTGATTGCCGCTTGTCAGCGCCTCGGGCACCGCCAATCCATCCAACACCTCCGGCCGAGTGTAGTGGGGATGATCCAGCAAGCCATCCGTGAAGGAGTCTTGCTCGGCACTGGCCTGATCACCCAAAACCCCCGGGACCAGACGCGAAACCGCATCGATCAGGGTCATGGCAGGCAACTCGCCACCACTTAACACGTAATCCCCGATAGACCACTCTTCGTCGACTTCGGTTTGTATCACGCGTTCATCGATACCTTCGTATCGACCGGCTACCAGAATCAGTTTCTGATTCGTCGCCAACTCGGTTACGCCCGCTTGAGTCAGCTTGCGTCCCTGAGGAGAGAGATAGATGACTTTCGCCCCGTCTCCCGCCGCTTGCTTGGCTGCATGAATCGCGTCACGCAACGGCTGAACCATCATTAACATGCCGGGCCCACCACCATAAGGACGATCATCGACCGTACGGTGTTTATCGTGGGTAAACTCCCGGGGGTTCCAGCACTCAATCTGCAGCAGGCCACTCTTGACGGCCCGACCCGTTACCCCGTGCTCGGTAATGGCTCGGAACATTTCAGGGAAGAGGCTAATGACCCCAATCCACATAAGAAACCTCCGGCACCCGTGTTAGCGCGGGAAACTAGAAACCAGGATCCCAATCAACTTCGATTGTTCGAGCAGTCAGATCAATATTCTTGATCACCTGCTCTTCCAGGAACGGAATTAACCGCTCCTTTGCACCAAAGGCATCTTTTACATTGGCCTCAACCACCAACACATCGTTGGAGCCGGTTTCCATCAATTCGGTCACCTTGCCCAGGTCGTATCCCTTGGTGGTCACCACGGAGCAACCAATCAGGTCACGCCAGTAGAACTCACCTTCAGGCAACGCAGGCAACAGATCGGCGGGTACGCCAATCTCGACATTGGTCAATGCCAGGGCATCCTCGCGCACATCGATACCATCGAGTTTGCAGATCAGACCCTTGTTGTGACGTTTCCAGGATGAAACCCGAATTTCACGCCACGCCCCGTTCTGATTAATCAGCCAGGGGTTGTAATCGAAAATCGCTTCGGCAACATCGGTGAAGGAGTTCACTTTAAGCCAGCCCTTGATGCCATAAACGGTACCCAGGGTGCCCAGAACTATAGGTTTTTCCACCTTAACTCCTTACCGTTTAGCTGATTAAGCAGCTTTTTTAGCGTCTTTGATCAGCTTGGCAACGCGGTCAGAAACAGCGGCACCAGTAGCAACCCAATGCTCGATACGAGCCAGGTCCAGGTTCAGCTTTTCAGCAGAACCAGCAGCAACCGGGTTGAAGAAACCAACGCGCTCGATGAAGCGACCGTCACGGGCGCAACGGCTGTCAGAAACTACTACCTGGTAAAACGGACGCTTTTTCGCGCCACCACGTTGTAAACGAATGGTTACCATATCGTCCTCATTAACATCTAATGAACAAGGCCCGCAAACACGCGGACCCTAGCTTAAAATAAGCCGCGTAATTCTACTTGGATTCGTAATAATTGCAACCAAGCCAGCCATTTTTTGCGCAGAACCGCAATGAAAAGGGGCCTGCCGCTGCAGACCCCCATCAACACGCAGGCCGGATCAGAACGGACCGCGACCGCCACCGAAACCGGGGGGCATCATGTTCTTCATCTGGCTCATCATCTTGCGCATACCGCCCTTGCCGGACATTTTCTTCATCATGCGCTGCATCTCGGTGAACTGCTTGAGCAGCTTGTTCACGTCCTGCACCTGCATGCCGGAGCCTGCGGCGATACGGCGTTTGCGGGAACCCTTGATGAGATCGGGATGGGCACGCTCCTTGGGCGTCATGGAGCTGATGATCGCCTCCATCCGTACGGTGAGCTTGTCATCCATCTGATCTTTCACGTTATCCGGCAGACCGGACATGCCTGGCAGCTTGTCGAGCATCCCCATCATGCCGCCCATGTTGCGCATCTGGGCCAGTTGCTCGCGGAAGTCCTCCAGATCGAAGCCCTTGCCGCTCTTGACCTTGCTGGCAAGCTTGGCCGCTTTCTCTTTGTCGACGTTGCGCTCGACCTCTTCGATAAGAGAGAGCACATCGCCCATGCCGAGGATGCGGGAGGCGAGACGATCCGGGTGGAACGGCTCCAGCGCATCGGTCTTCTCGCCCATACCGATAAACTTGACCGGTTTGCCGGTGATGTGGCGCACCGACAGGGCGGCACCACCACGGGCGTCACCATCCGCCTTGGTGAGGATCACACCGGTGAGTGGCAACGCTTCGTTAAACGCCTTGGCGGTGTTGGCGGCATCCTGACCGGTCATGGCATCGACCACGAACAGGGTTTCGACCGGCTTGATGGTGGCGTGCAGATCCTGGATCTCGGCCATCATCTCGCTGTCGACGTGCAGACGACCGGCGGTATCGACGATCACCACGTCATAGAACTTCTTGCGCGCCTGATCGATGGCGGCAGTGGCGATGTCGACCGGCTTCTGGCTGGCGTCGCTCGGGAAGAAGTCGACCCCGATGTCGCTGGCCAGGGTCTCCAGCTGCTTGATCGCCGCAGGGCGGTAAACGTCGGCACTGACCACCAGCACTTTCTTCTTGCTGCGCTCTTTGAGCAGTTTGGCCAGTTTGCCGACCGTGGTGGTCTTACCGGCACCCTGCAGACCGGCCATCAGGATGATCGCAGGCGGCTGGGCAGCCAGGTTGAGCTGTTCGTTGGCCTCCCCCATCACGGTGACCAGTTCACCGTGCACAATCTTGATGAATGCCTGGCCCGGGCTCAGGGATTTGGCCACTTCCTGCCCGACTGCGCGCTCTTTGACGCGCGCCACGAAATCACGCACTACCGGCAGGGCGACATCCGCCTCGAGCAGCGCCATGCGGACTTCGCGCAGGGTTTCCTTGATGTTCTCTTCGGTCAGGCGACCACGGCCACTGACATTGCGCAAGGTGCGCGAGAGTCGTTCAGTCAAATTCTCAAACATGACGGATTCCGGTTCTTGGCGTAATAAATTGGGGGCATTATAACCCAGAGCGGGCGCGAGGACGATTATTCACCGCACCGCAGCAGCAGGGACCTTCTCCCTATATATGGGCAGATCGACCGTTGCACAACTGGCGAGCACTTCTCGTGCAAGGTATACTGCCCCTCTTACCCTCAAAAGCTTGTGCAACAACGACCTGGTTATGATCGTAATCTCTGTTCTGGCCCTGGCGTTTTATCTGCTGGCCATCATCGCCTCCCTGCATCTGTTACTGAGCGCCAAGCCGGTGGGACAGCGCTCCCTGTTTGCCTGTATCGGATTGGCCCTGATCGCCCATGCCAGCGCCCTCGGTTCAGAGGTATTGCAGAGTTCCGGCCAGAACCTGAGCATGCTCAACGTTGCCTCGCTGGTGAGTCTCATCATCAGTTGCTTCATGACCTGCGTCACCCGCCGCTTCAACGGCTGGATCCTGCTGCCGGTGGTCTACAGCTTCTCGGCCCTGCTGCTGGCGGCCAGTGCCCTGATCCCGGGTCGCTACATCACCCATCTGGAGGCCCATCCCCAGCTGTTGCTGCACATCGGCCTCGCGCTGATGGCCTACTCGGTATTGATGATCGCCTGTCTGTTTGCGCTGCAGCTCGCCTGTCTGGACAAGCAGCTGAAATCGAGAAAAATCAGTAATCTGCCAGCCATGCCCCCCCTGATGACGGTGGAGAAACGGCTGTTCCAGCTGATCTCTGCGGGGGTGCTGCTGCTGACCCTCTCCATCGCCTCCGGCCTCTTCTTCCTCGAAGACATGTTCGCCCAGGGCAAATCCCACAAGGCGGTGCTCTCCATTCTTGCCTGGTGTGTCTACGTGCTGCTGCTGTGGGGTCATCACACCTATGGTTGGCGCGGCCGCAAAGTCATCACGCTTAGTCTGATTGGCAGCGTCATCCTGACCCTTGCCTACTTTGGCAGCCGCTTCGTCAAAGAAGTGTTGTTGAGCTGACCCCTACTTTTTTCGTCACACCATCCAACAGGAGCCCTTTTTGGACAGCATCTCAACGAGCACATTACTGATTGTCCTCGTTATCTTGATCCTTCTATCCGCTTTTTTCTCCAGTTCCGAAACCGGCCTGATGTCCATCAACCGCTACAAGCTGCGGCATCTG
The DNA here is from genome assembly GCF_016026615.1 of Aeromonas allosaccharophila. Classification (NCBI taxonomy): domain Bacteria; kingdom Pseudomonadati; phylum Pseudomonadota; class Gammaproteobacteria; order Aeromonadales; family Aeromonadaceae; genus Aeromonas; species Aeromonas allosaccharophila. Next base: position 4,086,498 of record NZ_CP065745.1, on the reverse strand, counting down.
GCACAGACCAAACACAAAGCCGCACGCCGCGTCGAGCAACTGCTCGCCCGCCCCGATCGCCTGCTGGGGCTGATCCTGATCGGCAATAATCTGGTCAACATCCTCGCCTCCGCTATCGCCACCATCGTCTGTATCCGGCTGTTTGGCGATCTCGGTGTCGCCATCGCCACCTTCGGCCTGACCCTGGTGGTGCTGGTGTTTGGTGAAGTGACCCCCAAGACCCTGGCCGCCATGTTCCCGGAGAAGATCGCCTATCCCGCCTCCTGGATCCTCAAGGGGTTAATGGTGCCGCTCTCACCGCTGGTCTGGCTGATCAACGGCATCACCAGCGGCCTGCTCAAGATGCTGAAGATCAATCCCAACAAGGATGACTCCCTCAACACCGAGGAGCTGCGCACCATCGTCAACGAGGCAGGCAACCTGATCCCCAAGCGTCATCAGGAGATGCTGCTCAGCATCCTGGATCTCGACAAGATGCTGGTCGAGGACATCATGGTGCCGCGCAGCGATATCTACGCCATCGACATCAACGATGACTGGAAGAGCATCCAGCGTCAGCTGGCTCACTGCGCCCACACCAAAATCCTGCTCTATCGCGACAATATCGACGACGTTGTCGGCTTTTTACACGCTCGCGATGCCCTGAGGCTGGTTGCTAGGGATCTGTTCAACAAATCGAGTCTGTTGCGGGAAGTGGACGAAATCTACTTCATTCCGGAAGGGACCCCGCTCAACGTGCAGCTGGCCAAGTTCCAGCGCAACAAGGAGCGGATCGGCCTGATTGTCGATGAGTATGGCGATATTCAGGGGCTGATCACCCTGGACGACATTCTGGAAGAGATCGTAGGCGACTTCACCACCTCCATGACGCCAGCGCCGAGCGACGAGATCCACCCCCAGCCGGACGGCACGTTTCTGGTGGAAGGCTCGGCCAGTGTGCGCGAGCTGAACAAGGAGATGAACTGGCACCTGCCCATCGACGGCCCGCGCACTCTCAACGGTCTGATCCTCGAATATCTGGAGGAGATCCCCCAACCCAACATCGGGATCCGGCTGGCCGGTTATCCTATCGAGATCCTCGATGTGGAGAACAACATGGTGAAGATGGCACGGATCATGCCGGCATCTTACCGGGCGGAGTCGGATTCACAACATTGAAAAAGGGCTGCCGGTGGCAGCCCTTTTCTATTGCTCATCTTCATTGCTCGTCTTCGTCATCCGGCTCCAGCACCAGGGTCGGGATCAACTCGCCGAAGACCCGTTGCAACTCGTCACGGTTGGCCAGCAGGTCTTGCAGCGTATAGCTGTCCATCACCGCCAAAAATGCATCCATCGCCTCTCGCAGCGCACTCTTGAGCAGGCAGACCGAGACAATATGGCAAACGGGCGAGCCGCAGTCGATCCCGTCCAGATTGCCTTCCAGCGCCCGGATAACCTGCCCGATATTGATGGTGGCCGGATCGCAAGCCATGCGAATACCGCCATTCTTGCCCCGCTGGGATTGCAGATAGCCCAGCTTCACCAGCTGATTGACCACCTTCACCATGTGGTTGCGGGAAACGCCATACAGGGCCGATACCTTGGCGACGCTCGACAACTCCCCTTCCGGCAGGGTGGCAAGATAGAGCAGGGCTCTCAATCCGAAATCTGTATAACTGGTTAGTCTCATAAAACCTGATTAGCGCAATGCGAAAAGTGGAGTATTGATTCAAATCAAATAAACATCTAGGATGCCACTTATTAAATGACATTTTATATGTTCAATTAGAACGAGGCCCCTATGCTAGATCAAACCACCGTTGCCGTCATCAAAAGCACCATCCCGCTGCTCGAATCAGCAGGTCCGGCCCTTACCCAGCACTTCTATCAACGGATGTTCAGCCATAACCCGGAGCTGAAAGATATCTTCAACCTGGCCCATCAACGCAGTGGCGGCCAGCCGCTGGCCCTGTTCAATGCGGTCGCGGCTTACGCCAGGAATATCGACAATCTGGGGGCGCTCGCCGGTGCGGTCGAGCGGATTGCGCACAAACATACCGGATTCCTGATCCAGCCGGAACAATATCACATTGTAGGTAGTCATCTCTTGGCCACGCTCAAAGAATTGGGCGGAAGTGCGGTCACCGACGAGGTGCTGGAGGCATGGGGCAAGGCGTATGGGGTGCTGGCCGACATCTTCATCGGCCGCGAGCGGGAGATCTATCAGGAGAAGGCCAATCAGGATGGCGGCTGGCAAGGTACCCGCAGCTTCATCATCAAAGAGAAGCGGGCCGAGAGCGCCCTCATCACCTCCTTCCTGCTGGCGCCGGAAGATGGCAAGCCGGTACTGGCCTTCAAACCGGGCCAATACCTCAGCGTCAAGCTGGTTCACCCCGAGCTCGAATATCAGGAGATCCGCCAGTACTCCCTCTCCGATGCCCCCAACGGGCAGGATTACCGCATCAGCGTCAAGCGCGAGCCGCAGGGTCAGGTCTCCAACCTGCTGCACGATCACCTGCAGGCGGGTGACAAGATCGAGGTGATGCCCCCCACTGGCGATTTCTATCTGAAAGCCGACAGCCAGACTCCGGTGGTACTGCTCTCCGCCGGTGTTGGCGTGACACCGATGATGAGCATGCTCAACCAGCTGCTGACAAGCGACCACCAGGCCGATATCACCTGGCTGCACGCCTGCGAGCAGGGCGCTGTGCACGCCTTCCGGGAGGATATTCAGCAAAAATCCCGCCAGCATCCCAACTTGCTGAGCCGGGTCTGGTATCGGGAGCCGGAGGCCAGTGATGTGCCGGGCGAAGATTACGACCTTTCCGGCACCATGGATCTGACCGCAGTGAAGGAGCGCATCACGCCAGAGGCCCACTACTACTTCTGCGGCCCAGTCGGATTTATGCAGGCGATCAAACGGCAACTGCTGGCGGCGGGGGTGCCGGCCGATCAGCTCCATTACGAAGTTTTTGGCCCCCATCAAGATCTCTAGGGCGCGGGCAGCCATATAACGGAGGGAGGCTCCGGCCTGTCATGGCACGGCGGCTGGAACCGGACCCACAGATGCAGATCTGTGGGTCATTTTGTTGGATCAGTGCATCGCCTTGGCGCGGGCCACCACGTTGGCCGGCATCCGGTTGCCAAGACGGTTGAGCAGACTCGCCGCCTTCTGGTGCAGCGCCTTGTCACCGATGACAGCGCCATGGAGCCAGCGATAGGCGTCCTCATAATCGAGCGGACTGCCCATCCCCTGCAGCAGCATTTCGACCCACTCGATGCGGGCCCGCAGAAAACCGAGGCTGGCCGCCTCGCGCATCAGGGTCTCGGCTCGCACCAGATCCTTCTGCACCAGGGTTCCCTTCCAGTAGTAGCGGCCCAGTTGCTCCAGCGCGGGCGCCAACCCCTGATTGGCCGCCTCCCACATATATTGCACTCCGAGTTCGGCATTGGGCTTGGTACAGACGCCCCACGCCAGCATATCCCCCCAGAGGTACTGATAGGCCGGGATCTTCATCACCGAGGCGCGCGCTTCGATATCCTGAGTCAGCTGACAGCGATCCTGCTTCACCTGAGTGAGATGGCGCCCCTGCTCAATCCAGTTGAGCAGTTCGTCCTGACGATAGAGTGGCACCGCCTGCAACTCGCCAGCGGCCAGTGGCGCGGGAGGTGCAACCGCAGCAGCGGGTTCCACCGGTTGTGGCAGCGGTGCGGCACCCTCGCCACTGCTGGCGACCGGCGTAACCGGCTCGGCCGGGAGCAAGACGGGGGCAGCCTCAGAGGGCGTAGGCGTAGCCGCAGAGACAGGCGCCGTTGCCACCGCAGCACTGCTTGCGGTCGGCATCGAGGCACTGACCGCTGGCGCATCGCTTGATACGGCAGCCGATACCGCCTCGGCACCATAGAGGGGAGAGGTGAATGCACCGACAAGAACGAGAAGGGTAAGGGGTTTCATCATAAGGATCTCCTGCTGCACTCTGTTATCGGCACCAACCCCCATCCCCTTAGCCTGCCGGGCGGATCTCATCAATACAAAAGGGAGCCGAAGCTCCCTTGTTGGCACGGTTGACCCGCTTACTTGACGAAATCGACACCCAGCTGGATATCGGCTTTCAGGGTAGCCAGCATGCCTTCCATCGCTTCCTGCTCGAAGGCGCTCAGCTTGCCGTAATCCAGTACGGTTTCGACGCCGTTCTTGCCCAGCAGTACCGGCTGCGCGAAGAAGGTGGCGTGCTCGCCGTTGCCTTCCACGTAGGCGCACTCAACAACGTTGGCTTCGCCCTGCAGACCCTTGATGAGGGAGAGACCGAAACGGCAAGCCGCCTGACCCATGGAGAGGGTCGCAGAACCGCCACCGGCTTTGGCTTCCACCACTTCGGTACCGGCATTCTGGATGCGCTTGGTCATGGCAGCCACTTCTTCAGCGGTGAAGGAGGCACCTTCAATCTGGGAGAGCAGCGGCAGAATGGTAACGCCACTGTGACCACCGATCACGTTGACGCGAACCTTGTCGATATTCAGCCCTTTGGCGGCGGCCACGAAGGTCTCGGCGCGGATCACGTCCAGGGTGGTGACACCGAACAGACGACGCTTGTCATAGACACCGGCTTTCTTCAGCACTTCGGCGGCGATGGCCACAGTAGTGTTGACCGGGTTGGTGATGATGCCGATCAGTGCTTTCGGGCAAGTGGCCGCGCACTTCTCGACCAGATTCTTGACGATACCGGCATTGATGTTGAACAGGTCTGAGCGATCCATCCCCGGCTTGCGTGCCACACCGGCGGAGATCAGCACCACATCGGCCCCAACCAGCGCAGGAGTCGGATCTTCACCGCAGAAGCCCTTGATGGCGACGTCGGTAGGAATATGACTGAGGTCAACGGCCACACCCGGGGTGACCGGGGCGATGTCATACAGGCTCAGCTCGGAGCCAGCCGGCAGACGGTTTTTCAACAGCAGAGCGAGGGCTTGACCGATGCCACCAGCGGCACCCAGAACGGCAACTTTCATGATCAACTCCATGTTTAAGCGTAGGTTTAAGGTTGTTTCTTGTTGTGCGCCCAACCTTAATGGATCCCCCCATAAAAAACAATCTGATAACAGTTGCAGTCACGGGTTCTGTGAGCCACGAAACACGCGGGAGCAAAAATTGGAGGGAAATACAAAAAGTTGGAGGAGAAGCACAGTTTTTCTGCACTTCTCCTTACCATAAAGAGGTAGTTATGAAGGTTTCAGGATTGAAATGCCAACGCCCGTTTTTCACACCAGCGAAAACCAATTGTTAACAATCCGTTCATCGCCAGATACAGCCCGCCAGCTACTCCGAACACCGCCAGGGTATCGTAGGTCTGGGCATTCAACCCCTGCGCCAACCCCATGATGTCCATGATGGTGATGGTACTGGCGAGAGAACTCCCCTTGAGCACCAGGATCACCTCGTTGGAGTAGGCTGGCACCAGATGGCGGGCGGCGTGGCGCACCTTCATCCAGAGAGTCTGACCGGAGGAGAAGCCGAGCGCCCGGCACGCCTCCACCTCACCGGCCGGGATGGCATCGAGCGCCCCCTTGAACAACCGGGTAGAGTAGGCCGCCGTGTTGAGACCCAGCGCCAGCACGGCGCAGAACCAGGGCTGCTTGAGCAGCGGCCAGAGCGGGCTGGCTTTCAGCCACTCGAACTGCCCCGGCCCGTAATAAATCAGGAAGATCTGAATGAGCAGCGGCGTACCGGTAAAGATCAGTACCCACAGTTGCACCAGCTGGGTCGCTACCGGCAGGCGCAGCTCCAGCACCCAGGTCATCAGGGCCGCCAGAGCTATCCCCAGAAGCAGACTGAACAGGGTCAGCTCCAGCGTGGTGACCAGACCGCCCAGCAACGTGACGAGATACTCTTGCATCGGTTAGCCTCCGTAGCGGCGGGTGTAGCGAGCAGCGAGCCCGAGGCCGTACTCGCTCACCAGACTGATAGCCAGATAGATGAGGGCCGCAGCGGCATACCAGGTGAAGGGCTCATAGGTACTGGCCGAGGCCATCTGCGCCTGACGCATCATCTCGTTGACCCCGATCAGCGACACCAGCGCGGTGTCTTTCAGCAGCACCAGCCACTGGTTGCCGAGGCCCGGCAGGGCGTGACGCCACGCCTGCGGCAGCACGATGCGAAAGAAGATGTGGCTCTTGCCAAGACCCAGCGCCATCGCCGCCAACCGTTGACCTGAAGGCACCGCATTGAGCGCCGCCCGCAGGGTCTGGGTCGCATAGCTGGCAAACAGCAGGGAGAGCGCCAGCACGCCACAGGCGAACGGGCTGAACTCTACATACTCGCCGGTGATGAGGAACAGCACCTGGGTCGAGCCGAAGTAGATAAACAGCACCACCAGCAACTCGGGCAGGCCACGGATCAGCGTGGTCAGGGTGGCCACCGGCCACACCAGCGCACGCTGCTTGCTGAGCTCGGCGGCACTGAATGCCAGTGCCAATACCATGCCCCCGACCAGTGATGCCAAGGCCAGCCCGAGGGTCATCCAGGCTGCATCCAACAACAGGCTCAACATGGCTTACTGCGCGAAGTATTTGTCGAAGATTTTCTGATAGGTGCCGTTGGCCTTGATCTCGGCCAGCCCCTTGTTCAGCTGGGTCAGCAGCTCCTGATTGCCTTTGGCGACCGCGATGCCAAAGCCGGTACCGAAGTACTTGGCGTCCGTCACCGGCGTACCCACCACCGCATACTCCTTGTGTTGCTTGAGCCAGTCGGCTGCGACGGCGGTATCGGCAAAGACACCGTCGGTACGGCCATTCATCATGTCGAGGAAGGCGCTCTGGTAACTGGCGTAAGGCACGGTCAGCAGACCCTTGCTCACCCAGTTATCCACCAGATAGGACTGGTGAGAGGTGCCGTTCTGCACACCGACAGTCTTGTCGACCATCTCTTCCGGCCCCTTGAAGGCCTCTTTCTTGGCGACGAATACCGCCGAATTTTCGTAGTAGATGTCGGAGAAATCGACCTGAGCGGAGCGCTCCGGGGTCACATCCATGGCGGCGATGGCGGCATCGTAGCGACGGAATTTCAGGCTGGGGATCAGGCTGTCAAAGGCCTGGTTGTGGAAGCTGCACTCCAGCTTGGCTTGCTCGCAGATGGCGCGGGCCAGATCGATGTCAAAACCCTGAAACTCGTTCTTGTCATCCAGGTATTCGAACGGCGCGTAGGTGGCCTCGGTGGCGAACTTGATCTCCTTGGCCATGACGGAGGTACTCAACAGACCCATGGCAGCAACCAACAACAGACTCTTTTTCATGACAGCTTCCTTATCGATTCAATATCAATGCATCAAGAATTCGGCAAACCGGCTGGTTTGCGGGGATTGGAAAATGGCGGCGGTGCCGGATTCGATGATCCGCCCCTTCTCCAGATAAATCACCTGACTGGCCACCTTGCGGGCAAAATCGACCTCGTGGGTCACCACCACCTGGGTAATGCCGGTCTGGCTCAGGTTGCGAATGATCTCGGCCACCTCTTTGGTGATCTCGGGATCGAGGGCAGCGGTCGGCTCGTCAAACAGCAGCACTTCCGGGTCCATCATCAGGGTACGGGCAATGGCCACCCGCTGCTGCTGGCCGCCGGAGAGACGGGCAGGCCAGGCATCGCGCTTGTCGGCCAGCTGCAACTGGGCCAGCAGATAGGCCCCCTTCTCGATGGCGGCCTCCTTGCTCATGCCGAGCACCTTGACCGGCGCTTCAATCAGATTCTCCATCACAGTGAGATGTGGCCAGAGATTGTACTGCTGGAACACCATGCCCACCTTGCGACGCAGCAGTTGGGACTGGCGGTTGAATTCGGCAGCAGAGAGGGCGCTCGGGAAAGAAAATTCACTTTCGCCAATCCGCAGAACACCCGCATCCGGGGTATCCAGCAGGTTCATCATCCGTAGCAGGGAACTCTTGCCAGCACCGCTCGGGCCCAGCAACACCAAGGTTTCACCGGGAGATGTCCGAAAGCTGACCTGTTGCAGAACCGGCACCTTGTGCCAGGATTTCTCGATACCTATTAATTCAATACCCATACAGCCCAATTGAATAAGTTTTCAAAATTTCATCCCGATTCTATCCCTAATAGAGGTTGATGCAAGCCATTTTTGAATCAATATGCAGAACAAGCGCCGCTTCCTTGCAAAAAACGGCATATGAATGCAAAATGGCCTCGCTGTTCGTATCTGCCGCCTGTGCCACACAGGCCGCCACACCTCCTCATTCGTGAGACCAAGATGAAACACAACGACAAGCAAGAAAAACTGGCCAAGGCCTTTAAAGCCTTGCTGAAAGAAGAGCGCTTTGGCTCCCAGGCAGAAATCGTCACCGCCCTGCAAGAGCTGGGTTTCGAGAACATCAACCAGTCCAAGGTATCGCGCATGCTGAGCCGCTTCGGCGCCGTTCGCACTCGCAATGCCAAGATGGAGATGGTCTACTGCCTGCCGGTGGAACTGGGCGTGCCCACCACCTCCAGCCCGCTCAAGAATCTGGTACTGGACGTCGATCACAACGGCGCACTAGTGGTAATTCACACCAGCCCGGGCGCGGCCCAGCTGATCGCCCGCCTGCTCGACTCTCTCGGTAAGGCAGAGGGGATCCTCGGCACCATCGCCGGTGATGACACCATCTTCATCACTCCGACCAGCGACACCGATATCGAAGAGCTCTACCTCTCCGCCCTCGAGCTGTTCGAACAGACCCCGTAATGGCCGCCACCGCCTCATAGCGGTCACACCAGAACGAAAAATCCCGGCCAAGGCCGGGATTTTTGTTTTCTGAGTCTTCGTCAGGCGGGCTTATTTACCCTGCGCCATCAGAAAACCCTCCGATGGGGCGAAGAAAGCGGCGCCGGTCACTGCCCTGGTGAAGCGCAGCAGGTGGTCGAAGTGGCTGCCCTCCCCCTTGTACATGCTGGCCAGCATGGCGTTGAAGTGCTGCTGAGTGCGGCAGCAGGAGATGAAGTAGAGCCCCTGCTCACGCATGGTGCCCCAGGGCATGCTCTGGCGCAGGATCTCCATAGACTCCCCTTTCGGGGTCTTGAGGTTGACCCGCTTGATGTGGGCGGTCAGCGGCTTGGCGGCAGACTCATACTCGATGTTGTCAGGCTTGGTGCGACCGATAATGTCTTCCTGCTCTTTTTGCGCCAGCTTCTCCCAGTCGCTCATGGCGTGGACCCAGCGCTGGACGTGGATGTAGGAGCCACCGGCAAACTCGCCCTCGGCCAGCAGCGCCACTTCGGCGCGGTGCTCATCCTGCGGGTTCTCGGTGCCATCGACGAAACCGGTCAGGTCGCGGCAATCCAGATTGCGGAAACCGCGAACCTCTTCGGCCAGCTCGACCACTCCGGCCAGCCGCGCCATCACGCGGTGACCGGCGTGGTGCAGCACATCTATCCGATCGGCACGCAGCTGCACGAAGATATCAAACGGGGTGTTGGGGGCTTCCTGACCATTGGCGGATTGCGCCATAAAGCCGCGGAACTGAGGCGGACGGGCGGCCGGGTAGAGACCATCCCAGGCATCGGCGCCAACGGCAACCAGCCCGCTGAAACCGGCATCGGGGAAATCGGCGGCGACCGCCTGCCACAGGGCGGGCAGTTTGGCCAGACGGCCGACCAGTTCGGCGGCGTCACCGGTGCGATTGAACATCAGATAGAGGGCGTGCAGATTCGGCTCTGCGCAGATCCCGGCTTGGGCTTTCATATATCTCTCCCCTGAGTAGGCGTTAGCGTTACGGGCTATTAGCGTTGCGCGATTATAAACCAGAGTTGTTCCAGTTCTTTGATTTCACGACGATATCACGCGTTCAGGGCAAAGCGTCAAACAACACCAGTCCATGAGGGGCGACCTTGATCCGTGCCCGCATCCCTTCAAGGGGCTCGCCAATGCTCGCCTCCAGCTGCAGATCGCCACACTCGAACAGCACCCGGCAGTGATGGCCGAGGAACTGCTGCTCCACCACCTTGAGCTCCCCCTCTGCGGCGCTCTCCAGCAGCAGTTGCTGAGGTCTGAGCATCAGCTGTAACTGTTCACCCACCGCCCGACCATGGGGCTCGCTGCCACAGATGACCCCGAGCGCCGTCTGCACACAGTGGCTGTCCACCACCTCGGCGGACAGATAGTTGACCCCGCCGAGAAACTCCGCCACGAAGCGGTTCTGCGGGCGGCGATAGAGCTGCTCCGGCTGACCCACCTGCTCGATGTGGCCTGCGCGAAACAGCGCCAGCCGATCGGCGAAGGCGAACGCCTCCTCCTTGCTGTGGCTAACGAAGATGGCGCCGATCCCCTGCTGCTTGAGCAGGGCGCGGATCTCGAGGATCAACTTCATTCGCACCTGGGTATCGATGTTGGAGAAGGGTTCATCCAGCAGCATCAGCCGCGGCTTGCACACCAGCGCCCGGGCGATAGCCACCCGCTGCTGCTGGCCACCGGAGAGCTGGTGCGGATAACGATCCCCGAGCCCCTGCAGATTGACCAGCGCCAGCGACTCGTCAACCTGCTGCTGGCGGGCACTGCGATCGAGCCGGGTCAGACCGAAGCCGACGTTGTCGGCCACCGTCAGGTGGGGGAAGAGGGCGTAATCCTGAAAGATCATCCCGATATTGCGCGCCTCGGGCGGTACGCTGGCACCCGGCCCGTCGAGCAGAGTATCGCCGAGGCGAATCGTGCCCTCTGCCAGCGGCAGTAGCCCGGCGATGGCCTTGAGCAGCGTGGTTTTGCCGCAGCCGCTCGCCCCCAACAAACAGACGATCTCGTTGTCTGCCACCGTCAGGGAGAGCTGCTCCAGCACATTGCGGCCGTTGTAACGGCAGCTGACATTTTCAACCTGCAAACAGGACAAGGCTGACTTCCTCTCGTTTCTGGCGGTGCGCACCCTTTCGGATCAGCACACCGCATGCAATTTCATTGGCCGACGTGGCGACTCAGTGGCCCGGGCTGTCCAGACTGCGGTTGACCCAGATCAGCGGCAACAGTCCCACCAGCACGATGACGATGGCCCCCAGCGCGCCGCGCTCCAGCATCTCGTCCGAGACGAACTGGTAGACGTGGGTCGCCAGGGTATCGAAGTTGAACGGCCGCAGCAGCAGGGCGGCGGGCAGCTCCTTCATGGATTCGATGAACACCAGCATGGCACCGGCAAACAGACCACGGCGCACCAGCGGCAGATGAACCCGCCGCAGCATGCCGCCATCTCCCTGCCCCAGGGATCGGGCCGCCATGTCGAGGCTGGGGGAGATCTTGCCCATGCTGCTCTCCACCGAGCCGATGGCGATGGCCACGAAGCGCACCAGATAGCCGAACACGATGGCGGTGATGGTGCCGGTCAGCAGCAGACCCGGTCCTTGCTGCCCCAGCCACTCGGCCAGATCATTGATGGCAAAATCGAGGGCGGTGAGCGGCACCAGCACGCCGATGGCCAGCACGGTGCCCGGCATGGCATAACCCATGGCGGCAATGCGCAGGGGCAGCAGGCTCTTGATCCCGCCATCAAGGCGGCGGAAGAAGCCGAGCAGCAGGGCAATCCCCATGGCCATCAGGGCGGTCATCGCCGAGATGAGCAGGCTGTTACCGGCAAAGCGAACAAACTCCGGCGTCCACGACAATTCGAAGTAGCGCACCCCGTAATCGAGCAGGATGACAAACGGCAGGCCGAAACCGGCCAGCACCAGCCCCCAGCACCAGAGGCCGGCCAGCCAACGACTCATCCCCTTGAGCGGATAGCGCAGCGGCTGCTCATGGCCCATCGACTTCTGGAACACCTGCTGCCGACTGCGCGAGCGGCGCTCCAGCGCGATCAACAGCACCACTGCCAGCAGCATCAGGCAGGAGAGTTTGGCCGCAGTGGCCAGACTGCCGTAACCGAGCCAAGTGTCGTAGACCGCCGTGGTCAGGGTGTTGATGGCAAAGAAGTGAACGGTGGCAAAATCAGCCAACGTCTCCATGGCCACCAGCGATACCGCCACCATGATGGCGGGGCGTGCCAGCGGCAGGCTGAGACGACGAAAGCTTTGCCACGGGGTACAGCCGAGCAGGCGGCTGGAGTGAATGAGGCTGACCGACTGCTCCAGAAAGGAGGCTCGGGCCAGCAGATAGACATAGGGGAACAACACCAGCGCCAGCACCCAAGCGGCGCCACCAAGGGAGCGAATGGCGGGGAACCAGTAATCTGCGGGACTGTTCCAGCCAAAGAGGGCGCGCAACCCGGCCTGTAGCGGGCCCGAATAGTCGAGCAGGTCGGTATAGACGTAGGCGACGATATAGGAGGGCATGGCCATCGGCAGCATCAAGGCCCACTGCAGGGCTCGCCTCCCCGGCACCTGACACATGGCCACCAGCCAGGCGGTGGGCACGCCAAACAGCAGGCTGAGTAGCACCACGCCGACCACCAGCCCCAGAGTATTGGCCAGATAGTCGAGCAGCACAGTATCGGCGAGGTGGCGAAAGAGATCTCCCTCAGCCGAGAAGGCAGAGAAAAGCAGGGCTATAACCGGTAAACCCAGCAGCAGGGCGATGGCCCAACTGCCGGTCATCCATCCAAAATTTTTCATGAGACCACAGATGTTGATGGGGCCGTTGGCCCCATCTGAATTACAAGTCGAACTTCACTTCATCCAGCAACTGCAAGGCGTCCTTGCGGTGCTTGGCGTAATCGCTGACCGGTAGCGCGTCAGACTTGAAACTGCCCCAGGACTTGACCATGGCGGAAGGCTCGACCCCGGCCTTGACCGGATATTCGGCATTCACGTCCGCATACATGTGCTGGGCGGTATCGCCAGCCAGAAACTCCATCAGCTTCTGGGCCTCGGCCTTGTTCTTGGCATACTTGGTCATGGCCACGCCGCTCACGTTGACGTGGGCACCGCGGTCAGCCTGATTCGGGAAGTTGATATAAACCGCATCCGCCCAGGACTTCTGCGCCGGATCTTTCAACATGGCGCCCAGATAGTAACTGTTGCCGAGCGACACGTCACAGATACCATCCTTGATCGCCTTGACCTGATCCCGGTCGTTGCCCTGCGGTTTGCGCGCCAGGTTGGCCTTGACCCCTTCCAGCCAGGTTTTGGTCTCGGCCATGCCGTGATGGGCGATCATCGAGGAGACCAGCGCCACATTGTACTCATGCTTGCCGCTGCGGGTGCAGATTTTCCCTTTGAATTCCGGCTTGGCCAGATCTTCGTAGCTGATGGTGTCGAGCTTGCCGAGACGATCCTTGCTGGAGTAGATGGCGCGCACCCGGGTGGTCAGCGCAAACCAGCGATTCTCCGGATCACGATAGATGGCGGGGATGTTCTCCTGCAGGATCTTGCTATCTACCGGCTGTACCAGCCCCTTGTCCACCAGATCGGTCAGACGGCTGATATCGACGGTCAGCATCAGGTCGGCCGGAGATAGCTTGCCTTCCCGCTCCAGACGCTCGTTCAACCCCTCTTTGGCGAACACCACATTCACCTTGATGCCCGATTCCTTCTCGAACTGCTGGATGATGGGCTTGATCAGCTCATCCTGCCGGTTGGAGTAGACATTCACTTCCCCGGCCGCCAATGCCGACTGAGCTGCCAACGCAGAGAAAGCCAGTGCCAACATCTTCATTTTCATCATCCATTCCTTGATTAGATATACAGAGTGATAACGATTGCCGTTTGCATTCTGCATACATCTTATGAGCGGATCAAGAACGCTTACCATCGTACTTCACATATTTAATCGCCAATAAAATTAAAGAGGCCGGATGGAATCCCATCCGGCCTCTTCTGACCAGCACATCCTGTTAATCAGGCTTCAATAAGCGCTCACCCCATCGGATTCCCCCGAGGTCGGGAGGTCAGCAGATCTGCACGTCACGGATGCAATTCATCACAGCGCCTCGTCGTCACTCTCGCCGGTGCGGATGCGCACCGCCTGCAGCAAGTCGTAGACAAAAATCTTGCCGTCGCCGATCTTGCCGGTATAGGCCGCCTTGCAGATCGCCTCGATCACCCCTTCCACGTTATCATCAGCGGTGGCAATCTCCAGCTTCACCTTGGGCAGGAAGTCGACCTGATACTCGGCTCCCCGGTATAATTCGGTATGTCCCTTCTGGCGGCCAAATCCCTTGACCTCGGACACGGTCAGCCCTTCCACCCCCAGGTTGGCAATAGCCTCGCGGACATCGTCCAACTTGAACGGTTTGATAATCGCACTAATCAGCTTCATCTGGTTGCTCCCAATCCATGGTGTGTCATGAATCGGGTTTCAATTCTTATGCCAAGTATTTTTATTGTTTTATTTCATATAGATAGAGTTTAATGCCAGCGCCATGCGCCAGGCACATCCCCATAACCGGCCAGTGCGCCCCATAATGAGGCACCATGCTGCAGCGGCCAGCGGGTATGCACCAAACAAGAGCAAAACAGCATGTTAGTTATCTCCAACAGCGTCACGATTCCCTGGCATGAGCTGCAATTCCAGACCATGCGAGCACAGGGCAACGGCGGACAACACGTCAACAAGACCGACTCCGCCGTCTGGTTGCGCTTCGATTACCGCAGCTCTCCTAGCCTGACGCCCCTCTACAAGGAGGGTCTCGACAAGCTGAGCGACAGCCGGGTACACGACGGCTTTATCATGATCCGGGTCGAGAGCCATCGCAGCCAGGACATGAACCGCAAGGAGGCGATGAGCCGTCTGGTGGAGTTGCTGAAGAAAGCAGCCTGGCGCCCCAAGGCTCGCCATGCCACCAAACCGACCCGCAGCTCCCAGCGCAAACGGGTCGATGCCAAAAAGCGCAAGGGAGATATCAAATCCGCCCGCGGCAAGCCGGTTCTGGACTAAGCCTCCAGCCTACAAAGGATGTCAGCCGATGAGATACAGTTTTTGCGACAGCGCCCGCGGCCCTCTGCTGGTCGCCATCGATCAGGATGGCCTGCGCCACGTCGAGTTTATGCACGGGGAGCGGCCCGTCATGCCGCAAGCTGACTGGCAACGGGATGACAAGGCGCTGGCACCCTATCTTGCTCAGTTCAGCGCCTATTTCGCCGGAAAGTTGCAGCAGTTCGACCTGCCTATGGCCGCTCGGGGCACCCCGTTCCAGCAAACGGTGTGGAACGCTTTGTGCGATATCCCCTATGGTGAGACCGTCAGCTATCTCGAGATTGCCCAGGCTATCGGCAATCCCAAAGCGGTGCGGGCGGTGGGCGCCGCCAATGGCCGCAATCCGCTGAGCATCATAGTGCCCTGCCATCGGGTGATCGGACGCAGCGGCGATCTGACCGGCTATGCAGGCGGCATTCCCATCAAGCGCTGGTTGCTGGCTCTGGAACAGACCGGCACAGCATTCGAGCTGGCACCGTAAACCTGTGTGTTGTTCATGCTCCAGTTGCACATCCTCTGGCCGCAGAAATGAAAAGGCTTTCAGCCAGTGTTCGGTGTTTACTGACAAGATGAACAGAAAATGAAGAATCGCCTCAGAACACCTTCAGATTGAGCTTGGCATGATGGCTTCATACTTGAATGGCACGGCTCATTCGCTGATTCAAGTAGCACCCATGTGACGCTTCCAATCTGTCTTTTTCCCCGCGCCTCCTCTGAGGCGCTTTTTTTGTGCCAACGCAACAGGCCATCCCTCTGACTGAGTGACCTGAGCATCGCACGCTCTGCACCTCCACAAAGACAAGAGGCGAAGGATCCCCTTCGCCTCTGACGTGACCGCTGGCTACTCGCTCTGGGGCAGGAACTGCAGTTCCGGCGCCGAGGAGGTCAGCACATCGGCGCAATAATCCCAGGTCGAGATGCGATAGTGCTGCAGATCTTCGTCCAGATGCAGACCGTCCGACTCCTGATGAAACCAGCTGGCAAAACGGGATGGGGTGATGAGCTGGATCTGCTCTTCGATGGCGTGGCTATCCTTCCCCTCGGCCAGATCGCAATCCTCGATCACCCGCAGGGCATAGATGTGGCGAAAATAGACCCGACAGAGGATTTGCGGGGGCAGATCGATACTGCGTGCCCGTCCCAGCATGATGGTCAGGGAGTCACTCCAGAGATCCTGATGCAACTCGGCCACAACCAGACCGGGCGGTAGCTGGCGGGACGGAGCCCAAGGTACGGCAAGCTGCCGAATGGCATTTTTCTGTTCCATATTCACCTCGCGACAACTCACTCCCTGTCTTGAGTCTATCTGAACCACATAGGCCCGGCGAAGGCAATCGATGGACAATAAAAACGGCAATAAAAAAGCCGACGTATCAAACGTCGGCGAATAAAAAGTGCTTACAACAGAGGATTCACATATTCAGACCCGCGGGTCGAAAGATTGGTTCCCTCTTTTTGTAATTAATTTTCGGCGCGTTTAAACATCAGGGTATTGGCATCCGACTCTTCTGGCACAAAGTAGTAGCCCTCGGCGTTGAAACCGGTCAGCTGCTCCACCTCGGTCAGACGGTGCTTGATGATATGGCGGGCCATCATGCCGCGCGCCTTCTTGGCGTAAAAGCTGATGATCTTGAACTGGCCGTTCTTCTCATCCTTGAACACCGGGGTGACGATCCGCCCTTTCAGGCTCTTGGGCCATACCGACTTGAAATACTCGTCGGAGGCCAGATTGATCAGCACCTCATCCCCCTGTGCAGCCAGCGCCTCATTGAGATGGTGAGTGATCGCCTCGCCCCAGAACTGGTAGAGATCCTTACCGCGGCTATTGTCGAGCCTGGTGCCCATCTCCAGCCGGTAGGGCATCATCAGATCGAGGGGGCGCAGCACGCCGTAGAGGCCGGAGAGCATCCGCAGGTGCGCCTGAGCGAAGTCAAAATCGGCCTCGCTGAAATCCTCCACTGCCAATCCGGTGTAGACATCTCCCTTGAAGGCCAGCAGCGCCTGACGGGCATTGGCAGGGGTAAAATCTGGCTGCCACTCGGCAAACCTAGCGGTGTTGAGGCCTGCCAACTTGTCACTGATCTTCATCAGGCTGGCGATCTGATCCGGGCTCAGTTGACGGGCCCGGCTAATCAGTTCGGCAGAGTGATCCAGCAGCTCGGGTTGGGTGAAACGGGGGGTCACCAGCGGTGACTCGTAATCCAGCGTCTTGGCCGGGGAAACCACAATCAGCATAACGTTCCTTTATGGCGAGGGGCCGAACAGCAGGTCGGCCCCATGATTCATTCATCCAGCGTCACATTCTCCAGCGTACCGGAGCCAAGCGTATCCTGACCAGAGAGCTTGATTTGCAGACGCAAATCATTAGCCGAGTCGGCGTGAGCTAGGGCCTCACTGTAGCCAATCTGACCGGCACAGAACAGGCTGAACAGCGCCTGATCGAAGGTCTGCATGCCCAGCTCGGTGGATTTGGTCATCACCTCCTTGAGGCGGTGCATCTCACCCTTGCGGATGATGTCGGTGATAAGCGGGGTATTGAGCAGCACCTCGAACGCGGCAAAACGCCGCTTGCCATCCATGCTTGGCACCAGTTGCTGGGCAACGATGGCTTTCAGGTTGAAGGAGAGATCGAACAGGAACTGACGGTGTTTGTCTTGCGGCACCAGATGGAGGATCCGATCCAGCGCCTGGTTGGCGTTGTTGGCATGCAGAGTGGCGAGGCAAAGGTGACCGGTCTCGGCGAACTGCAGAGCAAACTCCATGGTCTCCTGACTGCGGATCTCGCCGATCAGGATCACGTCCGGCGCCTGACGCAGCGAGCTCTTCAGCGCCACATCGAACGACTCGGTATCGATCCCCACTTCACGCTGGGTCACCAGACTGCGGCCATGCTGATGGACGAACTCCACCGGGTCTTCCACCGTCAGAATGTGGCCATCGGCATGCTGGTTGCGATAGCCAATCATCGCCGCCTGAGTAGTGGACTTACCCGCGCCGGTGGCCCCGACAAACAGCACCAACCCCCGCTTGGCCATGGCGACCTCCTGCAGGATGTTGGGCAACTGCAGATCTTCAAAGGTGGGGATGCGGGTCTCAATGCGACGTATCACCATGCCGGGCAGCTCCTGCTGCCAGAAGGCGCTGACCCGAAAACGGCCAAGCGCCTCGCGATAGATGGCGTAGTTGGCCTCCTTGGTGCGGATATAGCGCTCGAAGTGATCGCTGCTGAGGGTATCTCTGACCAGCGTCAGCGCCCCCTTCTTGTCGAGCGCCTCGCCCCCCAGCGACACCAGATGGCCATTGACCTTGAGAGTGGGCGGCGAGCCCACCGTCACAAACAGATCCGAGCCCTTTCGTTCGACCAGTTCGGTCAGTAATTCATCCAGATTCATCATTTATCCCTCCCTGGGTTCGACGCTCTTAAACGCTGTTGGGATCGACGGCCTTGGCCTTGGCATCGAGGGATGCCACCACGCCGCGGCTCACCAGCTGCTTGAGGCTCTGATCCATGGTCTGCATGCCGTGGGTCATCCCTGTCTGGATCACCGAGTAGAGCTGGGCGATCTTGTCCTCACGGATCAGGTTACGCACCGCCGGAATGCCCATCATGATCTCGTGTGCCGCCACCCGGCCGCCACCAATACGCTTGAGCAGGGTCTGGGATATAACCGCCCGCAGGGATTCGGAAAGCATGGAACGTACCATGTCCTTCTCCGCACCGGGGAAGACGTCGATGATACGGTCGATGGTCTTGGCCGCCGACGAGGTGTGCAGGGTGCCAAACACCAGGTGGCCGGTTTCGGCGGCCGTCATGGCCAGACGAATGGTCTCGAGGTCACGCATCTCGCCCACCAGAATGATGTCCGGGTCTTCCCGCAGTGCCGAGCGCAGGGCGTTGCTGAAGCTCTTGGTATCGCGGTGTACTTCCCGCTGGTTCACCAGACAGCGCTTGTTCTCGTGAACGAATTCGATGGGGTCTTCGATGGTGAGAATGTGGTGATGGAAGTTCTCGTTGATGTAGTTGACCATGGCCGCCAGGGTGGTCGATTTACCGGAACCGGTCGGGCCGGTCACCAGCACCAGACCGCGCGGGTATTCGGAGATCTTGCGAAAGATCTCCGGCGCATCGAGATCCTCGAGGCTCAAGACCGTGCTGGGGATGGTACGAAATACCGCGCCGGAACCGCGCGCCTGCTGGAAAGCGTTGACCCGGAAACGAGCCAGATTGGGCACCTCGAACGAGAAGTCGACCTCGAAGTTCTCCTCCAGCTCCTTGCGCTGATGGTCGTTCATGATGTCATAAATGAGGGCATGCACTTCCCGGTGTTCCAGGGCGGGCAAATTGATCTTGCGAACCTCACCATCAACCCTGATCATCGGGGGAACCCCGGCCGAGAGGTGTAGATCCGAGGCTTTATGCTTTACACTGAAAGCCAATAACTCTGTGATATCCATAGACTTGTCATTCTCCCATCACAAGATCACTAACGAAATATGAACCAGATTGCCCAGCACCTGTTTCAGGTAAAGGAACGTATTGCCCAGGCCGCCGAACGGGCGAGCCGCAACCTGCAGCAGATCCGCCTGCTGGCCGTGAGCAAGACCAAGCCCGTCGAGGCCGTCATGGCCGCCCATGCCGCAGGTCAGCGCTGCTTTGGCGAATCCTACGCCCAGGAAGCGGCGACCAAGATCGATACCTTGCGCCAGCAGCCGGAATATTGCGACATAGAGTGGCACTTTATCGGCCCTTTGCAATCGAACAAATCCAAACTGGTCTCCGAACGGTTCGACTGGGTGCAGAGCGTGGATCGGGACAAGTTGATCGACCGCCTCAACAACCAGCGTCCCGCCAGCATGGCACCGCTAAATGTTTGTCTGCAAATCAATATTAGCGGAGAGAGCAGCAAATCCGGAACGTCGGAACAAGAGATTTTCCGCCTTGCCGAGCTGGTCTCCCAGAGTGACCGACTGGTGCTGCGGGGGCTGATGGCCATTCCCGAACACACCAGTGACGAGACCGTCTTGGCCGCCCAAATGACCCGCATGCAGACTCTGTTCACCGAGCTTGCGCGACAATACCCCACGGTGGATACCCTCTCGATGGGCATGACCGAAGATCTCGAGCTGGCCATCGCCCATGGCAGTACCATGGTGCGGGTCGGCACCGCCATCTTCGGCGCCCGTGACTACTCATAGGCAGGCTGGTGGATAACCGATAGATCCCCGCGACTTCATCAACAGGAGCGTTTGATGGAACACCGAATTCTGGCGTCAGGTAGTGCAGGCAGCACCCACCTCGCCGCGACCCCATGTGCTACAGGAGCATCTGATGCAGCATAGAACGCTGGCCTTTATCGGCGCGGGCAACATGAGCCGCAGCATCATTGCCGGACTGGTCAAGGCGGGCTATCCCGCCGGGCAGATCACGGCCGCCAACCCCAGCCGCCCCAAGCTGGAGGCGCTGGCCAGCGACTACGGTATTCACATCACCCAGAGTAATGCCGAGGCGGCCCGCGGCGCCGAAGTGATCGTGCTGGCGGTCAAACCGCAGCTGATGGCCGACATGCTGGCAGCGCTGGTTGCCGAGCTGGGCTCCCTTGAGGGCAAGCTGCTTATCTCCATCGCGGCTGGTATCAAGGTGGCGCGCCTTGGCGAGATGGCCGGTGGCCATGACCGCATCATCCGCACCATGCCCAATACCCCGGCCCTGCTGGGCCTGGGCATGACCGGCCTCTACGCCCCCGAGCATATTGGAGCCAGTGATCGCGACTTTGCCGAGCAGATGATGCAGGCGGTCGGCAAGACCCTCTGGGTGGATCAAGAGTCCGGCATCAACGGCGTCATCGCCGCGGCGGGCAGTGCCCCGGCCTACTTCTTCCTCTTTATGCAGGCCATCGCCGAAGAGGCAGAGGCAATGGGCTTCTCACCCGAGCAGGCACGCCTGCTGGTGCAGCAGACCGCGCTGGGCGCTGCCGCCATGGTGGAGCAGAACCCCGAGCTGGCGCTGCAAACCCTGCGCGAGCAGGTGACCAGCAAGGGCGGCACCACCGCCGAAGCCATCAACACCTTCCAGCAGCAGGGGCTGATGCCGCTGACTGCGCAAGCCATGCAGGCGGCCGTCGCTCGTGCCACCGAAATGGAAACCCTCTTCTAACAGGAGCCCAGATGAACACTGCTTACTTTCTGATTAACACCGTTTTCGATCTCTACCTGATGGTGATCCTGCTGCGCGTCTGGTTGCAGTGGGCCCGCGCCGACTTCTACAACCCGATGAGCCAGATGGTGGTCAAGCTGACCAATCCGCTGGTGATCCCGCTACGCCGCGTTATCCCGGGCTTTGGTGGCATCGATCTCGCCTCCGTGGTGCTGGCGCTGGTCATCGCCTTCGCCAAGCTGGCCCTGCTCAAGAGCATGAACGTGCTGCTGGCGGACTGGCTCAGCATCAGCCTGTTTGCCGCGCTGACCGTGCTGAAGAAAGCGGGTTCGATGATCTTCTGGGTACTGCTGATCCGCGCCATCCTGAGCTGGGTCAGCCAGGGCCGCAACCCCATCGAATATGTGATGCATCAGCTGACCGAGCCGTTCCTCGCCCCTATCCGCCGTGTACTGCCGGCACTGGGCGGGCTGGATCTCTCGGTGCTGGTCGCCTTTATCGGCCTGCAAGCCATCAACTACCTGCTGGGTGACCTGTTCGGCCAGCTGTGGTGGATGATTTGATGCCAGCCGTCCTGCAACAAGGGGATGAACTGGTACTGCATCTGGTGATCCAGCCCAAGGCGAGTCGGGATCAGATCATCGGACTGCATGGCGAAGAGCTGAAAGTGGCCATCACGGCGCCGCCGGTCGATGGCCAGGCCAACAGCCATCTGATCAAGTTTCTGGCCAAGCAGTTCAAGGTGGCCAAGGGACAGGTCACCATAGTGCGGGGCGAGCTGGGGCGACACAAAACCGTCGCCATCGACAGCCCCAAACAGTTGCCGCAAGAAGTGAGTGCACTGCTGAATGACGCGCAAGGCTGAATGAGTCGGCCTGCGCCAACCGTAGATATGAGAGGGATGACAGATGAAAACAGCCTGGATGAGTGGCCTGCTGGCACTGCTGATGACCCTGCCGCTCAAGGCAGAACAGATGAAGGAGCTGGGCCCCTGGCTGGTGCACTATAACGCCTTCAACTCCAGCTTCCTCACCCCCGAGGTCGCCAAGGCGTATGGACTGGAGCGCAGCCGCTACAACGCCATCATCAATATCGCGGTACAGGACAAGCAGAAAGTGGCGCAAGCCGTGGGGATCACCGGTGAGGCCAAGAACCTGACCGGCACCATCCGCACCCTGAGCTTTCAGGAGGTAAAAGAGGGCGATGCCATCTACTATCTGGCAACCCTCCCCTACCGCAACGAAGATACCTATCAGTTCACCCTGAAGATCATGGGCGGCTGGCAGCAGCAGAACCTCACCTTCCAGCAGACCTTCTACGTCGACTGAGCAGCAACAAGAAGCCCCGACCAAGGTCTGGGCTTCTTGTTATCCATATGACAAGGGCGCCATCGCGGCGCCCTTGTTGCATTCAGTCCGTGCCACCGTCCGTTACAGGGCGAGGAACAGACCGGCCAGACAGGCGCTCATCAGGTTCGCCAGCACGCCGGAGAGGATGGCGCGCATGCCGTAACGGGCGATGAAGGATTTGCGCTCCGGTACCATGGAACCCAGACCGCCGATCAGGATCGCCATGGAGGAGATGTTGGCAAAGCCGCACAGGGCGAAGGTGACGATGGCCTTGCTCGACTCGCTCAGGGTCTGATCCTGTACCAGACCGATGAAGGCGACGAACTCGTTGACCACGATCTTGGTACCGATCAGGGCACCAGCGGCCTGCGCCTGCTCCCAGGGCACACCGATCAGCCAGGAGACGGGGGCAAACAGCCAGCCCAGAATGATCTGGAAGCTCAGATCCAGCCCTACCAGACCGCCAGCCCAACCGAGCAGGCCATTGAGCATGGCGATCACGCCGACGAAGGCCAGCAGGGTCGCACCGACTGCCACCGCGATATTGAGGCCGGACATGGCGCCATCGGCCGCCGCTTCGATCACGTTGGTGGCGCGGGGGATCTCTACATCCTGACAGTGGTCAACTTCTTCAGCCTCAGGCGGCACCAGGACCTTGGCCATCGCCAGACCGGCAGGCGCCGACATGAAGGCGGCGGCGATCAGGTATTTCAGCTCGACACCGATACTCGCGTAACCCACCAGAGTACCGCCAGCGACCGAGGCGAGGCCGCAGCTCATCACCGCGAAGAACTGGGAATCTGACATCTTGGAGAGGTAGGGTTTGACCACCAGCGGCGCTTCCACCATGCCGACGAAGATGTTGGCGGTCGCGGAGAGGCTCTCGGCGCGACCGGTACCCAGCAGCTTTTGCAGACCACCGCCCAGTAGGGCGATCACCCGCGGCATGATGCCGATGTGATACAGGATGGCGATCACCGCAGAGAAGAAAATGATGACCGGCAATACGTTGAAGGCAAAGATGAAGCCCAGTTTGAACTTGGCCAGATCACCGAACAGGAAGGCGATCCCCTCCTGACCATAACCGATCACGCTGCTGACGCTTTCGCTGACCCCGTTCAGCACATGCTGACCGGCAGGCAGCCAGAGCACCAGACCGGCAAACATGACTTGCAGGCAGAGGGCAAAGCCAACTGTTCGCAGCGGGATACGACGACGATTATCAGAGCAGATCACGGCAAGCGCCAGGATACTCAGGATGCCGAGCAGGGCAATCATAGGGACTCCATCAGGTGGGGCAAAAGATGGGCGCGGATTCTGCGCCTCTCACCCCGTCACTGCAAGTCCGCTTGGTTACAGCTCTGTTAGAAAAAACGTTTTCACGATATCGGTTGCGCCAACTGGCTGATTTGGTTCAATTTTAGTATCACGCGAAAGCCAGTGTTTTTATATGGAAACGATCATTCCTCACTGCCGGACAATTTACCGCCGAGCCAGGGGGCCAGCCGCTGCTCCCAATAGGGTTCTGGACCAAAGCGGGCCTTGAGGAAATCGATGAAGAGACGGATCTTGGGATCCAGATGTTCGCGCCGGGCGTAAACGGCGTGTACCGCCATCTGCTGATTTGGCCGCCACTGGGGCAACAGCGGGATCAGCTGACCGCTCTGCAGCTCCTTGTCCAGCAGGTAGTTGGCGATATAGGCGATGCCGAGACCGGCCAGCGCCGCATCCCGCACAGCTTCCGCCATATCCACCCGATAGTTGCCCGCCACCTGCACCGTCTGGCGCTCCTTGCCCTGACGAAACGCCCACTGATGATAGCGGCGCTCCCGGCTCTGGTAGGTGATGCAGTTGTGCTGGGCCAGATCCTTCGGATGGAGCGGGGTACCGTGGCTCAGCAGGTAATCCGGCGAGGCCGCCAGTACGAAGCCAATGTCGGCCAGCCGCTGCCCCACCAGCCCTTCCGGCTTGTCTTCGTAAGTGGTGATCCAGAGATCCAGCCCCTCATCCACCAGACTGGTTCTGTGGTCAAACAGCGAGACCTCCAGCTCCAGCTCGGGATAGCAGTCCTGAAACGCCTTGAGATGGGGAATGACATGCAAACGACCGAAGGATTGGCCTACCCCGAGATGGAGCACACCGCTCACCTTGCCACGCCGCTCGGCGATCATGGAGTCCGCCTCGTGCGCCACCGCAACCAACGCATGGCAGTGACGGGCATACTCCTGCCCCAGCTCGGTCAGGGCAAAGCGGCGGGTGGTTCGCTGCACCAGCTGGGCGCCGAGGGTGGTCTCCAGCAGCGCCAGCTGCTTGCTGATATGGGATTTGGAGACTCCGAGACGACGGGCGGCAGCAGAGATCCCCTGCTCGCGCACCAGCGCATCGAAAATGACCATTTGGGGAAGACGTTGCAGCACAAGATAACCAGAGTGAGTGGCGGGCGCCCATTATTCCAGAGCCGCCCGCCAAGGGGTAGGGTCAGAGCCCCAGCGCCCGGGTGATCTGCAGTTTGAGGGGATCGTCAGCCGGATTCTGGTTGGCGCCGTAGCTGGCGATCAGCTTGCCATCGCGCCCCACCAGATACTTGTGGAAGTTCCAGTTCGGCTCATCCCCGTCAGCGGCCGCCGCCAGCCCCTTGAACAGCGGTACCGCATCGGAACCACGTACCGCCACCCGATTGAACATCGGGAAGGTGACGCCATAGTCGCGGCGACATACCTCGGCGGTCTTGGTCTCATTACCCGCCTCCTGCCAGAAGTCGTTGGAGGGGAAACCCAGAATAATCAGCCCTTTATCTTTGTAGCTCTGGTAGAGCTTCTCCAGATCGCGGAACTGGCCGCTGTAACCACAGTAGGAGGCGGTATTGACCACCAGCACCACCTTGCCCTCGGTCAGCTGACAGAGGTTGTGGCGTTGAGAGTTGTTAAGCTCCCGCATCTCCACATTGAAATAATCGGGGCACGCCGCAGAGGCCGCACCGGCACCCAATAACAGCAACAGAGTGAACCATTTCATCGCCAAGACTCCTTTTGTTTTATCCATCATACGCGGTTACCAAGCCTGCAGTTCACGCTCAATGCAGGGGAATGCCGGTCAGCCAGCCGTGGCCCCAGAAGACCAGCAGCGCGGTGGCCGCCAAGCCCGCCCCGACGCTGATGCCGGTGCCCGTCCAGTTGGCCGCCGGGCGCGGCGCTTGTTGCCACTCCCGCACCGAAATCCAGACGATGCTCACCAGCGCCCAGAGCCCGATGCCGCCAAACAGCACCAAGGATCGCGCCTCGCTGTTGACCAGCAGATGAGCCACCGCCCAGATCAGGGTGCCGAGCAGTTGGGGATGCACCAGCCAACGGCGCAGGTGGTTGGACCCCTGGCCGGAGAAGAAGAGGATCAGCGCAAAGGGCATCATCACCGTCATGGTCATCGGCCCCCAATCCGGCAGGAAGTAGAGCGGTAATGCGCTGGCCGACCGCCAACCGGCGATGATGCAGGCGATGGCGACAAACACCAGCAGGGAGAAGAGCCCCTTGTAGCGATTCTCACCCAGCCGCTCGCGCAGCCGCATCCGATGGGCCACGGCAAAACAGGGGTAGAGATGGATCAGGGTAAACAGCGCAACCCCCAGGGTCAGCAGGAACATGCGTCTCTCCTTGTACTTGGTACGACCACTATGCCGTAAAGGGAGAGATGCGCCTATAGAAACCAGTGACAGGGCAGGATACGGGGAACGTGAAGGAGACAAAAAAGCCGACCTCGAGGGGTCGGCGAAAAGTGCTAAGGGCAACCGGATTTCTCATCAAATGAGAAAGGCCCCCTCACGGGGCGAGGGATGGTCGATGCCCGGGTAGCAGGCATAGACCCAAATATCAGCGGGGCAACCGATAGAGCGCGGCCACGTTGCGCGCGGTCAGCTCGATATTGATGCTGGCGGTGGCCAACGCCTCCGGCAGGGACATGGCGCGGTTGACCACGGCAAATACCGCATCCAGCCCGTGCTCGTGTACCACTCCGCAATCATCGGTCAGGCAACCGGAGATACCGATCACCGGCTTGCCGAACTGCTTGGCACAGCGTGCGACACCGATTGGCGTCTTGCCGTGGATGGTCTGGCTGTCGATACGACCTTCACCGGTAATGACCAGATCCGCATCGGCCACTTCCTCGGCCAGTTTCAGGGCTTCGATGACGATCTGGATACCGGGCTTGAGCTCGGCACCAAGCAGGCCAACCAGCGCGGCGCCCATGCCACCGGCTGCGCCCGCCCCCGGAATATCCTTCACCTGTTTGCCGAGCGCCTGCTCGATGCAGTCAGCGTAACGGGAGAGGTTGGCATCGAGCTGTGCCACCATCTCGGGAGTAGCCCCTTTTTGCGGGCCAAACACCGCAGATGCACCTTTCGGGCCGCACAGCGGGTTGTTCACATCGCACGCCACCTCGATAACCAAATCGCTCAGGCGCGGATCCAGACCGCTCAGATCGATAGTCGCGAGCTCTGCGAGACCACCACCGCCCAGCTCGATGGCAGAGCCATCGGCTTTGAGCAGCTTGCCACCGAGCGCCTGGATCATGCCGGCACCGCCGTCATTGGTGGCGCTGCCGCCGATACCGAGGATCAGGTGTTTCACTCCCATCTCCAGCGCGGCCAGGATCAGCTCGCCGGTACCGAAGCTGGAAGTGAGCAGCGGATTGCGCTGCTCGGGTGCCACCAGATGGATGCCGGAGGCCGCGGCCATCTCGATGACGGCACGCTCGCCATCACCCAGTAGGCCGACGAAACCCTGTACCTTGTTGCCAAGCGGTGCGGTCACTTCGACCGGCAGAATGCGGCCACCGGTGGCATCGACCAGCGATTGCACCGTGCCTTCGCCGCCATCGGCCATCGGCAATTTGACGTAGGTGGCGTTTGGCAACACCTGCTTGAAACCGGCCTCGATGGCATCAGCCACCGCCATGGCGCTCAGACTCTCCTTGAATGAATCGGGGGCAATAACAATTTTCATATCAATTCCTTAGGCGAGGCCAAACACGCCAAACATCAGGGTGGAGACAGTGGCAATGGTCAGACCGACTGCGGTTTCGTAAGGGATAAGTTTCAGGCGCTCACCCACCCCCATGTGGACGCTGCCACCGGTGGCATGGAAGAAGGAGCCGTGGGGCATGTGGTCAAACACGGTGGCACCGGCATGGATCATGGCAGCACCGGCCAGACCGCTGATCCCCAGTTCAATCAGGGTGGAGCTGAAGACGTTGGAGGCCACCACGGTACCGGCGGTGGTCGAGGCGGTTGCCAGCGACATCAGGGCACCGGAGATGGGGGCCAGCAGGTAAGAAGGCAGACCGGAGGCGGTCAGGCCGCTGATCAGCACATCTTTCAGGCCGGAGTTGGCGATGATGCCCGCCAGGGTACCGGTACCCAGCAGCATGATGGCGACCGGCGCCATGCGGGCGAGGCCGGATACTGCAAACTGGTTCACCTTGCTGAATTTACCCATCATCAGGGCGCCGACCAGACCACCGAGGGGCAGCGCAATCAGCGGATCCACCACGATACCGGCAACCGGACGCAGGGCCAGCAACAGGATGGCGACCAGCGGTGCGCTGATGGCGGCGGCAAAGCCCGGCAGTTTGGTGCCCTCGAAGCTCACTACCTCGTCGGCGGCAACCTTGCTGCCCTTGTTGTTCAGACGCTTGGCCAGCCAGTAGGCCATCACCAGACCGAACAGACCCGGGATGATGCCCGCAGCCATCACTGAGGTGAGGGGCAGATGGAAGGCGTCAGCCGCGGCAATGGCGTTGGGATTGGGGGACATGACATTACCCGCCTTGCCGCCACCGATCATCGCCAGCAGGATGGCAGCCTTGGAGAGATCCGCACGGCGGGCGATGGCCAGCGCAATGGGCGCAACGGTGATGACGGCCACGTCCACGAATACACCAACCGCGGTCAAGATCAGGGTCGCCAGCGCCAGCGCCAGCAGGGCGCGGGTTTCACCGAGCTTCTTGACGATGGTTTCGGCGATGGTGGTGGCCGCGCCCGACTCGATCAGCACGCCAGCCAGCACACCGGCCGCCAGGATCCGCATCACCGCGGTGGTGATCCCCTGGGCACCGCCGATCATCAGGGCAACGGTCTGGGTCAGATCGGCACCGCCAATCAGGCCACCGGCCAGGGCACCCACGATCATGCCGTAAGCAGGCGGCACCTTCTTCAAAATGAGGATGATGGCGATGGAGAGCGCCGCGATGGCGCCAAGGGCTGTAACCGGGATCATGACGGACACCTTGAATAGATAGAGTGCTCGCCATTATGGGGATGCAAAACGATAAATCTTTAGACGAAACGACAAATAAAAGACACTAAAAAGCACGTTAATTGTAAAAAAAAACAATTACATGCTCAGATTAAGTCCCAGGTAAAGCTGAAATTTGTCGTCTAACTTGTTGAAATTCAAACCGGTTATCTGCTCTATCCGCCCCAGCCGATAACGCAGGGTATTGGGGTGAATGAACAAGGCTTCGGCACAGCGATGCAGATCACAATCCTGCAAGAAATAGTGGCGCAGGGTCTTCTGCAGCGCCCCCTTGCTATCCTCTTCGGCCAGTTTCAGCAAGGGGGCTCGCAGCTGATCCGCCTGCCAGGAGTCCATCAGACTCCCCAGCAATACCGGCAAACGGTAGTCCTCAAAGAAGTAGACCTGCTTGCGCGGCGCCTGCCGCATGCCACGGCGCAGGGTATCCCGCGCCGTCTGGTAAGAGCGCGCCAGCCCGTCGATCCCGGCGAAGTAATCACCCACCGCGATATGCACCTTGAAGTGGGGAATGCGCGCCAGCAACTGCTTGATCCGGCTGCGCTCCTGCGCCGATTGCCAGACCCCCTCACTCAATTGCGCCGGTTTGAGCACCACTATCTCGTCGAGCCCGTTGATGGCCACCAGATTGTCCCGCTCCGGGTTCTCCAGCTGATGGACCAGCTCCCGCAGACGAGCAGGGTCGGCCTCCTCCAGCGCCAGCACCGCCACCACCCGAGGCTGGGCCAGATCCAGTCCGAGAAAGCGGGCCGCCTGCTGCAACTGGTCGACTCGCCCCTCGCCCCGAATGAGCTGCAACACCAGCTCCTCCTTGTGGCGCTTGTCCCACTGCAACTGCTCGGTGAGCGCCGCCTGCTCCAGGATCAGTTCTGCCGTCATCCGCACCAGTTCGGCGTAAGCACGAACTTCCTCCGGATCGCCGGAGATACCGATCACCCCGATCAGATCCCCCTGATAGGCGATAGGCAAGTTAATGCCGGGCCGCACCCCCTTGAGCTGCAGGGCGGTCGCTTCGCTGATCTCCACCACCCGGTTTTCGGTGAGCGCCAGTACGGCCCCTTCGTGGCGCTCATGGATCCGCTCCGGATTGCCGGACGCAATAATGAGGCCGTGTTCGTCCATCACGTTGACCGAAAAGGAGAGGATCTTCATCGCCCGGCTCACAATCTGGCGTGCGAGCATGTCATTTAGCTGCATAGATACTCCGCTGAACCAACCGGGAATAACCAGAGGCGATGACCAGTCTCTGTGGCTCATCCATCACATTGACCGAGAACGACAGGATCTTCATCGCCCGCGCGACGATCTGACGGGCAAGACTCTCATTTAGTTGCATAACATCTCCGGACAAGAGGCAGATCAGGCTGCGCTCCCCGCGTTAACCGGCAGCAGATGGGCGCAAAGATGCCACATCATCAAGACAAGCGAGAGGGGGATCGCTAGAATAGGCCACTTTACCCGATGTGGGCCCCGCCATGGAGCAGGAATTGCGTGCTTGCACCCGCCTGCCCATGATGGCCCATCCCTCCGATCTGGACTGTGCTATGGATTATGAATTTCGCCGCGACCCGTTTGGTGGCTATCGCGCCCGGTTCTCCATGGGCCATGAAGCCATCGGTCAGTGGTTGATCGACGAGGTTGGCAAGGATGAAGAGAAGCTCGACGAGCTTTTCTCCATCATTGACCAGCTATCCAACCGCACCCGAGTCGAATACCGGCTCAATGGCGGTGACTACTCCCTGCTGCTGACCCACGAAGAGGCGGAGGTGAAAGCCAACGCCCTCAATATCGAGCTGGATGACGATCTCGACGATCTCGCCTACTACGATGATGAACAGCTGGCCATGTGCGGGCTGGAAGATTTTGCCCAGGTGCTCGCCTCCTGGCGCGCCTTTATCCGTAACGAGGATATGGGCTGATTGACCCGATATCGGGTTAAAATACGAAATGAATATGTCGGGCAAACATGCCCTTTTGCCTAACTCAACAGGATTGACTATGTCTATTTACGATTTTGATGACGAACTGCCGGAAGACGAAGAACAGGAATCCACCAAGAAAGCCGCTGCGCCTGCCAAGAAGAAAGGCAAGCAGGTGATGAACACCCAGGTCAACCTGAGCCCGCGCGATGCCAGCCGCCTCAACGGCATGCACGTTGAAGCCATCACCACCCTGGACGACGTCAGCCTGCCAAAGAACGTCATCTTCAAGGCTGGCCTGATCGCCCTGGGTGAGCTAGAAGCCAGCAAGCGCGCCGATATCATCGCCCGCGTGATCGCCGAATCAGGCCGCTAATCCCTCCCTCTGAATGCCAATAAGCCGGCGCGATTGCTCCGGCTTATTTTTTCTGCCATAGATGGCACCGCCCGCCGTTACGCCCCCCTACCAGCTCATCATAACTTCCGTTGGCATGTAATGTTGCCAGCGCGCTGTTGAAGCGCCGTACCACATCGGCCCCATCGGGCAATTTGTGCGAGACAATCAGATAGAGTGCCTCGGCCTCGCGAAAATAGGGCAAGGGTTGCAAATGACAGGGGTCGCCAAATGCCTGCAGGCTGGCGTCCGCCATCACGGCATCATTCATGGTGATCAGATCAACCCGTTGACGCGCCAGCAACTGCAGACACTGCGTCAGGGTCTTGGGGCTCTGTACGATCAACCCGAACTGCTTTACCACGCTATCAAAGTTGCTGGAGCTCCAGCCCAGAGGCATACACACTTTCAACCCCTGCCATCGGCCATCCAGCACGGCCTGACTGCCGCGGTAGGTGAACCATGAGAGGTGATCGAGATGGATGGGATCGCTGTAATAGAAATCAAGCTCGCGCTCACGGGTGCGAGCATACGGGTAGGTCGCTGTGGCCAGGCCATTGAGGGCCTGTTGATAGCCCCGGGCCCAGGGCAGATAGTCCACAGCCAGATCGTGATAGCCGGCAGTGTGAAGCACCCTGGTCACCAGTCGGGTGCTCTGCCCGCCCCCCGGTAAATCGGCGCCGGAATAGGGGGAATAGTCCCCGGTCACCAGCGTCAACGGAGCACTGGATAGCCATCCACACCAACAACCGAGCAGCCACCAAGCGTGCTTCATCCCGACCTCTGAAATTCAGTGCATGCGAACAGGGAGACGATCCTGATATTAGCCGCAACACCGGTAATTGACGCCGTTATCAGTATCTGGGCAGGTCTGGCCCCCCACACCGCTCAACCGTTGCTTCACGGCATCCCGATATCTGCGTTGTGATGACCCTCCAAGATCCATCAAGCCGGAGTCACGGCTCCGGCTTGCTGGTTTTATGCTCCCCCACTCATCATCTATCACAACGGGGCAACCGGGGTAAGGCTCCGGGAACCAGCTTGTCGTAATGACCGCTGGCGCGAGCTTCAGCCAGCACCTCGTTGAAGCGTTCAATCAGCTCATGCCCCCCTTGCAACTTGCGCGAAACCAGCAGATAGAAGGTATCGCGCTGGCGAAAATAGGGGAGCGGTTGCAGATAGTTGGGATCACCGAACACCTGCATGCTGACTTCTGCCGTCACCGCATCGTTCATTGGCATCAGATCAACCCGTTTGAGTTCAAGCATTTTCAAGCACTGCGCCAGACTCTTTGGGCGGGTGAGTTGCAAGGAAAAACGGGCAATGACCTCATCCGCGTGACTGGTACTCCAGCCTGCGGGAATGCAGACCCGCAATCCCTGCCATTTGCCGTCAAGCACTGCATCGCTGCCCTGATAGGTGAACCAGGAAAGGTGATCGATATGGAGCGGAGCACTGAAATAGAAGAGCTTGGCCCGCTCGCGCGTCCAGGCATAGGGGAAGGTGGCGGACGCCAGACCGTTGCGCGTCAACTCGTAACCCCGGTTCCAGGGCAAAAACTCCACCTTCAGCTCGTCATAGCCCGCCTCACGCAGCAGGGTGGTGACCAGCCGGGTACTCAGGCCGCCATCAGGCAGTGCAGCCCCCGAATAGGGTGAGAACTCCCCGGTCACCAGCGACAAGGGGGCGCATGACAACCATCCACACCAACAACAGAACAACCAGCCATAGTGCTTCATCACCATCCCTCTTTTTACTCTCTTGTTGAGTATAGGAGGCTGGCCCGGATAACCCGCTCTGGTTGCCTTTGCGCCGATGCACCTGCTAAGGTGCGGCCCTTTTGTTACAAAGGAGTTCCGATGTTACCCCTACCCGACACACTGATCTGGGGAGCGCTGGCGCTGGCCACCCTGCTCTGTCTGGCACGGCAACGGCGGCCCGGTTTCCTGCTGCTGGGGGTAGCCCTGCTGCTGGCGCTCTGGCTCGCTCGCATCACTCCGACCGCCCTGCTGGTGACACTGGCCGCACTGCTGCTAGCCTGGCGCCTGCCCTCACAGCCCGGCCATGGCCGTACCATCGCATGGGGCGCCTTGCTGATATGGGCGGTAGCGCTGACCCTGCATCTGATCCCCGGATTCAGCAATCTCAAGGTACTGGATCAGGCTCTGGCAGGGCCCGCCAGCGTGCCGTTCAATATGTATCTGAACCTCGACAAGCCGCTGCTCTTGTTTGGCTTGCTGCTGGCCTGCCCGACGCTGCTCGGCAAGGGAGGCAGCATCCGCTGGCGCCCGCTGGCCCTGTTGTTGCTGCCGTTGGCCGCCCTGCTGGTCATCGCCTGGCAGTTGGGGGCACTGAAACCGGAGGTGGGGCTGCCTCACTGGTGGTGGTTGTTCGCGCTGAACAACCTGCTGTTCACCTGTGTGGCGGAGGAGGCGCTGTTTCGGGGGGCGATCCAGCAAGGGCTGGCCGAACGCTACCGCCCCTGGGTCGGCATAGTGGTGGCCGCCAGCCTGTTCGGGGCGGGTCATCTGGCGGGTGGCGCCCTATTGGCTCTCTTCGCCACGCTGGCGGGAATCTGCTACGGTCTGGCACTCCAGCTGAGCGGGCGGCTCACGGTGGCGATCCTGCTGCACTTCGCCTTCAACTTCGCCCATCTGGCGCTGTTTACCTACCCGCTGGCACGGGCCTGATCTCAGCCGCGTGGCGCCTTGCCTTTGAACGCCTTGACGCTGCGCTTGGCCTGCGTGCGCCGATTGGCTTGCTTGTCGCGGGCCGGGCGCTTGCCCTCCCCGCTGGCGGGCTGGTCGGTGACCGGGAATCCGGCCAGATCCCCCAGCGGCAGCTCGCGGCCGGTCAGGGTACGAATGGCTTGCAGCATGTCGCTTTCGCCATGGCAGACCAGCGAGATGGCCAGCCCTTCACGGCCAGCCCGGGCGGTCCGGCCAATGCGGTGTACATAGACAGGGGCGCTGGCGGGCAAATCCAGATTGATCACCACCGGCAGCGCCTCCACATGAATGCCGCGCGCCATCAGGTCGGTGGCGACCAGCACACGCACCTGACCCTCCTTGAAATCATTGAGCGCCTGCTCGCGCACCGCCTGCTCCTTCTCGCCATGGAGGGCGGCCACCGCAATGCCCGCCTTGGCCAGCTTTCTGGCAACCCCGTCGGCATCATCCCGCGCACTGATAAAGACCAGCACCTGCGGCCACGCCTGATCCTTGAGCAAGCTGATGAGCGCCGGCACCTTGCTACTCTTGTTGACCAGATAGAGCCGCTCTTCGATCTCGTTCACCACACTGTTGAGGGGGTTGGCCTCGATACGGGTGGGCTCGCGCAGCAGGCCGTTGGCCAGTGCCTCCAGCTCGGCAGGCAGGGTGGCAGAGAAGAGCAGGGTCTGGCGATCCGCCGGAATAAAACCGAGCAGCGCCTTGATGTCGGGAGCAAACCCCATCTCCAGCAGACGATCCGCCTCATCCAACACCAGCAATTGCAGGCCATCCAGACCCAGCAGTTGCTGGGTCAGCAGATCCCGCAGCCGCCCCGGCGTCGCCACCAGCAGCTGTGGTCCCTGCGCCAGCTCGGCCTGTTGCCGCTCCTGAGGCACACCGCCACAGAGAGTAACGATGCGCAGCCCCAACGCCTCGGCGCCCTCTTTTAGCGCGGCAGTGACCTGGATCGCCAGCTCGCGGGTCGGCACCAGCACCAGCCCCTGCACTTGGCTGGACGCAGGATCCAGCCGCTGTAGCAGTGGCAAGCCAAACGCCAGCGTCTTGCCGCTGCCGGTCTGGGCCAGCGCCAGCAGATCCTGCCCCGCCAGTGCCGCCGGAATAGCCAGCTGCTGGATGCGGGTCGGCGTCTGCAAGGTGGCGGGTAAAGAGGCCAACAGGGCGGGATGGAGGGCTAGTTCGCTAAAGGTCATGGCGCTACGTCAACAAAGAAGTGGGAGGCGAAGTCTAGTGAGCGGGGGGAGAGAAGTAAAACCCTATCCACCATGGGCCGACCGCACGGTGCGGGCGGCAGGCTGACTACACTTCACCTGACACCTTGCCAAGAGAGACCCGCCATGACCAGACACCTCCCCCTCCTGCTGCTCGTGGCAGCCCTGCTCGGCAGCGCGACGCTCGGTCTGTCGCAAACGACGGCGAGCGACAAGGGCACAGAGCAACCGAAACCTGTGCGTGTTCTCAATGCCCACCTTGGCGAGCTGCCGGGGCTGATCAATGCCG
The DNA here is from genome assembly GCF_016026615.1 of Aeromonas allosaccharophila. Lineage (NCBI taxonomy): Bacteria > Pseudomonadati > Pseudomonadota > Gammaproteobacteria > Aeromonadales > Aeromonadaceae > Aeromonas > Aeromonas allosaccharophila. Next base: position 4,051,299 of record NZ_CP065745.1, on the reverse strand, counting down.
ACAAGACCGGCCCCTTCGTCGATCTGGTGTACGCCATCGATGATCTCTACCCCGATGTGACCATCAAGATCACCATCTACCCCATCGCCCGCGCCATGGCGGGGGTGATTGCCGGCAAGGCTGACCTGGGCCTGCCCGCCATCCGCAACCTCAAAGATGCCGAGATGCTGCCCTATCGCTTCAGCACCCGTAGTTTCGGCAAGGTGGCTCATGTGATTTACAGCAATACCACCCATCCGGTTACCACAGATATGGCCTACGGCATAATCCCCACCAAACGGGATCTGCTTATAGAAGCGGTGTCCGACTATATGCCCTTCCCGGTGCAGCGCTCGATGAGCATCGAACAGTCACTGCGCAAGCTCTCCCGTGGGCGTATCGACGCCTTTGTCTGGGCGCAAGAGGAGGCCGACCTGATGCTGAAGCATCTGGGGCTGACCAATATCCGCCGCGAATTCTTCGGTGATTTCGAAGATGTCTTCATCATCCAGAAAGGGGCGGCGGGTGACGAGATGGACGAATTTCTCCGCAACGCCATCGACCAGCTGGCAGCGAGCGGCAAACTGGCCGAGATCTACCAGAAGATCCACCGCCCCTATGTGGAGTGGCAACCATCTCCTCCCGCCAAGGCTGAGCCAGCGACCACCCCGCCCGCAACGCCCTGAACAGGCCATTCCCGCATAAAAAATCCCGCCGAAGCGGGATTTTTTTATTGCTTGCAGCCTTACAGCACGGCCAGCGCTGCGGCGTAGTTCGGCTCGTCGGCCACTTCGGCGACCAGCTCGCTATGCAGCACCTTGTTGTCACCATCCAGCACCACGATGGCGCGAGCGGTCAGCCCGACCAGCGGGCCGGAGGAAAAGGCAACGCCGTAATCTTCCATGAAGGCCGCACCACGCAGGGTGGAGAGGGTCACCACCTTGTCCAGACCTTCAGCGCCGCAGAAGCGGGACTGGGCGAACGGCAGATCGGCGGAGATGCACAGCACAACGGTGTTCTCCAGCGCGCTTGCCTGCTCGTTGAACTTGCGCACTGAGGTGGCGCAGGTCGGGGTATCGACGCTCGGGAAGATGTTCAGGATTTTGCGCTGACCGGCAAAGCTTGCCAGGGTCACATCGGAGAGATCCTTGGCCACCAGGGAGAAGGGCTTGGCTTGCTCACCGGCGACCGGGAAGTGACCCGCGACGGAAACCGGATTGCCTTGCAGAGTGACTGTGTTGCTCATGTGTTATGTCCTTTTTATTGGTGTAGTAAAAATCTGTGCTCCAGTATAAGCCTGTCACGTCCTCACAAACACCCGACAACATCAGGGGAATAAAAGGGGTTGACCTTGGACTTAACACCAAGGTTTAGACTCCCCCTCAGTAATCAGGGATCTCGCAGGGGCGGGATCCATCAAGAGGGACTCATCATGAGCAAATCCTGCTGCAATCATCAGCACGCCGCCCCCATCAAGGCCGTCAGCAAGGCGGCCTCCGGCCAGAGTGAACATCACCACAATAGCCACTGCTGCGACAACGCTACGCCCGTCAGTGGCTGCTCAGCCACGACGCCTCATGAGCACGCATCCCGTGATGGTAATGAATCCCCCGGGGATGATGAGCCTCCCCGAGGAGGTTGCCACGATAAAGCGTGCTGCAGTGCCCCCTTATCGCCGGCTCACGATCATGAACATGATCACGAGCACGATATGCCACCTGCCGACCCGCTGGTTGCGCCAGAGCAAGGCAACAGCCGCCACAGCTGGCAAGTCATGGGGATGGATTGCCCCAGCTGCGCTCGCAAGATCGAGACCGCCGTCAGCCGGGTGAGCGGCGTGCAGCAGGCGCGCGTGTTGTTTGCCACCGAGAAGCTGGTTGTGGATCTGGCCCCCGGCCTCTCCCCCGATCCCGTCACCGCCGCCGTACTGGCCGCCGGTTTCCAGCTCAAGGGGGAAAGCGCTGGCCGCGAGCAAGCTTCACAACCGACCCTGTTGGGCAATCTGTTTGGCAAGGAGCTCGGCAACGTTTTGGCCAAATACTGGCAGCCCCTGTCACTGGCGGGTCTGATGCTGGTCGCAGCTCTGCTACCGAGCGAAATCGGTAAGCCGCTGTTTACCCTGGCGACCCTGTGGGGTCTGTGGCCTATCTCCCGCAAGGCGTGGGCGCTGACCAAAAGCGGCTCCCCCTTCGCCATCGAGACCCTGATGACGGTGGCAGCGCTGGGCGCCCTGTTCCTCGGTGAAACCGCCGAAGCGGCCATGGTGCTGCTGCTCTTTATGCTGGGGGAACATCTGGAGGCCTACGCCGCCGGGCGCGCCCGTGCCGGGGTAACCGCCCTGATGGCGCTGGTGCCTGACAAGGCGCTGCGCATCCGTACCACTGCCGAGGGCGAGGTGCGGGAAGAGGTAGCTGCCGATCAGCTGCGTCCCGGCGATATCATCGAAATCGCCCCGGGTGCCCGCCTCCCCGCCGACGCCCGCCTGCTCGATGAGCTCGGTGCGTTTGACGAGAGCGCCCTGACTGGCGAATCCATTCCGGTGGAACGCCGTCAGGGTGACAAGGTGCCTGCTGGCAGTCTGGCCGCCGATCGGGTGTTGCGCCTTGAGGTGGTCTCCGAGCCCGGCAACAACGCCATCGACCGCATTCTGCACCTCATCGAAGAGGCCGAGAGTCAGCGCGCCCCTATCGAGCGCTTTATCGACCGCTTCAGCCGCTGGTACACCCCGGCCATGATGCTGATCGCCCTGCTGGTCGTCATTGTCCCGCCGCTCGCCTTCGGCCAGAGCTGGGACGAGTGGATCTATCGCGGACTGGCGCTGCTGCTGATCGGTTGCCCTTGCGCGCTGGTTATCTCCACCCCGGCAGCGGTTACCTCGGCGCTGGCCGCCGCTACCCGTCAGGGGGCGCTGATCAAGGGCGGTGCAGCGCTGGAGCGGCTGGCCCATATCGATACCGTCGCCTTTGACAAGACCGGCACCCTGACGCTGGGCAAGCCACAACTGACCGAACTGGTGAGCCTTAATGGCCAGCCGGAGGCCGAGTTGCTGGCGCTGGCGGCTGCCATCGAGCAAGGTTCCCACCACCCGCTGGCCCGCGCCGTGGTCGCCAGCGCGACCGAGCAGAGACTGACTCTGGCGGAGGCCCGCGACCTGCGTGCCCTGCCAGGCATGGGGGTTGAGGGCCGCATCGACGATGAACTGTGGCAACTGCTGGCACCGAGCCGGGTGGCGACCCTGAATATGGAACAGCAGACCCGGATTGGTTCGCTGGAGCGGCAGGGCAAGACCGTCGTGGTGCTCTGCCAGAGCAGCGGCGACCAGGCGCTGCCGGTTGCCCTGCTGGCGCTGCGCGACCAGATCCGGCCGGAAGCGGCAGCCGCGCTGCAAGAGCTCAACCGGCTCGGGCTCAACAGCATCATGCTGACCGGTGACAACCCCAACGCCGCCGAGGCGATCGCCACCGAGCTGGGCATGGGCTGGCGCGCCGGTCTGCTGCCGGAGAACAAGGTGGAAGAGATCGCCAAGCTCGCCAGCTCGCAGAAAGTCGCGATGATCGGTGATGGCATCAACGATGCCCCCGCCATGAAGCGGGCCAGTATCGGCATCGCCATGGGCGACGGCACCGATGTGGCGCTGGAGACCGCCGATGCGGCGCTGACCCACAACCAGCTCGGCGGTATTGCCGCCATGATCCGGCTGTCGCGGGCGGCACTGGCCAATATTCACCAGAATATCGCGCTGGCGCTGGGGCTGAAGGCCATCTTCCTGGTCACCAGCCTGCTCGGCATTACCGGCCTGTGGATTGCGGTGCTGGCCGATACCGGCGCCACCGCCTTGGTCACCGCCAACGCCCTGCGACTGCTGCGCAAACGCTGATCCGGACAAGGTAGCCAATACCTATCCCCCAGAAGCCGTCTCCAACCGGGACGGCTTTTCTATTTCTATGCAAGCGACGCACCCGACAAAGAAAAAGCGCGCCTGCCGGTCGGCAGTCGCGCTTTGCTTACTCTCTCGGAGTTATCCCACCCTTGGCGAGGTGGAATTCAACCCGGGGACGCCGAGCCATCCCCCGGGCTCAATGCATATCAGCTCCCATTTCAAGCGCGCAATTCTAATCAGCGGCAATCGATTCAAATGTGAGCGGAAGGGCAAAAAAACCATCCAGTTTCAACAAGATAACGTTTTCAGATTGAAACTTCGATCCGGCTCACAGACCTCGCGACCATTTGGCCTCATATCTGGAAAACGGCAGTCACGGGGTCAGAAAAGCAATGTCTGATCAAGTGGATAGACAAGGAGTAAACAATGAAACGGATTGAAGAGCAGGCACAACGACTCGATCAGGAGTATCAGGCGATCGGGCAGCTATTCGACCAGTTCTGCCAGCAGGCGGGCGCCCTGGCCGAGCAGTATCACTTCTTCAACTGGCCCGATTATGAAGACTCGCCCCCGCTGAGCCGCGCCTTCACCCTGCTGGGGGAACCCCGCGAACTGCGGCTGCGCTGTCAGCCCGGTGAGCGCTCCGCCCTTCATGGCCTGATCCAGGTGGTCTCGGAGGATGGCACCATCGATGCCAGCCTCGGGTTTCGCGCCGATGGCCAGCTGCTGCTGGAGTCGGGCAAGCTGCTGGACAACCCGCCCGGACTGCTGCTCAAGCTGCTGCTCGGCGCAGTGTGGCAACACAAGCCCCAGGAGGAGATCAGCGGGCAACCGCACTGATATCTGGGAGCCAACGGCACTGAAACCAAGGGAGCCAACGGCCCCCGCTATTTATCCTATGCGCTGGCGATCTCGATGGTCACATGCACCAGCTCTTCATGGATCGCCAGCCGCTCACGGATCTGCTGCGCCGGCAGCGGATTGACCATCAGCAAAGAGAGCACGCAGGCATACTGCTGCTGCCCTACCCGCCAGACGTGCAGATCGCGGATATCGGTGCCCGGCAGCTCGGCGATGAGCTCGCGGATCTCCGCCACCAGCGGGGTATCCATCTCGGCATCCAGCAGCACCCGACCGGAGTCGCGCAGCAGACCCCAGGCCCATACCGCCACCAGTCCGGCACCGACTATGCCCATCAGCGGATCGAGCCAGTCGGCCCCCCACAACATGCCCCCCACCAGCGCCAGGATCGCCAGCACCGAGGTGGCTGCATCCGCCAACACGTGAATATAGGCGGCGCGCAGGTTGAGATCCTGATGGCCGCGCTGATCGTCATGGTCATGATGATGAGCGTGGTCGTGATGATCATGATGGTGGTCATGCCCATGGCCGTGGTGGTGATGGCCATGATCATCCTTGAGCAACCAGGCACAGGCGAGGTTCACCAGCAGCCCCACCAGCGCGATGACGATCGCCTGTTGATAGTGGATCGGGCTGGGATCGAGCAGCCGGAATACCGACTCGAACAGCATCAACCCGGCCACCCCCACCAGCAACAGGGCACTGGTGAAGCCACCCAGCACCTCGATCTTCCAGGTGCCGAAGCTGAATCTGTGGTCGCGAGCGAAGTGGCGGGCGGCGCGATAGGCCAGCACCGAGAGACCGAGCGCCAACACGTGGGAGCTCATGTGCCAGCCATCCGCCAGCAGCGCCATGGAGTTGTAGAACCAGCCGCCGCCGATCTCCGCCACCATCATGATGACGGTCAGCAATACGGCCCAGCGGGTCTTCTGTTCGGCCAGCGGATTGCCCTCGTGAATGACGGGTTGATGGCAGTGGGATTGAGCGAGGGATGACATGGATTTCTCCTGAGAGCGATGATGCAATATACTATACCCCAGTATAGTTTTATTGATCGAGAGGATCCGTTATGTCCCACACCATTCACGACAAAAAGAAGCTGCTGACACGGGTGCGCCGCATCAAGGGACAGACCGGTGCGCTGGAGAGCGCGCTGGAGCAGGAGAGCGACTGCGCCGCCATTTTGCAGCAGATTGCCGCCATCCGCGGCGCCGTCAACGGCCTGATGCTGGAGGTGCTGGAGGGGCATATGCGTGAACATCTCGGCGCCCCCGATGCCACCCCGGCCGAGCGGCTGGAGGATCTGGATCAGGTGGTCAGCGTCCTACGCTCCTATTTGAAGTAGCGCAATGCAAAGACGCCAGACAACATGCCGGGCGTCTCGTCAATCAAACTCCCCGTAGGGTGTCAGGGGCTGTGGCGGCATATCGAGATCCCCCCGCCACGGCTTGAAGGTGTAGCGCAAAAACAGGGTGGCATGGCTGGGGGCATAGTCATCCGCCTGCTGGATATCAACTCGACCGCCGATGCGCCAGTGATCGGTCAACCGGTGCTCGACCATCGCGTTGAGGGTATAACCCATGCCACTGCTGCCGCCACCGGCCACGGTAGCATCCTGATCCGGCAAACCATCGGGCAACAGGCCGGGCAGAGGATAGCGGCGACTCGCGTCGCTGTGAGAGCGGGACCAGGCGAGCGTCCCGCCCAGATCCCATGACCAGTCGCCACTGCGCTGGCTGAATCGCACTGGCACACCGAACGAGAGATAACGCTCCGGACTGTAATATCCGCCACGCCCCAGGGTGTAACCGCTCAAATCCTGTTCATGGTACCAGGCCATGACCCGCCCCCCTATGGTCACCCGTCGGTTGGCCTCGTTAATTAGCTTGTAGTTGCTGCCCCCCATCAGGCGGGTACGCCAGTTATCCGGCACATTCTCGCCCGTCAGCAGGTGTTGTTGCAGGCTGCCCCAGTGACCCAGCGCGCCGCCCCGATCGTGACTCAGATTGAGGCGCACGCCGTTAGCCCGGATCCCCCCCCAACGGATGCCGGTCGCAGGATCCACCGCCCCGCCATAGGAGAGCAGCGAGCTGTTCAACGGCCGCCGCGACAGGGTGGCACGCCAGCCAACCTCATGCCACTTGCCGCGCACAGTCGCCCCGCCAACCCAGTCCACCACCTCGAATCCCAGCGGCGTAGTGCCGAGATCCGCCTGCCACTGCTCCCCTTTCCAACCAACAGCCAGGGTGTGACCCGTCGCCTGTTGTGACTCGTTGCCCCAACAATCGCGCGAACTGCAGGTACCAAAAATGGCGCGATAAGGAGAATCAGGGAAGGATCCTGCATCCATCGCCACCCGTTCGATACGGCCAAACAGAGAACCTCCGGCCAAAGGGGTATCCAGCTGCAGCATCTGGGTCAGGGCGTTCAGATCCGAGGTTCCCTCCGATCCCTTGCTCCCCCAGTAGTCACTGTCAAACGACACCGAGGTTTGGCTCTGTCGATAGTGGCGGTCGAGGTCACGGCGCACGCTGCCGACCAGCCAGTCATCCTGATCCCGACTGAGCGCCCGGGCAGTCAGTGCCGCATCATCCAGCGGCTCAGCGGGTGCCAGTCCTGCGGCGGTGAGCGCCTTGCGATCCAGCTCCAGCGCGCCCTGCGTATCACCAGTGGCAAAACGCTGGCGAGCCGCATCACGCCAGAACAGCGCACTCTCGCGGGAAGGGGTGCCAGCGGCCACTGCGGGGGCATAAGCGGTGAAGATTTCGCGGGCAACCTCGGGCTCACCCACTTGCTGATAGAGATTGGCGACCCGGCGGTAATGGTTGAAATCATCGCCGACCGGAGCGCGGGGCGACCAGACAGGCAGCCAGTGACGGCTCCCGGCCTTGTCTTCCTGCGCAATAGCCAGTTCCGCCATGCCAAGGCGAGCCCCCTGATGATCCTCGTCTCTGCTCAGGATCTCACGATAGTAGTGTTCGGCCTGCGACCTGTCACCGCGACCGGCAGCCCAGCCAGCCAGCGTCAGCGCCACCGAATCATCCGGCAGCAGGGGGATCAGCAGATGCTCGGCCGCCGCCACCTCCCCATGGTCATGGCGTGCTCTGGCCTCTGCCATCAGCTCCCGCCTTGCCAAGCGGCTATCGAGTTGTACCATCTGGCTGCTCCTGCGTTGGGGGGGCACCTCGGCCAGCACCCTGCGGGCACGGGATAGCGCCCCCTGCCCGGAGAGATAGAGCGCAGTGGCATAGCGCAAATCACTATCTTGTGGATTGGCTGCCAGCGCACTCTGCAACAACACGCTGGCGGCAGTGGTATCGCTGGCCGCCGCCATGGCGACAGCAGTGCGATAACGCCGCCACGGATCCTCCGGTGTCAATGCCAGTGCGGCATGGCGTTTGTTCAATGCCTGTGCCCGATAGCCGGATTGCTCCAGCGCCGCAGCATCCCGCTCCAGCAGATCGGCCCTGAGGCGAGCTCCCTGTTGTTGCAATGCCGCAGACCCCCCCGGGGAGAGCAGCGCCAGCGCCCGCTCAGGATCCTGATCCCGATAGAGCGCAAACAGCCGCAGCCGTGCACGTTCATTCTTGGGGGCTATGTTCAGAGCCCGCAGATAGGCTTGCTCGGCGGCACCGTGCTGGTGACGCGCCAATTCGCAATCCCCCAGCCCCAACCAGGCTTCCGGCCTGTTGCCATCCAGCCCGATCACTTGCCGATAGAGCGTGCTGGCCTGCTCCCACTGCTGGCTGGCCTGCGCCTGTTTTGCCCGTTCGAGGATCAGCCAGTAACGATTGCTCTCCCACTGCCGTTCCCAGCGACCTCGCTGGGGGAGATCGTGGTGGCGCAACAACCGTTCAAACAGGCGGTTGGCCTGCTCGCGCTGATGTTGGCGTGCATAGGCCAACCCGAGCGCCCCCATCACTTCGGGATCCTCCGGATAGCGCGTGTGCAGTCGCTGCAACTCAACCAGGGGGGCGCGCTGGTCTGCCGCTCGCGCCAAAGTGGCCTGACGCTGGCGAAATGCGGGAGAGGCCCAGAGCGCCTCCTGCTGCGCCAGCAGGGTCTGGGCTTCGTCACTGTGGCTGTCGGTCGCAAAGGTGACGATAAACTGCTGCAAGGATGCCAGACTGGCGGGGCCAACCGGCATGCGGCGAATATCCGCCAGCCAGATCCTGGCCGCGCTGTCGCGCGTCGCATGACTGGCCGCCATCTTGAGCAGCAGAGCCATCCCCTCGTCACGAGGGCCGGATGAGAGCAGACGATGAGCCAGGGTGGCACGCAATCTGGCATGCCCCGGATAACGCTGCTCCAGCGCCCGCATCATGACCAGCGCCTCGCTACGACGAGCCGGGATCTGGTCATTGAGCACCGCATATTCCACCGCCAGCTCAAGGTTGGGCGCCTCATTCCCGCCAAACAGAGCGTGATAGCGTGCCAGAGCCCCCTCAAGGTCTCCTTCATTAGCCAGCTGGCGAGCCTGCTGTAACCGGGCTCTCGACGCCGGCTCATTGATCCGCAGGTTCAGCATGCTCAAACGATAAAGGGAGGAGTCAGGGATCAGCTTGCCAAGCTGATTCAGCAGCGTCTCAGCCTCCTCCAGCTTGCCGCTGGCAAGAGCAAGCCTTGCCCGGGCGGCCAGCAACTCGGGATGTTGCGGCTCAATGAGGGAGAGTGAATAGAGTGAATTGCCGAGCAACTCTTCGTTATGGGTCACTTCACCCAGCCGGATCTGGGACAACAGCCACTCAACCGGTTCTACCACCTCCTTCGCCTGCGCGCTCCCCAGCAGGCTGACCAGCAGCCAGGTCAGGGTCAACGGGCGCGCTGGCATTCATCACTCCAGCGCGGCAACAGGGTACCATCGGCTGCGAAACGGAAGCGCCCCTGCGCCCAGCCATGACCAAACAGGGTCAGCACACTGGCGTAGTAGCCATCGCCCCGGATAAGCGGCTGCTGCGGCAGTTGCGCTGCCCCCGGCAACTCGCGGGCCAGAGGTCGCAATGCGGCAGCAAAGCCATGCTCACTACGGCTCAGCACCTCGCCGGTCCGGGTATCTACCCGTTCCGGCACGCCCTGCTCGGTCAGTGCAGCCAGCATGGGGTTGAAGTGACGCACCAGCGCCTCTCTGGCCGGATCATCCTCGCTCAGCATGCCTAGCCAGAGGTAGACCCGGATCCCGTCATAACTGCCTACGCTGCCTTTCGCTTCGCTCACCTGCCAACCAGACTCCTGCTGCCAGTCGATCCAGTCAGGGGCAAAACCATGGGGCGCGGTGGCGATCAGCAGCGCAGGCAACAGGGTGCGCATCTCCTGCCACGGCCCCTGCATGGCGGCAAAACGGGCCAGCAACTGCGGCGGCAGGTAGCTCGGGTTAAGGGTCCAGCGCCCCTCCCCGCTAAAGCCACGGGGAGCAGGCAACAGCACAGGGCCAAGGCCCGGCAGCCGGGCCACCTCTTCACGGGCAATGCGACGCAGCAGCATGGTGCCGATGGACTGGTAGCTATGGTTTTGCCAAAGCCGCCCCGCCTCCAGCAGGCTGTAGGCAATCCAGAGATCCGAATCGGCGGCGCTGTTGTCATCGAGTACACCGACGCTGCCATCACTGCGCGTCCCCCACTGCCAGGCCGGCAGGAAACCGGTCAGATCCCCTCTGGCGAGCTGCACCTCGGTCCACTGCAACAACTGCTCGAACGTTTCCCGATCATCGTTGACCAGCGCAAAGAACAGGCCGTAGCTCTGCCCCTCCGAGGTGGTGATGCGGCGGCCATCGGCAGGATCGATGACCCGCCCCTCCTCGCTGATGTAGTGATGCTTGAACTGCTCCCATTCGGGCCAGTCACAGCCCGCCCGGGCAGGCAGCAGCGAACAGGCCCACAACAGCAGGCAACCCCAGATACGCAAACTGCTTCTCATCTCTTACTCTTCCTTCAAACGACGACGGCTGATCCCGGCCAGCAGGACCCGCAGCCCCCAGCCAAGCAACAGCATGCAAACCACGGTCAGACCAACCAGCCGCAATGGATGGCGGGCAAACTGCTGCCAGATGCGCTCCCACCAGGGCAGGTAGCCCACCGTGTAGCGATCCCCCACTGCCAGGCTGCTCACCCCGGATGCCCGGATGATGGCTACCGACCCCGCCACCTGCGCCCGCAGCTCGTTCTGCTGCAACGTCTCATTGAGCAGCTTGGCACCAGCAGGGCCATCGGCCAGCATGGCCACCAGACTGCGCTGGGGGTGGACCGGGGATTGCAGCCCCACAATGGCGGCAATGGCGCGGTTGCCCGTCATACCGACCCGGCTCTCGGGCTGGCGATCGCTCGGGGTGCCCGCCAGATCCGGCCGGCGCTCGCGTCTTGGCTGGTTGACCCAGCTGCGGGTCGATACCAACAGGGCATCCGGTTTTGCATCGTGGCGAAATTCGGCGGGCAGCTCGCCGATCAGCAAGGTGTCGAGGTCCGCATCCCGCACCTGCAGCCAATCACTGGTCAGGGTCACCGCCAGCGCCGGATAACCGGTCTCGGCACCGATAGCCCCCAGGGTGTCTAGCAGGGTGGTTATCTGCTCTGGCGATGGATTGAGCGGCATCACTATCTGGGTTTGTGAGAGATCAGCCAGCCGACTGAAGGGGAAACCGGCGCCGGAGAAGGCTCGCAAATCCGGCATCTCGATAAAATGGCGATAGCCGGTGAAGTCGATGGTCGACTCGTCATCGATACGCACCAGATGGGGGGGCGGCAGGGTCAGATCGCAGCGCCCCTCCTCATCCCCGCCCATCATCTGGCGCGCATATTCGAACTTGAATCCCAGACTGTTGGCCTGACTGGTCTTGAGGCCGGGCATGGTCAGCGCCCGGGAGCCGTCATCCCCCGCCAGCCACAGCGGCAGAGTGAGCCATTGCTGGCCACGGGTTGCATCCGGCTCGAGGGGAAATGACTTCATGAACTGGCCATTGACCATCATGTCCAGCCGGGAGCCGTTGCGCTGGGTCGGCGTGCTGTAGTGATAATCGAGATTGAGTTTTACCCCTTGCGAGCCCGCCATATAGAGATCGGGGGGCAATCGCAGGGTCAGATTCATCGGCCAGGGGGCATAGCCAGAGGCTTGCAGCTGGGTCGGGTAGTCAAGCAACTCGGCAAAGCGCATCGGCCGATCCAGCCGCACCCAGTTTGGCGCGTCATAGGGGACTCTCGGCGCCAGCGGCGTGACAGCCTCAACCTGCACGCTCTGGCCGCGCATCAGCACATTGCCCTGAGCAATCCCCTTGCTGGCAGTGACCAGGTCCTGATCGTCCCGCCCCAGGATCAACAGCAATTTCACATAGGGGTTATCGGGGGCACTGATCATGTCGATGGTCGGCCCGCTGACCTCGGGGTAGTCGCGCAAGAACGCGGGACGCTGCCCATTGGTCGCGAAGATGATGCCATTGCGCTCCGGCACCTTGTCCAGCAGCACCGGAAAGTGTTGCCCCCGCCATTGAGCCTTGACCCCGAACCAGGAGGCGAGGATCGCCGCCGCCTGCTGCTGGACGAGGGAAACCTCACCGCTAAACACCATGGGCAGCACCAGCTTGCCCTCATCCCGGGTATCGAGGAAAGGCATGGGAAAGAAGGAGAGCTCGTTGCGCACCGGCAGGGTCTGCAACTGCAGCGTCAGTCGGGAGTCACGATTGATGTTGAGCCAGAGGGTATCGCTGGCCGGATTCTCGCATACCCGCTGATAGTGACCGATGAAGTTGAACTTCAGATTGTTGAAATCCTTGGCGTAACGGGGCTCCAGCTCGAAACGGGCCTGACTGCGCAGCCCCATCTGCTCCTTGGCAAATGCCGAGACCCCCATCAGCTCGTTATTGAAGTAGATCTTGAGCTGGGAGATTAGCGGCAACAAGGCGGGCGATGGGGTGAAGTCCACATCGACCTCCGCCTTTGTCACCACCTCGTCGCGCCGCACGGTGAAATCGGCCAGCCCATCCGGCAGGTTACCACGCAGGGAAAGGGTCCCGGGTGCGGCGGTCAACTGCTCGAGGGTCAGCGACAAGGTGCGCACAGGCGCCGGAACGGACGGCTGCGGCCCAATCTCTGGCGAACGCTCAGGCAGCCCGGTAGCGAGCGCCGCCGGGGCAGCCAGCAGAAGCGGAAGCATTAGGTGTTGTAGTTTCATTATCCTTTCACCGTCTGGGTCATCGATGTCGGCGACCGGCCTGCAGGCGCAACGCGACGTGGAACATAGGAGAGCAGCCAGCGGGCCAGGCGCTCGAACTGATTGCAAAGCGGGAGTAGCGGAGTGCCCCGGACAAGGCGCCCATAGGCCCCCCACCCGACCCGGGCAATATCGAGCAGACTGTGCAACGGGCGATCCTTACCCAATCCCTGTTGCCATAGCGACCAGGTATCCGCGCGGGCGAAGGTGCACTGGATAAAGGCGATATGTTGTGCCTTGTCCATCTCCTCCAGCGCCAACCCCACCCGATGCCCTGTCGCACGCCGCACCCGAGCGGCAAAGGCCGACTCCCGCAGACCATTGCGTAGCAACAACCAGACCCGCTCGTTCTCCCGTAGGGGGAGCTCTGCCGTCAGTTGCAGACCGACACCACCGTTGGAGTAATCCGTCAGAGTACAGGGGTAGATAAAGCCGCTGCCCAGCTTGATGGCGGCGCTCATGTTCATCTCCACTCTGGGGTTGCTGCGCACCTGCCTCGCCTCGAATGCCACCGCCAGCGCCCCGCCCAGAATGGTCAGGTTGTAGAGGGTCCACACCATGCTGAGCAGTACCGCGGGCACTTCGTCCGCCGGCCCGGCGAGCAGACGCCAAAGCCCGAATCCCAACCCGCAGAAGTTGAGCAACACCAGCACCAGATAGGGGCGTGACAATGTCAGATCGAGATAGCCCTGTTCGTTCAATCCCCCCTTGGCGGTGACATTGAACTTGCCCCTGTGGGGAGCAAACAGGGCGACCGTGGTGGGCCTGGCGATATACCAGGCCAGCACTGTCTCGTAGACCTCCCCCCAGAAGGAGTGACGCACCTTGCCCTGCAGTCGCGAGTTGGTGATGGCGCTGTGGAAAATGTGGGGCAGCATGTACAGGGCGATGGTCATGGCCGGGGCGTAGATGATGTAGGCATGCAGGATCAGGAAAGCGAGCGGCGCCGTCAGGAAGATCAGGCGCGGGATCCCGGAGAGGAAGTGCAGCATGGCGTTGAAGTAGCAGAGCCGCTGGCCCAGGCTTATCCCCTTGCCAAACAAGGGGTTGTCCAACCGCAAGATCTGCACCATGCCGCGCGCCCAGCGGATCCGCTGGCCGATGTGGGCCGACAGGCTCTCGGTCGCCAGGCCGGCTGCCTGGGGAATGTTGATATAGGCGGAGTGATAGCCCTTGCGGTGCAGTCGCAACGAGGTGTGAGCATCCTCGGTCACCGTCTCAACCGCGATGCCGCCAATCTCATCGAGGGCGCTGCGCTTGATCACCGCACAGGAGCCGCAGAAGAAGCTGGCATCCCAGATATCATTGCCATTTTGTACCAGACCGTAGAAGAGAGCCCCTTCGTTGGGCATTTTGCGAAATCTGCGCAAATTGCGCTCGAAGGGATCGGCCGAGAAGAAGTGATGGGGGGTTTGTACCAGCCCGAGAGCGGGATCTTTGAAAAACCACCCCACCGTCATCTGCAAGAAAGAGCGGGTCGGCAAGTGGTCGCAGTCAAAGATGGCCACCAGCTCGCTACTCGCCATCTGCAGGGCATGGTTGATATTGCCCGCCTTGGCATGCTCATGGGTGGGACGTGCCACATAGCGGATCCCGGCCTCTTCGGCAAACTGTCGGAACGCTTCTCTATCCCCGTCATCGAGCAGCCAGACGGTCAATTTCTCTTGCGGCCAGTCGAGCGCCAGAGCCGCATAGACGGATCCTTTGACGATGGAGAGATCCTCGTTGTAGGTCGGGATCATCAGATCCACCGTCGGCCAGCACGAACGATCGCTTGGCATAGGGGCCGGTTTGCGATGCAGCGGCCAGGCGGTCTGCCAGTAGCTCAGCAGTAACACCAGCCAGGCGTAGGTCTCCGCCAGCAACAGCAGCAAGCCGCAAAACAGGCTCACGGGATCGAACCAGTCGAGGGTCGAGGTGTAACGCCACCAGATGTAGCGGCAGGAGACGGTCACCGACAGCACGATCAGCATCAGCGCAGGGTAGCGACCCGGCACCACTCGCAGCAGCAGTGCGACAAGGGCCAGCAACAGCACAAAAAAGAGCTGGGCCTGCGGATCAAAAGGCTGGGTGATGCAGAGCAGCGAAAGCAAACCAGCAATGGTACCGAGTACCTTGCCCTGCCAGGTCAGGGTACGGGCCGTCAATGGAGCCTCATAGCGCCCTACCAGATTTCCCGTCGCCCGTTGCACTCGCAGCGAGAGCGTCTTGCGAGCCTCGCCAAACCTGACCCACCAGCGGGAGCGACCAGCGACCCGACTCCCCGCGTCTGCTCGCCAGCAAAGCAGCCAGAGTCCCTGCAACAACATACGAAGTGGATCACCGGCGCCGGGGCGCGTTCTCGCTGATGCAAATACCGAACGTTGAGCCAGCAGCCACTGCCAGTTGGCATTCTCAAGGGGGAAGAGCGCCCAGACCAGCAACCAGCAAGTGGTCAGGGTGAAGGCAGCCCAACGGGAGGCGTGGCGCAGGCGCAGCAGCCGGTAGCGGGTACGGATCCGCGTGCTGGCCTCGGGGGTCACCAACCAGAACAGACTCACTGTGCCAGCTCGCCCCGCAGGCACCAACTGGCAATTTCCGTCAGTTCATGGGCAATCATGCTCTCTGGCGCATAGGCCCCTGCCGGTTGCTTGGCCGCCAGTGCGCAGGCCATGACCTCATCCCGATGCAACCTGACGCTGAGGATCGGCAGTCCGGCCTGCAACCAGAGCTCCAGCAGATCCTGCTGCAGGGCACGGCGACTGCTGAACTGGGTCAACAACAGCCGCTCATTGGGGGCCAGCCGATGGCGATAAAGACGCACATGGCAATTGGCATCGGCATGGATCACCGTCAGTTGCAGACTCAGCCACGGCAGAGCGAGTCCGGGCGGCATATCCAGCAAGATCAGGTCATATCCCGACAACTGTTGCAGCCAGTCGAGGGAGGCCATCGCATCTGCACCACCGTGGGCCAGCAGATCGATATCGACGGTGCACTTCAGTACCGTGTCGTGCCACTGTAGGGAGGGGTCAGTCAGCTGGCTCCAGCCAGACTGCTCATCGTGGGGACGGCCAAGATGGAGCCCGAGCAGATTATCCTGACAGAGATCGACCACCAGCACCCGGGCCCCCTGCCGGGCAACAGCCCAGGCGAGACCGGCCACAATAGAGGTCGCCCCCACGCCACCGCGCAATCCCCGCACACCGATCACCCTCATTGGCCGCGACGCCTCATGTCACACTCGACCAACAGGGGATAGTGCTGGCGGATGGCGGCCAACTGCTCTTCCAGCAGGATATCCTGATAGCTCAGATGCAGGGCAAACTCCTGCTGCAAACGACCCACATCGCTCTGGCTCTCCGGCTTGCCCGTGCCGACAGCCAGCGGCGGATTGACCGTCAACATCCCCTGATTCATCGCTGATTGCTCCGTTAACGGGGATAGGGAACCCAGTCCCCTCTCCCCTGCTTGATGAAGTACTGCCCCTGATACTGGATGACGCTGGCCCCCTGGTTCTCAGAAACGGCCGGTGTCCGGGGCAAGTTATTGAACAGCCCGCCCCAGTCGATGGTGTCGCTGCCGAAGTAGTTGCCAGCCACGACTCTGGAGACCAGTTCCGAGATCACCAGCAGACTGCTGGGCTGATCGATGATCCGTGTGGGGGCATGCTCTGCACGAGCCCCCACCAAGCGGATACCGACCGGCACCCGGGTGATGGCGGGGCTGGGAATATCGCGCAAGCCGGGCATCTGCAGGCGATCACCGGAAAGGGCAGCGCCATGCTCCGGCACCATCACCACCATCACCTTGCGACCGGACTGCTCCAGCCTGGTGATGAACTCATCGAGTTGATCCATCAAGGCGCGCAACCGCGCCTTGAAGGGAGCAATCTGCCGGGAGCTGGCCCAGCGATTGCCATCGTGCAGGGTGGTGATGTTGAAATAGGCGACGTTGCGGCTGGAGGAACTCTCGACACGCCGCTGCAACCAGCGCGCCAGCAAGGCGTCGCTGTTGGGGATCTCCTCCCCGATAAAGGAGGTCACCTCAAAGGGCAGACCCTGTTTGTCCATGGGCTCGCTGCTGACCCCGGCGTAAGCCTTCAATGACTTGAGGTCGTTGCCATAGGTGCCCGAGTGATCCATCACAATCTCTTTTGCAAACCCGAGCCGGGCCAGATTATCCATCAGCAAACATTCCGCTTGGGGCGCCTGATAGAGATCGTGATGGCTGACCTGACCGCAGCTGGATCGCAGCAATCTGATGGCGGCAGGCCCGCTGTAAGAGGTCGACGAGTTGAAGCTTTTGAACAGGGCATCGAAGCGGCTCAACAGGGGATGATCGGTCAGGCCACTCGCCTCGATATCACTCCAGGAGAGGGAGCAGATTTGCAGCAACAGCACATCAAACGGTTCGGCACCAACTGGCAGGGATGATGCAAAGCTGACCCGCCGCTCCCGCTCCGACTGGTAGAAACGCTCAAGATAGGCATTGAGATTGTCGCTGGTCGGCGCAGCCCCCTGATCCGGCGCCTGACTGGCAGCAACCGGCATCGGGGATCCCGCCACTCCGTCCGGCACATTGGCTTGTGCTTGTACCTCAGGGAAGGGAGATTGCAACCCCAGCGAAGCAAGGTGGGGCGAGAGCGTCAGCCACAACAGGGAGAGCAGCATCCAGGGGGTGAAGCGAAGCCATCTGGCCAAAAACAGGTACCCCGTCAGCATGACAAAGGCGACCCCTACCATGTTCCAGTTGATGAAACGACCCAACAGCTCGAGGAAGTAATCGAAGGTGAACGAGAACACCATCTTGCCCTGCCCCATGATGCTCTCGATCCCCGGCAGCCAGGTGTCGTGATAGAGAAGCCCGAGCCCCACCGGCAGGGCAATGAATGCCCGAGCCCTTCGCACCAGCCGAGACGGAAGCGGAAAGAGCAAAAAAGCGGCAAAGACCAGATTGGCCAGCGGATGGAAATTGAGATATCCCCCCCACAACAGCGCCAGTTTGCCCAGAAAATAGAGGTTCCAGCCGCCCAGCCCGCGCCAGCCAGCACCGGAGGCAGAGAAAGAATCAGAAGGTGTATATTGCGTCATTGAAACCGGTTTACCTGCAGCCACCAAACCGGATCATTGCGACTTGGGCACAGTTCCTGATTGATCTTGGATTCACTTAGCCCTCAATCATACCATGAACTAAGTGAAATATCTTTTAGTATGGTTAATGAGCAGTTTTAGATTCCGTTTACAGTCAACCAAACAAACATATAAGTACGTCACTGTTACTAGAGATGCACGACATGCCGAATGGAACCTTGTACCAGTCACGTTGGTTTCAAAATATGCCGATACATCTACCCGCCAACAACAAATTCGGGACGCAACCACCAACGCGAACTGCTTGAGGCGTAATGGGGATTACGCCATGATGTCCAGCCCGGCTGACCGCCGGTTTTACTGGACAGTCAATTTCAAGGATCCCCCATGTTTGAACACGTCGATGCCTATGCTGGCGACCCCATCCTGACGCTAGTCGAGACCTTCCACAAAGACACCCGCGAGCAGAAGGTGAACTTGGGGATTGGCCTCTATTACGACGAGCAGGGGCGTATTCCGCTGCTGCCGTCGGTGCAGCAGGCCGAAGCCCAGCGTGCCGCCGCCCCAGCGCCGCGCCCCTACCAGCCGATGGAAGGTGCCGCCAACTACCGCACCGCGGTGCAGCACCTGCTGTTTGGTGCCGACCATGAAGCGGTCAAGGCGGGACGTATCGCCACCATCCAGACCATCGGCGGCTCGGGCGCGCTGAAGATTGGCGCCGATCTGCTCAAGCGCTACTTCCCGGCTTCCAAGGTGTGGGTCAGCAATCCCACCTGGGATAACCACAAGGCGATGTTCGAAGGCGCCGGCATCAAGGTGCACGACTACCCCTACTACGATGCGGCCACTGGCGGCGTGCAGTTCGATGCGATGATCGACTGCCTGAGCAGCCTGCCGGCCAAGAGCATCGTGCTGCTGCACCCCTGCTGCCACAACCCGACCGGGGTGGATCTCTCCCGCGCCCAGTGGGATCAGGTCATCACTCTGGTGGTCGAGAAGAACCTGATCCCCTTTATGGACATCGCCTATCAGGGCTTCGGTGACGGACTGGAAGAGGATGCCTACGCCATCCGCGCCATGGTGGCCGCCGGTGTCAGCTTCTTCGTCAGCAACTCGTTTTCCAAGAACCTCTCCTTCTACGGCGAGCGCTGTGGCGGCCTGTCGGTCATCTGCCAGGATGCCGAAGAGGCCAGCCGCGTACTGGGTCAGATGAAGGCCACCGTGCGCCGCAACTACTCCAGCCCCCCCACCCACGGTGGCCAGATCACCGCGGCGGTGATGAGCCAGCCCGAGCTGCACGCCCTGTGGGTCGGCGAGGTGACCGGGATGCGCACCCGCATCAAGGGGATGCGCGAGAAGCTGTTCGAGGTGCTGAGCGCCAAGGTGCCGGGCCGTGATTTCAGCTACTTCATCAACCAGCGCGGCATGTTCAGCTACACCGGCTTCACGCCGGAGCAGGTTGATCGCCTGCGCGAGGAGTTCGCCGTCTATCTGGTGCGCTCCGGCCGCATGTGCGTGGCGGGCCTCAACAGCCGCAACGTCGACTACGTGGCCGACGCCATGGCCGCGGTGCTCAAGGGCTAATCCGCTCCAGCCCCGCTCACGCGGGGCTTTTTGTCTGTTGCGTTCGCAGTCACCTCTCGAGGGGTCTGCTCACCTTCCCCCTGCTGTGAGAGAATGCCAGCGGGTAACGTTGAATCTTCCTGATTCCGAGCCTGTTTATCTTCATCAATTTCAGGAGCCACCATGGATCTGATTGCTCTCTCTCGGCTGGGAGGTCGCCATCTGGTCACCCTGCATCTGCTGCTCGACAACCAGAGCGTCACCCGCACCGCCGAACGGCTCTGCACCACCCCTTCCACCGTCAGCAAGACCCTCAACCAGCTGCGGGATCTGCTGGGGGATCAGCTGCTCTACCGTCAGGGCAACCAGCTGCTGCTCACTCCTATGGCCGAGCGACTGGCCCCGACCCTGCACCGGCTGCTGGGTGAGCTGAACGGCCTCACCCGCCAGAATGCCTTCAACCCCCAGCAGTGGCAGGGCAGCTTGCGGCTGGGATTGCGCGAGAGCGTGATGACCTGGCCGGTAGGCCCCATTCTGGGTCGGCTGATGCAGGAGGTGCCGGGCATGGTGCCGGAGATCTGGAACAAGGATGAGCAGGGGCTGGAGGCACTGGCGGCGGGCAAACTCGACTTCGTGATCCTGCCTCATGACCAGAGCCAACCGTTGCCGCGCCAGCCGGGGCTGGTGTGGGAGACCCTGCGGGAAGAAAAACTGGTCTGCCTGCTGCGCAAAGATCACCCGGCGCTGGCCAAGCCCTGGGATCTCGATGCCTACCTGGGCTGGCGCCATATCGCCATCCGGGATCAGGAGCTGGCCAACCCCTTCTTCGAGCAGAGCCTGGCCCAGCAGCAGGTACGTCGCCAGATTGGCGCCACTCTGCCCGATTTTGCCAGCGCCGCAGCCCTGCTGCCCCAGACCGATCTGATCCTCACCGCCATCGGTGGCTGGGCGGCCTGCATGGCCAGTCAGCCGGATCTGGTGCTGCGTCCTGCACCGTTCGATTACGGCAAGGTGAGCCACAGTCTGGTCTGGTATGGCCCGGCCGGAGACGGTTCGGCCCGTCACTGGTTCCGCCAGCGGATCCTGCAACTGGGTCGCGAATTGATTGAGCCCTGAGCCGGGCGACAGCGAGAAGAAGTTGATGTTTCGCCGCGGCGAAACATCAACGGCAATGAGGGATCAGGGGCGTTTGGTATAGATGGGGCTGGGGAAGGAGGCGACGTTGCTGCCCAGCTCCGTGATGCGAGCCGCCCCCTGTTTTCTGACCTGATCGATGCGCAGCACCTGATGCATGGGGATCAGGGTGTGGCGCACATCGGCAAATTCGCTCTTTAGCTTCTCGTGGCCGGGATCGACGATAAGCGCCGTGTGGTTGTCCCAGACAAAGTCGGCAATCTCAATAAAACCGAACAGCGAGCCCTGATTGACTTCGCGCACATACACTTCGTAGCGCTCGCTGTGGCAAATAAACTGAACCCGATATAACGCCTTGCTTTCACTCATGATTATCTGTCATTGAGGGGGAAGAAGATGGCCATTATTCTAGCCGCCGTTCTCGCCCCCTCCAATAGACAGAAATCACAGTTACGGCCTTTCCATGCCGCTCCTCACGCCATAACGGTCACCGGATGACGCAGCCACTCAGCGCATCAGGGCAGGCAGTGAGACCGGCCCCAATCCTGCTGCGCGCAAGCGGCTGGCCAGCTGTTCCAGCTCGGTTTGGCTGGCCTCTGGCCATTGCGCCGCCTCCCCACGTACTCCGTGGTGGCGAAAGCCGTTGAGGCGAATGGGCACAGGCCCAAGCTGCTGCAAAAACGCGGCAAGATCTGCGTCCAGCTCACCATTCGCATCCAGAAAATCGCTCTTGCCAGGCACATGGAGCAGCCGCAGTTCGGTCAGCTTGCCGTGGCTTGCCAGCAGTTTCAGCGAAGCCTGCACCCGCTCACGACCATAGCCGGTCAGGGAGAGGTGCACCGAGTCGCGCCACCCCTTGAGATCGAGCATGGCGCCGTCGAGCACCGGCAGCAGCCGCTGCCAGCCGGTTTCAGCCAGCGAGCCGTTGCTGTCGAGCAGACAGCCGAGATGGGCCAGATCCGGTGAGGCCTTGATGGCGGCAAACAGGGCAACCACGAAGGGGAGCTGGGTGGTCGCCTCGCCACCGGAGACGGTAATCCCGCTGAGCAAGGGGCCGTAGCGGCGCAGCAGGGCCAGCACCTCGGCCACCGTCATGGTGGTGGTCTTGGGATTGGCGCTGCGGGGGCAGGCATCCAGACAAGCATCACAATCGGTGCAGAGCACCGCCTGCCAGCGCACGTTGCGTTTGCCAGGGGGGCCCTCATCCAGAGAGAGGGCGCCACTCGGGCAGACTGCGAGGCAGTCGCCGCAATCATCACACAGCCCTATGGTGTGCGGGTTGTGGCAGCCGGGGCAGCGAAAGTTGCACCCTTGCAGAAACAGCACCAGCCGGTTGCCCGGCCCGTCAACACAGGAGAACGGCAGCACCCTGCTTACCAGGGCGCTACGTGTTGGCAAGACATCAGCCATCAGGACGAACTCAATACTCGCAGATGGTCGATTCGTGGGCGACCACTCGCGGTGCACGCTGACGGATGGCGGTCACTTCACTCGCTTCGGCTCCGAGACAGGTGGTCTGCAACCGCGACCCTTCTTCTGCGAAGCGGGCCATGTCGCTCTTGCGGATCATGTAGCCGGTCACCCGCACCAGATCGCTGTCGGCCACGTTGGCGGTGAACTCGCGCATACCGATGGCGAGCGCCCCCTTGCAGAGCTGCAGCAGCGCCTGCGGGTTCTGGCGGATGGTGGGATCCAGCGTCAGGATCTCGCTGATCCCCGAGTGGTAATAAGTGTGGTGCGGCGCCAGCGCCAGCACGTGACTGGCCGGATCCGGCTCATGACCGTAAGGGATGCGCACCCCGGGAGTCACCGCCACATCGATACTGAGGCCACCCTGTGAGTGCAGCAGCGCATGACCACCCCAGGCGTGGGGCTGCGGGGTACTGGTCACATAGGCGGAAAGCTGGGCCGAGATACGATAGCCAAGCTGGTTCGCCTCCTCGCCATGGCCATAGCGATCCGGCAGGTTCTCTTTATCCATCAGGATATTGACCGCTTCCGCCATGCCGTAGATACCGAACATGGGGACGAAACGATCCTCATCCAGCAGCCCCTCTTTCACCAGGAAGCTGTCGAAGAAACCGGACTCCTGATGCAGGAAAGCGGCCCGCGCTTCGATCAACTGGGAGGCCAGGCGGCAGTAGTGGGGCAGCAGGCAGCCGAGGAAATCATCGATCCCCTGACACTGCTCGGCGACCCGCTTGAGGGAGATGCGCACCAGGGTATTGGCACCACCGGCCTGCGGCAGGGCGTTGTAGCAGCTGACGATGCCAAAACCACGGTTGTCGAAGGTATCGCGGTGGATCGGGTAGTTGGCGATGTGCGGCTTGCTGCACTCGGCGATGTTCTTCACCGCTTGCAGCAGCAGGCTGTCCGGGGTCTGCTCCGGATCGTGGAAGAAGGTGAGGTTCGGTGCCACCTGCTTGAGCTCGTTGTCGATGCGCAGGATCAGGCGGCAGATGCGGTTGTCATCCGGCCCGATGTTGACGTGCATGAAGGCGTCCGGCAGCACCCTGTCCAGATAGACCCAGAACCCCTTCAGCTTGCGATAGAGGGTCTCGTCATCCAGTTCGCCGACGAACGGCAGCAGCAGATGGTCGAGCCGACCCAGCCAGACCGGCATGCCGGTGACGGAGGGGACATGGTGATAGAGGATGCGCAGGGCGTTGAGCGCCTCGTCGAAATCCTGCGGTGGTGCCAGCTCCAACCAGGCAGAGCCCTGACTCAGGAATTTTTCATAGTCCGGCAGCACATAGCGCGGCTTGTAGGGGGCATGCCCTTCGAACATGTCGCAGATAAATCCCTGCTCCATCGCCTCGGCGACTGCAGCAGGCAGGTCGGGGTAGGGCAACGCATTCTCGGCGGCCAGCGCCAGTGCATGGCTCTTCTGGGCTGCGGAGAGATGGGGATCGCGCACGATACGCTGACAGGTTTCGGTCAAAGACATGGGACACTCCTTCACGGACAGAGCCCATATCCTCACCGTTTGCAGGCTTTTTTTGAAGTGACATTCACAACAATACGAATGTCTCAAAAAGACATCCGAAAGAAACGATCACACCCCAAACAGAACGGGGGCCTTGTCTGCCGACAAGGCCCCCGTTGTGCGGATCAGGGCTCGATGATGATGGGCGTGCCCGGTTCGATGGCGCTCCACACCTCGTCCAGCTCGTGGTTGAGCATGGCGATGCAGCCGTTGGTCCAGTTGGAGGGCTGAACCCTGCGGTTGCCAATGCTGTTGCGCTGGCCGTGGATCATGATCATGCCACCCGGACGCACACCCAGCTCATTGGCTCGCTTGATGTCATCCAGGTTCGGATAGTTGATATGGATGGCTTTGTAGTAGCCGGAATTGGTCTTCTTGTAGTCGAGGGTGTAGCGCCCTTCCGGCGTACGCTGATCCCCTTCCTGCTGCTTGTGCCCCTTGGGCGCCGGGCCCAATGCAATCCAGTAGCGTTTAACCTCTTTGCCATCCTTCATCAGGGTCAGGCTATAGGTCGACTTCTTGACTATCACCATGTCGGCAGACAGGTTGGCAAAACTCAGTGCGGGCCAAAGCCCCAACAAACACAGTAATACGGCTCTCATTCCATCCCTCGACAAGCCTCTGGTGCGGGCTTTTCTTGTTACCAGATCATCTGAACTATGCCCGCCGAGCGGCGAGCGAGCGCCATGATATTGGATCGCCATCAATACTCAATATGCCCGGTAAAACATATCTTGCAACTGCGGCGACACCGGCCCTGAGCGCCGTCATCTGGCATTGGTAATTAACAGTTAAAACAACAAGATACAAAACATTATCGCGCTGGCACCCGGGGCAATGATCGGCGAAGATAACACTCCACTCCCCGACAGGTTTATGCCATGCGCTCTTCGTGCCGCCTCGCCACCCTGCTGTTCTCTTCGCTACTGTGCTCGCCGCTGCTGCTCTGGCTGCCCGCCAGTGTCGCCGCTGATGCGCTCTGGCTGCGCGAGCCTGCCCTCTCCCCCGATGGCAAGCAGCTTACCTTCACCTGGCAGGGGCGCATTTTTGTCGCCAGTGCCGAGGGCGGCCCCGCTACAGCGCTCACCGGCAGCGACTACCTGAGCCAGCGGCCAGTCTGGTCGCCGGATGGCAAACGGCTCGCCTTTGCCGCCAATCTCTACGGCAACGAGGATGTGTTCGTGGTACCCACCAGCGGCGGCGAGATGGTGCGCCTCACCCGCGATTCGCGCACCGATCTGCCGCAAGCCTTCAGCGCCGATGGCAAACGGCTGCTGCTGAGCAGCCAGCGGCCGGGGTCCCCCGATGCCGACCATTTTGTCGCGGAAGGCTACCAGTGGGGCGAGCTCTACTGGACTCCGATCAGCGGCGGCACCTTGCAGGCCGATCTGCCGCTGCCAGCGACCCTGGCTCGCCCGCACGGGAAGTTGCTCGCCTATCAGATGCCCACGGCGGATCAACCTTTTCGCAAGCATCAACACTCCTTTGCGGTGCCCCGCCTCTGGCTGTTTGATGGCAAGCAGCACAAGCAGCTGACCGAAGATCGGGTCGCCGCCACTGATCCGGTCTGGAGCGACCAGGGGGATACCCTCTTTTACCTGAGCGAGCGCAGCGGTGATTTCAACGTCTGGCGCCGGGATCTTGCCAGTGGCAAGGAGCAGCAGCTGACCCACTATCAGGGCCATCCGGTGCGGGGGCTCAGCGCTTCCCGCAATGGCGATCTGGTCTGGTCATGGCTGGGTGAACTCTATCGCCTCGATGCCGGTAGCAGCGAGCCGCGCAAATTGATCCTCACCCCGCAGGTGGCAAGCGCGCCGGATGAGGCGAGCGAGGCACTGACCCTGGCGGACGAGGCGCTGGTCAGCGAGGAGGCGGACGAGCTGATCCTGGTGAGCGAGGGCAACCTGTTTGCCGTCGACCCCGAGCGGGAGCGGGTGCGCCAGCTGACCCGCGACCCGAGCGAGCAGTCCAGTCCTCTCTTCGCCGAGCAGGGGCGCGCCCTCATCTATCTGTCGGAGCAGCAGGGGCATGCCGCCCTCTATCGCCTGCGCAAGGGGGATCCGGATCTGTTGTTCAGCGATCCCGGCACCTTGACCGAGAGTCTGCTGCTGGCGATTCCCGACAAGGGGATCAGTCGTCCGGTGCTCTCCCCCGACGGCAAGCAGCTCGCCTTCGTGGTAGATGGCCAGGCCATCCATCTGCTGGATCTGGCGAGCAACAAGCAGCGGGAGCTGGTACCGGCCAGCTTCAACCCCTCGCGCCACGAGGTGCATCTCGCCTTCGCCCCCGACTCCCGCCATCTGGCGCTCACCTTCCGCCCCGATGCGGCGGAGCAGGAGATCGCGGTGATCGATACGGCCAATCCCAAGGCCAAACCGGTCAATGTCAGCCTCAATGGCTATCAGGATGGGCAACCTAGCTGGAGTCAGGATGGCGCCATCCTCTACTGGCAATCGACCCGGTTTGGCGCACTGGGGCCAGATGGCGAGCCCCTCGTCACCAACCTGCTCGGCATTTACAGCAGCCGCGCCGCCAGAGCCGATGCGATGGCCGAACTGGATCCGCCGAAAGGGGGATACGGCTTTGAGAGCGATCGCCTCAACCATAGAGAAGCACTGCTGTTGCAACCCACCGGCACCCTGCTCGCCAGCCGCATCATCGGCGACCAGCTGATCTATCTGGTGGAGGAGATGGGGGTCAACAGCGAGAGCGAGATCAAGGGCTACAGCCTGGATCTGCGCAAGGGCAAAACCCGCGAACTGTTTGGTGAACAGCCCGGCCCCGCGCTGGCAAGCCTCAACCAGCAGGGCACCCTCGCCACCCTGGTGCGGGATGGGGAGATCACCCGCATCCACCTCGACTCCGGCGACGCCACCAGCGCCCCCTTCGCCTTGCAACCCACCGGCCGCTGGCAGGAACGCATGACCGCCGCCTTCGATCAGATCGCCCGGCTCACCCGGGATGAGTTCTATCTGGACGATATGAACGGAGTGAACTGGGACAGCTATGTCGCCGCTTACCGCCGCCTGCTGCCGGGCATTGGCAACCCGCGGGACTTTGGCAACCTGTTGGCGGAGCTGGCTGGTGAGCTCAATGTCTCCCACACCTGGGGCAACGGCCCCGCTCCCTTCCCGCGCATGGCGGACGAGACCGCCAGCCTCGGCGGCTACTGGCAGGATGGCGAGCAAGGGGTGGAGCTCACCGCCCTGCTCTCTGGCGGCCCGCTGGATCAGGAGAGCGATATCGCCCCGGGCGCCCGCCTGCTCGCCATCAACGGCAGCCCGATTGCCAATCAGGCCGAGCTGGATCGGGCCCTCAACCATCAGGTCGATGCCCGGCTCGCCCTCACCTTCCAGCAGGCGGGCAACAAGCAAACTGACGAGGTGGTGCTCACCGCCATCGACAAACAGCAGGAGTACCAGTTGCAACAGGCTAGCTGGATTGAGAAACGGCGGGAGCAGGTGGCCAGGCTGAGCGGAGGACGGGTCGGCTACGTCTATCTGCCTGCAATGAATAGCGAGGTCTACGATACGGTGGTGGCGGATGCCCTCGGCAGACAGCGCAATCGCGATGCGCTGATCGTCGATGTCCGCTTCAACAGCGGCGGCTATCTGGCCAATACCCTGGTGGAGTTTCTGACCGGCAGCGGCAGCACCAAGGGGATGGGCAGCAGCTGGCCCCGTCAGGGCAAGGGTGAAACCGACGCAGCCACCCGCCAGTGGACCAAGCCTTCGGTGGTGCTGGTGAACGCCGCCAGCTACTCGGAAGGCTCCGCCTTCCCCGAGTACTACCGCGCCCTCAAGGTCGGCCCCATCGTCGGCGATCCGGTGCCCGGCACCGGCACCATGGTCTACAACCACGACTCCCGGCTGATCCCGGGGCTCGCCTACGGCATTCCGACCCTGGGGCTACGCAAACCGGACGGCACCTTCTACGAAAATCAGGAGTTGATACCAGACCTGCAGGTGCCGCTCACCCCCGCCGACATGGTGGCCGGGCGTGACCCGCAACTGGAGGCGGCGGTACAAGCCGCCCTCAAGCAGTTGCCAGCCAGCGCCAAATAATGGCCCCCGTCGAGCTCAACGAAAGCGAAACAGCTCGCGATGCAGATGCCCGTCCGGCAACAGCCGGGTCAGGGCATCTGCCATCCCCTCCGGCCCGCAAAACCACACCTGCTCGGGCGCATCCTGCGCGATCCGGGTCAGATCCAGCCGCCCGGCAGCCTTGTCCAGATGCAGCTGATAGCGCACGCCGGTGTGATGACAGAGCTCGGCCAACCGCCGGTGGTAGACGGCGCCTGCCAGATCCGGCGCACACTGGATCAGAGTGATCCCCTCGCTGCGCTCGCCACGGGCAGCCAACCCCTCCAACCAGGCGACAAACGGGGTGATGCCGATCCCGGCCCCCAGCCAGAGGGCTCGCCCTCCCCCTTGCGGGACGACAAAGGCGCCATAGGGCCCGGTCACCACCGCCCCATCCCCGGCGCGCGCCTGTGCCACCAGCTGACGGGTATGATCCCCGAGCGCCCGCACCGCTATCACCAGCTGGCGCCGATCCGCTGACACCCGCACCAGGGTAAAGGGGTGCGGCCCCTCCTTGGCGTCAAACTCGAAGAAGGCAAACTGGCCCGGGCGGTAATGGGCGAGCGGCCGCTCCAGCTGCATGGTCAGCTCGCAGGTCTGATCCGCCAGCGCCCGCACCGCAATGACCCGGCCCGGATGGCGATCCCGCGCTCCTACCTGCCCCAGCAGGGAGTAGAGGGCGCCGATAGCGCCGATCCCGCCAACCAGCCAGATCGACACCCCCACCGGGGTCATGGCCCCCACCTGAGGCAACAGGCAGAGCCCGTGACACCAGCCCGCCAGATAGATGAGCGGGGCCAGCCGGTGGATCAGTCGAAAACGGCCATAACTCACCAGTGCCAGCAAACTCAGCACCACCAGCGCGATCAGCAGATAGAAACTCCACTCCCCCAGGGTATTGCCAAAGGCATGGAGCGAGATGCCATTGCCTGCTCCGACACCCACTTCGGCAGCGCTGGCCCCACGCCATGCGGGACGACTCAGCCAACCTGCCGAGACCGCCCACTTGGGGGCCTCCACCAGCAGCCAGTGGGCGGTCAGCGCCAATGCGCCGCCGATGGCCGTCTGACGGTGCAATCGCAACATCCGATCCAGACCGCCACACCAGAGCTCCAGCTGCGGCAGGCGCAACGCCAGCAACAGCGAAATTGCCATATAGGTCATCCCCAGCAGGCCGGTCAGCAATAACATCTCATGGCGCCAGGGCCACACCCCGTTGGCATCCCCCGCATAACCGAGCCACCAGACCCCGACCGCCAGCAGTGGCAACAGCCACCAAACCCGTTTATCCGTCATAACATGCTCCCTGGTTCCATCGCTGCAGGGCCTCATCTCCCTGCTCATGGCGCCATTACACACCCGTCCGGTCACAAGACTTTGCCAGAGGGGGAAGGTTGTGTGGCAATGTGTGACAAACGGAAACAAAAGAGGGGCCGACTGGCCCCTCGTGATCACGCTTGCAGGCTCGCCTCTCTTCATAGGAGATGGCGCACAATCCACCTCCGCTGTGATTGACGACCTGCCAGAAAAAGGAATCAAATGGGGACATCACATATCTGCGGCGGAAAACCTGCAGCCCACTCTTCCGGACAAGGAGCCCCCCTTGCTTGCATCCACCGAAAAACGCTTCTGCCCCCACTGTCAGCGCGAGACCAACCATGTCGTGGTGCTGGTCGACAAATCCTTTGGCAAACAGCCGACACCGGAGCAAAAGCGCAAAGCGTTTATCAAGGACTTCATTACCGGCTGGGCAGCAGGCCCCTTTCTGGCCAACATGGATCGCTTTGAACGCCATGTCATCTGTGAACATTGCGGCAATAAAGTCATTGATGAATGACCAATCATGACCAAAAAAGACACGTGACAGCGAACTGCCCGCCTCGCAGTGAGTGACCGGTTATAAAACAGAAAGGGGCCAACCGGCCCCTTATGATGATGACTTGGTCGCTGTGGATCGCTTTCGCATCAAGCGATACAGCAGCTTGTTGTATTTCGCCCAGGAGTGGATCAGCAGGAAGATGCCGAATAGCAGGGCCAGAAACAGTTGCCCCACCTCGACGGCATCCAGCGAGCCGATAAAGCTCTGATTCTCTTCCGTCTCCAGATAGTTGAGCCAGGGTTGCAGCGCCAGAAACAACCAGCCACTCCAGGTCACCAGCAGAAGCAACAGATCCCGCAGCCGGTACTTCCAACTGCGCCGGGTGCCGTTGCTGATGATCATCTCGTTCGCCAGCTTATGTTTTGTCACGGAATGACTCTCCTCGGTCAGGACTCTCCCACACGGCCAACTGGCCACGGCGACGCAGGATCGCCTTGGGCACAGCCACCACCACGGTCACCAGATTGAGCAGCCAGTAGATGAGCGGATACCAGACGCACCAGATAAAGCTGCGGGCCATGCTCTTGTCGTAGTGGTGGTCGATAAAGATGCTGACCCCGAACTGCAGCAGGCAGATGGCAGTCATCATCACCCCGGTCCACTGGAACAGGTGACCCACCGCCAGCCCGCTCAGGTTCGGCTCCATCAGCCAGATCAGCGCCAGCAGCAACATGCTGTAGCACCAGGTCACGCTGGAGAGATACTCCAGCAGCAGCAGCCAGAAGCGGCGGTTGCGCCAGCGCATCGCCTGCAACCCGTAGCGCAGAAACACCTCGGCGCCCCCCTGCGCCCAGCGCAGCCGCTGCTTGTAGAGGCCACGCACCGTCTCCGGCATCAGCACCCAGCAGAGCGCCTGCGGTTGGTAGTGGATGAGCCAACCGGCCAGCTGCAACTTCCAGCTGATGTCGATGTCCTCGGTCACCATGTCATTGCTCCAGCCGCCGACCGCCTCGACCGCCTGCTTGCGAAAGGCCACCACCACCCCGGAGACGGTGAAGACGGTGCCGTAGATCCGCTGGGCCCGCTTGATGAGGCCGATGATGGAGCTGAACTCGCCAGTCTGGATCTTGCCGATGATGGTGGAACGGGTACGCACCCGCGGATTGCCGGTAACCGCCCCGACCCTCGGGCTCTCGATGAAGTGCTTCACCATCCAGCGCACCGCGTCATAGTCCAGCACCGCATCCCCGTCGATGCCGACCAGGATCTCCCCACTGGCCACGGCTAGCCCGTTGTTGAGTGCCATCGCCTTGCCCTGGTTGTGCTGATGGAGCACGGTCAGGCGCGGATCCTGCTGCGCCAGCCGATCCAGCCGCACGCCGGTGTCATCCTTGCTGCCATCGTTGATGGCCAGCACCTCGAAATCGGGATAACGCTGGCGCAGCAGGTGGCCGATGGTCTCCTCGACGTTGGCGCCCTCGTTGTAGCAGGGCACCATTAACGTCACTTTGGGGTAATAGGGGAGCTCCAACCCCTGCTTGGCCAGCGCGATATCCCGGCGCTCCCACTGAAAGTAGTAATAGAGGCCGCCACAGACCCACACCATCGCCATCAGGCTGGGATAGGCCAGGGTAAAGATGGCGATGCCTTCCAGAAGCTCCTTCACCGTAGCGCCTCCCCGTGGGTCGCCGTGGCGGCACTGACTGCAACCGGCGTGGCTGGCAGCTGGGTCGGCTGAGGCTGGGTCTGCACCGAGAAGACCGGCTTGAGCACCGCCGGATCCGGCTGATTGTTGTGAAAATCATCCGGGTAGTAACCAAAATTGGTCACCCCCTTGCGCTGGATGATCTCCATCCAGCGCGCCAGCTCGGCATCGGGGATGGGCTGGTCGGTACGCCAGTTGCGGCTCTGCAGCTCGAACACCAGCCGATTGGCCGGCACCTGTGCCAGTGAATCTTCCGCCAGCTTGGCCAGCCACTCATCGGGGTTTTCCGCCTGCTCCATATAGGGCATGGCCATCACGGCGGTGTAGTCATAGGCCTTGGCAAACGCCGCCATGCTCTGGGCAAACCACTGCTGGGATTGCGGCTCGGTCACCAGCGCTGCATAGATGTTGCGGGCGGTCTTGAGCCCGTCGGCGCCCCCCTGGCGGTAGCGGGCGGCGGCATCGCGCAGCGCCATGGTGAAGTCGATCAACAGATCGGTCTTCTGCTCCCCCTGCGCCTGCAGCGCGTCAGGAGTGCGCGCCAGCGGCATCGGCCCCTCGTAGTCGCTGAGGAAGGCGTCATCGTGGAACAGCAGGCCGTCAAACTTGGTGTAAAAACCGAGATCCTCATAGATATCCAGCAACAGCTGACGGCTGGCAGGATCCCAGGGCGAGAGGCGCAGATACTGCCCCTTGGCGGGGGCGCCGGTACGGCTGTCGGTGACATAGGCGTGGTTCGGTCCCATGTCATAGGCCATCACCGGCATCCAGGCAAACACCTTGACCCCGGCCCGGGTCTTGAGCTGCCAGGCCACCCGGTTGAAGAGATCCGCCTTGACCGGCATATGACGGTTGGGGAAATAGAGCGCCTCCGCCACCCCGTCGCCATTGTCATCGGCATAGGCCTGCAGATAGACGGTGGTGATGCCGTAGCCTTTGATCCGATCCAGCAGCATGTCGATGTTCTTGTTCATCTGCAGCGGATCCTTGTCGTAGACATAGTCCAGATCCACGTGCACCAAGCGCTCCACCTGCCGCTCCCAGGTATTGCCTCCCATGATCTCGTCCAGAGTTTCGAGGCTGGTGTCCTCCTCCAGCAGATAGCGGCGCACCGTGCTGCCCGAGTCACTCAGCTTGTTGAGCCCTTCGGCCAGCGTGAAGGTGTAGGGCATCCCGGCCGCACTGGCCAGCTCCAGCGCCGTCTGGTTGAAGGCGCCGTAGGGCCAGACCAGGATCCGTGGTGCCCGACCGGTCTGCTCCCTGAGCTGACTGGCCGATGCATCGAAGTCGGCTTTTATCCGGGCCCGGTAGTCGGCCATGCTCTCGTAGCCATGCTGGCTCCAGCCTGCGGTGGTCACCGCCGGCTGCACGTTGCCCTGCGGGTTGGCGAGCAACCCGTAGTGGGAGGTGAAGGTGTGGGAAGCCAGCTCCACCAGCCCGGAGTCCTGCATCTCGCGGATCTGCGGCCAGCCGACGAAGTAGCTGCGTGGCAGCTTGTCATTGCCATACGGGACCATCTTGTCATCGGCCACATCCAGCCAGCTGCCCACCAGCGCAAAGACTGCCGGGTAGTTGTAAAGCTTGAGCAGCGGATAGACCAGCCGGTAGAAGCTCTCGTAACCGTCATCGAAGCTGAGCAGGATCGCCTTCTCCGGCAGCGGTGCCTTGCCCGCTTTGGAATCCAGGATCTGCTGGAAGCTGACCGGGTGATAGCCCTGCTGCTTGATCCAGTTGAAGTGGCGGATCAGGGTGTCGCGCCGGATGGTCTGGGGGTAGAGCTTGAGGTTGGGGGTCAATTTCAGATCGACGATATCGTGGTAGCAGAGCACCACATAGTCATCGGGTTGCCGGGCCGCCTGCGTCAGCGAAGGCAGCAGTGCAAGCAGCACAACAAAAGGAGCAAGCCAGCGTCTCATCACATGAAACTCCATTGCAGATTGGCGAAGATGAAATTTCCGAACTCGGGATTGCCGTCATAGATGGCCTGACGGCGGCCAAGGCCATAGCCCAGGCTGAGGGCGGGAGAGAGTATCCAGTCGTGGCGATAGCTGAGCTGCCACCCCTGATCGCTGCCATAGCCCTGTTGCCAGTAGTGATTGCCACTCATGGTGAGGCTCTGCAGCAGGGAGCGACGCCTATCCAGCGGCAGCCGGTAGCGCCCCGCCAGCTCCAGCTCCAGATTGCGATCCTGCAGGGGATTGAAGTAGTCGACCTCCACCGCCTCGTTGCGGGAGGTGGCGCCGCGCAAGGTGGTATCGAACCACCAGCGATCACGACGCCAGAGATCCTGACGCAGCCAGCCGGAGGCGGTCAGCCGCCGGTTACCATCGCTGATATCCATCCGCTCCAGCCGCAGCGCCCCCTCGCGGGTCTCATCCTGACGCCAGCCCAGATCGAGTTGGTATTGATCGGCGTAGTTGCCGCGCGCCAGTGCCCGCAACGGAGTGTCGGCACTGTTGAGGTTGATGGCAGTGCCCAGCGTCCAGCGATCGTCCAGCCGCCAGTCGAGGCGACTCCACAGATAGCCTTTGTGGTTGAGCTCGCTACCCGTGCCACCCTCCAGCGTCAGCTGCAGCGGGTAGAAAAAGATCTCGGCCCCCAGCCCGGTATAGGCGGCGCGCTCGGGCTGTTGATCGAACTCACCAAAGCTGCCCTGACGGCGGACAAACAGCCGATCGCCACCATCAGTGCGAGCGCTGTAGAGGCGGCTGTCGTAGCTCCAGTCACGGCTGGCCTGCACCGAGCCCCCTTCGTTGCGGCCGTGGGTAACCTCGGTGACCAATTGCGGGGCCTGCTCCAGAGTCAGCCGCTGCTGCAGCTCCTGACGATCCCGGGTCAGGTTACCCAGGGTGCGCACGGCCTGCGGCGTGCCCTGCCAGTCGCCCTTGTCGAGCCGGGCATTGAGGCGACCGGGCTCGGCCAGCACGGTGCGGCCGGCTGGTAGCCAGCGCACCGCCTGCTGATAAGCCTGCTCGGCTTCATCGGGATGACCCCGCCAGCGGCGGATATCCCCAAGTTGCAGCCAGAGCCAGGGGTTGGCTGGCGCGGTTTTCAGCCACCCTTCCAACTGTTTTTCTGCGGTGCCCGCCTCACCACGCCAAGCCTGCAGCAGGGTTTTCAGCTGCAACACCTTCTCGTAGTCATCGTTGGCCATTCGCATGTTGCCGGTGAAATCCCAGCGCGTCGGCGGCTCCTGCCAACCAGCCAGCAGCCCCTGCGCCGCGCCATAGCGTTCGCCATCGCTATAGGCGTAGAAGCGCTTCTCCAGCAGCAGCTTGTCTTTGGCGCGCGCCGGCGTCGCCAGTTGCTGGTAAATCACGGAGGCCTCATCCACCCGTCCCAGTCCGGCCAGCGCATCGGCGCGCGCCTCCAGCACATAGTCGGGTAGCGGCCCCTCGGCCTGCAGCGCGGCGGACTCCTGCTCGGCCCGGACAAAATCACCGAGGGCCACCAGCGTCACCACCACATCGCGGCGGGCACTGATGTAGAGCACATGATCGCGTGGTGCGCGGGCCAGGATCCTGTCTTGCAACGCCAGCGTGCGAGTCAGGGAGCGACGGGCCAGCGCCGGATCCTCGGTCTGGGCCGAGATCCGCAGCAGGTTGACCGCCTGGTAGTAGTCGAGCCAGAGCCGGTCGACCGGTTTGAACAGCTTGGGGTAACGGCCCATCAGCTCCGCTGCCGCAGGGCCCGCCCCCAGGCTCACCGCCACCCGATAGAGCGCCAGCACCTGCTCGGGGTTGTCCGGCTCCAGCTCCAGCCACTGCTGGCGGGCCAGCAGCTCACCCATAGGATCTTCACCCTGACGGGCAGCATAGATGCGGGCATCGAGGATCGCCTGATCGCGGCCGAAACGGGCTTCATAATCAGCCGCTGCGCTGCGGGCCAGCTCGCGGTCGCCCTGGTCACTGGCGGTGAGAAACAGCCCGAGCCAGCCATTGCGGTTGGCAGGATCGCGCCCCTGCAGGATGCGGTAATAGCTGATTGCCTCGGAGTAGCGCTTCTCGTCGCGGGCGGCACGCGCCACCCCTTCCAGCGTACTGTTGCTGATGGGGCTGAACTCGCACGGCTCACAGGCAACCAGCGCGCCCTTGCGATCCCCCCGCCACAACTGCACAGCGATCAGGTCATCGAGCACCTTGCCATCCGCACTCTGGCGATAGAGGGCGCTCAGCCCGTGCGCCGCCGCATCCAGCTCCCCCGCCCGGGCCTTGATCACCCAGGCTTCGCGCGCCCTGTCCACCTCACTGGCACACACCAGCAGGGGCAACAGCGCCAACATCAAAAAGATGCGATTCATTCGCAACATACCACCCATAACAAACGCTGGTCGTATCGTCCCTGCACGGCCATACGGATATACACACCCGTCCGCTCCTGCCTGATGAGCAAGAGGGCTTCCTGACTTGTGTGCTGATTTCGAGGGTGAAAGGCGGGCAGTGGGCCAGCACCTTTCCTATGTGCGGCCCAGCCATCTCCGAGCGGAGATCTGAGGCTTTCCGAACCCGATTCACATCGGGAGTGGCAAGACGGGCGATTCTGCCGTTGTGGACAATTTAGTCAATCCGGAAAAATGGGAATGGTTATCAAATGGATTGGTCTGCTTGATATTTATGCACAAAGATAGCGACAAAAAACACTATTGATAAATTAGGCAAAACCGTGTGGATTGCGGGCTCCATGACAGTGCCACCCACTATTCGTATTCATGTTCATACGAATACATATCTGATGAAAAGATTGCAGTCCCAATCTACAAAGCGACAGGGCACGTCGCAACCTACCCGCAAAATGGCAACACCAGACGCTGTTGCGACAACAAATAGCCACGAAAAGCGATGCTCCCGACCAGATCGCCGGGAGCACCGTGAATTACGCAGCTGACGCTCGTCGGTAATGGTTAACGATCCACGCTTCGAAATCGGCCAGCATGCGGGTTTCCGACTCGCGGTTGTCGGCGATAAGCTCTGCGCCGTGCACCACCCGGATATGGGCGTCGAGCGGGGAACCCTCACCGGCGGCGGGGCGTTGCAGGGCAGCGGCCATGCAGGCTTGAGCCTGTTGCCACGCCTCGGCGGCGCTCAGGTTGCACGCATCCGCCAGCGGCACCGCGCTGAATCCCTCGCCGGTCAGGCTGCGCAGGGTCGCATCGTGGCTCATGCCGTTGCCAGGCCCCCAGTAATGAGTGGCCAGATCCGGTCCGATGCGCGGGTTGTCGGTGAGGTAGCCATCACGCTTGAGGAAGTAAGCGCGGGTCTGCTCCACCGCCATCAGCGCCAGCAAGTAACCGTGATAGGCACAGGCCGACTCCTGATTCAGGAGGTGCGGGATGGCCAGCAGCGGGCGCGGGCTCTCTACCCCGACGATCTGGCGCTCCCACTGGCGGGCCAGTGCCAGCACTGCCGCGGGGGTGCGCTCGGCCTCATCCATGGCGTAGAGATCCCGCTCGAAGTAGGCCACCAGCGCTATCTGGCGCTCGTTAAAGGCCCGAAATGGCTGGCGCGCGGCGAGCACCTCCTTGATGAGGGCATCGGGAACTGCCTCTCCCGCCGCATTTCTGGCGTAGCGTTTGAGCCAGTCGGCATCGTCCAGCAGGCTGTCGCAGAACATCGACTGGGTCTCGGCATAGGCCATGGAGGTGGGTGGAAACTCCTGTGAGAAGCAGGGGGCGTTGCCGGTGACATTGGCAAAATGCGCGGCATGCCCACCCTCGTGGAACAGGGTGTTGAGGCCGTTCCAGCCGCTGCCCACCTGCGCCGGGTCGGCCAGGCTGGTGAAATTGACCACAGCCGGCACCCACTCCCCCTGCTGGAAGAAGCTCGGCACCGGGCCGTGGCAGAAGCCGTTCTCGTATTTCCCCTCCCGGGTCAGCAGGTCCAGCGTCAGGGTCGCCCCGCGATACTGGATGCCGAGACGGCGGAAGCTCTCGACCCAATCCTTCAGCGCCCGCGAGAAGGGCACATAAGGATCGAGCTGGCGAGTCACGTCGCCGCTCACGCTGTAACGCAGGTTGTGGGGCAGCAGCGCCGCCTCCCCCTTGGTGGCCTTCAGCTCGGCCAGACTCTGCTGCAGCCGGGCGTCGGTGCGGGCAATGAAGTCGTCGAGGATGGCGAACAGCTGCTCCGGGCTCATCTGCTCGTTCTTGCGCACCTTGTAGTCGAAGTAGTCGCGATAGCCCATGGCGCGGGCAAAGCGATTGCGGATCGCCACCACCTCGAGAAAACCGTTGCCGACCACCCACTGCTCCAGGGTGTGGAACATGGCGAGCGCGCTCTGGCGCACCGCCTCGTTCGGGCTGGCGGCAAGGGAGGTGCTGGCGGCGGGCAGGCTACCGGCCACCTGCTGGCCCTGCTCATCCAACAGGGTCAGTTTCAGCCCCTTGCGGCGGGCGAACAGCTCCGCCTCGGCGGCCACCAGCTCGTCCATCAGGGCGGCGGCGGCCGGATCCTCGATGACATTGCATTCGAAGAAGGCGATCCAGCCTTGCAGGCCGCGCTTGAGATCATCCTGTTCGGCCTGGGCCAGCATATCCCGCAATGCGGGCAGGCGGGCCGGATTGGCACAGAACGCCTTGTAGGTCTGCTCGGCCGCAGTGAAACCAACCTGATCGT
This sequence comes from Aeromonas allosaccharophila, assembly GCF_016026615.1. Lineage (NCBI taxonomy): Bacteria > Pseudomonadati > Pseudomonadota > Gammaproteobacteria > Aeromonadales > Aeromonadaceae > Aeromonas > Aeromonas allosaccharophila. The sequence goes on along the minus strand of NZ_CP065745.1, from coordinate 4,013,411 downwards.
CGCTGGTGCCCATATAGGTGGACCAGAACAGATCCTCCTTGCGCCTGTGTACCTGCAGGTAGTCGGCGTTGAGCTGGTTGAAGTAATTCCTGGCAATGGAACTCATAAATTCCCTCTTGTGACGGGATCACCCAGAGCGGGGCCCACTCCTTTTTTGATGAAATGCCAAATCATTCACACTCTTCGGCAAAAATTGCGCAGGGATGCGCCTGAACACGCTACCAAAAAGTGGGGCGCGCTGTCTGCTGGCTATACTGTTGTTCAAACACTCATTAGAAAAGGTCGGCAAACGGCTGAAAGTAAATGAGTTGTTAACTTTGACAAACTGGCTGCAGCGGTACAGAGCCACCATAAAACGGGATAACGAGGGTTTAATCATGTTCAAGCTCGGTGATATCACCGTGAGCCGCAAATTGATCTTGCTGCTCACGTTGGCGTTTGTCGGTTTTGTCTCGCTGCTGTTCATCTCGGCCAACGCGCTCAAACTCAATCTGATGAGCGAGCGAGAGGCGCGGCTCAATGCGGTGCTGGGCCAGGCCATGAGCCAGATCCAGTTTCTGGCCAGCACCCTGCCAGCGGAGCAGGCCCAGCAGGAGGCGCGCAAGCTGCTGACCCACATGCGCTTTGATGGCAACAACTACCTGTTTGTCATCGACGAGAGCCGCAAGATGCTGGTGCATCCTATCCGCCCGGAACTGGTCGGCCAGAAAATGGGAGAAGGTGGCGCGGCCACCGCTGGGCAGTTCTGGTTCCAGATGGTGGATATCGCCAAGGGGGGCAAACAGGGCACCCTGCAATATGTCTGGACCGGCCCGTCGGGCGAAACCGCTGACAAGCTCTCCATGGTCTCCGGTTATCAGCCCTGGGGCTGGATCCTCGGCTCCGGCATGTTGCTGCAAGATATTCAGCAGACCATCTGGGCTCAATACATGAAGATGGGCACCGCCACCGCCATCGCCATCCTGCTGATGGGGCTGCTGGGCTGGCGCATCACCCACTCTATCGTCGCCCCTCTCGGCCAGATCAACGACGCCATGCAGCGGGTCGCCAAAGGCGACCTGATGGTGAGCATTCCGGTACAGGGCAAGGATGAGCTGGGGGTGGTCGCCCGCTGCACCAACCAGAGTCTCGATGCCATCCGTCATGCCCTGCTGGAGGCCAGTCTGGGGGCTCGCAACGTGGCCGATGCTGCCCTGCGCATCGCCGCCTCTGCCGAGCAGACCAATCAGGCGGTGACCAGCCAGCGGGATCAGCTGGCCCAGCTCGCCACCGCCATGAACGAGATGAGCGCTACCATCTCCGATGTGGCCGGTCACGCCGAAAATACCGCGCGGGATACTCAAGAGGCCACCGGTGAAGCCGGACTCGGTAACCGTGACGTGCACGCCAGCGTGCACGGCATCAAGGCGCTGGCCACCGAGGTGGAACAGGCCACCGTGCAGGTCAATCAGCTCAAGGAGGGGGTGATGCAGATCAGCGAGGTCACCGCCGTCATCAGCGCCATCTCCGAGCAGACCAACCTGCTGGCCCTCAACGCCGCCATCGAGGCAGCCCGGGCCGGTGAGCAGGGCCGCGGTTTTGCCGTGGTGGCCGACGAGGTGCGCCAGCTGGCCAGCCGCACTCGCCAGTCTACCGAAGAGATCCAGAGCACCATCGCCCAACTGCAGCAACGGGCCGTCACCGCTGCCAACGCCATGGATACCAGCCGCAAACTGGCGGAGAGCAGCGTCAACCAGTCGCAGCAGGCGGGGCAGGATCTCACCCTGATCGTCAACCGCATCCAGCATGTGAGCGACATGGCGACCCAGATTGCCACCGCCGCCGAACAGCAGAGCATGGTCGCCGAGGATATGAACCGCAACGTCAGCGGCATCAATGACTCGGCGCTGGAGATGTCACAATCCGCCTCGCAACTGGCGCAGGAGAGCGAGCTGCTGGCCGGTCTCTCCCGCAGCCTGGATGAGCGGCTTGCGGTATTCAAACTGGGCAAGGCGTCAACCGCAGCCCCGATGATGGCGCCCGTACCTCACGCCTCAGGCGAGCAGCGCGCCCGTCACTGACGGCGTCAACCCGTGTCGCCTTGTCACCCGACCTGCCAGCCCGACTGGCAGGTTTTTTTTGCGCCAGCAACACGCAATCAGCATGCATCTTATCGGCATATTCAACGGGGATCGGCACAGTTCACCCACAAGAGAACGATTTAAAAACAACTGGTTAGGATTGGCAGCACTCAGTTTGACGGCGTATTTAAACATTTAACTTCAAATAATTAATCAATGAGGTGCACAATGCTGATGGCCGAACATTTGGCCCATCAATACCCATCCAGTCATTTGGCAAACCGACCGAAAGGTCGGGACGCAAAGCCTCCGGTCTACAGACGTGTTGTCCAGGATAGCGGGGTTGCCACACGCCAGTGTGCATCGGGGAACTCCCCGGCCAACTGACTGCCCACATCTGTCGAACAGAGGAATGTATGGCAGCAAAAATCCAACTCAATCACATCGCCGCGGTGCTGGCCCTGCTGGCCAGCGGCAGCGCCCTGGCGCATGGCTACATCAAGCAGCCCGAGAGCCGCAACTACCTGTGCAACACCGGCGGCAACAGCCAGTGTGGCGGCGTGCAGTGGGAACCGCAAAGCGTGGAAGGTCCCTCCGGCTTCCCGCAGAGCGGCCCGCAAGATGGTCAAATCGCCTCGGCGGGCAGCCCGCGCTGGAGCGAGCTGAACATCCAGACCAGCGATCGCTGGACCAAGCGCGAAGTACAGCCCGGCCCCTTCGCCATCAGCTGGACCTTCACCGCCAACCACGTCACCCGCAACTGGCGCTACTACCTCACCAAGCAGGATTGGAACCCCAACCAGCCGCTCACCCGCGCCTCGTTCGATCTGACCCCCTTCTGCGTCATCGACGGCAACATGGTGCAACCGCCCAAGCAGGTGACCCACAACTGTACCCTGCCGGAGCGCAGCGGTTATCAACTGATCCTCGGCGTGTGGGAAGTGGGCGACACCAGCAACAGCTTCTACAACATCATCGATGCCAAGTTCAAAGATGGCAGCCAGCCGCCGCTGGAGTGGAACCAGGCAGGCACTATCTACCCCTCCATCGACCTCGCGGTGGGTGACAAGGCGATGACCCGGGTATTCGATGCCAACGGCGAGCGCCCCGAGTTGCAAACCGTGTTGACCATCGCCACTGCCGAGCAGGGCCAGAAGAACAGCTGGGCCCACGCCCTCGCCAGCAAGATCAACGCCGAGCAGAGCCAGATCCGCGCCGGTCAGCAAGGGGCCGATGGCCAGTTCAATCCTGTCTACGGCATGAACCCCGTCTATCTGAAGCATGACAGCAAACTGGAGCGGGTCGAGATTGACCTGCAACAGCTGCAACCGCCTGTAGTGGACAGCATCAGCGTCAGCGGTCTGGCCAGCGACTATGTGCTGGATAACGGCAAGGCAACCCTCGACTTTGCCGTCACCGCACAGGGCGATCTGGCCGTTTCCAACACCCTCTATGATCACGGCGGCGTCGCCAAGGGTGAAAGCCGTGCAGATATCAAAGACAGCAGCCACACCTTTACCATGGCGCTGGAAGGGCTCACGGCAGGTCACCACCAGCTGGTGATCAAAGCCACCCCGAAAGCGGGCGGCGAGACCCTCCAGCAGACCCTGGATCTGATGTTCAAGGAGCGGAGCGGCGGCGAATACGACTTTGTCTTCCCGAACTCGCTCAAATCCTATGCCGCCGGCACCAAGGTGCAGCAGCCGAAAAATGGCAAGATCTATCAGTGCAAGCCCTTCCCCTACAGCGGCTACTGCCAGCAGTGGACCACCACCGCGACCCAGTACGAGCCGGGCATCGGCTCCCACTGGCAGATGGCGTGGGATGAAGTGCACTAATCCACGCTTGGGCACATAAAAAAGGGCGTCCTCTCTAGCAGGGGACGCCCGGAAAAATCAAACCTTGCGGTTTGCATACCAACGGAACCAAGACCTCACTCTTCACTTACTTCACACACTCAACACACTCTTCGAAACAGGGTTTGTCCATTAACCCTGCCATTTTCCTCCTTCGACTATCACATCATTCGGATCGGTATCAGGGCTGAGCTTGTCACGCACATACTGGTCATAGAGTTTCAGCAGGTACTTCTCTTCCCCCAGCTTGGCGAGACGGTCGTTGACCCAGTCACGCAGCTCGATATTGCCCTTCTTCACCGCCGGGGCGATGGGATCTTCCGAGCCCAGTTTTTCGGGCAGCACCCGGTAGCCCGGATTCTCCTTGGCCCAGCTGAACAGTACCAGGTTGTCCTGGGCATAGGCATCGCCACGACCCTGGGCCAGCGCCTGCAAGGATTCGGTATTCTTCTCGAACTTGAGCACCTTCCACTCCGGGTGGTTGCGGGTCAGCCAGATGTCGGCCGTGGTGCCGGTGGTCACGATCAGGGTCTTGCTGGCCAGATCGTCGAGCTTCTTGGCCGGACTCCCTTCCGGCACCAGCACCTGTACCGCCACTCGCAGGTTCGGGTTGGTGAAATCCACCACCTCGCGCCGCTCCGGGGTCACCGTCATATTGGCGAGGATCAGATCCACCTTGTCGCTCTGCAGGAAGGGGATGCGACTAGCGGGCTCCACCGCCACGAACTCGATCTTGTTCTCGTCCCCCAGCAGGTCCTTGGCGAAGCGGCGACCCAGATCCGTGTCAAAACCGACATAGTTCCCCTTCTCGTCCACATAGCCAAACGGTGGTTTGTCGGTGAAGACGCCGACGATGAGCTTGTCCCGCGCCTTGATCTTGTCGAGGGAACCGTCCGCCGCATGGGCAGCGCCGCTGGCGAGACCCAGCCCCAACAAGGCACTAAACAGAACCGAGGTTATTTTTTTCATGCTGACTCCTTTCGTTTGATGACATTTGTATAAGAAAACTTGGCGAGGAACTGGCGCGCACGCAGGCTCCCGGGATTGTCGAAAAATTGGTGGGGTGCGGCCTGCTCCAGAATGTGGCCGCCATCCATGAAGACGATGCGATCCGCCACCGCCCGGGCGAAGGCCAGCTCGTGGGTGACGATGAGCAGGGTCATGCCGCTGCCGGCGAGATCGCGGATCACCTCCAGCACCTCCTGCACCATCTCGGGGTCGAGGGCGGCGGTCACCTCGTCAAACAGCATCACCTGCGGGTTCATGCACAGCGCCCGCACGATGGCGATGCGCTGCTGCTGGCCGCCGGAGAGCTGGCGCGGATAGTCATGGCGCCGCTCCCACAGGCCGATGCGGGTCAGCAGCTGCTCGGCTTGCAGCAGCGCCTCTGCCCGCTCCCGCTTTTGCACCTGCTGGGGGCCGAGCAGCACATTTTCCAGCACCGTCAGGTTGGGGAAGAGGTGATAGCTCTGGAACACCATGCCGATCCGCTGGCGCACTCGTTGCCAGTCGGTGGCACCATCCAGCAACACACCATCGAAGCGGATCTCGCCCCCCTGAATGGGCTCGAGCCCGTTGAGAGTGCGCAGCAATGTGCTCTTGCCGCAGCCGCTTGGCCCCAGGATGACGATCACCTCCCCGGCGCGCACGCTGAGGCTAATCCGATCCAGCACCAGATTCGGGCCGAACTGTTTACTGACAGAAGCGAGTTCAAGCAGAGGTGTCATACCGCATTACCCCATTGTTGCTCCAGCCGGCGCGAGGCGAGCGAGAGCGGATAGCAGACCAGAAAAAAGAACAGAAACAGCAGACCGTAAATAAGCAGCGAGCCATAGGTGCGCTCGATGATCTGCTGGCCCACCTTGATAACCTCCACCACCCCGATCAGCACCGCCAGCGAACTGGTCTTGATGATGCGGGTGTAGATGTTGATGGTCGGCGGCGTCAGCCGCTGCAACGCTTGCGGCAGCAACACATGGCGATAGAGCTGCCAGGTCGAGAGCCCGAGCGCCAGCCCGGCCTCCTGCTGACCACGGGCGAGGGAGTTAAGGCCACCGCGCACCACCTCCCCCACCTCGCTGGCCCCCCACAGGGCGAGCACCAGCACGGCGCACCAGAAGGCCGGAATATCGAAGCCGAAAAAGATCGGCAACCCGAAGAAAAAGAGATAGAGCCACACCAGCACCGGCACCACCCGAAACAGCTCGAGATAGAGGCGCAGCAGCCCCCGCACCAACCGACCGCCCTGCTGCGCCAGCACGCCGTAAGCGACGCCGCCGAGGGTGGCAAACAGGATAGCCAGCAGCGAGATGGCGAGAGTCTGGCCTGCGCCCACCGCCAACAGTGGCAGCGCCTGCGTCAGCTGCTCAGAGAGCGAACTGGCCATATTGATCCCTCCTTTCCTGCGTCTCGGTGGCGAGTGACTGCGGCAGCAGGAAGATAAGTGCCCACATCGGGATCCTCGCCTGCATTAGCTGCTCAGTGACCGAACTGACCATGTTGCAGCCTCCTTTCAACGACTCGCAGAGCGAGGGAGAGCGGCAGAAAAATCAGCACGCACATCAAGGTCAGTACCGCCAGCATCTCGTAGGTCTTGTAGTAGAGAGCGATGTAATTCTTGGTGGTGTAGAGCAGCTCTGGCACCGCCACTGCCGAAGCCACCGTCGTCTCCTTGAGCAGGAAGATGAAGTTGGCAAACAGCGCGGGCAGAGTGGCGAGCCAGGCCTGAGGCAGTTGCACGTGGCGCAGCAGTTGCCAGCGAGAGAGGCCGATGGCTCGGCCAGCCTCCAGCTGACTGGCGGGCACCGCCTGAATGCCTGCACGCAGCGCCTCGGTCAGATAACCCCCGCCGAGGAAGGTCATGGCGATCACTGCGGTGGCAAACCCGGAGAGCGACAAGCCGAGCGCAGGCAGCCCGAAATAGAGAAAGAACAGCTGGATCAGTAGCGGCGTGTTGCGGGCCAGCTCCACATACCCACGGATCAGCGCGCTGAGCAGCCGCTTGTGCAGGCTCAACAGCACCACATTGAGCAGGGCGACCGCCAGCGAGGTGAGGATCACCAGGGTTCCCAGCTGCAAGGTGACCCAGACCGCCTTGCCGAAGGCGGGCAGCGTCGTAAGGATGAAAGGCAAGTCCAGATTCATGCCGGGATCCTCCCGTCACGCTGCAGACGCTGGGGCAGCACAGTGATCGCATCCGGGTACTTGATACCGGCACCGGTATTGAGCACCACTACCTGCTCTCCCCCACGGATCCAGCCAGCCTCGCGCAGTTGACGCGCGGCAGCAAACGCAGCGGCCCCTTCCGGGCAGACAAAGCTCCCTTCGCGAGAGGCAAGCTGACGGATCTCGCTCTGGATGGCCTTGTCATCCACCGCGATGGCGCAACCCTCGGTGCGATAGAGGGCATCCAGCACCAGAAAATCCCCCAGCGCCTTGGGTACATTGATGCCGAACGCCAGCGTTTGGGAGTCGGGCCAGAAGCTCGATTCGGTGGCTCTCTGTTGCCACGCCTGCACGATGGGCGCACAGCCACTCGCCTGTACCGCGACCAGTCTGGGCAACGCCCCCTTGACCCAGCCCAGCTCCTGCAGCTCGCGCAGCGCCTTGTAGATACCGATAAGGCCGACCCCGCCGCCGGTGGGATAGAGGATCACATCCGGTAACGTCCAGCCCAGCTGTTCGGCAATCTCCAGCCCCATGGTCTTCTTGCCCTCAATCCGGTAAGGCTCCTTCAGGGTTGAGGCGTCAAACAGGGATTGCTCCGCTACCGCCTGCGCCACCTGGCGACCGGCATCGCTGATCAGGCCATCCACCAGATAGAGGCGGGAACCGGCGAGGGAGGTCTCCAGCCGGGTGATGGCGGGGGCCGCCTGCGGCATCACTATGGTGCTGCGCAGCCCGGCGCGGGCACCATAGAGCGCCCATGCGGCGCCTGCGTTGCCGTTGGTCGGCATGGCGAAGTGAGTGACACCGAGTTCCCGCGCGCGGGAGATGCCCACCGCAGCACCACGGGCCTTGAAGGAACCGGTGGGAATGACGCTCTCGTCTTTCATCCAGAGATCCGGAATACCGATCTGCTTGCCGAGCGTGGGGAGTGGCAGCAGCGGGGTGAACCCCTCCCCCAGTGTCACGACGTGGGCGGGATCCCGTACCGGCAACAACTCGTGATAGCGCCACAGGCTGGCAGGGCGACCCAGCAATGCCGCCGGGTGCCAGGATCTCTTCAGCGCATCGAGATCGTAGCTGGCCAACAGTGGCGCACCTGCTCGGCTCAGTTGCCAGGGCTGGTCGGCATCATGGATCTCGCCACTCTTGCTGCAACGCAGATGTGATAGGTAGCTATACGGCATGCTTTATCCTGAATGGGTCGACTTTGGTCAGTTACTTATTCCATCCTGCAACCCAAGTACCGGATAACAAACAAAATTAACTGGCAAACCTAAGTGAAAAAATTCATATGAAACCGTCTGTTTTCGCTAGCAATCTCATCTGCCAGCAATAAAGAAAGGGGAGCCATTGGCTCCCCTTCTTGTCTTCTCTTTCCATTCAAATCTGGAAGTCGAGGGCGGGCTCGCTGCCCATGGCGCGGGCCTGAATGTCCGCCAGCGCCAGCTCGGGGTTGCAAAGCTGGATAAACTGCCAGGCAAAGTTGTGCTGGAACTGCCCCTGCTTGAGGCCAATCCAGGCGGTGTGGGGGGCAAACAGATGGCTGCCGTCGAGCTGTACCAGCCCCTGATCACGCTGCGCGTCGAACGCCATGTCGGCCAGTATGCCGACACCCATCTCCAGCTCGACATAGGTCTTGATGACATCGGAGTCCTGCGCCGTCAGCAGGATCTGCGGCTCGATGCCAGCCGCAGCAAAGGCTTCATCCACCCGCACCCGCCCGGTCAACCCGGCTTGATAGGTGACGATGGGCCAGTTGGCCAGCGCCGCCAGCGTCAGATCCCGCTCGCCTGCCAGCGGATGTTGCTCGGGCACCACGATATTGTGGTGCCAGCGGTAGTAGGGGAATGCCACCACCCCTTCGCTCTTGTCGAGCTGCTCGCTGCTGATGCCGATATCCACCTCGCCGGTCTGCACCAGCCGCACTATCTCCTCCGGGCTGCCCTGACGCAGCTCCAGCTGTACCAGCGGGAACTGCTCGCGAAACGCCTTCACCACCCGCGGCAAGGCATAGCGCGCCTGGGTATGGGTGGTCGCCACCAGCAAACGGCCCGAGTCGCGGTTGGCAAAGGTGCTGGCCAGTTTGCGGATGTTGTTGGCGTCATTGAGAATGCGCTCGGCAATCACCAGCAGCTCCTTGCCAGGCTCGGTCATACCGAGCAGCCGCTTACCGTAGCGGATAAAGAGCTCGATACCGAGCTCCTCTTCCAGCTCGCGGATATGGCGACTCACCCCGGATTGCGAGGTAAAAAGGGCATTGGCCACCTCGGTCAGGTTGTAATCCCGCCGCGCTGCCTCCCGGATAATACGTAACTGCTGGAAATTCACCTTGTCGCCTCCTGCGAAGAGTGGGCGACACAATCTGCTCGCCCCTCTCATTTTTGTTATTTGGCCGGATCATGCCCGGCTGACAGCCTGAACCCGGCGGCCACACCGCCCGCAACACAGCATCAAATCTGATAGTCGGGATAGAACTGCGCCTGTCTGGCCACCAGCTTCACCCCCTGACCCGGGGCAAACAGCTTGGCCGCCTCCTTGCTCAGCTCCGCCTCATAGTGAGCCCCTTTGGTCTCACCGTCACCACGCAGCTCCACCCGAATGCGTGGCCCCATGGGCAGCAGACGGGTAATGGTGGCGCGGATCCCGCCCGGCGCATCGGCTGGCAAGATCTCCAGTTCATGGGGGCGGACATAGGCGATGGCGGCACTGCCGTGAGCCAGATGGGAAGCCGACGGCCCGCCGAGCAGCTGCTCGCCGACACCGAATCCCTGCTCCGCCACCCGACCGCGGAACTGGTTCACACTGCCGAGGAAGCTGTGGACGAAGGAGCTGGCGGGCTGGTCGTAGACCTCGGCCGGGGTGCCGATCTGCTCGACCCGTCCGGCATTCATCAGCACCACCCGATCCGCTACCTCCAGCGCCTCTTCCTGATCGTGAGTCACGAACAGACTGGTGACGTGCAGCTCGTCGTGCAGCTCGCGCAGCCAGCGACGCAGCTCCTTGCGCACCTGCGCATCGAGGGCACCGAAGGGCTCATCCAAGAGCAGTACCTTGGGCTGCACCGCCAGCGCGCGAGCCAGCGCGACCCGCTGACGCTGACCGCCGGAGAGCTGGGTCGGATAGCGCTCGGCCACATGGCTGAGCTGCACCAGATCCAGCAGCTCCTTGACCCGGGCGCGAATGGCCGCCTCGGCCGGGCGCTCGCTGCGCGGTTTGACTCTAAGGCCAAAGGCTACGTTCTCGAACACCGTCATATGGCGAAACAGGGCGTAGTGCTGGAACACGAAGCCGACGTTACGCTCGCGCACATGGAGATCCGAGGCGTCCTCGCCGCGGATGATGACGCTGCCACTGTCGGCCTGCTCCAGCCCGGCGATAATCCGCAGCAGCGTGGTCTTGCCGCAACCGGAGGGGCCGAGCAGCGCCACCAGCTCACCGTCGTGAAAGTCGAGGTTGATGTCTGCCAGCGCCGCGTACTGATTGAAATGCTTGTTGAGTTGTTGAACCTGAATGCTCATGGCTGCCTCTTTAATACGGTGATTCAGTGAGATTTGGTGGGCTGACCACGCAACCGGGCCAACAGGGTTTCACCCAGCAGGGTGAAGATCCCGAACAGGGCCAGCAGGCTGGCCACCGCGAAGGCGGCGCCGGTCTGGTACTCGTTGTAGAGGATCTCGATATGCAGCGGCAGGGTATTGGTCTGGCCGCGAATATGGCCGGAGACCACCGACACGGCGCCAAACTCCCCCACCGCGCGGGCGGTACAGAGCAGCAGGCCATACATCAGGCTCCAGCGGATGCCGGGCAGGGTGACGCGCCAGAACATCTGCAGACCGCTAGCCCCCAGCATGATGGCCGCCTCCTCCTCTTCCGGGCCGCGCGCCTCCATCTGGGGCAGCAGCTCGCGCACCACGAAGGGCACAGTGATAAAGGTGGTGGCCAGGATGATCCCCGGAGTGGCGAAGATGATCTTGATGTCGTGCTCGCTCAGCCAGTCGCCAAACCAGCCGCGGCTGCCAAACAGCAGCACCAGCATCAGACCAGCGATCACCGGCGACACCGAAAATGGCAGGTCAATGATGGTGATCAGCAACTGACGACCGGGGAAGCGGAAACGGGCGATGGCCCATGCAGCGGCGATCCCGAACAGCAGGTTGAGGGGCACGGCAAACAGGGTCACCAGTGCGGTGAGGCCAAGGGCGCTCAGGGCATCCGGCTCGCTGATGGCATGCCAGAAGAAGACCAGCCCAGGCGTCAGCGCCTGAATAAAGACGGTCGCCAGCGGCAGCAGCAACAGGGCGGAAAACCAACCGAGACCCACCGTGATCAGTAGCCACTTGACCCACTGGGGTTCACGGATCACGACCGGCGCCTTGCGAACGGAGGCCGTCTCCACAGGGGCCACCTCAATGGCGATAGCAGATGAACTCATATCCGGCTCCCTCCGATGCGAGACCAGCTCCAGGCCTGCAACTTGTTGATTAGCAGTAGTAAAATGAACGAAATCAGCAGCATCACCACGGCGATGGCGGAAGCACCGGCGTAGTCGTACTCCTCCAGATGGCTCATGATCATCAGCGGCGCGATTTCGGAGACCATCGGCAAGTTGCCGGCGATAAAGATGACGGAGCCGTACTCCCCCACCGCGCGGGCAAATGCCAGCGCAAACCCGGTGAGCAGAGCTGGCACCAGAGTTGGCCACAGCACCCGCAGGAAGGTCTGCCAGCGATCGGCACCGAGGCTGGCGGCAGCCTCTTCCTGTTCGCTCTCCGCTTCCCGCAGTACCGGTTGCAGGGTCCGCACCACGAACGGCAAGCCGATAAAGGTGAGTGCGATGACCACCCCGATGGGGTTGTAAGCGAGCTGGATGCCGAACGGCGCCAGCAGCTGGCCGATCCAGCCGTTGGGGGCGAAGATGGCGCACAGGGCGATGCCGGAGACGGCGGTCGGCATGGCAAATGGCAGGTCGATCAGCGCATCCACCAACCGACGACCGGGGAAGGTATAGCGCACCAGTACCCAGGCCAGGATCAAGCCGAACAGGCTGTTGAGCAGCGCAGCGATAAAGGCCGCGCCGAAGCTCAGACGAAAAGAGGCGAGCACCCGGGGTGAACCTATCACCTGCCAGAACTCGGCGGCGGTGAGGTTGTTGACCGCAAACAGCACCAAGGCCGAGAGCGGCAACAGCACCAGCAGGCCCAGATAGAGCAGGCTGAACCCCAGGGTGGGGCCAAAACCGGGCAGGACAGAATAAGAACCAAATCGCATAACACATCCATCTGTTATGAAGAATTTTCGATATGGTGATTCTGCGCACTCTTCCAATCAGCAACAAACATCGTTTGCGACTTTGCTAATCACTTTTTTGTCTAACAACGGTAGGACAAGGCTTTTAGAGCGATCCAAATAAAAAAAGGTCTTTTATATAAATAAAAGACCTAAGAAATGGAGCAATACGGAGCGGAGCATTCAAAGAACGGGGGCATGGAGTAGCCAGCGAACAGCGCGATCGCCAACCCTCCAACCACTTCACAGATACCTAGCGAAAGCCCAGTACGACCGGCCGGGGCGATGCGGCCTTGACCGGAGCCACCACCAACTCGCCACGGCGATAGAGAGCACCCAGCAAATGCAGCCCTTGATGCCAGTCCCCATGACCGGACTGGGCATTGATATGGCCCGCCTCACCGGCATCAAACAGCGGCACCTGCCACTGACGACTCCAGTATTCGGCACGTTCAAAGCTCATCCAGGGATCGTTGCGGCTGGCCACCAACTGGGCCGACACCTGCAGCGGCCCGGCCAATACCTCATCCGCAATGCCAAAACGGGCGGGATCGGCGGGGGCCACCAGAAAGATCGAGGCCACCTTCTCCGGCTGCAAGCGGGCCGCCGCGATGGCGGTCAGCGCGCCGAAGGAGTGGGCCACCAGATGGACCCGGCTGCGGCGACTCTTCAGCTTGCTCGCCAGCTTGGCACTCCAGACCCTGAGGTCCGGCTTGTCCCACGGCAGCCCGGTCATCCGCTGCCAGTGGGGAAAGTGATCGTGCCAGCGGCTCTGCCAGTGATCCGGCCCGCTGTTGTGCAGACCGGGAACCAGGAGGATCTTGTTCATCTTGGTGCTCCTATCGGCTGGCACAGGGGCCAGTGCTAAAGATGGGATAAGTGCTGGTCAGCCTCAGCCACCCGGTTGATAGATCTGGTCAAACAGACCGCCCTGGGCGAAGTGCTTCTTCTGGGCCTTCTCCCAATCCCCTTCCAGATCCTTGACGGTAAAGAGGGCAAGTTTCGGGAACTGGGCCGCCGTCTCCTTCAGGATCGCCGGGTTGCTGGGGCGATAGTGATGTTTGGCGACAATATGCTGCCCCTCGTCAGAGTAGAGATAATCGAGATAGGCCTTGGAGACCGCCTCGGTACCGTGCTTCCTGGCCACCTTGTCCACCACCGCAACCGGCGGCTCCGCCAGTATGGAGACCGAAGGCACCACCAGCTCGAACTTGTCGCTGGCCCCCGCCTGACCGAGCACCAGCAGGGCTTCGTTCTCCCACGCCAGCAGCACGTCACCGAGCCCGCGCTCGGTAAAGCTGGTGGTGGCACCGCGAGCGCCGGAGTCCAGCACTTTCACGTTCTTGAAGAGATCGCCGACAAACTGCTTGGCCCCCTCTTCACTGCCACTCTTCTTCAGGGCGTAACCCCAGGCGGCCAGATAGTTCCAACGGGCACCGCCGGAGGTCTTGGGGTTGGGGGTGACGATGGCGACATCCTTGCGCACCAGATCGTCCCAATCCTTGATCTGCTTGGGGTTGCCCTTGCGCACCAGGAAGACGATGGTAGAGGTATAGGGCGCCGCGTTGTTGCCAAGGCGGCTCTGCCAGTCGGCGGCGGTCAATCCCGCCTTTGCGACGGCATTGACGTCGTAGGCGAGCGCCAGCGACACCACGTCAGCCTCCAGTCCATCCACTACGGCGCGGGCCTGTTTACCGGAGCCACCGTGAGACTGGCTCACCACCACGTCGTCGCCGGTCTTCGCCTTCCACTCCTTGGCAAAGGCGGCGTTGTACTCCTGAAACAGCTCGCGGGTCGGATCGTAAGAGACGTTGAGCAAACGGATCTCGGCGGCATTGGCCTGGCCAAATGCCAGCAGGGAGAGCAGGGTCAGGGCGGTCATTCGCAGTTTCATGGTGATTCTCCATATCTTGTTGGGTTGAGAACAGCATGCCGTGGAGTTGTTATGCCCAGAAGGAAGAAATAACTCTTTGCTTATCTCTTTTGCTCATATCAGCCACTTGCACCGGGAGCCGGACGCAGACTCTGTGAGCCATGCCCCTCTGCCTCCTTACGCCCTGTGCCATCATGGGATCAGGCAGCAACAACGCGAAAAGGAAGCCGCCATGTGGATCAATGCCGAACCCGTCAACGGAGCCCTGGTCTCGCTGGCCATCGGCCTTATCATCGGGCTGGAGCGGGGCTGGCAGGTACGCCAGCTGGGGGATAACCAGCGCATCGCCGGGATGCGGACCTACGGCCTTATCGGCCTGCTCGGCGGGGTGTGCGGTTTGCTGTTGCCCACCCTGGGCCCCTGGCTACCGCTGCTCGGCCTGCTGGCGGTGGTAACCGGCTGCGGCCTCTCGGTCTGGCTGGCCCAGCGCTGGCAGGGGGAGTTCGGCCTCACCAGCTCGGTGGCCATGCTGCTCACCTACCTGCTCGGCCTGATGTCGGTGCTGCTCAGCCCGAGCGAGGCGGTCGCCTGCGCCGTACTGGCCGCCCTGTTGATGGGCTTGAAGGGGCAGATCCAGCAGGGGATGCTGTTTCTCAGTGAAACCGAATTCCACGCCACCCTGCGTTTTCTGCTTATCTCGCTGGTGCTGCTGCCGGTGCTGCCCAACGAGGAGATGGGGCCCCTCGATGCCTTCAACCCCTTCAAGATCTGGCTGATGGTGGTGGTGATCGCCGGCATCTCGTTTTGTGGCCACTTCGCGGTGCGGCTGCTCGGCACCCGCTCCGGGCTGGTGCTCACCAGCATACTGGCCGGGCTGGCCTCCTCCACCGCCCTCACCCTGCAGTTTGCCCGCCTTAACAAGGAGCAGGGCGGGCTGGAGCGGCTGCTGGCCACCGGCATCCTGCTGGCGGGGGCCACCATGTGGTTGCGGTTGCTGGTGCTGGTGCTGCTCATTCACAGCGAACTGGCGATGCGCCTCGTCGCCCCCCTGTTGCTGCTGGCCACCACAGTCTACGGCTTTGCCTTCTGGTTCTGGCGTCAGCGCGAGGAGCTGACCGACGGCCCGGTAAAACCGGAAACCAGCAACCCGCTCGATCTGGCCACCGCCATCAAGTTCGGCCTGCTGCTGGCGCTGATCGGCTTTATGGCAACGCTGCTGCAAGACAAGGTGGGCAACTCCGGGGTCTATCTGCTGTCGCTGGTGTCGGGGATCACAGATGTGGACGCCATCACGCTGTCGCTCTCCCAGCTTTCCCACAAGGAGCTGGCGCTGGAGGTGGCGGCCCGCGGAATCCTGCTAGCCGGGCTGGTCAACTCGCTGGTGAAGGGGTTGCTGGCCCTCGGTATCGGCGGCCGCCGGCTGGGACTGCGGGTGCTGCTCCCCTACTTCGTCTCGGCCCTGCTGATCCTGCCCCTCGTCTGGCCCGCAGGTTGACGGGGATCACCTGCAACAAGTGACAGACTGACGGCGCCCCTGACAGTCACGTATACTGCCTGCTCTTGCAGCATGAGGAGGTAGTAATGGCGAGCGACTGGGACAAGGTACTGGCAGGCGGGGCACTGGATAGCCAGAGCGAGGAGATAGCCAACGACCGGATCCGCGGTCAGGCGCTGCTGGCCAAACTCAATGGTTCACCTGCAGGTGATGGCCCTCTGCGCCAGCAGATCTGCCGCGAGCTTTTCGGCCACTGCCCCGACTCCTGCTGGATCAGCACGCCGTTTACCTGCGAGTTTGGCCGCAACATCCATATCGGCGAGAAGACCTTCTTCAACTTCAACGTCACCATTCTCGATGTAGGCGAAGTGCACATCGGCAGCCATGTGCTGCTGGCCCCCAACGTGCAGATCTACACCGCCACCCACACCATGAACTATCTGGAGCGGCGCAACTGGACTGCCTACAACAAGCCGGTGCGGATCGGTGACGACTGCTGGATTGGCGGCGGCGCCATTATCTGCCCCGGCGTCACCATAGGGCCACGATCCATCATTGGCGCGGGCGCCGTGGTGACCCGCGACATCCCGGCCGACTCGGTAGCGGTGGGCAATCCGGCCAGGGTGATCCGCACCCTCAAGCAGGATGAGGAGCGCTGCTGGGAGCTGGCCCAATGATGGTACTGGCGCTGCTGCCACTGGGCGCCGTCCTCTGGCTCGGGCTCGGCGAGCAGCAGTGGTGGCCGCTGGCCATGCTGCTCACCATGAGCCTGCTGACGGTGGCCGCCTACGCCTGGGACAAACGGCAGGCGGTGCGCGGTGAGTGGCGCATTCCCGAATCGAGGCTCCATCTGCTGGAGCTGTGCGGCGGCTGGCCGGGGGCGCTGGTGGCCCGCCAGTGGCTGCGCCACAAGACCCAGAAGCGCAGCTACCGGCTGGTCTTCTGGTTTATCGTGCTGCTGCACCTGACCCTGTGGGCGCTCTGGCTTGGCCGCCCCCTCTGGCAGCAATAGCTGTCTGCGTCACAAAGGGACAATGGGCCCCATTGCGGCCGCCCGACGGCTGTGAGAAAACAGAGCGGATCCATCAGCGTTTTCGCCGTTTATGACGACCATATTGATATCGACAAGGAGTCGTGACATGACCATGTGGACAGGCATAGTCCTGATCGTATTTATCAGCGTATTGTTCGGATATCTCGGCAAGCGGGCGCGCTACCAGATGGGGGATGCCCGCATCACCGACCGCCTCGGCAAGCAGGATCTGGTCATCCGGGAGCTGCAGGAGCGGGTCGCCAATCTGGAGGCGATCGTCATAGAGGAAGAGAAACGGCGCCCATTTCGGGAACTGTGATTTTTCGCCATCAGGCGTCAGATAAACAAAATTCAAATCAAAGAAAGAGGGCTGCATGATGCAGCCCTCTGTCGTTTCTGCTGACTCAGATTGCTAACGGCAACAATTCGGCATAGTCGCGGATCGCCGGGAAAGCGGTAATGCTCTGCTCGGGCTTGCAACTGTCGGGATTCTGGATCGCCAACTGATAGCCGATGCCATAGTCGGCAGCTGCTCGCAGGATCCGCTCGCTGTCATCCACAAACAGGGTGCGGGCCGGATCGAACGCCAGCCGCTGTGCCAGCGCCTGCCAGCAGTGCTGGCTCTCCTTCGACCAGCCCAGCTCGTGGGTGCTCACCATCAGATCCAGATGCTCGGCAAGGCCGAGCTGCGCATCCTTCACCGACAGGCTGGCTGGGTGCGCATTGGTGAAAAGCACCAGTTGCTTGCCCGCGGCACGCAGCTCGGCCAGAAAGGGGATGGCGTGAGGACGCCACTGGATCTTCGCCAGCAACTCCTGCTTGAGGGCGCGAATGTCGAGCCCCAGGGTCTCGCTCCAGTAATCCACGCAGTACCAGTTGAGGGTGCCGTTGACCGCCTGATAGTGCACCTCGATCTGCGCCTTTGCCTCATCCAGCGGCAGACCGCGCCGCTCGGCATAACGCTCCGGCACCAGCTGTTGCCAGAGGTGGTTGTCAAAATGGAGATCGATCAGGGTGCCATCCATATCGAGCAAGACGGTATCTATCTGGTGCCAGGGCAAGGTGGTGGAGCGGGAGTGTGGCATCGGGCCTCTTGATCTCGGTGTCGCGAAAGAAATGGAGCGGCAGTATAGCGGATTTTTCCTCCCCTTTTGCCCTCCCTGGCCCGTGGTGTTCGGTGTGAGAGTCGTTTACTCTTGAAGCACGATTTTTTAACGAGCAGCCAGCGTCCGATGAGCGACCCCCACAAGAGCAAACCCGAGCACATCTCAGCCGACCAACTGGATCACCCCAAGAGCAAGCCGGAGATCCTCAAGGCCGATATCGTGGCCGAGAGCCGACTGTTCAAGGTGGAATCGCTACACCTCAAGTTCTCCAACGGCGAAGAGCGGGTCTACGAGCGGATGCGCGGCGGTAACCGGGGCGCCGTCATGGTGGTGCCGCTGTTCGACGCCCACACCCTGCTGCTGGTGCGCGAATACGCCGCGGGCACCCACTCCTATGAGCTGGGCTTTCCCAAGGGGCTGATCGACCCGGGCGAGAACGCCTTCGAGGCGGGCAACCGGGAGCTGATGGAAGAAGCGGGCTTTGGCGCCAATAACCTGACCCTGCTCAAGCAGGTGTCGCTGGCGCCCGGTTACTTCTCCAGCCGGATGGATATCTTGCTGGCCCGGGATCTCTTCCCCGAGCAACGGATCGGCGACGAGCCTGAGCCCCTCGAGGTGATCCCCTGGCCCCTCAACCGGATCGACGAATTGCTGGCACGACCCGACTTCACCGAGTCGCGTAGCATCAGTGCCCTGCTCTTGGCCCAGAAGTGGCTGGCGGAGCAGGCAGAGTAGCCCGCAGACGGGCAGTTAACAGACAGAGGATAACGAGATGCAGGAGTTGTTGGCCTGGGTGCCGGGGGTCAAGGAGATTGCCCGCGAAGCCGGAAGGATCCTTCACGACATCTATCACGGCGGTCAGTTCGAGCGTCAGCTGAAGGAGGATGCGACCCCGGTCACCAGTGCCGATCTTGCTGCCGATGCCTACCTCAAACAGGCACTGTCGGCGCTCACCCCCCATGTGCCGGTGCTGACCGAAGAGGCGGCCGACATCCCCTTCAGCCAGCGATCCAACTGGCGGCAGTATTGGCTGGTGGATCCCCTCGACGGCACTGGCGAATTTATCGCGGGCAGCGGCGACTTCGCCACCCTGATCGCCCTGGTGCGGGACAATGTGCCAGTGCTCGGAGTCATCTATGCCCCCGAGTCCAACGTGCTCTACTGGGCGGTGCGCGGCTACGGCGCCTTCAAGGAGGTGAACGGCGAGGTGCTGCCCATCAGCGCCATGCACCACGAGCATGATCAGCCCGACTCGCTGGTGGTCGCCATCAGCCGCCGCCAGAAGCTGGAGAACCTCACCCGCCGTCTCAACCCGGCCATCAACTACGAGCTGATCCCGCTTGGTTCCAGCTCCCTCAAATCCTGTCTGGTGGCGGAAGGGGCAGCCGATTGCTACGTGCGGCTCGGCCCCACCGGCGAGTGGGATACCGCCGCCGCCCAGTGCATCGTCGAGGCGGCCGGTGGCCGTATCCTCAGCCTGGCGTTGCAGCCACTCAGCTACAACGAAACAGAGTCGCTGGAGAACCCGGACTTTATCGTGATGGGAGATCCGGATCTCGCCTGGGGCAGCATTCTGGCTCACTAGACGGATAGCGATGTCACCACACCAGACAAGCAGGCGGCCCGATGGCCGCCTGCTTTTTCAGAGTCGTGGTCCGGGGTGATGGCCGGTGTGATCCGCTACCCAAGGCGCTTTTGAACAGCGTGATACGCTGGCAAAGCAGCAAAATGATAGTGAAACATCACAATCGGTCGGTGAGAAATGGTGCTGTTTTTCATGTAATCCTGAAAACACCTAATTAGCCAAAATAAAAAAATGAGACCAGATCAAATTTTGGTTTTATATTTTGCAAAATAGATTAATTTCAGTTTTGTTGCATTCCGTGATCCAGATTCCATTCCCAATCTCACTGGCTAAAGCCTGCAATGGCAGTGATATGTTTCAGTCTCGCTTTTTGAGAATTAAATCCCGATAAACCACAATGAACTCAGATTAAAACACTGACAAAAAGTGAATTAGTAATGAGTTTATCTGTAGAGGCTACCAAGGAGCTATCCGGTTCCTGCTCCACCACGGCCAGCACCACCCGCTGGCGCCGTCACGACACCCACTGGGTTATCAGCCTGTTTGGCACCGCCGTTGGCGCCGGCATCCTGTTCCTGCCCATCAATCTGGGTCTGGGCGGGATCTGGCCCCTCGTCATCGTTGCGGTACTGGCGGGCCCCATGACCTTCCTCGCCCACCGCGGGCTGGCGCGCTTCGTGCTCTCCTCTTCACGCCCCCACGCCGACTTCACCGAAGTGGCGGAGGAGCATTTCGGCAAGATGGCCGGTCGCCTCATCTCGGCGCTCTACTTCCTCTCCATCTTCCCGATCCTGCTCATCTACGGGGTCGGGCTGACCAACACGGTGGAGAGCTTCATGGTCAACCAGCTCGGCATGGCAACCCCGGATCGGGTGATGCTCTCCGGCGTGCTGGTGTTCGCCATGATCGCCGTGATGCTGGCGGGTGAGAAAGCGATGCTGCGCGCCTTCGCCTTTATGGTCTATCCGCTGGCGGCTATTCTGGCGGCGCTCTCCTGCTATCTCATTCCCCAGTGGCAGTGGCCGGAAGTGACCGCGTTTGAAGGGGTCAGCTTCCTCAATACCGTCTGGCTGGCGCTGCCGGTCACCGTGTTCGCCTTCAGCCACGCCGCCGCCATCTCCGGCTTTGCCAACGTGCAGCGCCGTGAGTATGGCGAGCAGGCGGAAGCCAAGAGCGGCCTGATCCTGCGCAACACCACAGTGATGCTGGTGGGCTTCGTGCTGTTCTTCGTCTTCTCCTGCGTGCTGAGCCTCTCGCCCACCCAGCTGGCTGAAGCCAAAGCCCAGAACGTCTCGGTACTCTCCTATCTCGCCAACATCACCGACAACCCGGTGATCGTGACTCTGGGGCCGCTGATCGCCTTTATCGCCATCAGCTCCTCCTTCCTAGGCCACTTCCTCGGTGCCCGTGAGAGCCTGAAAAGCCTGATCGCCAAGCCCACCGGCCTGCCGCTGGCCAAGGCGGACAAGCTGGGCATCGCCCTGATGTTCTTCGCCATCTGGGGTGCCGCCGTCATCAACCCGGGCATTCTGGGGCTGATGGAGACCCTCTCCGGCCCGGTCATCGCCATGATCCTGTTCATCATGCCGGTCATTGCCATCTACAAGGTGGAGGCGCTGGCCCGCTTCCGTCACGGCTGGACCAACGGCTTTATCCTGCTGACCGGTTCGCTGGCGGTATCGGCGCTGATCTTCAGCCTGCTGAAATAATCACAGCCCCGTAAACGGGGCCGTTGAAACGACAAGAGGCGACCCCAGGGTCGCCTCTTGTGCATGGCAAATCGCTTACTCTTTGTCGAAATCTTCGATCTCTTTGCCCAGCGCTTCCATGATGGCGCGCGCTTCGGCGGGGACGCTATCCGGATGATCCTTGCGCAAGTCTTCGTCGCAAGGGAGCGGCTGGCCGGTGAAAGCGTGCAGGAAGGCTTCACAGAGCAGCTCGCTGTTGGTCGCATGACGCAGGTTGTTCACCTGACGGCGGGTGCGCTCATCGGTCAACACTTTCAACACCTTGAGCGGGATCGAGACGGTAATCTTCTTGACCTGTTCGCTCTTCTTACCGTGTTCCGCGTAGGGGCTGACGTAGTCGCCGTTCCACTCTGTTCCCATGACTCACCTGTTCTCATTTAGCCGTGAGCGCGGATTTTAACCCTTAAGGAAATTAATGGCAATCCAACAGCAAAGCCATTTAGACGTCTGGAAGTGTTGACGGCTTTTTTGCGCTGGCGTAAGGTGGTTCACCATAGGCCAGTAATGGCAGGATCGCCGTGGCGCAGGCAACGCAGCCATCGCCCAGAGACAGTTCAAGGAGAGAGTAACATGACCCACAAGGCCACCCTGGCGGTTCGCACCGGGATTGAGACAGACACACAGCACGGTGCCGTGGTGCCCCCCATCTACCTCTCCAGCAACTACACCTTTGCCGACTTTGGCGAGCCCCGTCAATACGATTATGCCCGCTCCGGCAATCCGACCCGCACCAATCTGGCGGACGCGCTGGCGGCGCTGGAAGGGGGCGCCGGCGCCGTGGTCACCGGCACCGGCATGGGCGCCGTCCATCTGGTCACTACCGCCCTGCTCAAGGCGGGGGATCTGCTGATCGCCCCCCACGACTGCTACGGCGGCACCTGGCGTCTGTTCGAGTATCTGGCGGCCAAGGGCCACTACCGGGTGCAGTTTGTCGATCAGGGTGACGGGGCCGCACTGGCCGCCGCATTGGCGCAAAAGCCTGCGCTGGTATGGGTCGAGACCCCCTCCAACCCGCTGCTGCGGGTGGTGGATATCAGCGCCATCGCCAGCGCCGCCCACGAGGTGGGTGCGCAGGTGGTGGTGGACAACACCTTCCTCTCCCCCCTGTTGCAACAGCCGCTGGCCCTCGGTGCCGATGTGGTGGTGCACTCCACCACCAAATACATCAACGGTCACTCCGACGTGGTGGGCGGAGTGGCGATCGCCAAAGAGGCGGCACTGGCCGAATCCTTGGTGTGGTGGGCCAACTGTCTTGGGCTCACCTCCGGGGCGTTCGACTCCTACCTCACCCTGCGCGGCCTGCGCACCCTGGCCCCCAGATTGCGCGCCCATCAGGAGAACACCGACCGCATTCTCGCCTTCCTGCAACAGCAGCCGCTGGTGAAACGCATCTATCACCCCAGCCTGCCGAGCCATCCGGGCCACGATATTGCGCGCCGTCAACAGTCCGGCTTCGGCGCCATGCTAAGTTTTGAACTCGATTGCAGCGAGGCGGGCATTCGCGCCTTCCTTGCGGCCCTCACCCTCTTCTCGGTGGCCGAGTCCCTCGGCGGGGTGGAGAGTCTGGTGGCCCATCCGGCCAGCATGACCCACAGGGCCATGACCCCGGCGGCGCAGCAGGCAGCAGGCATCAGCAGCCAGCTGCTGCGGTTGTCGGTCGGTATTGAACACGGTGAAGACCTGGTGGCCGATCTGGCTCAGGCTTTTGAACAGGCGCAGCAGGCAGAACAGGTAGCGAAGTAATGGAACAGCAGCAACAAGGAGAGATCGCGGTGGCAGCAGAAGCAGGATTGAAGCGACGTCACGTCCACAAGTTTGGTGGCAGCAGTCTGGCGGATCCGGTCTGTTATCGCCGGGTCGCCAGTATCGTTGAACAACAGGTGGGCGGGGATGAGCTGATCGTGGTCTCCGCCGCGGGCAAGACCACCAACCGGCTGATCCAGCTGGTTGAACTGGCCGAAGCGGGGGATGAAGCCGCCGGTGAAGCCATCTCGGCCCTGCAGGCCTATCAACAGAGCCTGATCGACGGCCTGCTGGAAGGTGAACTGCAGCTCGACCTGAGCAAGCAGCTGGCCGACGACATGCAGCTGATCGCCAAGACGCTGGAGGGGCAGTTTGACCGCTTCGCCCGCAACGGCCTGCTCGCCTTTGGCGAGGTGTGGTCGGCGCGCCTGCTGGCGGCGCTGCTCACCAGCCGCGGCGACAAGGCTATCTGGCTAGATGCCCGCAGCTTCCTGCGCGCCGAGGATGGCGCACTGGTCAAGGTGGATACCGCGCTCTCCAGCGAACTGCTCAAGGCGCGACTGGCCGAGCACGCCGGTCGTATCGTGGTGACCGGCTTTATCGCCGCCGACATGGAGGGACGCTCCCTGCTGCTCGGTCGCAATGGCTCCGACTACAGCGCCAGCCTGTTGGCGCTGCTGGCGGACGGTGAATCCACCACCATCTGGAGCGACGTGGCCGGTGTCTACAGCGCCGACCCGCGCCGTGTGAAGGAGGCGCGCCTGCTGGAGCGTCTCAGTCTGGCCGAAGCGAACGAGCTGGCCCGCCTTGGCTCATCGGTATTGCACTCACGCACCCTGCAACCGGTGGCCGACAGCCGCCAGCGCCTCACTCTGCGCTGCAGCTACAACCCGGACGAGGGCTGTACCCATATTCTGCGCCGCGCTCCGCGCTCCGGCGGCGCCCGCATCGTCTCCTCGGTAGATCAAATTGCACTCATCGAGCTGAAGGTGCTGCCGCAGACCAACTATGAACAAACCGTGGCCACCATCGAGGCTTATCTCGCTCGTCACCGCCTCAACCCGCTCACCCTGCAGCGCCAGCCGGATCGCCGGATCCTGCGCCTCGCCTACACCCTCGAAGTGGCACAAGGAGCCTTCGAGCTGCTGCGCGACTTCCAGTTGCAGGGGAGCTTCACTGGCCTCATCCAGAAAGAGGGGTACAGTCTGGTGGCGCTGGTGGGGGCCGGTGTCACCGACAACGCCGAGCAGTGTCACCGCTTCTATCAGCTGCTGGCGGATCAGCCGCTGGAGTTCGTCCAGGTGGCCCGAGATGGCCTGAGTCTGGTGGCTGTGCTGCGTCAGGTGGTGCTGGAGCCGCTGCTGATCGCCCTGCACAGCGCCCTGTTCAGTCGCCCGACCCGGGTCGGTCTGGTGCTGTTCGGCAAGGGCAATATCGGCGGCCACTGGCTGAGCCTCTACGCCCGGGAAAAGTCACGGCTGGAACATGAACTCAATCTGGCGCTTACCCTCTACGGGGTGTTCAGCTCGGAAGGGGGTCTGCTGGATGAAGAGGGGCTTAACCCCCTCAAGGTACAGGACAACTTCAACCCCAAACCGCTGATCTGGCCGGAGTTGCTCTCCCAGCTTGAGCAACACGGCTTCGATGCGCTGATTGCACTGGACATGACCGCCAGCGAGACGGTGAGCCGCTACTACCCGGACTTTGCCCAGCTCGGCATTCACATCATCGCCGCCAACAAGTTTGCCGGTGCCGCCGACAGCGAGTTCTACCAGCGCATCAAGCAGACCTGCCGCGACCATCAGGTGCAGTGGCGCTACAACGCCACCGTGGGCGCCGGGCTGCCGATCCAGTCCAGCATCCAGATGCTGCGCCAGAGCGGCGACCGCATTCAGGGGGTCTCGGGTATTTTCTCCGGCACCCTCTCCTGGCTGTTCCAGCAGTATGACGGCACCCGCCCCTTCTCCGAGCTGGTGGATGAGGCGTGGCAGCACGGCCTGACCGAGCCGGATCCCCGCGAAGATCTCTCCGGTCAGGATGTGCGCCGCAAGCTGCTCATTCTGGCGCGGGAAGCGGGCTTCGAACTCGACTCCGCCGATATCGAGCTGGAGAATCTGGTGCCCGTCCCGCTGCGCAAGGTGACCGCCGATCAGTTCATGGACCGGCTGAAAGAGCTGGATGGCCCGATCCAGACCGCCTTCGAAGGGGCCAGGCGGCTTGGCAAGGTGTTGCGCTACGTGGCCCGCTTCGAGCACGATGGCAAGGCGCGGGTCGGGCTGGAGGCGCTGGAGCCCCACCACCCGTTTGCGAACCTGTTGCCGTGCGACAACATCTTCGCCATCGAGAGCGACAGCTACCGCACCAACCCGCTGGTGATCCAGGGGCCGGGGGCGGGTCGCGAAGTGACCGCCGCCGCTATCCAGTACGATCTGTGGCAGATCTGCGCCAGCCTCTAAGGCAGATAATGCAAAGGGAGCAGCTCAGCTCCCGCGCACAATAAAAAAGCCCGAGTCGATGACTCGGGCTTTTTGCTGAATGGCGCTTCGATTAGGAGAAGCAGGCCTGCAGCACGTAGAAGATGACGATGGCCAGAATGGCACCGGCAGGCAGGGTGATGACCCAGGAGACTACGATGTTGCGCAGCACACCCAGATTCAGCGCCGCAATACCGCGCGCCAGACCCACACCCATGACTGCACCGACCAGGGTCTGGGTGGTGGAGATGGGCAGACCGGTGCCGGAGGCAATCACCACGGTCGCGGCAGTCGCCAGCTGGGCGGCGAAACCACGGCTCGGGGTCAGGTGAGTGATGCCGGTACCGACCGTTGCCATCACCTTCTCGCCCATGGTCGCCAGACCGATCACGATACCGATACCGCCGAGCGGCAGGATCCACCAGGCAATGTGGGAGCTACCGCCGATTTCGCCGCCGGAAGCCACGATAGAGGCCACCGCAGAGAGCGGGCCAATGGCGTTCGCCACGTCGTTGGAGCCGTGGGCAAAGGCCATGGCACAGGCGGTGATCACCATCAGGATGCCGAACACCTTCTCCACGTTGGCGAAGTGCATCTTGCTGTCATCCTGCGGGTTGTACTTCTGGCCGCGAATGTAGATCCAGCCGGCAAAGGCCACTGCGATGGAGATGGCAACGGAGAGCAGAATGCCCTCGCCATCGGTCAGGTGCAGACCAACGTGGGTCAGCCCCTTCTTGATGGTCACCAGACAGATCACCAGCGCAGTCAGGAACATGTAAAACGGCACATAGCGCTTGGCATTGTTCAGCGGATCATCGGTGTTGAAGATAAGCTTCTGAACACTGATGAACATGAAGTAGGCGATGACACCGGAGATGGCCGGGGTGATGACCCAGGAGCCCACGATGCCGCCAAACTTGCTCCACTGCACCGCTTCCGGGCCAATGCTCACTACCGCAAAACCGACGATGGCGCCGATGATGGAGTGAGTTGTCGAGACCGGCCAGCCGAAGTAGGAGGCCAGGATCAACCAGGCGCCCGCCGCCAGCAGGGAGGCGATCATACCGAGCACCAGCAGATCCGGGCTGTCGACAAAGGCATTGCTGTCGATGATGCCGTTACGGATGGTGGCCGTCACTTCGCCACCGGCCAGATAGGCACCGGCAAACTCGAAGATCATGGCAATGATGATCGCCTGACGGATGGTCAGGGATTTGGTGCCGACCGATGTGCCCATGGCGTTGGCAACGTCATTCGCGCCAATGCCCCAGGCCATCAAAAAGCCGAACAAGGCCGCCACGAGCACCAGAGTGGTGCCGTAATTCGCGATAATGTCCATTAATAGTGTTTACCCAGTCAGTCGATTACGAACGAGCCAGCATCAGTTCCAGACGGGCGCCTACACGCTCGGCCTGATCTGCCAGGTCACCTACCCATTCGAGGATCTTGTAAAGGAACATCACATCAATCGGATTGTACTTCTGCTCAACCGCTTGCAGCTGTTGGCGCAGACCGATCTGCATGGTGTCTGTATCGTCCTCGATCAGATCCAGCTGGTGGATCATCTCGGCAACCATTTCCACTTCCCGTCCTTTGAAGCCGGTCTCGAGCAGCTCGTCGAGCTCCCCGATCGCTTTCTCGGCCTGAGCGGTCGCATCAATACAACGTTTGAGGTAAGCCATGAAATCCGCCCGCATTTCTGAGGGGAATTCCATGCGACGGCCAAGCATGCGGCCGGAGATATCCTTGGCACGGTTGGCAATCTTGTCTTGCTGGGTCAACAGCTCCAGCAGGTCGGTACGCGCAACCGGCAGAAACAGGCCGCGAGGCAGTTTCAGACGAATTTCACGTTTGAGGATGTCCGCCTCTTTTTCCAATTGGGCGATCTGCTGCCGGATCTGCTCGGCATCTTCCCAACGGTCTTCGGCAACGGCATCAAAGAAAGGAACCAACTGCTGGGAGCACTGGTGAACCTTGACGATATGCTTCTGCAGCGGCTTGATGGGGGACTTGGCAAAAAGCCCCAAAATAGTATTTACTGGCATGGCCAAACCTGTGTCGGTGAAAAAACACTCGATACGATTTTATGAGGCGCGCAGGATAACCGAACTGCGCACTCAATTAAACCGCGAATTAATCTGGTTGTATCGCGGGCATTATATCCCCGCGACCCGAATCCTGCCCCCCAAAGTTGCCTGCCAGCCCGGAATGACTATGCAAACTGAGATCGAGATAAAGTTTTTTGTCGCCAGCGACATTCAAACCGCGTTATCCAACCTGCTGAATTCTCTTGAAATTAAGGAATCCTCCCGACAGCAGCTCGGCAACGTCTATTTCGATACGCCGACCCTTGCCCTGCGCCAGCTGGAGATGGGGTTGCGGATCCGCCGCTGCGATGCCTTCGCCGAACAGACCATCAAATGCCGCGGTCAGGTGGTAGGCGGCCTGCACGCCAGACCCGAGTACAACGCCCCCGTCAGCGGCGATCTGCCGACCCTCTCGGCCTTTCCCGATGAGATTTGGCCGACCCTGACCGAGCGCGACCACATCCAGCAGCAGCTGGTCGCCCAGTTTCGCACCGACTTCCTGCGTCGCCACTGGTTGATCGCCTTCGAGAACGCCGAGATTGAGCTGGCCTGGGATCAGGGAGAGATTGTCGGCAGTCAGGGCCGCACCACCATCAACGAACTGGAACTGGAGCTCAAATCCGGCGATACCACGGCGCTGTTTGCACTGGCCCAACACCTCGCCAAGCTTGGCGGGTTGCGCCTTGGCGCCCAATCCAAGGCCCAGCGCGGCTATCGGCTGGCAGGCCTTGGCAAACCGCTGGCCCTGCAAGCGCTGGTCGAGCATGAAGGTATGAATGGCATAACGGGGGTAAGCGAGGGGCTGCGCCACTGGCAGCATCACGAACAACTCTGGCTGGAGCATCTGCAGGATGAAGGCGTTCAACAGCAGGCGTTCGACGCCTTGCGTCAGGGAGTTGATCTGATCGTCCGCAGTGCGGCCACGCTGCCACAACCAACGCCCTGGCTGCCCGCCCTGACCAGCCTGCAAGCCCATCTGCAAGCCCAATCGGGCGAGCATGACGAGTGGCCTGCCGAGCTGGCCGATCTCTTCCTCTATCCGGCGTATGTCGAGTTGCAGCTGGCCATCGCCGCCTGGCTGCATCACACCGCCTGAGCGGGGCTATGTAGGAACCCAAGGTCGGAACTAAAGACCAGAAATAAAACGGGTGAGCCTTGGCTCACCCGTTTTGCATTACAGCAGGTTGAGCTGCTGCATGGCGCTGCGAATGCGCGCGCGGGTTGCGTCCGACAGCGGCATCACCGGCAAGCGGCACTCCTCGCTACAGAAACCGAGCAGGGAAGCGGCATATTTCGCACCGGCCGGGCTCGGTTCGGCAAACATCGCCTGATGGAGCGGAATGAGCTGGTCTTGCAGTTCACGCGCGGCTTGCCACTTGCCCGCCAGCGTAAGGTTCTGCACCTCGGCCACCAGCTTGGGTGCCACATTGGCGGTCACCGAGATACAGCCCTGACCGCCACCGATGTTGTAGGCAACGGCGGTGGCATCTTCACCGGAGAGCCAGGCGAAGGGCTTTTTGATCAGCTGGCGCTCGGTCCACGGGCGGGCCAGATCGCCAGTGGCATCTTTCACCCCGGCAATGCGCGGCAGTTCGGCCAGACGGGCCAGGGTCGCGGGCTGCACGTCGACGATGGCGCGCGGCGGAATGTTGTAGACAATGATCGGCTTGGCGGTAGCGTCGTGGACGGCCTTGAAGTGGTGGTAGAGCCCCTCCTGATTGGGACGGTTATAGTAACCGGCCACATGCAGGGTGGCATCGGCGCCGACCCGCTCGGCATGGAGGGTGTACTCAATGGCTTCGACCGGGTTGTTGGAACCGGCCCCGGCAATGACAGGAACGCGCCCCGCCACCTGCTTGACCACCAGCTCCACCACCCGGCAGTGCTCGTCATGGGTCAGGGTCGGACTTTCACCCGTAGTGCCCACCGGCACAATGCCGTGAGTGCCCTGCTCGATATGCCACTCCACCAGACGCAGCAGCGCCTCTTCATCCAGCTTTCCCTGTCGAAACGGGGTGATCAACGCAACGATTGAACCTTGAAACATGGGATCTCCTTCTCCTAAATGACGCGCATACGGCAATAAAAAACCCCGGTACGATGTGCGCAACCGGGGTTTGAAGCTTCTCAGGGATGAGAGGTTACGCGCGAACGTCGGCAGGCCCGAATTTCAGGCTTTTTTTGTGCTTTCGTTTCAACCCGTTGAACCGCATTTCGTCATCTCTGGTCAAAAAATGGTGTCTGGGCATATTTCGGGAACACGGCATAAATGTCAAGGCGAAAGGGGCTATGTATAATGGCCGCCCAAAATTGCGTGGAGAGACCCGATGAGCAGCCCTATCAGTGCCGTCAGCCAGATGCTGGAACGAAACCAAGCCCTCTTTGTCGGCAAGCGGCTACTTGTCTGTGGCGCGCTGGAGGATGACTACCCCCGCCAGCTGGCGACCCTGGCCCAGACCCTGACCGTCTTTACCACCGATTACTGCTACTACCGCAGCCAGCAGGCCGCCCTCGATGAAGCCATCCTGTTCGACCACCAGCTCGCTGGCGCCCCCCGTTTCGATGCCCTGCTGCTGCTGATGCCCAAGGCCAAGGCCGAGGCGCAATATCTGCTGGCCATGATGACTCCCTTGCTGGAGGCAGGTGCCGACCTGTTTCTGGCCGGTGACAACCGCGGCGGCATCAATGGCGCCGACAAGCTGTTGGCCCCTTATGGCGAAAAGCCGATCAAGCGCGATTCGGCCCGCCGCTGCTCTCTCTATCACGGTGAGCTGAGCAAACCGGTCGCCCCGTTCGAGCTGGATAGCTGGTTTGGCCGCTACCAGTGCAAGGCCGGTGATACCGAGCTGACCGTGCTGGCACTGCCCGGCGTCTTCAGCGCCGCCGAGCTGGATCTCGGCACCCAGATGCTGCTGGCCGCGGTGCCACCGATGAAGGGCGAGCTGCTCGATTTCGGCTGCGGCGCCGGGGTGATTGGGTCTGTGCTGGCCAAGCGCAATCCGGATCTGCGGGTCAACATGGTGGATATCAGTGCGCTGGCGTTGGAATCGAGCCGCCGCACCTTGGCGATCAATGGGTTAGAGGGCAAGGTTTCCCCTTCCGATGTCTATTCCGATGTCTCCACCCGTTTCCAGCACATCGTCTCCAACCCGCCATTCCATGCGGGTCTCAAAACCTTCTATGCGGCGACCGAGCAGTTCCTGGCCAAGGCTCCGGAATTTTTGCTGCCAACTGGCTCGCTGACCATTGTTGCCAACGCCTTCTTGCGCTACCAGCCTATACTGGAGACACACTTCAAACGGACTGAAGTAATCAGCAGTGATGCCAAATTCAAGGTCTATCTGAGCAAAGTGTAAATAAGTGTAAGCCGCACAATAAAACAGCTAGAGAGCGCCATACGGGATCTGATAAGGTACTAAGAGCACTATAAAAACCACCCCTTAAGGGGTGTTTTTATACCGGATGTTGAAAACCTTTTCATGTGGTTCATTCAGGGAGAGAAATACGATGGCAGGCATTTTGACCATGATCCTGGCTGGTGGCGAAGGTACTCGCCTGCAGCCTCTGACCACCACCCGCAGCAAGCCTTCCGTCCCCTTCGGTGGCAGCTACCGGCTGATCGACTTTGTCCTCAACAACTTCGTCAACGCAGACTTTCTGCGCATCTATGTACTGACCCAATTCAAATCCCAATCCCTCTATCTGCACATGAAGAAGGGCTGGAATATCGTCGGCATCACCGACCGCTTCATCGACCCCATCCCGGCCCAGATGCGGATGGGCAAACGCTGGTATGACGGCACCGCCGACGCCATCTACCAGAACCTCGGCTTTATCGAGCGGGCCGAACCGGATCACGTCTGCATCTTCGGCTCCGACCACATCTACAAGATGGATGTGAGTCAGATGGTCACCTTCCACAAGCAAAAAAATGCCGCCATGACGGTCGCCGCCCTGCGCATGCCCATCGAAGAGGCGAGCGCCTTCGGGGTGATCGAGGTGGATACCGAAGGACGGATGATCGGTTTTCAGGAAAAACCGAAGCAGCCCAAACACATCCCCGGCGATCCGACCCAGGCGCTGGTCTCCATGGGCAACTACATCTTCGAGACCGACGCCCTCTGCCGCGAGCTGAAGCGGGATGCCGCCGAGGAGAACTCCAGCCACGATTTTGGCAAGGATGTGATCCCGAGCCTCTACCCGCGCGCCCCCGTTTATGTCTACGACTACAGCACCAACGTCATCCCCGGTGAAAGACCGAGCGTCTACTGGCGAGATGTGGGGACTCTGGACTCCTACTGGCAGGCGCACATGGATTTGGTAGCCGACAATCCCCCCTTCTCCCTCTATAACCGCAAGTGGCCGCTGCACACCCACTACCCGGCGCTGCCACCGGCCACCTTCATCGACAGCGACGAGTGCAAGGTGAAGATCGCCAACTCTCTGATCTCCGCCGGTTGTTTCATTCAGGGCAGCCAGATCCAGCGCTCCATCCTCGGTTTTCGCTGCAATATCGGCCCCTGCAGCCACATCAGTGAATCCGTGCTGCTGGGGGATGTGAAGATTGGTGAAGGGTGCTCCATCCGGCGCGCGATCATAGATAAAAACGTTGAAATTGCGCCCGGCACCGTTATCGGTGAAAATCTCGACCACGATAGAGAGCGATTTACCGTATCCGAAGGCGGTATCGTGGTGGTACCTAAGGGAGCAAGAGTTGGCTATTAACCCACTGAAAATCCTGTTTGTTGCCTCGGAAGTTGAGGGGCTGGTCAAGACCGGGGGCCTGGCAGACGTTGCCAGAGCCCTGCCGATGTACCTGGCCCAGAAGGGACATGATGTCAGGATCATGCTGCCCTTCTACAAGACGATAAAGCGACGGGATGAGGCCAAACTGGTCGCGTCCCGCTGGCTGCCCACCCATCCGGGGCTGCCGGATATCGGTTATCGCATTTACCAGATGGAGCTGGATGGCGTCTGCGTCTATCTGCTCGACTGCCCGCAATATTTCGATCGTCCCCAGCTCTACGCCGAGAACAATCAGGCCTATCCGGATAACGGCGAGCGCTTTGCCTTCTTCTCAGCGGCAGCCCTCCATGCCTGCGAGCAGCTCGGCTTCGCCCCGGACATCGTCCACTGCAACGACTGGCACACCGGCCTGCTGCCGCTGCTGCTGAAAACCCGCCATGCTCAGAACCCCTTCTTCCAGCAGACCCGCAGCGTGATCAGTATTCACAACGCGGCGTTTCAGGGAGTATTTGGCCGCGAGCAGTTCTGGGCCATGCCCGAGATCGCCGATTACGAACGCCGCATCAACTACGACTACGGCCACGTCAATCTGCTCAAATGCGGGGTGCTCTACGCCGACAAGATCAATGCGGTCAGCCCCAACTATGCCCAGGAGCTGCTGACTCACCTCGGCGCCCACGGCATGGCCAGCATCTTCCAGCAGCGGGCGGCCGATCTCTGCGGCATCCTCAACGGCTGCGACTACAAGGACTGGGATCCTGAGTTCGACGAGTTCCTGCCTGCGACCTACAGCATCGACAACATGGCTGGCAAACAGATCTGCAAGCAGAGCCTGCAGCAGGAAGCGGGGCTGGCCGTGGCAGATCTGCCGATCTACGGCATGGTTTGCCGCCTGACCGAACAGAAGGGTGTTCCCCTGCTGCTCCCTGCGCTGGAGAAATTCCTCCACCATCAGGTGCAAGTGGTGATCGTCGGCTCTGGCGATCCTGCGCTCGCCACACAACTGCAAACCATGGCCCGGGATTACCCGGACAAGCTCGCCTTCATCAACACCTATGACGATCGGCTGGCTCATCTGGTCGAAGCCGGTGCCGACTTCTTCCTGATGCCCTCGCTGTTCGAGCCTTGCGGCCTCAACCAGATGTACAGCCTCGCCTACGGCACCCTGCCGCTGGTGCGCGCCGTGGGGGGTCTCAAAGATACCGTGGTGGATTGGGATGCCGATCCCGAGCGGGCCACCGGTTTCTGCTTCAACGATCCAACGGCCGCCATCCTGCTCGATACCATGCGCCGCAGCTTGCTCTATTTCCTGCAGGACAAGGAGCGTTTTGCCAAGGTGCAGCACAATGCCATGAAGACCCGCTTCAACTGGCCTGACTCGGTCACCCAGTATGAGCTGATGTATCAGAGCGCATTGGGCCGTTACTGAGCACCAAACGTCGGCTAATTGCTGAAGTTTTGTACCCTTGGCGCCACTTTGGGCGTCAACAGCGAAAAAAGTCCCCTTTGGCTGTTGACGCTCCCCCAAAACTCTATAGAATCCCCCTCCGCAGTGATGCGAAGGTGGCGGAATTGGTAGACGCGCTAGCTTCAGGTGTTAGTGTCCCACGGATGTGAGGGTTCGAGTCCCTCTCTTCGCACCAATACTGCCATGCTGATTCAGCAGCATGTAAATCCAACTAGAAAACCCGAATGTGCGAAGGTGGCGGAATTGGTAGACGCGCTAGCTTCAGGTGTTAGTGCCCCCCGGGTGTGAGGGTTCGAGTCCCTCTCTTCGCACCATGCTTCTCCAGACAGCATGTAAATCAAAACTGGTAACACAATGTGCGAAGGTGGCGGAATTGGTAGACGCGCTAGCTTCAGGTGTTAGTGTCCCACGGATGTGAGGGTTCGAGTCCCTCTCTTCGCACCATGCTTTATCCAGACAGCATGTAAATCCAGACTGGAAACCCGAATGTGCGAAGGTGGCGGAATTGGTAGACGCGCTAGCTTCAGGTGTTAGTGCCCCCCGGGTGTGAGGGTTCGAGTCCCTCTCTTCGCACCATGATTCTGACATGTAAAAACAGAGCAATGCGCTCCAACCGCATTTAAAAACCAGCTGGAGAAAATCAGTGTGCGAAGGTGGCGGAATTGGTAGACGCGCTAGCTTCAGGTGTTAGTGTCCCACGGATGTGAGGGTTCGAGTCCCTCTCTTCGCACCATTCATTACGCAAAAGGCCCATCACGAAAGTGACGGGCCTTTTGTTTTTACTCCTTGTTATGGCTATGCTTTTGACGACTCCCCGCTCATCGTCATGCCAAGGAACGCATATGATACTGGATACCGACATTCACAACTTTTACGAACATCTGGTGCTCAAGGAGATTGAGAAGCAGGATCTGCAACAGAAGCTCACCGGCGACCAGATGGCCGATCTCTGCTGCCTGACTCTCAACCAGCTCCCTTCCCACTATATTCGCCACGATGTCGACATGATCTACTTCCTGACCGATGCCAAGCGCACCGAAATGGAAAAGCTGGTCGTCACCTCCCTTAAGCAAGCGCTACAGAAGATCGAGCAGGCTCCCGCCAAAACCTCATAACCAAGGCTGCTGCCAGAGCAGGGTGGCGATACCGGTCAAGCCAGCGACTGGCAGCAAGATCAAGGCAGGCCGCAATCCGGGCTCCAGCATCACCCAGGCAGCCAGCAGAAAACCGGCACTCCAGGTGCAGTACTCTTTATCCTGACCCCATGCGAGTACGGCCACCGCCACCAGCAACATCATCCCCCGCAATATCCAGCGCATTGTTTTCTCCCCGACCAACAATTGATAATAATTATCATCTTCATATATCGAGGATGCAAGTCGCGTCGTGAGCAGGCTTCGTATGTGGCCATTTATGTCAACAGGGCGCTCAAAAACGGGTTATGAGATCAACTAATTTGTGATTTTTTCAATCAAATGTGCATTTTTACCAATTTGATGGGGCTTTAACCCATCAGGTTTGTGGTAGATTGCGGCCTCTTTTTGGGTTGGCCCCTCGGGATACGTGTATCCACAGGACGAGAGGGACTGACCTTGGCGAGCAAGAGTTTAGGAAGTATCTATGCAAAACCAACAAAACCACATCCGACTACCGGGCATGGCGCAGGTGTTCATCTGTCTGGCCATTTTCCTGGCCCTGGCATTCTCGTTCACCAGCGTGCTCGATCTGCCGATCCAGCTGGCGCTGTTCATCGCCTGGTTCGTTATCATGGGGCTCGGCATCAAGCTCGGCCACGATTACAAATCCCTGGAGCAGGCGGCCGTTGACGGTGTCGCCAAGGGGATGGGGGCCATCCTGATCCTGGTCTCCGTCGGTGCCCTGGTCGGCACCTGGATTGCCGGCGGCATTGTCCCCAGCATCATCTACTTCGGCCTCAAGGTGATCCATCCGTCCATCTTCCTGCTGGCAACCCTGATCATCTGCTCCCTGACCTCGCTGGCTACCGGCACCTCCTGGGGCTCTGCCGCCACCGCCGGTATCGCCATGATGGGGATCGGCCACAGCCTCGGCGTGCCTGCGCCGCTGGTAGCCGGTGCCGTGCTCTCCGGCGTCTACTTCGGTGACAAGCTCTCCCCGCTCTCCGACTCAGTGGTGCTGGCCTCGACCATGTCCAACGTCGACGTGGTGGAGCATATCAAGGGGATGCTGCCTATCAGCCTGCTCTCCTATGTCATCACCGCCGTGCTGTTCACCGTGGTGGGCATGCAGTATTCGGGTAATGTCAGCCTGGAGCAGGTCAATCTGGTGATGGAGGCTCTCGACAACCAGTTCAACATCACCCCGCTGGCCATAGTGCCGGTGGTACTGGTGTTGGGCTTGTTGGCCAATCGCAAGCCCGCCTTCCCGGTGATCAGCTTCGGCGCCCTGTTGGGCCTGATCTGGGCCATCGCCTTCCAGGGCATGGATCCGGTCAAGGCGATGCACTCGGCTTATAGTCCGTTTGCCATCACCTCCGGCATCGACTTTATCGACAACATTCTCGGCCGCGGCGGCATGGAGTCCATGCTGGGCTCGGTCGCGGTCATCATCTTCGGCCTCGGGTTTGGCGGCCTGCTGGAGAAGGTCGGTATTCTGGAAGTGATCGCCAGCGCCTTCGAGAAGCGCATCAACAGCATCGGCAGCCTGACCAGCCACACCATAGCCACCGCGTTTCTGGCCAACGTGTTTGGCTCGGCCATGTATGTGTCGCTGATCCTGACCCCCAAGATCATGGCCAAAAACTACGATCGGCTGGGACTGGCACGCAAGAACCTCTCTCGCAACGCCGAGTTTGGCGGCACCCTCACCTGCGGCATGGTGCCCTGGAGCGACAACGGCATCTTCATGGCCGGGGTACTGGGGGTTGCGACCCTCGACTACCTGCCCTATATGTGGCTGAGCTTCACCTGCATCATTGTGACCATCACCCTCGCCTACATGGGCAAGGCAGTGAACCGGATCCCGCTGGTCGCGGCGGCAAGCTCCCGCTAAGCCATCCTGCAAACAACAAAGGCGCCATCGAGGCGCCTTTGTTGTCTTAAGGGAATGCTGTTTGATGACGTTCACTGATCACCACAAACAAAAACAGCCCTCGTCGCCGAGAGCCGTTTCATCAGACCGATAACGCCGATCAGATGGAGAAGCTGGAGCCACAACCACAGGTCGTGGTGGCGTTGGGGTTGGTCACGGTGAAGCGTGAACCTTCCAGACCCTCGGTGTAATCCACACTGCCGCCTACCAGATATTGCAGGCTCATGGGATCGATCACCATGGTGACGCCGTTCTTCTCGACCACGGTGTCCCCGTCGTTGATCTTCTCATCAAAGGTAAAGCCATACTGGAAACCGGAGCAGCCCCCACCCGTGATGTACACCCGCAGCTTCAGCTCGGGATTCTCTTCCTCGGTGATCAGGTTCTTCACCTTGTTGGCCGCCGCATCCGTCATCTGGATGGGCAGCGGGGCTTCTGCTACTGCACTCATTACTGACCTCACAACCATTAGATCCACAAACATGGAAACCGCGAAATTATCCAATACCCGACCATTCAGTTCAAGTATTCACCACGTTTAACCGGCAGCGGGAACCGGAGCAGGCGGCGCGGCGACCAGCGGCTTGATCACCTCGCCCCACTCAACCAGCAGCTCTTGTACCGGTTGCCTGCCGTCCTTGTTGATGGTGACACGGATCCGATCCGGCACAAAGCCTTCCGGCAACTGCCAGTTCCCTTCCAGCAGCTGGAAATAACGCAGGGCATAGCGCCACTCGCTCACCTTCATCCCGAGATCGCGACCGGTCAGTGTCTTCGGCTTGTCGGCCAGACTCCCCTCGACCCGGATCTGCACCTGACCACGAAACAGCTCCCGCTTCTTGGCGGGCTGGGTCAGGGCGAGACGGTAGTGATAGCGACCGGGAATGCTGGTCTCCTGCAGGGTCAGGTTGTCGATCACTACCCCCACCTGTTCGCCGGTAGGGCGCATGATCCGCTCGAAAAAGGCCAGCTGGCGCTTGAGCTCCTGCACCTGCGCCTCCTGACTCTTCAGGGTGGTCTGCAACTGCTCGAATGCCGCTTTCTGGGTCGCCAGCCGGGTATCTTTCACTCCCAGCTCGGTCTTGAGCTGGCCGATGGCCTTGCCTTGGCGATCCAGCGTCTCCTGCTGCACCACCAACAGACTGCTCTGGGCCAGCTCCTGACGGTTACCGACAAAGTAACCGATGAGCCCGCCAACGGCTAACACGACCAATAACTTCAATAGATTGGACATAGCCCCTCATCCCGTTATCACGCCATTTACGGCAGCGCCTCTCCCTTCACTATACCGCCCGGACCGGGGTCAAACGCGATAAAGGGAAAAATTAACTGGCCGTGGCGCTGCCATCACCCCGCTTTTGACGCGCGGCGAGCCTTAAAGTTCGCTCAAGGATCTGGGAATAGATGGGTCGGCCACCCAGCCACTGGGCAACCAGGGTCGCCCCGACCGTGGTGATCATCATCGGCAGGATCAGCTGATAGTTGTCAGTCATCTCGGTGACCAGCACGATGCCGGTGATAGGGGCTCGCACGGTGGCGGCAAACAGCGCTCCCATCCCTGCGATGGCAAAGGCGCCGGGCTCGATGCCCAGCTCGGGAAACGCCGCATGAAACAGATGGCCGAACACCACGCCAAACAGGGTGCCCAACGCCAGGGTCGGCGCAAACACCCCGCCCGGCGCACCGGAGCAGAAGCAGATAAGGGTCGCGACCAGCCGCACCGAGAAGATGAGAAACAGGGTCGCCATCGCATACTCATCCCCCATCAGATGTGGAATAAGCTCGGTGCCGCCGCCTGTCACCGAGGGGGCGAACAGCGACAGCACACCAAAGGTCCCGGCGACCAGCATGCCGATGGCCACGAAACGGTGGCGCTTGTTCTGATGCAGCGCCAGATAGCCATCCTGACAGGCCAGCACCAGCTTGTTGAAAACAAAACCCAGCACCCCGAAGGTGGCCCCCATAAAGAGGAACAGCCAGAGTGCCTTGAGGGCGGGCGCATCGAAGTGGGGCAGAGAGATCACCGCCCCCTGCCCTTTCATGTTCTGCAACATCAGGGTCGCCATGATGACGGAGATCCCCACCGCCTTGATGGCCAGAAAGGAGTAGCGGAATTGCGGTCGCATCTCCTCCATAACAAACAGAATGCCCGCCAGCGGCGCATTGAAGGCGGCCGCCAGACCGCCCGCCGCACCGGCAGCCAACAGGGCGTGGCCATGCTCCTTGGGCAACCGGAAGATATCCGCCACCATCTTGCCGAGGTTGCCGCCGATCTGTACCGAGGGCCCCTCCCGCCCCAGCACCATACCGGAGCTCAGGGTGCAAATGCCACCGAAGAACTTGACCGGCAACACTCGCCACCACCGTACCGGGCGCAGATCGTCCATCGCCCCCTCGATCTCGGGAATGCCGGAACCGCCTGCCTCGGGGGCAAAGGTATGAGTGAGGAAGTAGCCGACAAATCCCAGCAAGGCGCTGAAGCCAAAGCCAAGCAGACCGAGCTGCCACCAGGGACGGTCGGCCAGCAAGGCGATGCGTTGTTCTGCCAGCCAGTGGACACCCGATTCGAACAGACCGCACACCAATCCGGCCAGGGTACCGACCAGCGCCGCCAGCAGCAGTACCAACAAGGGCATCTTGTCTTGCCGGATAATGCGGGAAAGCGGCCCCCGCGAAGCGGTTTCGGGTTCAGAGGAGAGAGCTTGTTGCGCCATCTTGTTACACCAACCTGGAAAAACCATATCGTCAGCTAGCTGAGATCAGGATCACCCGGCACGTTGCTCGGCTGCCAAGGGCTGGGGCTTTCTGCTATAGTCGGCCCGTTAAATTTTTGTCACGGGAGCAGACCGAGAGTCCGGGTGGCGAGAGCGCAAAGCATACTCCTCATGCCCCGGCCTGCCGAGTCTCAATCGGCTGCAATCCCTTGTGTGACGCCCAAAATCCCATTAAGGATGATCCATGTCAAAATCAGATCAGCTGTTTGAACAGGCCCGCCAGACCATTCCGGGTGGCGTCAACTCACCGGTCCGCGCCTTCAATGGGGTCGGCGGCACGCCCCGCTTCATCGATCACGCCGATGGCGCCTATCTCTATGATGTGGATGGTCAGGCCTACGTGGATTACATCGGCTCCTGGGGCCCCATGCTGCTGGGTCACAACCACCCGGCCATCAAAGCCGCCGTCATCAAGGCGGTGGAGAAGGGGCTGAGCTACGGTGCGCCGACCGAGATCGAAGTGCTGATGGCCGAGAAAGTACGCCAGATCGTCCCCTCCATGGAGCAGGTGCGGATGGTCAACTCCGGCACCGAAGCCACCATGAGCGCCATTCGTCTGGCCCGTGGCTACACCGGCCGCGACAAGATCGTCAAATTCGAGGGCTGCTACCACGGCCACGCCGACTCTCTGCTGGTCAAGGCCGGTTCCGGCGCCCTGACCCTGGGTCAACCTAACAGCCCGGGCGTTCCGGCTGATTTCGCCAAACACACCCTGACCTGCGTCTTCAACGACTTGGAGTCGGTGCGCGAAGCCTTCACCCAGTACAGCAGCGAGATCGCCTGTATCATCGTCGAACCGGTCGCAGGCAACATGAACTGCATCCCACCGGTGCCGGGCTTCTTGGAAGGGCTGCGCGCCATCTGTGACGAGTTCGGCGCCCTGCTGATCCTGGACGAGGTGATGACCGGCTTCCGTGTCTCCCTGCGCGGCGCTCAGGGCCACTACAACATCGACCCGGATCTCACCACCCTTGGCAAGATCATCGGTGCCGGCATGCCGGTCGGCGCCTTCGGCGGCAAGAAGAAGGTGATGCAATACATTGCCCCGACCGGCCCCGTCTATCAGGCCGGCACTCTCTCCGGCAACCCGGTGGCCATGGCTGCCGGTCTGACCATGCTGGACTTGCTGCTGGAGCCGGGCCTCTATGAGCAACTGAGCGCCAAGACTGCACGGGTTGCAGAAGGGCTGAAAGCGGCCGCCGCCAAGCATGGCATTCCGCTCGCAATCAACTATGTGGGCGGCATGTTCGGCTTCTTCTTCACCGACGAACCAGAAATTACCCGCTACGAGCAGGTCACTCGCTGCGACATGGAACGCTTCAAGCGCTTCTACCACCTGATGCTGGAAGAGGGGGTCTATCTGGCACCGAGCGCCTACGAGGCGGGCTTCCTGTCGCTGGCTCATGGCGACAAGGAGATTGAACACACCCTGGCTGCCGCCGAGCGCAGCTTCGCCAAGCTTGCAGGCTAAATCGCCGCCGGTTGTCGCAAAGGGCCCGTCATGGGCCCTTTTCTATCGAAGTGCCTCCATCATCACGCAGGGCGGCAATACGCCCAGTTCTGGTGCATTCCCCCCTCGTCATCCGTCGCTTTGTCATCCTCTGGTGCAACCTGCCCCGCCATCCCTGTCATAAAGCAGGCCCACTATTTGCACATCCGCAACAGAGCCCACGTCACCGAGGTCCATATGGCAGAGATGAGCCCCATCGATGTGCTGCGGCGCTATCAGGAGTATCAGGAGGAGTTGACCCCGCTACTGCAGGGGCTGCTCAGCGCCCCCCTTGCCTCGCTCAAGCGGTATCCCTTTGTCATCAGCATTGACCACTATCAGGGGCCGATGTGCATCCAGCCTGCGGCACCGGCGGCCCATAACCGGCTGCACCTCATCGTGCAGGGGCAGGGACGGGAGATCACCGTCTGTCTGAATCAGCTGATTGGCTGGTTGATGGGGGACAGGGAACGCCGCCGCGCCATGCCCTGGTTCAAGGCGGTCTATGTGGTGCTCAGCATGGCGCTGTTTCTCATCGTCGCCACCCTGATCTGGCACGGGCTGGAGCAGCTCTACCAGCTGTTGTGCAGCGAGCAGCAGAACCGGCTCGGCGCCTTTAGCGCCATCATCTTCCTGACGCTGGCACTGGCGGTGTTCGATCTGGGCAAGACCATTCTGGAAGAGGAGGTGCTGCTGCATAAGGATATCTTCCGCCACAGCGCCATTCGTCGCACCATCACCCGCTTTATCGCTGCCATTCTGATCGCGGTCTCCATCGAGGGGCTGTTGCTGCTGTTCAAAGGGTCGCTTGGCCAGAGCGAGCTGCTCTGGCCTGCGGTCGGAGTGATGGGGTGTGCGGTGGGTTTGCTGCTGGCGCTCGGCCTCTATGTCTTTCTGGGGGCCAAGGCCGAAGCGGCACTGGTACAGGCTAGCCTGCGCTCTCCACCGCCAGTTGCACAGGGGAGCGACGCGCCGCCCGCCAGGAGGCGTACATGGTCCAGGAGGTATAGATGACGATAAAGGCAACCAACCACTTCAGCATCTCCATATCCATGGACTTGACCAGCATGGCGGCCAGCACCACACCGATGGGGCCGAAGATGGCCACCGCCAGCACCGCTTTGGCATCGAACGCCCCTTTGCGGATAAAGGTGCCTGCAGAGAAGACGCTAAGCACGGCGGTGGAGCCCATCATGATGGGGAATGCCGCCAGCGGATTCATCCCCAGCAGATAGACCAGCGTCATGCAGGGTGCAAACAGGCCGATACCGACATTCATCAGCACCCCGAAGATAAAGTTGCCAAGCAGGGCGATCGCCAGCTTGTAGCCACCGAGCCCCATCGCATCCCCACCAACGGGGAAAAGACCCAGCAGACCGGCAAAGATCAACCCGGCGACGACCAGCAGGGAGATGGCCATCACCAGCCGGATGGTCTGCCGATCAAACGAGGCCACATGACGAGCGCCCCAGGCTGCGCCCGCTGCGGCGGCAATCATCATGCTGATCAGCGTCATTGGCTCGACCGCCACCGCCCCGATGAAGATCAGCGACTGGGTCACGGTCGGCAGCACGCACTGCCCATTGAGGGTGCCCGGCAGCAGGCGATCGTCGATCAGCTTGAACTGCTTGTAGCAGGCGGTCTTTACCGCAAAGCTGCCCACCCCCAGGGTATCGAGGAAGTTGGCAACCCCACCGATCAACGCCACCGGCCAGAAGGGAGTAGATTCGAGCGTGCCGTTGCACCTCTTCTGCCAGCAGGCCTGCACCAGCATAAAGACAAATGCCAAGCCACCGGCTATAAAAATAATCCGCAAAATATCAACTAACATATGGGTTTCTCCTGCACCGGGCGGCGATTCTAAGGCAGGGCGCAGAAAAAGTCTTGGCTGTAATTAAGCAAGCTTCGCAGCCAGCCAAGAGGAGTTGAAACTTTTCCAGATGGAAGTCGAACGACTCTGCTAATACTTGTTACTGAGGCCAACAGGCCGGGTCCTGAGCACGTTGTTATGGTCCTTTCGCGACGACCACCTGTGCCAAAGGACATAATGAAAGAGAGGGCCGGTAGTGATACCGACCCTCTTTCTGTATCTGGCCGAAGTACAAAACCCCCGACCATTACACGCGCTTATTGAATACTCTTGCCGGCACGCACGTCCTTGATAAACCCCTTCAGGCTGGCCAGATCGCGGGGCGCACCGCGCAGGATCTGATCACCGATGATGAAGGCGGGGGTACCTGAGATACCGAGCGCTTCAGCCAGCGCTCGGTTGGTGCCGAGGTTCTGGTCAATGCTGCCATCCTTGATCTTGGCTTCCACCTTGCTCCAGTCAACACCGGCCGCCAGCGCCAGCTGCTTGACCTGAGCCTCATCAGAGAGCGGGCCCTGATGGGTATAGAGCTTTTCGTGGAACGCCTGATACTTGTCAGGTTGGCCCAGTTGAACCGCCAGCGCAGCACGGGCAGCGAAGTAGGAGGATTCGCTCAGAATGGGGAACTGCTTGTAGATGTAACGGATGTCTTTATCTTCCGCCATCAACTGCTTGACCAGCGGATGGGCCCGTTTGCAGTAACCGCAGTTGTAATCGAAAAACTCCACAATGGTCAGCGATGCCTTCGGATTTCCCATTTCTGGATCCTGATTGGCATAAAGCTGCTTGGAGTGAGCCTTGATCAGCGACTTGTCACTCTCGGCCTGCTGACTCTCCTGCTTGGCACGCAGGGCATTGGACATCTCGACCAGGATCTCGGGATTCTTGACCAGATAGTCGCGAACGATTTGCTCAACATCGCTTTTGGTCAGCTCGCTCGCATGTACCGGCGTCGCCAACAGGGTCACACCAGCCAGCGCGCAAAACAGGGCATTTTTAATAGTCATAACGTTATCTTGCAGAGGATATGATAGAGGGCACTATAGTGGTTGAGTCTGTTTTCAAGTCAAGTTATCTGGCCAAAAAAGCGCTTGATGCGCCCTGATTGCCACTTTTTCATGTCATTTCGCGCAATTAACCAGCAATCGAACCGGGCAGGGATTTACAAGCCGGATCAGCATGGTAATATTCGCCGCACTGCTGCGGAGGGGTGGCAGAGCGGCTGAATGCACCGGTCTTGAAAACCGGCGATGGGCGACCATCCGTGGGTTCAAATCCCACCTCCTCCGCCATTCATACCGAGCCCATGCAACCATGTTGCGTGGGCTTTTTGTTTGCCTACGATTTGCCATTTTTCATAGATTTCAACACATTAGTCTTCTTCAACACCCTCCTAATCTTCTCGCCTGCA
This sequence comes from Aeromonas allosaccharophila, assembly GCF_016026615.1. Classification (NCBI taxonomy): domain Bacteria; kingdom Pseudomonadati; phylum Pseudomonadota; class Gammaproteobacteria; order Aeromonadales; family Aeromonadaceae; genus Aeromonas; species Aeromonas allosaccharophila. The sequence continues at coordinate 3,969,070 of NZ_CP065745.1, read as the reverse complement.
GGCTCAATAACCACCAGAAAATCACCAATCAACCTCGAACCTCTGCGCTCCTGCACACATCCCTACCCATTTCCTTATTACCCCAAACCACAACGACATAACACAGCAACCAATGTTAGAGCAGCCAACACACTCTCTGGCATAACGTCAGCGGGCGACTAACACAGTCATGGGCAAGCAGAGGGCTCAAAAAGAAAGACTTCAGCTAACACAGGACGCAGATACCCAGGAAAGATCTCGTGGCGTACAGGCGAGCATAGGATTCGTGGGTCATGACTACGCCAGAGCCGCCATACAGCGCGACAACGGTTCAGTGAAGGGAGATGTGGAACCAGAAAACAACGGCGAGCGACAAGAATTTCAGAGGATAAGGGGTAAAACAGTTTAATTATCAGACGACTTTCTGAATATCAGGCAATAAAAAACCCCGCTCATCGAGCGGGGTTTCTTGTATTGGGTGCCTGGCAGTGTCCTACTCTCGCATGGCGAATGCCACACTACCATCGGCGCTACCGCGTTTCACTTCTGAGTTCGGCATGGGATCAGGTGGTTCCACGGCGCTATGGCCGCCAGGCAAATTCTTCAATCTTGGAAAGCTGACGTGAATAACGATGTTGCTTGATGCTTGTCGCTATCACTGAATTTTTTAAGTAGTTCGTTCATTCGCTACAAGGCCCAGAACACTTCTTGGGTGTTGTATGGTTAAGCCTCACGGGTAATTAGTATGGGTTAGCTCAACACGTCGCCGCGCTTACACACCCCACCTATCAACGTTGTGGTCTCCAACGGCCCTTTAGGACCCTCAAGGGGTCAGGGATGACTCATCTCAGGGCTCGCTTCCCGCTTAGATGCTTTCAGCGGTTATCGATTCCGAACTTAGCTACCGGGCAGTGCCACTGGCGTGACAACCCGAACACCAGAGGTTCGTTCACTCCGGTCCTCTCGTACTAGGAGCAACTCCCTTCAATCATCCAACGCCCACGGCAGATAGGGACCGAACTGTCTCACGACGTTCTGAACCCAGCTCGCGTACCACTTTAAATGGCGAACAGCCATACCCTTGGGACCGACTTCAGCCCCAGGATGTGATGAGCCGACATCGAGGTGCCAAACACCGCCGTCGATATGAACTCTTGGGCGGTATCAGCCTGTTATCCCCGGAGTACCTTTTATCCGTTGAGCGATGGCCCTTCCATTCAGAACCACCGGATCACTATGACCTACTTTCGTACCTGCTCGACCTGTCCGTCTCGCAGTTAAGCTGGCTTATGCCATTGCACTAACCTCCTGATGTCCGACCAGGATTAGCCAACCTTCGTGCTCCTCCGTTACTCTTTGGGAGGAGACCGCCCCAGTCAAACTACCCACCAGGCACTGTCCGCGAGCCCGATTCAGGGCCCTGCGTTAGAACATCAAACATACAAGGGTGGTATTTCAAGGACGGCTCCAGCGCAACTGGCGTCACGCCTTCAAAGCCTCCCACCTATCCTACACATGTAGGTTCAATGTTCAGTGCCAAGCTGTAGTAAAGGTTCACGGGGTCTTTCCGTCTAGCCGCGGGTACACCGCA
>NZ_CP065745.1:3820000-3962500 GCF_016026615.1 Aeromonas allosaccharophila | reverse complement strand
ACCGGATGTCCCGCTTTACCCTGCGCTACGAGGCGTTGATCAACCAGCACCAGCGTCGTCGCAATCCGACTCGCGGTCTGGCCGGTGGCCGGGTCAGCCTGATCCCGCACCAGCTCTATATTGCCCACGAAGTGGGTCACCGCTACGCCCCGCGCGTACTGCTGGCCGATGAGGTGGGTCTGGGCAAGACCATCGAAGCGGGCATGATCATTCATCAGCAACTGCTCTCCGGTCGCGCCCATCGCGTGCTGATCCTGCTGCCCGAAACCTTGCAGCACCAGTGGCTGGTCGAGATGCTGCGCCGCTTCAACCTGCACTTCTCCCTGTTTGACGAGGAGCGCTGCATCGAGGCATTCGCCGATGCAGAGAACCCCTTCGAGACCGAACAGCTGGTGATCTGCAGCCTCGACTTCCTGCGCAAGAAGCGTCGTCGCTTCGAACAGGTGCTGGAAGCCGAGTGGGATCTGCTGGTTGTCGACGAGGCACACCATCTGGAGTGGAGCGAAGATGCCCCCAGCCGCGCCTACGAAATGGTGGAAGCGCTGGCCGAACAGGTGCCGGGCGTACTGCTGCTGACCGCCACCCCGGATCAGCTGGGCCACCAGAGCCACTTTGCCCGTCTGCGCCTGCTCGATCCCGAGCGTTTCTACGACTACGAGGCCTTCCTCGCCGAGGAGCAGGCCTATGGCCAGGTCGCCAGCGCCGCGCAAGAGCTGCTGGAAGGCGAGACCCTGAGTGATGAAGCCAAACAGATCCTCGCCAGCCAGCTGGAAGGGCTGGATTTGAGCGATGCTGCGGCCCGTCAGCAGGCTGTCGCCAAGCTGCTGGATCAGCACGGCACCGGCCGGGTGCTGTTCCGCAACAGCCGCACCAATATTCAGGGCTTCCCCGAGCGTCATCTCAACGTCTACCCGATGCCACTGCCGGATCAGTACAAGACCGCCATCAAGGTAATGGGCATGATGGGTGGCAACGGTGGCGATTTGCAGACCCGCGCCCTGCGTTACCTCTACCCCGAGAAGATCTTCCAGCAGTTCGAAGGCGACAACGCCACCTGGACCCAGTTCGACCCGCGCGTCGAGTGGTTGCTGGGGCTGCTGCTCTCTGCCCGCCAGCAGAAGGTGCTGGTGATCTGCTCCGAAGCGGCCACCGCTCTCGCACTGGAAGAGGCGCTGCGCACCCGTGAAGGGATCCGCGGCACCGTATTCCATGAAGGGATGTCCATCCTCGAGCGGGACAAGGCCTCTGCCTATTTTGCGCAAGAGGATGGTGGCGCCCAGGTACTGCTCTGCTCCGAGATCGGTTCAGAAGGTCGCAACTTCCAGTTTGCCAGTCATCTGGTGCTGTTCGATCTGCCGCTCAACCCGGACCTGCTGGAACAGCGCATCGGTCGACTGGATCGTATCGGTCAGCAAAATACCGTCGAGATCCACGTTCCCTATCTGGAGGGCACCTCCCAGCGCGCCCTGCAGCTCTGGTATCACGATGGTCTGGACGCGTTCGAGCAGACCTGCCCGACTGCCCGCCCGGTATTCGAAGCGGTGCGTGACGAACTGTTCGAGCTGCTGGCCGCCAACACCGGCGATCAGGCCACCCTCGACGCTCTGCTGATCAAGACCCGCGAACTGCACGAGCCGCTCAAGGCCCGTCTGGAACAGGGTCGCGATCGCCTGCTGGAGATCCACTCCAGCGGTGGCGCAGCCGCCCAGCAACTGGTCGACAAGCTGGCCGCCGAAGATGACGACACCGGCATGATCTCCTTCGCCCTCAAGATGTTCGACGAGATCGGCGTCAACCAGGATGATCGTGGTGAGAATGCGCTGGTGCTGACCCCAGGGGATCACATGCTGGTCTCCAGCTTCCCGGGCCTGCCGCAAGATGGCATGACCATCACCTTCGATCGCAATACCGCCCTGTCGCGGGATGACATGGCGCTGCTCTCCTGGGATCACCCCATGATGCGCGGCGGTATCGACCTGATCCTCGGTTCCGAGATCGGTGCTACCTCGGTTGCCCTGCTCAAGAACAAGGCGCTGCCCATCGGCTCCATCCTGCTTGAGCTGATCTTCGTTGCCGAGTCTGCGGCCCATCCCCAGCTCTACCGTTTCATGCCGCCGACGCCGATCCGTCTGCTGATGGACAAGAACGGCCAGAATCTGGGTGAAAAAGTGGCGTTCGATGCCTTCAACCGCCAGCTGACTCCGGTCAACCGCCACCTCGGCAGCAAGCTGGTCACCGCGTCCCAACCGGTGATCCACGGTCTGATTGGCAAGGCTCAACCGATTGCCGAAGAGCTGAAAGCCGGGATTGTCGACAAGGCCCGTGCCCAGATGGCGCAGACACTGCAGCAGGATCTGGATCGTCTGGAAGCGCTCAAAGCGGTCAACCCGAACGTGCGCGACAGCGAACTGGATTATCTGCGCAATCTGCAGGCAGAATTGCACCACCTGATCGATCAGACCCAACTCAAGCTGGATGCCATCCGCTTTATCGTGGTCACCCATAACTGACAAGGTACCGACCGACAGCGGCCAGACCCAGCTCAAACTGGATACCCAATGCCGCTTTATCGTGGTTACCCATAACTGATGGGGGCTTGCCCCCACCTTCTGATGCGAGACATTTATGTTTGAATACTCACCGCCTCTGGAACCCTGGCTCGATATCCTGTTCAAGGACAAGGACATCATGGTGGTCAACAAGCCCACTGGCCTGCTGAGCGTCCCCGGGCGCGGCCCCGAGAATGAAGACAGCGTCCTGCATCGGGTGAAGCAGCAGCACCCCAAGGCGGCGGCGGCTCATCGCCTCGACATGTCCACCACGGGCGTCATTGTCATTCCCCTCAATCCCAATTCACATCGGGAGCTGAGCCGACAATTTCGCGAGCGGGAGACCGAGAAGCACTACCTAGCCTGGGTGTGGGGCGAGCCGGAGGCCGAGTCGGGTCAGGTAGACCTGCCGCTCTGCGTCGACTGGCCCAACCGCCCGAAACAGAAAGTTGACCACGAAGAGGGGCGTCACGCCCTGACCCTGTGGCAGAAACTGAAGGTGGAGAACGGCAACAGCCTGATCAAGCTGACCCCCATCACCGGTCGCTCGCACCAGCTGCGCGTCCATATGCTGGAGCTGGGGCACCCCATTCTGGGTGACAACCTCTACGCCCATCCGGATGCGCTGGCGGCAGCGCCTCATCTCTACCTGCATGCGGCCAGCCTGACCATCAGCCACCCCCGCAGCGGCGAGCGGATGACCTTCGAGGCGCCAGCCCCCTTCCCGCTCTGAGCGGAAGAGGCTCGCGCCAAATCGCAGAGATAAAAAAGCCCCCATCGCGAGATGGGGGCTTTTTCATTAGGGTCAGACGCGAATATCGATCTTGCTTCCCAAAGAAGCGCTGGCCGATGTCGGTGCAACCGGCGCTGATTGCGCTGCGTTTTGCAGCAGCTTCAGCGCAGCTTCGCCCTCTTGGGTCTGCTGTTTCTTGGCCAGACTGGCCGTCATCAGAGCAGAACCAAACGACGCATTTGCAGAACTTGATATATCCATAGGGTTCCTCCTGCACTCAACAGTATCGGCCAAGCGGCCCGGAACATAAGCACTGAATACAAAACAATCTGAAAGTCGCTTTTTTATCAATCAGATAGCGCGAACATTCATGGCCCCTGTTCACCGCTGGATGACGCCTTCAAGCTCCTGTGCCGTCATCGGTCGAAGCACCTTGCAAGGGTTGCCGGCCGCCACCACGTTGGCGGGCACATCTTTGGTCACCACCGAGCCTGCGCCGATGACGCTGTTGTCACCGATAGTGACGCCGGGGCAGATCACGACGCTGCCGCCAATCCAGACGTTGTGGCCGATCCGCACCGGCTTGCCAAACTCCACCCCCTTGATACGCGGCGCGACGGCAACGGGGTGAGCGGCGGTGTAGATCTGCACCCCGGGCGCCAGCAGCACGTTGTCGCCGATATGCACCTCACAGACGTCGAGGATGGTGCAGTTGAAATTGGCGTAAAAATTCTCTCCCACATGGATATTTGCGCCGTAGTCGCAAAAAAATGGCGGGGTAATAAAACAGCGCTCAGCACGGCTACCGAGCAAACGCGTGAGGCGATCATCCCATCCAGGGGAATTGGTCGGCTCTCGGTTCAGCTCACCCAGTAATGCACGACACTGTTCGCGTGCCGCAACCAGAGCAGGATCACCCGCATCATAGGGCTCCCCCGCCACCATCTTTTGCCATTCCGCACCACGCACTATTACCGGTGCCTTCGTCATCACCTCGTTCATTCACTACTCCATCAGCCAGATCAGGGATTCATAAGGGCGCAGCATACCCGATTGCGGTCTGGCCGGGCTATCGGGGTAATTGCCGAGCAGCAGTCGACCTTGCCCGCTTTGCAGCTCGGCAGGCAAGGCAAACTCCACCGGCTCGCCGTAGAAGTTGCTCACCACCAGCAGGGTCTGACCGTTGGCGCGGCGGGCATAGGCCCAGATCTGCGGGTGCCCGGTCAGCAGCTCCTGATAATCCCCCTGAGTGATGATGGGGTGCGCCTTGCGCAGGCGGATCAGATCCCGGTAGTGCCAGAACACCGAGTTCTGGTCGGCCAGCGCCGCCTCGGCATTGATCTCGGAATAGTTGGCGGCTGGCTTGAGCCAGGGCATCCCGTTGGTGAAACCGGCGTTGGGGGCGGCACTCCACTGCATCGGGGTGCGCGAGTTGTCGCGGGACTTGGCGCCGAGAATGGCGAGGATCTCGGCCTCACTCATCCCTTCCGCCTGCTTGATGGCGAAGATGTTGCGGCTCTCCACGTCCTGATAGTCATCGATGCGCTGATAGCCGGGATTGGTCATGCCGATCTCCTCCCCCTGATAGATGTAGGGGGTGCCCTGCAGGCCGTGCAGCGTGCTGGCCAGCATCTTGGCGGCCACTACCCGATGCTCGCCCTCGTCACCGAAGCGGGAGACGATGCGCGGCTGATCGTGATTGCACCAGAACAGCGCCGACCACCCCTTGCCGTGCATGCCGCTCTGCCAGTGGTTGAAGATGCGCTTGAGTTCGAGGAAATCGAACGGCGCCTTGGTCCACTTGTCGCCGTTGGGGTAATCCACCTTGAGGTGATGGAAGTTGAACACCATGGAGAGCTCGGAGCCATCGAGGGCGCCATAGCGCTGGCAGTGCTCCAGCGAAGTAGAGGACATCTCCCCCACCGTCATGGCGCCCACCGGGGCAAACACGTCGCGGCTCACATCCTGCAAAAATTCGTGGATACGCGGCCCGTCAGTGTAGAAGCGGCGGCCATCGCCAATCTCGTCGTTCGGGAACGCCTGATCCTTGGAGATGAGGTTGATGACGTCGAGGCGGAAACCGTCTACCCCCTTTTTGGCCCAGAAGTGGATGATGTTTTTCACCTCGGCGCGCACCGCCGGATTTTCCCAGTTGAGATCCGCCTGCTCGCGGGCAAACAGGTGCAGGTAGTACTGACCGGTAATCTCATCAAAATCCCAGGCGCTGCCACCAAACTTGGATTGCCAGTTGTTGGGCACGCCGCCATCCACCGGATCGCGCCAGATGTAGTAGTCGCGGTAGGGGCTGTTTTTATCCCCCAGCGCTGACTTGAACCAGGCGTGCTCGGTGGAGGTGTGGTTCACCACGATATCCATCACGATGCGGATGTCGCGCGCGTGGGCGGCAGCCAGCAGCGCCTCGAAATCTGCCATGGTGCCGTAGGCGGGGTCGATGGCGTAGTAGTCGGCGATGTCGTAGCCGTTGTCCACCTGCGGGGAGACGTAAACCGGGGTCAGCCAGAGGGCATCGACGCCCAGCGTCTTGAGGTAATCGAGGCGGGCCATGATCCCCTTGAGATCTCCGGTGCCACGGGCGCCGGAATCCTGAAAGCTCTTGGGATAGATCTGGTAAATCACGGCGCTCTGCCACCAGGGTGTTTGGCTCATGGCTCTTTCTCTTGTCACAAATTGAAATGGGAGAGGGCGACCCGCAAGGTCGCCCTGACAATCAGATTCAGGCACTCGCTTCAGCCAGCTTGCCGGCCGCTTGCTGGCGCTTGTAGACCAGCAGGGTCAGCACCACCGGCACCACGATGGCGACCAGCATGGCGAGGGAGTAAACGGCCCAGTATTGCGGCTGGATGGAGAGGATGCCCGGCAGGCCGCCGACCCCGATGCCGTTGGCCATCACCCCGGCGAAACCACAGATGAGGGCCGCAAGGCTCGATCCCACCATGGCGCACAGCATGGGGAACTTGTACTTGAGGTTGATACCGTACATGGCCGGTTCGGTCACCCCGAGGTAGGCGGAGATGGCGGCAGGCACCGAGATCTCCCGTTCGTTCTCCTTGCGGCTGATGAGGATGATCCCCACCACGGCAGACGCCTGAGCGATGTTGGAGAGGGCAATGATCGGCCAAATCGGGGTACCACCCATGCTCTGCATCAGCTGCAGATCCACCGCATTGGTGGTGTGATGGATGCCGGTGATGACCAGCGGCGCATAGAAGAAGCCGAACAGGGCGGCACCGATGGGAGCGAAGGAGCCGGTCATGGCCGCCTTGGCTGCGAAACCGACGCCATCACCCAGCCAGCGACCGAACGGACCGATAAAGGCGTGGGCCACAATCACCGCCAGCAGCAGCGAGACAAACGGCACAATCACCAGATAAAGGTAGGCCGGAATGATCCGCTTGAGGTTGGTCTCCACCCAGGCGAGGAACACGCCCGCCAGCAGCGCCGGAATCACCTGGGCCTGATAACCCACCTTCTGGATCACGAACAGACCGAAGTCCCACACCTCCGGGGTCTGCTGGCCGATGCCATAGGCGTTCATCAACTGCGGCGACACCAGCGTGATACCAAGCACGATACCGAGGATCTCGGAGCCACCCATCTTCTTCACTGCAGACCAGCAGACGCCCACCGGCAGGAAGTGGAAGATCGCCTCGCCCAGCAGCCAGAGGAAGGCATGCACCTGAGCCCAGAACTGGCTGATCTCGGTGAGGGTGTGAGTACCATCGTCGAACATCTTGATGTCGCCGATGACGTTGCGAAAGCCCAGGATCAGACCGCCGGTGATGATGGCGGGCAGCAGCGGCACGAAGATCTCCGCCAGATGGGAGATGCCGCGCTCCAGCGGGTTCATGTTCTGGCGCGCCGCCTGCTTGGCGGCCTCCTTGCTGCCACCGCTGACGCCGAGCTCTTCGGTCAGCGCCTTGTACCACTGCTCCACCTCGTTGCCGATCACCACCTGGAACTGACCGCCCTGGGTGAAGCTTCCCTTCACCGCCGGGATGGTTTCGATGGCCTTGCTGTCAGCCTTGGCCGGATCGCTGAGGACGAAGCGCAACCGGGTCAGGCAGTGGCTGACGGTGGCGATGTTCTCCTTGCCACCGATCTTGTCGATCAGGATGGCCAGGTGCTGTGCGTTGATCTTGGACATGGGTCTTCCCTCTGTGACGCCATTGAATAGTGGTCTGCATCGCCCTTGCGAGCTACTCTTTGGGCTCGAGCGTTTTTGGTATCGTTCCCATTTAGCATGCCGACAATCTCGCCAGATCAAAATGGGAACGTTCCCAATTCGTGGCCAGCGTCACAAAAAGCGCGTTTTTTGTTCAATCCAGAGTGATGGGGCTCACAGGGTGCGGCAGGGTGCTATGGTCGCCAGCGGCGGCTGCTCCTGCTCGATCTGGCCAAGCAGCTGGCGGGCCGCCTGCTCCCCTGCCCCCTTGTAACCGAGATCCAGGGTGAGGGCGTTGGGGAAGAGGAAGGTGAGCATGGAGTTGTTGCCAAGGCCGGTCACCAGCACCTCGCTACGCCCTTGTTCTTGCAGGTATTTTGCCGCGCCGATGGCGAGGGTATCGCTGGCGCAGACCAGTGCGCCGGTCGTCGGGGTGAGCAGCTCGGCAGCCAGCCGGTAGCCGCTTTGCAAGCTGAGATCGCCGAGGGCGCTGCGCGCCGCCAGCCCCTGCTCGGCGCAATAGCCGAGGTAGGCGTCGAGTCGGCGCTGGCCGGTGGTGAGGTCGGCGGTATCCACCCCCAGATAGGCGATGTCGTGGATACCGCGGGCAGCGAGCTGGCCCAGCATGGTGCGCACCGATCCGGTATCGTCGAAGCAGACCGAAGAAAAACCGGGGTATTCACGGGCGACCAGCACCAGCTTCTCTTTCAGCGGCGCCATGGCGGCATAGTCCAAGTCATTGAAGGCGAACAGGATAATGCCATCCACCCCGCGCCGCTCCAGCACCGCCAGATGCTCCTGCACCTTGGCGGGGGAGAACTTGCTCTCCATCAACACGGCATCGTAGCCACGCTGGTAGAGGGTCTCCAGCATGCCGCGCACCGCCTGATTCTCCGAGCTGGAATCGAGCCGCGAGACGATGATCCCCACCACCTGCTGACTCTGGCTGCGCATGGCCCGCGCCGACTTGCTCGGCACGAAGCCATGCTCGGCGATGATCTGCTCCACCCGCTCGCGGGTCTCCTGCTTCACCTTGGGATCCTGATTGAGCACCCGGGAGACGGTCGACTTGCCGACGCCACTCAGTCGGGCGATATCGAGGATGGTCAGTTTCTTATCCATGAATTGGCTCACAGGAGGCTAGGCGGTGGAATTGCCCACATTGTTGTGATTAACCCCTGTGAATACAAGCCCATGGCGTTAGAATGCCCTTTTTGCCCCGCCGTCCGGGTGTGTGGGCACAGCACAGGATGCTCATCATGGATCTGCTGGCCAGTCTGCTCTTCTCCCTCTCCATCACGGGCCCCATCTGCGTGGTGCTGCTGCTCGGCATCTTGCTCAAGCGGCTGGGACTGCTGCCGGATCCTTTTACCGAATCCGCCTCGCGACTGGTGTTTCAGGTCACCCTGCCTGCCCTGCTCTTTCTCAGCATTCTGGGCACCAACTTCGCCACCATGCCGAGCCTCTGGTTTATCGGCTATGGCCTGCTGGCCACCGTTATCAGCTATCTGGTGCTGGAATTGCTGGCCGGGCGTTTTATCGGCGAGCAACGGCTGCGCGGCATCTTCGTGCAGGGGAGCTTTCGCGGCAACAGCGCCATCATCGGGCTCGCCTATGTGCAGAACGCCTACGGCCACGAGGGGTTGGGGGCGGCGGCCTTCTATGTCGGCGCGGTGACCGTGCTCTACAACATTCTCGCGGTGATCACCCTCACCCGCAGTCTCGGCGGCGCCACCGGCATTCGCCCCATTCTGCTCGGCATCATCAAGAATCCGCTGATCATCGCCATTGTGGCGGCGCTGCCGTTTACCCTGCTCGGCATCAAGATGCCGCAACTGCTGCTCACCACCGGCAGCTACTTCGCCAATATGACGTTGCCGCTGGCGCTGCTCTGCACCGGCGCTTCTCTCAGTCTCGACGCCCTGCGCGGTGGCGCGGCGCTGGCAGGTTGGGCCAGCATCATGCGGCTCTGCCTCATTCCGGCAGCCTTCACCCTGGGGGCCGCCCTGCTCGGTTTCAGCCATCTGGAACTCGGCATTCTGTTCCTCATCAGCGCCACCCCGACCGCCGCGGCCAGCTATGTGATGACCCGCGCCATGGGGGGCGACAGCGTACTGGCCGCAAACATCATCGCAACCACCACCCTTGGCTCGCTGGTCACTACCAGCCTGGGGGCCACCCTGATGAATTACCTCGGTTTGATGTACTGACCCTGCCAAAGGAAACTGCCAACCTCATCGCCAGCACGAACCTTAGCTCGCATGTCACCCACACACCGCCGGGAGCAACCCGGATGAACTATCTGGGCCTGATGTACTGACTGCTTGACCTTGCCGGAGGCGGCAGCTTTAGGCTGGCGCCCATCAACAGAGGAGATATCCCATGACCATCGAACTCACCGTGTCCGGCATGTCCTGTGGTGGCTGCGCCGCCAGTCTGCAAAAAGCGTTGCTGGCCCAGCCTGCGGTAACCACCGCAACCGTCGATTTCGCCAGTAGCAAGGCCGTCATCGAAAGCGGGCTGAGCAAGGCCGAGCTGAAAGCCCTGATCGAAGCCCAGGGCTTTCAGGTAGGTTAATTTATCTCTATAGAGGTATTAAACAGGTTAAAAATCTGTACCAAGCTGTCTTTTGGTGAGTTTTATCACAGATATTGCTGTTTAAATGGGCAAACTTGCTGCGATTATTCCAACCATAAGGATTTGCAGCATGACCCTACCGATCCGCAAGACCCTGCTCGCCGCCGTCGTTGGCCTGACTCTCTCCCCCATGGCAATGGCACTGCCCAGCGTCCATATTCTGGCGACCGGCGGCACCATCGCCGGGGCAGGCCAGTCGGCTACCCAGTCCAACTACGAGGCTGGCAAGGTAGCCATCGAGACCCTGATTGCTGCCGTTCCCGAGATGAAGAACGTCGCTGACGTGCAGGGTGAGCAGGTAGTCAAGATCGGCTCCCAGGACATGAACGACGAGGTGTGGCTCAAGCTGGCCAAGCGGGTCAACGAGCTGCTGGCCAAGGATGACGTGGATGGCATCGTCATCACTCACGGCACCGACACCATGGAAGAGACCGCCTACTTCCTCAACCTGACCGTCAAGAGCGACAAGCCGGTAGTGCTGGTTGGCGCCATGCGCCCCTCCACCGCCATGAGTGCCGATGGCCCGCTCAACCTCTACAACGCAGTGGTGACTGCCTCCGACCCGAGCTCCAAGGGCCGTGGCGTGATGGTGGCGATGAATGACACCGTGCTGGATGCCCGTGACGTCACCAAGACCAACACCACCGGGGTGCAGACCTTCGCCTCCCCCAACTTCGGCCCGCTGGGTTACATCCACAACGGCAAGATCGACTATCAGCGCAGCCCGGCCCGCCAGCACACCAGCAAGACGCCGTTTGACGTGAGCAAGCTCGACAAGCTGCCGCAAGTGGGCATCGTCTACAACTATGCCAACGCCACCGATCTGCCCGCCAAGGCGATGGTGAACGCCAAGTTCGACGGTATCGTCAGTGCCGGTGTGGGTAACGGCAACCTCTACCATACCCTGTTCGATACCCTGGCTCAGGCGAGCAAGGATGGTATCCGCGTGGTGCGTTCCGCCCGCGTGCCGACCGGCGCCACCACCCTGGATGCCGAGATCGATGATGCCAAATACGGCTTCGTGGCCTCCGGCACCCTCAACCCGCAAAAATCCCGCATCCTGCTGATGCTCTCCCTGACCCAGAGCAAGGATCCGGCCCAGATCCAGCGCTGGTTCCAGCAGTTCTGATAAAGGTTGTCTGACAAGTAATGAACAAGGGCGGGACTTCCCGCCCTTTTCCATCCCGTAGTGTCCACCTCGCCACGCGCTCCGTCTCGCTGGCTCCATCCTTGCCCCTTTTCTCGGCATTGCGGACTCTCGTCAGCAAATTAGCGAGCCGGATCACCCGCTTTCACAAGCGCATCGCGGCCAAATTCATTACACTGCCAGCGATCTTATCTACTCAAGAGGTGCTGTTGCTGTATGGAAATATTGATCCTGCTGGGATTGATTTTGCTTAATGGCGTCTTCGCCATGTCAGAAATCGCCATCGTCACCGCACGCAAGGCACGCCTCGGCAAACTGGCCAATGAAGGCAACCGCTCCGCCGCCATCGCCCTCAAACTGGGTGAAGACCCGACCCATTTTCTCTCTGCCGTCCAGATCGGTATCACCAGCATTGGCCTGCTCAACGGTATTTATGGCGAATCGCTACTGGCCCAGCCCTTCTCGCTCTGGTTGCAGGAGTGGGGACTATCCCCCAAGAGCAGCGGCCTGATCGCCACCGTCATCGTGGTGGTGGTGGTTACTTACCTCTCCATCGTGGTGGGGGAGCTGGTGCCCAAGCGGCTTGGCCAGCTCAATGCCGAGCGCATCGCCTGCCTGATGGCCCGCCCGATGCACTGGCTCGCAACCCTGACTCGCCCCTTCGTCTGGCTGCTGTCTGCCTCCACCAATGCCAGCCTGCGGCTGCTGCGGGTCAACCAGAATGGCAGTAACAATGTCACCGAGGAGGAGATCCACGCCATGCTGGTGGAAGGATCGGAAGCCGGGGTGATCGAGGATCATGAACACACCATGCTGCGCAACGTCTTCCGTCTCGACGAGCGCAGCCTCTCCTCCCTGATGGTGCCGCGCAGCGATATCCGCTATCTGGATCTGGCGCTGCCGCTGGAGGCCAACCTGCAGCGGCTGGTGGAGTATCGCCACAGCTATTTTCCGGTCTGCGACGGCAACCTGTCAGAGCTGGTGGGGATCATCAATGTCAGCAAGGTGCTGCACGCCTATATCAAGGGAGAGCCTATCGATCTGTCGGCCCTGACCCAGGAGGGCAGCCTGCTGCCCGAAACCCTCAACGGCGTCGAGCTGCTCAACCACTTCCGCACCCACAGCGAACAGATGGTGCTGGTAGTGGACGAATATGGCGAATTACAGGGGCTGGTCACCCAGCAGGATCTGCTGGAGGCGCTGGCGGGGGATTTCCAGCAGGAGGATGGCAGCGACAACTGGGCATTCCGGCGCGCCGACGGCAGCTGGCTGCTCGATGGCCTGATCCCGCTGCCGGAGTTGAAGGACTGTCTGGAGCTGGTTCGTCTGCCAGAAGAAGAAAAACATCACTATCACACCCTCGGAGGGCTTATCATGCTGCTCCTTGGTCGTGTTCCACACACCGGAGACCTGGTGACACTGGAACAGTGGCAACTGGAAATTGTTGACATGGATGGCCTGCGCATCGACAAGGTGCTCGCCATGCCCTTGACCGATCAACCCAGCTAACCTGCGGAGTTTGCAAGTATGGAGCAGTTTTACCAACTGGCTCACGCCTTTATGAATCACGATCTGAACACACTTTCCGATCCCAAGATGGCCTTCATGATCTGTGGTGTGATTTTGACGTTTCTGGTACTGGAGAACGGATTCATCCCTACCGCCTTTCTGCCCGGTGACAGCCTGCTGCTCCTCACCGGCGTGCTTATCTATCAGGATGTATTGTCACTCGGAGTGATCCCGCTGCTGATCATGGCCACCTTTGTCGGCACCTGGCTCGGCTACATGCAGGGGCGCTTCCTCGGCCATACCCAGCTCTACCACCGGCTGATGTCCCACGTGGAAGAGCGACACCAGCAGAAGGTCTACCACCTGCTGGACAAGTACGGGATCATCACCCTGATCACCGCGCGCTATATCGCCTTCGTGCGCACCGCCTACCCCTATATCGTCGGTGCCACCGAGCTGCCGCAGGGGCGCTTTCTCATCGTCAATCTGATCAGTTCCATCATGTGGATCTGCCCGCTGGTCGGCACCGGCTACTACCTGAGCCACACCAAGCTGGCAGCCGAATACCAGACCCAGTTCTTCAACATCATCATCTATCTGCCGGTGGTCCTGCTGGTAGGTGGCATGGTGGCGCTGGTATGGCGCTGGATCAGCAAACGCAAGGCCGCGCAGCCGCGGGATTGACCCCTCGCGCAACGCCCGACCCGAAAGCCCTCGCCAGAGGGCTTTTTTGATCCCCTATTTTGCGCAAATAGCAGAAATAGTCCCGCTCGGCCCTTGTAAAGCCGGGGTAAAAATGAGTGAATCTAGCGCCTTTTTTTGGATGGGAATGGAGTCGGTTGTATGTGGTGTCGGATTCGCGCAGCAGCGCTGGTTGTCGGGTTGATGGGAATGCTGGGATTGCCTGCGGTCAACGCGGCACCCAACCCAGCCAAACTGGAAGTACGCTCAAGCAGCGCCCTGGTCGTGGATGTAAAAACGGGCAAGACGCTCTACCAGAAGAATGCCACCAAGGTACGTCCCATCGCCTCCCTCACCAAGCTGATGACAGCGCTGGTGGTGCTGGATGCCAAGCAGAATCTCAACCAGACCATCACGGTCGACAAGAACGATCTGGATCGGGTCAAACACACCCACTCCCGCATCCGCATGGGCACCAAGGTGACCCGTCGCGATGCCCTGCATCTGGCGCTGATGTCCTCCGAAAACCGGATGGCCTCGGCACTGGCGCGTCACTATCCGGGTGGTCGCAGCGCCTTCGTGCGGGCCATGAACAACAAGGCCAGAGCGCTCGGAATGCGCAATACCCACTTCTACGACTCCACCGGCCTCTCCACCCGCAACGTCTCCACCGCCCAGGATCTGGGCAAGCTGGCCGCCGCCGCCTATCGTCAGCCGCTGATCCGTCAGTTCACTCAGGATGAGAACCGTGAGATGCGGTTCAGCTCCCCCGCCTACAGCCTGATGTTCAACAACACCAACCCGCTGGTGAAAAACCCGGATTGGGACGTGCGCCTCTCCAAAACCGGCTTCACTGACGAAGCGGGCCGCTGTCTGGTGATGCGCGCCAAGCCGGACAATCAGGAGCTTGCTATCGTGCTGCTCAACTCGGTGGGCAAACGCACTCCCATCGGCGATGCCAACCGCATTCGCAAATGGCTGAAAAGCTGAGTAATGCTCTCAACACCAAAGGATGCTGCGGCATCCTTTTTTATTGCCCGCAGAACGCCTCAGCAGGCCTTACGGGATGTTGATAGCCAAACCCTCAGTGATGAGCTGCGCGCAGTCCCCCGCAGCAACAGCAGGCATACAGCCCGCTTGCAGATGAGGCAAAGGGTGGCACCGTTCAGAAGAGCGCGGCGCAATAACAGAAGGGGGAGAAAAGAGAACAAGAACAGACTGGCAGGAGAGTGACCCGGACGCCACAGCGAACGCGGATCCACACGACAGGGGTAAATTTCGCCCATAAAAAAACAGCCCCGACCGAAGTCGAGGCTGTCTGTATGGTGCGCCCGAGAGGATTCGAACCTCTGACCACCTGGTTCGTAGCCAGGTACTCTATCCAGCTGAGCTACGGGCGCTCATAAACTTTTGATACTGCTTGAAATATGGTGCGCCCGAGAGGATTCGAACCTCTGACCACCTGGTTCGTAGCCAGGTACTCTATCCAGCTGAGCTACGGGCGCTCACAAACTTTTGGTACTGCTTGAAAAATGGTGCGCCCGAGAGGATTCGAACCTCTGACCACCTGGTTCGTAGCCAGGTACTCTATCCAGCTGAGCTACGGGCGCTCATAAATCGTTGTGTCGTTTTAAATGGTGCGCCCGAGAGGATTCGAACCTCTGACCACCTGGTTCGTAGCCAGGTACTCTATCCAGCTGAGCTACGGGCGCCCTGTTTTAAAACGATAAAAAAAGCTTACTTATCAGTAAGCCTTTTCCAAAGTGTCGACTTGCTGATGGTCAACACATGACTCTTGCTTGAGTCGTAATATGGTGCGCCCGAGAGGATTCGAACCTCTGACCACCTGGTTCGTAGCCAGGTACTCTATCCAGCTGAGCTACGGGCGCAAATGGCGGAGAAGGGGGGATTCGAACCCCCGATGCGGGTATAAGCCGCATACTCCCTTAGCAGGGGAGCGCCTTCAGCCTCTCGGCCACCTCTCCGTTTGCGGGGCTGATAATACTTCACAGGGATTTTTAGTCAAACACTTTTTTGGAGAAAAAAGCGCGTTCGCTCAGCATTTGGCCAAAGCGTGGAATATTCAAACAATATCGGCACTTATCCCGCAGTTTCGCACCTTGCAGGGCGATTTTTGGGGGGCCAGAAAAACAAAAGGCGACACATAGGGTGTCGCCTTGTCACAGCCATGAACGCAGCTTAGAAGCCCGGTTGGCCCGGTACTTTCTCGGCCTGGATGCGCTGGTAGATCTCTTCGCGGTGCACGGAGACCTCTTTCGGTGCGTTCACACCGATACGGACCTGGTTACCTTTAACGCCCAGTACGGTGACAGTCACTTCATCACCAATCATCAGGGTTTCCCCAACACGACGAGTCAAAATAAGCATTCGCTTGCTCCTGTATCCTGTTTTGTTTTTATATCGATATGCGACATTATCTTACAAAGATACCGATATGGTAAATGGTTGAAACTAAATCAATCAGAGATTGTTAGCCCAAGGGCTGCTCCTGCGGTGCCTGATCCAACCCGAAAGCCGCGTGCAGGGCGCGCACTGCCAGCTCCAGATACTTCTCGTCAATGACCACAGAGATTTTGATTTCAGAGGTCGAGATCAACTGCATGTTGATCCCCTCCTCGCCCAATACCTTGAACATGGTGCGCGCAACACCGGGATGGTTCCACATGCCGACACCGACAATGGAAACCTTGGCAATCTCGCCATTTCCCTGCACGCAGGAGGCGCCCAGCGCAGTGGCGGTCTCCTCCAGCAGTGCCCGGGCACGGCGGTAGTCGTCACGATTCACCGTGAAGGTGAAATCGGCGGTGCCATCTCCCAGGGTGTTCTGCACAATCATGTCGACATCGATGTTGGCGTCGCTGATCGGATTCAGGATCTGCGCGGCAACGGTTGGTCTGTCCGGCACGCCCAGAATGGTCAGGCTGGCCTCGTTGCGGTTAAAAGCGATCCCGGATACCAGGGGAGCTTCCATCCTATCACCTCCATATGTGATTAAGGTTCCCTCTCCATCGATAAAGCTCGACAGCACCCGCAGCGGGACGCGGTACTTGCCCGCAAACTCCACCGAGCGGATCTGCAGCACCTTGGCACCGAGACTTGCCATCTCCAGCATCTCCTCGAAGGTGATGGTGTCGAGACGACGCGCCTTGGGCTCGATGCGCGGATCCGTGGTGTATACCCCATCCACATCGGTAAAGATCTGGCACTCATCGGCCTTGATGGCCGCCGCTACGGCAACCGCCGTGGTGTCCGAGCCACCGCGGCCCAGGGTCGTGATGGCGTTATGCTCGTCACGGCCCTGGAAACCGGCGATCACCACCACCTTGCCCGCCCCCAGTTCAGCCTGAACCAGCTCGGTGTCGATGTGGGTGATGCGCGCCTTGCCATAAGCGGAATCGGTATGAATGCGCACCTGATCACCGGTCATTGAGACCGCAGGACAACCGCGTTTGTTCAACGCGATCGCCAGCAGCGCTATGGTGACCTGCTCACCGGTGGAGACCAGCACATCCATCTCGCGCCGGTTGGCATCAGGATCCAGCTGCTGGGCCATGCCCAGCAACCGGTTGGTTTCGCCCGACATGGCGGAGACAACCACTACCACGTCGTGTCCCTGGGCGCGGGTCTGCTCGACCCGCTCAGCTACCGCCTCGATCCGCTCCAGTGTGCCGACCGAGGTGCCGCCGTACTTCTGTACATAGAGTGCCACAGATCACCTCGCCCTATTACAGGCGCTCTTCCAGCCAGGAGTGAACGGATTGCAGCGCTGCCGGCACCGCCTCAGGCTGGGTACCACCCGCCTGTGCCATGTCCGCACGACCACCGCCCTTGCCACCCACCTGCTGGGCAACCAGATTGACCAGCTCACCGGCCTTGACCTTGCCGGTCAGGTCGTTGGTGACACCCGCGATCAGGTTAACCTTGCCGTCGGCACAGGTGGCCAGCAGCACGACACCGGACTTCATGCGGTTTTTCAGCTCGTCCAGCATGCCGCGCAGAGATTTCGGATCGGCCCCTTCCAGTGCTGCAACCAGCACCTTCTGACCATTGATCTCGATCACCTGACTCAGCAGATCGTTACCGGCCTGAGCGGCCAGCTTGGCCTTGAGCTGCTCCAGCTCGCGCTCCATCATCTTGGACTTGTCCAGGATCTGGCGCACTTTGCTGCCGATGGAGAACTGATCACCTTTCACCAGTGCAGCAGCCTCTTCAAACTGCTCGGCCAGCTGGTGCATGAAGTCAATGGCGCCCTTGCCGGTCACCGCTTCGATACGACGCACACCAGCGGCGATACCGCTCTCGGCGATGATCTTGAAGAAGCCGATGTCACCGGTGCGCTTGGCGTGAGTACCGCCACACAGCTCGGTGGAGTAGTCGCCCATGCGCACCACGCGCACGTCGTCTTCATATTTCTCACCAAACAGCGCCATGGCGCCGGCAGCCTTGGCGGCTTCCAGATCCATCACCTGAGTGCTGACTTCGTAGTTGGCACGGATCTGGGCGTTGACCAGCTCTTCGATGCGACGAATGGTCGCCATGGTCAACCCCTCGAAGTGGGAGAAGTCGAAACGCATGCGCTCGGCCCCCACCAGAGAACCTTTCTGGGTCACGTGATCACCCAGTGACTGGCGCAGGGCGGCGTGCAGCAGGTGAGTCACGGAGTGGTTCAGAGCAATGGCCTGACGGCGATCGCCATCGACCACGGCTTCCACTTCGGCGCCCTTCTCCAGGGTACCCAGCTCCATGTAACCCTTGTGGATGATCGCCTTGCCCGCTTTCTGGGTGTCGGTCACGGCAAAGATGCCGTCGTCCACTTTCAGGGTGCCACTATCGCCCACCTGACCACCGGACTCGGCGTAGAAGGGGGTCTGCTCCAGCACGATGACCGCTTCGTCACCGGCGATCAGGCCATTCACCTCGTCGGTGCCCTTGTAGATGCCGAGCACACGGGTGCGCTCGCTCAGGTTCTTGTAACCGGTGAACGGGGTTTCGAAGTCGAGCTTGAGCATCTCGTTGTAGTTCACGCCGAAGCTGGAGGCCTCTTTGGCACGAGCACGCTGCTTCTCCATCTCGACGGTGAAGCCCTCTTCATCGATACCGATGTCGCGCTCGCGCACCACGTCAGCAGTCAGGTCGGCCGGGAAGCCATAGGTGTCATAGAGCTTGAACACCACCTCGCCCGGCACGACTTTGGCGTCGCCCAGGTTGGCCAGCACATCTTCCAGCAGCAGCAGACCGCGATCCAGGGTGCGGACGAACTGCTCTTCCTCGATGCGCAGCACGCGCTCGACCAGCGGCAGCTGGGCGATCAGCTCGGCGCCCACATCCTTCATCTGCACCGCCAGCTCGGCAGCCAGTTTGTAGAAGAAGACGTCGGTAGCACCCAGCTTGCGACCGTGGCGCACGGCGCGACGGATGATGCGGCGCAGCACATAGCCGCGACCTTCGTTGGACGGCATCACGCCATCTGCCACCAGGAAGGCGCAGGAGCGGATGTGGTCAGCGATGACGCGCAGGGACTGGTTGCTCAGATCTGTGGTACCGACGATCTCGGCCGCTTTCTTGATCAGCGCCTGGAAGATGTCGATTTCGTAGTTGGAGTGGACACCCTGCATGATGGCGGAGATACGCTCCAGACCCATGCCGGTATCCACAGACGGACGGGGCAGCGGCTCCATGGTGCCGTCAGCCTGACGGTTGAACTGCATGAACACCACGTTCCAGATCTCGATGAAACGGTCGCCATCCTCTTCCGGCGAGCCGGGACGACCACCCCAGATGTGATCGCCGTGGTCATAGAAGATCTCGGTGCAGGGACCGCACGGGCCGGTATCACCCATCGCCCAGAAGTTGTCGGAGGCGTAAGGGGCACCCTTGTTGTCACCGATGCGCACGATACGATCGGCCGGTACACCGACCTCTTTCTCCCAGATATTGAACGCTTCATCGTCAGTCGCGTAGACGGTCACCAGCAAGCGATCTTTCGGCAGCTGCAGCACTTCTGTCAGGAAACCCCAGGCAAACTTGATGGCGTCATGCTTGAAGTAGTCGCCGAAGCTGAAGTTGCCCAGCATTTCGAAGAAGGTGTGGTGACGGGCGGTATAGCCGACGTTTTCCAGGTCATTGTGTTTACCACCGGCACGGACACAACGCTGGGACGTGGTGGCGCGGTTGTAGGCACGCTTCTCGGCGCCAAGGAACACATCCTTGAACTGGTTCATACCCGCGTTGGTAAACAACAGGGTCGGGTCGTTATGCGGTACCAGCGAGCTGGAGGAGACAACCTGGTGTCCCTGGGAACGGAAATACTCGAGAAACGCAGCGCGTATCTCTGACGTGGACATATACATGGAAAATCCTGCTTGATTCGAATACGGACTTTTAACCGCATTAATGTAAGTTTTCTGCGGGGTAAAGTAAAACGTACAGGCCCGTCACGGGCGAAAAAGCGCGCATAAATGGATACGAAGAGAAAAGGGAGGCAAACAGAGGCTTTTTGAGCCGGGGATCAGGCCAAAAGCAGTGGAAAATAGCCATGTGGCACGGCAGAACCAGCCTTTCATCACACCCGGCCCCCAAGCCACTGAATGGGCAAGAAAAATCCTGTAAATGCGAGATAAGGGGTATCACTGGGTGGTGCATAGAAGAGGAAAGAGTGCCGAGGGCAAGGCGTTGTCTCATGACCTTGCATCACGCAACAAGGCACCGGCCCCGTTACTCTGAGGCCGACTCCTGCAGGGTTGATATCGCATAACGCGCCTGATCCTGGGTAAAACCACGCCCCAGCAGGTATTTGAGCCACTTCATCCGCAGCTTGAAATCCGCCAGATCGGCCACCCGGGCACGCCGTTCGAGCAGGGCAAACGCCAGTTCAAACCAGTCCAGTTCCGGCTGATCGAAGGAGGCATCGATCTGCATATCATCGAGCCCCTTGCGGCGCAGATCGAAGCGGATCTTGATGGGGCCATGTCCCTTGGCTGCACCGGCCCGCACCGCCATGGCACCGTAACGTTCGTCGTTAACCCAGTTGTAACCGCGGCAGTAGTCGACCACCGCCTCGCTCACCTCTTCATTGAAACCCTGCTGGCGCAGCCGGTTGGCCAGCTCGGACTCGGCGCTCTCGCGACGGGCCAGACTGCGCATGGCAAAGGCGCGGGCAGCGGCAAACAGCTCTTCAAAGGAGAGTTCAACGGGTTCGGGGAGAGATTCATCGACCATAAATGACAAGGCCGGGTATCAACCCGGCCTCCTTTACCTTATTCGAACTCTTGTTCGCTTTCGTCTTCAAACTCTTCGGCGGCAGCTGCCACCGGCTTTTCTGCCGGTACGGCACCGGAGAGCAGCAGTTCGCGCAGGCGCGCTTCAATTTCGCCAGCCATTACCTTGTTCTCGGCGAACAGCTTCATGACGTTGGCCTTGCCCTGACCGATCTTCTCGCCGTTGTAGCTGTACCAGGCACCGGCCTTGTCGATCAGCTTGTGCTTGACGCCCAAGTCCACCAGCTCGCCCTCTTTGGAGATACCGGCACCATAGAAGATCTGGAATTCAGCCTGCTTGAAGGGCGGGGCTACCTTGTTCTTGACCACTTTGACGCGGGTCTCGTTACCGACCACTTCGTCACCTTCCTTGATGGCGCCGATACGACGGATATCCAGACGCACGGAGGCGTAGAACTTGAGCGCGTTACCACCAGTGGTGGTCTCCGGGCTACCGAACATGACGCCGATTTTCATCCGGATCTGGTTGATGAAGATGCACAGGCAGTTGGCGTTCTTGATGTTGGCGGTCAGCTTGCGCAGCGCCTGGGACATCAGACGGGCCTGCAGGCCAACGTGGGAATCACCCATTTCGCCTTCGATTTCCGCTTTCGGGGTCAGGGCCGCCACTGAGTCGACGATGATGACGTCAACGGCGTTGGAGCGAACCAGCATGTCGCAAATTTCCAGCGCCTGTTCACCGGTATCCGGCTGGGAGATCAGCAGGTCGTCGACGTTGACGCCCAGCTTGGCAGCATAGATAGGGTCAAGGGCGTGTTCTGCATCGACGAAGGCACAGGTTTTGCCTTTCTTCTGGGCTTCCGCGATCACCTGCAGGGTGAGGGTGGTTTTACCGGAAGATTCCGGGCCGTAGATCTCGACGATACGGCCACACGGCAGACCGCCGATGCCCAGCGCCACGTCCAGCGAGAGGGAGCCGGTAGAGATGGCTTCGATATCCATGGTCTTGCTGTCGCCCAGACGCATGATGGAACCTTTGCCGAACTGCTTTTCAATCTGACCCAGCGCAGCCGCCAGTGCCTTCTGTTTGTTCTGATCCATGCCAATCTCCGCTGGAAATCGTGAGTAAGAAGTGAAGTTGGGTTAAGTATACTGTCTATTCATACAGTATCAAGCCCAATTTATCTGAGCAGGGCCAACAGACCCGACAGGGCCTGTCTCACCGCCTGCTGGCGCACCTGCCGACGATCCCCGTCGAAGCGGGCGAGCAGAGAGTGGTGACGGCCGTTGCGATCGGCCCAGGCAAACCAGACGGTGCCGACCGGCTTGTCTTCGGTGGCGCCACCGGGGCCAGCGATGCCACTGATGGCCACGCTGATGGCGGCCGACGAGTGGGCCAGCGCGCCGCGGGCCATCTCCAGCACCACGGCTTCGCTCACCGCGCCATGCTGTTCAAGGCTCTCACTGCTCACCCCCAACATCTGCTGCTTGGCCTCGTTGGTGTAGGTGACAAACCCGCGATCGAACCAGCCGGAGCTGCCCGCAATGTCGGTGATGGCGCTGGCCACCCCGCCGCCAGTACAGGATTCGGCGGTCGCCGCCAGCCAGCCCCGCTGACCGAGGGCACGTCCCAGCTCAATGGCAAGGTGCTCTATCTCTGCATCCAGTTTCATCACGACTCCTGCTGATCCGCTCAAGAGGCACATTATGCGATCCCGCTACCACCGCCCGCAACCACGGCAGACCGCCACGGCAACCGCCCTTGCCTGTTGCAATGGGAGGTTGCTCCGGTGCCATGCCTTCAATCGTGCCGAGCAGCCGCCCCCGGAACACCCGCTCCCCCGTCGCGGCGCTTATGTGTAGAATGGCGCCATCAAGCTCAAGGCTCATCACCGCAGACACTGGCCCGCAGAGGCCCCTTCTGGAACAGAACATGACCGCACAACACCAAGCCAGCGGCGCCACAAGCTCCGCTCCCGGCGCCAATCTCAGCGCCCACACGCCCATGATGCAGCAGTACCTTGGCCTAAAGGCCGAGAACCCGGAGATCCTGCTGTTCTACCGGATGGGCGACTTCTACGAGCTGTTCTATGACGATGCCCGCAAGGCCTCCCAGCTGCTCGATATCTCCCTGACCAAGCGCGGCCAGTCGGCGGGCAGCCCCATCCCGATGGCGGGAGTGCCCTATCACGCCATCGAGGGCTATCTGGCCAAGCTGGTACAGCTCGGCGAGTCCGCCGCCATCTGCGAACAGGTGGGGGATCCCGCCACCAGCAAGGGGCCGGTGGAGCGCAAGGTGATCCGCATCATCACCCCGGGCACCGTCTCCGACGAGGCGCTGCTCTCGGAGCGACAGGACAACCTGATCGCCGCCGTCTACCACGATGGCCGCCGCTTCGGCTATGGCACCATGGACATAGGCTCGGGCCGCTTCTTCATCAACCAGTTCGATAAAGAAGAGACCCTGCTGGCGGAGCTGCAACGCACCAATCCGGCCGAGCTGCTCTATCCTGAATCGTTCGAGTTCCTGCACCACATCGAGGGTCGCCGTGGCCTGCGTCGCCGCCCCGAGTGGGAGTTCGAGCTCGGCACTGCCCGCAAGCTGCTCTGCCAGCAATTCGGCACCCAGGATCTGGTGGGATTTGGCGTCGAGCAGAGCGAGACCGCCCTGTGCGCCGCCGGTTGCCTGATGCAGTACGTGAAAGACACCCAGCGCACCGCCCTGCCCCACATCCGCAGCGTGCGCCTCGAGCAGCCCGATCACGCCGTCATCATGGATGCCGCCACCCGCCGCAATCTGGAGCTGACCCAGAATCTGGCCGGAGGCTATGAAAATACCTTGGCCGAGGTGCTGGATCGCACCGCCACCCCGATGGGCAGCCGCCTGCTCAAGCGCTGGATCCACCAGCCGATCCGCGATCGGGTGATCCTGAAAGGACGCCAGAGCACCATCAAGGAGCTGATCGAGCAGAACCTCTATGACGAGCTGGGCGGTTTGCTGCGTCAGGTGGGGGATGTGGAGCGGGTGCTGGCCCGTCTCGCCCTGCGCTCGGCCCGCCCGCGTGACCTCACCCGACTGCGTCAGGCTTTCGCCCAGTTGCCTGAGTTGCAGCGCCTGCTGGCGGACAACGAGCACGAAGCGGTGCAACAGCTGGCCGAGCGCGCCAGCACCTTCCCTGAACTGCTCGACCTGCTGGAGCGCTCAGTAATGGAAGTGCCACCGGTGCTGATCCGCGATGGCGGTGTCATCCGTGACGGCTTCAATCAGGAGCTGGACGAACTGCGGGATCTGGCCAACGGCGCCACCGCCAGCCTCGCCCGCATCGAGGAGCGGGAGAAGTTGCTGACCGGCATCAACACCCTCAAGGTGGGTTACAACAAGGTGCACGGCTTCTACATCGAGGTGAGCCGCGCCAACAGCCATCTGGTGCCAGCCCACTATATCCGCCGCCAGACCCTCAAGAATAACGAACGCTACATCATCGACGAGCTGAAGAAGTACGAGGACAAGGTGCTCACCGCCCAGGCTCAGGCGTTGGCGCTGGAAAAACGCCTCTACGAAGAGCTGCTCGATGCCCTGCTGCCCCACCTTGGCGATCTGCAGGAGTCCGCCGCCGCGCTGGCGGAGCTGGACGTGCTGGCCAATCTGGCCGAACGTGCCGAGACCCTGGACTACCGCTGCCCGACGCTTATCGATGAGGATCAGATCCTGATCGAGGCGGGCCGCCATCCGGTGGTGGAGCAGGTGATGACAGATCCCTTTATCGCCAACCCGATCCGGCTGGAGCGGGAGCGGCGGATGCTGATCATCACCGGCCCCAACATGGGCGGTAAATCGACCTACATGCGCCAGACCGCGCTGATCGTGCTGCTGGCCCATATCGGGGCCTTCGTGCCCGCCGACAGCGCCCGCATCGGCCCCATCGACCGCATCTTCACCCGCATCGGGGCATCGGACGATCTCGCCTCCGGCCGCTCCACCTTTATGGTGGAGATGACCGAGACCGCCAACATCCTCAACAACGCCACCGCCCGCAGTCTGGTGCTGATGGACGAGATTGGCCGCGGCACCAGCACCTACGATGGGCTCTCCCTAGCGTGGGCTTGCGCCGAGCAGCTGGCGAGCAAGATTGGCGCCTATACCCTGTTCGCCACCCACTACTTCGAGCTGACCCGCTTGCCCGAGCTGATGAGCGGACTGGCCAACGTCCATCTGGATGCGGTGGAGCACGGCGACACCATCGCCTTTATGCACGCAGTGCAGGAGGGGGCGGCCAGCCGCTCCTACGGTCTGCAGGTAGCGGCACTGGCGGGGGTACCGAAATCGGTGATCCAGCAGGCCCGCCACAAACTGCACGAGCTGGAAAACGCCACTCCGGTGGCCGCAGGTGAAAGCCGCCCGGCTCCGGTGACTCTCGCCCCGCAGATCCATCCGGTGGTGGAAGAGCTGGCAGCGCTGCGCCCGGACGAGCTGACCCCCCGTCAGGCGCTGGATCTGCTCTATCGCCTCAAGCAGATGCTGTAAGCCGCTGCCGCAGCGCAAGCATGCAAAAGGGGAACCGCGAGGTTCCCCTTTTTAATGTTCAGCACGTGATGTTCAGCACCCATCAGCCGTTCAGGCCACCGCTCGCGCCTCCCTGCGAGCCTGCAGCAGGCTCTGGCGTCCCTGCCAGTAGCCCTGCAGATAGCCGGACTCCAGCTTGAACGCGTCGCGGGTAAAGCGGGAGACCGGAAAATCGGCCGGTGGCGCGATCACCTCGATCTCGCAGTCGGCAGGCGGCATCTCGATAAAGTCGAGCGCCCGGTTGTAGGCCACATCCCGTGCCAGCATCGCCTGTGCCAGCGCGGGCTGGGTCTTGAGCAAGGCTTTGACCATCCAGCAGAAGCGGGCCGGCTTCTTGCGATAACCGCGCGGCTCGGAGAGCACCACCGTCATCCGCCGCGCCCCGCGTCGATAAGCCTCGATCACCGGGATCGAGTCGCTGATGCCGCCATCCGCCATGGGGCGGCCATCGACACAGGGGGTCTCGTGCTGCACCACCGGCAGGGCGCAGGTGGCGGTCAGCACTTCGTCCATATTGTCGGGACACACCGGCAGGTAGACAGCGGCGCCGGTCGCCACCTCGGTGGTGACCGCATAGAAGGGGATGCGGCAGGCGGAGAAGGTATCGAGGTCGAGGGGAAAACGGTAGCGACTGGTGCGCCAGAGCCAGCTGACATCCACCAGATCGCCCCCCTTGACGAAACGCAACGGGTCGAGAAAGTCGCTACTACAAGCCAGCTCGGTGATGATGTGATGACTGCGGCGCGGCTGCTCGCTCAGGTAAGAGACCAGATTGGTGGCACCGGCCGAGACGCCCATGACGAAGTCGAACGGGTAGTGGTGGCTTTCCACGAAGGCATCGAGCACGCCGCTGGCGAAGATGCCGCGCATGGCGCCCCCTTCGACAATCAGGGCGCGAGGGTGGGGATTAAACATAACAAGGCTCCGTCAGCTGTAATACCTGCCGGGATCGATCCCGGCCCAGTGATGGACGCCTTCATGCAGAACATCAAGACGCCGCAGCAGGACGGTTCAGGCCCGCATCGGCAAGGCAACAGCCGGACAAATGCAAAACGTGAAACCGTGAAGCGACCCCCAGTATATGCAGCGCAACAACCTTCAAAAAATGAATTTAAATAATAAAAAACATGCCAATTTGGCATGATTAGCATGATGAAAAGGCCAGCCGCAGGGCTGGCCACGTCACTGATTGCTGATTCCGGCTCAGGGCAAGCCAGGGCCGAAGTGCCCCGTTACCGGATCGTAGTGGTAGGCGTCGTAATCAAAGTCGATCCCCTTGAGCAGAGGGTTGGGCAGCTCGAACAGCTGCCGCTCGTGGAGCCGTGCCTGATCGAGGGAGGGCTTGAAGTAGCGCAGCCAGAGCTGCTGCAGCGAGCCATCCTGCCACGCCAGCTTGAGCCCGGCCTGAATGCGCCGGAGCCCCGTCTGATTACCCTTGTAGGTGTAGAAGAGATGGAGGAAGGGGTAGTGCAGGGCGATGTGCGGCTCCACGGTGAGACCGACCACATCCCGATGCTGCTCCAGCTCGGTGAAGAGCTCGTTGGCGCCGCGGCAAAAGAGGTCGGCCCGCCCACGGGCCACCAGCTTGAACAGGCGCTCGTAGCTGTCCACCTCCTGCACCTGCAGACCGGCCGCCCGCAGAATGGCGGCATCCTGCCAACCGCGTCCCTGCACGTTCTGGTACCGCTTGAGCTGTTCGAAGCGGGTCACCCCCGCAATTGCCTTCGCCTGCTGCGGACTGACGAAGCAGATGCGATAGCCGAGGATGCCGAGCTCCACCGGGAAGCGGACATAGTCGAGGGCCTCGCCGCTATCGGGCTGCGGCGTATCGACGGCAAAGAAGTTGGGGTAGAAGTTGGTTTGCAGCACTTGGCGCAGCCGGATCCTGTTCATCGGCGGCGCCGCCCGCAGCTCGTAGTCACCGAAGCTGTCGCGGGTCTTCTCCAGCGCCAGCTGCAACAGATCGCGAAAATAGAGAGTGCGCTGATCCCGCTCACTTTCGGGGCTGATATGGGTAAAGACGTCGCTCGCCCAAAGGGGGGCGGCAAGGAGGGAGAGGCTGCACAGCAGCAAGGAGAAAGCGAGGCGATGAAAGGTCATACTGCTCATCCCGGGAATACACGCTCCCTAGAGTGTAGCGCCGGGACGAGCCGCCTTCTAAAGGGAAACTCGACCTACCAGAACATCTGGCCCAGCAGGGGCGCCAGCAGCACGGTCACCATGCCAGCGATCATCATCACCATGCTGGAGACCACCCCCTCCTCGTTACCCATCTGATAAGCCCTGGCAGTACCGGCACCGTGGGCCGAAGCACCAAAGCCCGCCCCCTTGCCGAGGCGGCTGCGAATGGCCAGCACGGTGAGCACGCTCTCCCCCACCGCCATACCAATCACCCCGGTCAACACCACAAACAGCGCGGTGAGATCGCTCTGACCGCCGATGGCGCGGGTCGCCTCCACCGCAAAGGGGGTGGTAATGGAGCGCATCGCCAGACTGCGTTGCAGCATGTCGGAGAGATCCAGCCAGCGGGCCAGCAGCACGGTACTGCCCACCGCCATGATGACGGAAGCGAGCACCCCCACCGACAGCGACAGCCAGTGGCGGCGAATGAGCTGGCGGTTCTCGTAAACCGGCACGGCGAAGGCAACGGTGGCAGGGCCCAGCAGCCAGAGCAGCCAGTGGGACTCGGCCATGTAATCCTGATAGGGGATGTGGAACAGCAGCACCACCGCCACCAGCAGGGTCGGTGCCAGCAGCAGCGGCATCAGCGGCAGGATGCGCTTTTTGCCGTAGAGCCATTTGCTGGCGTAGTAGAAGAGCAGCGTGAGGGCGAAGCAGAGCAGCCCGAGCAGGGTATCAGACATGACGGCGACTCCGGCGGGCCAGTTTCAATTCGAGGCGGTAAACCCGGTCCACCACCAGCGCCGTGGTGCCGAGCACCAGCGTGGTACTCACCAGCAGCACCACCATGATCCGCCACCCCTCCTCCAGCAACAGCTCCTGATAGTTGACCACCGCCACTACGGCGGGGACGAAGAAGAGCAGCATCTCCGCCAGCAACCAGCGGGCACCGGCCTCAAACCACTGCGCCTTGACCACGCCGAGCAGGATGCAAGCCAGCAGCAGCAACATGCCGGTGAGGTTGGCGGGCAGCGGCAGATGGAGGGTGCGCACCGCGATATCGGCCAGCAGCCAGATGGCGGCCAGCAACACAATCTGGAAGGGAGTCTGTAACCAGCGCAAGCAGAGGGCTTTCATGATCATCGTCTTTCTGTGAACCGGCTCACAGTATAGAGTTGAGTAAAACCTGCCAGAAATGAATTAAAATTATCAAATTCATGCCGCATAGGCATACTTCACCCCCTACCCGCCAACACGAGTCGAGAGAGTCCATGGATATTCGCGCCTTGCGCTATTTTGTCGAACTGGTGCGGGAAAAAAGCTTCACCCGCGCCTCCGAAAAGCTGTTCGTCACCCAGCCCACCATCAGCAAGATGATCCGCAATATCGAAGAGGAGCTGGGCCAACCCCTGCTCAACCGGGAGGGGCGCCGCTTCACCCTGACCGACAGCGGCCAGGTGCTGTTCAACCGGGCCCAGACCATCCTGGCGGAGATGCAGCAGCTGGAGGCCGAACTGGCGGATCTGCAGAGCCTGCAACACGGTCGCCTCACCCTCGGCATTCCCCCCATGGTGGGTCACGTCTATGCGAATCTGATCCGCGCCTACCGCACCCGCTATCCCAAAGTGGAGCTGACGCTGGTGGAGTATGGCGGTCGCCGCATCGAACAGGCGGTGCTGGAGGGGGAGCTGGATCTCGCCATCACCATGCTGCCGACCAAAGAGGGGGGCGCCCTCAGCGCGCTCGAGCTGGATCAATACCCGATTAGGGTGGTGCTGCCGGATCAACCGCGCTGGCGCGGCGATGCGCCGCTGCGGCTGGAGTCCCTGCAGGAGGAGCCCTTCCTGCTCTATACCCAAGCGTTTACCCTGAGCGAGCGGCTGGAGCAGGCGTGTCAGGAGGCGGGCTTTGTGCCGCAGGTGGCGGCGCGCAGCAGCCAGTGGGATTTTCTCACCGCCATGGTACGCAGCGGCATGGGGGTCGCCTTCTTGCCGGAGCCGGTCTGCAACCGGCTGACGCCCGATGGGTTGGTGCTGCGGCCGCTGGAGCCCGAACTGAGCTGGAGACTCGGGGTGATCTGGCCGAGCGAGCGCTATCTGTCGCGCACCGCCGAGGCCTGGCTGGCCCTCTGTCGCACGCGGCAGGCGCCTCAATAATCGCCGAAGCGATCGGTCTGCGGATTGTAGAAGTAGGGGCGGTAATCGAAGCTAATCCCCTCGAGGAAGGGGTTATCCAGCCGCAGCAGTCGGCGCTGGGAAAACTTGGCAAAGGCGATGGCCGGGCCAAAACTCTTGCGCCACAGCGCCTGTAGCGAGCCATCCTGCCATGCCAGTTGCAACCCCTGCTCGACCCGTTGCAGCGCCTCGCGATTATTGGGGTTGGTGTAGAAGACCCGGGGCAGCGGGTAGTAGATCAACAGCGCCTCATCCACCAGCAGATCCGCTATCTCCTTGTGGGTGAGCTGCTCGCTGCGCAGCTCGCTCGCCCCGCGGCAGAAGAGATCGAAGCGACCCCGCGCTACCATCTTGAACAGTTTCTCGTACCCCTCCACCTCCACTACCTCCATCCCGGCGTAGCGCAGGATATCCACATCCAGCCACCCCTTGCCCTGACCAAAGGTGAACTGGCGCAGCCCCTTGAGGTCGGTCACTCTGCTCACCGCCGCTTTTTGCTGTGGGCTGACGAAACAGATGCGGTAGCTGACGATGCCCAGATGGATGGGAAAACGGACATAGGTGAGCCCCAGCCCCTCGCGGGTGCTGCTGTAGCTGTCCATCACAAAGAGGTTGGGGTAGCTGTCAAGCTGCATGCTGAGCCGCTCGCGCGCCTTGGTCATGGGCGGTGCGGGGACCAGCTCATAGTCGCCAAACTGGTCGCGGGTCTTCTCAAGGGCGAGCCGCAGCAACTCCCGATCATAGGTGGTGCGCGGATCCCGCTCGCTCTCCGGGCTGATGTAGGTAAACCGGGTGGCCGCCTGCCCGGTCAGCGACAACATACAGAGCAGCGCGGCGGCCAGCAGATGCAGGGAGGACATAAACCGGGCCTTGGCTGAAGGGGTACTTTCAGTGTAGCCCTCGAGCGTGGGCGCCCGCCCCAGCCACCACCCCATGGTCTCTTCCCCTTTTTGGTCAGTTGCATCCATCAGCCTACTCCCCCGCCGGAGGCGTGCTTCTGAGCGACGCGGCGTAACGTTGATAGGCAGCAGAATCGCGCACCTGCTCGATGGCATCCCACACCTGCCGGCTTTGTTGGGGATGGGCCTGATAGAAGTGGTGAGAGAAGACCAGATAGTAGGGCTTCTCCACCAGTACCGGTGACAACCGTTCGATACGGGCCTGCAGCTCGGGATGAGCCGCCAGAATGCTGTCTGCCACCTCGGTCTGGATGGCCGTCGCCTGCGCCCGATCCATCACCAGCTTTTTCAAAATAATCAGCGGGTCACGGCTGGAGTCATCCACCTCGGCCCCCGCCGCCAGCAACAAGTCGACGATGGAAAATCCCGACTGGGCCGCCACCATGCCCTTGACCCTGAGGGTGGTGCCATCCCACTGGCTCTTGCCCCCCTTGAGCTGATAAAGGCTGTAGCTCTCGGTCAGCAGCCGCTTGGCGGGGTCGGGTTTGCCCTCGCGCATGGGATAGACCCCCACCTTGGTCGCCCGCTCGACGCTGTAACTCATCTTGATGGCCGCATCCATCTGGCCACTGCTCACCTGAGAGAGGCAGCGCTTCCACGGCAGCGGCGTCAGCACGATCTCGGCACTGAGGGCGGTGGCAACCACCTTGAGGTGATACTGGACAATCCCCTCTCCCGATTGCAGCAGCCAGGGGTAGGAGTCACTGTTTTCGAGGCAGGTACGCAGCGTAAAGGCCGGGGCCGCGCTGCCGGTGGCGGGCAGCAGCAACGCGATGAAGAGCAGGATGCGGGCAGATACGCGCATGGGCCATCTCCTTGGCGGCAACGATCTCTCCCTTACTCTATCAGAGCCTGTGCACCTGATAACCCGGCTCAGGGCAGTGAACCGAAATCATCCGCCTGCGGATTGTAAAGGTAGGGGCGATAGTCAAAACCCGCCCTGAGTAGCAGCGGGTTGCCGAGCCGGAAGATCTGGCGAGCCCCCAGATTGGCAAACACCAGCGAGGACTGGAAGTGGTGACGCCAGAGCCGCTTGAGGGAACCATCCTGCCAGGCCAGTTGCAGACCGCGCGCAAGACGCTCGCGCTCCTGAACATAGTGGGCATTGCTGTAGAACACATGGATCAGCGGATAGAAGAGGGCCAGATGGCGATCGACCGTCAACCCGGCCACCTTGCCCTGATGAGATTGCCACTCCGGCAGGATCTCGTTGGCCCCGCGGCAGAAGAGGTCGATGCGCCCGCGCGCCACCATGCGAAACAGCGACTCGTAGTTATCCACCTCATGCACGGTCAGCCCGCCGTGGCGCAGTATCACCGCATCCTGCCAGCCGGTGCCCGCCCCCTGAGTGAAGTGGCGCAACTGATCCAGAGTGTTCACCCGCGCCAGCTCGGCAGCGCGATCCGAGCCGACGAAACAGACCCGGTAGCCGAGGATCCCCATATCGATCGGGAACGGGATCGATGCCACCTGATCCGCAACCGCCTCCCCCTGATAGGGCCAGCTGTCGACAATAAACAGGGCGTTTTGGCCCTGCTCCTGCACCTCGATCCGCATCCGCGCCTTGTTCATCGGCAGGGAGTCCAGCAACTCGTAGTCACCATATTCGGGGCGGGTCTTCTCCAGCGCCAGCTGCATCACCTCACGGTAATAACGCATCCGCATATCCTGACTGTTTTCAGGACTGAGCAGGGTAAAACGGGTCGCAGCCAGCAAGGCAGAGGGGAAGGATAAACAGAGGCAGAGCAACAGAAGTCGATAGATCATGGCTGAACTCATACAACGGGGTTCACCCAGTATAGACTGGCTCTCCCCCCGTTGAGGGCGGGCCAGTTGCGGCTTGCGCGCCCGATCACCGGCGGGGAAGTCCGGGCCGACACTGGCCCGGAGCGCGGGATCACGCCGTGCCCGGCACTACTCTTCGCCGATGGGCGCGGCGATCCACTTCATCAGCGTCAGCATATCCTGCGGCGCCACCCCGACCGAGAGGCCACGCTTGCCGCCACTCACCAGGATCTCGTCAAACTGCAGGGCCGACTCGTCCAGCACGGTAGGCAGCAGCTTCTTCTGGGCCAGCGGGCTGATGCCACCCACCTTGTAGCCGGTCAGCTTCTCCGCTTCCGCCGGTTTCATCATCTCCACCTTCTTGAGGCCGGTCGCCTTGGCCAGCTGCTTCAGGCTGCACATGCCGGATGAGGGAACGATGGCCACCACCGCCTGCTTGTCGTGATGGGCGACCAGGGTCTTGAACACCTGCGCCTCCGGCAGCCCGAGCTGGGTCGCGGCATGCTTGCCGAAATCGTCGTGGGCTTCGCACTCGTAGGGGTAGAGCTTGTGGGGAATTTTGAGCTTCTTCAGCAGGTTGATGGCAGGAGTCATGATGGTTGCCTTGAATCGAATCGCATAAAAACAAGGCCAAACAGTCTGCGCCTCACTATGGGGTGATGCAAGGGGGGTGATGCAAGTCGCAAGGGAGATGGACTGGCCGCCAGCCATGTACGCAGGCGGCGGCCGACCAGACAACTTGACCGAAGTGAACCCAAACGGGTATTGCTTTAACCCTTTGACGCCGCCACAACCCATACCGCAGGAGCCCATATGCAACTAACCCCACCCCAACCGCCTCGGGACGATGAGATCGAAGCGCTGCGCATTGGTCTCTCGGGCTTCAACAAGGGTCACGCCGGCACCCATCTGCGCGAGCGGATCGCCAGCTTTATCAAGGATGAAGATGGCAAGGTACACGGCGGCATCATCGCCGACATCAAGTGGGGCTGGCTGCATGTCGACTGGCTCTGGATCGACGAAAGCATCCGCCGCGATGGCTGGGGCGGCCGCCTGCTCGGCGCCATGGAGCAGTACGCCCAAAGCAAGGGCATCAGCAACTACCATCTGGAAACCACCAGTTTTCAGGCCCTCCCCTTCTATCAGAAGCAGGGCTACGAAGTCTTTGGCCAGCTGCCCGATATGCCGCCGGGGCATATCAGTTACTTTCTGAAAAAGCAGGACAAGTGATGACATTCCAGCGCCTTGCCAACGCTCAACTCGTGATCCGCCCGTTCGAACCGGGCGATGCCGACGAGCTTGTCCGCGCGGCCCACGAATCCATCGAGACGGTCGGCAAATGGATGAGCTGGAGCTCCCGTTCATTTACTCGGGAGAGCGCGCTGGAGTGGTTTGCCAGCTGCGAGCAGGATTGTGCGGTGGGACGCGCCTTTGACATGGGCATCTTCTGCGCCACCACCGGCCAACTGCTGGGTGGCGCAGGTATCAACCAGCTGTCACCCCATCATCGCTACGGCAACATCGGCTATTGGGTGCGGCAATCCCGCCAAGGCTGCGGCATCGCCCGACAGGCGGTCGCCCTGCTCCGTGACTTTGGCTTTCAGCAGTTGGGTCTATTTCGGCTGGAGATCGTGATGGGAATCGGCAACAGCGCCAGCGAAGCTGTGGCCATCGCTGCAGGGGCAACCTTTGAATGCAGGGCAAGAAATCGCATCTTCCTACATGGCCAGCCCCTTGATGCGCATATCTATGCTCTTGTTCCCGCAGACTGAATCTTGTAGCTATGCGGCTCTGAGGGCTAGCCTGAAATAAAGAAAAATTGTATTACGCCTTCATTTAGGCACACCATAGGTCACGCTATCGAGAGGTAAAATGATCAGCATCTACAAATTTTTCTACATTGCCGAATCTGGATAATCATAAATATGAATGCAACACAATAAAGCAACACGACCTCTATAAAACTTGAACTAACTCAATGTATTACCCAGCAAGTATTGTAGTATACATTACAGAAGTTATTATTGGACTTCATTTAAGCCATTTTTTGTATGAAGATAAGATCCACCCGATAATTCCCGAATGTTTGATTTCTAGGATGAATATATGTTTGAATTTTTAGACGCCCCTGAAGAATATGTATCCCCAGTAGTCTTAGGAATTGGAAGCGTTGGATGCAAAATTGTTGATGACATATTCAAGTCCAACGATCTAGAAGAAGCAGACATTAAAAAGATATATATTCACTCATCATTGGAAATAATAAACAGACATACCAAAAATCAGGGTGAGTCAATATTAATAAGAGAACACGTTCATTTCATTGATGAGGAAATTGAGAAGGCAATAGAAGGTTCCAATGTTGTTTTTTTAGTATCTGGCTTAGGAGGAGAAACTGGCAGCCAAGTGTCTCCATATATTGCTAAGATTGCCAAAAGGCTGGGTATATTATGCATCGGATTATTTTCATTCCCATTTAGCTTTGAAGGTAGGAGTAAAATACTACATTCACAAAAGGCATATTTATCATTATTAGAACATACAGACTCTTTGGTTTGTATAGAAAACGATAGATTTTTGGAATCCAACTTAAAGAATAATTCATTAAGTAAAACAAGTGATTTATTCTATGACTCGAATAACCATTTCCGTGCAGTGATAAAAGGAATGATAGATCTAGTTACCCGTCCGGGGTTGATAAATGTTGATCTAGATGATGTTAAAACCATAATTAGGAACATGGGTTTAAGCACTGTCGGTTATTCATTTCAAGATGGGGAAGAACGCGCAGAATTAGCTGTGAGAAAGCTATTAGAATCTCCTGCATTACAGAGTCATGACATCTCAAAAGCCAAAGGGATTTTAGTTAATATTACTGCCGGCATGGATATGACAATTGAAGAGTTTGAAATTGTTGGCAATGTAATAAGAGAGTTCGCAAATAAAAATGCTACTATCGTGATGGGTACGGTTATAGAGCCTGAATTATCAGATAAGATGAGTGTCACAATAATTGTCACTGGCTTGCCAGAACTGCCCATTGACAAAACGATAGCAAAAGATGACTTTGACATAGTTAAGCTTTCAAAATCAATCACTTTCGAGCCTCACCAAGCCAGTGCAGGGTTGTCAATACTGTCATATTTCAATGAATTTCTTCATCAAAAATATTCTGGCGTAGAAGCAAAAGTCAGCATTGAACAATTAGGGCACAAAGTTCTTTTAATCGTTGAGACTCCTTCTGGGAATGTAGAGAAAATAGAGAAATCCTTATCTGAATTCGGCTTGGCCGTCATTGGAGAAAAATCCCCTAATGATATTCTAGAATCTAGCCATCATGTTGAAAAAATGAAAATGAAACTGGAAATGGCCGCCATGGAGCTAAAATTCAGCAATCAAATAATAATGATATACAAAGAAGAGAATGATGATTATAAAACTAGAGTAAATTCTCTCGAAAATCAGATGAAATCTCTTCAGCAGGTCATATGCCAAAGTTTAACAAAAAACCAAGACAACATTGCAATGCAGATGTCGAGTTATAGTCAACTACCGCAAGAACTACTTTCATTGTTACGTAACAATATGAACAATGAAATATCTACGGAATCCTACCAGAACATAAAAAATGAAATCGAGAAACATGTAACGGATGACCAAACAGCAATAACACTAAAAACACTAGCAGAAAATGTTTTTTATGGTGTAGCTGGTAATTCTATGTATCAATTAATAACAACTGTTTTATCAAGCTTACCAAAATAGTGCCGCTATACCGTAGGTGCAATGGACGAAGTAAATTGCACCATACGACTCCCCCTGAGGTTATGGTGGGCACGGTTTTGGTTCCCCCTCTTATTCGCCGAGGCGAACCCGTTTGTCCAGGCCGCGATACAGGATGTCGAGCGAGCGGCGCCGGGCCATGGATGGCCCGTCGCCGCGTGCCGTCGGACAAGCAGGTGAGCCGAAGGCACCCGACGTAAGTCGGGCGAATAAGCAGGGGTGGCCTTTCTTTTGGTGACTTTTCTTTGGCCACGCAAAGAAAAGTCACTCGCCCAAGCCCGAAGGGCGGGCGAAACCCCTTCGAGGCCAGCGGCCTCGCGTCCTGCACGGCGAAGCCGTGCCACCACACAACGGCCCCTGCCGCCAACGCCATACCTCGAAACGGACGATTACGCCTACCGGCTAATCGACCCTACGATTGCACGGTGCAGCCGTGCCTGCTTGCCACAGGCACGGAGTCTGGCTGGACGCCGGATGCCACCGGCAAAGGGGGCATGGCCGCCCCTATCGGCCCAAAAACGGCTCCCAATCCTTAAACACCGGCTGCAACCCCGCCTGCCGCACGGCGGCGGCGACTTCACCGACCTGGCGATCGTCGTGGATGGCGAACTGCTCCAGCTCCTCTTTATCCCCCTCGGCATAGCCACCCGGCTGGGTGCGCGACTCGGCCGACATCTGGGTGATGCCAAGGCGCACCGCGCCGTTGCGAAAGGTGGCCGACTCGCGGGTGGAGAGGGACAAGTCCAGCGTGGGCGAGAAGAGGCGCCAGGCGCAGATAAGCTGGGCCAGCTGGCGATCCGACATGACCACGGCAGGCTCCAGCCCGCCGGTGCAGGGGCGCAGGCGCGGGAAGGAGAGCGAGTAGCGGCTCTGCCAGTGGTGGCGCTCAAGCCAGCTCAGATGCTCGGCGACAAAGTAGCTGTCGGCGCGCCAGTCCGAGGAGAGACCGATCAGCGCCCCCAACCCGATTTTGTCGATACCGGCGCGGCCGAGCCGATCCGGCGTGGCGAGGCGCCATGCGATGTCCCGCTTGTTGCCGCGCAGATGGTGGCGGGCATAGGTGGGGGCGTGGTAGGTCTCCTGATAGACCATGACGGCGTCGAGGCCGAGGCTCTTCAGTTCGGCATAGTCGGCCTGCGAGAGGGGCTGCACCTCCATCCCTACCGTGCTGAAGTGGCGGCGGATGATGGGCATCACCTGCCGAAAATAGGCGAGCCCCACCTTGTGCTCGTGCTCGCCGGTCACCAGCAGCACGCTGTCAAAACCGCGCGCCTTGATGGCCAGACACTCGCGCTCTATCTCCTCTGCATTCAAGGTCTTGCGCTTGAGGCGGTTGCTCATGGAGAAGCCGCAGTAGGTGCAGTCGTTGGCGCACAGGTTCGACAGATAGAGCGGCACATAGAAGCCGATGGTGTTGCCAAAGCGCTGGCGAGTCAGCCGCTCGGCCTCGGCCGCCATCTGCGGCAAAAATGCCTCGGCAGCTGGGGAGATCAGCGCCATAAAATCCGCCAGCGTGCGGCGCGGGGCACTCAGGGCTCGCGCTACATCGGCGGCAGTTTTGGCGCGGATCTGCATGCCGATATCGTCCCACTCCAGCTCCTGCCAGCGGTCGAGAAAGGAAGGCTCCTTAGCCCTCAACCCCGGCGCCCTCACCCCCTCTCCCAGAGGGAGAGGGGGGCAAACCTCTGGCTGCCCTTGGGGCAAGGGGGAGATGTTCATGGTCGCCCCTATGTCATGACTCATAACGCCCCCAGAAAATCGGTGAGCGGGCTGGAGGCTTGTGCCTGCAGGGCGCGGGCGCCAAGGCCTGCCTCATAGGCGCTGCGACCAGCGGTGCAGGCCAGTGCAAAGGCACGGCCCATTGCGACCGGGTCGCCGCTCACCGCGATGGCGGTGTTGACCAGCACGGCATCGGCGCCCAGTTCAAAGGCGGCGGCGGCGTGGCTCGGCGCACCTATGCCTGCATCCACCACCACAGGCACATTGGCCTGCTCGACGATGATGGAGAGAAACTCCCGGGTCACCAGCCCCTGATTGGAGCCGATGGGCGCGCCAAGCGGCATCACGGCGGCGCAGCCCACCTCTTCCAGCCGCTTGCAGAGCACGGGGTCGGCGCCGCAGTAGGGCAGCACCACAAAGCCCTCTTTCACCAGCTGCTCGGCGGCTTTCAGCGTCTCGATGGGGTCGGGCAGCAGATAACGCGGATCGGGGTGGATCTCCAGCTTCAACCAGTTCGTCCCCAGCGCCTCGCGGGCCAAGTGGGCGGCAAACACCGCCTCGGCGGCGGTCTTGGCGCCTGAGGTGTTGGGCAGCAGCTTGACCCCGAGTTGCAACAAGGGGCTGAGGATATCGTCGTGGGCCTTGCCCGGTTCGAGCCGCTTGATGGCCATGGTGACGAGCTGGGAGCCGCTCGCCTCGATGGCGGCGGCCATCAGATCCGGGCGGGCAAACTTGCCGGTGCCGGTAAAGAGGCGCGAAGAGAAGGTGTGATCGGCAATTGTCAGCATGTCAGCCTCCGGCCACTGCGATAAGAAGAGATGAGGTTCCGCCGCAAGGCAGAACACGCGAAGATGGGACTGCGAGCATCATGGGTCAGCCTCCGGCAATGGCGGTAAAGAGGTGAAGTTCATCTCCGTCATTGAGACGGGTCTCGGCCCAGCGGCCACGGGGCAGCACGGCGCCGTTAAGGGCCACCGCTACGCCCTGTGGATTAACGTCTTGCGCCGTCAGCAGGTCGGCCACGCTCTGCCCTGCCGCCAGCGGCTGGGCTTTATCGTTGAGTCGAATGGTGAGGGTCATGAGGTGATCTCCTTATCGTGTGTCGAGCATCGGCGCTGCCCGCAAACCGGGCAATCGGGGTCGGGGGCCAGAGTGAGGGTTTGCCACTGATGGGTCAGGCCATCGAAGCGGCGCAATGTGCCAGCGACCGGGCTCGGCATCCTGAGCAACAGTTTCAGCGCCTCCAGCGCCTGCAAAGAGCCCATCACCCCGACCAGCGGGCCGGTGACGCCGCTGGTCTCGCAGCTCTCCTTGATCTTGGTATCGAGCGGATAGAGGCAGGCGTAGCAGGCGTGATCGCTGCTGGTGCGCGCCATCAGCTGCCCCTGCCAACCCACTGCGGCGGCGGAGATCCAGGGCTTGCCCTGCCCCACGCAGGCGGCGTTGATGGCATGACGGGTGGCGAGGTTGTCGCAGCAGTCGATCACCAGATCTACCTCGGCCACAAACTCCGGCAGGCTGGCAGCATCGAGCCGCTGATTGATGGCGATCAGCTCCACCAGCGGGTTGTGGGCGGCCAAGCGCTCGCGGGCCAGCTCCGCTTTGGAGTGGTTGACCGCCTCGGAGTCGAACAGGATCTGGCGCGGCAAGTTGCTGGAATCGACCGTATCGCCATCGGCCAGCCACAAGGTGCCCACCCCGGCCCCGGCCAGATAGAGGGCCAGCGGCGAGCCGAGCCCGCCCAAGCCCACGATCAGCACGGACTTA
Source organism: Aeromonas allosaccharophila (assembly GCF_016026615.1). Lineage (NCBI taxonomy): Bacteria > Pseudomonadati > Pseudomonadota > Gammaproteobacteria > Aeromonadales > Aeromonadaceae > Aeromonas > Aeromonas allosaccharophila. The sequence continues at coordinate 3,922,951 of NZ_CP065745.1, read as the reverse complement.
TCTTTCAGCCGCGCCTGCCCCGCCTCACCCACTTCCGCCAGCATCAGCTGGCGGCCGTATCTGAGGTATTCAGCATCAGCCAACATCAGTGCCTCCCCATACGGCCAGCGAGGTCAGCTGGCGAACTGAATCGCGCAAATATTCCGTATCAGAGAGCATGTTCCACCTCCCGCATAACGGTGGCCGAGCGCGGCTCATCCCCCGCCCCCACGGCAGCGAGTAGCCGCTCGGTCGCCCCCTGCCAGTCGTCGCTGGCAGTGATGGCCGAGACCAGCGCGATACTGCCGACCCCGCTCGCCTTGACCGCCGCCACCCGCTCCTCGCTGATGCCGCCGATGGCCACCGTCGGCCACTCCGCCATCAGGGCGCGGTAGCGGTGCAACCGCACCAGCCCCTGCGGACGCGAAGGCATCGCCTTGGTGTTGGTCGGGAAGATATGTCCCAACGCGATATAGGAGGGGGCCAGCTCGCGGGCCCGCATCAGCTCGAAGTAGCCGTGGGTGGAGATGCCAAGGCGCAGTCCGGCCGCCTGAATGGCGGCGAGATCAGCCGTCTCCATATCCTCCTGCCCCAGATGCACGCCCCAGGCGCCCGCCTCGATGGCCTGCTGCCAGTAGTCGTTGATAAAGAGCCGCGCCCCATGACGGCGACCAAGCTCAACCGCATCGCGAATAGCCGGTGCCACCTGAGCGGCGGGCAGATTCTTGATCCTGAGTTGGATGGTCTTGACCCCCTGCCCCAGCAGGCGGCGCAGCCACTTGACCGAATCGACCACCGGATAGAGACCGAGGTTGTGTTCGGTCGGCGCGAAGGGGCCCTGCGGCAGGCGGGCGCTGCTTGTCTCATAAAGTCCGAAGCGGCGATCGAGGGTTGAACCCGCCAGCACGGCGCGGGGGAAGTGGGCAAGATCAGCTGGCCAGCCAAGATGGGCGATGGGGCCGGGGCCTGCGCCAACCCCCTGCGCCGCCGCCAGCCCCTGTTGCAGGTAGGCACGCGCCAGGGTGATGGCGTCTTCCACCGGATAATCCTGCGCCACCACGGCGGCGATGGCGCTGGCGTAGCAGCAGCCGGTGCCGTGACCGTGGCGGGTATCGAGGCGCGGAGCCGCCAGCCAGAACTCGCGGGTCTCATCCTGGTAGTAATCGAGGCAGAGATCGCCGCTCCACTCCAGATGACCGCCCTTGACCAGCACGGCGCGGGCACCGAGTTCGCGCAGGCGGCGGGCGGCGAGGCGCACCAGTTCGGGGCTGCTGACCGGCAAGCCGGTCAGGGCTTCCAGCTCGGGGCCGTTGGGGGTGATGAGCGACAGGCGTGGCAACAGCTGCTCGCGCACCGCCTCCAGCATATTGGGCTCCGCCATCGGGGTGCCAGTGCTGGCGATGGCCACTGGGTCGTAGACCACGAAGGGGGCCGGGGTGGCTGCCAGTCGGCGGGCCAGCACCTCGACATGGAGCCGGGTCGGCAGCAGGCCGATCTTGATGGCGGCAGGCGGCAGATCGACGTTAAGGGCGTCGATCTGGGCGGTGAAGGTCTGCATCAGCACGGGGTCGACCATCTTCACCGCCACCGAGTTCTGGGCGGTGATGGCGGAGATGACCGAGCAGCCGTGCACGCCGAGGTCGTGCAAGGTGTGCAAGTCGGCCTGAATACCGGCACCGCCACCGGAGTCTGAACCAGCGATGGTCCAGACCACAGGCAGCGAGTCCGTCATGGGCAACAGATCGGCGGGGCTGACAGCCCCGCTTGCGCTGCTCACGCCTCCTCCCCTGCGGCCTGTTTCAGCGCCGCCGCCTGATGGTAGATCTCGCCGCCAGTCTCCTTGAAGGTCTCAGCCATGCGGGCCATGCCGCTCTCGACCTGAGCCACCACCTGCTCCTGCTGGCCGTCCATACCGACCAGCTTGATCTCCACGGCCTCCAGCTTGGCGGCATTCAGTTCGGCGGTGTAGGCGCGCACATCCTGAGTGATCTTCATGGAGCAGAACTTGGGCCCACACATGGAGCAGAAGTGGGCCACCTTGCCGGACTCCTGCGGCAGGGTCTCGTCGTGGTAGGCACGGGCGGTGTCGGGGTCGAGGGCCAGATTGAACTGATCCTCCCAGCGGAACTCGAAACGCGCCTTGGACATGGCGTTGTCGCGGATCTGGGCGCCCGGGTGACCCTTGGCCAGATCGGCGGCGTGGGCGGCGATCTTGTAGGTAATCAGCCCCTGCTTCACATCCTCCTTGTTGGGCAGCCCCAGATGCTCCTTGGGGGTGACGTAGCAGAGCATGGCGCAGCCATACCAGCCGATGAGCGCGGCGCCGATGCCGGAGGTGAAGTGATCGTAGCCGGGGGCGATGTCGGTGGTGAGCGGGCCCAGCGTATAGAACGGTGCTTCGTGGCAATGCTCCAGCTGCTCGGTCATGTTGCGCTCGATCATGTGCATCGGCACATGGCCCGGCCCTTCGATCATCACCTGCACGTCGTACTCCCACGCGATCTTGGTCAGCTCGCCCAGGGTGCGCAGCTCGGCGAACTGGGCCTCGTCATTGGCGTCATAGACGGAGCCCGGACGCAGACCGTCACCGAGCGACAGGGCCACGTCATAGGCGGCGCAGATCTCGCAGATTTCGCGGAAGTGCTGGTAGAGGAAGTTCTCCTTGTGGTGGGAGAGGCACCACTTGGCCATGATGCTGCCGCCGCGCGAGACTATGCCGGTGAGGCGCTTGGCGGTCATCGGCACGAAGCGCAGCAGGACGCCGGCGTGGATGGTGAAGTAGTCCACCCCCTGCTCGGCCTGCTCCAGCAGGGTGTCGCGGAACAGCTCCCAGGTGAGCTCTTCGGCGATGCCGTTGGTCTTCTCCAGCGCCTGATAGATGGGCACGGTACCGATGGGCACTGGGCTGTTGCGCAGGATCCACTCGCGGGTTTCGTGGATGTAGCGGCCGGTGGAGAGATCCATCACGGTGTCGGCGCCCCAGCGGGTCGACCAGACCAGCTTCTCCACCTCCTCTTCGATGCTGGAGGTGACTGCCGAGTTGCCGATGTTGGCGTTGATCTTCACCAGAAAATTGCGGCCGATGATCATCGGTTCCGCTTCCGGGTGGTTGATGTTGCTGGGGATGATGGCGCGACCGGCGGCCACCTCATCGCGCACAAATTCAGGGGTGATGTTCTGGGGCAAACGGGCACCGAAATCGCGGCCCGGATGCTGGGTGCGCAGCAGTTCGGATCGTACCCGCTCGCGGCCCATGTTCTCGCGGATGGCGATAAATTCCATCTCGGGAGTGACGATACCGGCACGGGCGTAGTGGAGCTGGGTGACCCGGCGACCCGGCTTGGCGCGGCGCGGCTTTGGCAAGTGCTCGAAGCGCAGGTGATCCAGCCCCTCATCGGCCAGACGCTCCTGAGTGAAGGTGGAGCTGAGGCCCGGCAGCTCGTCGGTATCATCCCGCTCCAGCACCCAGTTTTCCCGCAGGCGCGGCAGGCCACGGCGCACGTCGATGGCGACCCCCTCCTCCCCGTAACGGCCCGAGGTGTCGTAGACCGGGATCGGCTCGTTGGGCTCGAACCGGGGGGCCTCTTTGGTACCGCCGACAAAGGTGTCGGCCAGCTGGATCTCCCGCAGCGGGACACGGATATCGGCGCGGGAGCCTTCGATAAAGATGCGGCGGGAGTTGGGGTGAGCCATCCCCTTGAGGTTGTCGATAAAAGTTTGGGCGCTGGATCGCTGCTCGCGGCGGCTGGATTTGGCGGTATCAGAAACATTGGTAGACATAGCAAAACTCACATTAACTGGTTGAAGTTATGGGTGTTTGCTTGTCTGGAGTTCGAGGAGAAGATGAACTTGCGGCGGGGTGTTTATATCAGGAGGGAGTGCACGCGGGATGGATCTCCGCTCTGCTGTTCTGCCGCTTTCCGCTCTCTGCACGTTGTGGGCAAGGCGCCCCACGCGCTGGACAACCGGACGGAACAGACTCCCTCCTGTGCGCCCTGACCCATCAAGGGTGATCCCTTCGATGAGCGGAAGAGGCTTGTTCCTCCTCCGGCGCGGTAACCCGCAAGTTACCCTTGTTCCCTTCGCAGGTTTTAACCTGATCAGGTTCCACGGATCCCGAATTAACGGTCTCAGCTTCGCGTCGTTCGACGGTCAGCACTCCGACAAGATGGCGCCAGTATAAGGGGGAAAATCTAAAGCACAAGCCGTTAACAATCCGGGTCAACGGCCGGTGCTGTGGTCGGACCGGGTTACACCCCGCGCGACCAGGTGCGGATCGCGGCAATCTCCGCGGCGGGGATCTGCAGGGATTCGAGGAATTCCTGATGGGCCTGTGGCTCCATCTTCTCGAACTGGATATGCCAGTTGCGCATCATCTCTTCGGTCATGCCTGCGGCCTGCATGATGGCAACCCAGCGTGCCTTGTCTACCATGGGGATCTCCTCGTGTGTCTGTTGGCGATAGAGGATGATGGCCCGCTGTTGACGCCTTAGCTCGGCGATCTCCTGCTCCAGTCGCATCAGGTGACCATCGAGGCAGGAGTGGCTCTCCTGCCGTGCCGCCAGCAGGGTGCCGATCTCTTCGAGCGGCAGCCCCATGGCGCGAAAGCTGGCGATCTGCCGCCCCCGTTCCAGCTCGGCCTCGCCATAGCGGCGATAGCCGTTCTCCCCGCGCAGGGCGGGAAGCAGCAGACCGAGGCGTTCGTAATAGAGCAGAGTGGTACGGCTCAGGCCCAGTTCTCTGGCCAGCCGGGTAATCGTCAACATAGGGGTTCCTTCATCCAACGGGCAGAGGATAAACCCGCCTATTGTAGACGGGTCAACTACTCCTCCGGATTGACGACAAGGATTTCGCTTAAGCGGCCCTGTTCGTCGCGGCTCAGCACCAGCTCGCTCCCGGTGTGCAGATCGGCAGCCGAGCCGTTAACCCAGCGCACCTGTGGATTGAGTGGCACAGTGCCCAGGGTGGCCAGTGTGAGTTGCCGGTCATCGAAAGATTGCAGGCGATCTTGCGCCCGTTGCCAGGGCTGATTGGTCAACGGGGCTCTGGCGGCCAGCAGCTCAATCCGGGTGGCAACGCCATCGGCCACCAGCAGGGCGAGCTGGTCGCCGGGTTTGAGTGGCTGCGGCCACATCTCCCCCTGCCGCCAGACGGCGGCACTGCCCTGCTCCACCTCGGCCCCCTGAAATTGCAGGCGGATGCCGTCGTTGTGCTCCAGCTCAACCAGCCACAGCTCGTCGGCTCCCGCCTGCACCGCCCAGAGCGGCACACCCAGCATCCATGCACACCACTTTCTCGATTGTTCCATCTTCGTTCGTCCCTGAACAAAAAGCCCATGCTGGACAAGCATGGGCTTCATTCGGGAGCATTTCTAATCGGAACGCAGAGATCGGATCAGTCATCCTCGCGGCAACGGCTCAGGCGCATGCCGTCAAACTTGCACTCCAGCTCCAGCCAGCGCCCTTCGAACGGCACCAGACTGTTGTCCGAGGTGGTGTAGCCCCAGATCCGCCCCCCTTCGACCGGCCCCTCCAGATCCATCTCGTCCTTGTCATCTTCGTCGAGGGCTTCGACCTTGCGCACATAGCGCACGCCGTTCTCCACCACCCCCTTCATCTCGACCCAGGTGCCGCCGAGATCATCCTCGTTGAGCCAATCCTTGAAGCGGGTCTGGTCGTCGATCACGAACGGCATGCCGTTGACCATCAGCTGGCCAAGCTGCCAGGTGGTGCGGCCGGTCAGCTTGAATTCGGTCGCCTGTGCGGTGCCAAGTGGCAACAAGATCAGCAGCAGGAGGGCGCAGAGAGACTTCTTCATCAGGGATCCTCGGGGTTACACTGGCAAACAGGATGCCGTATCCGGTGTGAAAAGAGCGTGAAACGCTCGCCAACCAGGAGAGCAAAGCATGAAGATTTTGGTAGTGGAAGACAATCCTCAGGTGGCGGAAACCATCATGGATTATCTGGAGCTGGCCGGTCACCGTCTCGATTGTGCCTATCACGGTCAGGCGGCGCTGCAACTGCTGGAGGAGCAGCGTTTCGACGTCATCATCATGGATGTGATGATGCCGCGCCTCGATGGCCTCAGCACGGTGGCTCGCCTGCGCGAGCAGGGGATTGCCACTCCCGTGCTGTTTCTCACCGCCCGCGACAGCCTGGAGGACAAGCTGGCAGGCTTCAAGGCGGGAGGGGATGACTATCTGGTCAAGCCGTTCGCCATGGAGGAGCTGGAGGTGCGGCTGCAAGCCCTCAGTCTGCGCGGCCCGCGCGGCGATGTGGGGGCCATCAGCTTTGGCGATCTGACGGTCGATGTCGCCAGCGGCCGTGCCACCCGCGCCGGTGAGCCCCTCAAGCTCGGCAAGATCCCGTTCCGGATCCTCGCCTTGCTGGCTCGCCGTGCCCCCGCCATCGTCAGCCGTCAGGAGGTGCTCGACACCGTCTGGGGGGATGAGGAGCCCGACTCCGATGCCCTGCGCAGCCACATCTACGCCCTGCGCAACGCGCTGGACAAACCCTTCCCCACTCCCATGCTGGAGACCCTGCACGGTCAGGGCTACCGACTGGTGAGCGCATGAGCCTGCCGAGCCTGCGTCGCCGCCTGATCATGGCGCTCGGCGGCGCTGGCGTGGTGCTGCTGATCCTGCTCTCCGGCCTGATGCTGGTGGCCGAGGACAAGATGGAGGAGCTGAGCCTGCGCCACTGGCTGGAGGCGGAAGTGACCCGCTACAGCGATGACTGGCTGCGACTCGGCCCGGCGGCGGCCGCCCCGAGCCCCAGACAGTTCTCCAGCTACTGGACCGAGGCGGGCCGCCTGCCGAAATGGTTGAAGCCCTACCGGACCCCCGGCTTTTTCGAGCATCAGCTGGGCAAGGAGGACAAACACTTTCTGGTGGCCCGTCACCCCTCCGGCGAGGGACTGCTCTATCTGGTGTTCAACGACGACGCCGATGACTACCTCGACCCCTACGAAGACAAGCTGCATCTGGCCACCCGGCTGATCGGGGTAACCCTGCTGCTGGGCTGCCTCGGCTTCGGCATCTGGCTGGTGCGCCATATCACAGGGCCGCTGCAACGGCTGCAACAGAGGGTCGCCCACCTCACCCCGGATCAGGCGGATTTCGAGCCAGACGCCCCCTGGCAGGAGCTGCGGGATATCGAGCTGGCGCTGCTGGCCGGCAAGCAGGAGGTGAGCGCTGTGTTCGCCCGCGAGCAGGAGTTCAGCCGCTTCGCCAGCCACGAGCTGCGCACCCCCAACATGGTGATCCAGGGCTCGGCCGCGCTGCTTGGCAAGGTGACAGATCTGCCCGCACCGGCCGCCCGCGCCACCACCCGCATCCGCGCCGCCGCCGACGAGATGGCACTGCTCACCGAGACCTTCCTGCTGCTGGGCCGCAAGGAGGCAGTGGAGCGACCGCTGCAGCAGGTGACCCCGCTGATCCGTCAGGAACTGGCCCGCCTCGCTCCGCTGTTGCAGCGGGAGGCACTCGATATCCGGCTTAATCTGGACGAGAGCAGCGAAGTAAACGCCCCCCTCTCCCTGCTCGCCATTGCCCTCGGCAACCTGCTGAAAAATGCCCTGAGCTATGCCGAAGGACATATCGACATCGAGCTGTGTGGCCCGGTGCTCACCATCAGCAACCCGACGGCGGCGGCGCCGGATCAGATCCTCGGCTACGGCTGTGGCCTCACCATCATCCAACGCATCTGCGAGAAGCTGGGTTGGCAGATCGATACCCGGCTGGAGGATGGCGTATTCAGCGCCCGGCTGGCGATGAGCACCAGCGACCCCACGAAGGCATAGCCCCCTCATCCCCGGCCCTTCTCCCCGTCTATTCAAAATAGTGGGAGAAGGAAGACAACAGACACCGGCAAGCCCGCTACCCACCAGCCAGATAGCAACAAGGCGCCCGAGGGCGCCCTGTTTTTATCTGACGGATGCGAGCCCGAGGCTCACTCCGCCGGTTTGTTCTTGCGGCTCGCCTTGAGTTCGAGGAACTCGATGATCTTGCCAGCCACATCCTTGCCGGAGGCAGCTTCCACCCCTTGCAAGCCGGGGGAGGAGTTGACCTCCAGCACCAGCGGGCCGCGGGCGCTGCGCAGGATATCCACCCCCGCCACATCCAGCCCCATGATCTTGGCGGCCTGCACCGCGGTAGCGCGCTCTTCCGGGGTGATCTTGATCGCCTCGGCGGTGCCGCCACGGTGCAGGTTGGAGCGAAACTCCCCCGGCTGGGCCTGACGGCGCATCGCTGCCACCACCTTGCCGTTGACCACCAGACAGCGGATGTCGGCGCCATTGGCCTCGCGGATATACTCCTGCACCAGAATGTTGTTGTTGGTCTGGATAAAGGCCTCGATCACGCTCTCGGCGGCCTTCTGGGTCTCGCACAGCACCACGCCAATCCCCTGGGTTCCCTCCAGCAGCTTCACCACCAGCGGCGCCCCGCCCACCATGGTGATGAGGTCAGGCACGTCGTGGGTGCTGTGGGCATAGCCGGTGATGGGCAGGCCGATGCCGTGGCGGGAGAGCAGCTGCATCGCCCGCAGCTTGTCGCGGGAGCGGCTGATGGCCACCGAGCTGTTGAGGGCCATGGTGTTCATCATCTCGAACTGGCGCAGCACGGCGGTGCCATAGGCGGTAATGCTGGCCCCGATCCGGGGGATCACGGCGTCATAACTTCCCAGCTCCCCACCCTCGTAGTGAATGGAGGGGTTGTGGGAAGCGATATTCATATAGCAGCGCAGGGTGTCGAGCACCTCGACCTGATGACCGCGCGCCTGCGCCACCTCGACCAGACGGCGGGTGGAGTAGTTTTTCGGCTCACGGGATAAAATGGCGATCTTCATGACAATTCCGCTAGAAGGCTATGCCTGGGCAGGATGGGGCGGGAGAGTATAAGGTGCCACAGCGCCAAGACAACGCCAATTGTTTCTCCTGACAACAAGACAAACCACGCCAGACCGCACGCTACCCTGTCACTGTGACCAACAGGTTAAACGGCGGCTCTGCGCAGGTTGTTCAACCCGAGCAAGGATGCCGCCGTTTCTCGTTAAAGATCAACCGGTGTCACGCGGGAGTCAGTTCAGGTTTGGCCCCAACCAGCGCTCGGCCTCGGCCAGCGTCATCCCCTTGCGGGCGGCGTAATCTTCCACCTGATCGTGCTGGATCTGCGCCACCGCGAAGTATTTGCTCTCGGGGTGGGAGAAGTACCAGCCGGACACCGCCGCCCCCGGCCACATGGCGTAGGATTCGGTGAGCTGCATGCCGATGGCCTGCTCGACATCCAGCAGCTCCCAGATGCTCCCCTTCTCGGTGTGCTCCGGGCAGGCCGGATAACCGGGGGCCGGACGGATGCCCTGATAGTTCTCGCGAATAAGCTCCTCGTTGCTGAGGGCTTCATCGGGGGCATAACCCCAGTGCACCTTGCGCACCTGCTCGTGCAGGTACTCGGCAAAGGCTTCGGCCAAACGGTCGCACACCGCCTGAATGAGGATGGCGTTGTAGTCGTCGTGCTGCGCCTTGTAGGCCTTGGCGATGGCCTCCTCACCGATACCGCCGGTCACCGCGAAGGCGCCGATCCAGTCGGGCTTGCCGCTCTCTTTCGGCGCCACATAGTCCGCCAGACAGTAGTTGGGGAAGCCCTGCTTCTCGCTCTGCTGGCGCAGGTGGTGCAGCACCTTGATGACCTCGGTGCGGGACTCGTCGCTGTAAACCTCGATGCTGTCCCCCACTGCGTTGGCCGGGAACAAGCCGATGATGCCGGCACAGCGCACGCTCTGATCCTTTTCCAGCTGGTCCAGCATGGCGTTGGCATCGGCAAACAGCTTGGTCGCCTCCTCGCCTATGATCTCGTCTTCCAAGATGCGCGGATACTTGCCCGCCAGCTCCCAGCTCAGGAAGAACGGCGTCCAGTCGATGTAGGGGCGCAGCACCGAAATAGGCACGTTTTCGAACTTCTGGACCCCGAGCTCGCGGGGCTTGGGTGGCTGGTAGCCAACCCAATCCAGCTGCTGCCGGTTAGCGCGGGCATGGGCCAGACTGACCGGGCGGGAGCGCGGCTGCTTGCGGGCATGCTGATCCCGGGCAATCTCGTACTCCTTGTCGATGCGGGCGACAAACGCCTCCTTGAGATCCGGGCTGAGCAGGCTCTGGGCCACCCCCACCGCACGGGAGGCGTTGGAGACATAGACCACCGGCTCCGAGTAGTTCTGCTCGATCTTCACCGCAGTGTGCGCCTTGGAGGTGGTGGCACCGCCGATCAGCAGCGGCAGCTTGAAGCCCTGACGCTCCATCTCCTTGGCCACGTGCACCATCTCGTCCAGCGACGGGGTGATGAGACCCGACAACCCGATGATATCGGCGCCGACCTCACGCGCAGTCTTGAGAATCGTCTCGCAGGAGACCATGACCCCGAGGTCGACAATCTCGAAGTTGTTGCACTGCAGCACCACCCCGACGATGTTCTTGCCGATGTCGTGCACGTCCCCTTTGACGGTGGCCAGCACGATTTTGCCGTTGCTGGAGCCACCCGATTTTTCCGCCTCGATATAGGGCTGCAGATAGGCCACCGCCCGCTTCATCACCCGAGCCGATTTCACCACCTGCGGCAGGAACATCTTGCCCGCGCCGAACAGGTCACCGACCACGTTCATGCCATCCATCAGCGGCCCTTCGATGACGTGCAGCGGCTTCTCGGCCCCGGCGCGCGCCTCTTCGGTATCCTCTTCGATAAAGTCGGTGATCCCCTTGACCAGCGCGTGCTCCAGCCGCTTGCCCACCGGCCAGCTGCGCCACTCCTGATCACGCGGATCCTCCGCCTGGGCTCCGGCACCGCGATACTTCTCGGCGATGGCCAGCAGCTCCTCGGTGGCGTTGTCATTGAGGTTGAGCACCACCGCCTCGACCTTCTCTTTCAGCTCGGCCGGAATGTCTTCGTAGATGGCAAGCTGGCCGGCGTTGACGATCCCCATGTCCATGCCGTTCTTGATGGCGTGGTAGAGGAAGACGGCGTGAATGGCTTCCCGCACCGGTTCGTTGCCGCGAAACGAAAACGAGACGTTGGAGACGCCGCCGGAGATCATGGCGTGAGGCAGGTGCGTTTTGATGTCCTTCACCGCCTCGATGAAATCCACCGCGTAGTTGTTGTGCTCGTCGATGCCGGTCGCTACCGCGAAGATATTGGGGTCGAAGATGATGTCTTCCGGCGGGAAACCGACCTGATCCACCAGGATCCGGTAGGCACGCTGGCAGATCTCGAACTTGCGGGCGCGGGTGTCGGCCTGACCCATCTCATCGAACGCCATCACGATAACGGCGGCACCGTAACGGCGCAGCAATCTGGCCTGCTGGATGAACTTCTCCTCCCCCTCTTTCATGGAGATGGAATTGACCACCGGCTTGCCCTGCACGCACTTGAGGCCAGCTTCCAGCACCTCCCACTTGGAGGAGTCGATCATCACAGGCACCCGGGCGATATCCGGCTCACCGGCGATAAGGTTCAGGAAGCGTACCATGGCCGCTTCGGCGTCCAGCATCCCCTCGTCCATGTTGATGTCGATGATCTGGGCGCCGCTCTCTACCTGCTGCTTGGCAACATCGAGCGCCTCGTCGTAGAGCCCCTCCTTGATCAGCCGCTTGAACTTGGCCGAACCGGTAACGTTGGTGCGCTCCCCCACGTTCACGAACATGGATTCGGGGGTAATGATCAGCGGCTCGAGGCCCGACAGGCGGCAAGCTATCGGCAGCTCGGGCAACACGCGCGGCCTGATACCCGCCACGGCGTCGGCCATGGCGCGGATATGGGTCGGGGTGGTACCACAGCAGCCACCGACCATGTTGAGGAAGCCGCTTTGGGCCCACTCGCGGATATGCTCCGCCATCTCGACGGCATCGAGGTCGTACTCGCCGAACGCATTGGGCAGACCGGCGTTGGGGTGGGCGCTGACGCAGGATTCGCTGATGCGAGACAACTCCTCCACATACTGGCGCAGCTCATCGGGCCCCAACGCACAGTTGAGGCCGAACGAGACCGGTTTAACGTGGCGCAGGGAGTGGTAGAAGGCTTCGGTGGTCTGGCCGGAGAGGGTGCGGCCGGAGGCATCGGTAATGGTGCCGGAGATCATCACCGGCAGGCTGTAGCCCAGCGCCTCGAACACCCCTTCCACCGCGAAAGCCGCGGCCTTGGCGTTGAGGGTATCGAAGATGGTTTCGATCAGGATGATGTCGGCGCCGCCCTCGATCAGGGCGTGGGTCGATTCGGTGTAGGCGGCCACCAGCTGGTCATAGGTGACGTTGCGCTTGCCGGGATCGTTCACATCCGGCGAGATGGAGGCGGTGCGGTTGGTGGGGCCCAATACCCCTGCCACGAAGCGCGGCTTGGCGGGATCTTTTGCCGTCCACTCGTCGGCCACGGCGCGGGCCAGACGGGCGGCTTCCCGGTTGATCTCGGCCGAGAATTCTTCCATCTCGTAATCGGCCATGGCGATGCGAGTGGCGTTGAAGGTGTTGGTCTCGAGAATGTCGGCCCCGGCAGCGCAATACTGCTCGTGGATCTCGCGGATCACCGCCGGACGGGTCAGCACCAGCAGATCGTTGTTGCCCTTGATGTCGGTATGCCAGTCGGCAAACCGCTCACCCCGATAATCGGCTTCGCCCAGTCGGTAACCCTGGATCATGGTGCCCATAGCCCCGTCGATGATCAGGATCCGCTCCCTGAGACAGGCTTCCAGCTTCTTTGTTACGTCCGACTGCTTGCTCGGCTCTCTGCTCGACATTTCGTTCGACACCGCGTGTTCCTCTTACATCCATGCAACTGCGTAAACAGCATCCTAACAGCAAACAAATAAAATGGAAATCTAGCCGTCTATCAGTCCAAACAGAACACCATATACTCATTTATGGGTAATGAGTAACATAGGGCCCGAGAGTAACCTATGCCCGTCCTGTATAGGGATACGTGCTTGCTGTCTACCAACGAGAAAAAAATAACTATGAGCGTCTACTACACACTCTGTTTTCTGGCAGCGTTGGCGATTTTTATCGCCTTTGCCAACCAGTATGTTGTGAAGATCCAGACCACCATCGCCATTACTGCGGGCTCCATGCTGATCTCCGCGCTGATGGTGCTGTTTGGCAAACTGGGCTGGTTCAACCTGGAACCTCTTGCCGTCAAAACCATGGAGAGCATCGACTTCCAGAACTTCCTGCTGAAGGGGATTCTGGGCTTCCTGCTGTTCGCCGGTGGTCTTGGCATCAACCTCAAGGCGTTGCGTAGCCAGAAGTGGGAGATCACCATTCTGGCCATCATTGCCACCCTGCTCTCCACCTTTATCATCGGTTACGGCTTCTGGTTTATCGCCAAGCTGCTGGGCTGGGAACTGCCGCTGGTCTACTGCATGCTGTTCGGGGCGCTGATCTCCCCCACTGACCCGATTGCCGTACTCGCCATCGTCAAGAAGATGAAAGCGCCACCCCAGATCGCCATCCAGATCGAAGGGGAGTCGCTGTTCAACGACGGCGTCGGCCTCGTCATCTTCGCCACCGTGTTTGCCGTCGCCTTTGGCGGGGTTGAGCCGACCTTCGGCAGCGTGGCCGGTCTGTTCCTGCACGAAGCCCTTGGCGGCATCCTGTTCGGTGCCGTGCTGGGCCTCATCGCCCATGTGATGATCAGCGCCACCGACGATGGCTCGCTGGAGCTGCTGCTGACGCTGTGCATCCCGACCGCTGGCTTCGCTCTCGCCAACATGATCGGCGTCTCCGGTGCGCTGGCCATGGTGGTCACCGGCATCATGATCGGCAACTGGACCCGCCAATCCGGCTTCTCCGAACAGAGCCGTCATCACCTGGATCACTTCTGGGAGTTGATGGATCAGTTCCTCAACGCCCTGCTGTTCCTGCTGATCGGTCTGGCACTGGTGCTGCTGGAACTCTCCTGGCATGACTGGGTGCTGCTGGTTATCGCGGTACCGCTCTGTCTGGCTGCCCGCTTCATCAGCGTATCTTTGCCCTATGTGGCCTTCCGCAGATTCCGCAACTACAACACCTTCTCGGTGCGGATCCTTACCTGGGGCGGTCTGCGCGGCGGTCTGGCCATGGCGATGGCACTGGCACTCCCCTCCGGCGTCATGATGATCCCGGATCATGGCGTCGACCTGCGTGAAGTGATCCTGGTGATGACCTACTCGGTGGTGATGTTCTCCATCGTGGTGCAGGGCATGACCATCACCCCGATGATCACTGCCGCCAAGAAGGCCTCTGGCGACTACTGAGTCGACCGACGGTACTGATTGCAGAATGAACTAGGGCTCCGTCAGGAGCCCTCTTTTTATGGCTAATATTTGCGACTGATAGCACCTTGATAACACAGAGGAAAAGCGCACTGACTTCAACATCGCCAAATTATTGTTTGCTTTTTATTCATTTCGAGGAGAGAATGCGCCCCGGCTAGTTAATCAGCCCTGTTTATGTTCGCAATGTTTCAACGTTAGATGAATCCTGCCAAAACCCACATAACCTTCCTCTGATTTACTCGCCTTGAGAACCGTCAGGCTGTCTGCCTGCGTTGCCCGGCTCTCACGGTGCAGACCCGATCTGCCCACCCAATTTGATTTATGCATCAGCATATTCCTTGAAAAGTGCAGACGCCCCTTAACCGGGCTGGGTATTCCTGCGCGCTTGTCGTTCACCCAATCGACCGCGCCCATTAACCTGACATTTGCCAATACAAGGAGCAAACACCTAATTTATATAGAGAAATACCATGATGAAAGCCGTACAAACACACAAGCCCCTGCGTCGTAGCAAACCCATCAACCTGCCCCCGCAAGAGCAGGATTCCGATGCGTTCCTGATCCAGTTCAGCACCCGCTTCAGCGGCGGTTTCGCCATCTCCTGTGATGGTATCGCTGGCGAGTTCTCCATCGAAGACCTCAACTGATCCTGCCTGCCCTCCGGCAGCGCCCGATGCAGACAGGCCGCAACTCACGGCGGCCTCTTTGCTTACTCTTCTCTCCCTCTATCCAGATCCAGCCCCTTGCTTGTCGCTCAGCCTGACCAGCCACTTCTCTATTCGCTTTCCAGCTCTCTGACCTCGATCACTGCTCCAGCAGCAGGCATTCATCAGCATCTTCGCTCAGCTTGACCAGACGGCTGCGTACCAGCCCCAGCTTGGCCAGCAGGCCGATGGATCGCTCGTTGCCCGGAGTGACGATGGCGACCACTTGCCCGATCCCCAGCCGACTTTTTCCATCGGCCAGAGCAGCCTGTGCCGCTTCGATGGCGTAGCCCTGACCGCGATACTGCGGCAGGAAGGCGTAGCCGATATCGACCTGCTCCAGGGTATCGCGCTTGATCAGGCCGCAGATACCGAGGCTGGCCCCGTCCTCCTTGCGCTCCACCAGATAGAGCCCGTGACCATAACGGGCATAGCTGACAGCTGGCCCCTGCTGGATATACTCCTGCGCCTGCTCCAGGGTGCGAATGCCCCGATCGCCGATGTAGCGATAGAAGTCGCCGTCATTGAGCAGCTCAAGAATGAAGGGGGCGTCGGTGGCGATCATTTCGCGCAGGATCAGGCGGGAGGAGGCAATCATGGCAAAGGCTCTCAGACGGAAAGTGAAGGGCAAAGAGTGCCCCGTCACTCCCTGGCTGGCAAGCCTGTGGCACCAACGGCCATGAAAAAGGGGCCGCGCGGCGACCCCTGATGAGATGGAAGATAAGGCCTCAGGCCGCCAGCAACCCGGCATAACCGTTACCCTGTTCCCGCAGCGCGATGAACTGGGCGGCACAATCAGCCCAGCTCAGCCCCAGCGCATCTGCCACCTTGTGGGGCCACTCGGGCGGCGCCTCTTCCCCCACATCGGACTGAGCCGCCAGCACGATGGCCAGATGGATCAATCCGGCCTCGGGGGAGAACTCCTTGGCCAGCATAGGATTGTAGTGATACTCCACCGCAGTGCTGATGGTCTCGGGGAACTTCCAGTAGCGGGCCATGGCGGCCCCGACCTGGGCATAGTTGAAGCCGACCACCAGCTCTTCCGCCTTGGCCCGCCCCTTGTGCAACTCCAGATCGTGGATGTGATGGACGGTGTTTTCCGGCAGGCCCACGTGCATCACCAGGCGGCCGAGATCGTATAGCAGGGCGCAGGTAAAGACCTCCTCCCCCTTCATCCCTTTCTTCACCGCCAGACGGCGAGCCAGTTCGGCCACGTTGAAGACGCAGCCCCAGAAATGTCTGAGATCAATGCCGGGTACGGCCTTGACCGATTCGGTGAGCCCGCAGGCCAGCACCATGTTGCGCACCATCGCCAACCCCAGCCGCACCGCGGCCTCATTGACGGTGCCGATCTGGCGACTGCTGCCGAATTTGGCCGAGTTGGCCAACCGCAGCAACTTGGCGGAGATGACCGGGTCCTTGTTGATCAACTTGCTGATCTTGAGCAGATCCGGATCCTTTTCATTGAAGGTCTGAATCAAGTCGCGCATTACTTCGGGGATCTGTGGCAGCAGCTTTGGCTCGGCCAGCAGGGAATCTATTGTGGGCATAGGCGTGTCCATCCATGTTATCTGTGTTCCAACCTGTCTGCCTTGGCAAACTTCTCTAATTATGGGTAACAAATGACTTCCGTATCGGATTGTTTATTCGCTGACCGTTCAAGGTGTTAGCCCCATTCAGGCTATACTGGCCGCCACATTCACTGTTGCGGATATCCCATGAACGACACTCAGGAATTTTTTGACGAAGAGACGCTGCTGGAGATGGTGGAGAACCAGCTCAACGATGGTCACCCGCCCCATGTGAAGGCGACCCTGATGCGGTTGGTGATGAAGGGCACGCCACGAGAAGAGGCGCTGCAATATATCGCCTGCGCCCTCGGGGCCGAGCTGATGGCGATGGAGGCCGATCAGGGCCCCTTCAATCTGACCCGTTACGGCGAGTTTCTCGACAGCCTGCCCGAGATGCCGTGGGCTGACTGATACCCGGAGCTGACCAAGGCGCCACGCCTTTGCATGACTCATTAAAAACAGAAGGGCGGGTGCCAATGGCCCCGCCCTTGTTGCATGGATCCTCTCTGGATCAGAACTGGGAGTTGATGATCACCTCTTCCCCCAGCGCCCCTGCCAGCGGCAGTGGCCGGTAGCTGGAGTTGGCAGCTCGCAGCAGACGAATGCCGCGAATGCCGATCTCCTGCGCCGCCTTGATATCCCCGTCGGCATCGCCGTAGAAGAGCTTCATCTGCTTCTCCTTGAGCCACTGCACCTTGGTGTTCTGGCCTGGCTGATCGCCAGCGAAGATCACCGGATTGAGCTGGTCGGCCGGAATACTCATGGTCTGCTGCAGGGTCTGGCTCACGGTTTCGGTCTTGGTGGCCGAGCGACCGGTGACGAAATAGATATGGTCACCGCGCTTGAGGTGCATGGCGATGAGCGCCTTGCCCACCTCTTTCGGCATGCTGAACGCATCCCAGCCGTTGTTCATCTTCTCCCAGAAGGCGGGGTTCTTCAGATAGCTCTCGTCGTTGGGCGAGAACTCCTGTTTGCCGCGATAAAAGCCCGGGCTGGAGAAGAGCAGGGTATCGTCGATGTCGAAACCGACCGCCATCGGCGGCAGGCCATCCAGACTCTTGGCAATTTGCTCCACCGAGACCCAGTGGATCGGCGCCTGCTGGGCCAGGGTGACGGTGGTGACACCGGCAGGGATCGGCTGAACGGTCGCGGCTTGACCCGCCAAGGCGGGCAGAGAGAGGGTGGCGGCCAGCAAGGAGGCAAGCAGCGCCGGACGAGAGAGGTGTTTCATAAGGCAGGTTGTCATCGTCAATCAAAAGAGGGGGCCAATAGTGCCCCCATCCACGCCTTCAAATCTGTGAATGCTCCTGCAAAAGGGAGCATTTGACGCCCGATAATTAATCTTCGATTGGCAGCAGATCGGTAAAGACAAAGCCGTCGCGCAGCACTGTCTCGCCGACCCGAATGCCGAGCGGACGGGCGAACATGGGGCCATCATAGGCCAGGGTGTGAAACTCGCCGTTCTCGCCGCACGGGTCGACCCCCGCCGGCAGCGCCGCCAGCAGCGCCTGGTCAAAATCGTGGCCACCCAGGCTGGCATCCAGCTTGTTCGGGTCGAGGGCACTGATCCGCGCCTTCAACCCAGCGGCCATCATCTGCGGCGCCAGTTCACGGGTATTGCTGCCCCACAGCGGGAACAGCGGCTCGATGCCGGTGCCTGCCAGCTGCTGTTCACGGTAGGCGCGCACATCCTCAAGGAAGAGATCACCAAACGCCATATGGCGGATCCCCTGCGCCACCACATCGGCGATAAAGCCGGTCATGATGCGGGCGTAATCCTCGTTGCTGCAGGGCCAGGGCAGATCGATGGTGATAAGGGGCAACCCGACACAGGCTGCCTGCTCGGTCAACAGCTGCTTGCGCACTCCGTGCATTGCCACCCGCTCGAATGCCTGATTAAGGGTGGTGAACAGCCCCACCACCTCGATGGCGGGATCTTGCCGCAACTGATGCAGTGCCCATGCGCAATCCTTGCCGCTGCTCCAGGAGAGCAGTACCCGTTTCTTTTCCATCATTCCTCCGCCAGCGGGGCGCTCTGGTTTCCCAAACGCGCTGGTTTTCCCAAAAAGGTTGCCCCAAAAAGATGCAAGACAGTGTTGCGAATTGCGCGATTTACACACAAGCGACGGGCAGCATACTCTCGATCACCTGCATATGCCCCCCTTACGGGGGCGACAATAACTAAAAAAACCGATGGGAAACATACGGATATGACCACAACCGCACAACAGCACGATCACGCCCGCCCCCACAATCGACAGGATTACAAGACCCTGAGTCTGGCTGCCCTCGGCGGTGCGCTCGAGTTTTACGACTTCATCATTTTCGTCTTCTTCGCCGTCGTCATCGGCGAGCTGTTCTTCCCGGCCGATATTCCCGAGTGGCTGCGCCAGTTCCAGACCTTCGGCATCTTCGCCGCCGGTTATCTGGCCCGTCCGCTCGGCGGCATCATCATGGCTCACTTCGGCGATCTCATCGGTCGCAAGCGGATGTTCACCCTCAGCATCCTCATGATGGCGCTGCCGACCCTGCTGATCGGTCTGCTGCCCACCTATGCGGTGCTCGGCATCGGCGCCCCCATCGCCCTGCTGGGACTGCGTATCCTGCAAGGTGCCGCCATCGGTGGTGAAGTGCCGGGCGCCTGGGTGTTTGTCGCCGAGCACGTTCCTGCCCGTCGGGTCGGGGTCGCCTGCGGCACGCTCACGGCGGGACTGACGGCTGGCATCCTGCTTGGTTCCCTCATCGCCACTGCGGTCAACAAGAGCCTGACGCCGGCCGAAGTGAGCGAGTGGGGCTGGCGGGTGCCCTTCCTGCTGGGCGGAATCTTCGGCATCGTCGCCATGTACCTGCGCCGCTGGCTGCACGAGACCCCGGTCTTCGCCGAAATGCAGGCCAACAAGGCGCTGGCCGACGAGTTGCCCCTCAAGACGGTACTGCGCAGCCACAAGAGCAGCGTGGTGGTCTCCATGCTGCTCACCTGGCTGCTCTCCGCCGGTATCGTGGTGGTGATCCTGATGACCCCCACCTATCTGCAGAAGGTCTATGGCATCAGCCCGGCTGACGCCTTGACCGCCAACTCGCTGGCCATCGTGGCCCTGACCCTCGGCTGCATCGTCTATGGTCGGCTGATCGACCTGCTGGGCAGCGGTATCACCTTCATGTTTGGCTCCCTGCTGCTGGCAGGCTCCAGCTACGCCTTCTATCACGGCCTGGCGGCCGGTACGAGCCAGCTGGTGCCGCTCTACATGCTGGCGGGCTTTGCGGTCGGGATTGTCGGCGCCGTGCCTTACGTGATGGTCAACGCCTTCCCGCCGGTGGTGCGCTTCTCCGGCCTGTCGTTCTCCTACAACGTGGCCTACGCCATCTTTGGCGGCCTCACCCCGATGGCGGTGACCCTCTGGATGAAGAGCGACATGCTGGCCCCCTCCCACTATGTGGTAAGTCTGTCGGTGCTGGGTTTCGCCATCGGCTTCTGGCTCTGGTTCCAGCAGCGCGCCATTCGGCAGCAGCAACCCCAACCCGCCTGACCCCGAGCCCCGAATCTGATTCGGGGCTTTTTTGTACTGCTTGTGTTCAGTTTGGCCAGCATAAGATAGCCTCCCTCTTGAGTCAGGTGACAGCCTGCCTCATGGCGTTCCTGTTCACTCCTGCTATCAGAGGCCCAATATGTTCTTTCAGGTCGTCTTTATCGCCTTGCTGGCGCTGCTGCCCATGGTCAACCCGCCCACCACGGCCACCCTGCTGCTGGGGCTGAGCAAGGGGATGTCGCGCGAACACGTGCGCCGCCAGGTCAACCTGGCCGCCATCTATCTGTTCTGCACCCTCTGCATCACCTTCTTTATCGGATCCTCGGTTCTGGATCTGTTCGGGATCTCCATTCCGGGCTTGCGACTGGCCGGTGGCCTCATCATCGGCTTTATCGGTTTTCGCATGCTGTTTCCCGCCCCCAGTCAGGCAAGCGGGGTAGACATCAACCAGAGCATCGCGTTCGTGCCGCTTACCATGCCCAGCATGTGCGGGCCGGGCACCATGGCACTGGTGATCAGCGGTGCCGCCCAGATCGCCGAGCTGCCTAGCGAGTACAATCGGCTCACCATCTACGGCGGCATGGTGACGGCGTTTGCCCTGATGAGCCTGATCAGCTGGGGAGTATTGAAGCTGGCGGATCCGGTCTGCAAGATCCTCGGCGACACCGGCATCGACGCCATGACCCGCATCATGGGCTTCCTGCTGGTTTGCATGGGTATGCAATTTTGCATCAATGGCATCAAGGAAGTAGCACAGGATCCGGTATTCCACGGTGGGGGCGCCGTACAGAGCACACCGGCGCTACCGCAGGTTTCCGGCACTTTTGATCACTTGCCGCAAAAGCCCACCAGCTCTGATTGAAAACGGTATCAAAAAGTCCCTGACGATCTGCACTGATCTTGTTCCTGATCATGTTATTGACACACAAATGAGTTAGTTTGTTTTTCATACAGACTTTGTTCAGACGGATGCTGATAGGTTTGTTGATGAATACCCACTCAATTTCAGGAGAGTATGCAGATGGACAAGATGCTGACCGAAATAGGGAGCCATAGCCTGTTTCACGAGTACCTGAATGTGGTTGGGATTGCGAGCCCATCCCTCGCCAAGATCGAACAGCGCTGGGAATATAAAGCGCAAGAGCAGCTGGTCGCCAAGATCCAGATCGACAAACAGGGTAACGCCCGCTACTTCATCGACGCCCGCGCCATATCCGTCAACTGATACCGAATAATCCGCCAGCCCCGCTCCACCGACCGGGGCTTTTTGTTGTCCGCAATCCCGCACTCAATGACCGGCCTCATCTCTGCTATGACGACAAGCCATTTTCTGTTTGTTTTTTGTACAGCAATCATTCAGCTCGATATGGCTATCTTGTATCCGCCCCCCTTGTTCCAGAAGAGTGTCCAGATGACCAAGATGCTGACCGAAATTGGTAGTCATAGCCTGTTTCACGAGTACTTGAATGTGCTCGGCATTGTCAATCCAGCCCTTGCCAAAGTAGAGCAGTTGTGGGAACACAAGCAGCAAGAGAGGCTGATCGCCAAGATCCAGATCGATAAACAGGGCAAGGCCCGTTACTTCATCGACGCCCGCGCTATCTCGGTCAACTGATACCGAATAATTCGCCATCCCCGGCCCACCGACCGGGGCTTTTTGTTATCTGCGATCCCCTGAAAAGCAAAACCCCGGCCAAAAGCCGGGGTTTGATTTCACTGTGACCAGTTTGCCGCAAGACTTACTGGGTACCACCCACGGTGAGCTGATCCAGCTTGAGGGTGGGCTGGCCGACACCGACCGGCACGCTCTGCCCCTCCTTGCCACAGATGCCGACCCCGCGATCCAGCGCAAGATCGCTGCCCACCATGGAGACCTGGCTCATCGCCTCCGGGCCGTTACCGATCAGGGTCGCGCCCTTGATGGGGGCGGTGATCTTGCCATCCTCGATGAGGTAGGCCTCGGAGGCGGAGAAGACGAACTTGCCGGAGGTGATGTCCACCTGACCGCCGCCGAAGTTGGGGGCATAGATACCCTTCTTCACCGAGGCGATGATTTCGGCCGGATCGTACTGACCCGCCAGCATATAGGTGTTGGTCATGCGCGGCATCGGCATGGCGGCGTAGGATTCGCGGCGGCCGTTGCCGGTGAGCGGCACGCCCATCAGACAGGCATTCTGCTTGTCCTGCAGATACCCCTTGAGGATGCCGTTCTCGATCAGCACGTTGTAACCGCCCGGCGTCCCCTCGTCATCTATGCTGACGGAGCCGCGCCGACCCTGCAGGGTGCCATCATCGACGATGGTGCAGTGTTTGGAGGCCACCTGCTCGCCAATGCGGCCAGCAAACGCTGAAGATCCCTTGCGGTTGAAGTCCCCCTCCAGACCGTGGCCCACCGCCTCGTGCAGCAGCACGCCGGGCCAACCGGAGCCCAGCACCACCGGCATGGTGCCGGCTGGCGCGTCGATGGCTTCGAGGTTGACCAGCGCCTGACGCACCGCTTCGCGCACATAGCCAAAGGCGCGGCTCTCCAGCCCGTCCAGTTCGAGGAACCAGTCGTAACCAAAGCGGCCACCGCCACCGGCACTGCCACGTTCGCGGCGATCGCCCTTCTCGGCGATCACGGTCACCGACAAACGCACCAGCGGACGAATATCGGCAGCCAGGGTGCCATCGGTAGCGGCCACCAGCACCTCTTCGTAGACACCGCTGATGGAGGCCATCACCTGATTGATGGCGGGGTCCAGACTTCTGGCGAACTTGTCCATCTGCTCCAGCAGGGCGATCTTCTGGTGCTTGTCGAGGGTTTGCAGCGGATCCATGGCCGGATAGAGCAGGTTCGCTTCGGTGCGAGCCCACGCCTTCACCTTGCCGTGCGCACCGGCAGCGGCGATACCACGGGCGGCGGTCACCGACTGTTGCAGCGCCAGCAGGCTCAGCTCGTCCGAGTAGGCGAAGCCGGTCTTCTCGCCGCTGACGGCGCGCACCCCGACCCCCTGATCGATGTTGTAGCTGCCATCCTTGACGATGCCATCTTCCAGCATCCAGGACTCGTGCCAGCTGCGCTGGAAATAGAGATCGCCGAACTCAACCTGATGGCTCATCAGGCTGCCGAGCAGTTGCTGCAGGCGCCCTTCGTCGAGGTCGTTCGGGGCCAACAGGGAGGCACTAACCTGGCTCAATAGACTCAATCTTCTTCTCCACTCTCGTAACGAGATGTTTTAAATCGTCTTGCCGACGGGTTGGCAACAAGCCACACCATCACAACAAACGGGCATGGGTCAGCACTGGCATGGTGCGATGCAATTCGTCGATAAATCCGGGCTCCATCTTCGCCAGCACGGTGCCGCGCCCGGACTCTTTGCTCGCCAGCACCCGACCCCAGGGATCGATCACCATGCTGTGGCCCCAGGTCTGGCGCCCGGTCTCGTGAGTGCCGCCCTGATTGGCAGCGACTACGTAGCACTGGTTTTCAATGGCGCGGGCCCGCAGCAGCGGCTCCCAGTGCGCCTCGCCGGTCACGGCGGTAAAGGCGGCAGGCACCAGCAGCACGCGGGCACCGGCACGGGCCAGCTGGCGATAGAGCTCGGGAAAGCGCAAATCATAACAGATCGAGAGGCCGAGGGGACCAAAGGGGGAATCCACCAGCACGCAGTCCTGACCAGGGCTGAAGGTTTCCGACTCCCGGTAGCGACCGTGATTGTCCGCCACATCCACGTCGAACAGGTGGATCTTGTGGTAGTGACCCTTGAGCTCACCGCTTGGGTCAAACACCAGCGAGCTGGTATGGATATGGTCGGAACCGGCGATAGTCGTCGGCATAGCCCCCGCCACCAGCCAGATGCCAAAGTCGCGGGCCCATTCGGCCAACTGTTGCTGGATCGGCGCGGCACCGCTCAGATCGGGGCTGGGGTCGGGGCCGATTGCCTCGGCACCATCCAGATAGCCCTGCCGTTCGCCAAACAGGGCAAAGTTCTCCGGCAGCAGCACCAGCAACGGCCGCTCGGTTGGCAAGGCCGCCAGCTCGGCGGCAATCTGCTCCCGGTTATCCTGCCAGTGACGGCCAGATACCAGCTGTATTGCGGCTAACCACATGACGCACTCCTTGTCGCTTGCCTTGTAGATTGGACCATCAGACGGTGACAGCATCCCCTGCCTGCAGGGTGTAATCCAGCACTATGATACGCGCCAGCACCGGACGGAAGATGGCCTTGAGGGCATCGTGCTCCGGATGGGGTAGATAGCGCTGGCGGGCCGCTTCGTCGGCGAAGGTCATCAGCACGCTGTGGGTAAAGCCGTCATCCCTCCCCTCGGGGCTGTCATTCTCCCCCCACTCCACGGCGGTCACGCCGCTGACCTTGGCCGGTATGGCGAGGAAGGCGGCCCTGACGGCGGCAATATCGGCGGGGTGTGCGTCGGGCTTGAAGGTGATCAGCAGAATATGTCGGATCATGGCTCTCTCCTTGAGCGTGAGCAGGTCGAGGCAAGGGTTGGCGCCAGCATCAGGGCTGGCGCGGACTGCCCGGTTGTGGATTGAGCAGGAAAGGGGTGGCCGCTGGCAGGGTGGGCACCACCGCATCGACCGCCTCTTTCTGCTGCTGGTTGAGCTTGATCCGAGCCCGATTGCGTCCCGCCTCGATCAGCTTGGGATCATCGAGCGGGCCGGAGACCCGGAAATCGATGCGGGTCACCACATCCACCACCGGTTCCAGCAATTTGGAGAGGGCCAGCACATAGAGCCCGGTCACCGGCGTGATGGAGAAGGCCGCCACCACCGGCAAGGTGCCACCCAGGTTCGGGGAGAAGCTCAGATCGAAGTCGAGCCGCCAGCGCACCAGATCGGCGATCCCTTCACCGCGCAGGTTGCCAGCAGCCCCTTTCATATAGAAGTCGTCATTTTTGAGCTGACCCTGCTTGATGGTGGCGGAGGCGGACATGGATTCGAAGTAGAAGCCCTTGTCGAACACATCGCGAAAATCGAGGCGCAGCTTGCGCAGCAGGGAGTCGAGGCTGAGCAGGGAGAGCAGTCGCGCCCCCTTGTCGTTGACCTCCCGCAGGGTGCCGCCCTCCAGCTGATAGTTGGCACTTCCCCCCAGGGTCGGCAGACTCGGCCGGTAGGGCACATCCTGCCAGTTCAGATCAAAGGCGAGGGAGCCGGGAGCATCGCCGATGGGCGAGGTGTAACCGAGCCGCTTGAGCAGCAACTCGCTGTTGCTGCTGGTCAGCTTGCCACGGGCGCGGGTCTGCATCCGGTTGCCATCGGCCAGCCAGTCCATGCTGCCGGTAAGCTGACTGCCGGCCAGCCGCACATCCAGCCCCTTGAGGGTCACCTTGTTGGCGCCGGGCACCAGCTCCCCTTTCACTTCGCCGAGCGGCAGCTCGCCAAAGCGGCAGTCAACACAGCTGAATGTCAGCCAGGGAATGGAGGCCATGATGGCGTTATCCTGCTGCGCATCGGGATCCGGGCTGAGATCCGAACTCTTGCCGGACCAGTAGATGCGGGCAAACTTGGCATCCACCGGACGATTGGCCACTGCGGGCAGCCGGATCACCCCCATCACGTCTGGGCTGTCGATCATCACCTCGGTCGCCTGACTGGTCGGTCCCACGGTGAAGCGAGCCGCCTTGAGGGTGGCACTGCCGATATAGGCGCGGGCCAGCTGGCCATCCACCCACCACTCCTGCGGCAGGAAGGCGGGGCCGACCACCGCATTGCCAGTCTGGTTCTGCGCCGGCAACCACTGCTTGAGCCGCGCCAGCCAGCCGCCGACGTCGGCCTCCTGCTGGTTGATGGCGAGCAGCATGGGGGCATCGCGCAGCACCCGGGCACCCGGTTGGCCCACATCGACCCGCACCCGACTGAGATAGGGTACCCCTTCGCCGTAGACCAGTCGGGTCTGCATATCCACATCCGCCCCCAGTACGGCGCGGATGTCGGCGCTACCATCCCGGCCACGGGCGATCACCTTGAGCGGCAGCCGGCTGGTGCTGCTCTTGGCCAGCGGCAGCGGCAGATCCAGCCCCATCCCCTGCAGGTTGGAGTCGAGCGCCAGCTGGAAGCTGAACGGTTTGCTCTCGGACAGGGTCAGCCCAAGCTTGCCACCCCAGTTGCTGCGGCCGTTGAGAATGCCGTACGAGGCGATGGCCGCAGGCTGGCGTCGGCTATCCCACTGTCCCTTGAAATCGAGGTCGACCTGATAGTGATCCGGATGCTGGCGCCCCTGATAGTCGAGGGTCAGCGGCTGGTTCCACAGGCTCGCCTTGAGATTGCTGAAACGGGTCTGTTCGTTGTCATATTCGAGGCGACCCCGCACCTTCTCCAGCGGCAGATCCAGACTGGCGACCCGCACCTTGTTGTTGCTGAAAGTGGCATCGCCGCTCGCCTTCACCTCGCTCTCGCCGTCGAGAGGGATGTCGAGCTTGACCGAACCGGCCATCGGGCCACGGATCTCGATCTCCCGCAGCGCCTGACCTACCGAACTGCCCAGCGGGGAGTCCTGCAGGTAGTCGCTGATGGCCTTGCCCTCGCCCTGCACCTTGGCATCCACATAGAGGTGGGCACCTGGGGAGAGATCCGGGATCCAGGCATGCACCGAGTCGGAGCTCGCCTTGCCAAGTCGGGTGGCGCGGCTGCGCATATCGAGGCCGGCATTCTGGAACAGCAGGTCGATCTGCAGGTCGGTGAGCGGTTGCCAACCGGGGAAGAATTCATAGGTAGCCTGCTCCAGCGGCACCGCCACCTGGAAAATGCCATCACCTTTCTCATAAGGGAAATCCCGGAACTCGCCATACCAGAGCAGGTCGGCCCCCTTGGCCTTGCCCCCCTTGATGGCGCCGCTCAGGTAATCCACCAGCCCCTTGTCCATCACCTGCAGCGGGAAGTAGCGATCCGCATGGCCCGCGTTCTTCACATCGATGCGGCCGGTCAGGGCCAGGAAGGGGTGCTCGAACAGATCGAGACGGAAACGGCTGGCCAGCGTCAGGTCAGGGTTATCCAGCGCGATATCCTGCCCGTAGAGCACCCAGCCCTGCGCCTCGCGCCACCAGTCGACGCGGGCCGAGAAGCGATCGACCGGGATCGGCACCTTGAAGTGACGGGCGGGATCCACCTTGTCGTTCGCCAGCGCCAATCTGGCACTGCCCCCCTTGGGGGTGAGCCAGAACTCGCCGTTGAGATCCCGCCAACCTGGCACGTCGTGCCAGGCATTGAGGCTCACATTGGCGATCTCGCCGCTGAAGGAGATATCCTGCCAGCCGGCATCCGCCAGCAGGGTCAAGTCTGTCAGCTTGCCCTTGGGCTTGGTCTGCTTGAGCAGCTCGCTCTGGGCGGGATACATAGCCGAGACCAGCTGGCTCAGCTGGGCAAGCTGGTCGAGATCGATCTGCGGCACATAGCCCTGTACCCGCTCGCCGATCCGCTCCAGCTGCAACCGGCTGTGCAGCCAGGGTTTTTCGTCCAGTTTGAAGATCACATCGTGGCTGGCCAGTTGCCAGTCCTGACCATCGCGGCGCAGTTGAACCTTGCCACCATCGAGACCGAGACGATGGAGCCCCTGATCCTTGGGATCCTTCCAGATCAGGTAGTTGTTGCCAAAGGCCAACAGGGTGTTGCCCAGCTTGCCGCTGTCAAACTCGCTCCAGAGCTGGAAGTCGAGCTGACCGGCGACACTGGGCTCACCGGCATGGATCTTGGCGAGAATGGGACTGATATCGAGCTGGCGGGCCCCCAGATAGAGCTGCCCCTTGAGGCGGTCGAGACGCGCCGTCGGGGCATCGATATCCAGAATCAGATCGATGGTACTCTCGCCCACCCCGTTGATCAGATACGCCTTGCCGACCCCCTGATGGCGCTTGCCGCGGTTCTGCCAGCGCAGCTGGGCAATGTCGAGCGCCCGCAGATCGCCGAGGGAAGTGGTGACGCTGAGGCGGGTGTTGTGCACATCGAAGGTGGATAGCTGGGTCAGCAGAAAGCGCAGCAGGGCGCCCTGCTGGGGGTCTCCTTGCGGCTCGCGGCTGTTGGCGGGCTGGCTGAAATCGAGGGTGATGTCGCCATCGCTGAGGGTCAGCTCACCAAACACCGGCTTGAGCTCGTTAAGGGTGCGCCAGAAGTCGAGATGCACCCAGGCTTTGCCGAGCTGTACGGTAAAACGCCCCGAATCCGGGGCGATGGCGAGTTGCTGCAATTCGAGGGCAGGGCCGGATTGTGTCCAGTCCAGCCCCACTTGCTCCACGCTGACCTTGAGTTGTGAATCCCCCAGCAGAGTGTGGATCAGACTCTCCCGGTATTGATTCAGCAAAGGGCCCCCAACCCGTACCAGCGTGACCAGCATGGCCATCAGTACGAACAGGACCCCCAGGGCCAACCAGCCCCGACTCAGCCAGCGGTAGACCAATTACATCATCACCACGTCGAATTGCTCCTGACCACAGAGGGGCTCGCTCACTACCCGCACCTGTTTGCCGATGAACACCTCCAGCTCCGCCAGACTGTGGGACTCCTCGCCATGTAGGTAGTCGGCCACGGCCGGAGCCGCATAAACGGTAAACTGATCCGCATCGTAGGCGCGATTGACCCGGATGATCTCCCGCAGGATCTCGAAGCAGACCGACTCCACCGTCTTGACCCGACCACGCCCCTTGCACTCGGGGCACTCCGAGCAGAGCACATGCTCCAGGCTCTCGCGGGTGCGCTTGCGGGTCATCTCGACCAAGCCTAGTTGGGAGAAACCGTTGACGTTGGTCTTGGCGCGGTCCTTGGAGAGCGCCTGCTCCAGGCTGTGCAGCACCCGACGACGGTGATCTTCCGACTGCATGTCGATGAAGTCGATGATGATGATGCCGCCGAGGTTGCGCAGTCGCAGATGGCGGGCGATGGCCGCCGTCGCCTCGACGTTGGTGTTGAAGATGGTCTCTTCCAGATTGCGATGGCCGACGAAGGCGCCGGTGTTGATATCCACCGTGGTCATGGCTTCGGTCTGGTCGATGATGAGGTAGCCGCCGGATTTCAGCTCCACCTTGCGCTCCAGCGCGCGCTGGATCTCGTTCTCCACATCGTAGAGATCGAAGATCGGCGACTCGCCGGGGTAGTACTCCAGCTTGTTGGCCAGCTCCGGCACATACTCACCGGTGAAACGCTTGAGCTGATCGAAGCTCTGACGGGAGTCAACGCGGATCTTGTCGAGCTCGGCGCCGACGAAATCGCGCACCACCCGGAAGGCAAGGCTGGGATCCTCGTAGAGGATCTTGCAGGGCGGGTACTTCTGCTTGCGCTCGAGGATCTTGCGCCACAGGCGTTTCAGGAAGGCGGCATCCTGCTCCAGCTCCAGCTCCCCCACCCCTTCGGCGGCGGTACGGATGATGTAGCCACCCAGCTCGTCCACATAACCGGCCACGGTGCGCTTGAGACGCTCCCGCTCCGCTTCGGACTCGATACGCTGGGAGACGCCAACGTGGGCGCTGCCCGGCATAAACACCAGATAGCGGGAGGGCAAGGTGATATCGGTGGTGAGACGGGCACCCTTGGTACCCAGCGGATCTTTCACCACCTGCACCATAATGTCTTGCCCCTGCCGCACCAGCTCGGCGATGTTGCCGACCTGGAACTGCTCCTTCTCTTTCACCGCCACACACTCGGTGTGCGGCACGATATCGGAGGCGTGCAGGAAGGCCGCCTTGTCCATGCCGATATCGACGAAGGCCGCCTGCATACCGGGCAGCACCCGACTGATCTTGCCTTTGTAGATATTGCCCACGATGCCGCGCTTGGCCTGACGCTCGACATGCACTTCCTGCAGCAGACCGTTTTCGACCAGAGCGACCCGGGTTTCGGAGGGGGTAACGTTAACCAGCAGTTCTACCGACATAAGTAACCTTGCCTGTTCCAGTTTTGAATTCTATAGAGCCAATCCGGTACAACGCGCGCAAGGGAGAAACGCAGCAGAGCACAGCTGACGGGAAATTATTTGAGCTGTTCCAGATGATGCTTGATCAGCAGGTCTGTCTCCAGCAGGGGCAAGCCGACCACGGCGCTATAGCTCCCTTCGATGCGGCTGACAAATTTGCCGGCAATGCCTTGAATGCCATACGCCCCGGCCTTGTCACAGGGCTCACCGGTCCGCCAGTAGGCCTCGATTTCGGCCTCATCCAGCTTGCGAAACGCCACGTTGGTGGTGACCAGACGCACGTCACAACGATCCTTGCTGGCCAGCGCCACCGCCGTCATCACCTGATGCACCTTGCCGGAGAGCGCCTCCAGCATATCTTTGGCATCGAGCAGACCGGACGGTTTCTCCAGTACCCGGTCGCCCAGCACCACTATGGTGTCGGCACCCAGCACCGGCAACGCCGTCGGCGCACACGCCACGCCAGCCATCGCCTTGTCACGGGCGAGACGGCAGACGTAATCCTGCGCCTTTTCACCCTCTTCCCGCTGCTCGGGCACATCCAGTTTCAGCACCTCGAAGCGGTAGCCAAGCTGGGTCAGCAGTTCACGGCGACGGGGAGAAGCCGAGGCGAGATAGAGTTGTGGTTCGTTGTTTTTGCTCATATTTACCTAATGTTGAAGCGGCGCCGCACCTTGCGCAGCACCAGAAACACCCAGGGCCATATTAACATCGTCGTCAACGTCGACCAAAAATAGGCGAAGTTGAGGCTGGCCTGGCTGAACAGGTGCTCGGCCCAGAATACCGTCATCTTGCCCACCAGCGAGAGGCCACCGATGATCAGTGCCTGCTGCCAGAGGGAGAAATTGCGGATCTTCTGGAACTGGAAGGCGGCCAGATAGGTGGTGATGGCCATCGCCATCGCCCGCACGCCGAGGGTGCTGCCAAGCAGCACATCCAGCAGCAGGCCCGCCACCCAGGCGGTGCCGACGTTGGTCCGGTGCGGTAAGGCCAGTGCCCAGTAGATCAGCACCATGGCCAGCCAGTCCGGACGGAAGGGGTCAAATTCGAAAGGAAGCGGCAGGATCGACAGGCTCAAGGCCAGCAGGATCGAGATCCAGATCCAGATCCTGCCGCTGGCGGGTTGCAGCATCAGCGAGTGGCTCCTGCGGCGGACGCAGCGGGCGCTGCCTGTTCGCCATCCTCATCATGTACTTCAGGCTTCTTGTCGGTCCACAGCAGCAGCAGATAGCGCAGTCGATCCAGCTCCACCAGCGGCTTGGCCTCGACCTGGGCGAAGGGCTTGCCCTCCACATACTCGGAGCGAGTCACGGTCGCCACCGGATAACCCTCCGGGAAGCGGCCACCCAGACCGGAGGTGACCAGCAGATCACCCACCTGAATATCGGTATTGCGCGGCAGGTTGCGCAGCTCAAGCTTGTCGAGCTCGCCACTGCCGGAGGCGATGGCACGCAAGTCGTTGCGCAGTACCCGCACCGGAATGCCGTGGCTGGAGTCGGTGATCAGCAGCACGCGACTGGTGGTGGAGCCCACGTGGAGCACCTGACCAATCACCCCCTGATCGTTGATCACCGCCTGACCGTTGTAGACGCCATCCAGCGCCCCCTTGTTGATCAGTACCTGATGGCTGAAGGGGTCGGAATCCACCGACAGCAGCTCGGCCACCATCTTGCGGGACTCCTTGTGCACCGGCGAGCCCAGCAGCTCGCGCAGACGCTGGTTCTCGTGCTCCAGATGATCCATCTTGAGCAGGCGAGAGCGCAGGGTGAATAGCTGTTGCTCCTGCTGCTTGGTCTGCTCAATGAGATCGGCACGGGTCTGCACCTGGGTCGACATGGTGTCGAGCAGGGTACCGGGCGCATTGGCCATGTATTGCAGGGGACTGACTAACGAACTGAGGTAGACGCGGACATGGGTAAACACACCGAAGCGGGAATCCGCGACGATGGCAGCGATGGAGATGATGACGGCGAGAAACAACCGTAACTGAAGCGAAGGGCCTCTACCAAAAATGGGTTTCATGGGTCGTCAAAAAAGAGCCGGCACGCTGGCCGGCTTTGGGTCTTATTCGTAGTGGAACAGATCGCCACCGTGCATATCGATCAGCTCCAGCGCCTTGCCGCCGCCACGGGCCACACAGGTGAGGGGATCTTCGGCCACGACGACAGGAATGCCGGTCTCTTCCATCAGCAGACGGTCGATATCTTTCAGCAGTGCGCCACCACCGGTCAGCACCATGCCGCGCTCGGAGATGTCGGAAGCCAGTTCCGGCGGAGACTGCTCCAGCGCCACCATGACAGCCGCAACGATACCGGACAGCGGCTCTTGCAGCGCTTCCAGGATCTCGTTGGAGTTGAGGGTGAAGCTGCGCGGTACACCTTCAGCCAGGTTACGGCCACGCACTTCAATCTCGCGCACCTCTTCACCCGGATAGGCGGAGCCGATCTCGTGCTTGATGCGCTCGGCAGTGGCTTCACCGATCAGGCTGCCGTAGTTGCGACGGACGTAGCTGATGATCGCTTCGTCAAACTTGTCGCCACCGATACGGACGGACTGGGAGTAGACCACACCGTTCAGGGAGATGATGGCCACTTCGGTGGTACCACCACCGATATCGACAACCATGGAACCGGTCGCTTCTGAAACCGGCAGACCGGCACCGATGGCAGCAGCCATCGGCTCGTCGATCAGGTAGACCTCACGGGCACCGGCGCCCAGTGCGGACTCCTTGATGGCGCGGCGCTCAACCTGGGTGGAGCCGCACGGCACACACACCAGCACACGCGGGCTGGGGCGGAAATAGTTGTTGTCGTGAACCTGCTTGATGAAGTGCTGCAGCATCTTCTCGGTCACGTAGAAATCGGCGATCACGCCGTCTTTCATCGGGCGGATCGCGGAGATGTTGCCCGGGGTACGGCCCAGCATCTGCTTGGCGGCATGACCGACAGCAGCGACCGATTTGGCGTTCCCGCGCTCTTGGCGAATGGCGACAACTGAGGGTTCGTTAAGGACAATCCCTTGATCTTTTACATAGATCAGGGTGTTGGCAGTTCCCAAATCGATCGACAGATCGTTGGAAAAGACGCCTCTGAGCTTTTTGAACATGGCTACGGGAAATCCTAAGAATTTGGAGGTGCAGAAAACCGGCTAACTTTACCAATGCCCACCCCAATGGGCAAGCGCTCAAACTGTCGCCAATCAATCAGGCGCGACAAAAATGCGAGTCATCACTCACTCGCACACGCTTGCAAACGCTAATAAACAAGGATTTAGGGGGATGCCGTTGCGCCATCCCCCCTTACACATCATTTACTGCAATACTTCGCGCCGATAAATAATTCTGTCATTACCCCGGCTGGAGCCGAAAATGGCCTCACCTTGCAGGTTGCCATCATTGGCACTGGCTGGGTCAGAGAGCCAGAACGGCGATAATGGCTGTTTTGCCAAATCGACCTTGTAGGGAATGCGCACCGAGATGTCCGGCCTGGCAAAGTGGAACAGGATCTCCCCGTCTTTCGCCAGTGCAGCATCCCCACCCGGTGCAGAACTGCCCAACCCCAGCTTGATCTTGCGACCCGCCCCCAGATTCAGCTCGCGAGTCGCCGCATCAAAGGTGTGACTCGGATTGAGGAAAGTGAACCCCTGATTGGCCAAAGAGAGCTGGGTACATTTATCTTCCTTGTTTTGCAGCCAGTTGCCCCCTTCGTAATATTGCATCTGCAGTGGAATGGCCAGCGGCGCAGAGGCAAGACCCGCCGCCGTGCCAGCCAGCAGGCGGCCATAATAAGCCGTCATGGTGTTATTCACCCGCGTAGGAATCGTCAACTGCTTGGCATTGCAGTTGACCCCTTTGGTACAACCATTCTTGATGCCAGGATTCAGGTCAGCGTCAGCCATGAAAGTGACTGAGGGTGACTCCTCATCAAGCACTTGCAGGCCAAAACGCAGTAACTTAAAGGGCTCTTCGGGAGTAGTCAGGCCGGGATCGCGCTCAGAAAGCCGGGCAAAGCGGCTCTGGCTGTCAATATTGGCTTCGCCTGATGCCCAGCTGGCCATCATGCTCCCCACTCGATCCGTGCGATCAATCCCATCATGATTATTGCCTGCCACCAGATAGAGCCGCCCCTTCGCGAACTCGCCACCATAGTTTGTGGTCACCCCGGCACTCTTGTTACGAGCCTGTACCGTCATCTTGACCCCGAATGGCTGACTCATATAGCTGAACTGCCCGCAAGCAGGAGTAAGCACCCCGCTCAGCAAATTGAAATCCCAAGGGACAAAACGTCCCACCGGCAGGCTGCTGGCGGGAGGGATGGTATAGCCGAAATAGCCCGTAGATATAGTGCTTCCTTCTGGCGACTTTGCCTCCGGTGGCGTTGCCGTCATCCGGAACACCCCCACCTCGCTCACCGTCTGGCTAATGGTATTGACACTGTTGGTCGCTGCACCGTGGTTATAGGTGGTAATACCCAGCGCGGCATTGGTGCCCGGGCTTGGTGCCACCAAGGTGCTCCCCAAACCAATGCCACTCAGCACAAAGTTGGGCGTAGTCTGATTCCCTACGCAGATATCCCCATCATTGGCCGATTCCCAGGCCATCGCCTTGATATCTACCTGAAACGTCTCCCCCGCTTTTTTGAATACCGGGCAACTGCTATCACCTGCTGCACAGACCCCTTGCGGGGGCGTAATGCACAGACCGACCGGACGCGCCACAAACTTGTCGGACCCCGTCATCACCAGACCCGCCGTCTCGCCACTGCCATTATGACTGGCTGAAAGCTGCATCTGACCCGCATCCGGGTAGGTCACTTTTTTCAAGGTCGCCTTACCCTGATTATCGAAAGTCAGGTTAAGGGTGGTTGGCGTTGGTGAAGCAACACTGGCGGCATAAGTAGCAATGGCATTGCCATCAATGGAGATCTTACTACCAAA
This sequence comes from Aeromonas allosaccharophila, assembly GCF_016026615.1. Classification (NCBI taxonomy): domain Bacteria; kingdom Pseudomonadati; phylum Pseudomonadota; class Gammaproteobacteria; order Aeromonadales; family Aeromonadaceae; genus Aeromonas; species Aeromonas allosaccharophila. The sequence goes on along the minus strand of NZ_CP065745.1, from coordinate 3,888,048 downwards.
GTTATTGGTATTTGGACTGGCATAGGTTCCCCAAAAACCAACCGACCTCACCCCGGTAAATCCGGGCACACACTGTTTGGTAATGTCGTCTTTTTTAACCGCACTGATCGTCACATCCTGAGGCTGGTTGGAATAGGTATCCAGCACATCGAAGAAGAAACCGCTATCGGCAAAGTTGAGGGTGCAAGCTGCCGCACTGGGCGTACCGGCGCCGGCCTTGCACAATGTGGAACTGAATGGCTTGGTCGTCGGAGTCGAGCCGGAAACGCCGATGGTTACCGCGGTCGGCGTATTGTTGCGCAACTGCACCGTGGTCGAACCGCCGCTAAAGGTCACCGTATTGCCACCAATCCAACCATTGCTGGCAGAAGTAGGGGTAAGACTCAAGGTCGCAGTAACCGGGTCTTTGATAAGTGTGCTACAAGCTGGATTGGCGCATGCATTGACCGTCACTGTTTCGGGATTGCAGGTCAGTGGCTGACCGGAGTAATCAAGTTGGAAATGGTCAATCTGCACCCCGATCGGGTTGGAGCGCAGAGCACAGATCTGGATATCATCCAACTCATGGTTATTGTTGGCGCCTCCGGTTGACCCTGTAAGCGACAGCAAAAAATCTGCAGGAACCTGCTCCTGCCCAGCGGTCGCCATCGCATCGAATGGCGCAACCAAGGTACTAAACCCAGAGCCGGTGTTTCTATCCAGCGAGACCATGGATCGGCCAGCCACACGTGAATCAATCCTTAACCGATAGAGATGGCCGGGCTGGGCAGAACTGGTGCCACTCACATCAATCTTGGGATTAAGATTGGCTGTCGTACCTGCCAAATAGCGGTAGCTTGAACCGACGCCCCCCCGAATCGCAATCGCTTGCGTACGGAATCCCGGGCCACCAACCTTTCCCTCATTACCATTGGAAAAGTTGCCATACTCATCAAGCCCGACGCCAAGCCAACCACCGGCAAAACCGGGAGTTCCGTTATCACGCTGGGCATAACCGAGTGCTCCGCCAAAACTTCCAGGCTGCGGAGTTACTGTCGCATCAGAAAGAATAACCGCTAATCCATCCCCCCCGGTATTCAACCAAGTAGGTGACCATGCATAATAACGAAAAGTCACTTCAACCAAATTGTTTGCGGCCGGAAACAAACGCTGATAAGTAGCAGAGGTGGCCTGATTACCAATATTGCGGGTCATCCGCAAACGACCGCTCTGAATAGATGGTAACTCACTATTATTGCGCTGAGCGACAACCCAATTCTCTCCCAAAACGCTTCTAGAGAAGTCGTCATTAAAGCATTCAAGTTTTGGCTGGCCATCATCATATATAACTTTGCTACTACTTTGCATTTCTACTTTCTGGGCGCTTACGCGACCAGTTAATATTGCATTAGTTTGCAATTTAGCATTGCCTGCAGAATAATAGCTCCCTTGTGCTTGGGCATCGCCCTTCAATGTTATATCATTTTTTACATATACATCAAGAGAGGTTAGCCCAGACAACATTGATGCATTTTCAATAGTCAAACTACCATTAATGTATAACGTAGTTGCCTCTACACCAGCGATAAAAACAGAGCCAGAATTTATATAGAGGTCGCCGTCTATAATGTATGACTTGCCAGCTTTTAATGTTACCGTTGAGTTCTCATATAAAGTCATACCTTTAATAACATAGGTTGAATATGTATCTGAAACACTCATGGAACCTTTATTAAGAGTGACACTACCTAGATCCCACCGACCTGACCCTGCCGACTTTCCATAGCCAACAGTATTCCCAAGTACTACATCAGGCACAGTTTCAGGAGCTACCTTATATGTTTTTGCATCAGAGCTTACAAGAAAGGTCGGTTGTGCTCTTGATAAACTTTGGGTTTTTGTTATTTCACATTTACCAGTACCACAGGCCTGAGGATTCATTTCCCACTCATATCCTCTTACTGATTTAAAGCACACATCAAGACTGTTATAATTTTCGACCTTTGCATTGTTTTGCATATAAAGCTCACCGGTATTCGAATAGCTTTGAATTGGTCCGGGGAAAATGCGGTTGCAATCAATTGCAGCCCAAACTGGTGAAGCCATGATGCATAAGAAAATAACAAAAAATAATTTGCGCATCAGGGAGTTCCTCCATCATAAGCTTCAGCCATCAGGGTTCTGCTTACAACAAAATCAGGGTTGGCACTGTTGGGGTTGGCACTGTTGGGGTCCGAGTTACCACAGGTTCCGACACTCTCGAGACGATAGCCATTAGCTTGGCCACCATTGTAGGTCACGGGTATCTGAAAACACTGAACGACCACCTGACACTGCGCCAAACCGGCAACTCCGGCAAACGAGGGCGGTGAGCGCACCCAGTCACAGCGATCCAGAGGGGCGGTCTGAGTCGGTCGGTTGGGAAAAAGCTGGTACAACGCTACTTCAAGCCCGCTTTGGGCCGCCAGCAGGGCACGCACGCTGCGCACCTCAACCGTATTTTTCTCGCCACTGTCGACCAGAAAACGGCCCATGGCAGCCGCCAGCAGCGCCATCACCACAATCACAAACAGGGCGATCATCAAGGCGCTGCCTCGCATCCGACCGAAAGCATGTGGATCAGGGCACATTGAACACCTCTATCTTGTGGTTGAAGGTGACCGACTCCCCCTTGCGCTCGAAGACAAAGCGCATGCCAAACTCCCCTTCGGCGTTAAACGCCGAGGCTTCCCGATAGAAGGTGCCAATACGAAGGGAATCGGCCATCAACACGCCTTGCGCGGGTAAAGGTGCACCAATGGCCGCGCTGGCACGGGTCAGCGTGTTTCCTTCCACACAGTAACGTACCTGCTGGTTGGCAAAGTAGACACGGCTGCCTGGAGAGAGGCCAGCCAGACTCTCGGTGCTGGTATAGCGGATGGTTTGCGCCCCGGAAACGGGAGTCAGCACATCGGTAATCCTGGCCACACAACGGCCATAATCGCAGCCTGCCGTGAGCGAACCGGCATTTTTGTCCGGCACGGGGAAGACGATCAGCTGATCATCCTTTTTAACGGCGGTGGCATCCACATCCAGTGGATTGGCCGCAGAGGCCGGGGTGGCCATCACCAGTTCAAGGGTGGCCGTGCTCCCCGACATGGCGCGGTTAAGCGCCAGATAGCGGCTGGAGGTGCTGATAGGCCAGAACCGCAAACAGGCGCCCGAGTCGACCCATGCACCGCCAGTGGTCTCTATCCGCTCCGATCCTGGCACGGCATCGCGCAGCTCGCGGTTAAGCCGCTCCATGGCGAAGCGGGCATCACTCATCAGCTGCTCACGACTGCTGGCATCGCCATAGATCTGGCTGCCGATACCAATAAACTGGCTGGTAAAAGTCGCCATAATTCCGAGCAGCAGGATGACCATCACCAGCTCGACCAAGGTAAAACCACTGTTACCACGAGGTTGGCGGTAGGTTCGATTAGCCAGTCGGCGTAATCGGAGACGCTCGCAGCGCCGAGCCATCAGTAGTTCCCCCGGTAGAAGGAGAAGTCGAGCACGCTCTCATCTGGCAGCTTGATCTGCAGATCGATGCGTTTGCCCACAGAGCAGGGCGCGGCACAACTCTTGAAGCTGCCATCGCTAAAATCTGCGGCGCTTACTGCAATCCTGACCTGATAGTTGCGATATTCATCATCATTATTCGCAACCCAGCTGGTTTGCGTAAACCGGCTGGCCTGCTGCCAACTGCCCGCAGTATCAAAATCATCCACATCGTTATAGGTGTAGGGCTCTGACTCGCCGGTGCCATCAGGACCATAGCTGCTGGAACAAGGGGAGATGGTCACCCCCGCCACCTGCTCGCCACAGCGATAACGGCCACCGTTATGATCGGAGTTTTCATCAAACGACTTTTGCAAGATCTCGCCGGCCAGCCGCTGGGCCAGCTGGGCGGCACGCACCTGCTGCACCGGATCCACCGCCTGTGGCGCCTGATTGATGAGTAACCCCAACATGCCGGTCAAGGCCACCGCCAGCAGCACGATGCCAACGATCAGCTCAATCAGGGTAAAACCGCGATCAGGGGCTCTCATGGATAAACCCCTCTGACTCAATCTTGATGCGGCCACTCTCGCGGCCATCGGTGACTTGCAGCTCACAGCCACCGGCGCAGCTACCGAGCGGGCGGCCCATCTGATCAAAGCGGATCACAAAAGGAGGTGTCCCCTTGTTCGAGGAGAGGGTGATCCCGGCAGACAGGATCACCGGACGACCACGTGTGAGCTGATTAGCGTTCCAGCTCGATATGGCCGCAGGATCACCACAAGGGGAGAGCGTGCTGTGGCCAAACTTGCCCGCGTCAACTCGCAGTGAGGTACAACGATTGGCCGGTTCGTGCATATTGACGGTCTGCACCAACCGCAGCCGGGTCAGCAGCTCATCACGCACGGTTTGAGTTTCAAAGCCGCCTTTGCCCAGCCATTTGGGCACGGCAAAGGCGGCCAGAATCCCGAGTAACAGGATCACAATAATCAGCTCAATCAGGGTGAAGCCCTTGTGCATTTTGTGTCCTATAAAATGAACGGGGCTATCTCTAAATGCCCCGTTCATTCATAAATTACTTACAGGTTGCCAAAGCGCCAGAAACTACAGCAGTTGCAGTTGCAGTCGATGTTGCTGAAGTGTAAACGACAAAGCAGCTATCACCTTTTGCATTCGCAGGATAAAAACTTGCTGTACCACCAGCAGTTGTCGAACCTGAACCACTGATCGCCCAGCCATCCAAGTTAACAGCTTTCACAATACCATTAGCGTCTGCAGTCGGATAACCGAACAGAGTTGTGACTGTACCGCCAGCAACAGAGACGCTTTTCACAGTGCTTGATGCCTCAACACCTTCCAGTGCTGCTTTGCTATAAACCAAGCCTGATGCACTTTGCAGAGCCGCTTGTACACCCTGTGCTGCAGCCGCCTTAGCATCATCCTGCAGATTCAGGAACTTGGGTGCAGCGGTGACCGCAAGAATACCCAGAATGATGATCACGATAACCAGTTCGATCAGGGTAAAACCCGCCTGTTTTTTCATTTCACTTTCCTCTGTTAATTAATATTGGTGGTCACCTGACCGGATGCCGGACGGTAACTGAAACTCATAAATGCATCAGTCTTGCCTTGCGGATCCTGATACTTGCCATCACTGCCCTTACTCAAACTATTGACCAGATAGTAGCGGCAGACCGAATCAAGCCCGCTACCGCTCACGGTGGCATAGTATTTCAGGTCATTCCCGCTACCACGCACTTCATTGAAGGTGGCCGTAGCCTTGGGCGGGTTTTGCAGCAGCCCCTCCCAAATATTGAGACAACGCTCGGCTGTCAGACTGGCCGGATCCACATTAGGATTGCCGCTGGCAGTGGTATCCATGGGATAGCCGGGCGACAGCTCGCCGTTGCTGATCTGGCTGTCAGTCGGAGTAGTCAGATAGAAGCGGCTGCCGTCATAGAGCACGGTATTGAGACTGTCCTGTTTGGCGCGACCTTCCGCCTCCCATTGCGCCCGTACCAGCGACACGCCGGTAGCAAAACCGCCAGAGACCCCTTCCACGCTGGCCTTTTTCGCTTCGTCAGTCACATCGAGAAAGCGTGGCAGCGCAGTCACCGCCAGGATCCCCAGGATCACGATCACGATCACCAGCTCAATGAGGGAGAAGCCAGCGGCCCGTCTCATCATCCCGTTTTCCGGCATTGTTGGTGCTATTGGTTTCATTGTCATGCTCCCTCCGTAATGCCCCGCATTATTTCATGCAGGCCCAAAAAAATCATGTAGTTGGGTCGTATGATTAGCTTCATTCAAGGCTTTTTCATCACCCGCCCGTCAGAAAACTGATAAATCAGCCAATAACCATCCCACCCCATCTCGCAACCACTGCCATCGGGACGAGCCAGAACCTGCAGGGGAGGCATACCGCCGTCTGTCTCACCCACCAGTGTCAGCCACAACTGGCGGCAATTTTCCGAAGGGGATTGCAGCGGCACCAGCCCGAGTGGCCAACCACGCTCATCAAATTGCCAACCCTGACCCGCACTATGCAAGGTGTCGGGACGTCGCTCGTCGAGCCAGAGGCCGTGCAAACGCTGTGCCCGCTCGGCAAATTGCTCTCCCAGCAGAGTGAGCGCCAGTTGCTGCGCCTCTTCCCGATGGACCTGATAGCTGCGCACCAGGGTGGCGACGATCACCATCAGCAGGATCATCACAGCGATCCGCCGATATCCGGTCAGCCAGCGATCATCCTGCTGCGTCTGTCTGCTCATCCCGTCCTCGACTCCACCGCTCTCTTGCCTCTTACGATGCTCATAGTGCCCCGCCAATCAGGCGGTTACTTGCCTCTTACGGCTCCCATCATGTCCCACCACTCAGACGTGAAGATATCCAGTTCCAGCAAGATTACTTGCCTCTTACGGCTCGCATCATGTCCCACATCGGCGTGAAGATGCCGAGCGCCAGGATCAGTACCATCACCGCCACGATCCCGATCAGGATCGGCTCGATACGGGCGGTAAGACTCTTGAGGTCATAATCCACCTCCCGCTCGTAATACTCGGCCGCTTCGTGCAGGAGGTCATCGACCTGACCGGTCTCCTCCCCCACGGCGATCATCTGCATCACCAGCGGGGTAAACAGGCCGCTGCTGCCAGCGGTGCGCAGCAGGCTCTCGCCGCGCTCGATACCGGCGCGCATATCCCGCACTCGCCCCGCCATATAGGCGTTATCCACCGCATCGGCCACCAGGGTCAGCGCCGTATTGAGCGGCACCCCCGCCTTGAGCATCATGGAAAAACTGCGAGCAAAACGGGCCAGCAGGGAGCGCTCTATGATGGTGCCGACGATCGGCAATTTGAGTTGCCAACGATGCCAGATCAGCTTGCCCTTGGGTGTAGCGACCCAGCGACGCCAGCCAAATACCATCCCCGCCAGAATGGCGAGCAGCAGCCACCAGTAGTGGACGAAAAAGTGCGAGGTGGCGAGCAGAATGCGGGTCGCCAGCGGCAACTCCACCCCGAATTTGGCGAACATGCCGGCAAACACCGGGATCACCATGATATTGAGGATCACCATGGCGATACCGATGGCGATCATCACGAAGCTGGGGTAGCGCATCGCGGTCTTGATCCGCTTGCGGGTCTCCAGCTCCAGCTCGAAATAGGTGGCGAGCTGCAAAAAGGCCTCTTCCAGCTGACCGGTGTTCTCACCCACATGGATAATGGCGACAAACAGGCTGCTGAATACCTTGGGGTGCGCCTGCATCGAGCTGGAGAGCGGGCGACCGTTGCCGAGATCTTCCCCCAGCGAATGAAGCGCCCGTTTGAGCGGCTTGCTGTGGGTGCTCTCCTCCAACCCGGCGATAGCGCGCAGGATCGGGATCCCGGCCCGGGTCAGGGCATACATCTGGCGGCTGAAGATCACCAGCTCGTCCAGCTTGACGCCCCCTTCCAGCAACAGCGACCAGTCGATGGCGGCGGATTTGGCCTTGCCCGGTTTGAGCTCGGTCGGCATCACACCGCGGCGCATCAGCTGCTCGGCGGCGGCCATCTCGTTGGCCGCTTCGACCACGCCACTGGTGGCGTTGCCCTGGCTGTCACGCCCCTTGTAGGCAAAGTTAGCCATCGCTTACCCCAAATCCTCGGCCAGTCTCAGCACCTCGTCCACCGAGGTGATCCCCTGTCGGGCATAGTCGAGGGCAGTGAGGGCCAGCGGCCGGTAGTGTTCGTGTTGACGGGCCGCCTTGGCGAACCCTTCCGCATCGTTGCGGCGCAGGGCATCCATCATCGGCTGATCCAGCTCCAGCAGCTCGTAAACCCCGATCCGGCCGGAATAACCGGTAAAGTTGCAGCTCTGGCAACCCCGTCCCTTGTGATAAGTGTGCTGACCGGGCGCCTCGCCGGAGAGCACGGTAAGCCAGGTGGCCTGCCCTTCGTCAGGCGCCTTCTCCTCGACGCAGTGCTCGCATACCCGCCGCACCAGCCGCTGGGCGACCACCGCCCGCAGGGCGCTCGCCACCAGATAGCCGGGCGCCCCCATGTCGATCAGACGCAGGGCACTGGTCACTGCATCGTTGGTGTGCAGGGTGGTCAGCACCAGGTGACCGGTGATGGCGCCACGCAGGCCGATCTCTACCGTCTCGTTGTCCCGCATCTCACCCACCAGCAGGATGTCCGGATCCTGACGCAGGGTGGAACGCAGCACGTGAGAAAACGTGAGACCAATCTTGGGGTTGACCTGCACCTGATTGACGCGGGGCAAGCGATACTCCACCGGGTCTTCTACCGTGATGATCTTGTGGCTGGACTGGTTGAGCTCGGAAAGCGCGCCATAGAGGGTGGTGGTCTTGCCGCTACCGGTCGGGCCGGTCACCAGGATCATGCCGTGCGGGCGCTTGAGCTGACGGCGGAAACGGGTCAGGATCTCCGGCGGCATGCCGGTCTCGGTCAGTGACAGGATGCCGGAGGATTGATCCAGCAGACGCATCACCACCGACTCGCCATATTGCACCGGCATGGTGGACATCCGCACATCCACATCGCGGCCGCGCACCTTCATATTGAAGCGACCATCCTGCGGCAAGCGCTTCTCGGAGATATCGAGCCCAGCCACCAGCTTGAGGCGCAGTACCAGCGCCTGGGCGATGCGCACCTCGTTCAGGATATTTTCGTGCAGGATGCCGTCGATCCGCTGACGAATGCGCAGCACCTTTTCGTCCGGCTCGATGTGGATATCCGATGCCCCCACCTGCACCGCATCCTCGAACAGGGAGCGCAGCAGCTTGGCCACCGTTGCCTCCCCCTCGTCATTGGCCCCCAGATTGCTGGAGCCCAGCTCGAAGCCGGAGTCCTGATACTCCTCCTGCAGCTGTTCGGCGAAGCTCTCGATCTCGCGAGTACGGCGATAGAGGCGGTCGAAATACTCCAGCAGTTGCCCTTCCCGCGCCACCGCCAGCACCATGATGCGCGGGCTGAGCAGGGCGGCGATGGCATCCAGTGCGCTCAGATCCGCAGGATCCGACATCGCCACCGTCACCTTGTTGTCGGTGAGGTTGACCGCCAGCGCGCGGTATCGGCGCGCCTGCACTTCGGGCAGCAGCGGCACCGCGGCGGCGTCGATGGTGAGGTTGTTGAGATCGAAGAAGGGCACATCCAGCTGGCGGGCGAGGAACTGCAGCAGTTGTACCTCGCTGATAAAGCCGAGGTCGATCAGGGTGGTGCCCAGCTTGCGGCCGGTCTGACGCTGCTGCTGCAGGGCAAGCTGCAACTGATCATCAGAGATGATCTGCTCTTGTACCAGCAGGTCGCCGAGGCGCATTTTCAGTCTGGGTTGTGCCATGTTTGCTCCGATGTCTGTTGCTTCACACCCGTTGCCGCATTCGATCAGGCTTCGCTAATCGAACTTGCGGTTTATCAAGGGGTTAGTTGGCCAATTCGTTGTTCCAACCAGTTGGTCGACGCCTCGCCGAGGTTGCCGTGCAGCAGGGCGTTGCGATAGGCATCGAGCGCCCGCTGGCTATGCCCCTGACCATCTTCGGCCACGCCGAGGCCAAGCCACCAGCGGCCCTGATCCGGCTGCTGACGCAGTAGCTTCACATAGAGCGCCGCCGCATCGGCATTCTGGCCCAGCTCCTGAGTCAGCCCGGCCCAGGTCGCGTAATAGTCCATGTTGCTGGCGAGATCCGGCTGATAGCCGGACAGCCAGCCAAGCGCTTGCTGCTGCTGCCCCTCGCTGATGGCAAGGCGGGCCAGCAGCAAACGAAAATCGGCCTGTTGGGGATCGAGCCGGATCCCCTCTTCCAGCAACTGACGCGCCTCGGTCAGGCGGCCCTCGCCGTAGAGCAGCCCCGCCAGCTGCTCGCGCGCCCCCTGGTTATAGGGATCGTGGGTCAGCACCTGATAGTAGTTGTCCTGCGCATCCCGCAGGCTTCCCTTGGCCATGGCGGTGGTCGCCTTGCGCTCAGCCAGCGCCGCCAGCTCCTTGGCCGACAGCTCGACCGTCTCGATCTTCAATACGCTCGGCTTGCGCGGTGCGCTGGCGACGGCCTGTTGCTCTGCCGCCAGTTCGGCGTAAAGCTCGGGCTGCAGCTCTTCATCGGTCGGCTCCGTCTCGTCAACATCGCTGGAGGCATCAAAGGGCGCACCGTCGGTCGTGTCGCCAGAGTCATATTCCCCAACCTCATCATTCACCTCGTCCTGACTTGGCAGCGGCAGCGCGGCCGCCACCTCGACCGGCTCGGGCTGGCTGACTGGCGCGGCGGCCCTTGCCACCACATCGGGAGTTACCGCATCGGGAGCTAGCACTTCGCTGGCCGCCGAGACGATATGGGTCTGCTGCCAGTAGATCCAGGTTCGCCAACCAAGGATCCCCAGTGCCAGACCGCAGATCAGGGTCAGCAGCAACATCCACCATCCCTGCTGGCGCGCAGGGGCAATATAGACGGCAGCACCTTCGGATCCTTGCTGGCGCCGGTCCAGATCTTTCAGCATCTGGTTGATGACACTCATGGCCAGACTCCATAAGCCAGGGCGCACCCCAGCAACAGTAACAGGGGCCACCAGCGCCGTGGCGCAAAGCGGCTGGCATCGTCGGTATCGCGAATGGCGAGCCGTACCAGACGGCTATCGATCTGGCGCACACCCTGACCATAGGCCAGCATCAGGCACTTCTGCGCCAGGATATTGATAAGTCTCGGGATCCCTCGCGATGCGCGCCACAACAGGCGCATGGCTCGACCTGCAAACAACGGTGCCCCGCGGTAACCGGAGACCTGCAATCTGTGCTCCAGATAGGCGCGAGTCTCGTCAAAACGCAGCGGCCGCAGGCAGTAGGAGAAGCCAATCCGCTGGCGCAGTTGGCGCAGATGCGGCTTGGCCAGTCTGGCATCCAGCTCCGGCTGGCCGAACAGCACGATCTGCAGCAGCTTGCTCGATTCGGTCTCAAGATTGCCGAACAGGCGGATCGCCTCAAGGGTCTCGTCCGGCAGCGCTTGCGCCTCGTCGAGCAGCACCACCACCCGGCTGCCCTGCTGGTGCAGGCTGATCAGGTGACGATGGATACGATCGGTCAGATCCAGCTCGCTCTGATCCCGTACCGCCAACCCCAGCTCCAGCGCCAGCGCGATGCGCAGTTCGGCCGGAGTGAGATGGGGATTGGGTAACCAGGCAAGCCGCACCGGACGCGCTTCCGAGCCCAGCTCGCTGAGCAACTTGCGGCAGAGCAGGGTCTTGCCGGTACCCACCTCGCCGGTCACCTTGATAAAGCCCTCCCCCTGCGCCAGCGCCCAGTTAAGCACCTGCAGCGCCTCTTCGTGAGGCGGCAAGCCGTAGTAGAAGCCGGTATTGGGAGTGAGGCTGAACGGTGCCTCCTGCAGGCCGAAGTGGGTCAGGTACATGAGACCTCACCTGCAACGGCAAGCAAGCAGCCTGTGCTGGCAAGGCCGCACAGGCCGTTCGGGATAAGGGTGACCGCATCTGGTGTCATGGGTCAGCCCTTGGCCGGATACCACTTGTCGAGCAGCTCGGAGGAGCGTTGCAGCTCGTTTTGCCAGGTATCTTTCTCCACCACGGTCGGTTTGAGCATGATCACCAGCTCCACCTTCTTGGTGCTCTCGCGGCGGTTGGTAAAGGCTTCACCCACCCAGGGAATATCCCCCAGCAGCGGCACCTTGCTGACGATCTCCTGCTTGTCGGTCTTCATCAGGCCGCCGATAACGATGATGTCACCGTTATTGGCCTGCACCACGGTATCCGACTCGCGGATCGAGCTCTTGGCGAGCGGCAGTTGCAACTTGCCGCCCGAGGTACCCATGTCGATCACCTTGTTTTGCTCTTCGGTATCGATAACCGAGGGATGGATGTGCAGCAGCACCTTGCCCTCTTCATCGATCTGCGGCGTTACGTCCAGCGCAATTCCGGAGAAGAAGGGGGTCAGCTCCACGTTAGGTGTCTTGTCTGTGCCCGTCGAGGTAGTGGTAATGGTGGTGGACGCATTGGTGACGTAATACTCGTCCGTCCCCACCTTGATCACCGCCTTCTGGTTGTTGGTCGCGGTGACACGGGGACTGGATAGGGTATTCACATCGCCCTGGGTCTTGAGCAGGTTGACCGCCACATTGAAGTTGCCATCAGAGATCTTGAAACCGGCGCCGCCGCCCAGCGCACTGAAGATCTGGTTGGGGGTGCTGGGCAGCTGAGTATTGGCAAGCGACTGGCCACCGGTAATCCCCTTGTTGCCATCCCAGCTGGCGGAGAGACCGCTCCAGTCGACCCCCTGTTCATACCCTTCGTTGAGGGCAACTTCGATGATCCGCGCCTCCAGCACCACCTGCCGCTTGAGGTGACTCTCGGACTGGGTCAGGAATTCACGCACCGCCTTGAGCTCTTTCGGGTAGGCGCGAATGGTGACCAGACCCGCCTGCGGGCTGGTGATCACGGCGCGACCGTCACCCGTGCCAATCAGGGTCTGCAGGGAGTCGCGCAGATCGGTCCAGTAGTCGCTGTTGGTGTCGGTTTCGATACGGGTGCCGTTGTTGTTGTCACCGCTCGAGTTGCTGCTGGTTGAGCTGTTGCTGCCGCTGTTGTTGTTCGATGCACTGTCAAAACTGCTGTCGCTGCTGTTATTGCTGTCATTGGCCGTTACCCCGCCTGTGCTGACCGAGGTGCGGGAGAGGCCACGACGGGACATCATCAGATAGTTGACCGGGATGGTTTCGGTACGCAGACCCGCCGGATAGATATGGAAGACATTGCCCTTGCGCTGCACGTCGAAGCCGTACATGTCGCCCACCACCGCCAGCACCTCCGGCAGAGTCACATCCTTGAGCTCGACGGAGACCAGCCCGGCCACCCCGGGGTGCACCGCCACGCTGTAGCGGGAGCCCTTGAACAGGGAACCGAAAAACTCCACCGCCTCCACATCGTGAGCCGCGATACGCAGCCGCTTCTCCGGCATGCCGACCGGTATCTGCGGCCGGTTCAGCTGCAGCAATTCACTTTGCACCGATTTGGGCAACGCGGTCAGAGGGGCAGCCTGTTTCTGCTGTTCGTTCATGGCCTGTTTGAGGGCATCCTTCGCCTGGGTCGGCTCGGGGTGCTGATACGTGGTACAGCCTGCAGCCATCATGGCCACGGAGATCAGACAGAGACGGTGTTTTTTCATGTAATTAGGGCACCCTGACTTGCAATTAAACTCGATAAAGCCGATTCACCTCTCGAGAGGCAAGCACGACTCAAACCCGGATCTTGCTGGCAAACAGTGTTACCGCATGGCGTTTTCCCGCCTTTTCCAGCACCACGGCATCGGCATTGATGGCCACCAGCGTATAGCCGTCCACCTGTTGTCCGACCCGATAACTCTTGCCATTGAGTACCGCCAGTGCCGGGCCATTGCCCAGCACCACACTCTGCAGCTTCGGCAAACCGGCACTGCTCTCGCCGGTCGCACGGGCGCCAACCGCCACATCCGCCAGTGGCGCGGTGGGATCCTGCAATACCTCGACCTGCTCCGCCTGTGCCAGCAAGCTGAACAGGCAACAGCACAACGCAAACACTCTAGCCACGGATAAACTCCTTGCTGGTACTCAGGGTGTAGATCTCCATCTCCACCACCGCGCCGGGATAGGCTTTGACCTGATAGTCGAACTGCTTCCAGTAGAAGTGGCGCGGCAAGGCTTCCAGCGCTTTAAGGTATTGATACACATCGAAATAGCCGCCTTCAAGCTGAAGCCGGATACCATGCTTGTAGAGATTGACCTTCTGCTCTCCCGCCATCAGCGGGGTCGGCTCCAGCGAACTGAGCGCCAGCATGTGAAGGTTGGCGGAGCGGGAGAGCAGCGCCTCCAGCACCAGCGGCATCTCGTGCGCCGGGATCAGATCGACGGTCTGGGCCTTCAGCTCATCGTCGATCCGGGCCAGATCCGCTTCGACCTGCGCCAGCTGGTCGCGAACGCCCTGATTGGGATCCCGCTTGAGCCGTGCCTGTTTGCCGAGGTTTTCCAGCTCCATGATCTCGAGGTCACGCTCGGCGGCACTCAGGGCCATGCGATCCTGCTGCAGGCGGGTATCGGCGCCATCGAGCCAGCCGTAGAGTCCGGCCGCGCCCAGCAGCACCAGACCAGTCAGCAGGATCAACACCCGCTCCCGCTGGCTCAACACGGCGATACGCTGGCCCCATGCCTGCCATTGTGCTTTCAGGTTCATCAGGGTTTCTCCCGCGCAATGCCGCTCAACTGGAAGGTCAGACGGCCCTCCTTGTCACGGCCGAGGGTCAGTTCACCAAACTCCTTGCCTACCAGACTCGGGGTCTGCTTGAAGCGGTTGACCCAGGCCGGTACATCCTGACTGCGGCCAGCAAAGCCGGAGAGGTTGATCCGCCCTTCGTTGATCTCGATGCGCTGCAACGAGAGGTTGCTGTTGCGAATGCGGGAGAGATCCGCCATCACGCTGGCGTAGCCCTGGGATTTTTGCAGAGTCAGGCTGCCCAGTTGGCGCATCAGCCCCTGCTTGGCAGTCAGTTCATCCTGCTTGTTGACCAGTTGCTGTTGCAATCGGGGATCTGCCTGATGGCGCGCCAACTCGGCATCGAGCCGTTGCGCCTCGCTGCGCTTGAGCTCCAGCTCGGCATGACGCTGTGCCAGTGCCCGGCTGACCTGTTGCTGTTGCCAGCCGTAACCGACGCCCACCGACAGCATCAGCAGCAACGCAAAGCCCCATACCAGCGCCATCTGGTTGAGGCTGGCCCACTGCCGTTTGGGGCGAAACTCGGCGCCATAGAGGTTTATCTGACGTTTCATCACTCATCCTCCCCGATGGCGGCGGCATAGGCCGAAAGGTATTCGACGCCGGCCAGGACCGCTTTGTTGGCCATGGCGGAGACGGCAAAGCCGAAAGTCTGCTCCATATGGCGCACCAGAGTACCGATAAAGGGCGAGGCGACGGCAAACTGCATCTGCCCCAGCTCGGGCAATTTCAGCTGGCCCGCCAGATAGTCGAGGGAGCGCTGGATCTCCAGCGCCAGTGAATCGAGTTGCATGCTGTCCGGCTCATGCTCACCGGTCAGGCTGGAAAAACCGCGCAGCTGGCGAGAAAAACAGAGCCCCCCCTGATGGAAGACCAGCAACTGCAGATCCAGCCCCTTGGGCTGCCACAGCAGCATGCGCACCACATCATCGGCCTCATAGAGAGAGGTGAGCGCCAGCTCGTCGCTGATGATGGATTGCAGGGTGGCGATGCCGTTGATAGCATCGGCCAGCTGTTGCACCCGGCTCTTGGGCAGGCAGATCACATTGATGCGCGGGCGACCGGCCGGCGGGGTGGGCAAATCCACATAGTCCATCGCCAGTTGCAGCACTGGTTCGCTGACATAATCCTTGACCGCCCAGGGGAGCGCCCCCGCCATCTCGGCGTCAGGCACGGCAGGCTTGTCGATCTGGATCTGCTGATAAAGGCTGGCGGCGAGGGCCACCCGCACTCTGGACTTGGCCAGACCATGACGGCTGAACAGCTCGTTGATGGCCACCGCCCACTCCTGCGGGCCGTTGATGGTGCGCGTTGCGAAGACGGGGGGATTGCCCACCGCGGCCAGCATGATCCTGTCATTGGCCAGCAATAGCCCGACCTGGCGGCTTGGCGTCGACCGTCTGAACAGTTGTTTCATGTAAGCCCGCCCATCATAATTGGTTAAATGATTGAAATATTAACATAAACAGCAGATTAGCCTCCAGATAAAAGACGGACTCACCATTGCAAGCCAGCCTTTCAAGCGAGCCGGATGGCCATGCCACCCTGCCTTCCCCCCTGCAACGCCTCCACCACCCGTTGCTGACCCGCTATGGCGTCGAGCTCTGGTGCAAGCGGGATGACCTGATCCATCCGGCCATCTCCGGCAACAAGTGGCGCAAGCTCAAGTACCACCTGCTGCATGCCAGAGAGCACGGCAAACAGCATCTGCTCTCGTTCGGCGGTGCCTACTCCAACCATATCCACGCCCTGGCTGCCGCCGGATACCAGACCGGCCTTCGCACTACCGGTATCATACGGGGCGAAGCCGATGCCGTCAGCAATACCACCCTGAGGGATGCCAGACGCTGGGGCATGGATCTCGTTTTCGTCGATCGCCAGAGTTACCGGCGACGACAGGAGCCCGACTTGCTGGCCCAATTCGATGCACCCGATACCCTGATCGTGCCGGAAGGAGGCAGCAGCCCGCTGGCCATTCCCGGCGTGGCCGAACTGGTCGGCGAGGTGCCCTTCTCGCCGGATCTCTGGGTACTGCCCTGTGCCAGCGGCGGCACCCTGGCGGGCCTGGTCGCAGGCAAGCGGGATCGGGAGCAGATCCTCGCCATTGCGGTGCTGAAAGGGGGCGGCTTTATCGCCGACGAGGTGTGCCGCCTCCACCCCGCGGCCGCCAGCATCTCCGGCTGGCGGATCGCGCTCGATCATCACGACGGTGGCTACGCCAAATTCAGCCCGGCACTCTGGCAGTGGGTAGAGGATTTCAGCGCCAATACCGGCCTGCCGCTCGAACCAATCTACAGCGGCAAGGCGATGTGGGGGCTGTTTCGCGAGCTGGCGGCGGGCCGCATCGCCCGCGGCAGCAAGATCGTCTTTATCCACACCGGCGGCATGCAGGGGCTGGCCGGGCTGCGGGAGCAGGGGCGGCTGTGAGCCCCACCTGACGGCAACCGCAAACAACAGAGGGTCGCCCCAAGACGACCCTCTCTCATTTATCTCACGCGCCAGCCGGTTCCGGCACCAGCCGCTGGGGTTCGGCAAACCAGGGCCCCTGCCCGGCATGCACCCCGAGGTGGCGCAACATCTTCCACTCGTCGCCACTCTCCACCCCCACCGCCAGCACCCGGGTGCGGGTATTGGCGCAGCCCCCCACCAGACTGCGCACCGCCATCTGGTTGACCTGACGGGCGTGTATCTCCCGCACCAGACTGGGGTGCAGCTTGAGGAAGTTGATCTCGAACTCCTTGATGTACTGGGTGCTCACCACATCCTGACCGGCATGATCAATGGCCAGCTGGCAGCCCAACATCCGCAAGGAGCGCAACGGCCGCTTGAGCGCCTCGAAGTGGCGGGTCACCTGGGATTCGGAGAGTTGCAGGATCAGCCGCTCGTTGGTGCTGCGCGGCAGCTGGAACAGGGCGAAGAAGAGCCAGCGCTGGAACTCGCGGTTGAGCAGGCTCTGGGCACTGAGGGTCAGGCTGATGGGGCAGCTCTGCTCGGAGCGCTGGCGCAGCAGGGCGAGGGTCTGTTCCGCCACCAACCGATCCAGTTGCAACAACAGCCCGACTTTCTCCGCCATCGGCATGAAGATCCCCGCCTGCAGGGCCCGCCCCTGTTCGTCGTGCAGATAGGTGAGCAGCTCCAGCTGCAACACCACCTGCCCCCGATCCTGCTGGACAGGCTGGGTGTAGAATTCGATGCCGTGCTCTTCGAGGCGACGGCTGATCAGGGTACGCCAGCGCACCGTGCCCTTGCTGCTCTGCTCCTCATCCAGCTGCTTCTCGTAGAGGAACCAGCCGTTGTGCCCCTGCAGACGGGCACTCTTGAGGGCCAGCTCCGCCTCCTCCTGCACCTTGAGCAGGCTGTCTTCGGCCTGATAGCAGACGGCGCCGAGATAGACCGCCGTGTCGGGATTGATCTCCTGCGGCCAGTGCAGCCGTTGCAGGCTCTTGAGCAGTTGGCTGGCACTATCCACCATCTCGCTCTCTGACATATTGGGCAGCAGCACCGCAAAGACCTGACCGGCGTAGCGGGCCTGCAGGGCGCCGTTATGCTTGCGCACGAAGGCGCCGATGGTGGCGCTCGCCTCCAGCAGCAGGTCGTGCCCCAACAGCTCGAACTGTTCGGCCTCCAGATCCTCCAGACAGGCGAGATCGATCAGCAGCACGCCGCCGCTCATCACGCTCGCCTCCATGATGGCGCTCTCCAGCCGGTTGTCGAAAAACAACCGGTTGCCGATGCCGGTCATCTTGTCGACGAAGGCGTTACTGCGAATGAAGTTGTCGAAGCGGCTGCGCTCCTTGCGGGCATCCGCCAGCTCCGCCAGCAGATGGTCGAGGGCCTGACTGGCGGCTACCGGCCACTCTTCGGCGGGGTCGTGGCTCAGCTTGGAGAGTTTGTCATCGAGGATCAGCTGGGCGCGAATGCCCAGCAGTTCGGCACCGCGCAACTGCTGGCGCAGCCAGCGAATGGAGTACCAGAGGCCGAACACCACGATAAAGACGCCGAACGAGATACCGGACATCGCCCTGATGGAGTATTCCGCCTCCTTGAAGGGACGCTCCAGCTTGAAGTTGGCCTGCATGCCGGTCTGATGGGGCAGCGGGTGGCTGTATGGTTGCAGCAACTGTTCGTCGACCGGATTGCGCACATCGCGGAACCAGTAGACCCGCTGGTCGTTCTGGCGCACCTCCAGCTCCACCACATGAGCGGCCCGCAACAGGGTGGGCAGCCAGCGACTCATGTCCTCCATGTCGTGAGCGACATCGAGCTGCTTGTCGATCACTTCGACCAGCGCATCGACCTTCTTTTGCTGCAACTCCATGCCCAGCTCGCGAAAGCTGAACACCCCGCCAATCAGCACGGTCGCCATGGCCGCGATCACGCACAGGGTGATAAATGAGACAAGCTGTGTTGTGAGTTTCATGCGCCTTTCCGTATGCCCGGCATCATCCATTGGAGCTCATGGTAGCAGCGGCAGAGTCACCATCACTATGGACGGGGATCCCGCTTCTGCAATTTAAGCGGGCAAGCATAACTCAAAGCTGAGGGAGAATACCAAGGATGACGGGCTGCGAAAGCGGGAGAGGACAAAGTGACGGGCAGAAAAATGGTCCCTCAAAGGGGACCAAAAGGAACACTCATATCAAAACTAACACTCTGTGCTACTGACAAAAAACAGATACAGGAGTATTGAACACACGGTGAGTCAAACCGCAGGGCTACTCTAATGCAGTTCGGATAAGCTGGGCAATTGTCATTTATGACAGGTCAGCGATTGAATCTTGCCAAAGTTAATAATAAAAACATTTAAAATCATGTAGTTAAAAAATCAATCAACAAGTGAGACACGTCTGACTCAAATTGATTGCACTAATGCACTATGATGACCCATCCCATTTGTGTCTCATGAAACAGGCAGGTACCCCTTGTTGCGCATCTCATCGGTCTGGATCTCTCTGCTGCTGTTTACCCTGCCCATCGTGGCCAGCCAGTCCCTGGGGTTATGGCTTGCCAAACCGTTGGCCGACTACCTGCTGGAACAGAAAGTGGCCGAGATAAAGCAGGCGCTGGAAGAGCGTCACAAGGAGCTCGATACTGCGCTAACGGAGCAGTTGGCGCAATTTGACTTTGACTGTGGCCCAACGGATATGGCACTGCTGCGCGACCCCCGCTACTACAGCGCCCACATCCGCCTGCAGGGGCTCACTCTGGCATCCGGTGCCAGCTGCTCGAGCCTGGGGCCGGGGCTTCCCATTGTCATCACGAGTCATCAAGATGATATCCGGCTCGGCAACTTCGGCTTAACCGCGACACCGGCCAAATTCAATACCGAACAGGAGCTGGTGGCCTACTACCAATCTGGCGAAAATATCGCCTACTGAGTGCTGGATAACAGCTGGAGCCACCAACTGCTGCAGCACCCCTGTGCCAACTGCTTCTATCTGGAATTCAGTGAGCAGGATCCCGAGGTGACCACCACCTACTTCCCCCGCGGCGACAAGACCATCAAGAGCGAAGAGGGACGCCGCAGCCTGAGCTTCACCGATCCGGCCGTGCTGACCAGACAGACGGTCTGGGCAGGCAAGGCGCTCAATCAATATGCTCTGCAGCAAGTCAGACTTTACGGTCTCTGGGCTGGTACCCTTCTGGGCGTGGTGCTGACAATAGGTTATTGGTTATTGCGCAACTACCGACGCTCTCTCAAGGGGCTACTGCAGGCGGGGCTGGCACGACAACAGTTCATCCCCTTCTACCAGCCCGTGGTGGACAGCCAAAGTGGCCAGGTTGTTGGATTCGAGGCGCTGCTGCGCTGGCAACGGGGCAACGAACTGATCCCGCCCGGCGCCTTTATCGACTATGCGGAAGAGCAGGATCTGATCCTGCCGATGACCAGCCAACTGCTGGAAAAAGTGATCGCGGATCTGCCCCGACTCGCACCCAGTCAGTGGGTCAGCGTCAATATAGTGGCCGCCCATCTCGAACAATCACACCTGCACGACTTGCTGCAGCGCCATCAATGGCCCTCTCCTGCCCGGCTCACCTTCGAACTGACCGAGCGCAAGCCCATTATCGACATCGGGGCAGCGTGCAACCAGATCTCCGCCCTGCAGGCAAAGGGTTATCACTTCAAGTTGGATGACTTCGGGACCGGCTACGGCGGCTTTGCCTACTTGCAAAGCCTGGGGATCCGCCAGATCAAGATCGACAAGATGTTCGTCGATACCATAGGCACCGACGACCTCAAACGCAGCGTGCTGGATGCCACCATCGCCTTTGGCCGGGAATCGGGCATGGAGATGATCGCTGAGGGAGCAGAACGTCAGGAGCAGGTGGACTATCTGCAGCGACACGGCGTTCATCTGATCCAGGGTTATGTCTATGCAGCGCCGATGCCGCTGAACAAGTTGACGCTCTGGTTGCTGGCCTGGCAGCAACATCACTCGAAGGCGGCATAAGTACTCCCCGCCGCACAGGCAAGCCTTGACCAATCGGAAGTCGGGTGGCAAAACCCGGCCTTCTCATCTCTTGTAACAAAATGATTTTTCCTTGAGCAGGCAATCGCCTTTATCATTGGCGGGGCCGTCACCCCGATGACTCGGCCCCACTTTCTCCATACCCCGTCGGTTTAGACCGCCCAGAGATGAGAACCATTGCCTATGAAGACAGTTATCCGGCAAGAGATTGCCCTGCCCGTCGGCCTGCTGACCCTGCTCTTTTTCAAGACCCTGGGCAGCGACCTGCTGACAGAGACAACTCCGCTCGGGATCTATCTTCCGGTATCGGCGGGGCTGCTGGCCATCGTCACCTGGGCCATCTTCTCGGTGGTGCGCCACTCCGATGCCCTCGCCATCAAGCTGGGCGAGCCCTTCGGCACCCTGATCCTTACCCTCTCGGTCATTTCGCTGGAAGTGGTGATGATCTCCTCGGTGATGCTGACCGGCGAGCCCAACCCCACCATGGCCCGCGATACCATGTTTGCGGTGGTGATGCTGGTGAGTACCGGTCTGGTGGGCTTCACCCTGCTGTTTGGCGGCTGGCGCTACCACACCCAGAGCTTCAATCTGGACGGGGTCAAATCCTATCTGGTGGCCATCATCCCGCTGGCGCTGCTCTGTCTGGTGTTGCCCAACTTCACCCGGGGCGGCACGGTCGGCAGCATGTCGAGCGCCATGTCCTGGATGCTGATCATCATCTCGATCCTGCTCTACGGCGTCTTTCTGCTGATCCAGACCCGCAGCCACAGCCACTTCTTCGTCGACAGCGATCACGAGGATTACGAGGAGCACCACGGCCCGCTGCAGAGCAACATCTACCATACCCTGCTGCTGCTCGCCTATCTGCTGGTGGTGATCCTGCTGGCCAAGACCCTCGCCGTGCCGATCAACTTCGGCGTGAAGATCATGGCGGCGCCTCCTGCGCTGGGGGGCTTTATCGTCGCCTGTATCGTACTGGCGCCCGAAGCGGTCGGTGCCATCAAGGCCGCCTTCAACAACCAGTTGCAGCGGGCGATGAACCTCTACTTCGGCTCGGTGCTGGCCACCATTGCCCTCACCGTGCCCGCCGTGCTCTTTATCGGCGCCATGCTGGGTCAGGAGGTGCGCCTGGGCCTCTCCGCCGCCGACATGGTGCTGCTGGTCACCACTCTCATGGTCTGTAAAGTGACCTTCAGCAGCGGCCGCACCAATGTGCTCCATGGCGCGACCCATCTGGTGTTGTTCGTCGTCTATCTGTTCCTGATGTTCGAGCACGAATAACCGCATTCAACCAGCGCCAGAAACGCAAAGACCGCCCGATTGGGCGGTCTTTTATCATCTACTCCCGGATCTCGCGGGTGCCAGTGAAGCGGCGTCCCCCTCATCCCTGACCCTTCTCCCGCCAGGGAAGAAGGGGGACCAAGGCTTACAGGCTGGGCAGCACCCCGGCCGGGATCAGATCGTTATAGCTGGCACGGCCCAACAGGGCGGCGGCCGCCTCGATATCCGGTGCAAAGTACCTGTCCTTGTCGTAGAAGCGCACCTCTGCCCGCAGTCGCCCCTTGGCCAGCTCGATCAGCTCGGTACTGCGTAGCGGCGCGCGGAAATCCAGCCCCTGGGCCGCCGCCAGCAGCTCCACCGCCAGAATGCCACGGGTATTCTCCGCCATATCCGCCAATCGACGACCGGCGAAGGTGGCCATGGATACGTGATCCTCCTGATTGGCCGAAGTGGGCAGGCTGTCCACCGAGGCGGGATGAGCCAGCGTCTTGTTCTCGGAGGCGAGCGCCGCCGAAGTGACCTGAGCGATCATAAAGCCCGAATTCACCCCGCCGTTGTTGACCAGAAACGCGGGCAGACCGGACATGCGCGAGTCGATCAGCAGCGCCATCCGCCGCTCGGAGAGGGAACCTATCTCGGCGATGGCCAGCGCCAGATTGTCGGCAGCGAAGGCGACGGGTTCTGCATGGAAGTTGCCACCGGAAAGGATCTCCTCGTCATCGGCAAACACCAGCGGGTTGTCGGAGACCGCGTTGGCTTCGCACACCAGCACCTCGGCGGCGTGGCGGATCTGGGCCAGACAAGCCCCCATCACCTGCGGCTGGCAGCGCAATGAGTAGGGATCCTGCACCTTCTCACAGTTGTGATGGGACATGCCGATCTCGCTGAGATCCCCCAGCAGGTGGCGGTAGCAGGCGGCCGCGTCGATCTGGCCGCGCTGACCGCGCACCGCGTGGATGCGGGCATCGAATGGACGGCGGCTGCCAAGGGCGGCCTCCACGCTCATGGCACCGATGGTGATGGCACCGGCGAACAGATCCTCGGCGTGGAACAGCCCCTCCAGCGCAAAGGCGGTGCTCGCCTGGGTGCCGTTGAGCAGTGCCAGCCCCTCTTTTGGCGCCAGCGCGATGGGCTCGAGCCCGGCAATTTTCAGCGCCGTGGCGGCGTCGATCAGCTCGCCGTTGTGGCGGGCCTTGCCTTCACCGATCAACAGGCAGCTCATATGGGCCAGCGGTGCCAGATCGCCGGAGGCGCCGACGGAGCCCTTCTTCGGCACCACCGGATATACTTCGGCGTTGATGAGGCGCATCAGCGCCTCCAGCACAGTCAAGCGGATGCCGGAGAAGCCGCGTGCCAGCGAGTTGAGCTTGAGCACCATCATCAGCCGCACGGTGGCGTCATCCATATAGGTGCCGATGCCCGCAGCATGAGAGAGCACGATGGAACGCTGTAATTCATCGAGCTGCTCCACCGGAATGCGGGTGTTGGCCAGCAAACCAAAGCCGGTGTTGATGCCATACACCACCCGATTCTGCTCGATCACCTTGGTAACCACGGCAGCTGAGGCGTAGATCCCCGGCAGCGCGGCCGGATCCAGTGAAACATGTACCGGCTCGCGGCTGACGCGGCGCAGGGTGGCAAGAGCCAGCTCGCCCGGGGTAATAGTCAATTCAAACATGGTGTTACACCTTTCCTTTGACACCGTTGGCGCCGTCAATCATCGGCAGATCCAGTTTCGCCTCGTGGGCACAGTTGATGGCAATCTCGTAGCCCGCATCCGCATGACGCATCACGCCAGTGGCCGGATCGTTGCGAAGTACCCGACCGACGCGGCGGGCCGCATCGTCGGTGCCGTCACAGACGATCACCACGCCGGAGTGCTGGGAGAAGCCCATGCCGACCCCGCCGCCGTGATGCAGCGACACCCAGGTCGCGCCACCGGCGGTGTTGAGCAGGGCGTTGAGCAGCGGCCAGTCGGAGACGGCATCGGAGCCATCCATCATCGACTCGGTCTCGCGGTTCGGGCTCGCCACCGAGCCGGAATCCAGATGGTCACGGCCGATGACGATAGGCGCCTTCAACTCGCCATTTTTCACCATCTCGTTGAAGGCCAGACCGAGGCGCACCCGATCCTTGACCCCGACCCAGCAGATCCGCGCCGGCAGCCCCTGAAACGCGATGCGCTCGCGGGCCATGTCGAGCCAGTTGTGCAGGTGAGGATCATCGGGGATCAGCTCTTTCACCTTCTGATCGGTCTTGTAGATATCCTCCGGATCGCCGGAGAGGGCCACCCAGCGGAACGGGCCGATCCCCTCGCAGAACAGCGGGCGGATATAGGCGGGGACGAAGCCGGGGAAGTCGAAGGCGTTCGCCACTCCTTCCTCCAGCGCCATCTGACGGATGTTGTTGCCGTAATCCAGAGTCGCCGCGCCACGGGCTTGCAGGGTCAGCATCGCCTCCACCTGACGGGCCATGGAGCGACGGGCGGCCAGATTCACCTCCTGCGGGGCACTCTGTTGCAGCTCGCGCCACTTGGCAACGCTCCAACCCTGCGGCAGGTAGCCGTGGATCGGGTCGTGGGCAGAGGTCTGGTCGGTCACCACATCCGGCGTGATGCCACGGGCCACCAGTTCGGCAAATACGTCGGCGGCGTTGCCGAGCAGGCCGACGGAGACGGCGCTGCCGCTCTGCTTGGCTTCCTCGACCATGGCCAGCGCCTCATCCAGGCTGTGGGCCTTCTTGTCCACGTAGCGGGTCTTGAGGCGAAAATCGATGCGGGTCTCATCGCATTCGACGGCGATCATCGAGAAACCGGCCATGGTGGCGGCCAGCGGCTGGGCACCACCCATACCACCGAGACCACCGGTGAGGATCCAGCGCCCCGCGGGCTCGCCGTTGAAGTGCTGGTTGGCCACCGCGAAGAAGGTTTCGTAGGTACCCTGCACGATCCCCTGAGTGCCGATGTAGATCCACGAACCCGCGGTCATCTGGCCGTACATCATCAAGCCCTTCTTATCGAGCTCGTTGAAGTGCACCCAGTTGGCCCAGTGGGGCACCAGATTGGAGTTGGCGATCAGCACTCGCGGTGCATCCTTGTGGGTCTGGAACACCCCGACCGGCTTGCCGGACTGCACCAGCAGGGTCTCGTCTTCCTCGAGCCGGGTCAGCACCTCAACAATCTTGTCAAAGCAGGCCCAGTTGCGGGCAGCGCGGCCAATGCCGCCATAGACCACCAGCGACTGGGGATGCTCGGCCACCTCGGGATCCAGGTTGTTCATCAGCATCCGCAGCGGCGCCTCGGTGAGCCAGCTCTTGGCGGTCAGTTCAGTGCCGCGCGGGGCACGGATCACGCGGTTAGGGTCAGTTCTGGAATCAGCACGGGGATCCTGGTGTTGCACAGACATACACACTCCTTGTTGTATCAATACGGTGCCTTCGGCGACCAGCGGCCAAAGGGTTAACGGGTCAACAGATGAACCAGCCGCGCGGCCACACGGGCACTGCGGTTGTCCTGATCCAGCGTCGGGTTGTACTCGGCCAGATCGGCGAGCCTGAGCTTGCCGCTGGCCCGGATATGGGCGATCAGCGGTTCGATCACCGCCAGCTCCACGCCGCGGGCAGCGGGAGCACTCACTCCCGGCATCACGGCTCCGGGCAGCACATCAAGATCGATGGTCAGATAGAGGTGATCGCAATCGGCAATAAAGGCATCCAGCCCGCCTAGCAAGGCTGGCAGCTCGGTCTGAGTCATCGCCTCATCCAGCACATGCCACACGCCCAGCGCCTTGGCTCGGGCAAACAGGGCTTGGGTATTGGCGGTCTCGGCCACCCCGAGGCAGGCGTAGTGAAACGGCGTGCCCTCGGCGGCACACTGCTCGGCGATCTGGAAGAAGGGGGTGCCGGAGCTTACCAGCTCCTGTTTCATCCGCAGGTCAAAGTGGGCATCGAAATTGATAATGCCGACCTTGCCACTCCCACCCAAATGACGGTTAAGGCCGCTCCAGCTGCCGAACGCCACCTCGTGACCGCCCCCCAGCACCAGCGGGAAATGGCCCAGATCGAGCGCGGCGGCGACCCGTTCGGCCAGTCGGCCGTGGGCAGCGTCGAGATCCCCATCGGGGCAACTCACGTCCCCGCCATCGTAAACGGGCCGATTCAGGTGCCAGGCGGTGTTGGCGAGCAGCTTGCGCACCGCTTGCGGCGCACCGGCAGCACCAATGCGCCCCTTGTTGCGGCGCACCCCTTCATCGCAGGCAAAACCTAGCAGCACTACACCAGCTACCTCTTTTGCCCCGGCGGCCCAGGGCTGCACCTCTTGCCAAGGCAGAACTTTGTCATGCCAGCGCAGGGCCAGTTCGCCATCTTCCGGATCCTGCCGTCCCTGCCAGAGACTCATATCCACAGGGTTCAACTCACGCATGCAGGCTCTCCTCGCCGTTGAAAATGCGGCTTGCCAGCTGATCGACACCGACCAGATAGCTGATTTCGGCCGGATGGGCGCAATTCCAGACCAAGAAGTCCGCCGCCATTCCGACCTTGAGCTGGCCAATACGATCCTGCTCGCCAAGCGCGCGGGCGGCGTGGCGGGTGACCCCGACCATCGCTTCCACCGGCGTCAGGCCAAACAGGGTGCAGGCCATGTTCATCGCCATCCGCAGCGAGACGATGGGGGCCGTACCCGGGTTGATGTCGGAGGATACAGCCATCGCCACCCCCGCCTTGCGCAGGGCGGCAACCGGCGGCAGCTTGGTCTCTTTGAGGAAGTAGAAGGCAGTGGGCAGCAGGGTTGCGACCACACCGCGATGGGCCAGCGCCAGGATCCCTTCCGGATCCAGATACTCCAGATGATCCACCGAGAGGGCGCCAAAGTTGGCGGCCAGCGTGCTGCCCCCCAGATTGGAGAGCTGATCCATATGCCCCTTCACCGGCAGGCCGTACTGATCCGCCGCCAGATAGACCAGCTCGGTCTGGGCCAGCGAGAAGCCAATATGCTCGCAGAAAACATCTACCGCATCGGCCAGCCCCGCTTTGGCGGCAGCCGGGATGATCTCCTGACAGATGGTCTCGACCCAGCTGTCGGGGTCATCGCGATACTCCGGTGGCACCGCATGGGCCGCCAGCAATGTGGTCTTGACCCGGATCGGCAGCGCCTCTCCCAGCCTGCGGGCCACCCGCAGCATCTTGAGTTCATCAGCCAGAGTGAGGCCGTAGCCGGACTTGATCTCCACCGTGGTGGCCCCTTCGCGGATCAGGGATTTCACCCTCGGCAAAGCCAGCTCAAAGAGCTGCTCCTCGCTGGCCTCACGGGTGGCACGCACCGTGCTGATGATACCGCCGCCCCGACGGGCGATCTCGGCATAGGGCACCCCCTGCTGACGCTGCTCGAACTCCTCGGCGCGACTGCCAGCGAAGATGAGATGGGTGTGACAATCGATAAGGCCGGGGGTAACCAGCTTGCCCTGCATATCCTGCCAGTGGGCGGGATAGGGGCCCTTCAGCTCGGTCATCGGCACCAGCGCGTAGATCTTGCCCCCCTTCACGCCGATGGCGTGGAGCGGCAACAGGCCGTAGTCGGCCAAACCGGCATCCAGAGTGGCGGGCGTCACGTTGAGCCAGACCCGCTCGCAGTTCAACAGTTCCTTGTTCATAGCGACCTCAAATGTATATACATATCCTTATAGTCGATCTCTATGATGAAAGAAAGAGCGAAGTTCACATCCTGATAACAGCATCAAACTTAGAGTTTAAGCACAAAAAAGCCCACTAGGAGGTGGGCTTTGCAAAATAGATCTGTATAGACATTTACTCTAACTGAGTCTTGGAGCTCAGCTTGTAGCGGGAACCGGGGGAGAGTAAACGGGCATAGGAGACCAGATGCCCCTCCGACCAGGTACGCCGGTGCAACAACAGGCAGGGGGAATCTACGCGGATCTGCAACAATCCCGCCTCACCGGCACTCGGCAACACGGCTTCCACCACGTGCTCCATCTCGGAGAGGGGGCAGACATCCATCAGATAGCGGTTGGGCGTTTGCTGCGTGAAATCCTGCTCGCCATAGCCCGGCAGGCGCCCGGCATCGACGAAGCGCTCCTCCAGCTGCAACGGCTCCCCATCGGCCTGATGGACGATCAGGCTGTGAAAGATGGGGGCACCGACCCGCAGTCCCAGCTGCACCGCCACCTTCTCGTCGGCGGCCAGTCGCTGCAACCGGATCACCCGGGCACTGTACTCGCTGCCCCGCTCGGCAATCTCGTCGGCGATATTGCGAATGGCCAGCAGCGGCGACTCGGTGCGCCGGTCCGCCACGAAGCTGCCGGAACCGGCGGTACGCACCAGCCACCCTTCCGCCACCAGTTCCCGCAACGCCCGGTTGACCGTCATCCGGCTCACGGTGAACTGCTCGCACAGGGCCGCTTCGGTCGGGATCCTGTCCCCCGCCTGATAGTGGCGTTCGCGGATCCCGTCCAGAATATGCTGTTTGATCTGCAGATAGAGGGCTGGCGCCACCATGAAGCTCCCTAGCGCCGACGGTGGGGCGGACGCATGTCCGGCCAGGCGCGATAGACGTCGGGGATCTGATCCGGGCCGCTGATGCAGAGATCGAGATCATGCAGCAAGCCATCCTTGATCCCGTAGATCCAGCCGTGGACGGCCAGCTCCTGCCCCTTGCGCCAGGCGTTCTGGATGATGGTGGTGTGACAGACGTTGGCGACCTGCTCGGCCACGTTCAGCTCGCACAGGTAGTCGAAGCGCTCGTGCTCATCCTCGATGGCCTCGAGCTCTTCACCGTATTTGAAGTAGACATCCTTGATGTTGCGCAGCCAGTTGTCGATGAGACCCAGCTCCTGGTTCTGCATCGCGGCCTTGACGCCACCGCAACCGTAGTGACCGCAGACGATGATGTGCTTCACCTTGAGCACTTCTACCGCGTATTGCAGCACGGAGAGGCAGTTGAAATCGGTATGCACCACCAGATTGGCGACGTTGCGGTGGACGAAGACATCCCCCGGCAGCAAGCCCATCAGCTGGTTGGCGGGCACCCGGCTGTCGGAACAACCGATCCAGAGGTATTCGGGGGCCTGCTGGGCAGAAAGGGTGGCAAAGAACTCGGGATCTTCGGCCTTGATCCGTTCGGCCCACTCACGGTTGTTGGTAAACAGGTCGTTCAACAGTTTCACTTCTGCTCTCCCTCATGTGGCAGTGGCGGCAACATAACACACTCAAGGGTAACCAAAGCAAGGCCGACCAGATCCTTGCGAAACAAAAACAGGGCCATCAGGCCTAATGCCAGTCAGTTAAGCCTGACTGGCATTGTTTTTATTGGCTTTTTTCACACTATACCTCTGTGGCCTTGGCTTCACGCAGCGGGGGTAACTTCGCTCCCTTCGTGCCGGCAGCACAAACTGCCCCGCCTGTTTCTCCAGGTCAGCTACCCGCTTCGGGATAGTCCCCGCTGACAGGTAGGGCATGCAGCTCAGTTCATGGATAAGATAGATCGACGCCATGTGAAAACTCAGCTGGCTCGCCGTGTATCCCTTCAGGCTCGCCGTCATCTTCACCATCTGGCTGCGCAGCAGGTTGTACGCCAGCAGCACGCCCCACAGCTCTTGCCGTATCCCCGTCGCCTTCTTGCTACGCAGGGTCAGTCGATGTTGTTGCAGGCTGTGCTTCATCTCCCGATAGCCCAACTCGATTTCCCAGCGATGGCTGTAGAGTTCAGCGATGTCAGTCCCCGGGAAGCGCATCGGGTCGACCATCGAGGTTAACACTTGGCGCTCCTTGCCGTTGATGTTGCGAGTCAGCAAGCGGGCTTCCACCGTATCCGGCAGTTGTGGCCACTTCTTGCGTGCCTGTGGACTGGTCGTCAGGCGCACCAGCACATCCTGGCGCCCCAGCTTGCGTACCACCTCGTATTGCGTGCCCTTTTTGAGCGGCAGCAGCCAGTGCCGCTCGCTACCCGCAGTTTGCCAGGCATGTAGCAGACCGAGGGAGTAAAACCCCTTGTCGAACAGGGTCAGCGAGTGGTCCGGCGTGCGCGCGACAAGCTGTTCGGCCAGCACCATCTCGTTGACGGCGCAGCTCTCCATGACAGCCTGAACAAGCAGGTGACTGGTCAGCTCCATCTGGCAGAGCATGCATACCTGCGGATAGGCCGTCTCGCCATGCTGGGTACCGGGCTTGGCAAAGGCGGCGGTATTGTCCGGGGTATCAGGCGTGCGCCACATCACGCCATCAACGGCGAGTAGTTGCAGCCCGGCCCAGCCGGGGTGATTGGCCTGCGGGTGCCAAAGCGAGGCTGTCTCGTGAAACAACCGCTCGATGCTCTTGTCCCCGAGCTTTTGGCGGGCTTGCAGGAAGGCGCTGGGGGCAACAAAGGGACGGTCACCGGGCAACAGGATATCGAGCTGATTGACCAGCTGGGTCATGGGGACATGGCGGAACATGGCCATGCCGATGATGGCCCAGACCAGGCGCTCCATGGGCATGCGGCGACGGCGCAGGGTCACGACATCCTCTTCGGCGAGCAGAGTTGTGATGAGCTCGGGGGAAATGAGGTCGGAGAGTGACTCAAACTGAGCGGGATTGCTGGCGTGGAGGAAGTCGAGAGCCTGTACGATACGCATAAAAAATCCGAAACCAATCAACAGGTTTCGGATTTTTACACATCAGCAGGATCGGTCAATGGATCCTTAACTGATCGGCATTAGGCCATCAGGCCCTGTTTTTATGAGAGGAAGCATCAGGCTTCCATGGCATCTTTCAGCTTCTTGAGTGCGTTTTTCTCAAGCTGACGCACACGCTCGGCAGAGACGCCGTAGGTATCGGCCAGCTCCTGCAGCGTGGTCTTGCTGTCATCATCGAGCCAGCGAGCGCGGATGATGTGCTGGCTGCGTTCATCCAAAGTGGCGAGGGCCGAGCTGAGGCGGCGGGTCGCGTGATCGTCCCAGTTATCATTCTCGATGGTCGCGGCCAGATCGGAGGATTTGTCCTCCAGATAGTGAACCGGTGCGAAGCCGCCCTCTTCCTCATCGTCACCAACCAGATCGAACGCCTGATCGTAGTTGGCCATCCGCGCTTCCATCTCGGTCACATCGCTTGCGGAGACGCCGAGATCGGCCGCCACGGCCTGAACCTCTTCGTGGTTCAGCCAGCCCAGACGCTTTTTGGATTTACGCAGATTGAAGAAGAGCTTGCGCTGGGCCTTGGTGGTGGCCACCTTGACCATGCGCCAGTTGCGCAATACATATTCGTGGATTTCGGCCTTGATCCAGTGCACGGCAAAGGAGACCAGACGCACGCCGACCGTCGGGTCGAAGCGCTTGACCGCCTTCATCAGGCCGATGTTGCCTTCCTGAACCAGATCGGCCTGAGGCAGGCCGTAACCGGCATAACTCTTGGCGACATGAACGACAAAGCGCAGGTGCGACATAACCAGCTGACGAGCAGCCTCGAGATCACCATCCTGCTGCAAACGCTCAGCCAGTTCACGCTCTTCCTCTGCGCTCAGCACCGGAATAGAGTTTACTGCCTGGATATAGCCTTCCAGACTACCTTGCGGAATCAGAGCCATAGTGCGCTGCAATGAAGTTCCCATCTGTTACCTCTTACTTTTCAATCGAATCAGTCTAACACCCTGAGAGGGTCTGTCTACTGACCGGATGCCGTTCTGCGGCGTGTATCAAAGAACATGCCCAGTTTTAGACCGGCTTATCTTAAGCCTGCAGGATGAATCATGAATGAACAGTCAAAAAAAGGGGGTCACAATGAAGGACCCCCGAAAAGTAGCATGCTAAGTCCATTGTTGCGGAGCTCGCAACCTTCACATGCTTGCCAAGTCTGACGAGCAAGGCAGAGGGGCCACACTCGTATAAATGCTTCAGCTTAATAGACTGCTTATAAATCAGAAGGTTCCACGGATCCAGCAAAGATCCGGAAGATCATTGTTATTCAGAATACTCTGACTATGGGGGCCAAGCCAGAAACGGCCCCTTTTTTACTTGATCCACCTCGCAAAATCCAGCGATTTACCCTGATGATAAAGTAATCAGGATGGTTCGATATCGCGAATGTGGCGATGCACCGAGAACCAGGAGGCGATCAGCCCCAGCAGGGCACCCAGCAAGATCAGATTGATCCCGTCTACCGCCCCCATGCCGACCAGCCGGAAGTTACTGTTATACAAGCCCGCCAGCTCCTTCACCACCCCTTCGCTCCAGATCACCATCACTTCGGTCAGCCACCAGGCCAGCATGCCGCCGATCACCCCGAACCAGATGCCGGTATAGAGGAAAGGACGATGAATAAAGGAGTCGGTCGCCCCCACCAGCTTGAGCACTTCGATCTCGGAACGCTGATTGAGGATGTTCAGACGCAGGGTATTGCCGACGATCAGTAGCACGGCAGAGAGCAGCAGCACCGCGATACCGGTAATGGTGTGGCGCAGCAGGTTCATGATCCCCTGCAGTCGGGTCAGCCACTGCAGATCCAGCTTGCCCTGTTCGACCCCATCCTCGTTATTGAGCTTGCCGAGCAGCTCGGCGGCCCCTTCCGGGTTCTGCCAGCGCGGATCCGGGATGACGCTCAGCACTGGCGGCAGCGGGTTGCTGTCGAGATAATCGAGGGCATCGCCGAAGCCGGAGATCTCGCGAAACTCCCGCAGGGCATCGTCACGGCTCAGGTAGGTGACCGAATCCACCTCCGGATAGAGCAGGATCCGGTGCTGCAGATCGAGAATGCTCTGCTCCGGCAGATCCTTGCGCAGGTAAAGGGAAATCTGGGAACTGGTCTGCCAGCTCCCCTCCACCACCTCGGCGTTTTTCAGCAGCACGTGGAAGCAGGAGGGCAGCGCCAGACTGACCCCGAGCACCGCCAGCGTCATCAGCGAGGCGAGCGGATTGCGCCACAGCTCCCCGAGACTGGCAAACGCCTGCCGCACATGGTCAACCCCGTACATCATCAGACGGCGCAGTGGCGGTTGTTTATGACGAACGATAGCCATCAGAGCTCCTCCCCGGCCGAATACATGCGGCCCGCCTTGAGGGTCAGGGTGCGATAGCGCATGCGGGCGATCAGCCCCAGATCGTGAGTGGCAATCAACACCGAGACCCCAAAATTGTTGAACTCCTGAAATAGCCGCATGATGTCCATGGAGAGCTGGGGATCCAGGTTACCGGTCGGTTCATCCGCCAGCAGCAGCGGCGGCTTGTTGACGATGGCACGGGCGATGCCGACCCGCTGCTGTTCACCACCGGAGAGCTGGCGCGGCTGATAACGCTCCTTGCCGAGCAACCCCACCTTGTCCAGCGCCGCCGCCACCCGCTTGTTGATATCGGCGTGGCTGTAGCCATCGATCACCAGCGGCAATGCCACGTTGTCGAACACGGTGCGGTCCATCAACAGCCGGTGATCCTGAAAGATCATCCCGATCTGGCGGCGGACATAGGGGATCTGGCTGCGCTGGATATGGCTGACATCATCGCCATGAAAGAAGACGCGACCATCGGTCGGACGCTCCATCACGCTGATCAGTTTGAGGAGGGTACTCTTGCCAGCCCCCGAGTGCCCGGTCAGAAAGGCCATCTCCCCCTTGCGCAGGTGAAAGCTGACCTTTTGCAGCGCCTGATGGCCGCCGCTGTATACCTTGCTGACCTTGTCAAAACGAATCATAACGGTTCCCTGAAATTGACAAACCCCGACCGGAGTCGGGGTATGGAACACTTACTCATCACGGCTGAGCTGACTCATCGCGGCCGGACTTATTCATCGCGGCTAAACAGCGCCTCGATGAAGTCGTTGGCAACGAAGGGACGCAGATCGTCGATCCCCTCGCCCACCCCGATGTAGCGGATCGGGATCTGGAACTTGTCGGCCACAGCGAAGATGACGCCGCCCTTGGCCGTGCCATCCAGCTTGGTCAGGGTGATACCGGTCAGGCCCACCGCCTCGCTGAACAGCTTGGCTTGGCTCAACGCATTCTGGCCTGTGCCTGCATCCAGGGTCAGCATGACCTCGTGAGGGGCCTCTTCGTCCAGCTTCTTCATCACCCGCACCACTTTCTTGAGCTCTTCCATCAGGTTGCTCTTGTTCTGCAGGCGACCAGCGGTGTCGGCGATCAACACATCGGCGCCGCGGGAGCGGGCAGCCTCGATGGCGTCATAAATCACGGAAGCGGAGTCGGCACCGGTATGCTGGGCGATCACCGGAATATTGTTGCGCTGACCCCAAACCTGCAACTGCTCGACCGCAGCGGCACGGAAGGTGTCACCCGCCGCCAGCATCACGCTCTTGCCTTCGGCCTGGAACTGCTTGGCCATCTTGCCGATGGTGGTGGTCTTGCCGACGCCGTTCACGCCGACCATCAGGATCACGTAAGGCTTCTTGTTGGTGTCGATCACCAGCGGCTGCTCGACCTTAGCCAGCATCTCGCCCATGTCCTGTTTGAGCAGGCCGTAGAGCGCTTCGGCATCCTTGAGTTGCTTGCGATCCGCATGCTGCACCAGGCCTTCGATGATGCGAGTGGTGGTATCCACGCCCAGATCGGCGGTCAGCAGCTGGGTCTCCAGCTCTTCGAACAGCTCATCGTCAATCTTCTTGCCACGGAACAGACCGAAGAAGCCGGAGCCGATATTCTCCCTGGTGCGCACCAGACTGCGCTTGAGGCGAGCAAAGAAGCCTTCCCGCTGCGGTTTGTCCTGGGTGTCGTCATCCACCTTGGCGGCCAGTGGCAGGGCAGCCAGTGCGGCGGCCTCAGCCTCCATCGCGGCGACCAGCCGCAGATCTTCCGCTCGCTGGGCCTCTTTGGCGATACGCGCTTCTTCCGCAGCTTGGGCTTCAGCGGCAATACGCGCCTCTTCCGCAGCGCGAGCTTCGGCAGCAATGCGAGCCTCTTGCGCGGCACGGGCTTCGGCAGCAATACGAGCCTCTTCCGCGGCGCGGGCTTCGGCAGCGATGCGGGCCTCTTCCGCGGCGCGGGCTTCGGCAGCAATACGAGACTCTTCCACCGCGCGGGCTTCGGCAGCAATGCGAGCCTCTTCCGCGGCGCGAGCCTCGGCAGCAATACGAGCCTCTTCCGCAGCGCGGGCTTCGGCAGCATTATGAGCCTCTTCTGCAGCACGAGCTTCAGCGGCAATACGAGCATCTTCCGCTGCACGAGCTTCGGCAGCAATACGAGCCTCTTCCACAGCCTTAGCTTCTGCGGCAATACGAGCAGTTTCGGCAGCTTGCGCTTCTGCCGCGATACGAGCGGCTTCGGCAGCGTGCGCCTCTGCGGCTGCACGCTCCTCTTCGGCGAGCAGCGCTTCGTTGACGATCACCGGCTCCAGATCGGAGGCGCACTCCTCCACCACCAGCGGGCCGCGGTCGTCCAGCTCGGTCGGCAGGCAGCAATCATCTTGCAAAACGGTATTGTGTGCGCTGGCAGGCACTTCGGGGGCAACAGCCGGCGTACTATCGGAAACAGTTGTATCGGAAACGGGAGCGGGGGTAGCAGTGACCTCGGGCTCAACGGTAACGGGGGTGGCTTGGGGTGTCTGTGGTTGGACAGCCTCAGCCTCTTCTTTCTTGCGGCCGAAACCCAGCCAGGAAAACAAACCTTTTGCCATCTAAAAATACTCACATCAAAGGCTGACTGCTAAGATAGCCGTCCCTTGGCGGGTCGGCATAAAAATGAACCGCCTTATACTACCACTTTATTTTCTGACGATGAAACGCGATGCCCAGAGTGAAATCCAGCCGTAGCAACCCGAGCAAGAGTCCCGCCCCGCAAGGAAAATCGGGCTTTGTAAGAATCATCAGCGGCCAGTGGCGAGGCCGCAAATTGCCGGTCAAGGATGTGGAAGGGCTCAGACCCACCACGGATCGCGTCAAGGAGACCATCTTCAACTGGCTGGCTCCCCACATCCGCGGCACCCGCTGCCTCGACCTGTTTGCCGGCAGCGGCGGCCTGGGGCTGGAGGCGCTGTCGCGCTATGCCGAGCAGGTGACCCTGATCGAAATGGACAAGGGGGCCGCCGACCAGATCAAGAAGAACCTGGCCGCCCTCGGCAGCAGTCAGGGTCAGGTGATCCAGTCTGATGCGGTGAGCTGGCTGCAAGGCCCTGCCACTCCTTTCGATCTGGTGTTCCTCGATCCGCCGTTTCGCCGCGAGCTGCTGCCGCAAGTTTGCGAGCTGCTGGAGCAGCGCGGCTGGCTGGCAGCGGATGCCCTGATCTATCTGGAGCGGGAAAAAGAGATGGCCGATCTGACGCTACCTGCCAGCTGGCAGTTGCTCAAGGACAAACAAGCAGGTCAGGTCTGCTACCAACTCTATCTAAGGGAGGTAAACAATGAAGCGAGTCTTTAATCTGTTGGCGATGGGGCTGATATTGTTCTTCTGGTTTGGCGTGCTGATGAGCCTGATTGCCCCGCTGCCCGGCAAACTCAACGGCTTTCTGCCGGTCTGCGGCGTGATTGTCGCGCTGTTGCACTGGCTGCAGGCCAGCATGATCAAGGCGGCTTGCAAACGCTACTTCGCGGTCACCAAGACCGAGTTTGTCACTGTGCTGATATTTGGTGTGTTTGGCATGGTAGACATTCGTCAGCGCCTGCAAGAGATCGTCAACGCCGCCCAGCGCGGCAATCTCTCCGGCAAACCATAAAAGAAAAGGGGACGGCGGTAGCCGTCCCCTAGAGTCGTGTCGTCCTGTCCGTAGAACTACAATGCTCCCTGCAATCCCTGACGTTATCCTAATCCTTTGGAATATCCCCTTTCCAATCCCTTGGCGTGTCCTGCGGCGTTCCTGGCCTGGCAATTCATCCTGAACTGCTTCACTGTCTCCATCCTGGAGGTGTCCATTACCACGTCCTGTGGGGGTCCTTGCGTCTTCCTGACCGATAACCATCCGGGTTATCTCACTTCATCCTGAAGTATTCCTCTCGCATCCGGCGAGGTCCTGTTCATCCTGAAGAACGAGGTTCCGTTCGTTCTGCTCTCATCCCGAGAGTGTCCTGCCGCGTCCCGCGGTGTTCCTTTATTCATCCGTGACGATAATCATCCTGATTATCGAGCTCATCCTGAGGTGTCCCTTGTCCACATCCTGCGGACTATTCCATCTTTATGCGCTGCCCTGCATCCTGCCGGACCAGCTCCGTCCTTGTGAGACCCATAGTAAGGAAATGCGCACCCCGAACAAGGGCCATCCGATGATAAAGATCTGATGTCGCTCCCATTTCAAAAAACAAACTTAAAAACTAACCCTTTAATATCAGATGGTTAATTAGTTTCACAGGAAAGCTCGATCATTCTGGCATGGCTTCGCGTACGGTTCAAAGCGCCAGCCTCTTACAGTGGCTATGGCAGATCTCTTACACGGGTTTCGCCCCCAAAAACGGGGCAGGAAAACGGTTCAATCCTGTCGTTAAGACTTAAAAATTAGTTGAATAAATATGCTTAAAAAAACAGCAAAAAAAAGAGCCGAGACCAGGCTCGACTCTTCACATGCAATTTCTTAATCAGCTCAAGCGGTTGGCCGGATTGAGATAGGCCTTGCGCAGCGATTCCGGTGCCAGCACCTCCAGTTCACCGCTGATGTTGTTCAGCCAGCTGCGAAACTCCGGGGTGTCCTGCACTTCGGTCTCCACCACCACGCTGCGCTTGTCATAGCGGGTCATGCGCGGATTGTTGCCGGGGATCTGGTTATCCACCAGCGACTGGCTGTTGGCATCGATCCGGCCGACGAAGCGGATCGGGCCGCTCACATCCTGATAGCCCTGATCGCGGATCAGCTTCTGGATATTGAAATCCTTCGGCTGGGTGGCGCTGAAGTTGGTCAGCTCCACGTTCTTGATATGGTCAAACGGGATGCCGTAGACCTTGGGGTCCAGCTCGGACAGGGTGCAGAGCAGGATCGGACCGTCCGGCTGATTGAGAATGCCGAGCGGGTTGATACGGTCGTAGCAGAGCCACACGGTGCGCTCTTTGATCACGCGCTGGATCTCGGCACTGAACTTGCGACCACGCCAGAGCGCATCGCGGATCAGGGTGCTGCGGCGGATCTCCGGGTTGCCGGCAAACGGACGCGGTGACTGGTGGACACTCTCCAGCCAGCGTTCAGCCAGTTCACTCTGGCTATCGCGGATCACCTGGCTCGCCTTGTCGACCAGCGGGTTCAATTCGG
This sequence comes from Aeromonas allosaccharophila, assembly GCF_016026615.1. Taxonomy (NCBI): domain Bacteria; kingdom Pseudomonadati; phylum Pseudomonadota; class Gammaproteobacteria; order Aeromonadales; family Aeromonadaceae; genus Aeromonas; species Aeromonas allosaccharophila. The sequence goes on along the minus strand of NZ_CP065745.1, from coordinate 3,849,906 downwards.
TCAGTACACTCGCCGGCAACAGTTGGCTCGCCTGATCACTCCAGGTTTTCAGGGCCACCGCCAGCGAGAGCGGCATGATATTGGCAAAGTCGTTGAGGCCGTGGCGCTCGAAGCACCAGCCATGGGGTTTGCTGCGCTCGTCCGAGGTGAGGTCGAACAATCCCATGCCGGACATCTCCTCCAGGTCCCGTTGCACGGTACGCAGACTGACGTGGATGCCTTCCTCTTCCAGTTTTACCTGGAGTTGGCTGGCGGTCAGCTTGTAAGGGCGGTGCGGGATGCAACGCGCCAAGGTCAGTTGTCGTAACAGCTTCTTGCTCATGGTGCTTGCCTTCACTGGTTTAGCGTTGACTGTATGCTAGTCGTGACTTGCGACAGTCTATGTCGCAAGTTTTGCTGCGACAACTGTCGCCATTTTCATACAAACACAGCCATGGTTTTGATATATAAGAGAAAAGATGAAAAAATCAGGAGCAGCGAGGGATAAAATCAGCAACAAAAGCATCAAATTAAAGTTCTAGGGGATGAACTTGCGACAGGTAAACAATCCAAAATAAAATAATTAAACAGAATAATATCTCGATAGGGGGAGGCGTACCTCCCCCGACTCATTTACAGCAGCCACGACCATGCTGACTTGGTGATGGCCGCACCGACCATGTATCCAAACACCGCCAGCGCTGCCACACCGGCCACCAGCTTCTGACCGCGGGCCGGGCGCTTGAGCGCCATGACACCCAGACCGATATAGAGCACCAGTGCCATCAGCTTGGCCATCAGCCAGGGTTGTTGGCCGGGACTCAGCTGCAAGGTCACCGCCAGCAGCACGCCAAACAGCAGCAGGAAGGTGTCGTTGATATGGGGCAGGATCTTCAGCCACTTCTGCTGCAACCGATCGCTGCCGGCCAGCGCCAGACTCCAGCGATAGATAAAGAGCAGCAGACTGACCAGCGCCAGCGTCATATGCAGGTGTTTGAACATGGGGTAATAGGCAATCATTTTGCTTCCTTGTCGTCGTCGGGTAGCCCGCTGTTCCAGTTGTGGGCATGGATACGCTCCTGCCCCTCCTCGTCGTCTTGCAACAGATCGGAGAGGATCTCCCGGTATTGCAGGCTCTTGTTGATATAAGTGTGTTCGTCGTCCAGATAGTTGACCTGCTCGCGCAACAACCAGTTATCGTGCTGCTTGAAAGTCTGGCCCGCCCGCCAGGCCTGGTTGGCCCGAAAACCGAGTTGAGTCAGGGCTTCCACCCCCAGATCGACCGCCGAGCCCAGGGTTTCCCGGTGCACGCTCTCGACCCCGTGGCGCAGGATCTCGTGGGCATGGGGTCGATCCAGCGCTCGCGCCAGGATCTTCAGGTGCGGGAAGTGCTTCTGCACCATCTCGATCACCGCCAGCGAGGTAGCCGGATCGTTGATGGAGAGCACCAGCAGCTTCGCCTTGTGCGCCCCTGCGGCATGGAGCAGGTCGATCCGGCTGGCATCGCCATAGAAGACCTGATAGCCATACTTGCGCAGGGTCTCTATCTGGCTGGCATCCTGCTCGAGGATGGTGGTGCCGATGCCGTGACCATGCAGCAGACGCCCCACGATCTGACCAAAACGGCCGAAGCCCGCGATGATCACCGGATGCTCCACCAGCTCAGGTTGCTCATGCTGCGGTGTGTCGCTCTGGTTACGGTAATCGAACCAGGGCTGGATCACCCGATCGTTGAGGATCAGCAGCAGCGGGGTCAACGCCATGGAGAGCGCCACCACCAGCGTCAGCAGCGAGATGGTTTCACCGGGCAGCACCCGATTCTGGGCGGCAAACGAGAAGAGCACGAACGCAAACTCGCCCCCCTGCGCCAGCGCCAGCGCAAAGGTCCAGCGTTGACTCGGCGAGATGCGGATGGCAAAGCCGAGCGCCATCAGCACCAGCCATTTGAGCGCCATCAGACCAACCACCAGCGTCGGGATGAGGAAGGGGTGCTCGGCAAACAGGCCAAAATCGATCCCCGCCCCCACCGACATAAAGAACAGGCCGAGCAGCAAGCCCTTGAACGGATCTATGTCTGCCTCCAGCTCATGGCGATATTCGCTGTCGGCCAGCACCACACCGGCGAGGAAGGAGCCAAGAGCGGGCGAGAGGCCCACCGACTCCATCAGCACCGCGATGGCGATCACCAGCAGCAATGCGGCGGCGACGAAGATCTCCCGCATGTGGGACTGGGCGATGGCACGAAACACCGGCCGCATCAGGTAATGGCCACCCAGCACGATGCCAGAAATGGCCGCGACCACCAGCAGACCATGCTGCCAACCCGCCAGCTCGGAGCCACCATTGCTGGCGACCGGCGCAATGGCCAGCAGCGGCAGCAACGCCAAGATCGGAATGACCGCAATATCCTGAAACAGCAACACGGCAAAAGCGGAGCGACCGCTCTCGCTCTGCATCAATTTACGCTCCTGCAGGCTCTGCAACACGATGGCGGTGGAGGAGAGCGCCAGGATCAGGCCGATGGCCAGCCCCTGTTGCAGCGGCAAACCGATCAGGTGCGCCACACCGGTCAATGCCGCCGTGGTGAGCAGCACCTGCAGGCCGCCTGTGCCAAGAATAGGCCCCTTCAGCTGCCACAAGAGGGCCGGACGCAATTCCAGCCCGACCAGAAACAGCATCAGCACCACGCCAAACTCGGCGAAGTGCATCACATCCTTCTGCTCACCCACCAGCCCCAGCAGAAAGGGGCCTATGATGATCCCCGCCAACAGATAGCCGAGCACCGAGCCCAGCCCCCAGCGTTTGGCGAGCGGCACCGCGATGACGGCGGCAGAGAGGTAGATAAAGGCATCAAACAGGATCCCGTGGCCCATCAGTCAGCCCTCCGTGTGAACGTCTGATCCGGCTTATAAGCTCGGCCCAAAAGCTGCCCGTGTTTCATCAGAGCACCTCCAGCAAGTCGCGCAGATAAGGACGCCCGGCCAGTTGCTCCGGGGTCAGCTGATCGTCACGCAGGGCGCAGAGCAGCTGGCGATAATCCTGACCGCAGCGGCGCAGGGCGGCGGGATCCTTGATCTTGTGAAAGGAGTGCAGCACGAAGGGGGGCAGCCAGTTCATGCCGCACAAGGTGGCAGCTTGTTGAAATGGCAGCAAAAAATCGAGCAGCGGTCGGCTGTTGTACCCCTCGCTACAGTAGGACTCCGGCGCCCCGCCTGTGGTGATGGCGCTCAGCCACTGCTTGCCCTTGAGGGCATGGGCTTCGGGGCCATAGGCGTAGCCATACTCCAGCACCAGATCCATCCACTCCTTCATGATGGCCGGGCAGGAGTACCAGTAAAACGGGTGCTGAAAGACGATGATGTCGTGCTCACAGAGCAACGCCTGCTCCCGCTTCACATCGATGAACATGTCGGGATAGTGCTGATAGAGGTCGTGAACCGTGACCCCTTCCAGCCCCTCAATCGCCTGCAACAGCTGCTTGTTGGCCCGCGAGCTCTGCAGAGCGGGATGGGAAAAAATTACCAGAATGCGTTTCATGACCACATCACCCGAACAAAGCCTTGCGGTGCAAGGCGCGGTAAACAGAAAAGGGGAGTCTGGGGAGCTGCATCGTAAAGGTGCACAGGAAAGCGACCTTATCAGGAAGCGCCATAACCTGCCAACTCGGGGATCAGCTCCCGCAGCGCCGGATTGAGGGTCTGGTGGGCGGGATAGCAGAGGCCAATCCGGCGAAACATCCGCGGCCCGCTCACCGGCAAGGTACAGAGCCCTGCCTCATCCTCCACCAGCCCGTCCGGCAGAAAACTGATGCCGACCCCCGCCAGCACCAGCGCCATCACCAGCCCCTTGCTCTCGGCCTTGGCCACCAGATTGAGGGTAAGCCGGTCACAGGCCAGTAGGCCGATAGTCTGCTGGTGCGCCTCGCAGGGCGGGCACTCAATAAAATCATAATGTTGCAGCTCGGCCAGCTCGATCCTTTCGCGACTGGCCAGGGGATGATCGACCGGCACGCAGAGCACGTAATCCTCCTCCCACAGCGGCAGAAAGATCTCGTCCTCCCGGCGCAGAGCATCCAGCGTCAAGCGGCAGTCAGCGGGCGTAGCGTAGTCGGAGAGGGTGAGATCCAGCTGCGGCAACACGCGCTGTACTTGCTGCAGCAGCCCGGCCACACGGCGGCGACTCAAGTCCGGCATGATGGCGATATTGAGCCTCGCACGCGTCGCTTTCTGGCGAAACAGCTCCGGCAGACGGCGCGCCTCCTCCACCAGCTTGACCGCGTGAGGATAGAGATAGTGGGCCGGATCTTTCGCCACCACCCCCTTCTTGCCCCGGACAAACAGGCTGTCACCGAGCGCCTCTTCCAGCTGGCGCAGTCCCGCCGAGAGGGAGGGCTGGCTGACGTGGCAGCGCTCGGCCGCCGCCGTGATGTTCTTCTCTTCATAGATGGCGATGAAGAAACGCAGCAATCTCAAGTCCAGCATACGCCCAACCATAGTTTTTTCAGATGATAACCAGCGGAAAACAATATTTATCACTTATAGATGCAGTGACTATAGTGATTGGGTTCCGTGCTGGCCAGCCACCCGTTTGCTCAAACCGACTCTTGAATCAGAAGGAAAGACCCATGTCCAAATCTCTCGTCGTGATCACCGGCGCCTCCGCCGGGATCGGTGCCGCCATCGCCCGAGCCTTCTCTGCTGCCGGTCATCCGCTGTTGCTGCTGGCCCGCCGGGTCGAGCCGATGCAGGCACTGAATCTGCCCGATACCCTCTGCATCGGGGTCGATGTGACCGACACCGCCGCCATGAAAGCCGCCGTCCAGCAGGCAGAAGCCAAATTTGGCCCGGTGGGGTGTATGGTCAACAACGCCGGCGTCATGCTGCTGGGTCAGGCCGATGTGCAGGATCCCGCCGAGTGGCAGCAGATGCTCAACATCAACGTGATGGGGGTGCTGAACGGCGTCCACGCAGTGCTGGCAGGCATGAAGGAGCGCCGCAGCGGTACCATCATCAACATCAGCTCCATCGCCGGTCGCAAGACCTTCCCGAACCATGCCGCCTACTGCGCCACCAAGTTCGCCGTGCACGCCCTGACCGAGAACATCCGGGAAGAGGTGGCCGATGTCGGTGTGCGGATGGTGACCATTGCCCCGGGTGCGGTCGAAACCGAACTGCTCAGCCACACCACTGACGAGAGCATCAAGGCCGGTTATCACGACTGGAAAGATCAGATGGGCGGCGTCATTGCGCCGGAAGTGATCGCCGATGCCGTGCTCTACGCCTGGAACCAGCCTGCCAACGTCTGCGTGCGCGAGATCGTGCTGGCGGCGACCCGTCAGCAACCTTGAATCCAGCTGACTGACACCATGGGGAGGGCTTGACCCTCCCCCGGGGCACAGGGTTACCATGTGCCCCTTGTTATTTTCGAGTCATTCCATGGTTCTCACCCGTCGCCAACTCGCTCACGCCCGTCGCTGGCTCCCCTTGTGGAGTCTGGTGCTGGTGTTGATGTCGTTTGGCAGCCGGGCCGCAACCGACCTCTGTACCCTGACCACCCACTGCAGCCAGAGCGAGCGCACCCTGGAAAAAGCGATGCCCTGCGGCAGCTTTACCACCGCCCTCTCGATGACGCTGGTGGGCAGCGACAGCCTGACGGTCGCCATGCTGGAACCGGATACTCCCGACTTCGCCTCCCCCTCTCTCTTTATGCCGGACGCCCCGTGCGAGCGGCTTGAACGCCCCCCACGCACCCAGATCTGAAATTCATCCCGTATCGGGCAACTTTTCTTGAATCTGAGGTGAGTAATGTACAAACCCCTGTTACTGGCCATGCTGGCCGGTACCGTCAGCTTTTCGGCCCTCGCGGCCGAGAAGATGACCGTCTACAAATCCAAATATTGTGGCTGCTGCCAAAGCTGGAACGAGCACATGGAGCAGAATGGCTTCGAACTGGACGTCATCGAAACCGAGCAGCTCGGCGCAGTGAAGCAGCAATACGGTATCGCGCCGGAACTGGCCTCTTGCCATACCGGTATCGTAAATGGCTATGTGATCGAGGGGCATGTACCGGCCGCCGATGTGCAGAAGCTGCTCAGGGAAAAACCGGCAATTCGTGGCCTGACCATTCCGGGCATGCCCCAGAGTGCGCCGGGCATGGATATTCCGGGCCATCCCTATGAGGTACTGAGTATCAGCAACGAGGGCGCGACCACCCGCTGGTCGAGCTACCCCGGCTGACGAAGACTGGTCATGAGAGGACACTCCCATATCATGTGAGGCACACCTGAGCGGACTCTTGCCGCTCATGGCCAGAAAGAGGGCCGCTATCGCGAGATAGCGGCTTTTTTTGATTACATTTCCTGCAATAACAAGGGATTGCTTGCAACCACCGGCAACAAGGGGCAGATTTAATGCCAATTCATGGAGCCGATGCTCAGGTCTACCAACCCTTTCCAGCGCCAAGGATGCGACATGTTTACCTTTTCCCGAGGAGTTCTGCTGCTAGCCTTTCTGACAGTTCTCCCCCCCACTTATGCCAATGAAGAGCCCGCCATGCTGACAAGCGAACATCCAATCCAGCCGCCCGTGGCCGCCAAACATCCCCGCACCCTGAAAAAACACGGGGATACCCGCATCGATAACTACTACTGGCTGCGCGACGACCAGCGTCAGGCGCCGGAAGTATTGCAATACCTCGAGGCCGAGAACGCCTACACCGAGGCCATGCTCAAGCCGACCCAGCCCCTGCGCGAACAGCTCTACAAGGAGATGGTGGCCCGCATCCCCCAACAGGATGAGTCGGTGCCCTATGTGAAGAATGGCTACCGCTACCAGACCCGCTATGAGCCGGGCAAGGAGTACGGGATCTATTCGCGCACCAAGCTCGGCGAAGAGCAGGCGAGCCTGCTGCTCGACAGCAACCAGCGGGCTGAAGGGCACGAGTTCTATGCCCTCGGCGCCCTTGAGGTGAGCCGCAACAACCGCTGGCTGGCGGTGGCGGAAGATTTCCTCTCCCGCCGTCAGTACCAGATCCAGTTCCTCGATCTGGAGAGCGGCCAGTGGGCCACCGACAAACTGGAAAATACCTCCGGCAATCTGGTGTGGGCCAACGACAACAAGACCGTCTTCTATGTGCGCAAGCACCCGCAGACCCTGCTGCCCTATCAGGTCTATCGCCACACGCTCGGGACGGATCCGGCCACGGACAAGCTGGTCTACGAGGAGAAGGATGACTCTTTCTACGTCAGCCTCTACGCCACCACTTCGGAAGATTTCATCGTCATCGCTCTCTCCAGCACCACCACCGGCGAAGCGCGGCTAATCGATGCCAACCAGCCGGAGCACGCCCCCCGCCTGTTCCTGCCCCGTCAGGTGGATCACGAATACAGCCTGGATCACTACCGCGGCCGCTTCTATGTGCGCTCCAACAAGGACGGCAAGAACTTCGGCCTCTACGAGACCAAGGAGAGCCCGGTCGATCGCTGGAAGGCGGTAATCGCCCCCAATCCGGACGTGCTGCTGGAGAGCTACGCCCTGTTCAAGGATTGGCTGGTACTGGAAGAGCGCAACAAGGGGCTGACCCGACTGCGCCAGATCAATTGGCAGAGCGGTGACGAGAAGGAGATCGCCTTCGACGATCCCGCCTATGTCACCTGGCTCGCCTACAACCCGGAGCCGGATACCAGCGCCCTGCGCTATGGCTACTCCTCCATGACCACCCCCGCCTCCACCTATGAGCTGGACATGGCGAGCGGCAAGCGCACCTTGCTCAAGCAGCAGCCGGTGGCCGGCTTCAAGGCCGACCAGTACGCCAGCGAGCGACTCTGGGTGACCGCCCGCGACGGCGTATCGGTGCCGGTGTCGCTGGTCTATCGCAAGGACAAGTTCAAGAAAGAGCTGGCCGATGCGCCCAAGAATCCGCTGCTGGTCTATGGCTACGGCTCCTACGGTGCCAGCATGGATCCCGACTTCAGCAGCTCGCGCCTGAGCCTGCTGGATCGCGGCTTCGTCTACGCTATCGCCCATATCCGGGGTGGTGAAGAGCTGGGCCGTCACTGGTACGAAGATGGCAAGCTGCTGAAAAAACAGAACACCTTCAATGACTTCATCGATGTCACCAAGGTGCTGGTTGAGCAAGGCTACGGTGCCAAGGATCAGGTCTACGCCATGGGCGGCAGCGCCGGTGGCCTGCTGATGGGGGCAGTCATCAATCAGGCGCCCGAACTCTATCGCGGCGTGGTGGCGCAGGTGCCGTTCGTCGATGTGGTCACCACCATGCTGGACGAGTCGATTCCCCTCACCACCGGGGAGTATGACGAGTGGGGCAACCCGAACCAGAAGCGCTACTACGACTACATGAAGAGCTATAGCCCCTACGATCAGGTGAAGGCGCAAGCTTACCCCAACCTGCTGGTCACCACCGGGCTGCACGACTCGCAAGTGCAGTATTGGGAGCCCGCCAAGTGGGTCGCCAAGCTGCGCGAACTGAAGACGGATGATAACAAGTTGTTACTGAACACCGACATGGACGCCGGCCACGGCGGCAAGTCGGGCCGCTTCAAAGCCTACGAGGATATCGCGCTGGAATACGCCTTTATCCTGGATCTGGCCACCCCGACCAACTGATCCATCATGACCCCGGCCCTTGTCACGCAAGGGCCGCATAAGAATCCTCTCGTAGTTTTTCCCTCTTCCATTTCCCTTCATATCAAATTAATCTGCGGCTAGAAAATGAATGATCGAGGTCATGTTTCTCAAGATTTAACTCCGTGATTTTGCCATTTCGTTTGATTTATGTTGGGTGAATGTGCTTAATCGGAGTGCTTGCAACTTTTTATTTGGCCCCTCAGGGGCCAATTTATCTTCGACCGACAGGAGGTCGGTAGCCTCACCACAGGATGAGGGTGACTGCCGGAAAGGGGTGATCAACTTCCCCGCTTTCGTGCAACGAGAAGAGTGGGCAAGCCCGGCGCAGAACGGGGTTGCCATCAATTTATCCGGGGAACGGATAAACAAAATCAAAGAAAAGGGAGAAAAAATGAAAGGATTAACTTTGGCGTGCGCCCTGTCGGCGGCTCTGGTCGGTGTCTCATTCGGTGGCCCGGTACAAGCGCAGGAGCGCTTCGTGACCATCGGCACCGGCGGTCAGACCGGCGTTTACTATGTCGCTGGCCAGTCCATCTGCCGCTTCCTCAATCGCGGCGCCGCCGATCACCAGATCAAGTGCAACGCCCCGGCCAGTGGCGGCGGTGTTGCCAACGTCAACGGCATCCGCAGCGGCGAATTCAACTTCGGCATCATGCAATCCGACCACCAGTTCAAGGCGATGAAAGGGCTGCCGCCGTTCCAGGCCGAAGGTGCCATGGATGACATTCGCGCCGTCTTCTCCCTGCAGAGCGAGGTGTTCACCATCCTGGCTCGCCGCGATGCCAAGATCGCCAGCTTCGACGATCTGAAAGGCAAGCGCGTCAACATCGGCAACCCGGGCTCCGGCCAGCGTGACACCATGGAAGAGATCATGGCGGTCAAAGGCTGGAAGAAGGGCGACTTCGGTCTGGTCTCCGAGCTGAAACCGGCCGAACAGGCCTCTGCGCTGGGTGACAACAACATCGACGCCATGAGCTACTTTGTGGGTCACCCGAACGGCGCCATTCAGGAAGCCTCCACCACCACTGATGCGGTACTGGTACCTGTGACCGGCGCCGACATCGACAAGCTGCTGGCCGAGAAGAGCTACTACAGCAAGGCCGAAATCCCGGGCGGCATCTACAAGGGCAGCGACAAGCCGACTCCCTCCATCGGTGGCAAAGCGGTGCTCTCCACCAGCGCCAAAACCGATCCGGAAGTGGTCTATCAGCTGGTCAAGTCGGTGTTCGACAACCTGGATCGCTTCAAGCGCCTGCACCCTGCCTTTGCCGACCTGAAAGAGGCCGACATGATCAAGGTGGGTCTCTCTGCACCGCTGCATGAAGGGGCTGCCCGCTACTACAAAGAGCGCGGCTGGCTCTGATTGAAGGCCCCGGGGCCTTTGTCACTCTCTTCGACACCCGTCTGCCGCCTGATTGCGGGGGCGGGTGTCGCTCTTGTTGTACTCGTTGGCACAAGTTAACCCTATGCAAGATAAACAACTCTCTACCGAGGAACTGATCGCCCAGGACGTGGGCGCTCGCCTGCCGCTGGGCCCGCTGGGCTGGATCATCACCGCCCTGGCGCTGGCCTGGTCGCTGTTCCAGCTCTGGATCGCCTCGCCACTCCCCTTCATGGTGGGGTTTGGCGTACTCAATGACACCGAAACCCGCTCAATTCACCTCACCTTTGCCCTATTGCTGGCGTTTCTGGTGTTCCCGGCATTTCGCTCCTCGCCGCGAGATCGGGTCCCCCTCGGCGATATCGCCCTCGGCCTGATTGCTGCTGGCGCCGCTTCTTACCTGTTCGTGATGTATGAAGCGCTGGCGCTGCGTCCCGGCACCCTCACTACCGCCGATCTGGTGACCGCCTGCATCGGCATTCCGCTGCTGCTGGAAGCGGCGCGCCGCGCGCTGGGGCCAGCACTGGCGGTCATCGCCATCGTCTTTCTGGTCTACAGTCTGGCGGGCCCCTGGATGCCGGGGCTGCTGGCGCACCGCGGGGTCAGCTTCAGCGCACTGGCCAACCACCAGTGGATCACCACCGAAGGGGTGTTCGGCATCGCCCTTGGCGTCTCCACCAGCTTCGTGTTCCTGTTCGTGCTGTTCGGCGCCTTGCTGGAGCGGGCCGGTGCCGGTCACTACTTTATCCAGCTCGCCTTCAGCCTGCTCGGTCACCTGCGCGGTGGCCCGGCCAAAGCGGCAGTGGTTGCCTCCGGCCTGACCGGTCTGATCTCCGGCTCGTCGATTGCCAACGTGGTGACCACCGGCACCTTCACCATCCCGATGATGAAGAAGGTGGGCTTCAGCTCAGAGAAGGCGGGGGCGGTCGAAGTGGCCTCCTCGGTCAACGGCCAGATCATGCCACCTGTGATGGGGGCCGCCGCCTTCCTGATGGTGGAGTATGTGGGCATCCCCTATGTGGAGATCATCAAGCACGCCTTCCTGCCTGCCGCCATCTCCTATATCGCGCTGCTCTACATCGTCCATCTGGAGGCGCTGAAACTGGGCATGCAGCCCATCGGCAACCATCAACCCAAACCCTGGCTGCGCCGCCTGACCGGCTTCGCCTTTGGCGCGGCCCTCATCAGCGGCCTGTCACTGGCGGTCTACTATGGCCTCGGCTGGCTCAAACCTGCACTGGGTGACTATGCCCTGCCGGGGATCTCGGTACTGCTGGCTGCCACCTATGTGGCCCTGTTGAAGATCGCCGCCAGCAATGAACCGTTGCCCGCCGAAGATCCCGACAAGCCGCTCACCGAGTTGCCCGATACCCGCGCCGTGCTGCTCTCCGGCCTGCACTTCCTGCTGCCGGTGGTGGTACTGGTGTGGTGCCTGATGGTGGAACGCCTCTCGCCGGGGCTGTCGGCCTTCTGGGGTACCGTGATGCTGGTGATCATCCTGCTGACCCAGCGCCCGCTGCTCAACTGGCTACGAAAGGACGGTAAGCACGACTACGGCACTGTCGTGGACGGCGTGGTGGATCTACGGGAAGGGCTGGTCGCCGGGGCCCGCAACATGATCGGTATCGGCATTGCCACCGCCACCGCGGGGATTATCGTGGGTGCGGTCTCCCAGACCGGGGTCGGTCTGGTGCTGGCGGATCTGGTGGAGTTCCTCTCCATGGGCAATCTGCTGCTGATGCTGCTGCTGACCGCCCTGCTGAGCCTGATCCTCGGCATGGGGCTGCCCACCACCGCCAACTACATAGTGGTGTCCAGCCTGCTGGCACCGGTGGTAGTGACGCTGGGGCAGCAAAACGGGCTGATCGTGCCGCTGATCGCGGTGCACCTGTTCGTCTTCTACTTCGGCATCATGGCCGACGTGACACCGCCGGTGGGACTGGCCTCCTTCGCGGCAGCCGCCGTCTCCAAGGGCGATCCCATCAAGACCGGGATAACCGCCTTCTACTACAGCCTGCGTACCGCGGCGCTGCCGTTCCTGTTTATCTTCAACACCGATCTGCTGCTGATCGACGTGGACTTTGCCCACGGCGTGCTGATCTTCATCGTGGCGACCATCGCCATGCTGATCTTCGCCGCCGCCACCCAAGGCTGGTTCCTGGTGAAGAGCCGCTGGTACGAGAGCGTGCTGCTGCTGCTGGTCGCCTTTACCCTGTTCCGCCCGGGTTTCTGGATGGACATGGTGCACGACCCCTATCGCGAGACCCCGCCTGCCCAGCTGGCCCAAACCATGGGTGAAGTGGAAGCGGAGAGCACCCTGCGGCTGCGGATCCTCGGTGAAGATGCGGTGGGCAAGCCACGCAAGTTCACCCTGCTGGTCGCCGTACCGGATGGGGCAAATGGCGAAGAGCGGCTGGCCAATCTGGGGCTGAGCCTCTATGAGCAGGATGGCAAGACGCTGATCGACAGCGTCGCTTTTGGCAGCCCGGCCGCCACCATGGGACTGGAGTTCGATCAGGAGATCCTCACCGTCAAGGCGCCAACCGAGCGCTGGACCAAGGAGTGGATGTGGATCCCGGGCTTCCTGCTGTTCGGGGTGATCGTCTGGCTGCAGCGTCGCCGCAGCGTCAAGGCCGGTTAATCCACCGGGCAGATGAGACAGAGGGCCGCTTATTGCGGCCCTCTTTTTATTGCCTTGCCCTCTGCGGCTCTTGCGATGAGCAACAGTCATGGAAACAGGTAAACGGTGGCGAGCGGCCAAAAAAAGTGGGGTGACATGTCCATGTCACCCCCTCGCAAATAGCATGTTCCATATTGGAGTCCGGCCACGCCAGGTCTCTGTTTCACTTTCCGATAGTTCGCGACCCATCTTAAGTGCGCGCCAATTGCAGCGATGCAACTGGCCAGCTACCCGTTACAACCTTCGTCCACACGGCAGACAAGCCACCGTGTTTGTCCTTGCAACTGAAATATTACGCATAAAAACAAAATAAAAAACGTTTTTATGCCCATTCCATTCACATTCAAGTACAAAAAACAGCCTTATCATCACCGCTAAATTGTTATAAAACAGCAAGATAGATTCATGCATGGTTATTCACCCGCAAAGGGCATCAGCAATGGCTTACAAGGCTTTGCGAGATCTCGCACAAAAAATGGCCGCCTCACAGCCAGCGGCGCAGCGGCAACCAGTCGCTCAGGCGGGAGATCAGCCGCCTTGACCACCCCTCGGGTTTACGCGGCGATCCATCGGCCTGCTCCTGCCAGCGAGCCAGCCACGTTCGCAGCGCCTCGCAGAGCGGCGGGCAGTGCAGATGCAGCATCAGCTCGGTATTGAGAAACAGCGAGCGGGGATCGAGGTTGAGGCTGCCAAACAGCGCACGATCCTGCCCCAGCAAGATCAGCTTGGCATGCAGACTGCCGTGGCCGTGGTCAAACTCGGCAACCCGGATCCCGCGGCGCTGCAACCAGCCGAGATAGCGCTGATAGGCGCCATAGACCAGCGGCACATCGGTACTGGCCAGCGAGTTGGTGAGAATGTCGATGGCGACCCCCTGCTGGCGCAGCCGCGCCAGACGGTGCCGAAACCCGCGGGTAAGGATGAGGTAAGGGGTCACCAACCCCAGCGAGCCAGGATTGTCAGCCAGCTGGCGCCACAGCTGACGGGCGGTGGAGGGGCGGGAGATCAGCCCCTTGCCGGGACGGTCGAACCACACCTTGGCCCGCCCCTCATGCCACTGCAGCGGCACATCGCTCTCGTCAAACAGCGCTACAGGCAGATCGTAGACCGTGGCCACCGCCGGATCCGCCATGGTGAACAGGAAGTCGTTGACCACTTCTATTTCGGCGGGCAGCAGCTCGCGGCGCAGCAGATGGCGGATGGGGTGGCTCCAGCGGCTGTGCCAGAACTGCTCGAACCCCTGCGCCATCTGCTGGCACAGCCCCCCCTGACAGGCGAGATCGAGATCCACGAAGGGGGCCTGCAGATCCAGCCCGAAGTAGCGATCGCCGATGTTGCGCCCGCCGATCAGCGCCAGCTTGCCATCCACCAGCAGCAGCTTGTTGTGCATCCGGTGGTTGATGCGGCGAAAGCTGAGCAACCCCTCCAGCAACAGTGCCAGCGGGCGCCAGCCCCGCAGCCAGAAGGGGTTGAACAGCCGCACCTCTATCCCCGGATAGTGAGCCACCACCTCCAGAAAGCGGTTGTCACCGGCATAGAGATCATCCACCAGCAGTTGCACCTTGACGCCACGCCGGGCGGCGTGGAGCAGCTCGCTCAGCAGCAGCTTGCCGCTGCTGTCCTCCTCCCAGCTGTAGTACTGCGCCTGGATCCGTTCGCGGGCATGGCGGATCCAGTGACAGCGCACCTTGAGTGCCAGCCGGGGATCGTCGATCAGGGCAAAGGATCCGGGGATCATGGTGTCATCCTGCTGTCATGGCCGGGTGTCATAACGCTGGCGAGCCTCTTCACATATTCAAAAGGAGTTGCTGATGGAACTGCATGATACCCCGATGTTGCGCTATCTGGGCCAGCTCAGCCAGCCAGATCTCATCCCGGCTACCGGCCCCGCCCACTGGTTCCTGCAACACAGGGACGGTGGCTGGCAATTGCCGACCGTGCAGGCAACCCTGCCGGTCAACCGGCTCAGGGCTGAGCCGCTTCGATAGCGGCAGCCTTGCCCTCGATCTGGGGCAGGCTGAAACGATAGGCCACGTAGTACTTGTAGATGGTGCCGACATAGTTGATCGGCCCCTGTCCGACCTCGTTGGCCACCAGCTGATCCACGTTGCCGAACCAGACGTTGGGATCGAGCCCCAGCTTCTCTGCCTTGCCCCGCAGCGCCTGCACCCGGTTAGGCCCCGCGTTGTAGGCAGCGAGGGCAAACAGGTGGCGGTTGAGCCGATCCAGCTCGGGATCATTGAAGTAGGTATCGAGGATCAACCGCATGTAGCGGCAGGCTGCTTCCACATTGCCCTCAAGGGTGGTCAGTCTGGCGCCGTTGATGCCGACCTCCCGTCCCGTACTGGGCAGCAGTTGCATGATGCCCACAGCCCCCTTGTGCGAACGCACCTTGGGATTGAGGCCGGACTCCTTGTAGCCGAGCGCCGCCAGCATCAGCCAGTCGAGATCGTATTGATTGGCGTACTTCTCCAGCACCTTGCGAATGGTCGCCAGTCGCCCCATGGGGTCCGGCGCCAGGATATTGCTCATCTGATCGCTGTGAACCAGCAACCGGCGCAGGGTCATGTCGCTGTAGAGGCTGTTGCGGCTGACGCTCGCCAGATAACCGTTGACCGCCTTGAGCAGCTCGGGGCTGTTCTTGCGTAGCGCCCAGGCACTGGTGCCGTTGCTGCGCAGGGGGATCAGCTTATGGGCCTTGAGGCCGGAGATCATCCCCCCCAGCCAGATCCGCCCCTTGTAGCTGTCGGTCACCGTCAGGGGAATAATGCCGGCGGCCACCATCTCCAGCAGATCGCCATCCTGCAGGTACTCGGGCACCGTTTCGATATAAACGGGGGGCAGCCCCAGCTCGCGAAACAGCCAGTTGAGCTGGCGCAGACTCTCGTAGTAGCTGGAGCTGGCACGCACCCAGACCCGTCTGCCGGAGAGCTGGGTAATGCGGCTGAAGGCGGGCAGGCTGTTCTGGCTCACCACCCACTCCTCGATGGAGGAGATGAGCGGCCGGGAAAAGGCCACCTGTTCACGCCGGGTCGGGGTCACCGTCATGGTCGCCGCCACCAGATCGCCGCGCCCCTCGGCCAGATAGTCCAGCAGCTTGTCCTGGCGCACCGGGATGTAGACCACCTTGAGCTTGACCTTCTCCTTGGCGAGATAGGTCTTGTTCAGCCAGCGCTCGAACCCTTGCAACTGGTTGACCAGAATGCCGTACTGGGAGCCGCGATCGAGAAAATAGAAGCCGCGCTCATAGACCACCAGAGCCCTGAGTTCGCGTTTTTGCAGAATGCTTTCGAGGTCCCCGGGTTGGGGCAGACGCAGTGGCTTGAGTTCAGCCGCCAGCAGGGGAAAACAGCAAAGAGCCAGCAGAGCCCAGATCCAGCGTCGCATCACGATGGCTGCCCCTGCGCTAACGTCACGCCTGCTGCGGGTTGGCAGCACGGATCACGATAGAAGGTGGGATTGGGGGCAGAGATCCATCGCTGCGTCATGATGTTTGCGCCTTCTGTTGGCCGACTCGCGCCGGGCAAAAACGTCTGTGGGATAGAGTAACTATAGAACGCCGACCCACAGCAGAAGGGTCAACACGGCAGGCAAACCTGCCGCGTTATCAGACCACTCAGATAGAGCGGGCCCGCATTTCGAAAATCAGTTTTTCGGCGGTGCAGGTGAATTGCAGGCGGGCTTTCAGGATTACGCCGTTGGCGCCCTGGGTCAGTTCGCTGCTCACTTGAGCTTCGGCAGTGACCTGCTTGGCCAGTGCTTCATAGGCAGCCAGCTTGGCGCGGGCATCCGCCTCGGCCGCGGCTTCAATCACCAGATCCATCACATCGTCGCCTTCGCCGATGATGGTGCCGATCTCGGCAAAACAGCCGCAGCTGTCACAGGTTTCGTTCAGTTCAACTTTCTCGTCTACAGACATTTTCTACTCCTACTGCTTATTTCGGATGATTTGCGTCGTCACGCATCGCCTTGCGAAAATCTTTAATGGCGGTCCCCAGATCCTCACCTGCACTGGCAAGACGCTTGCTGCCGAAGACCAGCACAACGACCAGCAAGAGGATCAACATATGCCAGATATGAATTCCACCGAGTCCCATAGGGATACTCCCTCACAAAGAGATATCTGTTACTTGTATCAAAATAGAGCGCAGGGATTGTTGGGCAAAATCAAGGCAGGTGCAAGTGAGCAAATAAATCATAGCCAAAAAATAGGGCGACCCTGAGGTCGCCATATTGATTGTGCTACATGTCCCCTCAACCGCTACATCCTGTACCAGTGGTTCATGCGAACCTGAGACCATTCGAGGATAAGATCGCCAAGATATGAAAACAAATGGTATAAATTCATCTTAGAATTGAAGAGGATTCATATCATGCTGCTGGAACAACTGGGTCGCATCGACCTCAATTTGCTGATTATCCTGCAGGTGCTGCTGGAAGAGCGCAACGGCAGCAAGGCCGCACGCCGCCTTCATCTGAGCCAGTCTGCGGTCAGCAAGGCCCTCGGCCGCCTGCGCGATACCTTCAACGATCCCCTCTTCATCCGCTCCGCCTACGGGCTGGAACCCACCGGCCGCGCCCTTGCGCTGCAACAGCAGTTGCAACCCATCCTGCTGTCGCTGGACAACCTGATCCAGCCGCCCGAGTTCGACCCCGCCAGCTCCGAGCGGGAGTTCGTCATCGCCAGCATGGACAGCGCCTTCACCCTGTTTGCGCCGCTCTACCTGAGCGAGCTGAAGCGGCAGGCACCACGGATCCGCCTGCGCTATGAGGAGTGGACCGAAAACAGTCTGACCGAGATGAGTCAGGGACAGGTGGATATCGCCTTCGCGGTGCGGGAGAACTGCATCAGCTCCGATTACCGGCTCGACACCCTGCCCGACAGCATCTGCCAGCGGGTGCTGGCGGTCGATGATCTCACTTGTCTGGTGCAGCAGCACCACCCCGCGCTGCGGGAGCCCAACTGGAATCTGGATCACTACCTCAGCTACCCCCATGTGCAGACTTACTGCGAGGGGCGGGATCGCTGGATGCTGGATCACAAGCTGGCGGAGCAGGATCTCTATCGACGTATCGAGGCGACCGTGCCCTCCTTCGAGGCGGCGCTGCGGATGGGGATGCACTCCGACATGATAGTGACGCTCTCCAAGCTCTACGCCCGCCACGCCACCCAGGTCTATCCGCTGTTGCAACTGCCGCTGCCCATCGGGTTGGACAGCATCTCCCATCTGCTGATCTGGCATCAGCGTCACAGCGAGGATCCGGGCCACCGCTGGCTGCGGGAATTGCTGCTCTCCCTCATCATGAGCAAACTGGAACCCGCAGCGACCACACTCGGGTGACGGCATACCTTCTTGGCGGCACAAAAAACGGGGCTCTGCATAGCCCCGTTTCATTCATTCCGGCATGTAAACCGGTCAGCCCTGACCGGTCACCGCCAGATAGTGATGTACGCCATCAAGCAGCATCTGCACCGAGATCATCACCAGCAGCATGCCCATCAGCCGCTCCACCGCAGTGAGTCCCCGCTCACCCAGCAGCTTGTTGAATACCTCGTAGAACATCAGGATCACCGCGCTGGCGGCCCAGGCCATAAAGAGCGCCAGCGACCAGTCCACCATCCGGGCTGGCTCCTGATTGGCCAGCAGCATCAAAGAGGCAAGGATCGAAGGACCGGCGATCATCGGGATCGCCATCGGCACCAGGAAGGGCTCCTCGCCCGCCGCCAGTCCGGTCACCCCTCCTTCACTCGGGAAGATCATTTTGATGGCGATCAGGAACAGGATGATGCCCCCCGCAATACTGACCGCTTCCTGCCGCAGATTGAGGAAGCCGAGGATCTGCTGACCGACAAACAGGAACAGCATCATGATGGCCAGCGAGAAGAGCAGCTCGCGGATCATCACCTTGCGGCGTCGCTTGGGATCGATATGACGCAGGATAGAGAGGAAGACCGGCAGGTTGCCCAGCGGGTCCATGATCAGAAACAGCATGACTGCGGCAGAAAAAGTATCCATACAACGCCCGGGCTACGCCCTGAATAGGGAAAAGAGAGGGGGCGAAATATAGCAAAGGGCGAAGAATTGAGCGAGCGCCAGATGCGCTCGCTGCGGGGTTAACCGTGGTTGCAGATCTTGTCGGCATGGGTCTGGAAGCCCTCTGCCGAGTCGATAAATTTGCCACGAGCGGCCAGGAAGTCGATCAGCGCTTCTGCATCCATCTCGCTGGCACTGCAGGTATGAAAACGGGCTTCGGCACCGAACCGCTCCGCCATCGCCTGTTTCAGGCTGGCACGGGTAAATTGCCCCCCTTGCGCCAGCATCATCTCCATCACTTCGTGACCATGAACCGATTGCGACATCTCTCACCTCAATAATGAACATATTTAATGCCAATTAAATATCGCCCCGCCCGGAGGGATCTTGATATAGGCCAATAAATTGCGCATTACCTGGCCAGGGGAGTGGTCACCGCCGCCGCTTTGTCGATAATGTGGCAACCCGCGTCAGGGATCGCTACACTGGCGCCCCTTTTTGGCCATCGCAGACAATGTATAAGGATATTGGCGTCATGCTGTTCCATGGAGAGGCTCTCAAGCCCTGGCAGATCTGGACCCGCCGCCCCCTCTGGCTCAAGACACTGATCGGCATGCTGACAGGGATTGGTCTGGGCGTCGGTTTTGAACAGCAGGCCCTGCTGCTCAAGCCCCTTGGCGTCTTGTTCGTCAACACCATCCAGATGCTGATGGTGCCCCTTATCTTCTGCTCGGTCATCGCCGGTCTCACCTCGCTGCTCAAGGGCAAGGCCCTCGATCGCATTGGCAGCAAGGCGATCTGCCTCTACTTCTGCTCGACAGCCATCGCTATCTGCATCGGCCTGATGATGGGCTGGCTGCTGGAGCCCGGCATGGGTGCCGACATGGGCCCCTATGAGCGCATCGGCATGTCGGAACCACCCACCATGGCCAGCGTGCTGAGCCATCTGGTGCCGAGCAACCCGGTACAGGCGATGGTGGATGGCAAGATCCTGCAAGTGATCGTCTTTGCGGTAGCGCTGGCGGTGGCCCTCAACGCCAGCGGCCGCCGTGGTCGCCCCGCCATCCTCTTCTTCACCTCGCTGGCCGAGGGGATGTTCAAGCTGACCCAGATGGTGATGGCGCTCGCCCCTTACGGTGTCTGCGCCCTGATGGCCTGGATGACCGGCAAGTACGGCCTAGACCTGCTGCTGCCACTGCTGAAGGTGATCGGCGCCGTCTACCTAGGCTGCCTGCTGCATGTACTCGGGATCTACAGCACCCTGCTGCTCCTGCTGGCACGGCTCAATCCACTGCACTACTTCAAGAGCATCGTCGATGCCCAGGCGGTGGCTTTCACCAGCAGCTCCAGCAGCTCTACCCTGCCCATCAGTCTGGCCTGCGCCGAGAAGCGGCTGGGGGTCTCACCCGCCATCACCGCCAAGGTGCTGCCCATCGGCGCCACTATCAACATGGATGGCACGGCCCTCTATCAGGGAGTCACCGCGCTGTTTGTGGCTCAGGCATTCGGGGTGGACCTGCACATGGTCGATTACCTGACCATCATCAGCATCGCCACCCTGGCCAGTATCGGCACCGCAGGTACCCCGGGCACCGGGCTCATGCTGCTGACCCTGACACTGACTGCGGTGGGCTTGCCGCTGGAAGGGGTGGCACTGATTGCTGGCATTGACCGGATCCTCGACATGGCGCGCACCACGGTCAATGTATCGGGGGATATTCTGGTATCGGTGCTGATCGCCCGCAGCGAAAACGAGCTGGATCTGGCGATCTATCACGATGCCAGCGCGGGGGAAGATATCGAGTTCCCGCCGCGCTAGCGGAAGAAAACTCAGCTGTCGTGGGGATCGTGATGACAGCGCCAGCAGACCTCAAAGTTGGCGCCGTTCTCCTCCCCGCACTGACCGCACAGCCAACCGTTACCCTGACGCTGCTGGTAACGCTCGATGACTCTTCCTGCCTTGCTGCGATCCTCGGCCCGCACCATCAGGGTCACCTGCAGCATGTCGACCGGCAGTTCGCCAAGGGCGCCGGACAGCCCCTCGCCATTGAGCCGCACCAGCACCCCTTCTGCCTCCAGCGCCCCTTTCAGGGCGTGTGCCTCCAGGGTATGAGAGGCGCGATAGAGATTGATCCAGTTATCCATAGCTCCCCCTTACAACAACTTGTCGATGCCAAACTCGGCGCCGTTCTCAATCATGAAATCGATGAATGCCCGCAACTTGCGTGGCATCAGCCGCCGTTCCGGAAACAGCAGGTAGATGGGCACCCTGGGCTGCTGCCACTCTGGCAGCAGGATCACCAGCTCGCCGCTGGCCAGCTCATCCTGACAGAGCATAGCGGGTAACGAGGCCAACCCCAGCCCCGCCTTTGCCGCCTCCCGGGCACAGGTAATATTATTGACCCGAAAACGGGATGGGGGGTCAACCAGCACCTCTCTGCCATCCAGCTCGAAGCACCAGTGAGAGGCGAGAAAACCGCTGCTCACCGTCACCCGCTCGTGATTGACCAGATCCTCCGGCCGCGCGATGGCCGGACTGCGCGCCAGATAGTCCGGGCTGGCACAGAGCAGCCGTCCGGTGCTCCAGAGCCGGCGCGCCGCCAGATTGGAGTCGCTCATGTCGCCAATCCGCACCACCGCATCCAGCCCTTCGCTGATGGGGTCCACCACCCGGTTGGTCAGCTCCAGCTCCACCTGCAGGGCAGGATAGGCCTGCAAAAACTTGGCGACCAAGCGCCCGACCACCAGTTGCCCTGTCTCGATGGGCACCGCCAGTTTGAGGATGCCGGTCACCTCCTGCTGGCTGGCGCTCAGCATCAGCTCGGCTTCGGTCAGGGCATCGACCGCCTTGCTGCAGTGCAGGTAGTACTTCTCCCCCTCCTCAGTCAGGGTGAGCTGACGGGTGGAGCGATAGAGCAGGCGCACCCCGAGCCGCTGTTCCAGCTCGGCGATGCGGCGGCTGACCATCGCCTTGGTCATCCCCAGCTCGCGAGCGGCTCCCGTAAACGAGCCTTTGTCGACGATTCGCACCAGAATTAACGCGGCATTGAGATCCATTGTTGCACCAGTGAAACTGTATATCTCGTGAACCAATACTAATCGAAACAGTTGACCAGTGTTAGCCTGCGCCCCTTAAGTTCAGGAATCACAAAAATGAGTCAACACAAAAAAATTCCCCTGCTGGCAGCCATGATATTGGCGCTGCTCGGTCTGCTGTTCGCCGGTTACTGGTATCTTCACGGCCGCTATTTTGAAAGCACCGACAACGCCTACCTGCAGAGTGAAGTGACCGGGATCAGCTCCAAGCTGCCCGGCTATATCCGCGAAGTGCTGGTCACCGACAACCAGCCGGTCAAAGCGGGACAGCTGATCGCCCGGCTCGATGACCGTGAATACAAGACCAAAGTGGCCGAGGCTGAGGCCGACCTGCATCTCAATCAGGCGACGGCCGAAAATCTCGCAGCTACCCGCACCCAACAGCTGAGCCTGATCCAGCAAGCCGAGGCCAAGGTCGCCTCCGCCAATGCCGAGCAGCTGCGCGCCAGCCAGCAGGTCAACCGCATCAGCCAGCTCAACCAGCGTCACTACAGCTCGCAAGACAGTCTGGACGAGGTGCGTGCCGGCCTGCAGGTCAATCAGGCGCAAGCCCAGGAGGCCAAAGCCGCCCTGCAGGCGGCCCGTGAACGACTGCTGGTACTGGATGCCGAGCGCAAGCAGAACCTGGCCAAGCTGGCATTGAGCGAAGCACAGCTGGAGCAGGCCAAGCTGGAGCTCGGTTACACCGAACTGCGGGCACCTGCCGACGGCATCATCGGCAAGCGCAGCCTGCGGGAAGGACTCTACGTCCAGTCCGGCATGCAGGTCGCCAGTCTGGTGCCGCTGCAACAGGTGTGGGTCGAGGCCAACTTCAAGGAGACCCAGCTCGCCCATATGCAGCCGGGCCAGAAGGTCGAAGTGGTGCTGGATGCCTATCCGGATCAACCGGTCGAGGGGATCATCGACAGCCTGGCCCCGGCGACCGGTGCCAAGTTCGCCCTGCTGCCGCCGGAGAATGCCACCGGCAACTTCACCAAAATCGTGCAGCGGGTGCCGGTCAAGATCCGCATCCCCGAGCCGGGCCTGCTGGCAGGCAAGCTGTTGCCGGGTCTCTCTACCGAAGTGATCGTGGATACCCGCACGCCTGATCCCGTGGTTGCCGCCAACTGATGGAACCCATTCCACGTCGCAACTGGATTGCGGTCATGGGGGGGCTTATCGGCGCCTTCATGGCCATCCTCGATATCCAGATCACCAATGCCTCCCTGAAGGATATTCAGGGGGCGCTATCGGCCACTCTGAGCGAAAGCTCCTGGATCTCCACCTCCTATCTGGTGGCGGAGATGATCGCCATCCCCCTGAGCGGCTGGTTGAGCCGGGGGCTGAGCGTGCGCCGCTACCTGCTGTGGACCACCGGCGCCTTCATCGTCGCCTCCGTGCTCTGCTCGTTCAGCTGGAACCTCACCAGCATGATCGTCTTCCGGGCGCTGCAGGGTTTCACCGGCGGGGCGCTGATCCCGATGGCCTTCTCCCTCATCGTTACCCTGTTGCCGCTACAGAAGCGGGCCACCGGCATGGCGCTGTTTGGCCTCTGCGCCACCTTCGCCCCCGCCATCGGCCCGACCCTCGGCGGTTGGCTCACCGAGCAGATGTCGTGGCACTACATCTTCTATCTCAACGTGCCGCCAGGCTTGCTGGTGATGGCCATGCTGGCCCACGGGCTGGATAAAAAACCGGTGGACTGGGCCGTGATCAAGCGGGTGGATCTCATCGGGATTGTCACCATGGCGCTCGGGCTCGGCTTGCTAGAGGTGGTACTGGAGGAGGGCAACCGGGAGGACTGGTTCGGCTCAAGCTTCATCGTGCGACTAGCGGTCATTTCGGCGGTAGCGCTAGTGTTCTTCGTCATCAGCCAGCTGATCCGCCGTCACCCGCTGGTCAATCTGCGGCTGCTGCACAACCCGCGCTTCGCACTGGCCTGCTTCGCCTATCTGATCCTCGGCATGGCACTGATGGGCTCTATCTATGTGCTGCCGCTCTATATGACCCAGATCCACAACTACAACGCGCTGGAAATCGGCGAGGTACTGATGTGGATGGGACTGCCGCAACTGCTGGTGCTGCCGCTGGTGCCCAAACTGACCCACAAGATAGACCCGCGCTATCTGGTGAGCTTCGGCTTCCTGATCTTCGCCGTCAGCTGCTTTATGAACGTCAACATGAGTGCCGACTACGCCGGGCCGCAGCTGATCCAGTCGCTCATCGTTCGGGCGCTGGGACAACCCTTCATCATGGTGCCGCTGTCGCTGGTCGCCACCGCCAGTCTGAGCCACGACGAGATCCCCTCCTCCTCGACCCTGCTCAACGTGCTGCGCAACCTCGGCGGTGCATTCGGTATCGCCATCATCGCGACCCTGCTCGACAACAATACCCGCACCCATGTGCTGCAAATTGGCAGCACTCTGGCTGCCAGCAGTATCGAGGGGCAGAGCTATCTACTGCAGCTGGCCCAGAGCATGATGGCGCAGGGCTCAGGCCCCGAGATTGCCCAGCAGCAAGCGCGGGCCATGCTGGCCAATACCATCAACCGGGAAGCGGCCATCATGGCCTACAACCAGGTGTTCTACATCATGGGGATCTTCCTGCTGATCGCCAGCGCCCTGATGCTGCTGCTCAAATCCCCCGCCCCGCGGGCAGCGGATGCCGAACCGTTAGAGGCGTGAAAAACCGCCGGGCATAAAACGAAAAACGGGCCAATGCCCGTTTTTCGTTATCTGTTACCCGCACTCAACCAGATGGCGTTATCCCGCCAGCGATCCCGCAATCAGGAATTGCGCGGCGAAGTAGCTGCTCATGACCCAGGCGCGGGCGTGGGGAAAGGGGCGGCGGAAGCGATCGAGCGCCAGCATGCTGTCGGAGAAGAGGAACATCAGCGCCCCCACCAGAGCGGCGGCAGAACCGGCGGTGAGCGAAGCATGCCAGGCACCGGCGGCCACCCAGGCCATGCCGATGATCACCAGCATGTAGCAGAAGACCGGGATCCGCATCTCCCCCAGCTTGCCCCACAGCAGACCAAAGACCATGCCGGCGATCAGCAACAGCAGCAAACCATCCAACAGATTGAGCACCAGCGGCCCCTGGGCAAAGCCGACGATATAGCAGAGATGCGCGACAAGAAATGCCGCCAACCCCTGAATGAAGCGATCGCTTGGCAGCATCAGCAGCACATCGCCCGCCAGCGAGAGGCAGAGGCCGAGCAGGATCCAGGCGTGAGAACCGTCGTGGTCATAACTCTGATAGCCGAACGCCAACGCGATGATAAGCAGCATGGTCAGCGGCTTGCTGATATAGAACTGGCGGCTGTCTGAACCGTAGGCAGCACGGATGTGCCACCAACCTGAAGCGATGATCAAGAAACTCAATAACATGCCCTGCTCCTCACCTGTTGCTCGCAGTCATACGGCAACCGTTTTTATCATGGTGCAGGGTAACAAATTCCCTCCCTCAGTGGCAGGGGTGCTTATCAAATGGACAGACTAAGCCTAAAGTCTAATTGCCGCCCCGAGTGGTTCAGGGCATAAGTGACGGGTCTGGAGGATCACCATGGAAGAAGCTATGAAAAACTATCTGCCCGCCATCGACATCATGATGTGCCATCTGGGGATCAGCTTTGAGCAGGCCTGCGAACAGCTGGGTCTCAGCCAGCAGGAGCAACAGGCACTGGATCAATTGCAACAACAGCAGAGCCAAGCCAACTAGCCCTCACGTTATTGGATATCATGATGTGCCATCCGGGGATCAGCGTTGAGCAGGCCTGCGAACAGCTGGGTCTCAGCCAGCAGGAGCAACAGGCACTGGATCAGTTGCAGCAACAGCAGAGCCAAACCAACTAGCCCGTTCAAACATGCATACCAAAGAGAAGACCGCCAGCTGGCGGTCTTCTCTTTTAGTCTGTTTGACACCGGCAAGGCATCATGCAATGCCTGCCAGCAGGCGGCTCCAGTTGCGTTTGCCTGCGATGAAGCCATCCCGCAGGGCACGGTACTCCAGTTGCAGCTTGAGGCGGTCATAGCGCGCCAACGCCTTGCGCTTGCGCAGCTCCAGCAGCCGTTTGCGACTGGCGTAGTAGTGTTGCAGCTGCTGGCTCAGCTTGTCGTACTCCTCCTGCAGCAGCGCCTGCCACAGTTCGCGATCCTCCTGTTTGCGCAATCTGGCTTGCGCCCGCTTCAGCTGCATCTGCAGCCGAGCCTGCTCAATACGCTCCTCCGGCGAGGATCTGAGATCCCCCGCCAGACCACACCAGGAGGCAAGCCGGATCAACCACTTGGTCGGGTCGAACTGCCACCAGTGAATGCCGTTGCGGTAGTCATTCTCGAACAGGTGGTGAAAGTTGTGGTACCCCTCGCCAAAGGTGAAAAAGGCCAGGATGCCGTTATCGCGGGCGGTATTGCGGTCGGTATAGGGCTGACTGCCCCAGATATGGGCCAGCGAGTTGATGAAGAATGTGGTGTGGTGCGTCATCACCATCCGCAGCACGCCCGCCAGCAGCAACATGCCGAACAGATCCCCGTGCCACAGACCAAACAGCAGCGGCAGACCCAGATTGGTCGCCAGCACCAGCACCAGATAGTGACGATGCTGAAACGCGATCACAGGGTTGTTCTGCAGATCCCGCACATTGCTGTAATCGCCATAGCGATCTCCCTGATGCTCCCGCAACATCCAGCCGATGTGGGAGTACCAGAAACCGCGCCCCGCACTGTAGGGGTCTTTTTCATTGTCATCCACATGGCGATGGTGACGGCGGTGATCGGCCGACCAGTGCAGGGCCGAATTCTGTAGCGCCAACGCGCCGCCGATGGCAAACAACCACTGCAAAGCGGGGTGCGCCTTATAGGCCTTGTGCGACCAGAGTCGGTGATAGCCTGCGGTGATGGAGAGACCACTCAGGCAGAACAACAACAGGAAACTGGCCCACTGCCAGAGATCGTAACCGTGGCTCATGCCGTACCAGGGCACGACAATCAGCGCCACTATCCCGGAGAGGGAGAACAGCAGGGTATTGGTCAAAATAATCGGGGGTCTGGCCATCTCATTGCATCCTTTCAGCGAACAGCTGTTCACCATTTTCCATGGCGATTTCCTCAGGGTCAATGGTAAAAAAGTAGGATACAAACCTGATCCTGAGGCGCCTTCGGGTTATCATTTGGCCTCGATAAGCTGAAGGTGACTGATTCTGTGGGTATTCGCGCTCAACAAAAAGAAAAAACCCGGCGTACATTGATCGATGCTGCATTCAGCCAACTGTGTGCCAACCGGAGTTTCTCCAATCTCAGCCTGCGGGAAGTCGCTCGTGAAGCGGGTATCGCCCCCACCTCTTTCTATCGCCACTTTCGCGACATGGAAGAGCTAGGCCTGACCCTGGTTGACGAAGGGGGTCTTACCCTGCGCCAACTGATGCGCCAGGCACGTCAGCGCATTGCCGGTGGCGGCAGTGTCATCAGCACCTCGGTGCAGACCTTTATGGAGTTCGTCGAGAACAACCCCAATATCTTTCGGCTGCTGCTGCGGGAGCGCTCCGGCACCTCGGCCGCCTTTCGTCAGGCAGTGGCGCGCGAGATCCAGCACTTCATCGCCGAGCTGACCGATTATCTGGAAGCCACCACTGAAGCGCCACGGGAAGATGCCTACATCCAGGCTGAAGCCATGGTCACCATCGTATTCAGTGCCGGTGCCGATGCGCTCGACATGACCAGCGAAGAGTGCCGGGCACTCTCCGATCGTACCATTAGCCAACTGCGGATGATCGCCATGGGCGCCGAGGTACAAAACCAGAAGCGCCGTGCACCTCACCCATGACCACAGGATGGAGAACGACATGCCTGAACAGCTTATGATCCCGAAAAAACCGCTCGCCATGGCGATGCTGATTGGCATCTGTGGCGATGCCTCGCTGGCCGTGCTGACCAACTCGGTGGTGCCTTTCTCCTTCTTCCCGCTGATTGCCCTCTGGCTGGCGGCCTACCAGCTGTTCCAGCACTATCGCCATGAACCCATGGTGGGCAATACCCCTGTCTGCACCCTGCTCTGCTTCTTTATCGGTGCCTTCGGCCACTCCGCGCTGCTCAAGGTGCAATACCCGGAGCTCGGCAGCAACTTCTTCTCCCTGATCATGATGCTGCTGCTGCTGGCAGCCCTCTCCATCAAGCTTGGCCTGAGCATTGGCAACAAAGAGAAGCCCTGATAAATCGACCGAGTGATGGCAATCACTGATAGATAAAGAAAAGAGGCCTTCCCAACGGGAAGGCCTCTTTGTTTGTGGCACACACATTAATCCAAGCGGGGCGGTGTCCGGATGAAGGAGGGGAGAGCATGAAGCACACCAGCACCCTGCCCCCGACAGATGCCGGTATTGACCGATAGCAGAGCGGCAAATGGTTGAGGAACGACCAGAAAAGGGCGGAATTTAGAGACAAAATAGCAAGGAGTGAGGGCTTTTTGGCCCAAGATGATAAAAACAAGACTTAAAAACGTCACATAGCAAAAAGGCCTTCCCAGTCGGGAAGGCCTTTCAAATTAGTGGCGGAGCGGACGGGACTCGAACCCGCGACCCCCGGCGTGACAGGCCGGTATTCTAACCGACTGAACTACCGCTCCGCTGTCTGGTTAGCTTTTCGCTAAATTGTCTGCCGCTTCAACGAGGTGTCATCCTCTCGGCCAACGTCGTGATGTCTCACAGCGTTGTTTAATTGGTGCCTGGCAGTGTCCTACTCTCGCATGGCGAATGCCACACTACCATCGGCGCTACCGCGTTTCACTTCTGAGTTCGGCATGGGATCAGGTGGTTCCACGGCGCTATGGCCGCCAGGCAAATTCTTCAATCTGAGAAAGCTGACGTGAATAACGATGTTGCTCGTGGCTTGTCGCTATCACTGAATTAGTTAGTAGTTCGCTTGGTATTTGCTACAAGGCCCAGAACACTTCTTGGGTGTTGTATGGTTAAGCCTCACGGGTAATTAGTATGGGTTAGCTCAACACGTCGCCGCGCTTACACACCCCACCTATCAACGTTGTGGTCTCCAACGGCCCTTTAGGACCCTCAAGGGGTCAGGGATGACTCATCTCAGGGCTCGCTTCCCGCTTAGATGCTTTCAGCGGTTATCGATTCCGAACTTAGCTACCGGGCAGTGCCACTGGCGTGACAACCCGAACACCAGAGGTTCGTTCACTCCGGTCCTCTCGTACTAGGAGCAACTCCCTTCAATCATCCAACGCCCACGGCAGATAGGGACCGAACTGTCTCACGACGTTCTGAACCCAGCTCGCGTACCACTTTAAATGGCGAACAGCCATACCCTTGGGACCGACTTCAGCCCCAGGATGTGATGAGCCGACATCGAGGTGCCAAACACCGCCGTCGATATGAACTCTTGGGCGGTATCAGCCTGTTATCCCCGGAGTACCTTTTATCCGTTGAGCGATGGCCCTTCCATTCAGAACCACCGGATCACTATGACCTACTTTCGTACCTGCTCGACCTGTCCGTCTCGCAGTTAAGCTGGCTTATGCCATTGCACTAACCTCCTGATGTCCGACCAGGATTAGCCAACCTTCGTGCTCCTCCGTTACTCTTTGGGAGGAGACCGCCCCAGTCAAACTACCCACCAGGCACTGTCCGCGAGCCCGATTCAGGGCCCTGCGTTAGAACATCAAACATACAAGGGTGGTATTTCAAGGACGGCTCCAGCGCAACTGGCGTCACGCCTTCAAAGCCTCCCACCTATCCTACACATGTAGGTTCAATGTTCAGTGCCAAGCTGTAGTAAAGGTTCACGGGGTCTTTCCGTCTAGCCGCGGGTACACCGCATCTTCACGGCGAATTCGATTTCACTGAGTCTCGGGTGGAGACAGCATGGCCATGGTTACACCATTCGTGCAGGTCGGAACTTACCCGACAAGGAATTTCGCTACCTTAGGACCGTTATAGTTACGGCCGCCGTTTACCGGGGCTTCGATCAAGAGCTTCGCTTGCGCTAACCCCATCAATTAACCTTCCGGCACCGGGCAGGTGTCACACCCTATACGTCCACTTTCGTGTTTGCAGAGTGCTGTGTTTTTGATAAACAGTCCCAGCCATCTGGTCACTGCGA
>NZ_CP065745.1:3642500-3815000 GCF_016026615.1 Aeromonas allosaccharophila | reverse complement strand
TTGTCGCCTGGCATTACCATTTCAACGCCTTCCGGCAGTTCGATGGTACCGGTCACGTCGGTAGTACGGAAGTAGAACTGCGGACGGTAGCCTTTGAAGAACGGGGTATGACGACCACCTTCTTCTTTGGACAGTACGTACACTTCAGATTCAAACTTGGTGTGCGGCTTGATTGAACCCGGCTTGGCCAGTACCTGACCACGCTCTACGTCTTCACGCTTCACGCCACGCAGCAGTGCGCCGATGTTCTCGCCTGCACGACCTTCGTCCAGCAGCTTACGGAACATTTCAACACCGGTACAGGTGGTAGAAACGGTATCTTTGATACCAACGATTTCTACAGTCTCACCCACTTTAACGATACCGCGCTCTACACGACCGGTAACTACGGTACCACGGCCAGCGATAGAGAATACGTCTTCGATAGGCATCAGGAACGGCAGGTCAATTGCGCGCTCCGGCTCCGGGATGTAGGTATCCAGGTGGTGAGCCAGCTCGATGATCTTCTCTTCCCATGCAGCGTCGCCTTCCAGCGCTTTCAGCGCGGAACCACGTACTACCGGCAGGTCATCACCCGGGAAGTCATATTCGGTCAGCAGTTCACGAACTTCCATCTCGACCAGTTCGAGCAGCTCTTCGTCATCAACCATGTCACACTTGTTCATGAACACGATCATGTACGGGATACCAACCTGACGACCCAGCAGGATGTGCTCACGAGTCTGCGGCATCGGGCCGTCAGTCGCTGCTACTACCAGGATCGCGCCGTCCATCTGGGCAGCACCGGTGATCATGTTTTTAACGTAGTCGGCGTGACCCGGGCAATCTACGTGAGCGTAGTGGCGGGTAGCGGTGTCGTATTCTACGTGGGAGGTGTTGATGGTGATACCACGCTCACGCTCTTCCGGTGCCTTGTCGATCTGGTCGAAGGCGAAAGCTTTACCACCGAAGTGCTTGGCCAGCACGTTGGTGATAGCTGCAGTCAGGGTGGTTTTACCGTGGTCAACGTGGCCGATGGTGCCGACGTTTACGTGCGGTTTGTTACGCTCAAATTTTTCTTTAGACACGACGTAGTCCTTCTAGGTTAAACCCGCCTACCGTCGTAGGCGGGGAATCTTAAATTACTTGGATTTGCGCTCTTCGATCACGGCTTGTGCAACGTTGGTCGGTGCATCGTGATACTTGGCGAATTCCATGGCGTAGGAAGCACGACCTTGGGTAGCGGAACGCAGTGCAGTTGCATAACCGAACATTTCGGCCAGCGGCACCAGAGCACGTACGATCTTGCCGGACGGGCCATCTTCCATACCTTCGATCAGGCCACGACGACGGTTCAGGTCACCGATAACGTCGCCCATGTAATCTTCCGGAGTTTCAACTTCTACTTTCATGATCGGTTCAAGCAGAACCGGGTTGGCTTTCATGAAGCCAGCCTTAAAGGCCATGGAAGCAGCGATTTTGAACGCCAGTTCGGAAGAGTCGACATCGTGGTAAGAACCGAAGTGCAGACGCACACCCAGATCCATAACCGGGTAACCAGCCAGCGGACCAGATTTGAGCTGCTCGCGGATACCTTTATCAACACCCGGGATGAATTCACCAGGAATGACACCACCTTTGATGTCGTTGACGAATTCGTAGGCTTTGCCTTCTTCCAGCGGGTACATGTCGATCACAACGTGACCGTACTGACCACGACCACCAGACTGCTTGGCGTGCTTACCTTCGATATCCTTGACGGTGTTACGAATGGTTTCACGGTAGGCAACCTGCGGCTTACCTACGTTCGCTTCAACCTTGAACTCGCGACGCATACGGTCAACGATGATGTCCAGGTGCAGCTCACCCATACCGGCGATGATGGTTTGACCTGACTCTTCGTCAGTCCATACGCGGAAGGACGGATCTTCCTGAGCCAGACGGCCCAGTGCCAGACCCATCTTCTCTTGGTCAGCCTTGGTTTTCGGCTCAACCGCGATAGAAATTACCGGCTCAGGGAATTCCATACGCTCGAGGATGATCGGTGCGTTCTGGTCACACAGGGTGTCACCAGTGGTCACGTCTTTCAGACCGATGGCAGCAGCGATGTCACCAGCGCGTACTTCTTTGATCTCTTCGCGCTTGTTGGCGTGCATCTGAACGATACGGCCAAAACGCTCGCGCTTGTCCTTGACGGAGTTCAGCACGGTGTCACCGGAGTTAACAACACCGGAGTAGACGCGGAAGAAGGTCAGGTTACCAACGAACGGGTCGGTAGCGATCTTGAACGCCAGAGCAGAGAACGGCTCGTCATCAGAAGCATGACGCTCGTCTTTGGTCTCGCCGTCCATTTTCAGGCCGTCGATAGCAGCTACGTCGGTCGGAGCCGGCAGATAGTCAACAACGGCATCCAGCATTGCCTGTACGCCCTTGTTCTTGAACGCGGAGCCACAGGTTACCAGGATGATTTCGTTGTTCAGCACACGCTGACGCAGAGCTTTCTTGATCTCTTCCTCGGTCAGCTCTTCGCCGCCCAGGTATTTTTCCATCAGGTCTTCAGACGCTTCAGCAGCGGCTTCAACCAGATTCATGCGCATTTCTTGCGCCTGTTCCAGCAGCTCAGCCGGGACGTCTTCGTAATCGAAGGATACGCCCTGGTCAGCTTCGCTCCAGTTGATGGCTTTCATCTTGACCAGGTCAACAACGCCCTTGAAGTTCTCTTCGGCGCCGATGTTCAGCTGAAGAGGAACCGGAACGCCTTTCAGACGGGTCTTGATGTGCTCAACGCAGCGCAGGAAGTTGGCACCGGTACGGTCCATCTTGTTGACGAACGCGATACGGGGAACCTTGTACTTGTTAGCCTGACGCCATACGGTTTCAGACTGTGGCTGTACGCCACCTACGGCACAGTACACCATCACGGCACCGTCCAGAACACGCATTGAACGCTCTACTTCGATAGTAAAGTCAACGTGGCCCGGGGTATCGATGATGTTGATACGGTGCGGTTGGAACTGTTTACCCATACCGGACCAGAAAGCGGTGGTCGCGGCGGAGGTGATGGTAATACCACGCTCTTGTTCCTGTTCCATCCAGTCCATGGTGGCAGCGCCATCGTGAACTTCACCGATCTTGTGACTTACACCGGTATAAAACAGTACGCGCTCGGTAGTAGTAGTCTTACCGGCGTCAATGTGAGCGGAGATACCGATGTTACGATAACGCTCAATGGGGGTTGTACGAGCCATTGTCATCCTCTTACTAAGGCGCTTGTCCCTAGATAATTAAAGGTGCGCAGAGCCAAAAGACCCTGCGCAAGCGGATTACCAGCGGAAGTGAGCGAAGGCTTTGTTCGCTTCAGCCATACGGTGAACGTCTTCACGTTTCTTGACAGACGAACCCTTATTGTCAGCGGCATCCAGCAGCTCGCCAGCCAGACGCTGAGCCATTGATTTTTCACCACGTTTACGAGCGGCATCAACCAACCAGCGCATTGCCAGGGCATTGCGACGTACCGGACGAACTTCTACCGGCACCTGATAGGTTGCACCACCGACGCGACGAGATTTAACCTCGACCGCCGGACGAATGTTATCCAGAGCGACTTCGAACAGGGCCAGGTGCTCTTTGCCAGATTTGGTGGCAATGATGTCCAGGGCGCCATAAACGATGGCTTCTGCAACAGATTTCTTACCGTCAACCATTACTACGTTGACAAATTTAGCCAGCAGCTCTGATCCGAACTTGGGATCTGGCAGGATTTTACGCTGACCAACAACACGACGTCTTGGCATTTCAAATTCTCCGTAACTTCAGGGATTACCCAAAACTAGAAAGCTATCTAACTAGAAACGAATTAACGTTTGGCCTTACTTAACGGAGAACCATTAAGCTTTAGGACGCTTCACGCCATACTTGGAGCGAGCCTGCTTACGGTCTTTAACACCGGCACAGTCCAACGCACCACGAACGGTGTGATAACGAACACCTGGCAAGTCTTTTACACGACCGCCACGGATCAGAACAACAGAGTGCTCTTGCAGGTTGTGACCTTCACCACCGATGTAGGAGGTGACTTCGAAGCCGTTGGTCAGACGTACACGGCATACTTTACGCAGTGCAGAGTTAGGCTTCTTCGGGGTGGTGGTATATACACGGGTGCATACGCCACGCTTCTGAGGGCACGCTTCCAGCGCCGGCACGTTGCTTTTCACAACGAGCTTGATGCGTGGCTTGCGAACCAACTGGTTAATAGTTGCCATCAAAAGGCTCCTGATAATGACTTCATAAACGTGTGGAAAATCCTCCCCGCAGATACGGGGACGCGAAATTTTATGCCCTGTTGTCTGGGGAGTCAAGATTTATACAATTTGCGTCACAAAAGGGCAATTCGGATCCGTTTAATTTCATGACATCACCTTGAATTCTCTTGAAAATGTGCTTCTCAGCCACCCCAGGTGCGCGGGGAACCTTTTTGCGCAATCAGTGCCACCAGACCCGCCATATCGAGCACATTGCCCACCCGATGATGCAAACCGCGAGCTTGCAGGTCTTCCTGCATCACATAAAGCGGAATGTCAGCCAGCTGCTCGCTCCATTGGGGAGCCGATGCCGCTATCACGGCATCCTGCATCAGTACCAGCTCATCCTCGGGCTGGAGGTATGAGAGCGCCTGTGCCAAAGCCTGACTCTGAAAGGGGGAGTTCAATATCAGATGCAACATGGAGACCTCAAAAGCTGATGTGAGTCGAACATTGTGCCCAGCGCCGAGCCAGCTCCTGGCGCGGCAGACTCTCGACCGGGATCAGCAGATCATCCACTGTCAGGCCACGCTCTGCCAGCGAGTCAGCACAAACATAGACCTCTTCGATGTCGTAGAGTTCCAGCATTTTGAAGGTGGGCGCGTAGTGGCGCTGCAAAATGGTCGCCGGCTGCTGCTCCTTGACCAGTTGCAGCACACCGTCCCCAATCAGGAAGAGGGCCAGCTCATCGGTCATAGCCGAGGTGGCCAGCAGGGCATCCAACCCTTCCCGACCGGCGGCATGGCCATGGGGGCCACGACTGCAGATAAAGGCGATTTTCTTGCTCATGACTCCCCCTAGAACTGAACCAGACGATCGGCGGTAAGTGCCGCCTCGGCCAACTGGCCCAGACCGCTGAGGCAAAACGGCGCCTGCAGATTGAAGTGCGCCTGCCCTGCCCCCTTGGCCTCCTGCTCATCGAGCACACCGCGCCGCATGGCGGCGGCGACACAGACGTCGATACGGATCCCCTGCTCTTCTGCCAGCTCTCGCCACAGACGCACCAGGTCGGTCTCATCGGATGCAGGCAGGTGCAGACCGTTGCCGTTGCAGACCCCATCCTGATAGAAGAACAGGTGGGACAAGGTATGCCCCTGCGCCAACAGCGAGCGGGCAAAGCGATAGGCGGTGCTGGCCGACTGGGTGCCATAGGTGGGCCCCGTGACCAGGATGGCAAAACTCAGACTCATAGCAGGACTCCTGTGCTGACCCGGTCCATTTTACGCCAAAAACAAAAAAGCCCCTGCCAGGAGGGGCTTGATTCGATGCGTTAATCAGAGATGGGCAATCGCCTCGACCTCGACCAGCACATCTTTCGGCAGACGGGCCACTTCCACGCAGGAGCGGGCTGGCGCTGCATCACCAAAGTAGCGGGCATAGACCTGGTTGAAGGCAACGAAGTTGTTCATGTCGCTCAGGAAGCAGGTGGTTTTGACCACGTTGCTGGCATCGGCACCGGCAGCGTGCAACACGGCAACCAGATTCTTCATCACCCGTTCGGCCTGCTCTTCGATGCCGCCAGCCACGATTTCCATGGTGGCAGGATCGAGCGGGATCTGCCCGGAGGTGAAGATCATCTCGCCAACCTTGGTAGCCTGAACATACGGACCAATCGCGGCAGGCGCCTTGTCGGTTGCAATCACTTCTTTAGCCATTCATCTATCCCCTTCTGGAATGAGTTACTCGTTCTCGTCTTCACCCTGCTTGCGCTGTCGGATGTAAAGATAAACGGTATGTTTTGAAATATTGAGTTTGTCCGCCACCAGATTGATCGAATCCTTGATGTCGAAAATGCCCTTCTCGAACAGCTGGGTCACGATGAAGCGGTTCTTGGCATTGTTGGCCACGGTGGGGTCGCGGTTGATCTCGTCGATGGTGTTATCCACCGTCTGGGCAACCAGCTCTTCCACACTGTTGGCGAAGGTCTCGGGTGATTGACGCGCCGCCTGCTGGGGCGTCGGGAAAAATTCGGCCACGAACTCGTGGAAAGGCGCATTGATGTGCAGGTTGATGCAGATAAGCCCCACTACCTGCCGCTCGCTGTTACGAATGGCGATAGTGCTCGACTTCATCAGCGCACCGGTGCGGCTGCGCGCAAAATAGCTCTGGGTGTAATCCTGGCCAGTGCTCTCGATATCCTTGAGCATGCGCAGGGCGAGATCGGTGATGGGCGCCCCGAGGGTGCGTCCGGTATTGAAGCCGTTGGCGATCTTGATCACCGACTCGTGCAGATTTTCCAGGGAGTGGAGGACCACTTCACAATGCTTGCCGAACAGCTCGGCCAAGCCATCGATGAGCCCATCGTATGAGCGCAACAATTCCCTGTCTTCATCTGTAAAAGTGCGGCTGATCAGCTGTTCTTCGGGAAGCATGGCTTCCTCGATACCGACAGTCATGTTCTACCCCTGTAATAACCATTCAACTTTCCCGAGTTTTAAATTGCAGGGGAGTAAAGTCAACTTTTTTTGATTTTTTACTCTACAACTTTGCTCTGGATCATCCTGAAACCCGCGCTGCGTCTACCTTTGCCGAGTAATTGGCCAACAAAAAGGGCTCCTTGAAGGAGCCCTTTTCAATCACGGATGACGAGTTACTCTTCGTCGAAGCTACCGGCTGCGTTCAGCAGATCCGCCAGGTTCTGTTGAGCTTCATCAGCGGTCACCTGCGGGGTACCAACAGCACGAGCTGCGGCAGCACGCTGGTTGATCCGGCTATGGTGGTAGGCAAAGCCGGTACCAGCCGGGATCAGACGACCCACGATGACGTTCTCTTTCAGACCACGCAGTTCATCACGCTTGCCACCAACGGCGGCTTCGGTCAGAACGCGAGTGGTTTCCTGGAAGGAAGCCGCAGAGATGAAGGACTCAGTGCTCAGAGATGCCTTGGTAATACCCATCAGTACATGACGGAAGGTCGCTGGGGTCTTGCCCTCGGCAACCAGCTTACGGTTGGCAATCTTCACACGAGCAACTTCAACCTGTTCGCCTTCGATCAGATCGGTGTCGCCAGCGCTCAGGATCTCGCACTTGCGCAGCATCTGACGAACGATGACTTCGATGTGCTTGTCGTTAATCTTAACGCCTTGCAGACGGTAAACGTCTTGCACTTCGTTGGCGATGTAGTTGGCGACCGGGCTGATACCGCGCAGACGCAGGATGTCGTGAGCAGACTCAGGACCGTCCGCCAGCACTTCACCCTTCTCAACTTTTTCACCTTCGAACACGTTCAGGTTACGCCACTTCGGAATCATCTCTTCGTAGACGTTGCCACCATCAGTCGGGGTGATGACCAGACGGCGTTTGCCCTTGGTCTCTTTCCCGAAGGAGATGGTACCGGAGATCTCGGCCAGAATTGCCGGTTCCTTCGGTTGACGTGCTTCGAACAGATCCGCAACGCGCGGCAGACCACCGGTGATGTCCTTGGTACCGCCGGATTCTTGCGGGATACGCGCTACCGCGTCACCCACACCCACGTTGGCACCATCTTCCAGGTTCACGATCGCCTTGCCCGGCAGGAAGTACTGGGCGGCTACATCGGTACCCGGGATCATCACGTCTTTGCCGTTCAGGTCGACCAGCTTAACGGTCGGACGCATCTCTTTACCGGCACTCGGACGCTCGTTGACATCCAGTACGACGATAGAAGAGAGACCGGTCAGCTCGTCGGTCTGACGAGTGATGGTCACGCCATCGATCATGTGTTCGAACTGCAGGCGACCTGCCACTTCGGTGATGATCGGGTGGGTGTGCGGATCCCAGTTGGCAACGGTCTCGCCAGCGTTCACAGCCTGGCCGTCCTTCACTTCCAGCACGGAACCGTAAGGCAGCTTGTGGCTTTCCTTGGTACGGCCCATGTCGTCCATGATGGTCAGTTCGGTAGAACGGGAGGTGATAACCAGTTTGTCATCGCTGTTGTGAACGAACTTGGCGTTCTGCAGCTTGATGGTACCGGTGTTCTTGACCTGGATGCTGTTCTCGGCAGCAGCACGGGATGCCGCACCACCGATGTGGAACGTACGCATTGTCAGCTGGGTACCCGGCTCACCGATGGACTGGGCGGCGATAACACCGACAGCCTCACCTTTGTTAACCAGGTGGCCACGGGCCAGATCACGGCCGTAGCAGTGAGCACAGTTACCGAAGTCAGTTTCACAGGTGATGGCAGAACGTACCTTCACGCGGTCAACAGAGTTTTGCTCCAGCAGGTCACACAGCTGCTCGTCGAGCAGGGTGTTACGTGCTACCAGCACCTCATCTTCAGTACCCGGCTTGATCACGTCATCGGCAACCACACGGCCCAGCACGCGCTCACGCAGCGGTTCGACAACGTCGCCACCTTCGATCAGCGGAGTCATCCACAGACCTTCGGTAGTGCCGCAATCGTCCTCGGTGATCACCATGTCTTGTGCCACGTCTACCAGACGACGAGTCAGGTAACCGGAGTTCGCAGTCTTCAGTGCGGTATCCGCCAGACCCTTACGAGCACCGTGAGTGGAGATAAAGTACTGCAATACGTTCAGACCTTCGCGGAAGTTCGCGACGATCGGCGTCTCGATGATGGAGCCATCCGGCTTGGCCATCAGGCCACGCATACCGGCCAGCTGACGGATCTGGGCGGCGGAACCACGCGCACCAGAGTCGGCCATCATAAAGATGCTGTTGAACGATGCCTGCTCTTCTTCTTCACCCAGCGAGTTGACGTTACGCTCTTTGGACAAGTTCTCCATCATGGCCTTGGAGACGCGCTCGTTGGCGCTGGCCCAGATATCGATAACCTTGTTGTAACGTTCGCCCGCAGTCACCAGACCGGACAGGAACTGGTCCTGGATCTCGGCAACTTCGGCTTCGGCTGCCGCAATGATGTCTTTCTTGGCATCCGGGATGACCATGTCATCGATACCAACGGAAGCACCGGACAGGGCCGCATAGTGGAAACCGGTATACATCAGCTGGTCAGCGAAGATAACGGTGTCCTTCAGGCCCTGCTTGCGATAGCAGGTGTTCAGCAGACGGGAGATGAGCTTTTTGCCCAGCGCCTTGTTGGATACGGATTTGATCCAGTTCTGCGGATTGGCATCCAGGTCAGCCTGCTCTGCAGCAGTCAGCACCTTCGGCTCGTCGATCAGGGCGTATTCCATGCCTTTCGGCAGGATCAGGCTCAGGATCGCACGACCAACGGTGGTGTTCTTCATCTCGGTGTGTTCACGCAGAGAACCGTCTTCCTGACGCAGGTATTCGGTAATGCGCACTTTCACACGAGCATGCAGATCGGCCAGACCGGCGCGATATACTTTCTCGGCTTCTTTCGGGCCGGCCAGCACCATACCTTCGCCTTTGGCGTTGATACGGGCACGGGTCATGTAGTACAGACCCAAGACCACGTCCTGAGAAGGAACGATGATCGGCTCACCGGAGGCAGGCGACAGGATGTTGTTGGTAGACATCATCAGCGCACGCGCTTCCAGCTGGGCTTCCAGAGTCAGCGGTACGTGGACCGCCATCTGGTCACCATCGAAGTCCGCGTTATACGCAGCACAAACCAGCGGGTGCAGCTGGATTGCCTTGCCTTCGACCAGCGTCGGTTCGAATGCCTGGATACCCAGACGGTGCAGGGTCGGTGCACGGTTCAGCAGCACCGGGTGCTCGCGGATCACTTCGTCCAGGATATCCCAAACGACAGCTTCCTCGCGCTCCACCATCTTCTTGGCGGCCTTGATCGTGGTCGCCAGACCGCGGGTTTCCAGCTTGCCATAGATGAACGGCTTGAACAGTTCCAGCGCCATTTTCTTCGGCAGACCGCACTGATGCAGGCGCAGGGTCGGGCCTACGGTGATAACGGAACGACCGGAGTAGTCGACACGCTTACCCAGCAGGTTTTGACGGAAACGACCTTGCTTACCCTTGATCATGTCGGCCAGGGATTTCAGCGGGCGCTTGTTGGAACCGGTGATGGCACGACCGCGACGGCCGTTATCCAGCAGCGCATCGACGGACTCTTGCAGCATACGCTTTTCGTTGCGCACGATGATGTCCGGAGCAGCCAGATCCAGCAGACGCTTCAAGCGGTTGTTACGGTTGATCACGCGACGGTACAGATCGTTCAGATCGGAAGTCGCGAAACGGCCGCCGTCCAGCGGTACCAGCGGACGCAGGTCCGGCGGCAGCACAGGCAGCACTGTCATGATCATCCACTCCGGCTTGTTGCCGGACTGCAGGAAAGCTTCCATCAGCTTCAGACGCTTGGTGGTCTTCTTGCGCTTGGTCTCGGAGTTGGTTTGATCCAGCTCCTCGCGCATGGTTTTGACTTCACCTTCCAGATCGATGGCGCGCAGCAATGCCAGGATTGCTTCGGCACCCATCTTGGCGTCAAATTCGTCGCCCCACTCTTCCAGCGCATCCAGGTACTGCTCTTCAGAGAGCATCTGGCTGCGTTCGAGGTTGGTCATGCCCGGCTCGATTACCACGAAAGATTCGAAGTAAAGCACGCGCTCGATGTCGCGCAGGGTCATGTCCAGCAGCAGACCGATACGGGACGGCAGGGACTTCAGGAACCAGATGTGGGCAGTCGGGCTGGCCAGCTCGATGTGGCCCATACGCTCACGACGGACCTTGGTCTGGGTCACTTCAACGCCGCACTTCTCACAGATCACACCACGGTGTTTCAGGCGCTTGTACTTGCCGCACAGACACTCGTAGTCCTTCACCGGTCCGAAGATGCGGGCGCAGAACAGACCATCACGTTCCGGCTTGAAAGTCCGGTAGTTGATGGTCTCAGGCTTTTTGACCTCACCGAATGACCAGGAGCGGATCATGTCAGGAGAGGCCAGACCGATCTTGATACTGTCAAACTCTTCGGTCTTGGTCTGAGCCTTCAAAAACTTGAGTAAGTCTTTCACGTGTTTCCCCTGTCAGGAGTCTAACCTCGGCGCCCCGGCTGCCAAAACAGCGGGGCGCCCACGTCAATTCTCGAACAATAAGAGCGAGCTCTTACTCTTCGTCCAGCTCGATGTTGATACCCAGAGAGCGGATTTCCTTCAGCAATACGTTGAAGGATTCGGGCATGCCCGGCTCCATACGGTGGTCGCCATCCACGATGTTCTTATACATCTTGGTACGGCCATTCACATCGTCAGACTTGACGGTCAGCATTTCCTGCAGGGTATATGCCGCACCGTAAGCCTCCAGGGCCCACACTTCCATCTCACCGAAACGCTGACCACCGAACTGCGCCTTACCACCCAGCGGCTGCTGGGTAACCAGGCTGTAAGAACCGGTAGAACGCGCGTGCATCTTGTCGTCGACCAAGTGGTTCAGCTTGAGCATGTACATGTAACCAACGGTTACTTTACGCTCGAAGCGGTTACCGGTACGGCCATCGAACAGATCAATCTGACCGGATTCCGGCAGATCGGCCAGCTTCAGCAGGGCTTTGATTTCGCGCTCTTTGGCACCATCAAACACTGGAGTAGCGACCGGCAGACCCTTACGCAGGTTACCCACCAGGATACGTACGTCGTCGTCAGACAGTTCGGCGATGTTCACTTGCTGGGTGTCCTTCTCGCCCAGGTCATAGACCTGTTGCAGGAAGTTGCGCATCTCGTGCAGCTCGCGCTGCTCTTTGACCATGCGATCGATCTTCTCGCCGATACCCTTGGCCGCAAGGCCCAGGTGCACTTCGAGGATCTGACCGATGTTCATACGGGATGGTACGCCCAACGGGTTCAGTACGATGTCGACCGGACGGCCGAACTCGTCATGGGGCATATCCTCGACCGGACAGATCTTGGAGATAACACCCTTGTTACCGTGACGGCCCGCCATCTTGTCACCCGGCTGGATGCGACGCTTGACTGCCAGATAAACCTTGACGATTTTCAGTACGCCCGGCGCCAGATCATCACCCTGGATAATCTTGCGACGCTTGTTCTCGAATTTCTTGTCGAACTCGGCTTTCAGCTCAACGTGCTGTTCAGCGATCTGTTCCAGTTCGGTCTGCTTGCCTTCGTCTTCGATGGCCAGTTCAAACCACTTGGAGCGATCGAGCTTGTTCAGACGATCTTCGCTGTAACCGGCGGCCAGCAGCAGGTTGCGGGAGCGGCCGAAAATGCCGTCTTCCAGGATCTTGAACTCTTCGGTCAAGTCCTTCTTCGCTTCCTTCAACTGCATCTCTTCGATTTCTTTGGCACGCTTGTCTTTTTCCACGCCATCGCGGGTAAAGACTTGCACGTCAACCACGGTACCGTACACACCGTTCGGTACACGCAGGGAGGAGTCCTTCACGTCGGAGGCCTTCTCACCGAAGATGGCGCGCAGCAGCTTCTCTTCCGGCGTCAGCTGGGTTTCACCTTTCGGGGTTACCTTACCGACCAGAATGTCGCCGCCCTTCACTTCGGCACCCACGTAGACGATACCGGACTCGTCCAGCTTGGACAGAGCGGCTTCACCCACGTTCGGGATGTCAGCAGTGATCTCTTCCGGACCCAGCTTGGTGTCACGGGAGATACAGGCCAGTTCCTGGATATGGATGGTGGTCAGGCGATCTTCCTGAACAACACGCTCGTTCACCAGGATCGAGTCTTCAAAGTTGTAACCGTTCCACGGCATGAACGCGACGCGCATGTTCTGACCCAGCGCCAGTTCACCCAGATCGGTGGACGGGCCGTCAGCCAGTACGTCGCCAGCCATGACCGGCTCACCCAACATCACGCAAGGACGCTGGTTGATACAGGTGTTCTGGTTGGAACGGGTGTATTTGGTCAGGTTGTAGATGTCGATACCGGCTTCGCCTGGCATCAGCTCATCTTCATTGACCTTCAGGACGATACGGGAGGCATCGACATAGTCGATTACGCCACCACGCTTGGCCACTACGGTTACACCGGAGTCAACGGCCACAGCACGTTCCATACCGGTACCTACCAGCGGCTTGTCAGCACGCAGAGTCGGTACAGCCTGACGTTGCATGTTTGAACCCATCAATGCGCGGTTCGCGTCATCGTGTTCCAGGAACGGGATCAGAGCAGCTGCCACAGATACGATCTGCTGCGGGCTCACGTCCATATACTGGATCTGGTCGGCGTTCATAAAGGTGGATTCACCTTTGTGACGGCACGGGATCAATTCATCTTTCAGACGGCCATCTTCGGTGGTCGCGGCGTTAGCCTGTGCGATCACGTACTTGCCTTCTTCAATAGCAGACAGGTAGTCCACTTCGTCGGTGATCACACCGTCAATGACCTTGCGGTACGGGGTCTCGAGGAAACCGTACTCGTTGGTACGAGAGTACACGGACAGCGAGTTGATCAGACCGATGTTCGGACCTTCAGGAGTCTCGATAGGGCACAGACGACCGTAGTGAGTCGGGTGTACGTCTCGGACTTCAAAGCCGGCACGCTCACGCGTCAAACCGCCCGGGCCCAGCGCGGAGATACGACGCTTGTGGGTCACTTCGGAGAGCGGGTTGTTCTGGTCCATAAACTGGGACAGCTGGCTGGAACCAAAGAACTCTTTGACTGCGGCGGAGATCGGCTTGGCGTTGATCAGATCCTGCGGCATCAGGGTGTCCAGGTCGCCCAGGGAGAGACGCTCCTTGACCGCACGCTCGACACGCACCAGACCGACGCGGAACTGGTTCTCGGCCATTTCACCGACAGAACGGATACGACGGTTACCCAAGTGGTCGATATCGTCCACTTCGTCGTTGCCGTTACGGATGTCGATCAGGCGCTTCATGACTTCAACGATGTCGTCTTTGGTCAGTACGCCAGCGCCAGTCTCGTCTTCACGACCCAGACGGCGGTTGAACTTCATCCGACCTACGGTAGACAGGTCGTAACGCTCGGCGGAGAAGAACAGGTTTTCGAACAGCTGTTCTGCAGCTTCGCGAGTAGGCGGCTCGCCCGGACGCATCATGCGATAGATCTCGACCAGCGCTTCCAAACGGTTGGAGCTGGAGTCGACACGCAGGGTCTCGGACATGTAGGCACCGTGATCCAGTTCGTTGGTGAACAGAACCTCGAAGTGCTTGAAGCCGGCTTGGGACAGGTTGGCGATCGCTTCCAGGCTCAGTGCCTGGTTGGCGGTCACGACCATCTCGCCAGTTTGCGGATGTGCGTAGTCCTTGGCAGCAACTTTGCCAACAACATACTCAACCGGTACCTCAATCTGGGTAACGGCATCTTTTTCCAACTGACGGATGTGACGCGCAGTCACACGACGACCGGTCTCAACCACCACGGCGCCATTGGCCACGATGTCAAAGGTCGCAGTTTCACCACGCA
The DNA here is from genome assembly GCF_016026615.1 of Aeromonas allosaccharophila. Classification (NCBI taxonomy): domain Bacteria; kingdom Pseudomonadati; phylum Pseudomonadota; class Gammaproteobacteria; order Aeromonadales; family Aeromonadaceae; genus Aeromonas; species Aeromonas allosaccharophila. The sequence goes on along the minus strand of NZ_CP065745.1, from coordinate 3,800,441 downwards.
GACGCTCCGGCACCAGATCCATCATCAACTTGCCATCTTTTACTTCAAAACCGATGGTCTCGAAGAAGGTGGCCAGGATCTGTTCGGAAGTGAAGTCCAGAGCGCGCAGAATAATGGATGCTGGCAGTTTGCGACGACGGTCGATACGGACAAACAGGTTGTCTTTTGCATCGAACTCGAAGTCCAGCCAGGAGCCACGGTAGGGGATAACGCGAGCGTTATACAGTACCTTACCGGATGAATGAGTTTTGCCTTTATCGTGGTCGAAGAAGACGCCCGGGCTGCGATGCAGCTGGGAGACGATAACCCGCTCGGTACCATTGATAACAAAGGTGCCGTTCTCGGTCATGAGCGGAATTTCGCCCATGTATACTTCTTGTTCCTTGATGTCTTTGACGGTGCCGGCAGCTGCTTCACGATCGTACAGAACCATACGAAGCTTGACACGCAGCGGCGCGGAGTAGGTCACTCCACGGATCTGGCATTCTTTTACGTCAAATACCGGCTCACCCAGGCGATAGCTGACATACTGAAGCTCAGCACTACCGGAGTAACTGGTGATCGGGAAAACGCTACGGAAAGCGGCCTCTAGGCCATATTCACCTTCCGGGTCAGCCTCGATGAACTGCTTGAAGGAGTCCAGCTGAATGGACAACAGATAAGGCGTGTCCAGTACCTGGTCTCGCTTACCGAAGTCCTTACGAATGCGTTTTTTTTCGGTATAAGAGTAAACCATAGGGTTCCTCAGCTCGCTGATAAGTGACCCACTCTGTCCCGCAGGACAGCTCTGTCTCAACACCGTTTTGTGTTGGCCCGGACGAATGGAAACAGTCCGGATTGCTGGTGCACCGAGAGTCGTAAACGGTGTGAAATGCTCTCAGTCTACAGCGCAAAAAGGCTGGTGAACAAATATTCACCAGCCCTAGCCTGTTTTATCAGGCTAATCTACATAAATGCAGATTATTTGATCTCAACAGAAGCACCAGCTTCTTCAAGCTGCTTCTTCAGAGCTTCAGCTTCGTCCTTGGACACGCCTTCTTTCAGGTTAGCCGGGGCAGCTTCAACCAGATCTTTGGCTTCTTTCAGGCCCAGACCGGTAGCGCCACGAACGGCTTTGATGACGGCAACTTTGTTGGCGCCAGCAGCGGTCAGAACTACGTCGAACTCGGTTTTCTCTTCTACTGCTTCAGCAGCCGGACCGGCAGCAACAGCAACAGCGGCAGAAACACCGAACTTCTCTTCCATAGCTTCGATCAGCTCAACAACTTCCATTACAGACATGGAAGCAACGGCTTCGATGATTTGGTCTTTAGTGATAGACATGACAAAAATTCCTGATGTTGAATAAACTCAAACAGCCTAGATAGGCGAGAATCAAGCAGCAGCTTGCTTCTGATCACGCACAGCAGCGATGGTACGAACCAGCTTGCCAGCAGAGGCTTCTTTCATAGTAGCCATCAACTTCGCAATCGCTTCGTCGTAGGTCGGCAGCGTGGCCAGACGATCAATTTGTGCTGCGGCGATAAACTCACCGTTAAAAGCGCCAGCCTTGATTTCGAACTTTTGGTTCGCTTTGGCAAACTCTTTGAACAGACGAGCGGCAGCGCCCGGGTGTTCGTTAGAGAAAGCAATCAAGGTAGGACCGGTAAATGCGTTGTTCAGGCACTCGAATTCGGTACCTTCAACTGCACGACGCAGCAGGGTGTTACGCACAACGCGCATGTACACACCAGCTTCGCGAGCGGTTTTACGCAGGACGGTCATCTTATCTACAGTCACACCGCGAGAATCGGCTACAACTGCAGACAGAGCGCCTTTGGCAGCTTCGTTGACTTCAGCAACAATTGCCTTTTTGTCTTCGAGTCCCAATGCCATTGGCTTAACTCCTGGATTGAATCCGGGTCTATTGACCCAGTACAGACACATCCCCCCTACCTTTACAACAGAGGGGAACGATGCGGTAGCAGGATTCCAGAAGAGAAAGAAACTTTCTCGCTGGGTTTCCGGCACCGTCTACGCAGGAAACATTAAGGCTTTGCAGCCTCCTGCGGTCTTGGACGGAGGTCGAAACCCCCAACCAATCAAGGCGCAAAATTATAGATTAAATTTTGCGCCTTGTAAAACCCATCAATTAGGCCTGAGCTTCCAGAGAAGCTTGGTCTACGGCAACACCGGCACCCATGGTGGTGGAGATGCTGACTTTCTTGATGAAGATACCTTTGGCGGAAGAGGGTTTGCCTTTTTTCAGGGCAACCAGCAGAGCTTCCAAGTTTTCTTTCAGCTGAACTTCGTCGAAAGAAACCTTACCCAGAGTGGTATGGATGATACCATTCTTGTCGTTACGGTAACGAACCTGACCGGCTTTGGCGTTCTTGACCGCTTCAGCAACGTTAGGAGTTACAGTACCGACTTTCGGGTTCGGCATCAGGCCGCGCGGGCCCAGGATTTGACCCAGTTGACCAACAACGCGCATTGCATCCGGGGATGCGATAACGACGTCGAAGTTCATCTCGCCTTTCTTAACCAGATCGGCCAGGTCATCCATACCTACCAGGTCAGCACCGGCAGCTTTAGCTGCTTCGGCGTTGGCACCTTGAGTAAATACGGCAACGCGTACATCACGACCGGTACCGTGCGGCAGTACAGTAGCACCACGTACGTTTTGGTCAGATTTACGAGCGTCGATACCCAGGTTGACAGCAACGTCAACGCTTTCAACGAACTTGGCGGTAGCCAGTTCTTTCAGCAGGGCAATGGCTTCGTTGATGGAGTACTCTTTGGTACCGTCAACTTTTTCGCGAATAACGCGCATACGCTTGGAAAGTTTAGCCATTGTCTTAATCCTCCACTACCAGACCCATGGAACGAGCGGAGCCTGCGATGCAACGTACTTTTGCATCCAGATCGGCACCGGTCATATCCGGTTCTTTGGTCTTGGCGATTTCTTGCAGCTGGGCTACGGTCACCTTACCAACCTTGTCTTTGTTCGGCTTGGCAGAACCAGACTTGATACCAGCAGCTTTCTTCAGCAGGAAGGAAGCAGGCGGAGTCTTGGTTTCGAAGGTGAAGGAACGGTCACTGTAAACGGTGATCACGACCGGAGTCGGTGAACCTTTTTCCAGCTTCTCTGTACGAGCGTTGAACGCCTTACAGAATTCCATGATGTTCACACCGTGTTGACCCAGTGCAGGACCAACGGGAGGAGACGGGTTGGCTGCACCAGCAGCAACCTGCAGCTTGATATAAGCTGTGACTTTCTTAGCCATTAGGAAATTACCTCAAAAATGGGTTCTAGCGCCTCGGAGACTTGCTCCTGCAAACGGCTCCCCAACTAATAAAGGGGCAGCGAATTATAGAGATAATCGCTGCCCCTGACAACCGTTAAACGTACAGAATTCAATCAGCCCTTTTCGACCTGACCAAAATCCAGTTCAACAGGAGTAGAGCGACCGAAGATCAGTACAGAGACCTTCACGCGGCTCTTCTCATAATCGACCTCTTCAACGGTACCGTTGAAGTCGGCAAACGGACCATCGGCAACCCGCACCATTTCACCCGGTTCAAACAGGGTTTTCGGACGCGGCTTGTCGTGGGCATCCTGCAGACGGTTCAGGATGGCATCGGCCTCTTTGTCGGAGATCGGTGCCGGACGGTCGGAAGTACCGCCGATGAAGCCCATTACGCGCGGTACGTTACGCACCAAGTGCCACGTGGTTTCATCCATCATCATCTGAACCAGGACATAACCCGGGAAAAACTTGCGCTCACTCTTGCGCTTCTGGCCAGCACGCATCTCGACCACTTCTTCGGTCGGGACCAGTACTTCACCGAACATGTCTTCCATGCCATGCATCTTGATATGTTCGCGCAGGGACTTGGCTACACGGCCTTCGTAGCCGGAAAAAGCCTGCACGACATACCATCTCATACGTTGTTCACGTTGTTCAGTCATGGCTTATCCTTACACACCGGTAATCAGGTTGACCAACCAGACCAAGGCACCGTCCAGAACGAACAGCAGCAGCCCCATCACGGCGGTCACCGCCAGCACAATCAGGGTTGTCTGAATGGCTTCCTGACGGGTCGGCCATACGACCTTGCGGACTTCCAGGCGAGACTCACGGGCAAATGCCAGTGTTGCCTTTCCCTTGGTGGTTTGCAGGGCTACTGCACCGGCAGCAGCAATGACAACGACCACACCCAGGGCGCGGACGGCAGCGACAACATCGTTGAGCAGGTAATTACCCACTACAGCGGCCGCCAGGATAATGAAAACCAGGCCCCAAAGCAGGGTATCCTTGCTTCCGCCCTGGCTCTCAGAACTAACACTCATACAACCCACCTGTATCTGACGTAACCAAAGACACAAAAGCCCCGTACGAGACGAGGTATATGGCAGGGGCGGCAGGACTCGAACCCGCAACCATCGGTTTTGGAGACCGCTGTTCTACCAATTCGAACTACGCCCCTACACAAGAAAGCCCCTATTATAGGGGCTTTGCTTTATTTATGTAAGCCAAAGATTAAGCGATTACGCTGGCTACAACACCGGCACCTACGGTACGGCCACCTTCACGGATAGCGAAACGCAGGCCGTCGTCCATCGCGATCGGAGCAATCAGGGTAACAACCATTTTGATGTTGTCGCCTGGCATTACCATTTCAACGCCTTCCGGCAGTTCGATGGTACCGGTCACGTCGGTAGTACGGAAGTAGAACTGCGGACGGTAGCCTTTGAAGAACGGGGTATGACGACCACCTTCTTCTTTGGACAGTACGTACACTTCAGATTCAAACTTGGTGTGCGGCTTGATTGAACCCGGCTTGGCCAGGACCTGACCACGCTCTACGTCTTCACGCTTCACGCCACGCAGCAGTGCGCCGATGTTCTCGCCTGCACGACCTTCGTCCAGCAGCTTACGGAACATTTCAACACCGGTACAGGTGGTAGAAACGGTATCTTTGATACCAACGATTTCTACAGTCTCACCTACTTTAACGATACCGCGCTCTACACGACCGGTAACTACGGTACCACGGCCAGCGATAGAGAATACGTCTTCGATAGGCATCAGGAACGGCAGGTCAATTGCGCGCTCCGGCTCCGGGATGTAGGTATCCAGGTGGTGAGCCAGCTCGATGATCTTCTCTTCCCATGCAGCGTCGCCTTCCAGCGCTTTCAGCGCGGAACCACGTACTACCGGCAGGTCATCACCCGGGAAGTCATATTCGGTCAGCAGTTCACGAACTTCCATCTCGACCAGTTCGAGCAGCTCTTCGTCATCAACCATGTCACACTTGTTCATGAACACGATCATGTACGGGATACCAACCTGACGACCCAGCAGGATGTGCTCACGAGTCTGCGGCATCGGGCCGTCAGTCGCTGCTACTACCAAGATCGCGCCGTCCATCTGGGCAGCACCGGTGATCATGTTTTTAACGTAGTCGGCGTGACCCGGGCAATCTACGTGGGCGTAGTGACGGGTAGCGGTGTCGTATTCTACGTGGGAGGTGTTGATGGTGATACCACGCTCACGCTCTTCCGGTGCCTTGTCGATCTGGTCGAAGGCGAAAGCTTTACCACCGAAGTGCTTGGCCAGCACGTTGGTGATAGCTGCAGTCAGGGTGGTTTTACCGTGGTCAACGTGGCCGATGGTACCCACGTTAACGTGCGGTTTATTACGCTCAAATTTTTCTTTAGACATGATCGTCCCTCTAAACTAACGCTGAGTACGCGGTGGCAAGCTAACCACAGAACAGTTTATATGATGGATTTGAATCTGGTGGGGAAGAGAGGCTGGTGCTGACAGGCAGATTCGACTGCCGACCTCACCCGAGGGTGTAGCTCTTGGTATCGCTTGAGCCATATCAGCATCTTGGAGCGGGCAGCGGGAATCGAACCCGCATCATCAGCTTGGAAGGCTGAGGTAATAGCCATTATACGATGCCCGCATTTCTCTAACCCAAAGAACTCAAACCGCAGAGAAATATGGTGGAGGGAGAAGGATTCGAACCTTCGAAGGCAGAGCCGTCAGATTTACAGTCTGATCCCTTTGGCCGCTCGGGAACCCCTCCAGACGCCAGATTGTCACAACGGTAATTCTGCTTGCACCCGTTGTTTTTATCGCTTTTGCACGGCAAATAGACGACAGACAGTCAAGCGTCGCGCATTTTATTGTAAGGTTTTGGGGGATGCAACCATTGAACCCGGCAAAATATGCTTTATTGCCGGGAAGTTTGCAAAAAAGCGGGGGCAAACAAGCCAATCCTGCTGCGTCCCTTGTCGCCCCCCCCCCCTTGGTGTATGGTCGCCGTGCCCAAGAAACAGTGATGACACCATGACGACAGAGCATAACCCCTATCTGCAATTCACCCGCGATCAATGGGCGTTATTGCGCGATTCGGTCCCCCTGACCCTGACCGAACACGATCTGCAGACCCTGCGCGGGATCAACGAGAAGGTGTCATTGCGGGAAGTGGAAGAGATCTACCTGCCCCTCTCCCGCCTGCTCAATCTCTATGTCAAAGCCAAGCAGCGTCGCAGCCGGGTACTGGAGCAGTTCCTCGGTCAGTCCCGCGGCAAGGGCACCTATATCATCAGCATTGCCGGCAGCGTGGCGGGGGGTAAAAGCACCACGGCCCGTATTCTGCAGGCGCTGCTGGAGCGCTGGCCGGAGCACCCTAGGGTGGAGCTGGTCACCACCGACGGCTTCCTCTATCCCAACAAGGTACTGGAAGAGCGCGGCCTGATGCGTCGCAAGGGGTTCCCGGAATCCTACGACATCCGTCATCTGGTGGAGTTTGTCGCCAATATCCGCGCCGGTCACGAGAAGGTCGAAGCGCCGGTCTACTCCCACCTCATCTACGACATCATTCCCGATGAGAAGAAGGTGGTGGAGCAGCCGGACATCCTGATCCTGGAAGGACTCAATGTGCTGCAAAGCGGCATGGACTACCCCCAGGAGCCCCATCGGGTCTTCGTGTCGGACTTCGTCGACTTCTCCATCTATGTGGATGCCGATGCCGAACTGCTGCGCACCTGGTATATCGAACGCTTCCTCAAGTTCAGAAGCGGTGCCTTCTCGGATCCCGACTCCTACTTCCATAACTACGCCAAGCTGGCGGAGAGTGAGGCGACCCGGATCGCCAGCAATATCTGGCAAGATATCAACTATCTGAATTTGCAGGAAAATATCCTGCCAACTCGTGAGCGTGCCAACCTGATCATGACCAAGGGCCATGAGCACGCCATCGAGCAGATCAAGCTGCGCAAATGATGACAGCAGTTGCCGGATAACGAAGAGGGGGCCCGCAGGCCCCCTCTTCTATTTGGCATCATCAGCGGCCTTGCTGGCCCTCAGTCACCCCGGCGCAGGGATAGCTCGCCCCCCAGATAGAATTTGACCCCTTCGCCCGTCTCCAGGCGCAGGGCGCCGCGATCGTCGATGCCACGGGCGATGCCGCGGATCTCCTGATCTCCCATCAACAGACGCACCGGGCGACCGGCAAAGTGATCGAGCCGGTTCCAGTCATCGACAAAGCTTGCCAACCCCTGCTGCTCAAAGGTGCGCAGCGCCTGTTGCAGATGGACGATCATCCGGGCCGCCAGCTGATTGCGATCCACCAGTTCCGGATTGATGTGGCGCAGCTCGGCCCAGGCCTGATCGATCTTCTCCCCTTCGCGGGCAGGCATCGCCAGATTGAGACCGATGCCGATCACCAGATGACAGCTGGCGCCAGCGCTACCGCTCATCTCCACCAATATCCCCGCCAGCTTGCGGCCCTGATAGTAGAGGTCGTTCGGCCACTTGAGCTCGACGCCCTGATAGCCAAGGGATTCCAGCGCCTCGACTACAGCCACACCCACCGCCAGGCTCAGCCCCATGGCTGCAGCCATGCCTTGTTCGAGTCGCCAGTACATGCTGAGGATCAGCTGGCAACCGAACGGCGAAATCCAGGGTTTGCCACGGCGACCGCGCCCGGCGGTCTGGCACTCGGCCAGACAACTCTCGCCGGAGCGCAGATCATTGACCCGATCCAGCAGGTGCTGATTGGTCGAGCCAATGACCGGAAAACAGTGCACCGGCGCCATCGGAGCCAGCGCTTGCAAGGTGGCCTGATCATAAAGCGCCATCGGCACCGCCAGCCGATAGCCCTTGCCGGTCAGGCTAAAGAGATCCAACCCCAGCTCCTTGAGCGCCGCCATGTGTTTGCTTACCGCAGCCCGGCTGATGCCGAGCTGCTCGCCCAGCTGTTCGCCGGAGTGAAACTGGCCGTCGCTGAGCAGGGTGATCAGGGTCTGTCTGATGGGAGTCAACGTCATGAGAGCACCTCGTCGAGCCAGGTTTCACCGTGCGCGCCCATAAAGCGCACCTCATGCTCCAGCACCACGCCAAACGTCTGCTCCACGCTGTCACGGACATGAGCCGCCAGTGCGATCAGCTCCATGGCACTGGCGCCCCCCAGATTGACCAGTACCAGCGCCTGCTCCTGATGGACGGCGGCGCGGCCGATGGCGAAACCTTTCAGACCGCACTGATCGATGAGCCAGCCCGCAGCCAGCTTGGCCTGCCCTTCTCCGGCCGGATAGCAGGGCATCTGCGGGTAGCGCACCTTGAGCGACTCCGCCAGCGCGGCAGGCACCACCGGATTTTTGAAGAAGCTACCGGCATTGCCGAGCACGGCGGGATCCGGCAGTTTGGCCATGCGGGTGGCACAGACGGTATCGAAGATGACCTGCGCCGAAGGCGCGTCACCGAGCGCCGCCAGTGGGCCATAGCCCAGCACCGGTTGCCACGCCTTGGGCAGTTTGAGCCCGACGGCAGTGATCAGGTGGGAATCCTGATACTCGTGTTTGAAGATGCTGTCGCGATAACCGAAGCGGCACTCTGCCGCCGCGATCCGTTCAATCTCGCCACTCTGCCAGTTGAACGCCTCGACATAGGCGCAGAAGTCGGCCAGCTCAACGCCATAGGCACCGATGTTCTGCACCGGCGCTGCACCGACCGTACCGGGAATGAGCGCCAGATTCTCCAGCCCGAACCAGCCCTGTTGCAAGGTATGGCGCACCAGCTGATGCCAATCTTCACCGGCCGCCACATGGAGCAACCAGTGATCGCCACCATCTTCAGCGGTAATCCCCTTGAGCCGGTTGAGCACCACCAGACCGAGAAAATCGGTGGTGAAGAGCATGTTGCTGCCGCCGCCCAGATTGAGGCGAGGCAACTGGTTGAGCTGTGGATCGGCACGCAGGGTCGCCAGATCGGCAACCTGCTCCACCTCGGCCAGCCAGAGGCAATAAGCATCGAGGGCAAGGGTGTTGAGCTTCAACAAGGAGGCGTTGGCATTCAGTTTCATCGGTCTATCCCGGCTTGGTGCAAGGGCGCAGTCTACCTCAAGTTACCCCCTGACGAAAAACTCGGGCCCTTTTCGGGGCAATAACAGTGGTTTACAGTAGACGGCTTCAACTGTTGAGGAACAACTCATGAACAACCAGTTTGCCGTCATCGGCCTGGGCCTGTTTGGCAGCGCGCTATGTGAAGAGCTGCAACGGCAAGATGCCGAAGTGCTGGCCATCGATATCGACGAGAGCAAGACCCGCCAAATCGCCGCCCTCTGCAATCACGTCATCGTCGCTGACGCCACTGATGAGGCCACGGTCGCCGAACTGGGGCTGGCCAATTTCGATATCGTCTTCGTCGCCATCGGCGACAACCTGGAGACCAGCATCCTCACCACCCTCGTCCTGAAAGAGGCAGGCGTGAAGAAGGTGTGGGTCAAGGCGCGTGACAAGTTCCACGCCAAGATCCTGCAAAAAGTGGGCGCCGACAAGGTGATCAATCCGGAGTGGGACATGGGCCGCCGGGTCGCCCAGAGCATGCTGGACAACCGGCTGTTCGACTATCTGGAACTGGGCCACAACATGGTGCTGACCGAGTTTGTCATCGGCCTGCCGCAAAATGGCAAGGCGCTCGGGGACCTTCACCTGCTGCAGCAGAGCGATTTCCAGTTGCTCGCCATCAAGCGCGGTGAAGTGCTGCACAACGTACTGACCGGCAAGATGGAGCTGCAACTGGGCGATATCCTGATCCTCGCGGGCAACAAGCACGCCATCGACCACTGGCTCGAAACCCTATGATCAACTGGCGCAGCAGCTACGCCTTTGCGCTGCATCGGGAGCAGGACTCCCGCTGGAGCGAGGCAAGGCTGATCCTCGGCAGCTTCCTGTTCATCCTGCTGGTTGGCACCATCTTTCTGGTGCAACCCTCCAGCCACAATGGCGAGGTCACCTTCGTCAACGCCCTGTTCACCGCCACCTCGGCCATCAGCGTGACGGGGCTTGGCGTGGTGGACACCGGCAGTGCCTTCACCCTGCAGGGGCAGATTTTCCTGCTGATGCTGATGGAGATCGGCGGACTGGGCCAGATGACAATGACCCTGTTGCTGATCGCCATCTTCAGCAAACGGGTTGGTCTGCGCCAGCAGGTACTGGCCAAGGAGGCGCTGGGACAGGAGGGCTCGGTCAACATCATCCAGCTGGTCAAACGCATTGTGCTGTTCGCCTTTATTGCCCAGCTGATCGGCACCGGCATCATGGCGATCCGCTGGGTGCCCGAGATGGGTTGGGTGCACGGCCTCTATGTCAGCTTCTTCCACGCGGTCTCGGCCTTCAACAACGCCGGCTTCTCGCTGTTTGCCAACAATCTCATGGACTATAGAGACGACCCCATCATCAGCCTGACCATCGCCGGTCTGCTGATCCTGGGGGGGATCGGCTTTACCGTCATCGTCGATCTGGTGCGCAACCGCCGCTGGCGCAAGCTGAAGCTGCACAGCAAACTGATGCTGCTGATGACCCCGGCGCTGTTGCTGGCCGGTACCCTGATGTTCTGGCTGCTGGAGCACAACAACCCGGGTACCCTCGGCAAGGCCGGTATCGGTGGCCAGCTGCTGGCCGCCTTCTTCCAGTCTGCCAGTGCCCGTACCGCCGGTTTCAATACCATCGATATCGGGCTGATGACCCCGGCGGCGCTGCTGTTCCTGATGATGCTGATGTTTATCGGTGCCGGTGCGACCTCAACCGGTGGTGGTATCAAGGTGACCACCTTCGCTGTTGTGCTGCTGGCGACCAAGGCGTTTCTGACCAAACGACCCCATGTCACCGCTTTTGGCCGCACCCTGTCGCCCCAAATCGTGACCCGTTCGCTGGCCATCATCATCGTCAGCACCATGGTACTGATGCTGGCGATGTTCCTGCTGATGGTGACCGAGGATCTGCCGTTCGACAAAATCATGTTCGAGACCATCTCGGCATTTGCCACCGTTGGCCTCTCTACCGGCATCACCGCCTCCCTGAGCGAGCCGGGCAAGCTGATCCTGGTGCTGGTGATGATCTGCGGCCGTCTCGGCCCCCTCACCCTGGCCTTTATGCTGGCCCGCCCGGTCGAGACCCGCATCCGTTATCCGGAAGAGAACGTCTACACCGGCTAAGTGGAGCCAAGCCATTACCGCGATAAAAAAGAGAGAGGGGCATATGGCCCCTCTCTCTTTTCCGCTGGCGGCATTTGCACATCAGCCAAACCGCCAGCAACGCCCCTCAAACGGTCAGGCAGCCTTGCTTCTGGCTGTGCGCTTGCCCGTGCTTTTGCGAGGAGCGGCACCAGCGCCGCTGGCCGCCGGACTCTTGCGTTTGGCAAAGCGCCGCTTGCTGGCACCCGGCGCCTCCTTCGGCAGGGCGCTGAAGCTGGCGCCAGAGTCCTGCCGCGCCCCCTCGATCAAGCCGTTGAGCTGTTCGGTGAGCGGCCCCATAAACTGCTGATAGCTGCCGTGGCGCTCGGCGATCTGGCCTAGGCTCTGCTCCCACAGCGCCGTCATATCCGGCGTAGTGGCGGTGGCGGGCAGCGCCTGCACCAGCGCCCGCCCGGTCGGGGTCGCCTTGATGCTCTTGCCCTGACGCACCAGAAAGCGGCGCTTGAACAGCAGGTCGATGATACCGGCCCGGGTCGCCTCGGTGCCGAGGCCGTCGGTATCGCGCAGAGTTTTGCGGATCTCGGGATCCTGCACATAGCGGGCGATGCCGGTCATGGCCGCCAGCAGGGTGGCATCGGTGAACGACTTGGGCGGCTGGGTCATCTTCTCCAGCAGTTCGCCCCGCTCGCACAACAGTTGCTCACCCTCCTTCAGCGCGGGTAGCGTGCCCGCCTTCTCTTCGTCGTCATCCTCCTCCACTCCGAGCAGCGCCTTCCAGCCCGCTTTCAGAATGCGGCGCGCCTTGGCCTGAAACAGGCCACCGGCGATGCGCAGCAGCACCTTGCTGTCGTTGTATTCGAACGGGGGATAGAACTGCAGCAGGTACTGGCGGGCAATCAGGCCATAGAGCTTCGCCTCGTCGGCCCCCAACGTGGCGGGGTTGCCCTGCTTCTCGGTGGGGATGATGGCGTGGTGGGCATCCACCTTGCTGTCGTTCCATGCCTTGCTGCGGATCTTGCCGTCTGCCTCGGCGACTGCCTTGGCCAGCGCAGGCGCTGTGGCGGCGATGGCGCCGCGCACCTGCTCGGCCCGCTTGAAGTGGTCGGTCGGCAGATAGCGGCTGTCGGAGCGCGGATAGGTGATGAGCTTGTGGCGCTCGTAGAGGCTCTGACAGATGTCGAGCACCTGCTTGGCATCCATGCCGAACCGCTTGGCGGCATCGATCTGCAAGCTGGAGAGGTTGTAAGGCAGTGGCGCCGCCTGCTTGCGGGCCTGCTCCTCCACCGATTCGACCTGAGCTGGTTGGCCGTTGATCCGGCTCACCACCTTGTCGGCCAGCGCCCGGTTGAGCACCCGCCCCTCCTCGTCCTGCCACGGCAGGCAGGCTTCGGACGGCAACCACTTAGCGGTGAAGCGCTCGTTACCGTCGGTCAGCAGATGGGCCAGCACCTCGTAGAAGGGTTTGGGCACGAAGGCCTCGATCTCGAGATCCCGCCGTACCACCAGCCCCAGCAGCGGAGTCTGCACCCGACCGACCGAGAGCAGCTCGCTGCAACCGGCCTTGCGCCCGAGCAGGGTGTAGGCACGGGTCATGTTAATCCCATAGAGCCAGTCGGCCCGACTGCGGGCCAGTGCGGAGACCGCCAGCGGCACGAACTCCTTGTTGTCCCGCAGCTTGTCGAGGGCGCGGCGCACCGCAGGCGGGTTGAGATCGCTGATAAGACAACGCTGCACCGGCTTGGTTTTCGGGTAGCCGAGAAAGTCGATCACCTCATCCACCAGCAGTTGCCCTTCCCGATCCGGGTCACCGGCGTTGACCACGCAGTCCGCCTGCTTGATCAGCCGCTTGATGACGGTGAGCTGGGTTTTGGTCTTGGGCTTGGCCACCAGCTGCCACTGGGCGGGGATGATGGGGAGGTGCTCCATCCGCCACTGCTTGAAGGCGGCGTCATAGGCATCGGGCTCGGCCTGCTCCAGCAGATGGCCGATGCACCAGGTGACCACATCCCCCTGGGCTGTTTCGATAAAACCGTCGCCCTTCTTGTGGGGCATGGGCAGGGCATCGGCAATGGCGCGGCCCAGCGTGGGCTTCTCGGCGATAAAGAGTCGCATCGGTGGCTACCTGCAATACTGTATATGCAGACAGTATACAACTGCCACCGCGAAAGCCCAACAGCCCCTATTCGTCGAACGGGTGATCGTGGATGGCGGCAAACAGCCGCGCCTGATTGAGCAGCGGCGCATAGTGGAAGGCATTTTCGCCATCTTCCGCCAGCAGGTAGTCGGTCAGCTGTTCGCGCACCGCCTCTTGCAGGGTCTCCAGCTTCCACGGCTTGGCAAGGTAGTAGTGCAGTCCGCCACGATTGACCGCCTCGACGGTGGCCTCCAGCCCCGCTTGCCCGGTCAACAGCAATTTGCGACTGGCACGGGTGCTGGCGCGCTGGTTCAGCTCCACCAGAAAATCGACCCCCAGGGTTCCCGGCATGATGTGGTCACAGAGGATCAGCGCCAGCTTGTTGCCGTCGCTCTCCCACTCCTCCACCACCGCTCGCGCCTCATCGACGCTCTCGGCCGCCTCCAGCTCGAAGTGGGAACGGAACGGGGCGAGATCGTGGATCACCGCATCCAGCACCTCACGCTCATCGTCCACACACAGGATCAGATAGTGTTTGTTCATTGCTCCTCCTTGGCGACATGGTTTGGCACGCCGCGCGATTGATGCTGGCGACGGCTCAGGCCGCATGCTCCTTGTTGTGATGAGGTTCGCCCCCGTAACCGGCCAGCCCCATGCCATCCAGCGGCAGACAGACCCGCATCCGGGTGTAACGACCCGACTCAGACTCCACCTCGATCCGGCCGTGGTGCTGCTGAACTATCTGCAGCGAAACGCTCAGGCCAATGCCGAGGCCGAAATGGCCCTCCCGCTTGGTGGTGAAGTTGAGATCGAAGATCCGCTGCCACAACTCGGGCTCGATGCCGCAGCCGCTATCCTCGATCTCCACCATGGCCCACTCGGGATCCAGCAATCCGGTGCGAATGGTGAGTCGCCCCGGGCCGCTCATGGCATCCAGACTGTTGGCGATCAGGTTGGTCCACACCTGTTGCAGGGCGATGGGGTGACAGCGCACCAGCGGCAGCGGTTGATACTCCTTGCAGATCTCATGGTGCTTGAGGCGGTTTTCGAAAATCATCAGGGTATCTTCCAGCCCCTCGTGCAGGTCCACCAGCGAGGGTTCGAGCCGATCCTGCCGCGCATACTGCTTGAGGCTCTTGACCAGATCGCCGATGCGACGGGCACACACCTCGATATTGCGCAGGAAGCTGCCGGTCTGCTGGAACAGCTCCAGCCGGGATAGCAGCGCCTCCCGCTCGGCGGCGGTGCGGCTGGCAAACCAGCGCTGCCAGTTCAGCTCGTCATCCAGATTCATCTGCACCGCCAGCCGCGCCTGCTGGCGATCGCCAAAGCGCCCCTCCGCCTGCCGGGTCTTGTCACGGATCTCGCCGGTCGAGACCGGCTGGGCGGTCAGCACCTGACAGAGGGTCTGGTTGCCCAGCCCCTTGATGGGAGCAGGCAGTTCGAGATTGACCAGATCGGGGATGGCGGCCCGCAGGGTCTCGCTGCCACGGATGATGGCCGCCACCGGGTTGTTCAGCTCGTGGGCGACACCGGCCACCAGCTGACCCAGCATCGCCATCTTCTCGCTCTCCACCAGCTGGGCGTGGGCGGCATCGAGGGAGTTGAGGGTCTGTTGCAGCCGCATCTCGGTACGGATGCTGTTTTGCAGGCGGCGGTTGAAGTGGCGCAGCAGCAGATTGGTAAAGGAGGGGAGCAGTTCGCTGCGCGCCTGCATCACCCGGGAGAATTGCAGCTTGTCGAGCTTGATCACCTCGGCGCCGGTCAGGGTCACCCCGGTGGTGAAGGCGGGTTCGCCGGTCACAAAGGACATGCCCCCCACCAGCGAGCCGGTGCGATAGTGCACCACCTCCTGATCGATGCCCTGCTCGTCCCGCTTGCGCAGCACCACCTCCCCCTTGGCGATAAACCAGAGGAAGCTATTGGGCTCCCCCTCGCGGGTCAGCACATGGCCCGGACTGTAGTGGCGGCAGACCCGCGCCTCGTCATTGCCATCGAAAAACTGGTAGAGGCCGTCGATCACCACCCGCGACAGCTCTTCATCGCTGCAGTGGGTGTAATCCATAAAACCCTGCCGATAGGCTGCCAACTGGCGATCGACGTGGACCCGCAGCAACTTCTGGTTGTCGAGCACGGCGGCATAGCTCAGCAGGTCAGCCTCGGGCTGGAGCAACACAAAGTGGCTGGCCTGCTCGATCACCGCCCGACGCAGGCTGCCATCGCGCCAGGGGCGTTGCAGGTAGTAGTCGAGACGACCGAGGTTGACCGCCTCGATGATCGATTTCATCTCCGGCTGGCTGCCCAACAGGATCTTGCGGCACGCCTCGTGGCGGCTGCCTAGGCGGATCAGAAAATCGGCCCCTCGCCCATCCCCCAAGTCACTGTCACACACCACCACAGCGGGCGGCTGCCCCTTACGATCCAGCTCGTCGAGGGCCAGCTCCGCCGACTCCTGCCCAACCACCACCACCAGCGCAAAATGGCCGAGCAGCGGGGCCAGCTCCTGTTCGAATTCGGTCAGCAGCTGCACGTTGGCGGCGACACACAGCAGTGAGAAAGGGCTCATCGGCGACACTCCGTTGTGGCTCACTGTTCACTATATCAACGAATCTTGTGGGGTTTTGCGAGGGGGCTAACAGCTGTCGTGGAAAGTGAATAAATTGATCAATCGACGATTAATTGAATTTAATTCCACTCAACAGTCAATATCAAAACAAAAGACAAAATGTGACAGCCATCAAAAAATATAAACCATGATGAAGGTCAACGCCTTATCCCTGTCATTACTACTACTATTGGACTAGTACTATGTAGGTAAAAATTGACCGTAGGAAAACGCCGCCATGATTGGAAAACTGATAAGAAAAACCTGGTTCTGGCTCCTGCTGCTCGGGGCCCTGCTGGGTGTCGCGGCACTGGGTGTCACCGTGACCGTGCTGCACAAGACCAGCTCCACCGAATTCTGCGTCTCCTGCCACTCCATGCAGACTCCGCTCGCCGAGTATCAGGGCAGCGTCCACTTCCAGAACACCAAGGGGATCCGCGCCGAGTGTGCCGACTGCCACATTCCGGGTGACCCCACCTCCTACCTGTGGACCAAGATGCGCGCCGTGAAGGATATCTATCACGAAGCGATCGGCACGCTCGACACGCCTGAGAAATATGAAGCCCACAAGCTGCGGATGGCCCAGTCCGTCTGGGACGAGCTGAAGGCCAACGACTCCGCCACCTGCCGCAGCTGCCACAGCTACGAGGCGATGGACATTCTGGCCCAGCGCCCCAATGCCCGCGCCGAGCACCCGGTCGCCATCAATGAAGGGCAAACCTGTATCGACTGCCACCGCGGTGTCGCCCACATCATGCCTGACATGAGCGGCCTGGCTGCCGCCGGTGCCAGCGAGCTGGCGCAGGCTGCCGCCCAGACTCCGGCCAACGTCACCACCCGCTACGCCATCGCCACCACCCCGCTGTTCCTCGATGCCGCCGCCAAGACTGACGAAGGCACCCTGATGCCCTCCACCAAGGTGGAAGTGCTGGCCAACGAAAACGGCCGAGCCAAGGTGCAGATCGAAGGCTGGCAACAGGATGGCGTGAGCGAAGTGTTCTACGCCGCACCGGGCAAACGGATCCTCAGCGTACTGGTCGGCGATGCCGCCAAGAAAGCGCTGGTCACCGGCCAGAGCGAAACCGACAGCGCCACCAACCTCACCTGGCATCAGGTCAAGCTGACCGCCTGGGTAGACCAGACCCAGCTCATCGGCGATCAGGGCAAGCTGTGGCAATACGCCTCCAACCTGATGTCCAACAACTGTACCGGCTGCCACGGCCTCACCGCGCTGGATCACTTCAATGCCAACCAGTGGATCGGCGTCATCAAGGGGATGGAGTCTCGTACCTCCCTGACCCCGGAACAGGCTCGCATGCTGACCCAGTATGTCCAGAAACATGCCAGTGACATGAGCGCGGCCCACTAAGGCTGGAACAGAGGAAAACCGTTATGACTTTTTTCAACGACAAGAAGACCAATCTGTCCCGCCGCAACCTGCTCAAGGGGCTCGGCGCCTGCGCAGCCCTGCCCCTGCTCGGCGGTATTTTTCCCAAGAGCGCGCTGGCGCAAGCCATCAGCACCGCATTGAGCCAGTTCCCGACCCTGGTGCCCGCCCAGAAGGGCATTCTGACCGGCGCCCACTGGGGTGCCTTTGAGGCGGTCGTCGAGGATGGTCGCATGGTACGCGTCCAGCCGGTGGCCGATGATCCGGCGCCGAACGATCTCATCGACATGGCGCCGTTCCAGGTGCACGCCAAGAACCGCATCAAGTACCCCATGGTACGCAAGAGCTGGCTGGAGCACGGCCCGGGCGCCAAATCGGAGCTGCGCGGCGCCGACGAGTGGGTACGGGTGAGCTGGGACAAGGCGATCGAACTGGTGGCCGGTGAAATCCAGCGCGTGCAGAGTGACTTCGGTCCGCAGGCGATCCACGCCGGTTCCTACGGCTGGAAGAGTGTCGGCATGTTCCACAACAGCCGCACCCTGCTGCACCGCCTGATGAACCTCTCCGGCGGCTTTACCGGTTATGCCGGTGACTACTCCACCGGTGCGGCCCAGGTGATCATGTCCCACGTGATGGGTTCCATCGAGGTGTACGAGCAGCAGACCGCCTGGCCCAACGTGGTGGAGAACGCCGAACTGGTGGTGCTGTGGGGAGTCAACGCTCAGGTCACCCTGAAGAACAGCTGGAACATGCCGGATCACGAGGGTCAGGCCGGTTTCATGGCGCTGAAAGAGAAAGGCACCCGCGTCATCAGCATCGATCCCATCTACAACGAGACCGCCAAGCTGGTCGGCGCCGAGTGGATTGCCCCGAACGCCTACACCGACGTGGCCATGATGCTGGGTGTGGCACACACCCTCTACAGCGAGAAGAAGCACGATCAGGCCTTCCTCGATCGCTACACCGTCGGCTTCGACAAGTTCCTCGCCTACCTGCTCGGCAAGGATGACGGTCAGCCGAAGAGCGCCGAGTGGGCGAGCAGCGTCTGCGGCGTCGATGCCAAGGTAATTCGCCAGCTGGCCCTCGACATGGCATCCAAGCGCACCATGATCATGGCCGGTTGGGGCATGCAGCGTCAGCAACACGGCGAACAACCGAACTGGATGCTGGTGACCCTGGCCTCCATGCTGGGCCAGATCGGCCTGCCAGGCGGCGGCTACGGCTTCAGCTACCACTACTCCTCCGGTGGCAGCCCCACCGCCAAGGGCGGTATTCTGGCGGGTATCTCCGCCGGCAATGCGCCGAAGAACAGCCCGGCCCCGATCCCGGTGGCCCGCATCGCCGACTGTCTCGCCAACCCGGGCAAGACCATCGACTTCAACGGCCGCAAGGTAACCTATCCGGACATCAAGCTGGTCTACGTGGCGGGCGGCAACCCCTTCCACCACCATCAGGACACCAACAACCTGCTGCAGGCGTGGCGCAAGCCGCAGACCGTGATAGTGCACGAGCCCTACTGGACCGCTACCGCCAAGCACGCCGACATCGTGCTGCCGGTCACCACCAGCTACGAGCGCAACGATCTGGAGATGGGCGGCGACTACTCCCAGCGCTATGTCTTCCCGATGCACCAGTGCGTGCCGCCCCAGCACGAGTCCCGCAGCGACTTCGATATCTTCAGCGCCATCGCCGCCAAGCTGGGTGTGCAGGAGCAGTACACCGAAGGCAAAGACGAGATGCTGTGGCTCAAGCAGATGTACGACGGCATGGCAGCGCAGGCCCGTGGTGCCCGCGTGGCACTGCCGCCGTTCAACATGTTCTGGGAGTCCAACAACTACATCCGCTTCCCGATCCCCGAGGCCAACCGCCAGTGGATCCGTCACGCCGATTTTCGCGAGAACCCGCTGCTCAACCCGCTCGGCACTCCGTCCGGCAAGATCGAGATCTTCTCCAACACGGTGGCGGGGATGGGTTATGCCGACTGCGCCGGTCATCCCAAGTGGTATGAGCCCAAAGAGTGGGTGAAGAGCGAGGTGGCAACGCGCTATCCGCTGTCGCTCAACACCTCCCATCCGACCCAGCGGCTGCACTCCCAGCTCGACAACACGCCGCTACGGGACAAGTTCGCCATCGCCGACCGCGAAGCGATCATGATCCATCCGGCCGACGCCAAGGCCCGTGGCATCGCCCAGGGGGATCTGGTGCGCGCCTTCAACGAGCGCGGCCAGATTTTGGTGGGCGCCCTGCTCTCCGAGGATGTGCGTCAGGGCGTGGTGCGGATCTGCGAAGGGGCCTGGTATGACCCGGCCAAACCGGGCGAAGCGGGCAGCATCTGCAAGAACGGCAACGTCAACTGCCTCACTTTCGACGAAGGCTCGTCCAGTCTGGCGCAGGGCAACTGCGGCCACATGGCCCAGCTGCAGATCGAGAAGTACACCGGCCCTGTGCTGGCCAACACCGCCCACGCGGTACCGGCCAACGGCTAAGGCGATTACCACCCAATAAAAACGGCGCCATCAAGGCGCCGTTTCTGTATCTGTCTGCCAAAGAGCACACATAGTCCGGACGGATTTAAAAATCCCCCTCTTCCATATACTCCTGCGCGCACTCAACTAGCTGCGGCCACAGCTCTTCCGGCACCCAGGCATCCGGGTCATCTTCATCCCCGTCGTACTGGCTCCAGAAGTAGCGGCGCAGGCCGGAGGCGAACTCATCGCTGATCTCGGCCAGCTCGGAGAGCGGCCCCAGCCAAGCGATGCGACGCAGGCCGGAGGCGAGATCGTTGATGGCATCCATCAGGGTACGATCGTCGAAGCTCTGCTCCACCAGCAGGGTGAAGCGCTCACGCGCCTGTTCGGTCTGATCTTCCTCTAGCTCGCCCACATCGGCCAGCAGGTCAACAAAATCTTCCAGAAGGAACGCGATCAGGCCATCCCTGTCTTCAAACCACTGGATCTGGGCGCCCTTGACCCCCAGCACAGAGGCATCAAACGAATCGTCAAGGTGACACAATGCCCACGGATCGTCGGTCATGCTTCTCTTCCTCAGGCTAAAACAAATGCCATATGTTATGCCTAGCTCTCGACTCTTGCCACCTTGGGCAACGAGAGAGAGGCGGCCAGACCGCCCAGTTCGGCGCGGCCCATGATGAAACTGCCCCGATAGGCTTCCGCCAGATCGGAGACGATGTTGAGACCCAGGCCCGAGCCCGGCACCTTCTCGTCGAGCCGCACTCCGCGCAGCACCGCTTTGGCGATCTGATCCTCGCTCATGCCGGGGCCGTCATCCTCGATACGCAGGGTGATCCAGCCCCCCAGCTCGGCGCTGGAGATGCGCAGCTCGCTGGCAGACCACTTGAAGGCGTTCTCCAGCAAATTGCCCACCATCTCGTCGAAGTCCTGCTCCTCCACCCCGACCGCCAGATTGGCAGGCACTTGCAAGTCCACCGTCTTGCCCGGATAGAGGCGGGAGAAGGCGCGGCAGATGTACTCCACCCGCGCCCGCACCGGGGTCGAGACCCCGAGGATCTTGGCGGCGCCGGTCACCCGCGCCTTGCCAAGGTGGTAATCGATATGGCGCTGGATCTGGTCGAGCTGCTCACCGATGGCGGCCTGATCCTCCGGCGGCAACTGGGCCACCTGATTGCGCATGATGCTGAGCGGCGTCTTGAGGGCGTGAGCCAAATTACCGGTGTGGGAGCGCGCCCGCTGCAGCAGCTCGCCGTAGTGGTGCAGCAGCCGGTTGATATCCTCCACCAGCGGCTGGATCTCCAGCGGATAGCGCAGCCGGAACCCCTCCTGATGACCCTCATGAACCCGCCCCAGCTCGCGGCGCAGCAGGTGCAACGGCCGCAAACCATAGACGATCTGGAACATGAAGCCGAGCACCAGACCGGCGGCGGCAAAGCCGAGGCCGAGGAACAGGCTGATGCGGGTCTTGTTGAGGGTTTGGGTCAGGGCGCTGCTGTCCTTGGCCATCACCAGAGTGAACACTCGATCGGAACCGGGCAGCAGCACGGTGCGGGTCATGATCAGCAAGGGTTCACGATTTGGCCCCTTGCCGACGAACAGATCGGGATCGCCAAAGGCAGACTTGAGCCCGTCGCTCTTCAGGGTGGTATCCCACAGGGAGCGGGAGCGCCCCACCACATCGTGGCCCAGCTCCAGTTGCCAGTAGTAGCCGGAGTAAGGCTGGCTGAAACGGGGATCCGACATCGGCTCGACCACCACCGGCAGGCCGGTTTTGGCCACTTCCAGCCGGGAGAGCAGATCATAGAGCTGCAGGCGCAGACCGTCGGCCTCCGCCTCCTGCCAATAGTTGCGCATCATGGTCTGCAGGCTGAAACCGGTGGCGAACAGAAACAGCCCGCACCACACCAGCGCGATGGCGAGCAGTCGCCCCCGCAGGGTTCTCACCAGTCTCATTCGTTGATCCGGTACCCGAGGCCGCGCACTGTTTCAATCAAGTCTGGGTTGGTTTTCTTGCGGATGCGGCCGATGAACACCTCGACGGTGTTGGAGTCGCGGTCGAAATCCTGGGCATAGATGTGGTCGATCAGCTCGCTGCGCGACACCACCTTGCCCCGGTGCTGCATCAGATAACCGAGCACCCGGAACTCGTGGGCGGTCAGTTTGATGGGAGTCCCTTCATACCACACCTGCGATGCCGCCATGTCGAGGCGCACCCCGCCAATCTCCAGAATGGAGCTGGCGTTGCCTGCCGCCCGGCGCACCAGCGCATGGACACGCGCTACCAGCTCGGCCACCTGGAACGGCTTGGTGAGGTAGTCATCGGCACCGGCGTTGAGCCCTTCGATCTTCTCGTGCAGCTGACCACGGGCGGTCAATACCAGCACAGGGGTATCGATCCCCTTGCTGCGCCACTCTTTCAGCACGCTCAGGCCATCGCGCCCCGGCAGACCGAGGTCGAGAATGATGGCGTCGTAGGGTTCGGTCTCACCGAGGAAACCGGCCTCGTTGCCATCGTGGCAGAGATCGGTGACAAAGCCGGAGAGGCGCAGCTGTTCGGCCAGCTGGCCGGCCAGGATTTTTTCGTCTTCAACAATCAGAATTCGCATGAACAGGCTTCCACACAGGGGTTATTCATCATCCTCGACCGGGGGCTTGGGCGGTTCGAACAGCCGCTCCAAATGGTGGCCCTTGGCCCACACCAGCTCAAGGTTGTCGGCCCGATAGGCCACCTTGATCACGCTGTTCTCCCGATCGATGACTCGCAGTTCATAGAGCCAGATACCATCCTCTTCCCCCAGATCCACCCGCAACACCCGCACCGGCAATCTGGCCGCCACCTCCATCATTTCATGGAAGGGCCGAACCCGTCCCTCATGGACCGCTTGCTGCAACTGGGCTTCATCAGGCGTGACCGCCTGTGCCAGCACCGGCAGCAATAACCCGAGCAGAGGGAGCGCTCTATTCATGGATGATTCATCTCCAAAAACCTAACATAATGGCGTTTATAGTCTGCCAGCCATGAATCCGGAATGAATATGATCCCGCGCAGTGTCCTGCTGATCCTTTGTCTGTTGAGTGCCACAAGCTGGGCGGCCCAGAGCCGTCTCGACATGGCCGGGCTGGTCAAACTCCTGCTGGCGCAAGGGTATCACGACATTCGGGAAGTGGAGCTGGAAGGGGACAAATTCGAGGTCAAAACCCTCAATCGCCAGGATCAGAAGGTGCATCTCATCGTCGATGCCTACACGGGCGAGATCAAACAACAAGAGGCCGATTAGGCCTCTTTTGCATTCCAGCGTCCCCGCCAGGGGCGCAGCAGCTTATCTTTCCTCGGCCAGAGCAGGGCGCAGGCCAGCAGCAGGTAGATGAGGGGCTCCCCCCAACCGCTCTTGAGCGACCACCAGTAGTGCACCGGCACCAACAGGGCGATGGCATAGACCCAGTTGTGCAGCTTCTGCCATGCGGCGCCCATTCTGCGCTGCAATGCGGGCAGCGAGGTGATGCTGAGGGCGGCCAGCAGCAGCAATGCCACCATCCCCACCACTATGTAGCTGCGCTTGACCAGCTCGCCGCCAATCAGCCCCCAGTCAAACTGCAGATCCAGCCCCAGCCACGCCATGAAGTGGAGCAGCGCCCAGGCAAAACACCAGAGCCCGAGGGGGCGGCGCAGCTTGATGAGCTGCCCCTGCCGCCAGCGCTTGGCCAGCGGCGACACCAGCAGGGTGAGCAGCAGCAGGTTGAGCGCCCCCTTGCCGAGGTAGTGGATAAGCTCGGGCACCGGATCGCCACCCAGCAGGCCTGCCGGAATGGCAAACCCCAGCCAGAGCAGGAAGCCGAGAGCGCCCAGATGCACCAGCGCCCGCAAACCGCTGATATGGGCCGGTTTCAATCTCAGTACCATTGGCGCAGATCCATCCCCTGATAGAGCGAGGCGACTTCGTCACCATAGCCGTTGAACATCAGGGTCGGCTGACGCTTGGCGCCAAACACGCCACCCTCGCCGATAAAGCGCTCGCTGGCCTGACTCCAGCGCGGGTGATCCACCTGCGGATTGACGTTGGCGTAGAAGCCATATTCGTTGGGCGCCAGCAGGTTCCAGGTGGTGGGGGGCATCTCCTCCACCAGCCGGATCGAGACGATGCTCTTGATGCTCTTGAAGCCATACTTCCACGGCACCACCAGCCGGATCGGCGCGCCATTCTGGGCGGGCAGGGTCTTGCCATAGAGCCCCATCGCAAGGAAGGAGAGCGGGTGCATCGCCTCGTCGATACGCAGCCCCTCCACGTAGGGATACTCGATCCCCCCCCCCAGACTGGAAGCCTGCCCCGGCAGCTGTTTCGGATCAAACAGGGTTTCGAAGGCGACAAACTTGGCGCGACTGGTGGGCTCGGCGCGGCGGATGATCTCCGCCAGCGAGATACCGTTCCAGGGCAGCACCATGGACCAGGCTTCGACGCAGCGCAGCCGGTAGATCCGCTCCTCCAGCTCGCTCTTGTTGATGAGATCCCACACATCGAGGGTAAAGGGCTTGGCCACCTCCCCCTCCACCTTGAGAGTCCAGGGTTCGGGTTTGAGGTAATGGGCGTTGCGGGCCGGGTCGGACTTGTCGGTACCCAGCTCATAGAAGTTGTTGTAACTGGTGGCCTTTTCCTCCGGTGTCAGCACCAGATTGGCCGGGCGCTCGGCAGGCTTGCTGTTGAGCGGCCTGGTGGCTAATTGGGGAGCATCCTCTTTACCGCGCAGCAGATCGAGCACACCGGCCTGAGTGGGAAAAGCGAGGGTGGCGGCGCCCAGACCCAGCCCCTTGAGAATAAGGCGGCGATCCTGATAGACGGCTTCCGGAGTGACATCCTGTTCGGTGAGGGGGTGAGCGGCACGACGCTTGATCAACATGAAAAACTCCCGGGGCTACATAAGGCGATATGGATAAGACCCGCCCCGGCAGATTTTTATTTCACACAAATTTACATCATGTGGTGCAGGGGCAGTGCCTTGGCCATGGTGCCGACCAGAAACAGGACTACGAACACCAGCAGGGGAACGATCACATTGGGCGCCATCAGACTCACTCCATGAGCAGGACAGGGCCTCTAACTATGGCCGACTGTCAGGCCGGTCACCAATGAATTTTTTTCGCGAGCGCAAGCGTATTCCTGAGTTGAAAAGGGTGATAAAGATCACACACAATTCGGCCCCCGCTTGCCGCCCCGATTGCCGGGGGTAGGCTGCCCATTTTGCGAAGCCAACTGAAGAGTCGCCCCATGAGCCCACTGATCGCCATCGCCATCACTACTGGAATTCTCTCCGCTGTCTGGGGCTGGATTGCCGTCGCGTTCGGCCTTATCTCCTGGGTCGGCTTTCTCGGCTGCACCAGCTATTTCGCGTCAAACGGCGGCTACAAGGCGCTGCTGCAGACCATCTTCTGCAACACCAGCGGCATGCTGTGGGCGCTGCTGCTGATCCATGGTGGTGACCTGTGGGGTGCTGGCGTGGCGGGCTATGTGATGACGGGGGTGGTGGCCACCCTGATGTGCGTGCAGGCCAAGCAGCAGTGGCTCGGCTACATTCCCGGCACCTTTGCCGGTTGCTGTGCCACCTTCGGGGCGGCTGGCGAGTGGCGGCTGATCCTGCCTTCCCTCATCATTGGTGCCTTGTTCGGCTACCTGATGAAGGCGAGCGGCCTCTGGCTCTCCCATAAAACCCAGAAAGCCGATGCCGCTCCGGCTGTGATTGATCCCGCCTGATTTCATTCACTCGCCAGATCATCGGCGCACCCTTGAATTCAGCTACCCGATGAAGGCGAGCGGCCTCTGGCTCTCCCATAAAACCCAGAAAGCCGACGCCGCTCCGGCTGTGATTGATCCCGCCTGATTTATCCCTTCGATTTGAAGTTTGCAGCTTCGATACCGTGCCGATTCAATAACTTGTAGAAATCGGTACGGTTTCTGCCCGCCATGTTGGCCGCCAGGGTCACGTTGCCCTCGGTGGTGCGCAGCAAACGGATCAGATACTCCTTCTCGAATTCGGCCCGCGCCTCGTTGAACGAGGGGATGCCGCCGCCACCGCCGCTCAGGGCGGACTCCACCATGGAGACCCCGATCACCGGGCTGCAACAGAGGCTGGCGAGCTGCTCCACCACGTTGCAGAGCTGGCGCACGTTGCCGGGCCAGGCAGCGGCCGCCAGCATCGCCAGCGACTCGGGCGAAAAACCCATGGCGGCGCAGTCACTGTGGCGGCTACGGTAATCATCGAGCGCCTGTCGGGCCAGCAGGGGGATATCCTCGCTGCGGGCACTGAGAGACGGCAAGGTGATATTGGCGACGTTGAGACGGTAGAAGAGATCTTCCCGAAAACGCCCCTCCTCCATCGCCTTGACCAGATCCTGATGGCTGGAGCTGAGCACCCGCACCTCCGGCGTGCCCTGACCATACTCCTCCATCACCTGCAGCAGCTTGGCCTGCAGGGATTCGGAGAGGCTGCCAATCTCGTCGAGAAACAGGGTCGCCCCCTTGGCCTGCTCGAACAGCCCTGACTGACCATCTTCACCAAACAGCTGCAAGTCGAGTGACGCCCACGGAATGGCGGCGCAGTTGATGGTATGGAGCGGCTTGTCACGGCGCTGACTGGCCTGATGCAGCGCCTGCGCCATCGCCCCCTTGCCGGAGCCTGACGGCCCCATGATCAGCACCGGCACCTCCATGGTGGCGATGCTGTGAGCCTGGATCAGCAGTTGCTCCAGCTGGGGATTGCGGGTCAGGATCAGCGACTGCCACTCCTGCTGCTGTTTCGGCCGGGTCAGGCTGAGAGCATGTTCGATGGTGGCGAACAGCTCATCCTTGTTGATGGGTTTGGTCAGGAAGCTGAAGACCCCGGAGCGGGTCGCCTGAATGGCGTCCGGGATGGTGCCGTGGGCGGTCATGATAATCACCGGCAGACCCAGCCACTGGGCCTGGATCCGCTCGAACAGCGCCAGACCGTCCATGCCGGCCATCCGCAGATCGCTCAGTACCAGATCGGCCCGTTGCTGACGCAACCGGTCGAGGGCCCCTTCCGCACTGTCGGCGGTATCCACTTCATAACCCTGACTGCGCAGCCGCATGCTCATCAGTTTGAGCAGGCTGACGTCGTCATCCACCAACAGGATCCGACTCATGGTATTACCTCACGATTCTCGTTCAGCTTGCGCTGGTTGAGCTGGTCGTCGATGGCGGTCAGCTGCTCGATCTGGCGGCGCAGCCGCTGGATCTCCTGACTCTGGTCATCGCGACGGCTGTCGCGGGCCAGCAGCTGCTCGCCGAGGGCGATCCAGCTGCGCAAAAAGGCCTGCGCATCGAGCCCCAGTTCGGGCAGCATCTTCTTCAGGCGCACCAGCCCGGCGGTGCGATTGGCCACCGATTCGGCGGGGTGGGAATCGACCATTGCCAGACTGACCCGGCTCTCCAGATCGTCGGCCCCTTTCAGCCGCTGACGCTCCTGCACCCGTTGCTGGGGGTGACTGGCCAGCAGCCAGTCGGAGTATTGCAGACGCACCTGCATCTCCTTGTTGGCAAACTCCATCCGCTTGGCAAAAGCGATATCGGAGGAGTCCCGCTGTGGCTGTTGCGGCAGCAAGGAGCAACCCGCGAGCAGCCCGACCATCAGCGCTGGAAATACGCGTTGTATCTTCATAGTCCTCATTTCAACGTCAACCTGAAGCAGACATCCGCCTGTTCATCTTCTACCAGAACCAGTTCTCCCCCCAGGCTGGTGGCAGACTCGCGGGCGATGGAGAGGCCCATGCCAGAGCCTTTCAAGAGACCTTGCCGCACTGTGCTGCCCTGCTCGAAGGGTTCAAAAATTCGTTGCTGATCGGCCACGGGGATCTCGGGTCCCTCGTTGGCAACCTCCAGCCAGCTTGTCTGTTCGTCCTGCCCTGCCCTGATCCAGATATTGCCCCCGCTGGCGCCGTAACTGACGGCGTTGGAGAAGAGGTTATCGAGGATCAGTCGCAGCCGGTAGGGCTCAGCCCACAGGGTAACCGGCACGGTCGGCAAGTGTACACGGATCTGCTTGGACTCCAATGCCAGCCGGTACTCTGCAGAAAGTTCCGACAACATCGGCAGCAGGGGAACGGGCTCCAGTTCGAAGGCCTCCTGCTGACTGAGCCGGTTGAAGTCGAGCAGCCGCTCGATCAGGGTCTGCAGGCGGCGACTGTTCTCGTCGAGCATCTGGCAGATCTCCAGCTGATCCGCGGTCAACGGCCCCACCAGCTGTTCGCAGAGCAGATCCGTGCCCTCCCGCAGCACCGCCAGCGGCGTCTTGAGCTCGTGGGAGACATGGCGCAGGAACTGGTACTTCTGCAGCTCCAGCTCCTTGAGTTTGTCGTGCAGCCAGACGATCCGCTGCCCCAGCAACACCAGCTCGGCGGGACCGTCAACCGGGCTGGGATCGGGTTCGACCCCGGCCCCCAGACTCAAGATGCGCGACTCAATCTGTCGTACCGGGTGGATGATGAGGTAGGTGAAGATAAAGACCAGCAGCAGGCTGATGGCCGCCACGACACCGCTCACCCACCAGAGTTCGCGGGTCAGCTCCGCGATAGTCAGTTGTACCCGATCGATGTGCTCATCAACCCGGCTGCGGGTGACCACTTCGAGCTGCTTGTTGGCATCATTGAACTGCTCGAGCTTGTCGCCCGCCACCGCCGTCCGGGCCAGCGCGGCATCCTGCAAACTGTCGAGCCAAGCCAGCCCCTGATCGAGCCCGCGGTAGAGCTGGCCATCGGAGATGGAGCTGCGATGTTCCGCCAGCAACACCCGATACCCGTCGAGTTGCTGCTGGTAGCTGGTGAGGCTGCGCCTGTCCCCCAGCACCGCGAAGCGGCGCAAGGTGCGTTCGATATCGATGGCTTGCGCCGTCAGCAGGGTGGCACGGCGGGTATCCTTGACCGCCCGCACCATCTCGTCGTTGGTGAGCTGGCTGAGGTGGGCAAGGGCGGTGCTGTTGTGCCAGATCATCCCGCCCAGCGGCATCAACACCAGCGCGAATCCCATCAATACCACCTGCAGCAGGGAGCGTGGGCGAACCTTGGTCATCATCTCTTCTCATGCATTCTCACCGGTGCGCCAGCATAGCCGCACCGTCCCAAAAAACAAAACCGGCCAACGGGCCGGTTTGGATTATCTGGATTGTGGTGATTCACGCCAGCGCGACAGAGGCCAGACAGATAATCAGGATCATCGCCAGCGCGCCCGAGGCGGTCAACAGCGCCCATTTCAGCTCCACACTCATGCAAACCTCCTTTCTGCCAATCAGTGCCGGATCACAATAGATAAAACAATGTTAAGCCATAGTTAATCCGATAACCGTGAGCTGCGTATACATTTCAGATGAGCCCAACCCCGGGAAGGTGAGCATGTTCTATCTGTGTAGCATTGGTTCCAATCTTGATCCGCATATCCATGTCAGCCGTGCGCTGGCCGAGCTGCTTGCGCACGTCGGCCCCCTGCAGCTGAGTTCGGTGATCCGCACCAAGCCGGTGGGAATGCACTCCAGCCACGACTTTCTCAACTGCCTGCTGGTGGTGGAGAGTCCGCTCGATGCCGTCCGTCTCAAGCAGCGCTTTGTCGCCCTCGAAGTGGCTCACGGCCGGGATCGCAGCGACCCGCTCTGCAAGGTGCACGATCGCCCGCTCGACATCGATATTCTGGCCAGCAACACGCACGGCGACTTTGCCACGGCAGAGGTCGATTCCTATCTGGCGGAGCTGCTGGCCGAACTGTACGGCCATGGCGAGGTACATGACCCCAAGGTGGCGTTGCAAGTGGCGCTTCCCGGCCCGTCTGGCAAGCTCAAGCCCGGCAAGGGCTTGCTGACCCGGCAGGTCGGGCTGGGGCCGCTGGTGCTCGGCAGCCCCTCAGAGGGTGGCCAGCGCGCGCCCACCATCCACCTTGATGCTGGCCCCCGTCATATAACTGTTCCCCATCAGTAGCTGCACCGCCTGCCAGATGGGCTCAAGCCCCCCCTCCCGCGCCAGCGGTGTTTTCGCCAACACCAGCTGGCGCCACGCCTCGTCATGCGCGTCGAGAAACAGGATCGGCCCCGGCTCTATGGTGTTGACCCGCACGGCGGGCGCCAGCTCGCGGGCAAAGCTCATGGCCAGTGAATGGGCGCCCGCCTTGGTCGCTACATAGCTGGCAAAACGAGGGGCCGGAGCGTGGATATAGATATCGGTGATGTGAATGATGCTGGCGTTGGGATTGCTGGCCAGCTGAGGGGCCAGCGCCCGATTGAGCTGGAAGGGGGCCGCCATGTGCACCCGATAGAACTGCTCGAACTGGGCCAGTTGCGCCGCCGGATCGGCCGCCTGCGGCTCGAAGGCCGAAGCGTTGTGGATCACCAGCGCCAGATCCTGATGGGTTGCCAGCACATCGATCAGCTTGCCAACGTCCTCTTCCCGGCCAAAATCCGCCTGCACCAGCTCGACCCCCTGCGCCGCAATAATAGCCAGCTCCGGCCGTTCGCTACGATAGCTGCCCGTCACCTGCCAGCCCGCTGCCACCAGCTGTTCACAGAGATAAAACCCGAGTCTACGGCCGCAGCCCGTTACCAATGCACGCATACGATCTCCTTTCCCTTTCATGGTCTTGCATGAACGAAGCCCGCCTGCCAGCGGATCACCGCCGATGGTCGGTGCCTATCAATCCCTGCGGCACAAGCCATTGGTCGCGGGCCACCCGGCCGCGGCATAGTGGCGGCATCCCCCTCTTGCGGAGTCACCACCATGCTGAAAGTGCACCACCACATGGGTCGCCTGACCCACTCCCTCACCGCCGGACTCGGCCTGGCCGAGGCGCTGGATCGCCTGCATCAATCCGGCCTTGGCGGCCTGCCAGTGCTGGATGAGCAGAAACGGCTGATCGGCTTTCTCTCCGAACAAGACTGCATCCCCAGCCTGCTCACCGGCAGCTACCACTGCGACACCCGTACCCGGGTGGAGGATCTGATGAACAACACACCCCTCTCGGTCGGGCCGGATGACAGCATTCTGGAGCTGGCTCGCCAGATGGCCGAGGCCAAGCCCAAGATCTACCCGGTGCTGCAACAGGGCAAGGTGATCGGCATCATCAGCCGCCGTCAGGTGATGCAGGCCCTCAACCAGCAGATGAAGGTGTGCCAGCAGACCTAGATTTGATAACGCCCCTTGTCACCGATATCGAAGTGCAGGGGCATTCGCCACTTGGCCAGCGCCAGCAAGGTCAACAGGGCCCCGCAGACCAGCGCCACCAGTGCGGCTGCCCACTCCACCCGCAACCACTCCAGCAGCCATAACGCCGGCAGCAGCACGGGCACCAGCTTGATGCCGGGAATGGCGAAGCAAAACTGCTCCTTGAACGCCAGCCCGGAGAGCGTCGCCAACGCCGCGCCCAGCACCAGCGCATCCGGCGCCCCCACCGCCGCTAGGGCCAGCGCGCCCCAACCAAATCCCTGCAGAATCAGGCGAATCCGCTTGTCGTAGATATGCAGCGAGAAGCCGCAGATTGCGCTTGCCACTGCCAGCGACATCAACCATTGTGCCGACGGGAGCAGTGCCATCCCGCTCAGCAGCGCCGCACCGCGGCAAAGCAGCAGCAGGGCTGCCGCACTCAGGCCAAGGCGGTAGAGCGAGACGGTCAACTTGTCGATCCCGTCCAGCGGGCTCTCGATTTCAGGGTTTGCCATAAACAGTCGCTTCTAACGGATCAGGTGTTACCCAATATACTGGAATCAGGTTCTGGAATATCTTCAAACGGGCTCAGGAGACGTAGTTTGCGTGTGATCCCCCTGCTTTTGTTGCTGTTTCCACTCGGATTGCCGGCCAAGGAGCTGGTGATCTGCGGCACCATGGAGCCCCCGCTCAAGTTTCTCGATGCCGAGCAGAAACCCCGCGGACTCGATATCGATATCGTCACCGCCATCTTCGACAAGCTAGAGACGCCATTCCGGATCGAGCTGGCCGATTCGGGGGCCCGCCTCACCCGCAATGCCGAAACTGGCGCCTGCGACCTGGTGATGACTCACTCCTACAAGGCGGAGCGGGAGAGTTATCTCATCTACCCGCAGCAGGCCCATATTCGCCACAGCTGGCACTTCTTCGTGCGCAAGACCGACCTGCTGAAGATCCGCTACGAGACGCTGGCCGATCTCAAACCCTGGCGCATCGGGGTGACCAAGGATTTCTCCTATACCCCTGAACTGGCGGCAGCGATGGCCGACCCGGCCTATCAGTTTCAGGAGATCACCATGAACCAGCTGCAACTGCGCAAACTGCTGGCCGGGCGGATCGATACCGTGCCGATGCCGCTGGTCACAGCCTTCACCCAGATCAAGGAGGAGGGGCTGACGGGCAAGGTCGATTACCTGCCCAAGCCGCTCAAGAGCAGCCCCTACTTCAACACCTGGACCCGCGCCAGGGCCGACGAGAATACGCCCGCCCAGATGGCCGCCTACGATGCCGAGCTGCTGCGCATGAAGCGCAACGGCAGCCTCAAGGCCCTCTACGACAAGTACGGCATCCCCTATATCGAACCCTAATCAACGGGTCAGGGCTTCACATCCCGCAGGATCGGGTTTTGCAGCGAAATCAGCGTTTCAGTGGACTGGATCTCGTCGATGGTCTGGATCTTGTTGATCAACACGATCTGCAGCTCGTCGATGGAGCGGGTCATCACCTTCATGAAGATGCTGTAGTGGCCGGTGGTGTAGTAGGCCTCCACCACCTCGTCCAGCGCCTGCAGCTTGGCCAGCGCCGAGGGGTAATCCTTGGCACTCTTCAGATTGATCCCGATAAAGCAGCAGACGTCATAGCCCAGCTTCTTCGCATTCACCTGTACCCGCGTCCCCTCGATGATCCCCGCCTGCTTCATCTTCTCCACCCGCACATGAATGGTGCCCGGGCTGACAGCCAGTTGTTTGGCCAACTCGGCATAAGGGATCCGCGCATTCTCCATCAGGGCGGTGAGGATGGCCTGATCGAGATTATCGATCCGGTAATTTTCCGGCATTTTTTTGCACTCCCGTTAACGATATCTCATTAAACCACAGTGTATTTTGAAGAAAAAAACACACAAAGCCTATTTATATTGTCGAATATTGAATTTAGTTGTCATTCTGTTGAAGAATCACCACATCCAACGGGGTTTGAAACAGGAATTCAGCATGAAACAGCACTACATTCGCAGCCAACAGCAGATCAGCTTCGTCAAAGAGATGTTCTCCCGCCAACTCGCCCAGCAGCTGGGTCTGATGGAGGTACAAGCCCCCATTCTTAGCCGGGTCGGTGATGGCACTCAGGACAACCTCTCTGGCCATGAGAATGCAGTGCAGGTCAAAGTGAAGACCCTGCCGGAGCACAACTACGAAGTGGTCCATTCACTGGCCAAATGGAAGCGCCAGACTCTGGGCCGCTTCGGCTTTGGCCCGGGTGAAGGGATCTACACCCACATGAAGGCACTGCGTCCGGATGAAGACAAGCTCACCCCCATCCACTCGGTCTATGTGGATCAGTGGGACTGGGAGAAGGTGATGCCGAGCGAGCGCCGCGATCTGGCCTATCTGCAGGAAACCGTGCGCGGCATCTGGGCCGCCATCAAGGCCACCGAGCGCGCGGTCTGCGCCGAGCATGAGCTGATCCCCTTCCTGCCAGCCGAGATCCAGTTCCTGCACAGCGAAGAGCTGCTGACCCGCTACCCGGACCTCGATGCCAAGGAGCGCGAGCGGGCCATCGCCAAAGAGCTGGGAGCCGTGTTCCTGATCGGTATCGGTGGTGCCCTCTCCCACGGCGAACGCCACGATGTGCGTGCCCCGGACTATGACGACTGGAGCAGCCACAGCGAGCTGGGTCTGGCGGGTCTGAACGGTGACATTCTGGTGTGGAACCCGGTGCTGCAAGACAGCTTCGAGATCTCCTCCATGGGGATCCGGGTCGACGCCGAGGCGCTGCGCCGCCAGCTGGCCATCACCGGCGATGAAGATCGCCTGCAGTATGACTGGCATCAGGATCTGCTGGCCGCACGGATGCCGCAGACCATCGGCGGCGGCATCGGCCAATCCCGTCTGGCCATGCTGCTGCTACAAAAAGAGCATATCGGGCAGGTTCAGGTTGGTGTGTGGCCCTCTGAAATGAAGGCTGCCGTACAGGGCATGCTGTAAACGAATTGATTTCATCGGTCTGGCCCGCAAGCTGTGGCTCGCGGGTCCGCCCTGAAGGTGTGTGGCGGTGCGGACTGAACGAGCGCAGTCCGGACATGCTGTAAGCCGTGTGGCCATCCCTGATGGCCCGCGGCGAAACCGGGGCTTGCCCCTGCGACCCGCTCAACCCACGCAAGGTCGCGTCACGACATTCCTCCCGGCAATCTTCGGATTGCCGTTTTTTTTACGCCGAAAACCGGTGCTCGAAACCGGCGCCAATCTGACGCTGGCGCGGCAACCCCGCCTTTCTGCTGCCGGTGCAGTGGCAGGCAAACAACTGCGCCACCGCCTCTTCCTGCAGATAGGTGCCGAGCACCTCCGCCCGCTGTGGGCCGGAAAACT
This sequence comes from Aeromonas allosaccharophila, assembly GCF_016026615.1. Classification (NCBI taxonomy): domain Bacteria; kingdom Pseudomonadati; phylum Pseudomonadota; class Gammaproteobacteria; order Aeromonadales; family Aeromonadaceae; genus Aeromonas; species Aeromonas allosaccharophila. Next base: position 3,765,822 of record NZ_CP065745.1, on the reverse strand, counting down.
TAAGATGCAGGCCGCCGATGACGACGTGGATCCGCTCGTCACCACACACCTCTTTGGCCCACTCGATGATGTTCTCGACCCCGGAGTGACCACAGCCGATGAAGACAATCAGCCCCTGCTCGCTCTTGTAGGCCAGCGCCGAGTCGTCGCTGATAAGGTCTTTCTCCACCCGCCCACCCCGCACTATGTAGCCAAGCAGGGAAGGCGCAGCCCGGTCGCGCCGCACAATGCTGCCGAGGAACACCAGACGATCCGAGAGCCACACCGGCTCGGCCGAACAGTGGGGGAGCAAGCCTTTGGCAGCTAGCGACTCTCGCCCCAGCGCACCCGAGAGGCGATAGAGGTTGCGCCGCCAGAAAGGAAGCGGCAGAAAATAGCCCCGCTCGCAAAACACATCCGGGCAGGCGATAAGAGGAATAGCTGGTGAGTAGAGGGGTAGCGAACCAATACCGCCCACATGGTCGTAATGACCGTGGGAGAGCACCACGTGAGTGAGCGAGGAGAGATCGATCCCCATCACCTCGGCGTTGTGGCGCAGCGCCCGGCCACGACCGCTGTCAAACAGCACCCTGAGACCGTCACACTCCAGCAATAACGACAGCCCCTTTTCGGGCAGGCAGCCGGGTAGATGAACATCATCATCCACCAGCACGGAAAACTTCAGCATCTCAATCCCTCAGAAAACAAAACGCAGGCACCAAGCCTGCGTTTTTCGTCGGCAACCCGGTTACTGGGTCATAGTGAGGCCGTTGCTGTCGGCCCCCAGCAGCAGTTTTTTGCCCGGCACGATGCGACCGGAGAGCAGGGCCTGCGCCAGCGGGTTTTCCACCTTGTGCTGGATCGCCCGTTTGAGAGGCCGCGCCCCGTAGACGGGGTCGAACCCGGCATGCACCAGCTTCTCGAGCAGCGCTTCGCTCACCTCCACCTCGTAACCCTGAGCCTCCAGTCGGCCCATCAGGCTCTTGAGCTGGATGCGGGCGATGGACTTGATGTGATCCTCGCCGAGCGGGTGGAACACCACCGTCTCGTCGATCCGGTTGATAAACTCCGGCCGGAAGCTGCGGGTCAGCACCTCCATCAGCATGGCCTTCATCTCGTCGTAATCCTTCTCGGAGTGGTGCTCCTGAATCAGATCCGACCCGAGGTTGGAGGTCATGATCACCACCGAGTTGCGGAAATCGACGGTACGACCCTGACCATCGGTCAGGCGGCCATCATCGAGCACCTGCAACAGGATGTTGAACACATCCGGGTGCGCCTTCTCCACTTCGTCCAGCAGGATCACCGAGTAGGGGCGACGGCGTACCGCCTCGGTCAGATAACCGCCCTCCTCGTAACCCACATATCCGGGAGGCGCCCCCACCAGACGGGCCACGCTGTGTTTCTCCATGAACTCGGACATATCGATACGCACCATGGCATCCTGGGTATCAAACAGGAACTCCGCCAGCGCCTTGCATAGCTCGGTTTTGCCCACCCCGGTGGGCCCCAGGAACAGGAAGGAGCCGATGGGTCGGTTCGGATCGGAGAGACCGGCACGGGAGCGGCGAATGGCGTTGGAGACCGCTTCGACCGCCTCCTCCTGGCCAATCACCCGGCTGTGCAGCTGCTCTTCCATCCGCAGCAGCTTGTCGCGCTCCCCTTCCAGCATGCGGGCCACCGGAATACCGGTCCAGCGGGCCAGCACGTCGGCAATCTCCACGTCGGTGACCCGGTTGCGCAGCAGGCTGGTCTCTTGCATCTCAGCCTGAGTGGCGAGATCCAGCTGTTTTTCCAGCTCGGGGATACGGCCATATTGCAGCTCGGACATCCGGCCCAGATCCCCGGCGCGGCGCGCCACATCGAGATCCTGACGGGCCTGCTCGAGGGCCGCCTTGATGTGCTGGGTGCCGGCGAGGGCAGCCTTCTCGGCCTTCCACACTTCGTCCAGCTCGTTGTATTCCCGATCTTTTTCGCCAATCTCCTGATTGATCAGCTCCAGACGCTTGCGGCTGGCATCGTCGTCCTCCTTCATCAGCGCCTGCTGCTCCAGCTTGAGCTGGATGATGCGCCGCTCGAGACGATCGAGCGCCTCCGGCTTGGAGTCGATCTGCAACCGGATGCTGGCCGCCGCCTCGTCAATGAGGTCGATAGCCTTGTCCGGCAACTGGCGATCCGCGATATAGCGGTGCGACAGCTGGGCCGCCGCCACGATGGCAGGGTCGGTGATCTGCACATGGTGGTGCAGCTCGTAACGCTCTTTCAGGCCGCGCAGGATGGCGATGGTGTCCTCCACGCTCGGCTCTTCCACCAGCACCTTCTGGAAACGGCGCTCGAGGGCCGCATCCTTCTCGATGTACTGACGGTACTCATCCAGCGTGGTGGCGCCGACGCAGTGCAGGTCGCCACGGGCCAGCGCAGGCTTGAGCATGTTGCCCGCATCCATGGCCCCTTCGCCTTTGCCAGCGCCAACCATGGTGTGCAGCTCGTCGATAAAGAGGATGACGTTGCCCTCCTCCTTGGCGAGATCGTTCAATACGGCTTTCAGCCGTTCTTCAAACTCGCCGCGATACTTGGCACCGGCTACCAGCGCCCCCATATCGAGGGAGAGCACCCGCTTGTTCTTCAGCCCTTCCGGCACTTCACCGTTGATGATGCGCTGGGCCAGCCCCTCGACGATGGCGGTTTTACCGACACCGGGCGCACCGATCAGCACCGGGTTGTTTTTGGTGCGGCGTTGCAGCACCTGAATGGTGCGGCGGATCTCGTCATCACGGCCGATCACCGGGTCGAGCTTGCCGATCTCGGCCCGCTCGGTCAGGTCGATGGTGTATTTCTCCAGCGCCTGACGGTTCTCCTCGGCGTTGGCATCCTCCACCTTCTTGCCGCCACGCACCTTGTCGATGGCCGCTTCCAGTTTCTCTTTGGTCAGCCCCTGGGCACGCAGCAGCTCGCCCAGGTTGCCCTTCTCGTCGAGGGCCGCCAGTACGAACAGCTCGGATGAGATGAACTGATCCTTGCGCTGCTGGGCCAGTTTGTCGCAGACGTTGAGCAGGCGACCGAGGCCGTTGGAGAGCTGTACATCCCCCTCCACCCCGCTCACCTTGGGCAGGCGATCGAGCTCCTCGCCGAGGCGGGAGCGCAAAGAGTTGATATCCAGCCCGGTCAGGGTGAGCAGCGGACGGATGGAGCCGCCATCCTGATTGACCAGCGCGGTCATCAGATGAACGGGTTCGATAAATTGGTGGTCACGACCCAGTGCCAAAGACTGGGCATCAGAAATAGCAATCTGGAATTTGCTGGTCAGGCGATCGAGGCGCATTGCACTCCCCCTTTCAAGACGGACGCCGCTTGCGCGGCAAACAACATAACTTTCTGAGATGAAAGATGAGGCCCGTACGGGCTATTTCAAGGGCATGGACTGGTTATTTTTTCTGCAAAGCGGGGAGAAGGCAGGATCCCCGCCTCTCTCATACGGATTTGCTCTTGAGAGAGACGGGGTATTACTTGGCGGGTAATTGCTTAGCGGGCCAACCAGATGAGGGAGGCCATGCGACCGGTCTGACCATCGCGGCGATAGGAATAAAACTGTTCGCTATCGCTGAAGGTGCAGTGCTCGCCGCCATAGACAGCATTCACCCCGGCGCGAGCCAGCCGCAGCCGCGCCAACCGGTAGATATCCGCCAGCCATTTCCCCTCGTTGGACGAAGGCACGAAGGCAGCAGCCGCTTCGGCCTGCTCCGCCATAAAAGCCTCGCGCACCTCGCCACCCACTTCAAACGCGGTGGGGCCGATGGCCGGGCCGAGCCAGGCCAGGATCTCGCCCGGCTCGCAACCCATGGCGGCGATGCTCGCCTCCAGCACCCCCTCTTTCAACCCACGCCAGCCAGCATGGGCGGCGGCCACCACTGTGCCTGCCCGATCGCAGAACAGCACCGGCAGACAGTCGGCGGTCATCACGATGCAGGCCAGCTGTGCCTCATGGGCGCAGGCCGCATCGGCATCCGGCGCCTGCTGATAATGGCTGCTGACCGGATGAACCACGGTGCCGTGCACCTGATTGAGCCAGTTAAGGGGCCCCGGGATGGCGGCCGCCTGCTGCAGCCGGGCGCGATTGGCCTCAACCAGCGCCGGTTCATCCCCCACGTGAGCACCCAGATTGAGGCCAGCAAAGACCCCGTCACTGACACCGCCATCCCGGGTGGTCGACAAGGCTCTGACGTTGGCAGGTGCAGGCCAATCGGGTTCGATCCATTTCATCTGTGACTCCTTCAATTCACCGCTATAAAAACGGGGCTCCTGCAAGGGAACCCCGTTTGGCATCTCTTCGGGCCGGATGGCGGCAGAAACCGACGCAGGCCCTATTGCATCAGTTCCAGACCAAATCGTCCGGATTGGCGATAGTATCCGCACGCAGCACTTCCATCAGATCCACCATGTCCTGTGGTGTCTCTGAGTGCCACTGCATCACTTCACCCGTGATGGGGTGCGCCAGTTGCAGCATGGTCGCATGCAGCGCCTGACGATTGAAGCTACGCAGCATCTGGGTCAGCTCCGGTGTCGCGTTGCGCAGCAGGCGCAGACGACCACCATAAGCGGGATCGCCCACCAGCGGGTGCTTGATGTGCGCCATGTGGACACGGATCTGGTGAGTACGACCGGTTTCCAGACGCAGACGCAGACGGGTGTGGCCACGGAACTTCTCGTGCACCCGGTAGTGAGTCACGGAAGGACGGCCATTGGGCACCACAGCCATATGGGTACGCTGGGTCGGGTGACGGCCGATGGGCGCATCAACTGTGCCACCTGCGGTCATGTGACCGATGGCAATCGCTTCGTACTCACGGGTGATCTGGCGCGCCTGCAGCGCTTCCACCAGATGGGTCTGGGCGGGTACTGTCTTGGCAACCACCATCAGACCTGTGGTGTCTTTATCCAGACGGTGCACGATACCGGCGCGGGGCACCTCGGCAATGCCGGGGTAGCGGTGCAGCAGGGCGTTGAGGATGGTGCCATCGGGCGTGCCTGCGCCCGGGTGAACCACCAGTCCGGCCGGTTTGTCGATCACCAGAATGTGTTCATCTTCATAAACGATGTTGAGCTCTATCTCCTGGGCATCCCAGCGGGTATCGGCTTCCAGCTCGACATTCACATGCACCTGTTGCCCGGCCAGAATTTTCTCGCGCGGGGTGTTGGCAACCTGACCGTCCAGGGTCACTCTGTCCTGTAAAATCCACTCCTTGATGCGGGTGCGGGAGTAGTCTGGAAACAATTCGGCCAGGGCCTGGTCGAGTCGCTGCCCGAATTGGTGATCCTGGAATTCGCCTGTCAGTTCAATATGCTGGCTCATGTATGGTCTCTTGAGCGGGGGGTATCAATTCGAAATAATCCGGGTATTCTAGCTTTTCTTTTAGCCAAGCATAACGGATACTTTGCCAATTTCGTGGAAATGGACCGGATGTTGTTGATGGGAAAGAAGTCTCACCTGCTGATGTCGCTCGCCTTGGTCGCTACCTTGATCACAGGCTGTTCCAGCACCAAACCCAAGGTACCCGACGAACCGCCGGAGACCCTGTACCAGAAAGCACGCCTCAAACTGGACGTTGGCAATTACGTGCAAGCCACTGAATTGCTTGAGGCTTTGGACTCTCGCTACCCGTTCGGCGCCTACTCCAACCAGGTGCAGCTTGACCTCATCTATGCCTATTACAAGCAGGATGATACCGCTCAGGCGATCGCCAATATCGACCGTTTTATCCGCCTAAATCCGGCGCATAAAAATATCGATTACGTCTTCTATATGCGCGGCCTGACCAACATGGCAGCGGATTACAACTTCTTCCAGAGCCTGTTCGGCATCGATCGGGACGACAAAGACCCGGCTTATGCCCGTCAGGCATTCCAGGACTTCAAGACCCTGCTGCAGAACTACCCCAACAGCGTCTATGCCGCCGATGCCCGCGCCCGCATGATTGGCCTGAAGAATCGTCTGGCCAGATATGACCTGAGCGTGGCCGAGTATTACGTGAAGCGTGATGCACTGGTCGCGGCCGCCAACCGGGCCAAGCTGCTTGTCGAAACCTACCCCGACACAGCCGAAACCGAGAAAGCGCTGGAGATCATGGTCGAGTCTTACGACACGCTGAAGATGCCGCAGCTGGCCAAGCATGCCCGCGAAGTGCTGGCCAAGAACTTCCCGGAGAACCGCCTCGGCCGTGGCTGAGTGATACGGGTCAACCGGTAACAAAAAACCGATGCCTTGGCATCGGTTTTTTTATCGCTGCAATTTAGCCACTGATATTACCCGCAGAGGCTCTGCAGAGCTGTATCAGCGTGACAGCGCCCTCCCTGCGCCGTCATCACAGCTCTTACTTCGCGACGTTGCCCGCCACGTTCAGGGCATCCCAGGTGCGGGAGAAGGGCGGCGCGTAGGCAAAGTCCAGCATGCCGAGCTGCTCGGTGGTCACTCCCATGGTGATGGCCACCGCCAGCGCGTCGATGCGGTGTACCGCCCCCTTGCGACCGAGGATCTGGCCACCCAGCAGCCGCTTGCTGCCCGCCTCATAGACCAGTTTGACGTGAATGTCTGACTGGCCCGGGCAATAGTTAGTGTGGCACTTGTCCTTGATCACCACGGTGCGATAGTCGATACCCATCGCCTTGGCTTCCTGCTCGGAGAGACCGGTACGGCCCGCCTCCAGCCCCAGCACCTTGAGTGCCGCAGAGCCGAGAGTGCCCGGGAACGTCTGCTCGGCCCCCGCCAGGTTCTCACCCACCATGCGACCCAGCTTGTTGGCTATGGTGGCGAGCGGCACATAGACCTGCTGCTGCTTCACGCTGTGCCAGACGCTGGCACAGTCACCGGCTGACCAGACGTTGGCCAGCGAGCTGCGTCCCTGACGGTCCACATTGATGGCGCCGTTGCCGAGTCGCTCGATGCCGGTGTCGGCCAGAAACTCGGTGTTGGGCTTGACCCCGGTGCAGACCACCACGATATCGGCCTCGTACTCGCCCTGGCTGGTTCGCACGCCGGTCACCCGGCCATCCCCCAGCAGCGCTTCAACTCGCTCACCCAGATGGAGAGAGACGCCCTGCTCGCGCAGTTCAGTTTCGATGTGCTGGGTGATCTCGCCATCAAATGCATCGGGGATGACCCGATCCGCCAGCTCAATGAGACGCACCTCTTTGCCCTGATGCACCAGCGCCTCGACCACCTCCAACCCGATAAAGCCGGAGCCGATCACCACGGCGCGACGATTGTTCTTGTCTTGCACCGCCGCTTTGAGCGCCAGTCCATCGGCCATCCGGCGCAGACCGAATACCCCTTGCTGCTGCAAACCGGGGATGGGGGGCATCACTTCGCGGGCACCGGTGGCGATCATCAGCCGATCGTAACGATCGGTGAAGGTGTCGCCGTTATGTTCCACCTGCAGGGTCTGGGCAGTTGCGTCAACGCTCAGCACCCGATGACCAATCTTGACCTCGATCCCCTTGGCGGCGAACTGCTCGGGGGTGAACTCGGCCATGTAGCCGGGCTCCTGAAACTCGTCACCGACGAAGTAAGGCAGGCCGCAGGCACCGAAGGAGATCACCTCGGAGGCCTCATAAACGACGATCTCGGCCTCTTTGGCCAGACGGCGTGCCTTGGCCGCCGCGCTCATACCAGCGGCTTCGCCACCGATGATCAGAATTCTCATTGTTTTTTCCTCTCAATGGCGCAGGGAGGGCATGCCCTCCCTGCGGTCTATGACGGGAAAGGGTCACCCCTTTCCACGCCCAGATCAACCGACGCAAATCAGACGGTGGACTCTTCGCCGTCCAGACTCACTTCGTGATCGCTGTTGAACACATGCATGTCGGTCTCGCCCATCAGGCGGCTGGTGACAGTCCCTGCAGTGATGGATCCGGAGACGTTCAGGGCGGTACGGCCCATGTCGATCAGCGGCTCGATGGAGATGAGCAGACCGGCCAGCGCCACCGGGAAGTCCAGTGCGGAGAGCACGATCAGCGCGGCAAAGGTGGCGCCGCCGCCAATCCCGGCTACCCCGAAGGAGCTGACGGTGATGATGGCGATCAGGGTCATGATGAAGCCGGGATCCATCGGGTTGACCCCGACGGTCGGGGCAATCATCACCGCCAGCATGGCCGGATAGATACCGGCGCAGCCGTTCTGGCCGATGGTGGAACCGAAGGAGGCGGCGAAGTTGGCGATCCCCTCCGGAATACCCAGCGACTTGGTCTGGGTCTGCACGTTCATCGGGATGGAGCCCGCACTGGTGCGCGAGGTGAAGGCAAACGCCAGCACCGGGGTGATCTTCTTGAGGAAGCGGGCGGGGTTGATGCCGACCATGCTCACCAGCAGCAGGTGTACCGCGAACATCAGCGCGATAGCACCGTAAGAGGCCATCACAAAACTGAGCAGGTTGATGATGTCAGCGTAGTTGGAACCGGAGACCACCTTGGTCATCAGCGCCAGTACGCCGAACGGGGTCAGGCGCAGCACCAGGGTCACCATGCGCATCACGATGGCATGGGCCACGGCCACGAAGTGGCTGAAGCTGGCGAAGATCTCCGGCTTCTTGCGGGCGATGCCGGTGGCAGAAAGGCCGATGAAGATGGAGAAGATCACCACGGCGATGGTGGAGGTCTTGCGCGCGCCAGTCATGTCGAGGAAGGGGTTGGCCGGAATAAACTCCAGCATCATCTTGGCAAACGACATGCTCTCGACGCTGCCAAGGGTGGTCTGCAGCGCGGCGCCACGGGCGCTTTCGGCGGCACCGGAGGTGAGCCCTTCAGCGGTCAGGCCAAACAGGTTGGACATCAGGATGCCCGCCCCGGCGGCGATGGCGGTGGTGAAGATCAGCACGCCGATGGTCATGGCACTGATCTTGCCCAGCGCAGTGCCGCCATTGAGCTTGAGGATGGCACCTATGATGGAGACCATGATCAGCGGGATGATAATCATCTGCAGCAGCTTCACATAGCCGCCGCCCACGATATCCAGATAGTCGATGGTCTGGACAATAACCGGCGAACCGGCGCCATAGAGCAGTTGCAATGCGGCGCCGAACAGAATACCGAGCCCCAGACCGGCAAATACCCGGCGGGTGAAGCTCACATGTTTTTCCTGTAACCGGTAGAGAAAGAACAGCAAGATGGCGGCGATGGCCAGATTGCCGATAACGCTAAATGTCATGGTATGACTCCCCAAAAAGCGGGCTTGCGCCCGAGAAACAAGAGCAAGCGCCATGCTTGCCCTGGCAACCGTGTCAGACGGTCTGCGCCGTCGTGACAAGAACAAGGGGGTCTATCGCCCCCTTGTCACACATTCACTGCTTCTGCTGTTTCGCTCGCATGATGTTGATGATTTCGATGTCGGTATCCAGCATCCCCTCCTTGGAGAGGCGACCCAGATTGGCAATAGTCTCGTCCACGTCATCGGAGACGATCCCCTCGCTCTGGGGGACATGCAGGTTGTTAATGGCCATCAGGGAAGACTTCACCGCCGCCGAGGTGGAGGTGGATACCTTCATGGAGCAGGCGCTGCCCGCGCCATCGCAGATGATGCCGGAGACATCGCCAATCATGTTGTTGATGCAGTGGCTGATCTGCTGATACTGGCCGCCCAGCAGCCAGGTGATGGCGGCACCGGAGCCCATGGCGGCGGTGCTGGCGGCGCAGAGGGCCGACAGCTTGTTCTGGTAAGTCTTGATGTAGATGGCCACCAGATGGCTCATTACCAGCGCCCGGGTCAGCTGCTCGTCGCTCGCCTTGAGGAAGCGGGCGGCGGCGACCACCGGCATGGTGGCAGCAATGCCCTGATTGCCGGAACCGGAGTTGGACATGGCGGGCAGCATGGCGCCATCCATCCGTGCATCTGAGGCGGCGGAGGAGAGGCGCATTGCCAACGTCATCAGGTCATCGGAGAGCAGCTTGCGCTCCACCTGTTCGGTGAGGATCTTGCCGATCTGCAGGCCGTAACCCTGCAACCCTTCATCTGCCAGCGCCTGATTCATGGTGGCGGCCTCGCGGATAAAGTCGATCTCCGCCAGCGGCACTTGCAATGCAAAATCGACGATCTCCCGCAGGGTCATGGTCGGTTTGGCGGATTTGGCGGGCTGGATCTGCACGCCGGGGGCATTGTTCTGCTCCATCAGCACCTCGCCATCCTTCTCCATCAGGATGATGCGGGTGTGGTCGGTGCAGATCACCACCCGGGCGCTATGGCCCTCCACCTCGGCCAGCACCTCGGCGTAGAGCACGTCCGGCACATCCTTCACATCCACCACAATGCAGTGCAGCAACGCCTTGGCCGCCTCGACTTGGGCCGGGGTGAGAGTCTTGAGCACCTCCAGCCCGGCATCGGGATTGCCGCCGGTGATGCCGACCGCAGCCGCCACCGGCAGGCCGATCATGCCGGTACCCGGCACCCCGACTCCCATGCCGTTCTTGAACAGATTGCCACTGACCCAGACGCTGATGCGCGTCGGATCCTGCCCCAGCAGCTTGCGGCAGTTGGCCGCCGCCAGCGCCACCGACATCGGCTCGGTGCAGCCCAGGGCCGGTACCACTTCACGCTTGAGCAGGGTAATAAAGTCGGTCCATTGTGCTTTCATTGCAGTGTTTCTCATGTTCAGGGTGCCCGCAGGCAGTTATTGCTTGTTCAGATCCGCCTTGTGATTGCGGATGTGCAAATAGACGGTGTGACGGGAGATGCCGAGCATCCGGGCAACCAGCTGGGCCGCCTCCTTGATCTCGAAAATCCCCATGTCGTAGAGCCGGGTCACTATCTCCTTGTTGCGCACCGAGCTGGAGAGCGAACTATCCTGATCCACCTTCTCAATCACTTGAGCCACCAGATCGTCAACCGAGCTGGCAAAGGTCTCGTTGTTGAGCGGCGCCGGTGCCGCAGGCAGCGTAAAGGTATCGAGCAGGCTGCCAAGGGAGGTATCCAGACTGAAGTTCACACAGAGCATGCCGATGGGCTTGCCCTGCCGGTTGCTGATGGTGACGGAAGAGGACTTCATCAGTGCCCCGTCACGGGTGCGGGTGAAGTAGCTGCTCCACTGGCTGCCCGCCACTCCCTGCAAGCGATTGAGGGCAAAGTCGGTAACCGGTGCCCCCTCCCGACGCCCTGTCACATGGCCGTTGGCAATCTTGATGACCGATGCATCCAGCGAGTCAAAGGCATGCAGCACCACCTCGCAGCCACTGCCAAACAGGGCCGCCAGTGCCTCGACGGCGGGCTCGAAACTGGCGATCAGATGACGTTCTTCGTCCGTTAACAAATTGATGTTGTCTGTGGTGGCTGCTGTGGACATATATGAGTGACTTTGAGTAAACCGCAGTTGATTCTACTATCAACAAGATAAACTAATGTTGAGCGGTATCCCCTTTTTGCATGCCATTATGCCCACCTTTTAACAAAGTGCGACAATTTGTGAAGTCGCGCACAGACGGCGCGATGACTCAGAGGTGATAGCGAGCCAGCAGCTGCCGATAGGCGGGCGTCTGCTTGAATGCTTTGAGCGCGGAGGAGAACTGGATGGCCAGCTGATCGTGGCCAGGCTTGCGGGTAAAACCCAGGAAGTTGCGGTTGTCGTCGGTCAACAGGCGGCTACCATTGAGCACCTGATCCTGCAGCCCCTGGGTACGCAGCAGATAACGACCGACCCGCTCGTTGAGCACCACCCCGTCCAGCCTGCCAGCCATCATCAGGTGCAACTGCTTGATCATGTTGCCATCGCCGGTCATGGCAACCCGGATGACCCCCTTATCGGCCAGAAAATCAGGGCTGTAGGCATAGTCAGCCTGAACGCCGATCCGCAGCCCCTTGAGGTCGGAGAGTTGCTCGAATTTCACCGGGCGATCAGCTGGATAGAAGAGCACCTCGCCGCTGTGAGAGAGCGGCTCTTCGGGATAGTGGAGCCACTGCTGGCGAGCCTCGATATAGAAGACATCGAGCACAGCATCCCCTTGCTTGAGACGAGCCTGCTGCAATACCCGCTTCCAGGGCAGCACCCTCACCTCGGTGCGATAGCCCAGTTGCAGCAACACGGCGCGGGCCAGCTCGAGATCGGCCCCCACCAGCTCGCCATTGTCACTGCGCATGACATAGGGAGGCCACAGCTCGGTCAGTATGGTCAGGGTCGGGGGCTCGTCCGCCAGCGCGCTGCCGCCCAACACCAGCGAGGCCAATAGCCAGCCGCCTTGCCACCCCCGTCGCCACATTCGCTGCCAATCCATGGGCATATCTCCATACCGCCATGGTTTGAGAGTATACAATCCGGGGGTAATAAAAAAGGAGGCCGAAGCCTCCTTGTTATGCGATACCTGACAGGCACTTACAGTGCCTTGAGGATCGCCTCGACGCTGGCCTTGGCATCGCCAAACAGCATCTGGGTATTCTCTTTGAAGAACAGCGGGTTCTGGACACCGGCGTAGCCAGTGTTCATGGAGCGCTTGAAGCCGATGACGTTCTGCGCTTTCCACACTTCCAGTACCGGCATCCCGGCGATCGGGCTGCCCGGATCTTCCATCGCAGCCGGGTTGACGGTGTCGTTGGCACCGATCACCAGCACGGTGTCGGTATCGGCGAAGTCGTCGTTGATCTCGTCCATTTCCAGAACTATGTCATACGGGACTTTCGCTTCCGCCAGCAGCACGTTCATGTGGCCTGGCAGACGACCGGCAACCGGGTGGATACCGAAGCGCACCTTGACGCCGCGATCACGCAGCTTCTGGGTGATTTCAGCCACCGGATACTGGGCCTGTGCCACCGCCATGCCGTAGCCCGGGGTGATGATGACGGAGCTGGAGTTCTTCAGCAGGTCAGCCACTTCCTCGGCGCTGGTTTCGCGGTATTCGCCCATCTCCTGATCAGCCGTGGAGGCCACGCCGTCGGAGCCGAAGCCACCGGCGATCACCGAGATGAAGGAGCGGTTCATCGCCTTGCACATGATGTAAGAGAGGATCGCACCGGAGGAACCTACCAGCGCACCCACCACGATCAGCAGGTCGTTGGAGAGCATAAAGCCCGCCGCCGCCGCCGCCCAACCGGAGTAGGAGTTCAGCATGGAGACCACCACCGGCATGTCGGCGCCACCGATGGAGGCCACCAGATGCCAGCCGAAGGCGAAGGCGATCAGGGTCATCACCAGCAGAGCGAAGGTAGAGCCGCCCGCGTTGACGAAGTAGACCATCAGCGCCAGAGACGCGACCACGGCCAGCAGGTTCAGCTTGTGGCGGTGCGGCAGCATCAGCGGCTTGGAGGAGATCAGACCGCGCAGTTTGCCGAAGGCAACCACGGAACCGGTGAAGGTCACGGCACCGATGAAGACGCCCAGGAAGATCTCGACCAGGTGGATGTTCAGCATGGCGCCGGAGAGGTGCTCGACCTGGGCGACGCTGGCCGCCTGTTCGAACGCCGCACGGGCGGCTGCCAGAGTGGCATCCAGGTTGGAACCGACGGAGACCACCACCTCAGCAGGAGCAGACGGGTGCAGATCGATGAAGCTGTTGAAGCCCACCAGCACTGCCGCCATACCCACGAAGCTGTGCAGCACGGCCACCAGCTCGGGCATCTCGGTCATCTCGACCTTGAGTGCCAGACGCACGCCGATGGCACCGCCGATCACCATGGCCAGGATGATCCAGTGTACGCCACTGGTCTCCGGGTTGAATACGGTGGCGAGCAGGGCGATAGCCATACCCGCGATACCGAACAGGTTGCCATGCTTGGCCGTCTCTTGCTTCGACAGTCCCGCGAGACTGAGGATGAAGAGCACGGCGGCAACGATATAGGATGCTGTTACCAGTCCTTGAGACACGTTAAACCCCCTTAATCCTTACGGAACATCTTCAGCATGCGCTGAGTGACGGTGAAACCGCCGAAGATGTTGATACTGGCAATCAGCACGGCGACGAACGCCAGCACGGTGACCAGGGTCGACCCTTGCCCGATCTGCAGCAGGGCACCGACCACGATAATGCCGGAGATGGCATTGGTGACCGACATCAGCGGCGTATGCAGGGCATGCGAAACGTTCCACACCACGTAGTAACCGACCACACAGGCCAGGATGAATACGGTGAAATGGGAGAGGAAGGCAGCCGGGGCAACGGACGCAATCCAGCCGAAGGCGGCGATGCCGAGGGCACCGAACACGAACTTCTTGTTGGAAGGCTTGGCCGCTTCTTTCTTGGCGGCCGGTTTGGCGGCAGCCGGTTTCTGCGGGGCGGCAGAGACGGAGATGGCGGGCGGCGGGAAGGTCACTTCACCGGCCTGGATCACCGTCATGTTGCGCTGAACCACGTCTTCGAAGTTGATGGCAACGTTGCCGTCCTTCTCCTTGCACATCAGCTTCATCAGGTTGACCAGGTTGGTACCGTAGAGCTGGGAGGATTGGGCAGGCAGACGACCCGGCAGATCGGTATAACCGATCACCTTGACGCCGTTGGCGGTGACATGCAGTTCACCCGGCACTGTGTATTCGCAGTTGCCGCCAGCCTGAGCGGCCATGTCCACGATGACGGAGCCCGGCTTCATGCTGTCCACCATCTCTTTGGTGATCAGTTTGGGAGCTGGCTTGCCCGGGATCAGAGCGGTGGTGATGATGATGTCCACCTCTTTGGCCTGCTGGGCGAACAGCTCCATCTCGGCCTTGATGAACTCTTCGCTCATCACTTTGGCATAACCATCGCTGGAGGCGCCGTCTTCGCCGCCGAAGTCCAGTTTGAGGAATTCCCCACCCATGGATTCGATCTGCTCGGCTACTTCCAGACGGGTATCGAACGCACGCACGATGGCGCCGAGGGAACCGGCCGTACCGATGGCGGCCAGACCGGCGACACCGGCACCGATCACCAGCACCTTGGCAGGCGGCACTTTACCGGCTGCGGTGATTTGACCGGTGAAGAAGCGACCGAACTGGTGCGCAGCTTCAACCACGGCGCGATAGCCACCGATGTTGGCCATGGAGGAGAGGGCATCGAGGGACTGGGCACGGGAGATCCGCGGCACCATATCCATCGCCATCACATTGATGTTGCGCTCGGACAGCTTCTTGACCAGCTCAGGGTTCTGGGCAGGCCAAATGAAGCTCACCAGAGTGGCACCATCTTTAATTTGTGCGATCTCGGCATCGGTCGGCGCATTGACCTTGAAGATAAGGTCGGCTTGCCAGACATTCGGCACCACGCTGGCACCGGCAGCCTCGAAGGCGGCATCATCGAAGCTGGCCAACTGGCCTGCGCCGGACTCGATGGCGACCTCGAAGCCGAGCTTTTTCAGCTGCTCGACGGTAGCCGGGGTCGCTGCGACCCGGGTCTCACCGGCGAGACTCTCTCTCGGTATTCCAATCTGCATGACTATTCCCTGATGGTTAATAAACAATCGCTGCCCAGTGTCTCACTTCTGACGAAACAAGACATGACCAAAGTGCAGGTCCAGGGCTCTTTGTTATGAAAATCAGTAGGCTTTACCTCAACCTCCTGTCATGGTCAGGCCCCCGCTTTTCAGGCGCGAAGGTGATTAGTATCAAATTTTGGAGTTTTATTACAACCGCAGTCCCGACGGCACTCGTACAGAATTCAGCCCATCCCTGGCTACGATTAAAAAAAACAAACCAAATTAGAGGCTTATACCAGTAAAAACGGCTGAAAAAAGTGATCCAACCAGTCAAAAAAAATGTTTTACCGGCCCTCTATCTTAGCGTTTTTTGTTCTTACGAAATCCGCTTTCGTCTCACTTCTCGCAGCGAAACGCCGAAAAGTAACATTTTCCCAACAAAAGCGGGGCCACTCAGCCGCCAGATGGCGGGAGAGGGCCCCGACAATTCAATCGTTTCGCCCGTGTGGCGCCGATTGGCGGCCCTTACCAGGCCGCTTCATAAATATGCTGGCTCTGCACCAGATCGATATCGCTGTGCTCGCCCAGACGGGTCATGCCGTGCTCACCCAACTTGCCGATCAGGGTATCGATACCGAGATCTTTGAGGCCGTAGTCACGCAAGCGGGTCTTGACCCCCATCCGCTCGAAGAAGTCGCGGGTCGCAGCGATGGCATCGTCGATGCGCTCCGCTTCGCTGCCGTTGCGCAGACCCCACACCCGCTCTGCGTATTGCAGCAGCTTGGCATGCTTCTGTTTGCGCTTGGCCTGCAACAGGGCGGGCAGTACCGCCGCCAGGGTCTGGGCGTGGTCGAGGCCATGCAGGGCAGTCAGCTCGTGACCCAGCATGTGGGTGGCCCAATCCTGCGGCACACCGGCACCGATCAGACCGTTCAACGCCATGGTGGCGCTCCACATGATGTTGGCGCGCACCTCGTAGTTGTGCGGCTCGGCCAGCGCCTTGGGGCCCTCTTCGATCAGGGTCAGCAGCAAGCCTTCGGCGAAACGATCCTGCACCTTGGCATTGACCGGATAGGTGAGGTACTGCTCCACGGTATGGACGAAAGCATCCACCACCCCGTTCGCCACCTGACGCTCGGGCAGGGTGTAGGTGAGCACCGGATCCAGCACGGCGAAGCGCGGCATCACCAACGGCGAGAAGAAGTGCACCTTGTCGCCACTGCTGCGACGGGTGATGACGGCGCCCATGTTCATTTCGGAGCCGGTTGCCGGCAGGGTCAGCACTGAACCCAGAGGGATGGCGGAACGCACTTCGCTGCCCACGGTCTCGAGAATGTGCCAAGGCTCTTTGGCCAGATCGTAGTGCGCGGCAGCGGCGATAAACTTGGTGCCATCGAGCACTGAGCCGCCGCCGACGGCGAGCAGGAAGTCGACCCGCTCGGCACGGGCCAGCTCCACGGCACCCATCAGGGTCTCGTAGGCCGGGTTCGGCTCGATGCCGCCAAATTCAAACAGGGTCATGCCAGCCAGTTCGCTGCGGATCTGCTCCAGCAGGCCGCTGCGTATCACGCTGCCGCCGCCGTAGGTGATCATGACGCGGGCATCGCTCGGGAGCTGCTCACGCAGCTGGGCGATCTGCCCTTGGCCAAACAGGATCTTGGTCGGGGTATGGAGCGTAAAGTTGTTCATCGACATTGCCTTCTTCTGATAGTCAGGGCGGCCAGGCCGCGAAATCGTGATTGCATTTTTCTCCAGAACCACCCTACCATCAAGACAACATCCTGCTTGATTCTTGCCTATTTCTACAAAGCAGCGAAAGCCGGAACAGTCGAATCAAAGAGCGCCCATGCCAAACCGTTACAGCGACCTCGCCGCCAGAGTGACCCGCCACGTCACCGCCCCCGGCATCACCCCCTCCCCGGTGGAGCAGGTGAATTTCATCTACACCACCGAGTACCACGGTCGTACCCCGGTGCTCTACCAGCCGCGGATGATCGTTATCCTGCAGGGGCACAAGGTGGGCTATCTGGCGGATCAGGTGTTTCGCTACGACCCCAACCACTACTTGCTGATGACTTTGCCGCTGCCCTGCGAGTGCGAGTGCTTCGCCTCCCCCGAGCAGCCGCTGATCGGTTTTACCATCGAGATCAACATGGTCACCCTGCAAGAACTGCTGCTGGAGCTGGGCGACGCCCTGCCCGCCCCCGCTCCGCAGAAGAGCGGCGTCCACTCGGTGCCCCTGTCGGAAGCGATGTTCTGCGCCGCCGAGCGGCTGATCGATTTGATGGACAACCCGCTGCACGCCAAGGTGCTGGGGCCGCAGACGGTGCGGGAGATGCTGTTTCACGCCCTCACCGAGGGGGGCGGCCCGGCGTTGCAAGCGCTCGCCAATCGCCACAACCATGTGGGCCAGATCGCCCGGGTGCTGCGTATGATAGAGTCCCGTTATGCCGACAACCTCACCATGGAGGAGCTGGCGCGGGAGGTGAACATGAGCGTTTCCGCCTTTCACCACCACTTCAAGGCGGTCACCGCCACCTCGCCGCTGCAGTACATCAAGTCGTTTAGGCTGCACAAGGCGCGGATGATGATGCTGCACGACGGCATCAAGGCGGGCACCGCGGCGGCCAGAGTCGGTTACGAGAGCAACTCCCAGTTCAGCCGGGAGTACAAGCGCTTCTTCGGCAGCACGCCGACGGATCAGGCCTCCCGCTTCCGGGATGGCCAGCTGCGCATCATCGAGGGATAACCAGAGAGGGATTACTTATGCGTTCACTGCTTTGCCTGTTCACCGCTTTGCTGCTGACGGCCTGTACCGGGATTGCCGACGGCATCCGTCCCGTCACCGGCTTCCAGCTCGACCGCTATCTCGGCACCTGGTACGAAATCGCCCGCCTCGACCACAGCTTCGAGCGGGGGCTGGAGCAGGTGAGCGCCACCTACAGCCTGCGCGATGATGGCGGCGTCAAGGTACTCAACCGCGGCAAGCAGAGCGATGGCAGCTGGCGCGAAGCCGAGGGCAAAGCCTACTTCATCGACAAGCCGGACGAGGCGCGGCTCAAGGTGAGCTTCTTCGGCCCCTTCTACGGCGGCTACAACGTCATCGACCTCGATCCCGACTACCAGCTATCGCTGGTGACCAGCTACAACCACGACTACCTCTGGATCCTCTCCCGCTCCCCCAATCCGCCCAAGGAGAAGGTGGACGCGCTGATCGCCAAGGCCAAGGGGCTGGGCTTTACTACCGACCAGCTGATTTGGGTCAAGCAGACCCCCTGAGCCTTCAGCGGTGGCGACCCCTTCGCCACCGCACTCACCTGCCCGCCATATTTTCCTGCCTCCGATCTCTAGCCACCTTTTCCGCCAAATATATAGACGGCATGTTGCATGTATATTGCCAAATCAAATGGGAGGTTATTTATCAGGCAGCTGAACTGCCACGCAGGTATCGCTGAAATATATCTGGGAAATCATGATGAATAATCAGCATTGATGCACATTGGCACCGTGATAACAGGACTCACCGTTTACCAACGAACGATAAATCAGCAAAAATGTGGTGCCATCCGCCATGCATCTCCTCGCAAACGCTTAATTGTTGCCATCCCTGTCTGCAGATGATAAACAACTCCATCATCAAAAATTACACATAAATATTCACTTGAACGAGGTGGTTAATTGGAATGGATTAAATTGAGTGGCATCCTCATTATTTTGTTAGGATTTTATTTCAAACTCGATACTCTGGCCGTCGTGCTGGTCGCTGCCGTTACCACGGCACTGGTCTCCGGTCTCTCCATGACCGATTGCCTCTCCCTGCTGGGCGAAGCCTTCGTCTCCAACCGCATGGTGACGCTGTTTCTGCTGACCCTGCCGATGATCGGCATCTGCGAACGCTACGGCCTGAAACAGCAGGCGGTCACCCTGATAGAGCGGATCAAAAAGCTCACTCCGGGCAAGTTCATGACCCTCTATATGTTTATCCGCGAGCTGGCCGGTCTCTTCTCGGTGCGGGTACAGGGTCATACCCAGTTTATTCGTCCGCTGGTCAACCCGATGACCCAGGCAGCCGCCAGCAAGGTGCACGGGAAATTAAGCGAAGAGGACGAGGAATATATCAAGGCGCGGGTTTCGGCCACCGAAAACTACGGCAACTTCTTTGCCCAAAATACCTTTGTCGCCTCCGCCGGGGTATTGCTGATTGTCGGCACGTTCGAGTCGCTGGGATATAACGTCTCCGCCGTCGATATTGCCAAGGCCTCCATGCCGATTGCCATCATTACCCTGTTGATGGTCGCCGCCTCCAATATGTGGTTTGACCGTCAGATGGCCAAGAAATATGCATCTGGCAACAGCAAGGGAGGTCAACAGTAATGGCTGCACTGATCCCCAATATGCTCGAATTCTTCTATGTGCTGATCGGCGTCATCCTGTTTAGCAGCGCCTGGCGCGTCCTGCGTGATGGCAACCACCCGGCCCGAGTCGGCACCGCCCTGTTCTGGACCATCCTCGGGGTGCTGTTCGCCTTCGGCAGCTATATCCCCAACATGATCAACGGGATGCTGATCCTCACCATGGGGGTCATCACCCTGCTCAAGCAGGTGAAGATCGGCAAGCTGGAGCAGGCGAGCGAGGAGGAGTCCCAGCGCCACGCCAACCGCATCGGCAACCGGATCTTCCTGCCCTGCGTGTTGCTGGCGCTGCTGGCAGTAGTGATCGCCCAGTTCACGCCGCTCGGCGGTCAGGTCGGTATCGGCCTGGCGGCGGTGATCGCCTTCGTCATCACGGTACTGCTGACCCGCGCCACCCCCTCCACCGTGGTGGGCGACTCGGACCGGATGATCCAGCAGGTCGGCATCACCGGCATCCTGCCCCAGTTGCTGGCCGCCCTCGGGGTGATCTTCAACACGTCCGGCGTCGGTGACGTCATCTCCCACGGGATCTCCACCGTGGTGCCGATGGGCAGCCCCTTCGTCGGGGTGGTGGCCTACTGCCTCGGCATGATGGTCTTCACCATGATCATGGGCAACGCCTACGCCGCCTTCACCGTCATCACTGCCGGGATCGGCATTCCCTTCGTGGTAGCGCAAGGGGGTGATCCGGTGATCGCCGGTGCGCTGGCGATGACCGCCGGTTTCTGCGGCACCCTGATGACCCCCATGGCCGCCAACTTCAATGCCCTGCCCGCCGCCCTGCTGGAGATGAAGGATCTCAACAAGGTGATCAAGGTGCAGGTGCCGATGGCGCTGACCCTGGTGCTGATCCATATCGCCCTCATGTACTACTGGGCATTTTGAGAATTCGGGAGATGATGATGAAAGTTCTGATTACCGGTTTTGACCCCTTTGGCGGCGAGCCCATCAACCCGGCGTGGGAGGCGGTTAAACGCCTGCCCGACACCATTCTGGACGCCACCGTGATCAAGGCGCAGATCCCCACCGTATTCGTCAAGTCGGCTACCCTGCTGGCGGAGCTGATGCGCCAGCACCAGCCTGACGTAGTGATCAACGTCGGTCAGGCGGGCGGCCGCTTCGCCATTACCCCGGAGCGGGTCGCCATCAACATCGACGATGCCCGCATCCCCGACAACGAGCAGCAGCAGCCCATCGACGAAGTGATTCAGGCCGATGGCGCACCGGCCTACTTCTCCCGTCTGCCCCTCAAGGGGATGGTGCAGCGCATCAAGGAGAACGGTATTCCGGCTGCGGTCTCCAACACCGCGGGCACCTTCGTCTGCAACCACATCATGTATCAGCTGCACTACCTGATTGAGCAGGAGTTCCCGGCGGTGCGCGGCGGCTTTATCCACGTTCCCTACATCACCGAGCAGGTTGCGGACAAGGTGAACCAGCCCTGCCTCGCCATGAGCGACATCACCCGCGCGCTGGCGCTGGCCATCGAGGCGGTGGTACTGCAGCAGGATGGCGACCTCAAGATCGTGGGCGGCGAGATCTCATGAGCCTCGGCCAGCCACGCCCGCTGTTCGTCTATGGCAGTCTGATGGATGGGCTGTTCAACTACCGGCGCTATCTGGCCGCTCATGTGAGCCAGCCGCCACGGCGCGCCCGGGTGCGCGGCGCCCTCTATCACCTGCAACACAAGGGCTATCCGGCCCTGCTGCAGGGTGATGACTGGGTCTATGGCGAGCTGTTTGTGCTGGACGACTTCCCCGCCGCCATCGCGGCGCTGGATGAGATGGAGAACTTCCACGGCGAGGATGATCCCCAGAGCGAATATCTGCGCCAGCTCATCGAGGTGGAGATCTTCGACCCGGCGCAGGGGCGTTATGTAGGCCAGCAGCTGGCCTACCACTACCGCTACGTGGTACAGCACGACCCCAGGTGGCAGCAGGGCAAGCACTACCTGCCCGACGGCAACTGGCGCGCCTTCCATCTGGCGCAGCTGGAGAGCGCCGCCTGACGGCCACCAGCAATGAAAAAGGGCAGCCCGCGGGCTGCCCTTTCTGTTGCTGGAGTGGCGGGATGATCAGAGCCGGAAGCGGCCGATCTCCTGCTCCAGTCGCTCGGTCAGCGACTTGAGTTCGGCCGCCTGCGCCGCCTCGTTGCCCGCCTGCTCGGCCAGCTCTTGCGAGACGTGGCGGATATTCTCGGTATTGCGGCTGATCTCGCCGGTCACCGAGGTCTGCTCCTCGGCCGCCGCCGCGATCTGGGTCGCCATGTCGCTGATAGAGCCGATCGCCTCGTTGATCCGGCCAAGGCTCAGGTTGGCCGCTTCCGCATCCTCCACGCTGGTGCCCGCCAGCTGACGGCTGGTCTCCATGCCACCCACGGCGCGACGGGTGGTCTGCTGCAGGGTTTCGATCATCTGCTGGATCTCGTCGGTGGAGTCGTGGGTGCGCCGCGACAGTACCCGCACCTCGTCCGCGACTACCGCAAAACCACGGCCCTGCTCACCGGCCCGGGCCGCCTCGATGGCGGCGTTGAGCGCCAGCAGGTTGGTCTGCTCGGCGATGCCGCTGATGGTGGCCAGAATGCCGCTGATCTTCTGGGCATGGCTGTCGAGCTCGTTGATGATCTGGCTGGCATCGGCCACTTCGTCCGCCAGACCGGTAATGCTGCGCTGACTCTGGCCGACCTGGGATTGACCGGCGACCGCCAGTGCAACCGCATCGGTGGCGGTGGTGGCGGCAAACTCGGCGTTGCCGGCGATCTCCTGGGTGGCGGAGGCCATCTCGGTCACCGCAGTCGCCACCATCACGATCTCGTCCTGCTGTTGACGCACCCGCTGACTGCGGGCCTGCGCCCCGGCAGCCTGAGTGCGGGACTGGGCCGCCAGCTCGACGGTCACATCGCGCAACCGGCTAACGATGCCGTGCAGCCGCGCCACGAACTGGTTGAAGTTCTGGGCCAGCTGACCCACCTCATCCTTGCTGTGGGTGTTGATGTGAACGGTGAGATCCCCCTCGCCGTGGGCGATGTCGTGCAGGGCGTGCGCGACCCGACCGAGATCGGCGAACAGGTATTTGAAGGTGGCGGTGAGCAGGGCGCTGAACACCAGCATCAGCACCAGCGTCAGCCCCACCAGCTCCCACAGCAGGCTGCTGAGCGGCGCCTCCAGCACATCGCGATACATCACCATGGCCAGCAGCCAGTCGGTGCCCGCTACCGGTTGTACTGCCAGCAGCACGTCGCGCCCGTCGAGGGTGGCAGCGTGCAGCTCGCTGTTTTCACGGCCCCACTGCTGGAAAGTGGCGGCAGAGAGTCCCGGCGCCAGCTCGGCGATGGGCTTGAGCGCCAGATCCTTCTGCGGATGGCCGACGATGAGGCCGCTGCTGTCGAGCAGCATGGCGTAACCCTCACCCTGCACCTTCATCGCCAGCACTTCGTCGATCAGCTTGTCGAGCGCCAGGTTGGCCCCCACGGCGCCGACCAGCTCACCCTGATGGCGCACCGGCTCGGAAAGAGTGACCACCAGCTTCTGCATGGTGACGCTGACATAGGGGGCAGTGACGATCAACTGACCCGCCTTCACCGCATCCTGATACCAGGGGCGCTCGCGCGGGTCATAGTTGCCGGTGTTGAGGGAGGGATCCTGCCGGGTCATCACCCCCTGCGCGGAGCCAAAATAGGTGAGGCCGAAGCCACCGGAGGTGTAGGCCTGCTTCAGGTGGGGCACCAGCTCGGCTTGGGGGTTGTCGCTGATCAGGTTGACTAGCGCATGGACGGTGTTCTTGCGATCCGTCATCCATTCTCCGATCGCGACCGAGTAGGCGTGACCATAGTTGACCGCCTCGCTCTGGATGGCGTTCATGGTGCGGGATTTGAGGGTGTGAAAGGCAACGATACCGAGCAGTGATGCCATCAGCAGCACCACGCCAAGACTGGTGGCCAGCAGCTTGCCGCGCAGAGAGAGGGTCATGACGACGAATCCTTGTTGTTGTGTCAGGCAGGGAAAACCCTGATGTATCAAAGGCTATCGGCCGCAACATGAACAGACTTTAGTGAATCTGTATATTTTTACATCCATCAACAACAGGGATAGCTATCAGAAATTGGTTGCTCGCTATTCCATGCTACCGAGCGGCAGAACAATCAGGAGGAGAAACAGGGGGCGGGAGGGGCAGAGGGCGAACGCCAGAAATGCGAAAGGCCAGCTCAATGAGCTGGCCTTTCTGAAAATGGCAGGGGCGGCAGGACTCGAACCCGCAACCATCGGTTTTGGAGACCGCTGTTCTACCAATTGGAACTACGCCCCTGCAACAAACGAGGCGTAGTATACAAAGTGGAGATCAAAGGTAAAGGCTTTTTTTACGCTTTTGATGCGATTGCACAAATCCCGAACAAGTCTCGGTTGTTTGTGCAGCAAAGCGGAATAACTTGCTGTATTTGCAGCCCTGCCGGGGTAGGAATGGGACATAAATGGGGGTAGGGTGAAATCAGGTACCGGGAGGCCACTTATGCTCAATTACCGATTGCTCCAACAACTGGCGCCCCTCAACTTCAGGGATGAACGCAAGACAGAGTCCCTGCCCGCCTATCTTGAACGGGTCGCACCGCTGGTGCCCTTTATTCCTGAAAATGTGCTATCCCAGTGGATTTACCGTCATTGGCGCGGTTTTGAGTCCAACTGGAGCTTTATCGATCTCGCCAGCCATCAGTTCACCTGTGAAAGCTGGCCCACCGCGCAACTGGTGGCTCAGGTGGACTCCCGCCATATGGAGGTGATCGAGCGCTGGGGCGAGATGCTGTGCAGCAATCGCTATGTGCGCCGATCCTGGCTCGGCGAGAAGATGCTGAGCGAAGGCACCTGGCCGGAACCTGTCATCGTGCTGGCGCCCGCCGAGGGGTGCAGTTACCCGAACGGGCAACCGCTGCCGCAACCCTACTGCCTGCTGGAAGGGCACCACAGACTCGGTTATTTGCGTGCCATGGCCCGCGATGGGGAATCGCTGCAAGAGACGCACAGGGTGTGGATTTGTCGTCCTGTTCGCGCAACTTAAACGTTTTTCATGCTGAAATTGGCATCAGAAATAAAATTTTGACAATTAAAAAAGCGGCCCTATAATCTGTCCGGTTTTGAAAAAGGTCGGGACGAAACGATGCAGTTTTTGATTCAGAAAACAGCCTTGCAGACGGGTGGTGCGCACCAGAGCGGCCCCGTTGTTTTCGGTTCCCACCCCAAGGATCCCCAGTTATTTTTAAAAAAAGCCCCTGTTTCAGGGGCTTTTTTTTGTGCCCGAAAAACCTCCAATGATGTCAAAGGGAATGCAGACGATGACCAATCCACTCTATAAGAAACATGTCATCTCCATTTCGGACCTGACCCGGTCAGAAATGGAACTGGTAGTCTCAACCGCACAACGGTTGAAGGCTGAACCTGACACCAGCCTGTTGAAAGACAAGCTGGTTGCCAGCTGCTTCTTCGAAGCCTCCACCCGCACCCGCCTCTCATTCGAGACCGCGGTACAGCGCCTCGGCGGCAACATCATCGGCTTCGCCGACGGTGGCAACACCAGCGCCAAGAAAGGCGAGACGCTGGCTGACTCCATCAAGATCATCGGCTCCTACTCGGATGCGGTAGTGATGCGTCACCCGAAAGAGGGCGCGGCCCGTCTGGCTGCCGAGTTCTCCCGCGTGCCGGTCATCAACGGCGGCGACGGCTCCAACCAGCATCCGAGCCAGACCCTGCTCGACCTGTTCACCATCCATGAGACCCAGGGTCGTCTGGACAACCTCAACGTCGCCTTCGTCGGTGACCTGAAATATGGCCGCACCGTGCACTCGCTGGCCCAGGCCCTCAGCCTGTTCAACTGCCGCTTCTTCTTCATCTCCCCGGAAGCGCTGGCGATGCCGGACTACATCTGCGAAGAGCTGGAAGAGAAAGGCATCCCGTTCAGCGTCCACCAGACCATGGAAGAGGTGATGCCGGAGCTGGACATCCTCTACATGACCCGCGTCCAGAAAGAGCGCTTCGACGAGACTGAATACAAGCACATGGCTGCCAAGTTCGTGCTGGAGCTGGCGACCCTGGAAGGGGCCAAGCCCACCATGAAGATCCTGCATCCCCTGCCCCGCGTCGACGAGATCGATGTGGCGGTCGACAAGACCCCCCACGCTTGCTACTTCCAGCAGGCGGAGAACGGGGTATATGCACGCCAGGCGCTGCTGGCACTGGTACTGAACGAAACTGTCTGAGCTTAGGGGAATATCATGTCTGACAAGAACCAACTGCAAGTCGAAGCCATCCGTCACGGCTCCGTCATCGATCACATCCCCGCTGGCCAGGGCATCAAGATCCTCAAGCTGTTCCAGCTGGTTGAAACCCAGGAGCGGATCACCGTCGGCTTCAACCTGAAATCCGGCGCGCTGGGCAAGAAGGATCTCATCAAGATTGAGAACACCCGCCTGACCGAGCAACAGGCCAACCAGCTGGCGCTGTTCGCCCCGAAAGCGACCGTCAACATCATCGAAGACTTCAATGTGGTGAAGAAGCACCAGTTGGAGCTGCCGGAGTTCATCGCCGGGGTGTTCCACTGCCCCAACTCCAACTGCATCTCCCACAACGAGCCGGTGGACAGCTACTTCCGGGTGCGCGAAGTGAAAGGCGTGGTACGGATGAAGTGCAAGTATTGCGAGAAGTCCTTCACTCAGGACATCGTCAGCGAGCGTGACTAATATCTGATTGGGCCCTGCGGGGCCCATTTTTGAACCCTGTCACATCACCGAATTTCCAGTCAGCTATAATTTGCCATCCCAAGATGGTAATGCCCGTTCATTCCCTGCATATAGATGGATTATCAGTGTTTTTGGCTGATAACCGACAGCTATGGCAGATATCGCGCGTTTACCTCCGGTCATCGTCAAAGGAATTCGCCGTGGTCAAAACCCTCAGTCGTCCCGTTGCCCAAGAGCCCGATCTGGCCCAGCTGGATGCCTGTCGCCAGATCATCGGTCAGCACTGCTACAGCACCCAGGAAGAGATCCGTCGTGAGCTGTCAGAGCGCGGTTTCGCCGACATCAGCCAGTCCACCATCTCCCGCCTGCTGCGCCGCCTCGGCGTTGCCAAGGCGCAGAATGCCAACGGCAAGAAGGTCTACACCCTGGTAGACGATCAGCTGGAGCCCGCCGGCAGCACCCGCTCGATCCACGACATGGTGCGCGAAGTGGTGCACAACCAGCAGATGGTGCTGATCCACACAACCCCGGGCGCCGCCACCGTGGTAGCCCGCCTGCTGGATCGCAACGCCAATCCCGAGATCATGGGCGCCGTCGCCGGCAATGACGTGGTGCTGGTCGCGCCGCGCCACATCAGCCGCACCCGTCAGGCCCACGCCGCCGTGGTGCGCACGCTGGCGCAAGCCCGCTAACCCCTTCCATCAAATGCATCGAGGCGACCTGCGGGTCGCCTTTTTGTTGCCTCTCATTTTTTGGCCGTCAGCTGCGCCCATAAAAAACGGGAGCCCGCAGGCTCCCGTTTCATCTTGCTTGTCATCCCTCAGGAGATCACGGCGCCCAGACTCAGGCAGACCACGATCAGCACGGTCAGAATACCGAGCAGCGGAGCCACCCACTTCAGCCAGCGAACATAAGGCACCTTGGCGATGGCCAGACCACCCATGACCACGGCGGAGGTCGGGGTCACCAGGTTCACCAGACCGGAGGCAGACTGGTAAGCAGTCACCACCAGATCGCGGCCCACGTTGGCGAAGTCGGCCAGCGGCGCCATGATCGGCATGGTCAGTACGGCCAGACCAGAGGAGGACGGCACCAGGAAGGAGAGCACCACTTCCAGCACGAACATCACGTTGATAAAGACGATGGTGGAGAGGCCGGTCACGATCCCTTCTGCACTGTGCAAAATGGTGTGAGTGATCATGCCGTTATCCATCACTACCACGATACCGCGGGCGATACCGATGATCAGCGCCACACCAAGCAGGTCGCGGGCACCGTCGATAAAGTTGGAGGTCAGCTCCTCTTCGCTCATGCGGGAGATGATACCGACGATGATGGCGGCAGCCAGGAACACGCCGGAGATCTGCGCCATCCACCAGCCCAGCACGGCCACACCGTAGATCATCACGGCAAAGGCGGCGACGAAGATACCCAGCACGATTTTACGGGTCAGGGTGAACTCCAGCATCTGGTCACTCTTGTTGCCAAGGAAGTGGGCACGGTTCTCTTCCCACTTGTCAGCCACCAGCGATTTGCTCGGATCGCTGCGCACCATCTTGGCGTAACGCATGACGTAGGCAACGCAGAGCAGCCAACCGGCGACCAGCATGGCAACGCGCAGCCAGATACCATCGGTGAAGGAGATACCGGCGGCGTTGGCGGCGATAACGGTGGCAAACGGGTTGATGGTGGAGCCGAGAGTACCGATACCGGCACCCAGCAATACGGTTGCCGCGGCGACCACTGGGTCGAAGCGGGCGGCCATCATCACCGGCACCAGCAGGGTGTAGAACGGCAGCGACTCTTCGGCCATCCCGTAGATGGTGCCCCCTGCGGCGAACAGCGCCATCAGGATCGGGATCATCCACTCCTCCCGGCCGCGCAGGCGGTCGGTCACACGTTCAATACCGGCATCGATGGCACCTGTCTTGGTCACAATGCCAAGAAAACCACCGATGATCAGGATAAAGAGGGAGACGTCGATGGCGCCTGCCTCATAGGTGTCGTGGTTGTAGAGGCCATCGATAGGTGCCAGCAGCACGTCGACGATCCCCTGGGGATTTCCCTCCACCAGTTTGTAGGTACCCGCCACCGGCACTTCTTTGCCGAGGGCTTCGTTCATGGTCATCTCATATTTGCCGGCCGGCACTATCCAGCTCAGGGCGGCCACCAGGGCGATCAGCACAAACAGTATCGTGTAGGCTGACGGGAACTTGAATTTGGTCATGGTCCAGCTTCCTTCTGTGGGTGTGGTATCCATGCAGGCTGCGGGTTGTAGGGTTAGAGGTATTATGCCGCTGTCACATGGTCGAAAAGCCGGGGGTCGCCCCCCGGCACCACTACTGCGACCTTAGTCGCCCAGCGTAGCAACCATCACTGCCTTGATGGTGTGCATCCGGTTTTCGGCCTCGTCGAACACGATGCTGTGCTCGGATTCGAACACGTCCTCGGTCACTTCCAGGCCTTTCATGCCATATTTGTCAGCCACTTCCTTGCCCATGGTGGTCTCGTCGTTGTGGAACGCGGGCAGGCAGTGCATGAACTTCACATCCGGGTTCTTGGTAGCATTGATGACATCCATGTTGACCTGATACGGGGTCATCAGTTTGACGCGCTGATCCCAGGCTTCTTTCGCTTCACCCATGGATACCCAGACGTCGGTGTAGAGGAAGTCAGCACCCAGCACACCCTCTTTCACATCTTCGGTCAGGGTGATGCGTGCGCCGGTCTCTTCGGCGATCTGGCGGCACTTGGCAACCAGCTCCTCTTCCGGCCAGAAGGCTTTCGGCGCGACCAGACGGATGTCCATGCCCATTTTGGCAGCGCCGACCATCAGGGAGTTACCCATGTTGTTGCGGGCATCACCCAGGTAGGCGAACTTGATTTGATCCAGACGCTTGCCCTTGCCGTGCTCCAGCATGGTCATGAAGTCGGCCAGGATCTGGGTCGGGTGGAATTCGTTGGTCAGACCGTTCCAGACCGGTACACCGGCGTAGGCACCCAGCTCTTCCACGATCTCCTGACCGTAGCCGCGGTATTCGATACCGTCATACATGCGACCCAGTACACGAGCGGTGTCCTTCATGGACTCCTTGTGACCGATTTGGGAACCGCTTGGGCCAAGGTAGGAGACCTGAGCGCCCTGGTCGAAGGCCGCCACTTCAAACGCACAACGGGTACGGGTGGAGGTCTTCTCGAAAATCAGGGCGATGTTCTTGCCGACCAGATGCTTGCGCTCGTAGCCACCGTATTTGGCTTTCTTCAGGTCGATGGCCAAGTCGATCATGTATTGGATTTCGCGCGGGGTGAAGTCCAGCAGTTTCAGGAAGTTACGGTTACGCAGATTAAAAGCCATGATGAGTTCTCTCTATATATGTTTCAGACCAGTTCGGGCAGTAGTGTTGACTACGCATTCTCAGTACAGATATCGGTAATTACGCATGTACGGTGCGGGTGGCAACGATATTGGTGCCGGCTTCCCCCTTGAGGATGGCGAGGCCATCTTCCAGCGAGCCGATGCCGACCATGCCGCCGGTCGCTTTGACAAATTCACAGGAGGCTTCGACTTTCGGCCCCATGGAACCTGCATCGAACTTGACCCCGGCCAGCTCGTCAGGGCTGGTGACCCGCAGCGGACGCTGGGTCGGTTTGCCCCAATCCAGATAGACGGCATCGGCATCGGTCAGGATCAGCAGGGCGTCGGCCTTGATCTGCTTGGCCAAATAGGCGGCAGACATGTCCTTGTCGATGACGGCTTCGATACCGGTCAGGCTCTGGCCATCCCAGGTCACAGGGATGCCGCCACCACCGGTACAGATGATGAGGTGGCCCTGGGCAATCAGGGTTTCGATGGCATCGCCTTCAACGATGCGCTGGGGCAGCGGGGACGGCACTACGCGGCGGAAGAACTTGCCGTCAGCCTTGACCACCCAGTGCTTCTCTTCTGCCAGGGTACGGGCTTCAGCCTCTTCGTAGACGGGGCCGATAAATTTGGTCGGGTTGGCGAATGCCGGATCCTTGGGATCGACCTGCACCTGAGTCAGCAGCGCGGTGACGTTGCGGCTCGGCATCAGATTCTTGAGCTCCTGAATCAGCATGTAACCGATCATGCCCTGGGACTCGGCACCCAGCACATCCAGCGGATAGGGGGATACCTTGGTGTAGGCGCTGTTTTGCAGGGCCAGCAGGCCGACTTGCGGACCGTTGCCATGCACCAGCACCACGTTGTACTCCTGAGCGATCAGGGCGATGGTCTTGGCGGCAGTGGCGATGTTCTTGCGCTGGATATCAGCTTCAAGGGGCTCACCACGACGGAGCAGTGCATTACCACCCAGAGCGACGACGACAGTTGGTTTTTTCATAGTGGTTAATCTCGAGTTTGGTTCTGTGTGGCGCCAGCTTCTGCCGGCGCCACGCCGTCTCATCAGATGCTGTCGCGTTCCATCGGGCAGCTCATGCAGCGGGCGCCGCCGCGGCCACGACCCAGTTCATCACCCGGAATGGAGAGAACTGTGATACCGGCCTTGTCATATTTCTCGTTGGTGTAGGTATTACGCTCGTAACCCACCACCACGCCGGGACGTACGGTCAGCACGTTGTTGGCGTCGTTCCACTGCTCGCGTTCGGCTTCGAAGCTGTCACCGCCAGTGGTGATGATCTTCAGCTGATCCACGCCCAGTGCTTTCTCGATAGCGGTGACGAAGTAACCCTCTTCCTTGATGTTCATGCCGGTGGCACCGCCCGGAGTCAGACTCCAGCACTGCACGTCCTTGCGGATCACTTCCGGATAAACGGAGAAGGTATCGACATCCATATGGGTCATGACGGTATCCAGGTGCATGCAGCTGCGGTGTTTCGGCAGTTCCATGGCGATGACCTGTTTGGCCTGACCGTGTTTGAACAGGCTGCGAGCCAGGTGCTCGACCCCTTGCGGCGTGGTGCGCTCGGACATGCCGATCAGCACGGCGCCGCGGCCGATAACCAGTACGTCGCCACCCTCGATGGTGGAGTTGTCGTAGTCACGCTCCTCGTCACCGAAGTACTTGATGAAGTCCTGACCGGCAAACATCGGGTGCCAGCGGTAGATGGCCTTCACATGGTTGGTTTCGCGGCGACGAGCCTGTTTGGCCATCGGGTTGATGGAGACGCCACCGTAAACCCAGCAGGAGGTGTCACGGGTGAAGAGGTGGTTGGGCAGCGGCTCGATGATGAAGTCGGTCGGTGCATGCATACCCACTACCATGTTGACGCCGTGATAAGGCATCTCGGAGTAAGTCAGGCCACCGGAGAGAATGCGGGCCAGCTCGCGGTGCGGCATGTCTGCCAGGAAGCAGCGCACGTCGTTGGCAAAAGAAGAACCGAGGCGGTAGTCGGAGACCTGATGTTGCAGCAGCCAGGTTTTGGCTTCCGGCACATCCAGAGTCTCGGCCAGCAGATTGGTCAGCAGGAAAACTTCGACATTCTGATCGCGCAGTACCTGAGCGAATTTGTCGTGCTCCTGACCGGCGCGTTCAACAGACAGGACGTCATCGAACAGCAGATCCTGGCAGTTGGAAGGAGTCAGACGCTTCAGACTGAGGTTGGGGCGGTGCAACATGACACGGCGCAATTGGCCAACTTCAGAACCTACATAAAATTTGCTCATGATTATATTCCGTCTAGCAGTGGTCCCTGCGAGTGATTGAATAGATTCCTTCTATTCATGCTCGTGGCTAAGGCGGGATATTCTTTATGTAGGGTACTCGGCTTATGTTCTATCCTGCCCTTGCCTTTCGAGACCGAGGTTAGACCTGCGAACCAATGCAAACTTAGACATTGATCACATTCACTCAGAACTGAATATATTCACCGTTCAATCTATGACCCCGGTAGCAAATTGCACATTTCCCACACAAAGCACACTGAATAGCCATGCACAACCACCCCGCTATATTTCAGATTGATTCAATTTTTATTCATGCAGGCTCACTGGGGAGATTAAATTCAAAAAACAAAACCCCTTAAAAATCATAATAATAAATGACTTTTCAAATAAAATTTGAATATTACTTCCTGTGTATTGAATACATCGGAGTGACAAGAGGAACTCGGGGGAAATAAATACTCACATCGACCACACTCGCTGCATAAATCTTTTCTTGTCCCAGATCATGGCATTGATGCCAACCCCATCAGGCAAGGCCTCATCAGCCATCACCTCTTTATGCGGTTCAACTTAATATGCACAAAGTTCGCATCGAGGCTGGCAACCATCCCCGTTCGTCACCACAACGCCTTTTGATACTTTTTTCATTAATTGAATTTATTCGTCTCACCTTGCGCTGGCGCCAACCTCGACTTAACTCAGAAAGTGATCCAGATCACACATGAATGGCACTACCAAGGAGTTGTTATGAAAATGAAACCCATATTGTTGCTCGCGACTTTGCTGCTCTCTGCGCTCCCGACCTTCATTCAAGCTGAAGGGGCCCCTGCCATGCCCATGGTGGTATGCCATGTCGACCAGGCCCCCCAGATGCTGGTGCCTGACTATGTCTGCCGCTGGCATGGAGGCAGCATTCATTACTAATCGACACAACGAGAGGAGCATCACTCCTCTCGCCTTGTGATGAGGCTGGCCCCTCCTATACTGAAATCAGCGGTTTTCTCATGGATAGGGGAACGTCATGATCTTGTTGGTCGGTGGAGAGAAGGGGGGGAGTGGCAAGAGCTGCCTGGCACAAAATCTGGCGGTCTACCTCAGATCCCAATTTCAGGGGGAGGTGTTACTGGTCGATTGCGACCCGCAGCGCACCACCTCTGACTGGATTCAGGAGCGCAACGACAACCCGGAGCTGCCACAAATCAACTGCGTTCAGCTCTATGGCAATATTCGCAACGACTTGCTCAGCCTGAAAAACCGCTACGACTACGTCATCGTCGATTGCGGCGGACAGGACAACCGGGCACTGCGCTCCACCATGGCTGTCGCCACCCACGCCCTGATCCCCTTGCGCCCGAAACGCCGCGACCTCAAGACCCTGCCCCATATGGAAGATCTCATCACCACCTGCAAGATGGTCAATCCGACGCTCAATGCCGCTGTAGTGCTGACCCAGTGCCCCGCCCTGCCCAATCAGGTAAAACGCATTCTGGAGGCGAAAGAGGTCTGCGCCTCATTCGGTGTCGATGTACTGAACGCCATCACCTATGGTCGCAACGTCTACGACGACAGCGAAGAGAAGGGGCTGTCGGTGATGGAGATCGAGCCGGATGGCAAATCCGCCGAAGAGATCCGGGCCATAGCCAAAGAGTTCCTGCAAGTGGGGGTGTGAGATGGGTCTGGCCGATCTGAAGAAAAAGCACCAGCTGCATCACCAGAAGAAGTTCACCGTCGACGAATTTATCGAAGATGCAGAGTTCTACGCCAAGGGAAAACCCAAGGTGGTCAGCCTTGAACTGAGCCTGCATCGTGATGACGCCCTGTCGGCGCTGGCCTTTATCGAGAGTGGCGAGCACCTGAGGCCCAGTTACAAAAAGGCCACCTTCTCCATGAGTACGGCGGCCATCGACGAGCTGGGCAATCTGACCCAGCAAGATGGCATGAACAAATCCCTGTTGCTGCGCCTCTTTACCCACTACTTCTCTTCGCTTACCCCGGAAGAGCGCCAGACCATCTATGAACGACTCAACCAGCGCTCATAATTTCTCCATTCAGCCACTCTTTTTGTGCCTCGCCAACCCACCCCGAATGACCATCATCAGACTGCAGAATCTGTTTCCAAAGTAACCAAAAAGCCGTGTAAGAGATCTGCCATTCCATATGTAAGCCAACAGCCGAAAAGATCCTCGAGATAATCGGAAGATAGGATCTTAAAACATGAAGATGGCACACTTAACATCATGTTTATAAATGAATAAGTCGAAACACACCGCTTTCGGAACAGCTAATGACAAAAACGTTTTCCAATCTGACGTTGTAGCCGGTAAGAAAATCCTTATAGTTACTCATGCACGGACGCAATGAAGTCGGTCAGGAAGACTGGCTGCCAGGGTTGGGCAAATGGACTCACCACAGGATGTGGTAAAGGACACCTCCCAGGACGGAGAAAGTGCGACGGGACAGGATGACTCGTCAGGCCAAGATGGCTAAAGGACACCCCAAAGGATTGGGAAGGGGAAACCTAAAGGAAGAGGTAAACAGTCAGGGATTGCAGGGAGCAACTTCGTTCAAGGATATGAGCGATACGACTACCGGGGGCGACGCAAGTCGCCCCCATCTTTTTGTCTGCGTTTTACCACCCGATTACTTGCCTTATCGCGGGTCTTTCTTATTGCCAGACCCGCAGCTTAAGCAAAAATACATATGAAAGGGGCGCCACGATGACGCCCCTTTCTGTTTTCTGATCGGCAAACAAGCTTATATCACGCGAGAGAACTGCTGCTGACGCGCCTTGTTGCGCAGATAGACATCGAAGCACATGCAGATATTGCGGATCAGCAGTTGCCCCGTGGAGGAGACCTCCAGGCCATCCTCCGTCATTCGCACCAGCCCATCGTTGATGAAGGTCTGCAGCAGCTTGAGATCGTCGGCAAAATACTCTCTGAAAATGAGTCCGTGCGCCTGCTCGACAGCGGCAAAGTTCAAGCGAAAATCACAGATGAGTCGCTTGATCACCTCACGACGGATCAGATCATCCTGATTGAGCGAGCAGCCTTTCCACTGGGCATGACACAGCTCTTCAACCTGTGCGTAATAAGCCTTGAGCTCTTTCTGATTCTGGGAATAGGCATCACCGATCATGCTGATGGAGGAGACCCCCAGCCCCAGCAGATCGCAATCTCCCTGGGTGGTATAGCCCTGGAAGTTGCGGTGCAGCTTGCCCTCGCGCTGCGCTACGGCCAGTTCGTCATCGGGTTTGGCAAAATGGTCCATGCCGATGAACTGGTAACCCTGACCAGTGAGGAAGGCGATAGTGTCCTGCAGCATGGCCAGTTTTTCTTGCGGAGCAGGCATATCCACCTCTTTCAACTTACGCTGGGCGGCAAAGCGACTCGGCAGATGGGCATAGTTGAAGATGGAGAGGCGCGCCGGATCGGTCTTGAGCACCTCTTCCAGCGTATGGTGGAAGCTGGCACGATCCTGATGCGGCAGGCCATAGATAAGGTCGAGGTTGGTCGAGCGGAAGCCAAGTTCACGGGCCCGTTCCAACATGGCTTTAATAAAGTCGTTGTCCTGCTCGCGGTTGACCGCAACCTGCACATCCTTGTTGAAATCCTGCACCCCCAGGCTGATGCGGTTGAAGCCGACGTCTCGCAGCACATCCAGCATGGTAATGGCGATCTCGCGCGGATCGACCTCGATGCTAAACTCCCCCTCTTCGGCAAAATGGAAGTGCTCACGCAGCATGGCCATCAGGCGGCGCGTTTGCGCTTCGTCCAGATAGGTGGGTGTACCGCCGCCCCAGTGCAGCTGGGTGACCAGACGATGCTTGAAGAGCGGGGCCTGCGCCTTGATCTCCTGCTCCAGGTAGTCGAGGTACTCGTCAGCCTTGTGCTGATGGCGGGTAATGACCTTGTTACAGCCGCAGTAATAACAGAGCTTGTGACAGAAAGGGATATGCACGTAGAGCGACAGATTGCGCTCGGGATACTGGCCGGCAGCGCGGACAAAATCCGGATAACCGAAGCTCTCGTTGAACTCCAGCGCAGTGGGATAAGAGGTATATCGCGGGCCACTGTAGTTATATTTTTCGATCAGGGCCTGATCCCACACAATCTGTTCTGCTTGCACGCTCGCTTCCTCTCTTGTTGTTATTGTTGGCTCACCGACCTAACTGAAAATCCTTCAGTTGGGCCACATCCTTGAGGATCTGAGCTTCCAGCTCGGCCTCGTAGCCGCTGCGTTCGAGATCCATCTTCATCACTTCATTGCGTTTAAGTGCGCGTCTGGCCTCATGAGTCGGCATATCTTTCACCTTCTCATACAGCCCGTACAGACCCGGGAACTCGGCAGCGAACGCCCGCCCACCCTTGATCTGCAACGCATCCAGCAGATTGGTCAGCCGAATGGCGCCTTCGGAGTAATCGCACTGCCCCTCCTGCACTGCGTGGGCAATGACCCGCACGCTCTCCAGAATTCGCTCATTGCGAGCAGTTATCGCCTGCCACTGCATCGTTTGCTGTCGCCTCAGTCTGGCCAGCAGCATGCCTGCATAGATGGCCAACCCTGACAAAATCAGGCCGCCCAACAGGGCGGCCAGCATCCATCCACTCATCACTTTTTCTTCGGCTCAGGCTTGGGTTCCGGCTTGAAATCGACCTGGTTGAAACGATCCCACAACTCCTCTTCGGAGGCCGGCTTTTGCTCGTCGAACTCGGCGTCATCGCCATCATCAAACGGCAGCTCGTCATCTTCATCATCGTCGTTATCGATGATGCCCAGCTCATCCATCAGCTCCTGATAACGGTCGACGCGCTGATCAACCCAGGCCTGCTCGGCCGCTTCCAGGGTTTCACCGGCATCAAGACGATCCAGCAGATCATTCAAGCGGTCATCGTTTTCGATGGAAGCCAGCTCCTGCTCGGGGGTCATCACCAGCTTCTTCTCTTTCACTGCCTTGGGTGCTGCCGGCTTCTTCTGTTTGTCATCCACCACCAGTACCACCGGCTTGCGGGAACCGATACGCGGATCTTTGGACTGGCTGTTGCCAGACTTGTTGTTCGATTGTTCAACTTGCTGACGAGAACCAGCCTTCAGGCCCTTGCGCTTGGCAGCCCGTTTACGCTCACGACCTTCCTGAGCACTGACATCAGATTCTTTGCGCTTGCCAGTAGGCTTGCGAGTGGGTTGTTTGGCAGACATGAATGGCTAACTCCGAAAAATAACTGGATTGACCCGTACCCGGGATGATCTCACCCGGTGGGATACGATGCGAGGAACAGTAAGGCTGGAACAAGAGCAGGATCCGGCACCAATCCGGCCTAATCAGGCCACTGAACACCGCAGGATCGGTATCCTCTGGGCATGTTGCTGGTATTTTGACACAGAATGGCTAATCGGGTTAATGACCCAAAAGAAAAAAGGCAGCCGAAGCTGCCTTGATATGTTCATGCGGGCGCCATCCTGAATGGCAAAACAGTCTGTTTCGTCCTCTCCGTGACAACTTGTCGCCGCAGCATATCGTTGTGTGGTCATCCTGACCTTGTATTGGTCGTTCCTGAATGTGCGTGTGCCTGTTTGACCCGTCTCGACCGCATCCTGCCATCGTGCCGGGGAGTCTGCATCCCGCAACCCCATCCCGCTCCGGAGATGGTCACCATCCTGATCCTTCAAATCCCTTGCCAGCTCATGCGAGCCCATGGCATCCCGCCACGCCAGCCATCCTCTGCTCACAACATCCTGTTGTGAAACCGCCACCCAATCCGTGGGTGAATCCATTGAGCCTACTGTATCAACTCTATAAAACGGCTCAATCCACCCAAAAGATTCTCAACATCTCGAAAAATATCAATATTCACATAATCAATTGATAAGTAATGAATATTTAATATTTTATGCAATTTTATGAGCCTTGGCCTGCCTTGAGAATGGGAGATCTCTTACAGAACGGGGGGATTAAACCGAGAATTATCTGAAAACCATAAAAACAACGGGGAGCAAAGGCTCCCCGTTTCAACTCGAATCGACCGTATCGACTATATCAGTGCAGACCCGCCACATATTTGGAGAGGGCTTCGATATCCTGATCAGTCAGTTTCTTGGCAACGTCCCGCATCATGCCATTCGGATCGTTGTCACGTGTCCCGGCACGGAATGCGGTGAGCTGAGCCTTGATATAGGCAGGATGCTGGCCGGACAGGCTTGGATACTTCGCCTGTTCGACACCCGAGCCACGGGGACCATGGCAAGCCGTACAGGCTGCCAGACCGCGACTCATGTCACCGCCCATATAGAGTGCCTTGCCCGCGTCGACCACATCGTCAGGGACCGCGATCGGGGTAACCTTCAGGCTGGAGAAATAAGCCGCCAGGTCATCCATGTCCTGTTCCGACAAAGGTAACGCCATCGGCCCCATCACTGGCGCAACCCGGCCAATTTGACCAGAAGCGGCAGCCTTCAGTTCAACTAACTGCTTTTTGATATATGATGCGTGCTGACCAGCAATTTTGGGGTACATATCAACCAGGCTGTTTCCG
The DNA here is from genome assembly GCF_016026615.1 of Aeromonas allosaccharophila. NCBI lineage: Bacteria > Pseudomonadati > Pseudomonadota > Gammaproteobacteria > Aeromonadales > Aeromonadaceae > Aeromonas > Aeromonas allosaccharophila. The sequence goes on along the minus strand of NZ_CP065745.1, from coordinate 3,727,182 downwards.
TCCGGTCCATGACAAGCCGCACAAACGGCAGCCTTGGTCTGTCCCGCAGCGGCATCGCCCTTGGCTTGTACCATCCCCGTTACGCCAACCATCAGAGCAAGAGTAATGACTAGGTTCTTCATGGCGTTCCAACTTTTCGTTATTAGGCTTCCAGATCCCATGCCGCTGAAGGCATGTTAAAATAAACGCGTTTAAGCGACGCTATTTTACACCATTTTACAAAAAAGTAACTCTATAACCCTCTATCTCCATGGGGAATTTACGTTGGATACACAAACTCTGAATTTCAATAAGGTGCATTTTGTGACCAGCGCACCCGACATCCGTCACCTGCCAAATGATGGGGGTGTCGAGATCGCGTTTGCCGGCCGTTCCAACGCCGGTAAGTCATCTGCATTGAACACCTTAACCAAACACAAGAACCTGGCGCGTACCAGTAAGACACCCGGTCGTACCCAGCTGATCAACCTGTTTGAGCTGGAACCGGGCAAGCGTCTGGTCGACTTGCCGGGTTATGGTTATGCGCAAGTTCCGCTGGAAATGAAGCTCAAGTGGCAAAAGTCACTGGCAGAGTATCTGCAGCGCCGTGAGTCATTGAAAGGTCTGGTGATCCTGATGGACATCCGCCACCCGCTCAAAGATACCGACATGAACATGCTGGAGTGGAGCTCACACCGTCAGTTGCCCGTCATGCTGCTGCTGACCAAGGCCGACAAACTGAGCCCGGGTCCGCGCAACAACCAGGTGATCAAGGTGCGGCAAGCCGTTGCCAACCTTGGTTCCCAGATCCAGGTTGAAGCCTTCTCCTCCCTCACCCATATCGGTGTGGAGAAGCTGGCGCAAACCCTGACCGAATGGTACGTCAGTGGTGACGATACCGACCTGCTGGACGCTGACGAACAGCAACCTGTCGAGGAGTAATCCACTCCTCGCTTTCCTTGCAATTGGCGGAGCACTCCTCCGCTGATTGAAAGGGTTTCAGATTGCCGCTTTCACCTGCCTCACGACTAATACCCCGCATTCGTCTCCCCTGTTATATCCATTACCGCTTACAGTTCATATAGATAGATCGTTAATTCATGGCAGGAATTAACTTAAGGAGGCGTTGATAGCGTTTTCAAATCTGTTCTTTCAAAACGAATAAGAATTACAAAAAGAGACCAAAATGAAATTTAATTACAGAACCTAACCAGAAGGGATAAAAATGAGGCCGGACGACAGTGATGCCATCCAGCCTGAAATAATAAGTTCAAAAAATTGGGAAGAAGCTGAATCTTGAGTACCAGACGACAGGTATTCCTCAAGAAGCAGCCTCATTCTATCAAATGCATCGCCAATTTAAAGCATTTACTCTAAATGGCGCGCATAAAAAAACACCCCGACGAGAACCTCATCGGGGCAGCTATTCAGCCACATTCAATTACGTGAAATAAAAGGTCTGAAAGATAGAACATCTTACCTCTGTACCCTACGCAGACAACTGTACAGCAAAGCAGCAGAAAGTGAAAGTAATTTATGTAATTTAGTTTCACAACTTACAGATTAAGAAAAAATCTTTTATTTTCATGCAGATAAAAAAATCCCCAGTACGAATACCGGGGAGTTATAAAGGTGACTAGCTAGCACTTCCTCAACTATCTAGTTAGTCAGCGCCATTTCAAAGTAGTTCCGCTACAAAACAAAAAAACTTTGAAAAATCAGAGGTAGATAGCGCCATCTTCAGCAAACTCTTGTTCTTCAATGAGTTTTTCAGCCATATCTTCAATATCAAAGCGTACGCTTTCGAAGGCTCTGACGATGTCATCCTCCCTCGTCAGCGCCAGACCGGTCATTTTCTCCAGTCGCCGCTGGCTGATGTAGCAATCTATCAGCGCCCCCATCTGCTGGGCGGGAAAACGAACCCGCTGTTCGCCAGCCTGCCACTCCATCAGATCGGGAAACAGAATACCCTGGTTCATATCACCCCCAAGTTACGCTTCAATTCTCTCAATACCTGTTTAGTCCCGGGACGAATTCCGCGCCACACGGTAAAGGCTTCGGCGGCCTGCTCCACCAGCATGCCGAGTCCATCCATGGTTTGGCGGGCCCCCTGCTGTTTGGCCCAACTAATAAACGCCGTATCCGATGAGCCATACATCATGTCGTAGATGGCAATATCGGCGTGGATCAGGGCGGGTGCCAACGGCGGCAGCTCCCCTTGCAGGCTGGCGGAGGTAGAGTTGATGATGAGATCGAACGGCGCAGCCAGCTGCTCATAGGTCTGGGCAGTCACGGGCCCCAGATCGCAGAATTCGGCAGCTAACTGCTGCGCTTTTGTGTGCGTACGGTTGGCAATCACCAGCTCGCTCGGCAGATCGGCCAGCAGCGGCGCCAATGCACCACGAGCCGCTCCGCCTGCACCCAGCAGCAGGATCCGGCTATCCGCCAGCGTCACACCGTGGGACTTGAGATCGGCAACCAATCCGGCGCCATCAGTGTTATCCCCCAGCAACACGCCATCATCGGTCAGCTTGATGGTATTGACCGCGCCCGCCCGCTTGGCCCTTGGGCTCAACCGATCGACCAGAGTGAATGCCTGCTCCTTGAAGGGAACGGTGACATTGCACCCCTTGCCCCCTTGGGCAAAAAAGGCCCGCAGGGTTTGGGCAAACTCGTCGACGGCGGGTTCAACCAGACCATACTCCAGCTCTTGCTGGGTTTGTCTGGCAAACAGGGTGTGAATGAAGGGGGACTTGCTGTGGCGCACCGGGTGGCCAAAAACCAGATAACGATCCATCAAAGAGTTCCATCAGAGGGCAATATTCCGATTTAACGGTTTTTCGCTCTCGGGAACAAGCCGAATATCGGCCAGCAAAAAGGGGCCATCATGGCCCCTCGGGTCACTGCCACTCTCGCGGCGTGAGGTAATCGGTGTAGAGCAAGGCTTCAGGAGTGCCCGCCTGTGGCTGCCAGTCATACTCCCAACGTGCCAGCGGTGGCATCGACATCAGGATCGACTCGGTACGTCCACCGGTCTGCAGCCCGAACAGGGTGCCCCGGTCATACACCAGATTGAACTCCACATAACGACCGCGACGATAGAGCTGGAACTCCCGCTCCCGCTCGCCATAGGGCAGTGCCTTGCGTCGTTCGATGATCGGCAGGTAGGCATCGAGATAACCCTGACCGACCGCCTGCATAAAGGCGAAGCAGTCGGCAAAAGGCCAGCGATTCAGATCGTCGAAGAAGAGACCGCCCACACCCCGTGTCTCATTGCGATGCTTGAGGAAGAAGTAGCGATCGCACCAGGATTTGAACTCGGGGTAGATCTCATCACCAAACGGCTGGCAGAGATCACGGGAGACCTGATGCCAGTGCTGCACATCCTCGGCAAATGGGTAGAAGGGCGTCAAATCGAAGCCACCGCCAAACCACCAGATCGGCTCTTCGCCTTCCTTCTCGGCGATGAAGAAACGGACGTTAGCGTGGCTGGTCGGCACATAGGGGTTGTGCGGATGGATCACCAGCGATACTCCCATCGCCTCGAACTTGCGACCGGCCAACTCGGGGCGATGTGCTGTAGCAGAGGCAGGCATGGCATCGCCATAGACATGGGAGAAGTTGACGCCCCCCTGCTCGATCACCGCGCCATGGCGCAGCACGCGGGTACGACCGCCGCCACCGCCTTCACGGCTCCAGGCATCTTCCACAAAGTGTCCACTGCCGTCGGCCTGCTCCAGACCACGGCAGATCTCGTCCTGCAACTGCAACAGGAAGGCCTTGACCTGGGCCACATCCGGTTTGCTCATCTTGTCTCCAGTCAGGCAGGATCGTGAACGCCCTGTCCATTTTTATAGTTAAATCAATCCGGTGAGCTCACCGCTCAGCGGATTGATGGCAAATCATGACGCATCCGCCCGCTCAGGAGGGGCGAATAATGGCGCCGGTACGGGCGTCCTTGATCTCGGATGGGTTGGCTTGACCACCCACTTCACCGGGCAGGATATAGGCTAACTTGCTTGCCAGCCGCTCACCAATATCGGCCACCCGACGGGCAGGCTCCTCACCGGTCAGGTTGGCGCTGGTAGAGACCAGCGGCTTGCCAAAGGCACGGCACAACGCCTGCACCTGAGGATGGGCCGTCACGCGCACCGCCAGGGTATCGAACTGCCCGGTCAGCCAGGCCGGCGTCGTCGCTCGGGCAGGCATGATCCAGGTAAAGGGGCCGGGCCAGCTGGCTTCAACCAGAGCCAACTGCTCACCGCCAAGCTGACTCAGATCGATGTAATCCTGCAATTGCGCCACGTCGGCAGCAATCAGGATCAGCCCCTTCTCCACCGGACGCTGCTTGATGGCCAGCAGTCGCTGCACCGCAGCTTCGGAGTCGGGATCACAACCCAGACCAAACACCGCCTCAGTCGCATAAGCAATCACCCCTTCCTGCTGGAGGGCGGCAACTGCCTGTTCAAATTCATTTGGCATAGGAAAAATGCGGCAGCCTGGCTGCCGCCTCGTCACTTGGTAGCAAGTTGAATCCGTATGGCGGCGACCATGGCAACGTGACGTGTTGCTGTAGACAGAAAATACGACACTTCCGGATCGCCACCCGTTCACTTACTTGAGTTGAGCCTGCAGGGCGGCATCCTTGGCCATCACCTCTTCGGCATTCTTCTGGCGTTCGGCCCGAACCTTGGCCGCCAGTTCATCATCGGCTACTGCCAGCATCTGGGCTGCCAGATAACCCGCGTTCTTGGCACCGGCCTTGCCGATCGCCACGGTCGCCACCGGTACACCACCCGGCATCTGCACGGTGGAGAGCAGTGCATCCAGCCCCTTGAGCGGGCCGCCATCAATGGGCACCCCGATCACAGGACGAGTCGTGATGCCGGCTACGGCACCCGCCAGATGCGCCGCCAGACCGGCAGCACAGATAAAGACCTTGCAGCCACGGGCCTCGGCATCGGTCACATACTGATGGGTCGCAGCCGGCGTGCGGTGCGCGGAGGTGACTTTGACTTCCACTGCGATATCAAATGACTTGAGCACCTCAAGGGTGGTCTGCATCACGGGGAAATCAGAATCAGAGCCCATCAATACGGCAACAAAGGGTTTAATCATGGTGGGAATTTCCTTACTCCAAGTGGGGGGTTGAAGTTCGCCGAAAACGTTTCAATGCGGTTGCGGCGGCGGGATTATACCTGCTCACTTTGGTGGCCGCATTTCTTTTGCGGACAGATCCAACGCAGAGTTCCCCTCACTTTTTTCTCTACCATGATGCCCCAGCCACACGCTGGACAAGGCATGGGGATCGGTTTGTCATTAACCACATATTTGCAGTGTGGATAGCCATCACAAGAGTAAAACTGCTTGCCGTAGCGGGAGGTCCGGCTCACCAGATGCCCCTTGCCACACTCGGGGCAGAGGATCTGGGTATCGTCGCTCTCCTGCAGGGATTCGATGTGCTGACAAGCCGGATACTGGGTACAGCCAACAAACAGACCGTAACGCCCCTTCTTGATCGCCAGCGGCTCTCCGCAGTCGGGGCAGGCAGAGCCTTCGAGCACCTTTTCGATGTCGCGACCGGATGGCGTCAGGGAACGAATGTAATCACAGGCAGGGTAAGCAGAGCAGCCGAGAAAGGGACCATGTTTGCCCTGGCGGATCACCAGCTCGGCCCCGCACTGCGGGCACGGCTCGCGCTCGAAGGCATGTTCGTGGGCTGAAAAGAGGTGATGATCGATTTTTGACATGGGCCGCGCCTTGAAATCCAGATGGCCTGAATTCTACCAGCGCGGCACCGGACTGTCAGTGGATGACGCCGTCTGACTCATCAAACACCAGCTCTTCCATCTGCTGGTAGGCATTTTCACTGCCCGGTACGTTAAACAGCACCATCATGACGACCCACTTCAGGTCATCCAGCTCGATATCCGGCTTGTCCAGCTCGAGCAGGCGCTCGATACAGATCTCGCGGGTTTCGGCATTCAGCACCTGGGCCTGTTCCAGAAAGAGCAGGAAGCCGCGGCACTCGGTGCTGAGGCGTGCCAGCTCTTGCGGGGCATAGATACGCATCGAGCCTTGCGCGCTGGCGGTGACATAGACCTCCCGCTCGCTATCGTGCAGATTGGCCAGTCGCTCCAGCCAGTCGAGCGCCTTGTCGATTTCGGCTTTATCGAAACCGGCCCGGCTCAGCTCGTCGGTGAGCTCATCCTGCTCGACCATCACATCTGCATCGCTGTGGATGTAGGTCTCGAAAAGGTACATCAATACATCAAACATGATTCGCCCTCCTCGCTCTGACGTATCCACCGGCTACCGCTATCACTGCACCGGCCAGCTCCAGCTCTACCAACCTGCCCAATACCACTTCGACAGGAAGCTGGGCCCGCTCGGCAACGGTATCCACGCTCGTGGTCTCATAATCTACGTTATCCAACAAATCGGCATAAGGCAATTCGCTATTATGCGGTTGCTCAGATGATGTAACCGACGGATGTGGCCGTGTGACCAACTCTGGCAGCTCTTCCACTATATCGGCCGCACTCAGCACAAGTTTGGCTCCCTGCTGAATTAATCTGTTGCACCCTATCGCCTGGGCATTTTGCGGGGCGCCAGGAACAGCAAACACGTCGCGCCCCTGCTCCAGCGCATAGCGGGCGGTGATCAGCGAACCGCTCTGCTCGGTCGCCTCCACCACCAGGGTTCCCAGCGACAGACCACTGATAATACGGTTGCGACGAGGAAAATGTTCAGCTAGCGGCCCTTTATCCGGCGCCAGCTCGGAGATAAGCAAACCACCCTTTTCCAGAATCTGGCCAGCTAGCCCTTGATGGCGTTTGGGATAGAGACTGTCGAGCCCCGATCCCAACACAGCAAGGGTGATACCACCACAAGCCAGCGCCTGCTGATGGCAAACTCCATCGATACCAAGCGCAAGGCCCGAGGTGATGGCTAATCCGCATCCAACCAGCTCGCTACAGAGACGGGACGCATTATCCTTGCCTGCGTAGGTGGGATGGCGCGTCCCCACCATCGCCAGCTGAGGCAATGACAAGGCGGCGAGATCGCCGCGACAGTAGAGCAACAAGGGGGCAGCGGGGATCTCCCGCAGCAAAGAGGGGTAAACCGGGTGATCTTGCGGAATAAGGACGTTGCCAGGCAAAGCGGCCCAAGCTAGGCTCTGCTCGACAAGCGGCGAGGGCCAACGCAGTTGCTTGATCTGCTCTGACGATAGCCCCATGCCATGCAGTTGCGCTTCATCGCACTGGAACAGGGCATCAATGCTTCCCCCGACCCGCTCCAGCAGGCGGGTTGCGGTCACCGGACCGATACCGGTAACCGCATCAAGGGTTAACCAGAGCGCCAGGCGCTCGTCGGGGTAGCTCACGTCAGAAGTGAGTGACCTGATAACCCGAACTCACCATGTCGTTACTCTGCATGATGAGACCGTAACTCACCTTGTCATACACCTTGAACAACATGACGCGGGCAATCGCTTCGGAAGGCAGTGGTGCCTTGTTATTGCTGCTGTAAAACACCTTGTTGTAGACCGACGAGAGCTCCTTGTACTGCACATCGCCATTTTTGGTCACCAAGGCAGCACCGGGCCGCCTGACATCCAGCACATCCCCGGCGACCAGTTGATCACGACCACCCCGATTGATCAGCACCACATCAAACTTGCCACCGCCTCGGGTCTTGTTCGGCAAGTCGATGATATAACCCGGCGTGATGGCGGGTGCCGCCTTCGGCGTGAAGACGGCGGGCATGTTCTCCTGAGCGGGCAGCGGCATCACCTTGTCGCCCTGCAGCACTTCACGCTGGTTATGAGTCAGCGTCACTTCGGTCCGGTCGCCATCAAGACGCGCCACGGCGCGCACCACCCCGGCAAAGATGGCCTCCTGACCCAGTTGTTCACCGGTTTCACGATCCTTGTAGACCACCCCCGGGTGATAGATGCCATACATCTGGCCCGGCGTCAGGGAGCCCTGAACATAGAGAGTGTCCCCCTCCAGCATGCCGATATGTTTCTGGTCCGAGCCCAGCAGATAAGGCAGGGTTTTCTGCTGCTGGCTGTCTGCCAGAATATGGTCGGTTTGCAAGAAGGGGCCGATCTCGCTGATGGGCAGGGTCGGAATGGGGTTGGCCTTGTTCTCGTAACGGGTTTTCGGCCCCAAGCGGATGACCTGCTTGCCCCCCTGCATCGCCTTGCCGAGCCGGGGTTCACCATTGACCCAGCTCAGGTGCAGCACATCACCGGGGTAGATCCAGTGAGGATTGGCAATCTGCGGATTGATGTTCCAGAGCCGGGGCCACAGCCAGGGCTCGGATAGATACTTGCCGGAGATATCCCACAGGGTGTCGCCTTTTTGCACCACATAGCTTTCGGGATAGCCCGCTTTTAGCCTCAGCTGGTCGGCCAGAGCGGAGTGGCTCACGGTCACCAGCAGGCAGGCGAGGATGGTTTGCTTCAGATACATAACACTCCCTGTTACTTCTGCACGCAAAGTGTTGCTGTTTTTTGTCGGCGTAAATGACTAGAATTACGCCAATATTGACTGCATTTATACGAAACTAAAGAAAAAACTATGGCCATTCTAGATGTATTGCGTTTTCCCGATGAACGCCTGCGCACTGTCGCAGCCCCTGTCGAGACCTTTACACCCGAGTTACAACAGATTGTAGATGATATGTTCGAAACCATGTATGCGGAGGAAGGCATTGGCCTGGCCGCGACTCAGGTCGACGTTCATCAACGCATCATAGTGATCGATGTCTCTGAAAACCGTGAAGATCCTCTGGTATTGATCAATCCGGAGATCATCGAGCAGTGCGGCAGCACCGGCATCGAAGAGGGTTGCCTCTCCGTGCCCGGCAGTCGTGCTCTGGTGCCACGCGCCGAACAGGTCAAAATCCGCGCGCTGGATCGCAACGGCAAGCCGTTCGAGCTGGAAGCCGACGATCTGCTCGCCATCTGCATCCAGCATGAGATGGATCATCTGGTCGGCAAGCTGTTTGTGGATTACTTATCCCCGCTCAAGCGCCAACGCATTCGCCAGAAGCTGGAAAAGATGGCCCGTGAAGATCGCAAAGTCCTCTGAGGATCTGCCCCATTGAATAAGCTGAAACTGATTTTTGCCGGTACTCCCGACTTCGCCGCCCGTCACCTGGCGGCGTTGTTGTCTTCCGACCACGAGGTCGTTGCCGTTTATACCCAGCCGGACAAACCCGCCGGTCGTGGTCAGAAGCTCACTGCCAGCCCGGTCAAAGAGCTGGCCCTGAGCCATAATCTGCCGGTCTATCAACCGGCAACCCTGCGCAAGGAAGAGGCGCAAGCCGAGCTGGCTGCTCTGGGGGCCGACCTGATGGTCGTCGTGGCCTATGGCCTGATCCTGCCCAAGGTGGTGCTCGATACCCCGCGTCTGGGTTGTATCAACGTCCACGGCTCCCTGCTGCCCCGCTGGCGCGGCGCAGCGCCGATCCAGCGCGCCATCTGGGCAGGCGATAACGAAACCGGCGTCACCATCATGCAGATGGATGTAGGGCTGGATACCGGCGCCATGATCCGCAAGGTAAGCTGCCCCATCGCCGCCGATGACACCTCCGCCAGCCTCTATGACAAGCTGGCCGAGCTGGGCCCGCAGGCGCTGGTCGACACCATCAATGCCATGGCCACCGGTGAAACCGCAGCCGAGGCACAAGATGATGCGCAGGCAAACTATGCCGAAAAGCTCTCCAAGGAAGAGGCCCGCATCGACTGGTCGATGGAGGCTGTTGCCATCGAACGCTGCATCCGCTCGTTCAACCCCTGGCCAATCAGCTGGTTTGAAGTCGCCGACCAGACCGTCAAGGTGTGGCAAGCCGCGGTGGTGGACAGTGACCACGGCCAACCCGCTGGCACCCTGCTCAAGGCCGACAAACAGGGGATCGACATCGCCACCGGCAAAGGGGTACTGCGCCTGCTGACCCTGCAACCGCCCGGCAAGAAGGCCATGTCCGTTTCGGATCTGCTCAACTCTCGCCGCGACTGGTTTGAACCCGGCACGCAATTGAATTGAACTGGATTGAATTGACACAAGCGGGGCCCAGGCCCCGACTTGCGCATCTAAGGTAACTCTATGAAAACACGTGCACAGGCCGCTCTCGTTATTCAACAGGTGCTGGATCAGGGTCAATCCCTCTCCGCTGTTCTGCCTGCTGCCCAGGAGAAGGTCGCGCCTCGCGATCGCGCTCTCCTGCAAGAACTCTGCTACGGCACCCTGCGCTGGCTGCCCCGCCTCGATGCGGCAGTCAACGAGATGATGGACAAGCCGCTCAAGAACAAGAGCCGTATTTTCCATTACCTCATCCTGGTCGGTCTCTATCAGCTCATCTACACCCGCATTCCGGCTCACGCCGCGGTGGCCGAGACCGTCAATGCCGTCAAACTGCTCAAAGGTACCTCCCTGCGTGGCCTCATCAACGGCGTGCTGCGCAACTTCCAGCGCAGCGCCGAAGTCATTCTGCTGCGCATCGACCGCGTTCCCAGCATTCGCCTCGGTCATCCCGAGTGGCTCACCAAGCGCCTGCGTCAGGCTTATCACGATGAGTGGGAATTCATCATGGAGGCGAACAACCAGCGCCCTCCCATGTGGATCCGCAACAACAGCCAGCGCCAGAGCCGTGATGCCATGCTGGCTCGCATGGCCGACGTCGGCATCAATGCCGTGGCCGGTGAAGAGGGCGAGGATTGCATCCTGCTGGAGCGTCCTTGCGACGTGACCAAGCTGCCCGGCTTCGAGGTCGGTGACTGCTCGGTACAGGATGGTGCAGCACAACAGGCTGCGGCACTGCTCGACCCGCAACCAGGCGAGTGGGTGCTGGATGCCTGCGCGGCACCCGGCGGCAAGACTGCCCACCTGCTGGAGCGTCAACCCAAGCTGGCTGGCGTAGTCGCCGTCGATGCTGACGAGAACCGCCTCAAGCGGGTGCAGGAGAACCTGGACCGCATCGGCCTGACCGCCAAGGTTATCCACGGCGATGCTGCGGCACCGGAACAGTGGTGGCCGGAGGGTCAGTTCGACCGCATCCTGCTGGATGCCCCCTGCTCCGCCACCGGCGTGATCCGCCGCCATCCCGACATCAAGTGGCTGCGCCGGGATCAGGACATTCGCGAGCTGGCCGAACTGCAGCGCCGCATTCTCAATGCCCTCTGGGGCAAGCTGAAAAGCGGCGGCACCCTGCTCTACGCCACCTGCTCCGTCCTGCCGGAAGAGAACCGCGAGCAGATCCGCGCCTTCCTTGCGGCGACCAAAGATGCCAAATTGGTGCCATTGCACGAACAGGACACCCCGGACTGCCCGGGTCGTCAGTTCCTGCCGGGTGAAGCCGAGATGGATGGCTTCTACTACGCCAAACTGTTCAAGCTGTGAGTCTGGCCAGCTTCTCCCGGGGTAGCCGCCATGCTGGCGGCACGCCCCTTTACTGCATCAACGTGAGTAGACGTTCCCTATGAAGATCATCATTTTGGGAGCCGGCCAGGTCGGCGGCACCCTGGCCGAGAACCTGGCCGGGGAGAACAACGACATCACCATCGTCGATACCGACAGCGAACGGCTGCGCGAGCTGCAGGACAAGTTTGACCTGCGGGTGGTCAATGGTCACGGCGCCCACCCCAGGGTGCTGCGCGAAGCGGGGGCCCAGGATGCCGACATGCTGGTTGCCGTCACCAACAGTGACGAGACCAACATGATCGCCTGTCAGGTGGCCTACTCCCTGTTCAACACCCCGAACAAGGTGGCGCGGATCCGCTCGCCCGCCTATCTGACCGAGCGGGATCGTCTGTTCCTGCCGGAATCGGTGCCGGTGGATCACCTGATCGCGCCGGAACAGCTGGTGACCGACTATGTACGTCGCCTGATCGAGTATCCGGGTGCCCTGCAGGTGGTTGATTTTGCAGGTGGTCGCGTTGGTCTGGTGGCGGTCAAGGCCTACTACGGCGGCCCGCTGGTGGGCAATGCCCTCTCCACCCTGCGCGAGCACATGCCCAACATCGAGACTCGTGTAGCGGCCATCTTCCGTCAGGGCCGTCCGATCCGTCCGCAAGGCACCACCATCATCGAAGCGGATGACGAGGTCTTCTTCGTTGCCGCCGCGGGCCATATCCGCGCCGTGATGTCGGAGCTGCAGCGCCTCGAGAGCCCTTACCGCCGTATCATGATCGTCGGTGGCGGCAACATCGGCGCCGGCCTCGCCCGCCAGCTGGAGAAGCGCTACAGCGTCAAGCTTATCGAGCGCAACCAGAAGCGAGCGGAGCAGCTCTCCGAACTGCTGGAGAACACCATCGTCTTCTGCGGCGATGCGGCGGATCAGGAGCTGCTGGCCGAGGAGCACATCGATCAGATCGACGTCTTCATCGCCGTGACCAACGAGGACGAGGCCAACATCATGTCGGCGCTGCTCGCCAAGAAGATGGGCGCCAAGAAGACCATGGTGCTGATCCAGCGCGGCGCCTACGTCGATCTGGTGCAGGGTGGCTCCATCGATATCGCCATCTCGCCGCAGCAGGCCACCATCTCGGCGCTGTTGACCCACGTGCGCCGGGCCGATATCGCCAACGTCTACAGCCTGCGCCGCGGTGCGGCCGAGGCGATCGAGGCGATCGCCCACGGCGACGAGAACACCTCCAAGGTGGTCGGCAAGACGGTGGGCGAACTCAAGCTGCCGCCGGGCACCACCATCGGTGCCGTGGTGCGCGGGGATGAGGTACTAATCGCTCACGATCGCACCAAGATCCAGCAGGATGACCACGTGGTCATGTTCCTGGTGGACAAGAAGTACATCCCGGAAGTAGAGCGGCTGTTCCAGCCAAGCCCCTTCTTCCTGTAACGTCTTCATGCGCACAGGCTGTCAAACCAGACCCGGCTCAGCTCCTCCAAGGGGATGGTCCGGGTCTTTTGTTAATCAACGACCAGGTTATCGAACATGATCAAGCTGCGTCCCATTATCTTCACCCTGGGGCTGGTGCTCTCCAAGCTGGCGCTCTTCATGTGGCTGCCCACCTTGCTGGCACTGCTCACCGGGTCAGAGGGATTTGTCGAGTTTCTCAAGTCCGTGCTGATCACCCACGGCGCCGCCCTTCTCTGCCTCCACTACGGCCGCAAGGCGGAGTTTCATCTGGGGGTGCGGGAGATGTTCCTGCTCACCACCTCGGTCTGGGTAGTGGCCTGTGCCTTCGGCGCGCTGCCCTTTGTCTTCATCACCCACATCAACTTTACCGACGCCTACTTCGAGACCATGTCGGGGGTCACCACCACGGGCTCCACCGTGCTCTCCGGCCTCGACAACATGGCCCACAGCATCCTGTTGTGGCGCTCCATCTTGCAGTGGCTGGGCGGGGTCGGCTTTATCGTGATGGCGGTTGCCGTACTGCCCTACCTCAACGTCGGCGGTATGAAGCTGTTCCAGACCGAGAGCTCGGACTGGTCAGACAAAAGCGCGCCGCGGGCCAAGACGGTGGCCAACAACATCGTCGTGGTCTATCTGGTGCTCTCCATGCTCTGCTTCATGGCCTACTGGGCCAGCGGCATGAACATGTTCGAGGCGATTAACCACGCCATGACCACCCTCAGTACCGGCGGTTACTCCACCTCCGATCAATCCATGTCCCACTTCTCCAACTCGGCACACTGGATTGGCACCCTGTTCATGTTCCTTGGCGGCTTGCCCTTCCTGCTCTATGTGCAGAGCCTTAACCACAGGGACTACAGCCTGTTCAAGGATGCCCAGGTGCGCGGCTTCTTCTGGCTGGTGGTATGGGTCACCGCCATCATGACCCTCTATCTGTGGCAGCGGGATCTGTTCAGCTTTATGGATGCCCTGCGCATCAGCTGCTTCAACATCGTCTCGGTACTCACCACCACCGGCTTCGGTCTCGGTGACTTCGGCACCTGGGGCCCGCTCGCCAGCATCGTCTTCATCGTGCTGCTGGCGCTGGGAGCCTGCTCCGGCTCCACTGCGGGTGGTCTGAAGATCTTCCGGGTGCAGGTAGCCTTCGCCCTGTTCAGAAAGCAGATGCGCCAGCTGATGCACCCCTCCGCCGTGTTCCCGCAGAAATACAACGGCCGGACGGTCAATGACGCCATCATCCGCTCGATGATCTCCTTCGTGCTGGCCTACTTCGCCATCATTCTGGTGATCGCCGCGCTGCTGGCCGCCATCGGGCTCGATCCCCTCACCTCCATCTCCAGCTCCATCACCGCCGTCGCCAACGTCGGCCCGGGCATGGGCCCTGTGGTTGGCCCCAGCACCAACTTTGCCAGCCTGCCGGAATCAGCCAAGTGGCTGCTGTCGTTTGGCATGCTGCTGGGACGGCTGGAGATCCTGACGGTCGCCGTACTCTTCTTCCCCTCCTTCTGGCGCCAGTAACCCCTTCTGCATGCCAGCAAAAAGCCGCAGCGCTCACCCGCTGCGGCTTTGTTATCTCACCCATCCCCACGACTTTGCTCAGCGCTTATCGGCCCATTCATCACCCATTGCCGGATGGCCTGAACGACCTCACATAGATGGCCAGAGCGGAGCACACGCATAAAAAAACGGACCCAAACCAGAGGTTTGGGTCCGTTTATCAGTGAACCGTCAGCGGCCACGAGGGCTGCCGAGACTCAGCGCATGGCATTAACCACGGCCGGAGCGCTTGCGGTCCATCTCGGTCAGCAATTTCTTGCGGATACGGATGTTCTTCGGAGTCACTTCTACCAGTTCGTCGTTGTCGATGAACTCGAGAGCCTGTTCCAGAGTCATGCGGATCGGCGGAGTCAGCACTTGGGCTTCGTCGGTACCGGAGGCACGCATGTTGGTCAGCTGTTTGCCCTTCAGGCAGTTAACAGTCAGGTCGTTGGAACGGGAGTGAATACCGATCACCTGGCCTTCGTACACTTCGGTCGCGTGACCGATGAACAGACGACCGCGGTCTTGCAGACCGAACAGGGCGTAAGTCAGGGCCTTACCGGTTGCGTTGGAGATCAGCACGCCGTTCTGACGCTCGCCGATGCTGCCACCCTTGTGCGGACCGTAATGGTCGAAGGTGTGGTACAGCAGACCGGTACCGGAGGTCATGGTCATGAACTCGGTCTGGAAACCGATCAGGCCACGGCTCGGGATCATGAAGTCAAGACGGACACGACCCTTGCCATCCGGCGTCATGTTGGTCATTTCGCCTTTACGCAGACCCAGTTGCTCCATCACGGAACCCTGGTGCGCTTCTTCAACGTCCACGGTTACGGTTTCGAACGGTTCTTGCAGAACGCCGTCAACGGTACGCAGGATTACTTCCGGACGAGACACAGCCAGTTCGTAACCTTCGCGACGCATGTTTTCGATCAGGATGGAGAGGTGCAGTTCACCACGACCGGATACGCGGAACTTGTCCGGATCATCAGTCTCTTCCACGCGCAGGGCCACGTTGTGGACCAGCTCCTGGTTCAGACGCTCCAGAATGTTACGGGAGGTCACGAACTTGCCTTCTTTACCGGCGAACGGTGAGGTGTTGACCTGGAAGGTCATGTTCACGGTCGGCTCGTCAACGGAGAGCGGCGGCAGGGCTTCAACAGCACCGTTGTCACAGATGGTGTCGGAGATTTTCAGCTCGCCCAGACCGGTGATGGCGATGATGTCACCCGCTTGCGCGTCGGTAACTTCAGTACGGGACAGGCCCAGGTAACCCAGCACCTGGCCGACTTTACCGTTACGGGTTTTGCCGTCAGCACCAACGATGGTGACTTGCTGGTTGGTCTTGACGCGACCACGGGTGATACGGCCGATACCGATAACGCCGACGTAGGAGTTGTAGTCCAGCTGGGAAATCTGCATCTGGAAACCACCGTCGGCATCCGCCGCCGGGGCTTCTACGTTGTCAACGATAGCCTGGAACAGCGGCTCCATGTTCTCGGACTCGACGTCCTGATCCATGGTGGCCCAACCGTTCAGTGCAGAGGCGTAAACAACTTTGAAATCCAGCTGTTCGTCAGTCGCGCCCAGGTTGTCGAACAGGTCGAATACCTGATCCATTACCCAGTCAGGACGAGCACCCGGACGGTCGATCTTGTTGATGACCACGATCGGCTTCAGACCCTGAGCGAACGCTTTCTGGGTCACGAAACGGGTTTGCGGCATCGGGCCATCTACGGCGTCAACCAGCAGCAGCACGGAGTCAACCATGGACAGTACGCGCTCAACTTCACCACCGAAGTCGGCGTGACCCGGGGTATCAACGATGTTGATGCGGTAGTCGTTCCAGCGGATCGCAGTGTTCTTGGCGAGAATGGTGATGCCACGTTCCCGTTCCAGATCATTGGAGTCCATGATCCGTTCCTGACCTTCGCTGGTGCGATCCAGAGTACCGGATTGCTGCAGCAGCTTATCAACCAGAGTCGTTTTGCCGTGGTCAACGTGCGCAATAATCGCAATATTGCGTAAATTCTCTAACATTCTCGCCTCAAATCACCGGGTAAAATTGGGCGCTAATTGTACTCTCGCCTTTGTGATCTGCCTAGCAGAATTGCAGTACATTCGCGCACAACAACGGATCTGGATCATAGACCTCCCCGACAAACCCTGCTTAGATGGGCGGTGGCCGTATTTTGCGCACCATTATAGCGCACCAAAACGATCCACCACTGCACTAAATTGATGCAACACGAGTCGAGAACGCCTGATTTTGGGGAGCCTCATCAGCGGGATTGCCCTGAAATCAAGCTGTCACAAACTTGGCACGATACTGGCTTATGTGAATGTGACGACGCATTCACCCAGAGAGTTTTAACACCGGAGGTTACTTAGCATGTCAGCCCAGAACGTATTGGCCCTGATCCAGGAACACGAAGTCAAGTTTGTTGATCTGCGCTTTACCGACACCAAGGGTAAAGAGCAGCATGTATCCATCCCTGCTCACCAGGTTGATGAAGATTTCTTCGAAGACGGCAAGATGTTCGATGGTTCCTCCATCGGTGGCTGGAAAGGCATCAACGAATCCGACATGGTACTGATGCCGGACGCAGCCTCCGCCAAGCTGGACCCGTTCACCGAAGAGACCACGCTGAACATCGTTTGTGACGTGCTGGAGCCTGCCACCATGCAGGGCTACGACCGCGATCCGCGCTCCATTGCCAAGCGTGCCGAAGATTTCCTGAAAGCCAGCGGCATCGCTGACACCGTGCTGTTCGGGCCGGAGCCGGAATTCTTCATGTTCGACAACATCACCTTCTCGAACACCATGGGCCACAGCTTCGTAAAAATCGAATCTGAAGAAGCCGCATGGAACTCCGGCACTGCCTATGAGCATGGCAACAAGGGTCACCGTCCGTTCGTGAAAGGCGGTTATTTCCCGGTTGCGCCGGTCGACTCCTCCCAGGATATCCGCGCCGCCATGTGTCTGGTGCTGGAAGAGATGGGCCAGGTTGTTGAAGCTCACCACCACGAAGTGGCCACTGCCGGTCAGAACGAGATCGCTACCCGCTTTAATACTCTTACGCTGAAAGCTGACGAAGTGCAGGTGCTGAAGTACGTGATCCACAACGTGGCCCACGCCTACAACAAGACCGTTACCTTCATGCCGAAACCCATGTTCGGTGACAACGGCTCCGGCATGCACTGCCACCAGTCTCTGGCCAAGAACGGCGTCAACCTGTTCGCTGGCGACCTGTATGGCGGCCTGTCCGAAATGGCTCTGCACTACATCGGCGGTATCATCAAGCACGCCAAGGCCATCAACGCCTTCGCCAACCCGACCACCAACTCCTACAAGCGTCTGGTTCCGGGTTATGAAGCACCGGTCATGCTGGCCTACTCTGCCCGCAACCGCTCTGCCTCCATCCGCATCCCGGTAGTACCGAGCCCGAAAGCCCGTCGTATCGAAGTGCGCTTCCCGGATCCGGCTGCCAACCCGTACCTGGCCTTCGCAGCCCAGCTGATGGCCGGTCTGGACGGTATCATCAACAAGATCCATCCGGGCGATGCCATGGACAAGAACTTGTATGACCTGCCGCCGGAAGAAGCCGCAGAAGTACCGACCGTTGCCGGTTCTCTGGACGAAGCGCTGGCTGCTCTGGATAGCGATCGCGAGTTCCTGACCCGTGGTGGCGTGTTCAGCGATGACTTCATCAACTCCTACCTGGAACTGAAACAGCAGGATGTTGACCGTGTGCGCATGACCCCGCACCCGCTGGAGTTCGAACTGTACTACTCCGTCTAAGCCAGAACAGGCTGCCCATTTAAATCCGGCCAGCTTGCTTAATCGTGACAAAACCCGCCATCTGGCGGGTTTTTTCTCTGATAGGATTAAGAAAATGACCGTCAAGGAGAGATGGATGAACAACAAGCATGTTTTAGGGGTGCTCACCCTGCTGTTACTGACCTCGTTCGGGGCAGATGCGGCCAAGGTCTACTCCTGGGTCGATGGCAATGGCATCACCCACTACACGGATGCACCACCGCCAAACAAGAGTGCCAAAGAGGTCGATCTGCGGGTCGCCCCGCTGCTGGGCAGCAGCACGCCCAAATCGGTGCAGGTGGACAACTTCAACAGCCTGACCGGCGCCGATGCCAAGAAGGAAAAAGAAGCAGCCAAGCTGGCCATCGAACTGCTTTCCCCGGAACAGGGCAGCACGCTGCGCGACAACACCGGCAACATCGTCTTTCAGGGCAATATCAGTCCGAAACCACCGACCCAGTATGATGTGCGCCTGATCCTGGATGGCAAGGCTGCCCCCATCGTCAACAACAGCCTGTCGATCCGCGTCGAGAACGTTGATCGCGGCGCCCACGAGGCTCAGCTCGAGCTGCTCGCCAAAGACGGTACGATCCTTGCTAAATCCAGTGCAGTCACCTTTTACCTGCATAGAGCGAGCGTGACGCCGGCTCCCAAACCCACCCCCAAAGCCGACTAGGGGTGATATAGCGCACCGATGCGGGTAAACTCTATGCACCATATCGGTGCATAACAGGTGTGTAGCACCGTTTTAGGGAGAAACCTGTGCCAACCCGCTCGGACAACGCCAAAACACTCTTGGATAATTTGCTGACCGCCGTGATCCTGATGGATGAGCGGCTCAGCATCCAATTCGTCAACCCGGCGGCTGAACAGCTGCTCTCCCTCAGTGAACGCAGGCTGATCGGTATCGAACTGCCCCATCTGCTGGAACATATCTCCCTCGACCTGCAACGGCTGAAACAGTGCCTCATTTCAGGGCAGGGCTTTACCGATAGCGAAGTGACCCTGGTGGTAGAGGGAGAACCGCGGTTGGTAGAACTGAGTGCAACGCCCATGGCTGACCATGAACAGCGCCTGCTGGTGGTGGAGCTGCGCAAGATCGACCAGCAGAAGAAGATCAGCCAGGAGCAGCAGCAACATGCCCAACAGCTGGCGGCCAAGGAGCTGGTGCGCGGCCTGGCCCACGAGATCAAGAATCCCCTCGGCGGCCTGCGCGGCGCGGCCCAGCTGCTGCAAAAAGAGTTGCCGGACCCGGCGCTGCGCGAATATACCGGCATCATCATCGAGCAGGCCGACCGGCTGCGGGTGCTGGTCGATAGGCTGCTCGGCCCCCAGCGCCCCGGCCGCCACCAGATGCACAATGTCCATTCGGTGCTGGAGCAGGTACGTCGACTGGTGGAGCTGGAGCTGCCCCCCTCTGTTCGCATCGAGCGGGATTACGACCCCAGCATCCCCGAATTCGAGATGGAGCCGGATCAGCTGCAGCAGGCGTTTCTCAACATAGTGCGCAACGCCGCCGAAGCGCTGGGCGATCAGACCGGGCTTATCCGCATCAAGACTCGCACCGCGTTCCAGATCACCATCCACGGCCAACGCTACCGGCTGGCGGCGGAGATCAAGATCATCGACAACGGCCCCGGCATTCCCGATGCCATCCGCGACACCCTGTTCTACCCGATGATCACCGGCAAGGAGGGAGGTACCGGGCTCGGCCTCTCCATCGCCCAGAACCTGATCGACCAGCACAAGGGACGGATTGACTGCATCAGCTGGCCGGGTCACACCGAATTCACCATTTTTCTACCGCTTCGCAAGTAAGGGAACCCCATGACCGCCAAAGTGTGGATCGTCGATGACGACAGTTCTATCCGCTGGGTGCTGGAGCGCACTCTCGGCAGCGAAGGCTTCAACTGCGAGAGCTTTGCCGATGGCGAAGCGCTGCTGCACGCCCTTGAGCTGCGCTCGCCCGATGTGATCCTCTCCGATATCCGGATGCCCGGCATCGACGGCCTGAGCCTGCTGGAGCAGATCCACCGCCGTCAGGCCGATCTGCCCATCATCATCATGACCGCCCACTCGGATCTCGACAGCGCGGTCAACGCCTACCAGCGCGGTGCCTTCGAGTACCTGCCCAAGCCGTTCGATATCGACGAAGCGGTGACCCTGGTGCGCCGCGCCGAAAATCACCTCAAGGAGCAGCGCACCAAGCGCAAGTCTCGCCAGCAAGAAGCCACCGCCACTCCCGAGATCATCGGCGAGGCACCGGCGATGCAGGAGGTGTTCCGCGCCATCGGCCGCCTGTCGCGCTCCAGCATCTCGGTGCTGATCAACGGCCAGAGCGGCACCGGCAAGGAGCTGGTCGCCCATGCGCTGCACAAGCACAGCCCGCGCGCCCACAAGAACTTCATCGCCCTCAACATGGCGGCTATTCCGAAAGATCTCATCGAATCCGAGCTGTTCGGTCACGAGAAGGGGGCCTTCACCGGCGCCAACAACATCCGCCACGGCCGCTTCGAGCAGGCCGACGGCGGTACCCTGTTTCTCGACGAGATCGGCGACATGCCGCTGGATGTGCAGACCCGGCTGTTGCGGGTGCTGGCCGATGGCCAATTCTACCGGGTCGGCGGCCACCAGCCGGTGCAGGTGGATGTGCGGATCATCGCCGCCACCCACCAGAATCTGGAGAAAAGAGTGGCCGATGGCGAGTTTCGCGAAGATCTGTTCCACCGCCTCAACGTCATCCGCATCCACATCCCCGCCCTCAAGGAGCGCCGCGAGGATATCCCCCAGCTGGCCCGCCACTTCCTGCTGCGCGCCGCCAAGGAGCTGAACGTCGAGGCCAAGAGCCTGCACCCGGATACCCAGGCCTATATCAGCCGTTTGCCCTGGCCGGGCAACGTGCGCCAGCTGGAGAACGTCTGCCGCTGGCTCACCGTGATGGCTTCGGGGCAGGAGGTGCTGGTCGGCGATCTGCCTGCCGAGCTGCTCACCCCCATCACCAACAGTGCCGAACCCGGTCAACCGGCGATGCCCGGCTGCTGGCAGCAGCAGTTGCAGGAGTGGGTGGCCAGCAAGTTGGCGCTGGGCGAGATCGATATCCTGGCCGATGCCATGCCCCAGTTCGAACGGATCATGCTGGAGACGGCGCTGGAACACACCCACGGCCACAAACAGGAAGCGGCGCGCCTGCTTGGCTGGGGTCGCAACACCCTGACCCGCAAGCTGAAGGAACTCGATCTCTCCTGAGTCCCCGGGAAAAACGATTCCCATCACGCCCTGACAAATCACTGCCCGCAAGCACCCCGTTTAACCGTAAACGGGGTATCTTTTTTGAAAGCCCCGCCTAGAATGGCAGGCTTTCAAACCTGACTCGACTAGGGCGCCAACCATGATTGACAGATCTCTCCCCCTGACCGACCTGCACCGCCATCTGGACGGCAACATCCGCCCGCAAACCATCCTCGAGCTGGGTCGCCAACACAATATCGCGCTGCCCGCCTTCGAGCTGGAAGCGCTGCGCCCCCACGTACAGATCGTCGAGAACGAGCCGAGTCTGGTCGCCTTCCTCAAGAAGCTGGATTGGGGCGTGGCCGTGCTGGCCGACTATGACGCCTGCCGCCGGGTCGCCTACGAAAACGTGGAAGATCTGCTGCGCGCCGGTATCGACTATGCCGAGCTGCGTTTCAGCCCAGCCTACATGGCGATGGCCCACAAACTGCACCCGCAGGGCGTGGTGGAAGCCATTATCGACGGCGTGGCCGCTGGCAGCCGCGACTTCGGCATCAAGACCAACCTGATCGGCATCATGAGCCGCACCTTCGGCACCGAGCAGTGCAATCAGGAGCTGGCCGCCTGTCTGGCCCACCGCGACAAGCTGGTCGCCATCGATCTGGCCGGTGACGAGCTGGGCTTCCCGGGCACCCTCTTTACCGACCACTTCCGCAAGGTGCGCGATGCGGGCCTGCGCGTCACGGTGCACGCCGGTGAAGCCGCTGGCCCCGAGAGCATGTGGCAGGCCATTCGCGAGCTGGGCGCCGAGCGTATCGGCCACGGCGTCAAAGCGATTCAGGATCCGGCCCTGATGGCCTATCTGGCCGAACACCGCATCGGCATCGAATCCTGCCTCACCTCCAACATCCAGACCACTACGGTAGCGAGCCTGACCGAGCACCCGATCCGCCAGTTCCTGGCTGCCGGTGTACTGGCCTGCCTCAACACCGACGACCCGGCAGTAGAGGGCATCGACCTGCCCCACGAATATGAGGTGGCCGCTCCGGCCGCTGGCATGACGGCGAGCGAAATCCGCACCGCCCAGCAGAACGGCCTGACCCTGGCCTTCCTGAGCGATAGCGAGAAAGCAGAGCTGAGCGCCCGCGCTGCCAGCCGCTGATTAACACCAGCAGTACAAATAAAAACGCCCCACTTCGGTGGGCCGTTGTTATTTACGGAGTTCTGAAGATGGGTAGGCGCTAGGCAGACGGTAGATAGCAAAAGGCCCAAACCGTGTTTGGGCCTTTTGCTGATGGCGGTGCAGGGGAAAACTACTCCTGCTCCTTGTCGCGCTCCAGCGCGCGCTCCACCAGCGGCTCGGGCAGGCTCTTGGTCACCTCCACCCCCAGCTCACGGAAACGCTCGACCTGCGCAATCAGGTTGCCACGGCCGTTGACCAGTCGCCCCATCGCCTTGTCGTAACTCTCCTGCGCCTTGTGCAAGCTGCCCCCCATCTGCTGCATCTCCTCGACAAACAGCCGCAGCTTCTCGTAGAGGCGACCGGCCCGCTCGGCAATCTGGCGGGCATTCTGGTTCTGCCGCTCGTAGCGCCACAGGTTCTCGATGGTGCGCAGCGCCACCATCAGGTTGGTGGGGCTCACCAGCAGAATGTTGTTGTCGAGACCGTAACGCACCAGCGAGGGATCGGCTTCCATCGCGGTGAGGAAGGCGGGCTCCACCGCCACGAACATCAGCACATAATCGAGGGTGCGCACCCCGGGCAGCTGCTGGTAATCCTTGCGGCCCAGCTCGCGGATATGGTTGCGCACCGAGGCGACGTGCTCTTTCAGCGCCACCGCCTTCTCCAGCTCGTCATCGGCGTTGTACCAGCGCTCGTAGGCGGTCAGTGACACCTTGGCGTCGATGATGATGTCTTTCTCTTGTGGCAGGTGGACGATCACGTCGGGCTGGTAGCGCTTGCCCTTCTCCACCTCGATATTGACCTGGGTGTGGTACTCGTGACCTTCGCGCAGACCGCACTCACTGAGGATCCGTGCCAGCACCACTTCTCCCCAGTTGCCCTGCTGCTTGCTGTCGCCCTTGAGGGCGCGGGTCAGGGCGGCCGCCTCTTCGGTCATGCGGGCGTTGAGCTCGGCGAGGCGCTCCAGCTCGAACTTGAGGCTGTGGCGCTGGGCTGTCTCCTGGGCGTGGGTCTCACCCACCTGACGGCGAAAGCCCTCGAGCTGCTCTTTGAGCGGTGTGAGCAACAGATCGAGGCTGTTCTGGTTCAACTCGCGGAAGTTACCGGAGTTTTGCTCGAAGATCCGGTTGGCAAGGTTCTCGAACTGCTGGCTAAGGCGCTGCTCCGCCTCCTGTTGCAGTTGCAGCTTCTCGGCGGCGGCCAGCCGCTCGCTGCGCAAGGTCGCTTCCGCATCCTTGAGGCGGGCGGTGAGCTTGATGAGCAGGGTCTGCTGCTGATCCAGCTTCTGCTGGCCTTGCATCCGCTCATCCTGCAACTCGTCGAAGCGATCCTGCAGCGCCTGATAACGCTCCTGCGCCAGCATCAGCTCCTGAGCCTGCGCCGTGGCGGCTCGCTGCCCGATCAGCCAGCCCAGTCCGAGGGCCAGCACGGCGGCGGGCAACAAGATTCCCCAGAGCCCGGGGTCGATCATTTGCGGCTCCGCTGACGCAGGAACAGTTCGAGATAGCGGTTAACCAAAATCCAGATCACCACGTAGATGAGGTAGACGGCCAGCACCACCCACTTGTGAGTGTTGACGCCGGTATCGAGCTCGGCGAACTCGATATCCTTGATGCGGCAGTAGGCCCACATCAGCAGGGGAAAGACATAGAGCAGGGACGCACGCCAGAGAAATAGCCACATATGTTTTCATTCAACCACGTAAAAAGACCCGCCTAGCTTACACAAGGGCAACTGCGCTTGCGATCCTGACGGCCGCTATTCTCTGGCCTGCTTGCCGAAACTTCGATAAAATTAACCCCTAATAGGTATCAGGGGCGAGCATGACTCACTATTTCCTCCGTTGGCTGACACAAGGTTGGCAAGCTTCCCGCAAGCCCGCCGTGGTTTGCCATGAAGCGCGCCCGCCGTGGGCCATCGAGGAGTCCCAGTACCTCTCCCTCTGCACCCGCTGTGGCGAGTGCTTCAAGGCCTGCCCGCGCGGTCTGCTCAAACCGGCCACCCAGGAGGAGTACGAGGGGAGCCCCATCGCCGGTACGCCGGTGCTCGATCTTGCCTGCGGCCAGTGCAGCTACTGCGGCAGCTGCGCCAGAGCCTGTCCCACCGGCGCCCTCGATCTGCAACTGGGTCGACAGGTGCAGACCCGGGTCCAGATTGAAGAGAGCTGTCAGGCACGGCAGGGCTTCTACTGCCTGCTCTGTGAAGATGCCTGCCCCCAACAGGCGATCAAGGCCACCGCCGACGGCATCAACGTCAATATGGATGCCTGCAATGGCTGCGGTGCCTGCGGCCTCGCCTGCCTGCACGGCGCCATCACCCTGATCCGCCAGCCAGGCAGTCGTTAAAAACCATCTGCGTACAAAAGCAAAAGGGGCCATCAGGCCCCTTTCACATCTTGTTCGTTATCCCGCGCCCCGTCAGGCCATGGTCACAATCGTCTCTTGCTCGATACCCAGCAGGTGGCAGAGACGGTTGGGATCGCGCACCGCATCGGCCAGGGTGTACTCGCCCAGCACTTCGAGAAAGGCGTTCATGGCGCGACGCAGAATGCCCTGAATACGGCAGCCGCCGGAGAGACGGCAGTTCTCCCGCTTGCAATCGACCGGACAGAGCACATGCTCCATGTCCATCACCACATCCCGCAAATTGATGGAGACCGCCGAGCGACCGAGGCGGATGCCACCGTGCTTGCCGCGTACCGTCTCGATGTACCCCTTGATACCAAGCTGGTGCACAATTTTGACCACGTGGTTGCGAGAGATGCCGAAGGTATCGGCCACTTCGGTAATGGTCGACAGACGATCCCCCGGCTGAACCGCCAGGAAGGTCAGGGTACGCAGGGCGTAGTCGGTAAATCGTGTCAGTTGCATGGTCGCACTTGCCTCTTACTACAAGCCAGGAATCAGGACGACAACATTGAGCTAAGAGGCAGGAGACAACCGGTTTGCCTCTGTTTTCCCATTGGTTCGCCAGAGGGGGGCCTGTCTCTTAATCTGAGTTGCGGAGTGACAGGTTAAGAGCAGCACAACCGGGTGTCGATGAAGATGCACATAAATCGACACTTTCTTTGATTGATCGCAAACTTGCCGGGTTAGCCCGGCGTTTACCCGCTTTATGGCGGGTAAATCTCCCGAATCACCCCCCTCACCAAAGCCCTTCGAGCAGCAGCCATATGGCCCGCGAACCGCCCCTGAATCGACCGGCAGAGAGGTGGTTCAGTGAGGCTGTTTCAGCCAGTTTTTCAGCGCAACCGAGGGGATGGAGCTCTCGGAGGCGACGGCAAACGCGCCCCAGTCCACTGCACACTGCAACGCATCCTTGATCGCCATGCCCCGTGCCAGACCGTGGATCAATCCACCGGCGAAGGCATCTCCCGCCCCCGTGGTATCGACCACCGAGACCGGGCGGGCGGCGACCCGGATCTGCTCCTCACCGTGGATGGCGACGGCCCCTGCCTTGCCTTCAGTCAGTACCAGCCATTCGAGCTGCTCCCCCGCCAGCTGGCGGGCATGTTGCCAGGGGTCGCTCACCTCGCCGAGATCGGAACGGGAGGCCACCAGCACGTGGCAGGGGCGGCGCGCTTGGCCGCCCTTGGGATACTGGGCCACCACGAAGCTCTTGCCGAGCATCTGGCGCATGTAGCTGATGATGGCGGTGCCGGGATAGTTCACATAGAGGCAATCCACCCCCTCCAGCGGCAGATCGCCGGGCAGATCGGGACGCCGCGGGCGACGCAGTATGGTGCGCTCGCCGGTGGAGTCCACCAGGATCAGCAGCTCGCCGGTCTCGCCGCCAAAGCGCTCCACATGGCTGCAATCCAGCCCGTAACCGGCCGCTTGCTCCAGCAGCCAGTCGCCGGTCTCATCCAGCCCGATGCGGGAAGCGATAGTCACCTCGTGGCCCGCCCACACCAGCCCGATGCCGGTGTTGGCCGCGCCGCCGCCGAGCCTGCGTCCCTGATCCACGTATTGCAGCCGGGCCCCCGCAACCAGCGGTTCGGAGAGGGAGAGCACATGATCACAGTTGAGATTGGCAAGCAGCAGAATGCGGGACATATAGACCTCGAACGATGGAGATAGCCCAAAAGAGACAGGCTGAACCCCGAGTAGAGCCCAGCCTGACAGAAGAGACAACCGGCAGCGATCGGGAATCCGATCGGGATCAATAGATGGGCAACTCCACCCCGGCCAGCAGCTCGTCGATACGCGCCTGACTCGGCTGCTGCATCACGCTCTGGATCACCTCTTTGGTGAGGTGGGGCGAGAAGGAGCTGATGAAGTCATACATGTAGTTCTGCAGCAGGATGCTCTTGCTGAAACAGATCTGCGCCGGACAGGGCTTGAACAGGTGCTCCAGATTGATGGAGACCAGCCCGGATGCATCGGTATCGTTGGCGACCAGCGAGGAGATGATGCCGATGCCAAAGCCCAGCTCCACGTAGCGCTTGATCACCCCGGCATCCATCACCGTCATGTAGTAGCTCGGAGTGAGACCAGCCGCTTGAAACACCTCGTCCTGCACCTGACGACCGGTGGCACCACTCTCGTAGCTGAGGATCGGGTAGTGGCAGAGCTGCTCCAGGGTCGGCTTCTTCACCTTGGCCAGCGGGTGATCCTGCGGCACCACCAGCGAGAGGGTCCAGAGGTAGGCAGGCAGCGCGATCAGCTCCTTGTCAAAGCCAATCTCGTGGGCAACGATGGAGAAATCGGAGTAACCCTTGCTGATCTGCTCCTTGCTCGCCGACATCACCGGATGGAGGTGGAACGAGATCTTGGGATACTTCTTGGTGAAGTAGGTGACCGACTTGGGCAGCAGATAGCGGGCGATGGTGTGGGTGGTGTGAATATTGAGGGTGCCCACGGTCGGATCCAGATACTCGCGGGAGATCGCCTTGATCTTGCTCTCGATATTGAGCATCGCCTCGGCACACTTGATGATCTCTTCCCCCACCGGCGTGATGCGGTGCAGGTGCTTGCCACGGCGCTCGAAGATCCGCACCCCCAGCTCGCTCTCCAGCAGGCCGATCTGTTTGCTGACCCCCGGCTGACTGGTGAAAAGCGCATCGGAAGCAACGGACACATTGAGGTTGTGGTCCCGGATCGCGATCAAATACTTCAATTGCTGTAGTTTCAAGGCGTCACACTCTCACACTGGTTTGGCTCAGGCCGGGACGGCAATCAAGCCAGACAAACAGGCCGCCACATGGGCGGCCAGTGTACCATCCGATCCCGACATCTCAGCGCTTGATCCTTCATTTTGCTACAAAATCTAGCATCCGAAGGGGTGGCTGACAAACCGGGCTCAGGCCGCGCCAGCCCGCAGCGGCAGGATCCCCAGAAACTGCAGCAGCCACTGCATCATGGTCGCCGAATCCACCTCCCCCTCCAGCGAGGAGAGGCTGCTCTGGTAGCGCTCGTCGGGCAACAGGCCACGGCGCCGCTCGATCAGCGCCCGGTTGTACTCCACCGAGAACTCCGGATGCCCCTGAATGGCGACAATGTGATCCCCCTGCAAAAACATGAAGTTGGGACAAAAATCATTGCCCGCCAGCCGGGTCGCCCCCGGCGGCAGCAGGGCCACCTGATCCTGATGGCTCGCCAGAATACGGATCTGATCTCGCGCCGGCGCCATCCAGGGCGCATCCGCCAGCATGGGATGAACCGCCACCCCCAGCCCCCACCCCTTGGTGGACTTCACCACCTCGCCGCCCAGCGCCTGGGCGATCACCTGATGACCGAAGCAGATGCCGGCCAGCTTGACGTCGGCATCGTGCGCCTGGCGGATCCAGGCTCGCAACGCCTGAATCCAGGGGATATCGCTGTAAGCGTCGTGACGCGAACCGGTGATAAGCCAGGCATCGCACTCGTGCAGATCATCCGGCAATTCCCCATCAAGAGCCGACCAGACCCGAAATTCCAGTTCGGGGGCCAGGGCCGCAAAGCCCCTGATAAACATCTCGGAGTAAACGGGGCCAAAACGATCCGCCAGATCGGGATCGAGCCGGTCACAATCGAGAATTCCCAATCGCATCTGTTGTTCCTTTACAGAGTTCGCCCCCGCCAATCAACGACCGGCGGGGGCAAGAGGTTAGGCCATGAACACGCGCCAGCGCGTCACTTCATGGTCGGCATGGAGAACTCGGCACCACTGCGCAGGCTCTGGGGCCAGCGCGCCGTCACCGTCTTCATCCGGGTATAGAAGCGAACCCCGTCCGGCCCGTGCATATTGAGTGGCCCGAAGATGGAGCGCTTCCAGCCGCCAAAGCTGTGAAACGCCATCGGCACCGGAATGGGGACGTTCACCCCTACCATACCGACCTGCACCCGCGCCGTGAAGTCCCGTGCGGTGTCGCCGTCACAGGTAAAGATGGCGGTGCCGTTGCCGTACTCGTGTTCGTTGATGAGCCGCAGCGCCGTCTCGTAGTCCGGCACCCGCACGATGGAGAGCACAGGGCCGAAAATCTCCTCACGGTAGATGCGCATCTCGGCGGTCACCTCGTCAAACAGGCAGCCACCGATAAAGTACCCCTCCTCGTGGTTCAGCGTGCGGCCATCGACCCGCAGCGCGGCCCCTTCGGCCACCCCCTGATCCACGTAACCGCGCACCTTGGCCAGATGCTCCCGGCTGATCAGCGGCCCCATCTCGTTCTCCGGGCTCTGGCCCAGCCCCGGGCCGACTCGCAGTTTTTCCACCAGCGGCGTCAGCCTGGCCACCAGCGCATCGGCGGTCTCGTCACCTACCACCACCGCCACCGAAATGGCCATACAGCGCTCGCCAGCGGCACCATAAGCGGCACCCATCAGGGCGGAGACCGCCTGATCGAGATCCGCATCCGGCATCACCACCATGTGATTCTTGGCGCCGCCCAGCGCCTGCACCCGCTTGCCGTGGGCCGAAGCGGTAGCATAGATGTACTGGGCGATGGGGGTCGAACCGACAAACGATACAGCGCCGACCCGCGGATCGGTCAGCAGCACATCCACCACCTCCTTGTCACCGTTCACCACGTTGAGCACGCCATCCGGCAGACCGGCCTCCTTGAGCAGCTCGGCCATCCGCAGCGAGAGGGAGGGATCCTTCTCGGAGGGTTTGAGGATAAAGGTGTTGCCGCAGGCAATGGCGACCGGGAACATCCAGAGCGGCACCATGGCCGGGAAGTTGAACGGCGTGATACCGGCGCAAACCCCGACCGGCTGCATCATGGAGTAGCTGTCCACCCCGCGGCCGACGTTGAGGGAGTGCTCCCCCTTGAGCAGATGGGGAATGCCGCAGGCAAACTCCACCACCTCCAGCCCGCGGGTCAACTCACCCTGCGCATCGGAGAAGACCTTGCCATGCTCGCGGCTGATGAGCTGGGCCAGCTCGTCCCTGTGCTGCTCCATCAACTCCTTGAAGCGGAAAAAGACCCTGGCCCGCACCAGCGGCGGGGTTTGCGACCACTCGGCGAAGGCGCGCTCGGCGATGGCGATCGCCTCCTGACACTCGGCGGCGCTGGAAAGCCCGACGCTCCCCTGCTGCTTGCCGCAGGCGGGATTGAAGATGGCCCCCTGGCGCTCGCTACGACTCTCCTGCAGCTGGCCATTGATGAAGTTGCTGACCCTGTATGTCATGTATCCTCCGTGATGACTGATTCGTGGTGGCGCAGCGCTCGTCAAAACGAGGCAGCGCAAGGCCCCGCCAGTGCGGGGCCATCAAATGGGTTAGGGTTGTGCCTGCAATACATCCTGCAGCAGGGTGAAGAGATCGTCGATCTGGCTGCGCTCGATGATGAGCGGTGGAGACAGGGCGATGATGTCGCCGGTCACCCGGATCAGCGCCCCCTTCTCGAAGCAGCGAACAAACACCTCGTAGGCGCGCTTGCCCGGTGCATCCGGCATCGATTCCAGCTCGATACCCGCCACCAGCCCGTAGTTGCGTACATCCTTCACATGCTTGCAGCCCTTCAGCGAATGGGCCGCCTCCTCCCAGTAGCCAGCCAGATCTGCGGCGCGGCTGAGCAGGTTCTCGTTGCGATAGATCTCGAGGGTTGCGAGCCCTGCAGCCGCAGCCACCGGATGACCGGAATAGGTGTAGCCGTGGAACAGCTCGATAGCCCCCTTGCCTGCCGCCATCATGTCGTCATAAATGTGCTTCTGCACCAGCACCGCCCCCATGGGGATGGCGCCGTTGGTCAGCCCCTTGGCGCAAGTGATCATGTCGGGGATGACATCGAACTCCTGTGCGGCGAAGGGGGAGCCGAGGCGACCGAAACCGGTGATCACCTCGTCAAAAATCAGCAGGATGCCGTGCTTGGTGCAAATCTCCCGCAGCCGCTTGAGGTAGCCTTTGGGGGGCATCAGCACGCCGGTACTGCCAGCGATGGGCTCGACGATCACCGCCGCGATATTGCTGGCATCGTGCAGGAAGACGATCTTCTCCAGCTCGTCGGCCAGCGCCACATCCTCCTCGGGCAGCCCTTTGGTGAAGGCGTTCTTGGCGATGTTGAGGGTATGGGGCAGATGATCCACCCCGGTCAGCAGGGAGCCGAACCACTTGCGGTTGCCGGGAATCCCCCCCACCGAGATACCGCCAAAGCCGACCCCGTGATAGCCACGCTCGCGACCAATCAGCCGGGTGCGGGTGCCCTGACCGCGAGCCCGCTGCCAGGCCAGCGCGATTTTCAGCGCGGTATCGACCGACTCGGAACCGGAGTTGGTATAGAAGACGTGGCCAAACCCCTTGGGAGCGATCTCCACCAGCCGGTTGGCCAGCTCGAACGGCAGGGGGTGGCCCATCTGGAAAGTGGGGGCAAAATCGAGGTGGGAAATCTGCTGGGAGACCGCCTCGGCAATCTCGCGCCGACCATGGCCCGCGTTGCAACACCAGAGTCCGGCTGTGCCATCCAGTATCTTGCGGCCATCCTCTGAGTGATAATACATCCCCTCTGCCGACTTCAGGATGCGCGGCGCCGCCTTGAACTGCTGGTTGGCGGTGAACGGCATCCAGAAGGCGGACATGTCGGAGGGCGTATTGATGTCGCTGATCGGTTTCATGGTCACCTCATCCTTAAGGTGTTTAGCAACTGTCGGCTGATGCCTATTAAATTAAACACCTGAATCCATAAAAAAGGGCTCGATATTGCCCTGTCTGGTGCCACCCCTAGCTAGATGCATCAACAGGGTGGTATAAGATATTTAACACAATTTTAATAATAGTAAACAGTCAAGGAGTGTCTATAGATGGATATCGGTCACCGCCTCAAGGCGGTTCGCACCAAGGCAGCCCTCTCCCAGCGCGAGCTGGCCAAGCGCTCCGGTGTGACCAACGGATTTATCTCCCAGATCGAGAAAAATCAGGTGAGCCCCTCTGTCGCCTCCCTGCGCAAGGTGCTGGAAGGCATCCCCATGTCGCTGGCCAGCTTCTTCACCGAAGAGACCGAAATGGGCACCGAAGTGATCTTCCGTGCCGCCGATATGCCGGATCTCGGCACTCACCCCATCAGCTATCGGCTGGTCGGGCACAGCCGTGCCAACCGCGCCATCGGCATGTTGCAGGAGGTGCTGCCACCGGGCGCCGACACCGGCGACGACATGCTGAGCCACGAGGGTGAAGAGTGCGGCATCGTCATCAAGGGCGAAGTTGAAGTGACCGTGGGCGAGCAGATCTACCTGCTGGGCGAAGGGGATGGTTACTACTTCGACAGCCGCACCCCCCACCGTTTTCGCAATAGCGGCGAGCAGGAGTGCGTGCTGATTTCGGCCAACACCCCCGCCAGTTTCTGACATTCAGACGCGCGTCGGCAGGGGGCCAATGTTTAATGAATTGTTACAAGATGGATTTACAAGCGGCAGGATGTTTAGCATATTGATACGCGGAAACTGACTTTTGCCGGTTCAAGGAGTGAACATGAGTGACCTGACCCTGGCCCAGTGGCAACACAAGGCCGCCCATCTGACCCTGCCCTCGCAAGCCTTTATCAACGGCAGCTACCGCGACGCCGTCAACGGCGCCACCTTCGACTGCATCAACCCGGCCAACGGCAAGCTGCTGACCAAGGTGGCGGCCTGCGATGCCGCCGATGCTGAACTGGCGGTGCAGGCCGCCCGTGCCGCTTTCGAGGACAAACGCTGGTGCGGGCTGGCCCCGAAACAGCGCAAGCAGATCATGCAGCGTTTCGCCGAGCTGATGCGCCTCAACAAGTTGGAGCTGGCGCTGCTGGAGTCGCTGGATATGGGCAAACCCATCGGCGATGCCATGGGCTATGACGCCCCCGCCGCCGCCAACTGCATCGCCTGGAACGCCGAAGCAATCGACAAGATTTACGATCAGGTCGCCCCGGTGGAGGATTCAGCACTGGCGCTGGTGACCCGCGAAGCGCTCGGGGTGGTTGCTGCCATCGTACCGTGGAACTTCCCGCTGGTGATGGCCTGTTGGAAGCTGGGCCCGGCACTCGCTACCGGCAATTCGGTCATTCTCAAGCCTTCCGAAAAATCCCCCCTGACCGCTCTGCGCATCGCGGGTCTGGCCAAAGAGGCGGGCGTTCCGGACGGCGTCTTTAACGTGCTACCGGGCTTTGGCCATACCGTGGGCGAGGCGCTGGCCATGCACATGGATGTGGACTGCATCACCTTCACCGGCTCAACCAAGATCGGCAAGCATCTGGTGCAATGCTCCGGCAAGTCCAACCTCAAGCGCGCCTTTATGGAGTGCGGTGGCAAGAGCCCCAACATCATACTGGCGGATGCGCCGGATCTGGACGCCGCCGCCAAGAGCGCCGCTGGCGCCATCTTCTACAACCAGGGCGAGGTGTGCACCGCCGCCTCTCGCCTGCTGGTGCAAAACAGCATCAAACCGCAGTTTATGGAGCGGCTGCTGGCCCACGCCCGCGAGTGGATCTCGGCCAACCCGCTCGACCCAGCCACCCGCATCGGCGCCATGGTGGATCACATCCAGATGGAGCAGGTGCTGCGCTATATCGAGATTGGCAAGCAGGAGGGAGCCAAGCTGCTGCTAGGGGGCAACCGCACCAATATGGAGAGTGGCGGCTTCTATATCGAGCCCACCATCTTCGACGACGTGACCCCCGAGATGCGCATCTTCCGCGAAGAGATCTTCGGCCCTGTGCTGGCGGTGACCGGTTTCGATACCCTGGAAGAGGCCATTGCCCTTGGCAACGACAGCGACTACGGGCTGGCGGCGGCAATCTGGACGGCGGATCTCAACAAGGCGGTGAAGGGTTCCCGCGCCCTGTGCGCCGGTACCGTGTTCGTCAACAACTGGGATGGTGGCGACATGACCATGCCGTTTGGCGGATTCAAGCAGTCCGGCAATGGCCGCGACAAGTCACTGCACGCGCTGGAGAAGTACACCGAGCTGAAAAGCACTTGGATCCAGCTGGCGTAACGCCATAAAGCAGCACTACCGGATCAAAAAGGGGGAGAAATCCCCCTTTTGCATTTTTGGCCTTCCATCACCGGCCCCAATCCTTATAATGACAAAAAAGCCAACATGTTAAATATAAAGACAAAAATGCTATTTTTTCTGGGAAGCGTACTTTTTCTGGTGATCGGTTTGCCCCTGCTGTTCTTCGTGCTGGGGCACGGCGAGGCCTACGTGACCTGGGGCCCCTGGATCTCCGCCATCGCCCTGATGTTGTGGCTGTTGATGGATGTCGACAAGATCCGCCGCGGTAAAGGCTGACCGGCCAGCCACTCGCTTCCTTCCCCTCAAACTTCGTTTATTCGCTTCTTTCCCCGTAAAAGGATCGCTACACTGATTTTTTGCGATGTTTTCCCGCATCCAACGCTTCAGTAAAGGTCATCCGCATGCCGCAACAGATCCAGCGTCAGGGCGTCATCTACGCCCTGTGCGCCTACACCCTTTGGGGCATAGCCCCCATCTATTTCAAGACCATCTCTGCCGTCCCGGCCGCCGAGATCCTGACCCACCGGATGATCTGGTCCTGCGTGCTGCTGATGGTGCTGACGCTGGCAGGCCGTCAGTGGCACAAGGTACAGGCCGTGCTGCGCCAGCCAAAAGTGCTGCTCACCCTGGCGTTTACCTCGGTCACCGTCGGCGGCAACTGGCTGCTGTTCATCTGGGCCATCAACAACGGCCACATGCTGGATGCCAGCCTCGGCTACTACATCAACCCGCTGTTCAACGTGCTGCTGGGGATGGTGTTTCTGAGCGAGAAGCTGCGCCGCCTGCAGTGGTGGGCAGTGGCGCTGGCCTTTGCCGGGGTGGCGATCCAGCTCATCGCCTTTGGCTCCTTGCCCTGGATTGCGCTGGTGCTGGCGTCGAGTTTCGCCATCTATGGTCTGGTGCGCAAAAAACTGGCCCTCGATGCCCTCACCGGTCTGCTGATCGAAACCATGATCATGCTGCCGCCAGCGGCCATCTATCTGTGGGGCTTTGCCGACAGTCCGACCAGCCATCTCACCCAGAACGACTGGCACCTCAACCTGCTGCTGATCGCCGCTGGCGCCGTCACCACGGCCCCCCTGCTCTGCTTCACCGCCGCCGCGACCCGGCTCAAGCTCTCCACCCTGGGCTTCTTCCAGTACATTGGCCCCAGCATGATGTTCATCCTCGCCGTCACCCTCTATGGGGAAGAGCTGGCGATGGACAAGCTGCTCACCTTCGCCTGCATCTGGAGCGCACTGGTGCTGTTCAGTCTGGATGGGTTGCGCAGCGGCAGAGCCGCGCCAAGCCGGACCTGACACCTCCCCGCCCCCCTCGACCCCGGCTCATCAGCCGGGGTTCTTTTTTGCGCCACCCGCCCCTTCCTGACAGCGACCACCCATGCCCCAGAGCCGACTCACCATCAACTGGTCACAACCGAGTCGCATCATCCCGCCAGAGAGCTATGCTATCCATGAACGGAGCCGAATGGAGGCAGCATGCTCAAGCACATTCACGACAGATCCCTGCTTTTTAGCCAAATTCTGGGGGTCATAGTTATTATCACACTGATCTCCATCAGCTTTTTCGGACTTTACTCGGTCCGGAGCGCAGCCGACCAGATGGGACAGGGGAAGGACGTGGTGGCCGATATTCTGCCGCCGCCCCTCTACCTCATCGAATCCCAGTTGCAGGTCTACACCCTGCTCCATGCCAAACCGGAGGAGCGGGAGGCCCTGATGCAAACCCTCGCTCGGCTGCAGCAAGAGTTCGAGAGCCGCAACCGCTTCTGGCAAGAGAGCAATCTGAACGAGCCCCTCAGGGAGCGGCTACTGGGGGAGCAAAAAGTACAGGGAGCGCTGTTCTGGCAACTGCTCAACGCCAAGTTTGTCCCCGCGATCAAGGCGGGCGATTTGACACAGGCGGGAGCGATTGCCGCGCGTCTGCACACCCTCTATAACGCCCACCGGCTCGGGGTGGACGCCACCGTCATCAGCGGCAACCAATATGCCGCCGAACAGATGGCCCATCTCGCCAACACCACTCGACTCTGTTACGGCCTGTTGTTGTGCGCCGCACTGCTAGGGGCCGGGCTCATCTTCTGGCTGGGACGCCCCACCCAACAACGACTGCTGGCCGCCGGTAAGGCCACCGCAGCCATCGCCCAAGGAGAGTTGAATCGCCCCATGCCGGAGCCGGGCCTAGACGCCATCGGCGAGCTGATCCGTCAGATCGGGGCTATGCGTGACCAGCTGGCTACCCTGGTGGAGTCCCTGCAGCGCAGCGCCAGTACGCTGGATGATCGCGCCACCAGCCTGACCGCCATGGCTCAACGGCACACCGATGACAGTCAGGCACAGGTCGGGGCGGCCCACCATATCGAACAGGCCATCGAACAGCTCACCCACTCCATCGAGCAGGCGGGTAGCCAGCTGCATCAGGTGGGGGAGCAAACCCTGCAGTCAGCAGAGCGGGCACAAGAGGCGACACTCGCCATCCACACCGTGGAACAGGTGATCGGGGAGCAAGTCACGGGCGTGAAGCAGGTCTCCCATACCATTTCGGATCTGGCTGGCCTCTCGCAGCAGATTGCCGGGCTGGCGGGCGCTATCCATGGCATTGCGGAACAGACCAATCTACTGGCGCTCAATGCCGCCATCGAAGCCGCCCGAGCGGGCGAACAGGGGCGCGGTTTTGCCGTGGTAGCCGATGAAGTGCGCTTGCTGGCGACCCGCACCGGCAGTGCCACCACCGAGATCAACACCATCATTGGCAAGATCCAGGATGTCAGCCTGCGCGCCACCAGCGAGATGGATACCGAGCTGACCCGGGTCGAACAGGCGGTCGCCCACGCGATGACAGCACGCCAGAGCGTCGCCCGGATCGCGCAGAGCTGCGAGGAGATCAACCAGCGCATCGCTCAGGTCGATCAGCTGATGAGCGATGAAACCCGGCTGGTGCAGGGGATCCACCATCAGGTTGGCGAGATGTCGCGGCTGGCGGCCGAGGTCAACCAGAGCGCCAGTCACGCCGCCGAAGAGGCGACCATGGTCGCCCAGCACGCCCGCATCCTGACCAGGCAGACTCGCCACTTCCATCTCGCCCCCGCCACTGATCTGGGGCGCTGACAGGCGTCAGCGCCGCCATTTTCCTCTGCGTTGGCAAAATGGGTAGCATTGGACTCCATGAGGGAATAGGATCCGCCCCTCTAAAAAACCAACTGCAAGGATCAACTGACATGACTCGAAAATGGTCGCTCCCCATCGTGGCACTCGCGGGGGGAGCGTTACTCTGGCTTGGCAACACCTTTGGTATGAAATGGGCTCTGATGGCCCTGATCGGATTCGGCTTCGGCTTCACCCTCTCCTTCAGCCGCTTCGGCATCGTGTTCGGTTGGCGCGAAATGCTGACCAAGCGCAACAGCTACTATGTGCGGGTTCACCTGCTCACCATCGCCATCGAAATTCTGCTGTTCACCTGCTTCCTCTCCTTTAGCCACGCCCTGTTTGGCGATGCCATGGTGGGCAACGTGATGGCTATCGGCATTCCCTTTATTGTCGGCGCCTTTCTGTTCGGCATCGGCATGCAGCTGGCAGGCGTTTGCGCCACCGGCACACTCTACTGCTGTGGCGAGGGGCAACCCCGCTTCTGGCTGGTGCTGATCTGCTACGGCATCGGCACCCTCATCAGCAACCAGTTCCGCCCCGAGCTGACCGCCACCTTCTCCAGCCAGGTGGTGCTGGCCAAGGATCTGACCGGCAACATCTGGAGCGGCATGCTGCTCAACCTGGCGCTGGTTGCCGTGCTGTTCATGCTGTTTCGCAATAGCGAGCTCAAGCGCACCGGCGAGCTCAAGCCCCTCTTCAGCGGTGGCAACCTGTTCTGGCGCGATGGCCGCTTCACCGTGCTGACCGGCGGCATCATCATCGCCCTGCTCAACTCTGCCGTGGTCGCCCTGCACGGCTCGGCCTGGACCATCACCGGCGCCGTCTATGACATGGCGCTGCGCGGTGCCTCCCTGTTCGGCCTGTTCGAGGGGAACCCGAAACTGGCCCAGCCGCTCTTTATCAACCCCATGGTCGGCATGTTCTGGCTCGGCATTCTGGGGGCCATGCTGGCGCGCTGCCTGAGCGGTGGCGGCAACTTCGCCCCGATGCGGCTCGGCAACAGTCTGGCATCCATCATTGGCGGCCTGCTGATGGGGATGGGGGCCATGTACGCCGCCTGCAACCTCGGCGGCTTCTTCGATGGCACGGCGTCCGGCAGCCTGCACGGCTGGGTCTGGATGCTGATGGCCCTGGCTGGCAGCCTGATTGGCATTCGCCTGCGCCCGCTGTTCGGGCTCTGACGCCCGGCATCGCAATGCACGCCATAGAAAACGGGAGGCCTGGCCTTAATGCCGATCAGTTAAGGATCCATTGACCGATCCTGCTGATGTGTAAAAATCCGAAACCTGTTGATTGGTTTCGGATTTTTTATGCGTATCGTACAGGCTCTCGACTTCCTCCACGCCAGCAATCCCGCTCAGTTTGAGTCACTCTCCGACCTCATTTCCCCCGAGCTCATCACAACTCTGCTCGCCGAAGAGGATGTCGTGACCCTGCGCCGTCGCCGCATGCCCATGGAGCGCCTGGTCTGGGCCATCATCGGCATGGCCATGTTCCGCCATGTCCCCATGACCCAGCTGGTCAATCAGCTCGATATCCTGTTGCCCGGTGACCGTCCCTTTGTTGCCCCCAGCGCCTTCCTGCAAGCCCGCCAAAAGCTCGGGGACAAGAGCATCGAGCGGTTGTTTCACGAGACAGCCTCGCTCTGGCACCAGCAGGCCAATCACCCCGGCTGGGCCGGGCTGCAACTGCTCGCCGTCGATGGCGTGATGTGGCGCACGCCCGATACCCTGGACAATACCGCCGCGTTTGCCAAGCCCGGCACCCAGCATGGCGAGACAGCCTATCCGCAGGTACGCATGCTCTGCCAGATGGAGCTGACCAGTCACCTGCTTGTTCAGGCTGTCATGGAGAGCTGCGCCGTCAACGAGATGGTGCTGGCCGAACAGCTTGTCGCGCGCACGCCGGACCACTCGCTGACCCTGTTCGACAAGGGGTTTTACTCCCTCGGTCTGCTACATGCCTGGCAAACTGCGGGTAGCGAGCGGCACTGGCTGCTGCCGCTCAAAAAGGGCACGCAATACGAGGTGGTACGCAAGCTGGGGCGCCAGGATGTGCTGGTGCGCCTGACGACCAGTCCACAGGCACGCAAGAAGTGGCCACAACTGCCGGATACGGTGGAAGCCCGCTTGCTGACTCGCAACATCAACGGCAAGGAGCGCCAAGTGTTAACCTCGATGGTCGACCCGATGCGCTTCCCGGGGACTGACATCGCTGAACTCTACAGCCATCGCTGGGAAATCGAGTTGGGCTATCGGGAGATGAAGTACAGCCTGCAACAACATCGACTGACCCTGCGTAGCAAGAAGGCGACGGGGATACGGCAAGAGCTGTGGGGCGTGTTGCTGGCGTACAACCTGCTGCGCAGCCAGATGGTGAAGATGGCGGCGAGCCTGAAGGGGTACACGGCGAGTCAGCTGAGTTTTCACATGGCGTCGGTGTATCTCATCCATGAACTGAGCTGCATGCCGTACCTGTCACCGGGTACTATCCCGAAGCGGGTGGCTGAGCTGGAGAAACAGGCGGGGCAGTTTGTATTGCCGGAACGAAGGGAGCGAAGTTACCCCCGCTGCGTGAAGCCAAGGCCCCAGAGGTATAGTGTGAAAAAAGCCAATAAAAACAATACCAGTCAGGCTTAACTGACTGGCATTAGAGGCCTGGCCTCCCGTTTTTCGTTTATCGATCCCGTTGCTCGGCTTATTGAGCGGGCTGGGACACCCCTTCCAGATTGATCTCCACCCGGCGATCCGGTGCCAGACAGGCGATCAGTTCCTGTTTGGAACGGCTGGCACAGCTGTTGCCAGTGACCGGATTGGCTTTGCCACGACCCTCGACCCGCACCTTGTCGGCATACAAGCCTTTGGAAACCAGATAGCTGGCCACGCTCTGGGCGCGCTGCTCGGAGAGGGCCAGGTTGTAG
This sequence comes from Aeromonas allosaccharophila, assembly GCF_016026615.1. Taxonomy (NCBI): domain Bacteria; kingdom Pseudomonadati; phylum Pseudomonadota; class Gammaproteobacteria; order Aeromonadales; family Aeromonadaceae; genus Aeromonas; species Aeromonas allosaccharophila. Next base: position 3,687,076 of record NZ_CP065745.1, on the reverse strand, counting down.
TTGTCGGAGCCAATGCGGTCGGTATAACCCACCACGGTCGCGACGCCATCCTTCGGATTGGCCGCCACAATCTGGCTGAACAGGGCATCGAGCGCCTGATTGGCCGCCGGTTTCAGGGTCGCCTTGTTGAACTCGAACAGCACATCGGAACTCAGACTGAAGGTCTTGGGCGCCACCACGACCGCAGGGGCCGGTTCGGCAGCCGGAGCAGGCGCCGGTGCGGCAACCTCGCCCCCTTGCTGGCCGAAGCGATAGAGCATGCCGAACGAGATCAGACCGTTATCCAGCTCGATGCCGGAACGATCGAGCGAGGTATCGCCCAGCGGCGTGGTGTACTGGTACTCCAGACGGGCAGCCCAGTCACGATCGATGGTGTATTCGGCACCCAGCGCCCCGACGAAGGCGGCACCATGCTTCTTGCCGGTATCGCTCACACCACCACCGCTGATCTTGCTATCGGTCCAGGCATAGGCGCCACCGAGTCGGCCATAAAGATCGATCACGTTGGTGGCAGGGAAGCTGATCTTCATGGTGGCCTGCACAAGCTGACTCTTCGCCTCACCAGTGAGCGCCGTTGCACCGCTGCCCCCTTTCAGCTCATATTTGCCCAACCAGTCATAGCCCAGCTCAAAACCAAGATTCGGGTTGAGTTGATAGCCAGCAAATACCCCCAACCCGAGATCGTCGGTGTTCTCGCTATTGTTACCGACCAAGCTGAAGGCGTCGGCGATATCCTGGTTTTTATCAACACCGTAATAGTTCGACCAACCGGCCTTGCCACCGACATACCAGGTATTGTCCTGAGCGGCGGCCTGCACGGCCCCGGCCGCCAGCAAACCACTGACCAATACCGCAAGCATGGATTTATTCATATGTTCGCCTCTGCAATAAGTCGTTATGGGCGCCTGAGTGCGCACTATCCCTGTGTGAAGCCGTCAGGCGGCCTCTCCGTCAATCAGGGTATCCCATCCGAACGCAGCCTCAAATGACCAAGCCACCAGGAGTGTGAGCTTGGCTACATTCTCCGCTGCAAAAACCATCTGTCATGGGGCAGCCATCTTGAAACGAGGAGGGAGGCCTTGGCCCCCCTCCTCCGTCATTGACCCGTCAACTGGCCAGAAAAAGCCGGTAGGCGGGGTCGTCGCTCACCTCTTTCCAGCCGTAGCCAATCTCGTGCAGGTAGTCGTGGAAGGCGGCCACGTCCTCGTCCGGCAGCTCGAAGGCGCAGAGCACCCGGCCGTAGTCGGCACCGTGGTTGCGGTAGTGGAACAGGCTGATGTTCCAGCGACAGCCCAGGGTCTCGAGAAAACGCATCAAAGCGCCAGGCTGCTCCGGAAATTTGAAGCTGTAGAGGCGTTCACCGAGGGGCCGGGCCGGGCGGCCGCCAATCATGTAGCGCACGTGGTTCTTGGCCAGCTCGCTCTCGGTCATGTTGACCACCGGATAGCCGTTGCCACCGAGCTGATCGATGATCTGGCCGAGCTCCTCATCACCGCCGGTGAGGCGCACCGAGACAAACAGCGAGGCCTGCTCGGCATCGGCGTAGCGGTAGTTGAACTCGGTCACCATGCGGGGGCCAAGCTGACGGCAGAAGTCGAGGAAAGCGCCCTTACGCTCGGGGATGGTCACCGCCAGCATGCCCTCGCGCTTCTCGCCGATCTCGCAGCGCTCCGACACGTAGCGCAGGCTGTGGAAGTTGACGTTGGCGCCGGACAGAATGGCCGCCATCCGCGCCCCCTTGACCTGCTCCCGCTCGCTGTAGGCCTTGAGGCCCGCCAGCGACAGGGCGCCCGACGGCTCGGCGATGGCGCGGCAGTCGTCGAAGATGTCTTTCAGTGCGGCGCAGATCTGATCGTTGGAGACGGTTACCACCTCGTCCAGATACTGGTTGCAGAGGCGGAAGGTCTCCTCACCGATGCGCCTGACCGCCACCCCGTCGGCAAACAGCGAGACTCGTTCCAGATTGACCGGCTCGCCCGCCGCCATGGCCGCCTTGAGGCAGGCAGACCCTTCAGCTTCCACCCCGATCACCTTCACATCCGGCAGCAGCTGCTTGATATAGACCGCCACCCCGGCGGCCAGACCACCGCCGCCCACCGGCACGAAGACGTGGGTGAGGTGAATGTCCTGATCCAGCAGCTCCTTGCCGATGGTGCCCTGCCCGGCGATCACCTCGACATCGTCGAACGGCGGGATCAGGGTGTAGCCCTCCAGCTCGGCGAGACGGCGGCTTTCGGCATAGGCCTCGTCGAAGCTGTTGCCAAACAGCATGACGTTGCCGCCCTGACGGCGTACCGCATCGATCTTGATATCCGGCGTGGTCTTGGGCATCACTATGATCGCCTTGATGCCGAGCTTGGCGGCCGACAGGGCGACCCCCTGCGCATGGTTGCCAGCAGAGGCAGCGATGACACCGTGATCCTTCTGCTCCTGAGTCAGGGTGGCAATTTTGTGATAAGCACCGCGCAGCTTGAAGGAGTGGACCGGTTGCAGATCCTCCCGCTTCAGGCTGACGTGGTTGCCGAGCCGCTCGGAGAGTTTTTTCAACGTTTGCAACGGGGTCACTCGCGCCGCCTCATAGACGGGAGAGAGCAGCACCTTGCGTAGATAATCAGCCGCAGAGACCATGACTTACTCCCCCAGCATCGAACGATCACGCACCGCACCCTTGTCGGCGCTGGTGGCGAACATGGCATAAGCGCGCAGGGCAAAGGAGACCTGACGCTGACGATCGAGCGGCTTCCAGCCACGAGCTTCCACGGCGACGCGGCGGGCAGCCAGCACGCTGTCGGCCACCTCCAGCACCATGCTGCGAGCCGGGATGTTGATGCTGATGATGTCGCCATCCTCCACCAGACCTATGGTGCCGCCGGAAGCAGCCTCCGGCGAGACGTGGCCGATGGAGAGGCCCGAGGTACCGCCGGAGAAGCGACCGTCGGTGATGAGAGCGCACGCCTTGCCGAGCCCCATGGACTTGAGATAGGTGGTGGGATAGAGCATCTCCTGCATGCCGGGGCCCCCTTTCGGCCCTTCGTAGCGGATCACCACCACCTCGCCCGCTTTCACGGTACCGTCCAGAATGCCGCTCACAGCGCTCTCCTGGCTCTCGAATACCCGGGCCGGGCCACGGAAGGTGAGGTTCTCCTCATCTACCCCAGCAGTCTTGACGATGGCGCCGTTGAGCGCGAGGTTGCCGGAGAGCACGGCGAGGCCGCCCTCCTGGCTGTAGGCATTTTCCAGCGAACGAATGCAGCCTTCGGCACGGTCCAGATCCAGCTCCGGCCAGCGGCAATCCTGACTGAAGGCCTTGGTGGTGCGGATCCCGGCAGGGCCGGCGCGGTAGAAGTCCACCACCTCCTGACTCGGCTGGCGGCTGACATCATATTCATTGAGCTGTTCGACGAGGGAGCAACCCAGCACGGTACGGGTATCGCCGTGTACCAGACCCGCTTTTTCCAGCTGGCCCAGAATGGCGACCACGCCACCGGCGCGGTGCACATCTTCCATATGGTACTTCTGGGTAGAGGGTGCCACCTTGCACAGCTGCGGCACCTTGCGCGACATGCGGTCGATGTCGGCCATGGTGAAGTCGACGCCTGCCTCCTGCGCCGCTGCCAGCAGGTGCAGCACGGTATTGGTGGAGCCACCCATGGCGATGTCGAGCGCCACGGCATTCTCGAACGCCGCCTTGGTGGCGATATTGCGCGGCAGGGCGCTCTCGTCATCCTGCTCATACCAACGCTTGGCCAGGGTGACGATGCGCTGACCCGCCAGCTTGAACAGCTGCTCGCGGTCGCAGTGGGTCGCCAGCATGGAGCCGTTACCCGGTTGGGAGAGGCCGAGCGCCTCGGTCAGACAGTTCATGGAGTTGGCGGTGAACATGCCGGAACAGGAGCCGCAGGTGGGGCAGGCACTGCGCTCCACCTGTTCGCTCTGGGCGTCGGAGACCTTGGGGTCGGCGCCCTGGATCATGGCGTCCACCAGATCCAGCTTGATGATCTGGTCGGAGAGCTTGGTCTTGCCCGCTTCCATCGGGCCGCCGGAGACGAAGATCACCGGGATGTTGATGCGCAGGGCGGCCATCAGCATCCCCGGGGTGATCTTGTCGCAGTTGGAGATGCAGACCATGGCGTCGGCGCAGTGGGCGTTGACCATGTACTCCACCGAGTCGGCAATCAGTTCGCGCGATGGCAGGGAGTAGAGCATGCCACCGTGGCCCATGGCGATGCCGTCATCCACGGCGATGGTGTTGAACTCCTTGGCAACGCCGCCAGCGGCTTCAATCTCGCGCGCCACCAGCTGACCCAGATCCTTGAGGTGGACGTGGCCCGGCACAAACTGGGTGAAGGAGTTGACCACGGCGATGATGGGTTTGCCGAAATCCTGATCGGTCATTCCGGTGGCACGCCACAGGGCGCGGGCCCCGGCCATGTTACGTCCGTGGGTGGTGGTGGCGGATCTCAACTTCGGCATTGTCTCTACTCCCTGAATGCCCATATGGGCTCGATGCGTTATGCGGTGATGATACGAGTGGATCGGAATCGATCCTGGTGAAGGCACCTCGGGGAGCCTTCACCGGAAGCGACTCGGGGAGGCGTGACGCCTCCCCTCTCTCATCAGTCGTTGACTGGCGTCAGCCAGCCCCACTTGTCTTCGGTCTGACCGTTGAACAGGCCGAAGAAGGCGTTCTGCAACTGCTCGGTCACCGGGCCACGGCTGCCAGCGCCCACCTTCATTCGATCGACGGAACGCACCGGGGTCACTTCGGCGGCCGTGCCGGTCATGAAGATTTCGTCCGCCACATAGAGCGCCTCACGGGGCAGCGCCTGCTCGCGCACCTCGTAACCGAGATCGCGGGCCAGCGTCATGATGGTGTCACGGGTGATGCCGGGCAGGATGGCAGCGGTAGCGGGCGGGGTGAACAGCACGCCGTTCTTCACCAGGAACAGGTTCTCCCCCGCCCCTTCGCTCAGATAGCCGTTAACATCCAGCGCCAGCCCCTCGGCGAAGCCGTTGCGTTTGGCCTCGCGGCTGATCAGCTGGGAGGAGAGGTAGTTGCCGCCTGCCTTGGCGCCGGTGGGAATGGTGTTGGGGGCGAGCCGGTTCCATGAAGTGACGCACACATCCACCCCGTTTTTCAGCCCCTCTTCCCCCAGATAGGCGCCCCACGGCAGGGCGGCCACCATCAGATCTGCCTTGGCATCCAGCGGCGGATGCAGCCCCAGCCCCACGTTGCCGACAAAGGCCAGCGGGCGCAGGTAGCCACTCTTCAGGCCGTTCTCGCGCACCACGGTGCGGCAGGCTTCATTTACGTCGGACTCGCTGTAGGGGACGTCCATCCAGTAGATCTTGGCGGAATCGAACAGTCGGCGGGTGTGCTCCTGCAGGCGGAAGATGCAGGTGCCCTTGGGGGTATCGTAGGCGCGTACCCCCTCGAACACTGAGGAGCCGTAGTGCAAGGCGTGACTCATGACGTGCACCTGAGCATCTTGCCAGGGCACCAGTGTGCCGTTGAACCAGATGTACTTGGGTTGAGAGGCTGATTGGGAAGGCTGTGACATTGGCTTGGCTCCTTAAGCTCTGATCCGGGGTTGCTGTTCCAGTGCATCGACCCGGGAGACGTCCACCAGCTTCACCAGCTGGCTCCACAACTGCTGGATGGGACGTACCGACTCGACAGTAACCGTGATCCGCAGCTGTTGGCAATCCTGCTCCATATTCAATGCGCAGAGAGCGAAGCCGCGGTGACGCACCACCCGCAGCACCCGCTCCATCACTTCGGGTCTGGGCTGGGCGTGGATATGCAGGGTGTGTTGTGTAAATGCTGGCTGGGCAAGGGTGTGCGGGTTCATGGGCGTTGCTCCATCATCTTGTGGTTGGCGACTCCCGGCGGAACCAGGGGCCAGACGTTTTCTTCCTCTGAAATAGCCACATGCAGCAGATAGGCACTCTCGCTTGCCAGCAGGCGATCGAGGGCACCGGCTATCTGCTCCTTGCATGTGATGGTTTCGCCCGGAATGCCGAAAGCGGCGGCCAGCGCGACGAAATCGGGGTTGTCGGAGAGGATGGTCTCGCTGTAGCGGCCGTCGAAGAACAGCTCCTGCCACTGGCGCACCATGCCGAGGCGCTGGTTATCCAGCAGCACCATCTTCACCTTGAGCTGGGCACGGCGGATGGTACCGAGCTCCTGCACGTTCATCATGAAGGAGCCGTCACCGCTCACCAGCACCACTTCATCCTGCGGGCGCGACATCTTGGCGCCGATGGCGGCAGGCAGACCGAACCCCATGGTGCCAAGACCGGCGCTGGAGAGGTGGTTGCGCGGGCTGGTGAAGCGCATGTGCTGGGCCACCCACATCTGGTGCTGACCGACGTCGCAGGCCACCACGCTGGTCTCTGGCAGCTGGGCGGAGAGCTGCTTGAGCAGGGCCGGGGCGTAGATGGCCTGACCCGGGTGGTCGTAGCGAAACGCATATTCGCGGGCCATGGCGGCGCAGTGTTCACGCCAGGGATCGATGGCGAGAGTCATGGCGAGGGCGGGCAACACCCGCTTGAGATCCGTGGTGATCCCTACCTCGGCAGCGCGGCGCTTGCCGAACTCGGCGGCGTCCACATCGAGATGGATGACCTTGGCCTCGGGGGCAAACTCCTCCAGCTTGCCGGTCACCCGATCATCGAAACGGGCGCCCACCACCAGCAGCAGATCGCACTGCTGTACCGCGTAGTTGGCAGCCTTGGTGCCGTGCATGCCGAGCATGCCCAGATAAACGGGGCTGTCGGGGTCGAGCGCACCAATCCCCTTGAGGGTGGTGACCGCAGGCATGCCGGTGACGGCGGCAAAGTCACGCAGCTGCTGCTCGGCGTTGGCCATGCCCACCCCGCCACCGACGTAGAGCACCGGACGCTCGGCGGCAGCCAACAGGGTACGGGCTGTGGCCAGCTCCGAGGGGTTGAGCGCCTCCGGCTCTTCCACCGCAAACAGCGGGCTCTGGGTAGGCACGGCGGCCAGCTGCACATCCTTGGGAAAATCGATCAGCACAGGGCCCGGACGCCCTTCGGTGGCGATGGCGAAGGCCTCTGCCAGCACGCGTCCCAGATCAGCGGCATCGGTCACCATGAAAGAGTGCTTGGTGCAGGAGAGGGACATGCCGAGCACGTCGACCTCCTGAAACGCATCGGTGCCGATGGCGGAACAGGGCACCTGTCCACTGATGGCCACCAGCGGCACGGAATCGAGCAGCGCCTCCGCCAGACCGGTCACCAGATTGGTGGCGCCGGGGCCAGAGGTGGCGATGCAGACGCCCACCTGACCGGAGGCGCGGGCATAACCGACCGCCGCCATGGCAGCGCCCTGCTCGTGGCGGCAGAGCTGATGGGCCAGGCCACCGTCATACAGGGCATCGTAGACCGGCATGATGGCCCCGCCCGGGTAACCAAACACTTGGGTCACACCCTGTTTCTTGAGAGCCTGTACCAAAAACTGCGCGCCGTTCATGTGGAAAATCCTGTCCTTTGGTCGAAAAAAAACCCCCGAGCTGTGAGGCTCGGGGGTCGCTTGTTTCGTTCTGTCCGGTGGTGGGTCTATCCCTTGTTCCGTGCAGCTAAACGAGCCCCGAGCGGTGAGATAATAATCACCACTAGGACCACAATAATGCTGACGAAACGGGAGGCCATGTTCATAGTTACAACCGGAAATCCTGTGAAATTGGGGCGGTTTCAACCGCGAATGGCTATTAGAACTAGCACGGTGATTTTTATTGGGCAAGCCTTTTTTATGTGACAACCCACTGATTTTGGCTATTCCCCAGCCGGAACTCTGGAATAAAAAACCAACAACAAGCAGTTAGTCAGAACATATATCAACTCAAGGACGGGATTTATGTCATTAGCTGTGGTTTATAGCCGTGCCAGCCTCGGGATCGCGGCTCCGCAAGTTACAGTGGAAGTTCATCTCTCCAACGGCCTGCCCGCCTTCAACATGGTCGGCCTGCCGGAAACCTCGGTGAAGGAGTCACGGGATCGGGTGCGCAGCGCCCTGCTCAACGGCAACTTCGAGTTCCCGAGCAAACACATCACAGTCAATCTGGCCCCCGCCGATCTTCCCAAGGAGGGCGGTCGTTTCGATCTGGCCATCGCCATCGGCATTCTCGCCGCTTCCAAGCAAATACCGGCAAAATACCTGCTCAATCACGAATTTTTAGGGGAGTTGGCTCTGACTGGCGAGATCCGTCCCGTGCTCGGAGTGCTGCCTGCCGTACTGGCCTGCCGCGATGCAGGACGCACTCTGCTGGTGCCGCGAGAGAACGGCCCTGAGGCCTCCCTCATTCAGGATGCCGAGGTGCGCACCGCCCACCAGCTGTTGGCCGTCACCGCCTGGCTGGCAGGCCAGTACGAGCTGCCACTGCCGGAGCCCCAAACCACGGACTCCCTGCCCGATGTACCGGATCTGCAGGATGTGATCGGCCAGTCCCAGGCCAAGCGGGCGCTGGAGATCGCCGCCGCTGGCAGCCACAACCTGTTGTTCATCGGCCCGCCCGGCACCGGCAAGAGCATGCTGGCCAGCCGCCTGCCCGGCATTCTGCCGCCGCTCAGCGAGCAGGAGGCGCAGCAGACCGCCGCCATCCACTCCATCGGTGGCCTCACCCCGCGGGCCGGTCACTGGCACCACAGGCCCTATCGCACGCCGCACCACAGTGCCTCTGCGGTGGCGCTGGTGGGAGGTGGCAGCCATCCGCGGCCCGGCGAAATTTCGCTAGCCCACAACGGGGTGCTGTTTCTGGATGAATTGCCGGAGTTCGAGCGCAAGGTACTCGACTCCCTGCGCGAACCGCTGGAGACCGGCCACATCACCATCAGCAGGGCCGCCCGTCAGGTGGATTTTCCCGCCCGCTTCCAGCTGGTGGGCGCCATGAACCCCAGCCCCTGCGGCCACTATGGCGACGGCCAGACCCGCTCCAGCCCGGATCAGATCCTGCGCTACCTCGGCAAACTCTCCGGCCCCTTTCTCGACCGATTCGACCTGACGGTGGAGGTGCCGCTGCTGCCCAAGGGGAGCCTGACCGGCAAGGCGGAGCGGGGGGAGTCGAGCCAGCAGATCCGCGATCGGGTGCTGGCGGCGCGGGAGCGCATGCTCAGCCGCAACGGCAAGCTCAACAATCTGCTGGATAGTCGTGAAATTGAAGATATTTGCCGATTATCGCCACAAGATGCCGAGTTTTTGGAGAACGCCATCCAGAAGCTGGGACTCAGTATCCGGGCCTGGCACCGCATTTTGCGGGTGTCGCGCACCATCGCCGATCTGGCGGGGCAACCGGCCATCGGCAAGGAGCATATGATCGAGGCGCTCGGTTATCGCGCCATGGATCGGCTGCTGTCACGGCTGCGCAGCAGCTGATAGAGGGGAAAGGGTGAGTCCGGTACTATGACGGCTCTTAATGGTCTCACGGGCCATCGGCTGATATTATGGCCACAGATCTGACCACTTGATGGCCCTTTATCGACAGCAAGACGGACCCGAACTCATGCCCAACAAGCTGACAGAGCGACTGCGCGGCAGCCTCTCTACCCTGCTCTATTTTTTCAACACCCTCTTCTGGTTTATCCCCATCTTCTTGCTGGGTCTGCTCAAACTGCCGTTACCGCTCAAAGGGTGGCGAACCCTCTGCAATGCCCTGCTGGATGGCTGTGCCAGCTGCTGGATCGGTTTCAACAATCTGATCCAGAAAACCATCATCAAAACCCCTTTCGAGGTGGTCGGAGTGGACAAAGGGCGCCGGAATGAGTGGTATATGGTGATTGCCAACCATCAATCCTGGGTCGACATACTGGTATTGCAGCGGGTTTTTAACCAAAAAATCCCCTTCCTGAAGTTTTTTCTCAAGAAAGAGCTGATTTGGGTGCCTTTTCTCGGTCTGGCCTGGTGGGCGCTCGATTTCCCCTTCATGCGGCGATATTCCAGAAAATTTCTGGAAAAACATCCCCATCTGAAGGGAAAAGACATTGAAACGACCCGTAAGGCCTGCGCAAGGTTCCGCCACATTCCGGTGAGTGTGATGAACTTCGTCGAAGGCACCCGCTTCACCGGCAGCAAGCATCAGAAGCAGGGCTCGCCCTATCGTCATCTGCTGCTCCCGAAAGCGGGGGGCATCGCCTTTACTCTGGCCGCCATGGGTGATCAGTTACATCAACTGGTGGATGTCACCATCGCCTATCCGGACGGCATTCCCAGTTACTGGGATTTCATGTGCGGCCGGGTCGGGCAAATCAAGGTTCAGGTCCGCTATTTGCCGATCGACCGCAAGCTGGTGGGGGATTACTTCAATGACCCCGACTTCCAACAAGAGTTTCAACAGTGGTTGAACGGGATCTGGCACGAGAAGGACCAGACCCTGAGCCAACTGCTGGCAACCAAGGCGCAGTAAACACCCATGCTATCCCTGCTTCCCGGCCCGCTGGTGCTGATCATCAGCGCGGGCCTGACCATCCTGTTCACCGCCTTGTGCGCCAGCCTGATCCTGCTGGTGTCGCTGGCCAAACTGCTGCTGCCTGTTCCGGCTTTTGGCCGCGCCTGCAGCCGCCTCAACAACCGCTTCATGCGTCTGTGGCTGGCATGCAATGCACTGGTGATCCGTCTCACGATGCGCATCGACTGGCAGATCGAAGATAAGACCCGACTGCGCAAGGATGGCTGGTATCTCATCATCAGCAACCACATGAGCTGGACCGATATCGTGGTGCTGGGTCACCTGTTTCGAGACCGACTGCCGGTGCCCAAGTTCTTCATGAAGCACGAGCTCATCTACATCCCGCTGCTGGGGCTGGCCTGCTGGGGGCTCGATATGCCCTTTATGCGCCGCTATTCGAGAGAGTTTCTGTTAAGAAATCCGCACCTGCGCGGCAAGGATATCGAAACCACCCGCAATGCCTGCGAGAAGTTTCGCCACATCCCTACCACCGTCATCAACTTCGTGGAAGGGACCCGCTTCACCGAGCAGAAACGGGATGCGGCCCGTTCCCGCTACCGCCATCTGATGCCGCCCAAGGCGGCGGGGCTGGCCTTCACGCTGGCCGCCATGGGGGAGCAGTTTGACAGCCTGATCAACGTCACCATCCGCTATCCGGACAACGCCGAGACCCCGTTCAAGGACTTCCTGATGGGGCGGGTGAAGCGCATTCAGGTGCGGATCGAGGAGCTGCCGGTGGATGAGCCGCTGGTCGGTGACTACTTCAATGACAAGCAGTTCAAGCGCGGTTTTCAGGAGTGGCTAAACCAGCGCTGGCAGGAGAAGGACGAGGTGCTGGAGGGGTGGCAGAGCGGTCAGTCACCGCTGCCGGTTGCCGCCAAATCCGGGGAGGAATCCAAAGAGAGCGCAGAAGCCAACTCGGCCAGCTGATCCTCGGAGAACACAGCAATACCGTGGCGGCGCAGCAGGGCGGTGGTCTTGCCCTCGCCCGCCACAGAGACCCCTTCAAAGCGGCCGTTATAGATACGGCCGCTGCCACATGAGGGGCTGCCCTCTTTCAGCAGCGCGAAGCGAATGCCCTCCGCCTGACAGAGCGCGAGGGCCAGCTCGGCGCCGCGATCAAACTCTTCAGTCACATCCAGCCCGCTCGCCGTCACTACGCGCTCGCCCCGTCGTTCTGCAGGGGGACGCGGGGTCGGCAAGCCGCCCGCCACTTCGGGGCAGAAGGCCAGCGCCCGCCCTTCGGCACCCAACTCGCTCAGCCAGTCGCTGACAATCCCCTTGCTCTGGCCGTCGTAACGCACTGGCTGACCCAGCAGGCAGGCACTCACCAGCACACGAACGGGATTGGTACTCACGCTTCCGCTCCGTGCATCACCTGATCGAACATCACACAGCAGGGGCTCTCCAGCCGGTAGAGGATGGCGGGGCGCTGTTTACCGGTACGCTTGCGGCCGGTATCCACCAGAATGTCGGCGCGATGGATCCGCTTGCGAAACGCCGCCGTATTCATGGGGGTTTGCAGGATGATTTCGAAGGCACGCTGCACCTCGGAGAGGGTGAACTCGGGCCCCAGCAGATGCAACGGCAGGGTGCTGTAGCGACTCTTGATGCGCAGCCGCTCCAACCCCTTGGCGATAAGCTGCACGTGGTCGAAGGCGAGGCTCAGCCCCGGCAGATTGGAGAGCGGATGCCAGCAGCCGTGGGTCACTTCCACTTCCGGATCGACCAGGCAGAGATAGACCAGAGTGGTGGACCAGCCGCGGGGATCCCGCTCCAGATTGCCGAGGGTGCAGACCTGCTCGCTGTAGCAGTGGCCGAGCCCCCACTCCGCCAGCAGGCGGCGCTGGGCGGCGTCCAGATCCCGATCCAGTGCCTCGTCGATACGCAAACCGGGTAGCTGCCAACTGTGGGCAAAGGGGGGGCGATCGCGGGTCTCGAGCAGCAACTCGAGCCGCTCGTCATGCAACCGCAGCACCACCATATCCAGACTCATTCTCAGCATGCCGATCGCCCTGCTCGCCTTCCATTAATGTTTGGTAGATAATATCACACGAATAGTATGTGCAGGAGCCAATCATGGGAACCGTCGCCAGCCTGGATATTGATGCGCAGAAGGGCTTTACCCCCCTCTGCCCGAACGAACTGCCCGTCGCGGGCGGTGATGATATTGTGGCTGCGCTCAACGCTCAGGCCACCCTCGCCACGCTGCGGATCGGCAGCAAGGACGCTCACCCCGCCAATGCCGACTGGGCCGTCTCTGACCCCGCCGGCATGCTGCTGCCGCTGGATCTGCCGAACGCCGACCTCACCTGGCCGGTGCACTGCGTGCCGGGCAGCAAGGGCTTCGAGCTGCTCGACGGCCTGCCCGCCCCCATCGACTATGACTTCTTCGTCTGGAAGGGGGTCGAGCCGGATCTGCACCCTTACGGCGCCTGTTATCACGATCTGGCCGAACGGCGCAGCACCGGACTCATCGAATTCCTGCAAGCACGCCAGGTCGACACCGTACTGGTCGGCGGCCTCGCCACCGACTACTGTGTCAAAACCAGCGTGCTGCAACTGCGCCGCGCCGGTTTCCGGGTAATCGTCCATCTCGATGCCTGCCGTGGCATCGCGCCCGAGACGGTTGCCAGCGCCCACACCCAGATGATCGAGGCTGGCGCCGAACTGGCCCAGACCCTGATCGATGTACAACGCCTGCTGGACGCCTGATATGCCCCCAATCCTCACCAGCCTGTCCGATAGCGGCGCCTGCAATTTACCTATGCAACTGGCGTTCGCCCGCCTGCGGGGAGCCTGATATGCCGCCGATTCTTACCAGCCTGCTCGACACCGATGCCTGCACGTTACATATGCGGCAGGGGAGTACCGTCGTGCTCACCAGTCTGCGAGGAACCTGATATGCCCCCAATCCTCACCAGCCTGCTCGACACCGATGCCTACAAGCTGCATATGCAGCAGGCGGTGTTCCATCGCTATCCGGATGCCGAGGTGGTGGCCGAGTTTCACAGCCGCAATGAAGAGGATCTGCTGCCCATGATGGGGCAGATCGAGGAGCAGCTGCGCCTCGCCGGATCCCTGCGACTGACCAAGCCCGAGCTCGATTTTCTGGCCGAGCGCCCCTTCTTCACCCCTGACTACCTCGACCACCTGCGCCGCAAGCCGCTCGATGCCTCTCTGCTCAAGGTGTTCGAGCAGGATGGCCGCATCAATGTGCGGGTCGAGGGCCCCTGGCAGGATGTGATCCTGTGGGAGATCCCGGTGCTCGCCATCATCAGCGAGATGCGCAACCGCTTCCGCTACCCCCAGTTCGGCGTCAGCCATGCGCTGGAGCGGCTCGATCAGAAGATCGACAAGCTGGAGCGGGAGCTGAGCCCGGAGGAGATGAACGAGTTCAACCTCATCGACTTCGGCACCCGCCGTCGCTTCTCCCACGCGGTGCAGGATGCGGTGGTGGGTCGCCTCAAGGAGCGGCTGCCGGCGTTTCGCGGCACCAGCAACTATATGCTGGCCCAGAAGTACAAGCTGCCCGCGGTGGGCACCCAGGCCCACGAGTGGTTCCAGGCGCACCAGCAGCTCGGCTTCCCGCTGGAGCACAGCCAGCGCGCCGCCCTCACCAGCTGGCTGGACGAGTTCACCGACCATCTCGGCATCGCCCTGACCGACTGCATCACCATGGATGCCTTCCTGCGGGACTTCGACTTCGAGCTGGCCAGCAGCTATCAGGGCTTGCGCCACGACTCTGGCGATCCGGTGGTGTGGGGCGAGAAGGCGATCAGCCACTATCAGCGCCTCGGCATCGATCCTACCGACAAGACCCTAGTCTTCTCCGATGGGCTCAACCTCGACAAGGCGGTGCAGCTATTCCGTCACTTCCGTGGCCGCATCAACACCAGCTTCGGCATCGGCACCAAACTCACCTGCGATCTGCCCGGTGTCAGCCCGATGAACATCGTCTTTAAACTGATGGAGTGCAACGGCGGCCCGGTCGCCAAGATCTCCGACAGCCCGGGCAAGACCCTGTGCCGGGATGCGGAGTTCATCCGCAACCTCAAGCAGGCGTTCCACGTCGGGGTCTGATCTTCCCGAGCGCCAGAAAACAAAAAGCCCGCCGGTTCACACCGGCGGGCTTTTATCGACTCAAGGGGTATCAGTCTTTCTTGGCCAGCAGGAACTGCACCAGCTGGTTGAACTGCTCTTGAGAGGTGATGGATTCAATCTTCACCATGTACTTGCCGTTCACCAGGAAGGCCGGCACACCGCGAATATTGTAGCTCTCGGTGTTGCGATCGAACTGGGAGACCATGCCGGAGACGGCGAAGCTGTCGACGGCACCGTCGAACTCTTCAGCCGGTACGCCGTTGTCCACGAAGATCTGCTTCACCTCGTCACGGCTCATCGGCGGCTGACGCTGGGTGTGGATCTTGGTGAAGATGGCCGGGGTCAGCTTGGCTTCGGCGTTGAGCAGGCTGGCAACGGCATAGGCACGCTGCATCTCGGGGCCCATTTCGCGGCCGAGGAAGGCAACCGGGTTCTTCTTCAGGGTGACGCCTTTCGGCAGACCGGCTTGCAGTTGCTCAACGATCGGTTCGAAGGTGGCGCAGTGCGGGCAGTAGTAGGAGAAGAACTCCATCACTTCCGGCTGGGCACTGCCAGTCTGTTTGACCACATCGTAGTTGACGCCTTCCTTGAACTCGGGGGCGGCGTGAACCATGGGGATCATCAGCATGGCAGCAAGGAAAAATAGAACTTTTTTCATGATGTTTCCTGTTAAGGGATCACTGTGAGGCACGCCCGGCGAACCGAAGCAGTGCCAAGCCTATTGTTTCGCTATGCTGACGTCAATGGTCAGGGCCGGAGATCGAGTCCCGCTTACCGCACAAGATCCCTTTCATTTCACCAGTTTGGCATCAGGCTCAGCGGCGGCGCCTTCAGTGCTTCCAGCTGATCGTGCAGGGTCGCTATCTGCTGACGCCAGTAGTGATCGGTATTGAACCAGGGGAAGTGACGGGGGAAGGCGGGATCTTCCCAGCGCCGCGCCAGCCAGGCCATGTAGTGGACGATGCGCATCGCCCGCAGCGGCTCGATCAGCGCCAGCTCCCGCGAGTCGAATTCCATAAACTCCTCGTAGCCCGCCAGCAGGGTGTCGAGCTGGATCTGCTGCTCGTGGCGCTCGCCACTCAGCATCATCCAGAGATCCTGAATCGCGGGGCCGGTGCGGCAATCATCGAGGTCGACAAACATGGGACCGTCACGCCACAGGATGTTGCCCGGGTGGCAGTCGCCATGCAGCGAGATCTGCGCCACATCGAGGGTCATGGCGTCGCTGACATGTTTGATCAGCTCGTCGAGCACCCCGAAAAATTGTTTCGCCAGCCCGCTCGGCAGCCATTCGCCGGACGCCAGCAGCTGACGCGGTTCGTGCAACATGCTCTCCACATCGAGTCGTACCCGATGATGGAACGGCTTGCTGGCGCCGATCTGATGAATGCGACCGAGGAAACGCCCCACCCACTCCAGCTGATCGAGATTATCCACCTCGAACTGGCGGCCACCGACGCTCTGCCAGATGGCAAAGGGGTAACCCTCGTGCTCCAGCAGGGTCTCGCCCGCGAAGGCGAGCGGTGCAGCGACCGGGATCTCCGCCTCGGCGAGACGGGTGGCAAACTCGTGCTCCTCGAGGAGCTGGGCCCGGCTCCAGCGGCCGGGACGATAGAACTTCACCACATAGCGGCGACGATCCTCATCCTGAAACTGGTAGACCCGGTTTTCGTAGCTGTTGAGCTCGATCAGGCCGGAGTCGAGCCGCAGGCCGCTGAGATCGAGCGCATCCATGATGAGGTCGGGATTGAGGTCGGAATAGTTGAAACGCATGTCATCCACCATAAGAAAGGGGCGCCGTTGCGCCCCATTCTATCACTACTGCCCGGCATTGCCGTGCTCGCTGGTGACCGGACTGGCATAACGCCCGCCCCGCCGCCGCAAGCGGTTACAACCGGCTGATAAACTTGCTGCCCTGACGCAGGTTGCCCTTGCTGTCATCGGGCGCCGCCCCCTCCCGCTTCAGCACGAACTGGATATCCAGCGTCGGCCGTTTCAGGTTGTAGGGGTCGACCGCCAGACTGACCGGCAAGGTATAGATCTCGCCCGCTTTCAGGGTCACTTCACGGGGACCGAACCACTGATACTCGGGCAAGCCCTCCACATCCAGCTGGTAGGTCTGGGGCTGCAGGGTCTTGTTGAGGATCTTGAGGGTGTAGGTGTTCTCGATAAGCCCCTCGCTGTTTTCACGGAACAGCTGGTTGCGATCCCGCAGGATATCGAGCCCCATCGGCATGATGGACATGGCGTTGTAGACAAATACCCCCAGCATCACCGCCATCACCAGTCCGTAGCCAATCAGCTTGGGCCGCGCCACATGGGTGGAGTCGTTGGCCAGCTTGTGCTCTGTGGTGTAGCTGATGAGCCCTTTCGGATACCCCATCCGCTCCATGGTCTGGTCGCAGGCATCGACGCAGGCGCCGCAGTTAATGCACTCGTACTGCAGGCCGTCGCGAATATCGATGCCGGTCGGGCAGACCTGCACGCAGAGATCGCAGTCGATACAGTCACCCAACCCCAGCGCCTTGGGGTCCGCCTTGCGGGAACGGGCACCACGGGTTTCGCCGCGCTTGGTGTCATAACCGACGATGAAGGTGTCCTTGTCGAACATGGCGGACTGGAAGCGGGCGTAGGGGCACATGTGGATACACATGATGGCACGCATCCAGCCTGCGTTGCCGTAGGTGATGATGGTAAAGAAGCTCACCCAGAACAGCACCCAGCCCCCCGCCTGCAGGGTGAAGAAGTCCGGCACCAGCTCAGTCACATCCTGGAAGTAGGCGACGAAGGTCAGGCCGGTCACCAGCGAGATCGCCAGCCAGGCCAGATGCTTGGCCCCCTTGCGGGCCAGCTTCTCGCCGCTCCAGGGTGCCTCGTCCAGCTTGCGCCGCTTGTTGGCGGGCCCTTCCAGCTTCTCTTCAAACCAGATGAACATGAAGGTCCAGACCGTCTGCGGGCAGAGATAGCCGCACCAGACCCGGCCGAGGAAGGTGGTCACGAAGAAGAGGGCGAAGGCGGCAATCATGAAGAGCCAGGCGAGCAGGGTCAGATCCTGCGGCCAGATGGTGGCGCCAAAGATATGGAATTGCTGATGACCGAGGTCGAACAGCACCGCCTGTCGCCCCTCGTAACGCAGCCAGGGCAGCAACACGAAGAGGGCGACGAAGAACCAGCCCATCCCCTTGCGCACCCGCTGCCAATACCCTTTCTGGGCCCGCACATAGATGCGGTTGCCCGGGTTGAATCTGTCGTCGCTGGCTTTGAACGTATGGGGGTTGAAGGTCCCGGTTACGTCCTTGTCGGTGACGTCCTTGATATCGATTTTATCGTGGTCGGCCATTGCAAGACATCGCTCCCTTATTTGTTATGGAGCGGATTATATCTTAAACAGCATGCTAATTGTGTGGATTAGATGTATCTAATATTGGCGTTTGATCGCAATTTTCGGCAACAAAAAAGCGCATCACCCCAGGGTGATGCGCTTCCGCTAAAGATTCACTTGATTCCGCGAGCCTTGAGCAGTGCCTCTTTGAAATCGGGCACATGATCCTTGGCCAGACCGGGGATCATCGCCTGCTTGTCGGATTCCCGCATTTTGAGGTGATAGATCAGCATGTCGTCGGTCAACTCGGACAGAGAACCTTCAAATCCCGCTTCGTTGGCCAGTTTGGCAACAAACTGCACCAGGCTGAGATCCTGTTCCTTGATCCAGGCAGGCTGCAACAACTCCAGCAGCTCTTCGATACGATGACATTGCATAGACAACCTCTTTAATCTGTCACGTTAAACTCAGGCAACCTTACCCATCAAGGCTACTTCGATTCGATCCCGCCCATTATGCTTGGCCTGATAGAGTGCCGCATCCGCTTTCTGGATCAAATCGGCGATTTTCATGCTGTTATCCGGTATCAGTGTCGCAACACCAAAACTACATGTGACCCGACCGGAGACCAGTGACTTCTGGTGCGGGATGGCCAGCTCCTTGAGCGCCTGCCGCACATTGTCCGCCACCTGCAACGCTCCCTGCATGCCGGTGCAGGGCAACAGCAGGGCGAACTCCTCGCCGCCGTAACGGGCCGCCAGATCGTCCTCGCGCCGCTCCACCTCGGCCAGCAAGCCCGCCACCTGTTGCAAACAGTCATCCCCCAGCTGATGGCCGTAGAGATCGTTGAACTGCTTGAAGTAATCCACGTCCACCAGCACCAGCGACAACGGTGCACGGGCGCGATGACAGCGACGCCAGGCACGCTCCAGCGAGTCGTCGAGATGGGCGCGGTTGGCGATGCCGGTCAGGCCGTCGAGGCGGGAGGTGAGGCGCAGATGCTCGGAGACCACCTTCAGCTCGGCCACCAGTTCGGCGTTGGAGAAACGGTGGTGGAGCGAGGCGATCTGATCCCGCCGCATCCGCCGCAGCAGGGTCGGCAGAAAGACAAACAGATAGCCCGCCAGCATGCAGGAGACGATCCGCTCCTGCTCGTTGCCATTGCCCAGCTCGAACAGCATCGCCATACCCAGCGGCAGGGCAGAACCATAGAGGGTACGACGGCTGCCAAACAGCATGATGGCGCTGCCGGTGAGAATGAGGCTGGCCAGCATCATCATGGCGGCCCGATAGGTATCGGGCAGCTTGTCCATGTAGAGAAGCACCCCCAGCGCCCAGATGATGGAGGTAATAGTCACGCCGATGAAAAGTTCGCGCTCCAGCACCGGCAGCGGTGTCTGGTGCAGGCGGGATCGGCGCCAGCGCAGGTGCCAGCCCCGGCCAAGCAGCCACAGGAAAGTCCCTGCCAGCCAGCCAAGCGCTTCGGTGGCGGGCAGATAGTCGTGAAACAGCAGACTCCAGCCAAATGCCAACACGCCCAAACAGGGGAGACTGAACGATGCGTGGGTATAGAGCTGGGCCATGATGGCCTGCTTAACCTGGCGTGTCACACTCTGGGTCAACTGAGTACTCCTGTACAAGAGCCGAGCAGTCTACCACTACCCCCTGACCAGCAACAATAAAGCACCGTTTATTAAGAAGTTAGTCAATCATCTGGGGTTTACCCTGCGCTGGACGGTGAGCTCTTGCTCACCCCTTCTCCAGCTCGTCGAGGATCGGGCACTCGGGATTCTCATCCCCGTGGCAGCAGCAGACCAGCCCTTCCAGCGAGCTGAGCATGGCCTGCAGCCCGGCGATGCGCGTGCGCAGATCGACGATCTTCTCCTGCGCCAGCTTCTTCACCTGGGCGCTGGTTCTGTGCTCGTTGCGATAGAGCGCCAGCAGCTCCTGACACTCCTCCAGATTGAAGCCGGTCTCCCGCGCCCGTTTGACGAAACGCAGCTCGCGCAGCGCGCCTTCGGTGTAGCTGCGGTAGCCGTTGTCACTGCGTACCGGGGCGGTGATGAGGCCGATGCTCTCGTAGTAACGGATGGTCTTGGCGGTCAGCCCCGTGGCCTTGGCAACCTTGCTGATGTTCATTTATGCCTCCTTACTGATCGGGTTGGATGCTGGCCCGTGCGCCGCTCTGGGCTGCCAGCGTTTCAATAACAGGGAATTGCTCAAGACGGTGATGCTGCTCAGGGCCATGGCCGCCCCCGCCAGCTCGGGGCTGAGGTAGCCCAGCGCCGCCAGCGGAATGCCGATGATATTGAATACAAAGGCCCAGAACAGATTTTGCTGAATGGTGCGCCAGGTGGCCGCCGAAATGTCGATGGCATCGGCCACCAACCGCGGATCAGATCGCATCAGAGTAATGGCGGCGGTCTCCATCGCCACGTCGGAGCCGGAGCCCATGGCGATGCCGACATCCGCCGCCGCCAGTGCCGGGGCGTCGTTCACCCCGTCCCCCACCATGGCCACCAGCCCGCGGGTTTGCGCCCGCAGCGCCTCCACTTTTTCCACCTTGCCAGCTGGCAGCACGGTGTCGAATGCTCCGTCCAGCCCCAGCTTGGCGGCGATATGGGCCACCGGCGCTGGCGCATCGCCGCTCACCAGCCAGCTGGCGATGCCGCGCTGGCGCAGGGTGGCGATGGCTGCCGCACTCTCGGGGCGCAGGGTATCGGCCAACGCCGCGATGCCGGCGACCGTGCCATCGATGGCCACCCAAACCCGGGTCGCCCCATCGGCAGCTTGTTCATTCTGTTGCGGCTGATCAATGCCGAGCTGAGCCAGCAGAGATGAATTGCCGATGGCGACCGAGTGACCCGCCACCTGACCGACTATGCCGGCACCGACCCGCACCTCGACCGCCTCCGGCTGAGGCAATGTCGCACCGTTGCCGACCGCCTCGCGCATCGCCAGCGCCAGCGGGTGTTCGCTCGCCTGTTGCAGGGCGGCGGCGAGGCGCAGCTGCTCGGCTGTACCGCTCCAGCTCGCCAGCACCGGCTTGCCCTGAGTGAGGGTGCCGGTCTTGTCGAAGATCAGCGCCTTGATGGCGTGGGCCTTTTGCAGGGTATCGACATCCTTGATCAGGATGCCGTGACGCGCCGCCACCCCGGTGCCGGTGACGATGGCGGCAGGTGTCGCCAGCCCCAGCGCGCAGGGACAAGCGATCACCAGCACCGCCACCGCCGCCAGCAGCGCCTGCGCGAAGTCATTGCTGATGGCGTACCACACCAGCAGAGTAAACAGGGCGATGGCCATCACCACCGGCACAAACACGGCGGAGACCTTGTCCACCAGTTGCTGCAGCGGGGCCTTGCCCATCTGGGCGCTCTCCACCAGTGCGATGATCTTGCTGAGGCTGGAGTCCTCCCCCACGGTAGTGGCTTCGATCTCCAGCACGCCAGAGCGGTTGATGGCACCGCCCAACACCTTGTCGCCCTCGCTGCGCGGCACCGGCAGGCTCTCGCCGGTGAGGATCGACTCGTCCAGCTCGCTGGCGCCGCTCACGATTCTGCCATCCACCGGCACCCGCTCGCCCACCAGCACCCGCAGCCGATCGCCACGCAGCACCTCGTCGATGGCGACGCTCTGCCACGCTTCGCCACGCCAGACGGTGGCGGTTTCCGGCCGCAGCGCCATCAGTTCGCGAATGGCGGACTGGGTGCTGCGCCTGGCCCGAGCCTCCAGCAGTTTTCCCAACGAAATCAGGGTAATGATGATGGCGCTCGCCTCGAAATAGAGCTTGCCGCTGGCGGCCATCCCCAGGTTAAGCAGCAGATAGAGGCTGTAGAAGTAAGCAGCGCTGGTGCCGGTGGCCACCAGCACATCCATATTGGCCGCGCGGTTCTTGAGGGCGAGCCAGGCGCCGCGATAGAAGCGGGCACCGATCCAGAACTGCACCGGGGTGGCGAGCAGCAGCTCCAGCCAGGCGGGCAGATGCCAGGGGAACAGTCCGGCCATAGCCAGCATCCCCACCAGCAGCGGCAGAGTCAGCAGGGCGGAGACGATGACCCGGGTCTGCGCCTGACGGGCACTGGCGGCCTCCTGCGCTTCCCGCTCCAGCAACTGCTGGCGACGGCCGCTGGCCGAGCCCTGCGCCAGTTTGGCGCCAAAGCCGAGCGCCTCTATCTGCTCACGTAATGCGGCCGGGGTCTGCATACCGGGCACCAGTACAATGCGGGCCTGTTCGATGGAGAAGTTGACCTCGGCGGAGATGACGCCGGGCAGCGCCGCCAGCATCTTGTTCAGCCGAGCCGAACAACCTGCGCAACTCATGCCGGTAATTTGAAACAAAAAGGTCTCGCTGCCGTAGTCGTAACCCTGACTCTTGATGCTGTCGAGCACCACAGGCAGGCGATCGGGGCTGGTCAGCTCGATGGCCGCCTGCTCCAGCGCGAAATTGACGGTGGCCGATACCCCGTCGAGTTTGTTGAGGCTGGCCGCAATGCGGCTGGCGCAGTTGGCGCAGCTCATGCCACTGAGCGGCAATTGCAGATGAATGAGGTGTTGCTGTTGAGTCGTCATGCTGCTCCTCCCGGGAACCCGTCGGCACCACGAAACGCCGACTGGCAAACCCTAACCTTTACTGTAAGGGCAAGCTCAAGCAGTTCACACCCGCTTTTTAAAACAGTGTTGGAAAACGCGGATAAAAAAATGGCGCCACCCTCGACGAGAGTAGCGCCATGATTCATCTCATTCAGATGCCGTACTGGGCGCGATAAGCCTTCATCGCAACAAGCTGCGCCGCCAGCTCCGGCTGTTCGACCTGTTTCTCTTCCAGATACTGGATCAGGTCGCTCATCTGGATGATGGCGATGATGTGGGCGCCGTAGTCACGCTCCACTTCCTGAATGGCAGAGAGTTCGCCCTTGCCCTTCTCCTGACGGTCCAGCGCGATCAGCACGCCCGCCAGCGAGGCACCGTTAGCCTGGATCAGATCCATGGATTCGCGGATGGCGGTGCCGGCGGTGATGACGTCGTCCACCAGCATGATGCGCCCCTTGAGCGGGCTGCCCACCAGATTGCCGCCCTCGCCGTGATCCTTGGCCTCCTTGCGGTTGAAGCACCAGGGCACATCCACGTCGTGCTGCTCCACCAGCTGCACTGCGGTGGCGGAGGCGATGGGGATCCCCTTGTAGGCCGGGCCAAACAGCACATCGAACTCGATGCCGGCATCCATCAGAGCGGCGGCATAGAAGCGGCCGAGGCGGGCCAGATCGCGGCCGCTGTTGAACAGACCGGCGTTGAAGAAGTAGGGGCTTTTACGACCGGATTTCAGGGTAAATTCACCGAATTTGAGGACCTGTTTCTCCAGGGCGAACTCGATAAATTGACGCTGGTAGGCTTTCATTCTGGCTCCTTGCTTGGCTTGTCGTTGTCTTGTGTGGGGGTATAAAAAAACGCGGCCTAGGCCGCGTTTTTAAAAATTATGAGAGCGACTGCTTCTGCAGCGCAATGATCTCTTCAATGCCGCCCTTGGCGAGCCCCAGCATCGCCAGCAGCTCCTCATGAGTGAAGGGTTCGGCCTCCGCTGTGCCCTGCACCTCGATGATGCGGCCATCTTCGGTCATCACCACGTTCATGTCGGTCTCGGCGGCGGAGTCTTCGATGTACTCCAGATCGCAGATGGCTTCGCCCTGATACATGCCGACGGAGACGGCGGCGATCATCTGCTTGAGCGGGCTCTGCTTGAGCATGCCCTTCTCGACCATCCAGTTCAGCGCATCCACCAGCGCCACACAGGCACCGGTGATGGAGGCGGTGCGGGTGCCGCCATCGGCTTGCAGCACGTCACAGTCAACGGTGATGGAGTGCTCGCCCAGCGCGGTCAGGTCTACCGCAGCGCGCAGGGAGCGGGCGATCAGACGGGAGATCTCCAGAGTACGGCCACTCTGCTTGCCGGAGGCCGCTTCGCGGTTCATGCGGGAGTGGGTGGAACGCGGCAGCATGCCGTATTCGGCAGTGACCCAACCCTGGCCCTTCCCTTTCAGGAAGCGCGGAACGCTGGTGTCGACGCTGGCGGTGCAGAGCACGCGAGTGTTACCGAACTCCACCAGCACTGAGCCTTCTGCATGTTTGGTGAAATTGCGGGTAATGGTAACCGGGCGAAGTTGCGCGGCACTGCGATCGCTGGGACGTGACATGGAACGGACCTCTGGGCTGGCTCAAATTGGCGGGGGATTATAAGTGATCCCGCCCCAAATATCAGCCGCTAAAACCACGGCATCGGCTGACGAGCAGGGCCGGGCTGAGTATACTGGCCGCACACTTCATCAAGCCCGGAACAATCAATGATTCACAGCATGACCGCCTACGCCCGCAAGGAATTCAAGGGCGACTGGGGCACAGCCGTTTGGGAAATTCGTTCGGTAAACCAGCGCTATCTGGAAACCTACATTCGCCTGCCGGAGCAACTGCGCAGCCTGGAGCCGGTACTGCGTGAGCGTTTCCGCGCCAAGCTGCAGCGCGGCAAGGTGGAGTGCAACCTGCGTTTTGAAGCCGCTCAAGCCGATGCAAAACAGCTGCATATCAATGAAGAGCTGGCCAAGCTGATCATCGACAGTGCCAACTGGGTAATGAAAGAAGCAGGCCAGGGCCAGCTCAATCCGGTCGACGTGCTGCGCTGGCCGGGTGTCATGGCTGCCGCCGAGCAGGACATGGACGCTGTCGCCACCGAGCTGCTCGGCGGTTTTGACCAGACCATGGAAGACTTCCTCGCTTCCCGCGCCAGCGAAGGGGCCAACCTCAAGGCGCTGATCGAACAGCGTCTGGCCGGTATTCAGGTGGAAGTGAAGAAGGTGCGCGTCCATCTGCCGCAGATCATCGAATGGCAGCGCCAGAAGCTCACCGACCGCCTGGCCGAAGCCAAAGTCGAGCTGGATCCGGCCCGCATCGAGCAGGAGATCGTCATGCTGGCCCAGAAGATCGACGTGGCCGAAGAGCTGGATCGTCTGGAGATGCACATCAGCGAAACCAACAAGATCATGAAGAAAGGTGGCGCCTGTGGCCGTCGCCTCGACTTTATGATGCAGGAGTTCAACCGCGAGTCGAACACCCTCGGCTCCAAGTCCATCAACGCCGAAGTGACCCAGTCCGCCGTCGAGCTGAAGGTCCTCATCGAGCAGATGCGCGAGCAGATCCAGAACATCGAGTGATGAGTCGCTGACTATCCGGTTGTTACCTGCAAAAGAGCCCTTGTTCATCAAGGGCTCTTTTATTTTCAGGTCATCGCGTTTGCCGCCAGCCGCCTGGGAGTCAACGGGTAGGAAGCGCCCTAGCCTATCGGCATCACCAGAGCCGGTTGATGAGGAACGCTCAGCCGCTCGGCCAGATAGTCCACCAGCAATCGCACCTTGGGAGAGAGGTGGCGATTGTGGGGATAGAGGGCCCAGATCCCCTCCGCCGGGGCACGCAATTCCGGCAGCAGCTCGATCAGTTCGCCACGGGCCAGATGGTCGCTCACGTAGTAGTCCGGTAGCTGGATGATGCCGATCCCCTTGAGCGCCGCGTCCAGCAGGGCGTGGCCGCTGTTGCACTGCAACAGGCCGCGCACCCGCACGCTGTGAGGACGGCCATCCAGAGTGAAATGCCACTCGTCGCTGTTGCCCACCAGACAGGTGTGACGGGTGAGCTCGGAGAGGCTGTTGGGCATGCCGTGGCGAGCGGTGTAAGCCGGTGAGGCGCAGACATAGGGCACCCGCTGCGCCAGCTTGCGCGCCACCAGCGTCGAATCCTTGAGATGGCCGAGCCGCAGCGCCAGATCGTAGCCTTCGTGTACCAGATCCAGCAGCTGGTTGGTGAGGTTGAGGGTGACCTCCAGCTGGGGGAAGCGCACCATGAAGTCGTTCACCAGCGGGGCTATGCGGCTCTCGCCGTAGGAGACGGGCGCCGTGATGCGCAGGGTGCCTTGCGGCACCGCCTGATGGCGCCCCACCGCCAGCTCCGCTTCATAGAGGTTATCGAGCAGCTGACGGCAGTGGCGATAGTAGATCTCGCCAAGCTCGGTGAGCCGCACCTGGCGGGTGGTACGCAGCAGCAGCTTGGCCTGCAGCCGATCTTCCAGCTGCGCCACCTGACGGCTCACTTGCGCCACCGATACTCCCAGCTTGCGCGCCGCCGGGGTAAAGCCCCCCTGCTCCGCCACGCTGACAAATTCACAGATTCCTTCCCAGCCGAACATTATTACCTGTGTGTAAAAGTGATTTGAGATTTGCCCTCATTATCACCAAATCGGCGGGAAACTACACTGAATGTCCGAACTCATCTCTGTTCACCCTGTTCAACAAGAAGGATGTCATTCATGGCACAGGTTCAAAGCATCAAGTGTAAAGCCGCCGTCGCCTGGGGCCCGGGTCAGCCCCTCTCCATCGAAGAGGTCGAGGTCATGCCGCCACAAGCGGGCGAGGTGCGGGTGCGCATCGTTGCCACCGGCGTCTGCCACACCGATGCCTTCACACTGTCTGGTGAGGACCCGGAAGGGGTCTTCCCCTGCATTCTCGGTCACGAGGGGGGCGGCATCGTCGAATCGGTCGGCGAAGGGGTCACCAGCGTCAAGGTGGGGGATCACGTGATCCCGCTCTACACCCCCGAGTGCGGCGAGTGCAAGTTCTGCAAATCCGGCAAGACCAACCTCTGCCAGAAGATCCGCGCCACCCAGGGCAAGGGGTTGATGCCGGACGGCACCACCCGCTTCTCGAAAGATGGCCAGCCCATCTATCACTACATGGGCACCTCCACCTTCAGCGAATACACGGTACTGCCGGAGATCTCCATCGCCAAGGTGGACCCGACCGCCCCGCTGGAAGAGGTCTGCCTGCTCGGCTGCGGCGTCACCACCGGCATCGGCGCCGTGATGAACACCGCCAAGGTGAAAGAGGGTGAGAGCGTCGCCATCTTCGGGCTGGGTGGCATCGGCCTCTCCGCAGTGATCGGCGCCCGTCTGGCCAAGGCCGGTCGCATCATCGCCATCGACATCAACGAGAGCAAGTTCGAACTGGCCCGCAAGCTGGGTGCCACCGACTGCATCAACCCGAACGATTACGACAAACCGATTCAGGAGGTGATCGTCGAGCTGACCGACGGCGGCGTCGACTTCTCCTTCGAGTGCATCGGCAACGTCAAGGTGATGCGTGCAGCGCTGGAGTGCTGCCACAAGGGTTGGGGCGAGTCGGTCATCATCGGCGTCGCCGGAGCGGGTCAGGAGATCAGCACCCGTCCGTTCCAGCTGGTGACCGGCAGGGTCTGGCGCGGTAGCGCCTTCGGCGGGGTTCGCGGTCGCAGCGAACTGCCGAGCTATGTGCAGCGCTACATGCAGGGTGAATTCCGCCTCGATGACTTCATCACCCACACCATGCCGCTGGAGCAGATCAACGAGGCGTTCGAACTGATGCACCAAGGCAAGAGCATCCGCACCGTCATCCACTACTGAGCATGATCGCCCCGCCCGCCTTCGTGGGCGGGGTGCAGGAGTCCTTCGATGAATCTGGAGATTATCAGCAGCAACAAGAGCTTCGGCGGCTGGCACAAGCGCTATCGCCACCACGCCAGCGTGCTCGGCTGCGAGATGAATTTTGCCATCTATCTGCCGCCCCAGGCCCTCACCGGCCAGAAGGTGCCGGTACTCTACTGGCTCAGCGGCCTCACCTGCACCGATGAAAACTTCATGCAGAAGGCGGGCGCCCAGCGCATCGCCGCCGAGCTCGGCATTGCATTGGTGGCGCCGGATACCAGCCCCCGCGGCGACGGCGTAGCGGACGATCCCGGTTATGACCTCGGCATGGGCGCAGGCTTTTACGTCAATGCCAGCCAGACCCCCTGGCAGGCTCACTACCAGATGTATGACTACGTCACCCGCGAGTTGCCCGAACTCATCGAGACCCACTTCCCGGTCTCGACCCGACGCGCCATCAGCGGCCACTCCATGGGCGGTCACGGGGCGCTGATCGCCGCGTTGCGGGAGCCCGGTCGCTACCGCTCCGTGTCGGCATTCAGCCCGATCTGTCACCCGAGCCGCTGCCCCTGGGGCCAGAAGGCGCTTGGTGCCTACCTCGGCAGCAATCCCTTGTTGTGGCAGGAGTGGGATGCCTGCCAGCTGCTGCGCCACCAACCGGTCACGCCGCTGCCAACGTTAGTGGATGTGGGGCTGGATGATCCCTTCCTCGCCGAGCAGCTGCATATCGATGCGCTGGCAGAGGTAGCCGCCAGCAAGGGGTGGCCGCTAGAGCTCAACCGCCACGAGGGCTATGACCACAGCTACTACTTCGTGGCGAGCTTTATCGAGGCGCACCTGCGCTTTCACGCCCGCCACCTCTGATCAACACAGGCCCGTAACGGGCCTGTTTCAGTTGTGGTGATCGGTTGGCCTCAGCTGCCGACACGACTCACATCGCCGGAACCGGCGATCTCGCTACGCAGCCGGGGAGCGCCCCAATAGCTGACCGACCCCGAGCCCGCGATGCCGACCTTGAGCAGATCCTGCGCCCGCACCTCCACATCTCCGCTGCCGGCGATATTGACCTCGACCTCCTCACCCTTGAGATTGCCCCCCTGAATATCACCCGACCCGGCGATGTTCAACGTGAGCGCTTTGGCAGATCCCTCCCCCAGATCCAGACTGCCCGCCCCGGCAATATTGCCTTCCAACCGGTTCATCTCCAGCCCGCTGGCTGTCAGGTCACCGACCCCGGCCACCGACAGCACCAGCGAATCCCCCTTGAAGCCGCTCAACTCGCCGCTGGCAATGCCCGCCAGCGCCAATTCATGGAGCTCGGGCAGGGTAATGGTGAGCTCCAGCGGTTCGGTGGGATCGAGCCGGTAACCCTCCTTCACCTCGATCTCCAGCTTGTTGCCGCTCTCGGTCAGCTCCAGATAGGGCAGCAGGTTCTCCTGCCCCTTGATCAGGATGCCGCGCGGCTCGCCCGCCACCAGATAGAGGGTGGCAGGCACGCCTGCCAACACCCGGGTCACCCTCTCGCCCAACGGTTGCTGGCGCTCGATCACGGCGCCAGCACCGCTGATCCGGGTTTCGTCCAGCCAGTTGCAACCACTGAGCCCTGCCACCAGCATGACAACCATCATCCACTTCATCACCACTCTCCTCGTTATCTATTGGCCATCCGGGGCCAATTGGTTTTCATGCTTTGCAATGCGTGCGCCAAAAAATCAACTGCATGATTCAAAAGGAAATAACTATTTTTCCCTGCACCAACCGCAGTATTTAGAGAGTCATTTAGACCATATGTTGGTGAAAATAACCATCCTCGAACGGGTATGTTTATGGCTGATTGGCGGGCCGTCCTGCCGGTCACTATGCTGACAGCCCGTGGCAATTTTTGATTGCCGTGCCGATCTGTTGAGCCAATAGTGGTACTTCGTGCGTACCAAGCTCTCTATTGCGGTAATGTCATTACCACTGTCTTGTCAGTCTTCACTGCCAACAAGGAGTCAGAGCGTGACCCAAGCAAGCCCTCTCTATGCCACTGCCGTCGGTCTGCCGGAACCGACTCGCACCCCGTTGCTGACCGGCAGCGATCCCGAGCAGAAACGGCGCGAGCTGCTTGGCTACTTCTGCCAGACCTTCGATCTCTACGACTCGCTGTTCGACTGTCTGGCCGATGAGCGGGCCTGGTTCAACAAGGCGATCCCGCTACGCCACCCGCTCATCTTCTACTACGGCCACACCGCAGCCTTCTTTATCAACAAGCTGCTGGCGGCACGCCTGATCGATCAGCGGCTGGATGCCCGCATCGAGGCCATGGTCGCCATCGGGGTGGACGAGATGAGCTGGGACGATCTGGACGAGACCCACTACGACTGGCCCAAGGTCACCGAGCTGCGCAGCTATCGGGCCAAAGTCCGCGCGCTGGTGTGCGACTTCATCCGCCAGATGCCGCTCACCCTGCCCATCGACTGGCAGAGCCCGGCCTGGGTGATCCTGATGGGGATAGAGCACGAGCGCATTCACCTCGAGACCTCCAGCGTGCTGATCCGCCAGTTGCCACTCGCCTGGGTGCGGCCGCAGCCTTATTGGCCCGCCTGCGCCGAAGCGCGCCACCGCATTGAGCTGGTGCCCGCCAACAGCCTGCTACCGGTGGCTGGCGGCAAGGTGCGCCTTGGCAAGCAGGACGCCACCTACGGCTGGGACAACGAATATGGCGAGCGCCATATCGAGCTGGCCCCGTTTCAGGCCAGCCGCATGCTGGTGAGCAATGCCGAGTACCTCGCCTTCGTTCAGGCGGGCGGCTACGGCCAGCAACAGTGGTGGGATGAGGAGGGGTGGGGTTGGTGTCAGTATGCCAAGGCGCAGATGCCCACCTTCTGGGTGGGAGATCCCACCAAGCCCGGGCAATTGCAGCTGCGGCTGATGACCGGGCAGGTCGCCATGCCCTGGGACTGGCCAGTCGAGGTCAACCAGCTGGAGGCGGCCGCCTTTTGCCGCTGGAAGGCGGCCCAAACCGGACTCCCCATCCAGCTGCCGAGCGAGGCGGAATGGATGCTGCTGCGCGAACAGGTACCCGGCGATCAGCCGGACTGGACGGAGGCCCCCGGCAATATCAATCTGGCCCGCTTCGCGTCGTCCTGCCCGGTGGATGCCTGCCCGCAAGGGGCGTTCTTCGATCTGGTGGGCAATGTCTGGCAGTGGACCAGCACCGCCATCGATGGCTTCGACGGCTTTAAAATCCACCCGCTCTACGACGACTTCTCCACCCCCACCTTTGATGGCAAGCACACCCTGATCAAGGGCGGCAGCTGGATCAGCACAGGCAACGAAGCGCTCAAATCATCCCGTTACGCCTTCCGGCGTCACTTCTTCCAGCATGCGGGTTTCCGCTATCTGGTCTCCCGTTATCAGGAACCCGTTATCGTGAATCCCTATGAAACCGACACGCTGGTCGCTCAGTACCTCGACTTCCAGTACGGCCCGAGCCACTTCGGGGTAGCCAACTACGCCAAGACGCTTGCTGA
Organism: Aeromonas allosaccharophila; assembly: GCF_016026615.1. NCBI lineage: Bacteria > Pseudomonadati > Pseudomonadota > Gammaproteobacteria > Aeromonadales > Aeromonadaceae > Aeromonas > Aeromonas allosaccharophila. Next base: position 3,656,179 of record NZ_CP065745.1, on the reverse strand, counting down.
TCTTGCAGGCGAGCTGTGCATCAACCACCAGCGGGCGCTGGATATCGGCTGCGCCACCGGCCGCGCCAGCTTCGAACTGGCTCGCCACTTCCAGCATGTGGACGGGGTGGACTACTCGGCCCGCTTCATCGATGTGGCGCTGGCCCTCGCCAGCCAGGACAGCTTCCGCTACGCCATTCCACTGGAGGGGGAACTGGTGGAGTATTGCGAGGCACGCCTGTCGAGCCATGAGCTGGGGGCGAGTCAGGCTGAGCGCATCCACTTCAGTCAGGGGGATGCCTGCAACCTCAAGCCCAAATATGACCACTACGATCTGGTGCTCGCCTCCAACCTCATCGACCGGTTGCGAGAGCCCGCCCGCTTCCTGCGGGACATCGCTCCCCGGCTGCGCAGCGGTGGCCTGCTGGTGCTCACCAGCCCCTACACCTGGCTGGCGGAATATACCCCGCCAGCCAACTGGCTCGGCGGCATTCGCGAAAATGGCGAGGCGCTCACCACCTATCAGGCGCTGCAACGGCTGCTGGCTGCGGAGTTCGAGGAGCACTGCCCGCCGCGGGATGTGCCTTTCGTCATCCGCGAGACCGCCCGCAAATACCAGCACACGGTGGCGCAGCTGACCGTCTGGCGCAAACGCTAGCACGCCGGTCAGCATGCAGATGAGAAGAGGGAGGCCAACGGGCCTCCCTCTTGTTATGGCAGCAAAAACGGCGCGAGTATCAATGCTCCTGCTCGTGGTAGCGGCGAGCCAGCACGGCGCAGACCATCAGCTGGATCTGGTGGAAGATCATCAGCGGCAAGACCATGACCCCGACGCTGGCGGCCGGGAACATGACGTTGGCCATCGGCACCCCGTTGGCGAGGCTCTTCTTCGAGCCGCAGAAGACGATGGTGATCTCGTCCGCCTTGTTGAAGCCGAGGCGACGGCTGATCCAGACGTTCCAGCAGAGCACCAGCGCCAGCACGACGCAGCTCAGCAGCACGATACTGGCCAGATCGTACCAGCCTACTTGATGCCAGATCCCCTGCACCACTGCCTCGCTGAAGGCGACGTAGACCACCAGCAGGATGGAGCTCTGATCCAGCTTGCCGATCATCGGCCGGTGGCTGTCGACCCAGCGGCCGATCAGTGGCCGCGACAGATGACCCACCACAAACGGCAGCATCAGCTGCACCATGATCGCCTGAATGGAGTGCCAGGTGTCGATCCCCTCTCCCTGCACATGGATCATCAATCCCACCAGCACCGGCGAGAGAAAGATGCCGAGGATACTGGAGGCCGAGGCGCTGCACACCGCCGCCGATACATTGCCACCGGCCATCGAGGTGAAGGCGATGGCCGACTGCACGGTGGCAGGCAAAGCGCAGAGATAGAGGAAGCCGAGGTAGATAGCCGGGCTCAGCCAGCTCGGTACCAGCGGGGTGAGCAGCAGCCCGAGCAGCGGAAACAGCACGAAGGTGCTGAGCATCACCACCAGATGAAGCCGCCAGTGGCCGAGGCCCGCCAGCAGGTTCTGGCGCGACAATTTGGCGCCATGCATGAAAAAGAGCAGCGCCACCGCCAGCTTGGTCAGCAGACCAAACCAGACGGCCACCTGCCCCTCGCAAGGGAAGAGGGAGGCCAGGGTGACCACCGCAATCAGCACAACAGTAAAGGGATCCAGACGCACAGGGGGTCTCCATCAGAGAGCATCCTGCCTTCGTGGCGGAAGGTCAGGAGCGGGGAGGACAAGAAACACAACAGGGGGTGTCTGGCACCTCCCGTTGAAACGAACCCCCAGCTTACCCCGATATCGAAGCTGCGCAACGTTGAGTGGCGGTTAATTGTTCATCAATGCTTAACGCCTTTGCTTTGTCGAATAGCGGAAGTTGACGACCCGCGGCCAGATAGCGCCAAACCGGCGATAAATGAATAAAAAACGGGCGACCTGGGCCGCCCGTCTCGTTTTTTTCGCTCAGCCGATCAGCGCTGGCTGGCCAGCGTGCCGTTGCCGCTTTTCTTCTCATTGCCACCCTGCTTGCGGGCCTGACGCTTCTCGAAGCGGGAGATCCACCAGTAGGCCAGCGCCGAGAAGACCGCGGTCATAAAGACGTTGATGAAGAAGGCGCGCACCAGATCCACCCCGCTCGGGAAGGCGGAGGCGCTCATGCTCACCACGAAGATTGTGATCAGCACCGATACCACTGCCATGCCGAACTTGCGCGATCCCATGCGGAAGTCGCGGGGGGTGTCGTCATGTTTCCAGCGGAACACGAAGTAGGCCACCATGATGAAGATCGGCGGCAGCATGGCGGTACCGGCGGTGAGGTTGATAGCGGTGTTCATCATCTGCTGCACCGACTCGGAGCCGAAGCCGTTGACCACCAGCATCACGAACACGAAGACAAACTGCCACCAGGCGGCGCGTACCGGCACCCCGTGCTTGTTGAGGCGGGTGGTTTTCTCGCCGTAGACACCCTGCGGGATCTCGGAGAAGTGGATCTTCACCGGCGCCGAGGTCCACATCATCATGGAGCCGAACATGGCGATGAACAGCACGATACCGACCGCGCGGCCCACCAGCGTCTCGGAAAGCCCGAAGTACTGGGCCATGCCGGTGAAGATCTCCACCATGCCACCGGCATAGGTGAGGCTCTCGCGCGGCACAAACACGTTCACCAGCAGGGAACCCAGCGCATACATGGCTCCGATGACGATACCGGCGGTGATGATCACCTTGATAAAGGACTTCTGACCGCCCTTCACGTCATTGAGATAAGCCGCAGCGGTTTCGGCACCGCCCGCCGCCTGGAAGATCCAGCACATGATGCCGAGGGTCGCCCAGTTGACGGTGGGGGTCATCGCCTCCAGCGTGATCGGCTGGGCCGCTACATGGTCACCGCCGAGGGCCATCAGGGCACCCAGCACATAGATGGCGAACAGGGCAAAGACGCCGTAGGCCACCAGCTCGGCAATCTTGCCAAGCCAGGTCGCCCCCTTGGTGGAGATATGGGTCGCCGCCGCGAACAGCACGATGGAGATGATCGAGGTGACGGTCGGCGAGAAGCTGTACTCATAGCCCAGCATGGCGTAGGAGGCGTAGGCAATGACGTTGGGCAGCAGGGAGACGAACCAGAACAGGTTCACAAACCAGTAGAGGAAGGAGCCCAGATAGGCCATCCGGGTGCCGAGCGGCTTTTTCAGCCAGTCGTACATCCCCGACTCGGAATCTTTGTTGGCCGAGACGAACTCGGCAATGATGAAGACGAATGGCACGAAGTAGACGAGCGTGGCCAGCAGAAAAATGGGGGCGGAGCTGAGCCCCAGCTCGATGTTGTTGTTGACGATGTTGCGCACGTTGAACACGGCGGCAAAGGTCATCGACAACAGGGCAAATTTGCCGATGGTGCCGCGTACTGATTCAGACATGGTGTCCTCCGGTAGATTCACGCCCCTTCGCACGGGGGCGCTATGACTCTGAATGTGTTCGGCGCCCGCCAGTTGGCCGCGCCGTTTACTCTCTTGTTATGGTCAGAGGGGCAAGCTCATGGCGCCCCTTCACACACCGGCGCAGTTCTGCTGCCCCGGCGTTCAATCCGTGATTCAGACGATCGGGGTGCCCGGCGCCATCGACACCCGCGGTTGCAGCAGCACGCTCTGGCTCTCGTCCGGGGTCTCGGCGCACAGCAACATGCACTCGGATCGCTCGCCGCGCATTTTGGTCGGCTTGAGGTTGGTCAGCACCACCACCTCGCTGCCCATCAGCTCCTCTTCGCTGTAGTAAGGCACCAGACTGGTGACGGTCTGCAGTGGCCGCTCACCGCCCACGTCGATCTGGACGATGTAGAGTTTGTCGGCCCCGGGGTGGCGCACCACCTCCAGCACCTTGCCCACCTTCATCTCGACCCGTTTGAATTCGGCAAACTCGATCGTCTCGCTCATTCCTTTCTCCTTGTGTTCGGTTCTTGTGCTCAATGGTGCAACGGGTAACGGGTGGCCGCAGCCACCCGGTTGATCGCTCCTGGCCACGGGGGCCGGTTTGGTCAGGGTTATCGTCAGGATGCCCGGACGGAAATCTGGCTGGTCGGCTGGGCCTCTTTCACCCGCGCGTCAGCACTCAGGGAGGCTTCGTAGCGGTTGTACTTCCACCAGGCGAAGCCGAGGAAGATCACGATCCCGCCAACGTTGTAGAAGATGATGGTCATGATGTCGGCACCGGTCGGGAAGGTGGAGGCGAGGAAGCCCACCGAGAAGATGGCAATCAGCACCGAGACCACGGCGATGCCGGTGGTGCGCGAACCCATCTTGAAATCCCGCGGCAGGTGATCGAGCTTCAGGCGCAGATTGAGGTAGGCCAGCATGATGAACAGCGGCGGTAGCATGGAGGCGGCAGCGGTCATGTTGATGACGGTGTTCATCAGATCCTGCGCGGTGTTGGAGCCCAGGGTCGGGATCACCATCAGCGGCAGCACGATGAGGTACTGGATCCAGGCTGCACGGGCGGGCACGCCATTCTCGTTCAGCTCGACCGTCTTCTTGCCGAAGATGCCGGCCGGAATTTCGGAGAAGAAGATCTTCACCGGAGTCGCCGTCCACATCAGCAGGGAGCCGAACATGGCGGTGAAGGAGACCAGACCCACGAAGCGGTTCATCAGTACGGTGGGCAGACCGAAATGGGCCGCCAGTCCCTCGAACACCTGCACCGAGCCACCGGTAAATTTCAGGGTGTCGCTATGGACAAACACGTTGATCAGCAGGGAGGCGATGGAGTAGAGCACACCAATGAAGAGCCCGGCGACGATGATCACCTTCACGAAGGATTTGGAGCCCCCTTTCACGTCATTGACGTAGACCGCGACCGACTCGGCACCACCGGCCGCCATGAAGATCCAGGTGGTGATACCGAGGAAGGCCCAGCTGAAATCGGGAACCATGGCCTCTACCGTGATGGGGTCGGCCGGTTGTACACCACCGACTAACGCCACACCTGCCAGCAGAATGTAGGAGAGGGTCAGCAGCAGCATCAGAGACGAAGTCACCGAGGTGATGGGACCGAGCAGCTTGGCGCCATTGGTGGAGACATAGGTGGCAAAGGCAAACAGCACCATGCTTAAGAAAGTGGTCGCCAGCGGGGTGAAAATGTATTCGTAGCCGAGGAAGGCATAGGAGGCGTAGGCGATGACCCGCGGCAGCAAGGAGGTGAAGAAGAACAGGTTCACGAACCAGTAGGTGTAGGCGGAGATAAAGGCCCAGCGACCGCCGAGGGAGCTCTTCACCCAGGCATACACCCCCGCTTCGGAGTTTTTGTTCAGTGACACAAATTCCGCAATGATCAGACAGAACGGAATGAAGTAAAAAATGGTGGCCAGAAAGAACATCGGGGCCGAGGCCAGACCGATCTCGATGTTGTTGTTGATGACGTTGTTGAAGCTGAATACCGCCGCGAAGGTGAGCGACAGCAGACCAAACTTGCCTATCGTATTCCGTTTGGAATCAGACATGGTGCATCTCCAGACCTGTAGTTATTTCCGCGAAAGGGCGGGGCATGAGTTGTAGGGTGAGCCCCGCCCTTCCGGCTTTTATCAGTGCAAAAACAGCGGCTTGTTATTTGTTTTTGAAGTAGCCGCCTTCGACGGTGACCTTGATGATCAGCTTGCGCACCGGCCCGTCGCCGACGAAGCGGTATGCCTCGTCGTTCTCGAAGATCACCACCTGACCGTTGCCGACTTTCTGGCGCTCACGCACCTCACCGGCCAGCCACTCGCGATCCGTGGTGTCGTCATAGCCCTGCTCGACGCCCAGCTCGCGCTTGGCAGCCCACTCCACCGTCTCTTCCCCTTCCAGGTAGTAGTGGACGTCGAAGTAGCGGCGCTGCCCCTCAAACAGGGAGGTGGCCGGGCTGGCCCCCTCCTGCAAACGGTAGGTGAGGGAGTCACCGATGGAGTGGCAGATGCCGGGCTTGAGGTTGGCCAGGTTGTTGATGGCCTCCACGCAGCGGCCCCACTTCTTGCCCTCCCGGTAGATGTTTTTGAACAGGGTCAGGTTGTCCAGGGTGATCATGCGAGGTTCCTCCCGCCGTTGATGGTGAGATCGAGCCCGGCCAGCGCAGCCGGATTGAGGTTGCCGCGAGCGATGGGCAGCAGGGTCAGGCCGAAGCTGAACGGCTCGAAGCGCACCCGCCAGGAGTCCAGCACCTCGGAGCCCCAGGAGTTGGAACCCAGCCCCAGCACCTTGTGATCCAGATTGAGGGTGAGATAACCACTCGGCTCCAGCTCGTTGATGTGCTGCGCCGCGTGGATATGCTCCCAGCTGTAGGGCCAGACGCTCAGGTTGATGGGGGCATCGGGCCGCACGTAGAGACCGGCGCCGTGGCGGTTGGTCAATGTCGCCCAGCGCACCTGCTGGCGGTTGCCGTTGTCCTGCGGGAAGGGGTAGTGCTCCCACATCTCGCCGACTGTGCTCTGGAAGCTGTCGATCCAGTTGCTCTGGCGGCTGTCCTGATAATTTTCACCCGGACCCATGCCGTAGTAGTGCACCCGGTCGAGATCCTGACGAATGCCCAGCTCGAAGCCGATCTTGGGAATGATGTCGTCATAGCCACCGTAGGGCTGACCGGACAGTGCCACATGCAGCTGGCCGTTCGGGCTCAGGGTGTAGACGTAGCGGCAACGCATGCCGAAGTCGAACACCGGCGGCGCGATCAGGCTCTCCACCGTCACCTCGACCGCCTCACCCAGCTGACGCCAGCTCAGAGTGCGGAAGTGCTCCTGCATGATCTGCAGGTGGTTCGGGTGCCACAGGCTCTCGTACTCCTGCTTGTGGTTGTCGATCATCGGCTTGAAGAAGGTGAGGCGCGGCGAGCGCTCAATCAGCTCGATACCATCCTGCTGCCAGCTCACCAGCTTGCCGTCGAGGCGCGAGAATCGCAGGGCGAAACCGCTGCCGCTAAGGGTCAGCGCGAGGCGCTCGTCGGCAATCTGCAGCGCCGTGGCGTTGGGATTGGCAAAAGGCTGCAGCTGGCGAGTCGACTCTTTCAGCTGGAACTGGTACTGGCCCAGCTCGTGCTCCGCCGCGCTGTAGCGGGTGGCGGTGGCCTTGATGACCCGCAGCTGGACGAAGGTTTCCCGCCCATCGAGCGTGGGCAGTTCGAGTTGCAACTCGGTGATGGCACCGGGGGCAACCCCTTCCAGCCGGATTTGTTGGCTGGCCAGCAGCTCGCCCTCGCCCTTCACTTCGACCAGCAGGCGGATGTCGTCGAGAGTGGAGAACCAGTAGCGGTTTTCCACCGCCAGCTTGCCGCTGACCAAATCCAGCGCCCGCACCTTGACCGGGCAGATCACCTGCTTGTATTCGCGCAGACCCGGCCCCGGGGTCTGATCCGGATAGATGAGGCCATCCATGCAGAAGTTGTAGTTGTTGGGATAGTCGCCGTAGTCGCCGCCGTACTTGTAAACGGCGCGCCCCTGCTCGTCCTGATCCAGAATGCCGTGATCGCACCACTCCCAGATGTAGTGGCCCTGAATGTGGGGATGGCGGTCGAACACCTGCTGGTACTCACTGAGGCCACCCGGGCCGTTGCCCATGGCGTGGGCGTATTCGCAGATAATGCGCGGCTTCTCCATCGGGAACTCGCCGAAGCAGTTCATCTGGGAGACGCGCGAATACATGGTGCTCACCACATCCACCACCTCGGCATCGCGATCCTCTTCGTAGTGCACCAGCCGGGTCGGGTCGATCGCCTTGCAGCGCTGGTACATGGCTCTGATGTTGCAGCCGTAACCGGACTCGTTGCCGAGCGACCAGATGATGATGGAGGGGTGGTTCTTCTGGGCGTGCACGTGGCGCTCGATGCGATCCACGAACACCGGCTCCCAGAAAGGGTCATCGGTGATGCGGCTGAGATCGCCGACGTTGGCAAAACCGTGGGTCTCCACGTCGGTCTCCGCCATCACGAACAGACCGTACTGGTCGCACAGCTCGTAGAAGCGCGGGTCATTCGGGTAGTGGGCGGTGCGCACCGAGTTGAGGTTGTGCTGCTTCATCAGCGCGATGTCCCGTTCAACACGGTCCATACCGACCGCACGGCTCTTGAGGTGGTCGTTGTCGTGACGGTTCACCCCGTGCAGCTTGAGGTAGTGGCCGTTGACGTAGAAGAGGCCATCCTTGACCTTGATTTCACGTACCCCGACCCGCTGCGGGATCACTTCCAGCAGCTCGCCCTGACCGTTGTAGAGGGAGAGTTGCAGCTGATAGAGGTAAGGGTCTTCGGCACTCCACAGATGGGGATTGGCCAGGTCCAGCGTGAAGCGGCAATCACACTTGCCGTCGATGGCGAGACTGTCGAGCGAGCCGCTGGCGATCTCGCTGCCCTGATCCAGCAGCGACCAGACCAGACGGTGATCACGGGCAGCCGCACCCAGATTTTCCAGCTGGATATCGCAGCTCAGGGTAGCGCTTTGATTATCATCGGCCAGCGCGGTGCGGATGAAGAAGTCCTGCACATGGGCGGCCGGTTTGCCCACCAGATAGACATCGCGGAAGATCCCCGCCATCCACCACATGTCCTGATCTTCGATATAGGTGGAGTCGGCCCACTGCATCACCCGCACCGACAGCAGGTTCTCACCAATCTTGGCGTAAGCGCTGATATCGAACTCGGCAGTGAGGCGACTGCCCTTGCTGAAGCCGACGTAGTGGCCGTTCACATAGACCTCGAAGTAGGTCTCGACCCCGTCAAACTTGATGATCACCTGCTCGCCATCCCAGGCCGGGCTCAGCGTGAAGCTGCGCTGATAAGCGCCGGTGGGGTTGTTGGTCGGCACGAAGGGTACGTCGATGGGGAAGGGAAAACCTTCGTCGGTGTACTGCAGATTGCCATGCCCTTCCATCTGCCACATGTTGGGCACAGTGATCTGGCCCCACTCGCTCATAGGGCTGTGATAGAAGGCCTCCGGCACCTGCAGAGGGTGGTCGAAGTAGTGGAACTGCCACTGACCGCTAAGGCCCAGAAAACGGCGGCTCAGCTCGCGCTGCATGGTGGCCGCCAGCGCGTGGTCGGCATAAGAGAAGAAGTAGGCACGCGGAGCCAGCCTGTTTTCACCAACGAATTGGACGTTTTCCCAGTTATTCACATGTCCTCCCGGAACAAGGCAACTTTGACTTGGTAAACTTTAGATAAACATTTACTAAATATCAGCTTTGGATCGGTAAAGTTTTAACCTGATCACAATGGCTGGATGGTTTTGTGAGCGAGATCAGAATCGGAGGATAAAAGGGGATAAAGCAGGCAGTGATGGCATGGATGTTGATAAATGCAGGCAAAAAATGGCTAAAACCACCGTAAAACAATGCATTATGAATTTATCAGGAGAAATAAGGGAGAGGATGATAAAGGGATGAGGCCGCGCCACCGCAAGATGACGCGACTAAAACAGAATTTATTTTACTAAAATCAACGAGTGGTGCCACGCAGGGTCAGGCGACTCGGCACCAGTACCCGAAGGGGAATATCACGCTCGTCACGCAGCCGTTCGACCAGCAGATTAACCCCCTGGGAGCCCATCAACTCGGAGTGGATCCGCACCGTGGAGAGCGGCGGAAAGGTAAACTTGGCGGTCGGAATATCGTTGACGCTGATCAGCTCAATCTGCTGGGGAATCGACAATCCCCTCTCGTGGATGGCCCGCAGCACCCCAATGGCGATAGAGTCGGAGGCAACGAACAGCGCCTTGGGCCAATCCCCTGCCAGCATCTCTTTTGCCAGCCGGTAGCCGGAGGCACTGGAGAAGTCCCCGCGATAGAGATCGCTCTCCTGCACCACCCCCAGTCGCTGGCCATAATCTTTGAAGGCCAGCTCACGCAGATCCGGATTTTCATCCTGCCCACCGATATAGCCGATGCGCTGGTGCCCCTGAGCGATAAAGTAATCCACCACTTGCTGGCTGATCAGGGCGAGATCCACGTCGACCGAGTCAAACTCCTCCATGGCCCGGGAATCGACAAAGACCAGCATGCTGGAGCAGGTTCGCAGCTGCGCCAGACGCTCGGCAGAGAGACTCCCCACCACCAGGATGCCATCCACGGCGGTCAGCTCGCGCCCTTCACCACAGTTGTAGAGGTGGGTCAGTTCGATGTTGAGACGGGCACTCTGGGTCTCGATGCCATAACGGATGGCGAGATAGTAAGGGTCGTTGACCTCGGTACTCTGCGGGTAGGAATAGACCACCAGAAAGTGCAGCTTGCTCTTGTGAACCCCCTTGCGGGCGCTGCTGGTCTTGTACTCCAGCCGTTCGGCAATCTCGAAGATCCGCTGCTTGGTCTCTTCCTTGACGCTCAGGCTGGGATCCTCGTTCAGCACCCGGGATACCGTCGCGAGCGACACCCCCGCCTCCTGTGCAATTTCCTTCAACGTAGCCATCAATACCTCTCTGGCAGCATCACGTGTTAATCGGCAACGGCTAAAGAGTAACGGGCAATGTCTTGATAGCCCAGCATTTTTACTAAAATGGCGGCAGGAAAGCAGATTTTGAAACGCAGAAATGCAAAAAGGCCTCCCGAATGGGAGGCCTCTTCTAAATAGGTGCCTGACAGTGTCCTACTCTCGCATGGCGAATGCCACACTACCATCGGCGCTACCGCGTTTCACTTCTGAGTTCGGCATGGGATCAGGTGGTTCCACGGCGCTATTGCCGTCAGGCAAAAGCTTTACTACTTCAATAATGGTGCTGATACCCAGAGTCGAACTGGGGACCTCATCCTTACCAAGGATGCGCTCTACCAACTGAGCCATATCAGCACACTAACCGGTAAAGACCGCACTGTGTGCGCTATCTAAATCTTTTGTCCAACACAACCTGACGTTGTATCGCGACCAACCACATCGCTGTGATTGCTTAATTGATGCCTGGCAGTGTCCTACTCTCGCATGGCGAATGCCACACTACCATCGGCGCTACCGCGTTTCACTTCTGAGTTCGGCATGGGATCAGGTGGTTCCACGGCGCTATGGCCGCCAGGCAAATTCTTCAATCTGAGAAAGCTGACGTGAATAACGATTTGCCTGTTGGCTTCGCTATCACTGAATTAGTTAGTAGTTCGTTCATTCGCTACAAGGCCCAGAACACTTCTTGGGTGTTGTATGGTTAAGCCTCACGGGTAATTAGTATGGGTTAGCTCAACACGTCGCCGCGCTTACACACCCCACCTATCAACGTTGTGGTCTCCAACGGCCCTTTAGGACCCTCAAGGGGTCAGGGATGACTCATCTCAGGGCTCGCTTCCCGCTTAGATGCTTTCAGCGGTTATCGATTCCGAACTTAGCTACCGGGCAGTGCCACTGGCGTGACAACCCGAACACCAGAGGTTCGTTCACTCCGGTCCTCTCGTACTAGGAGCAACTCCCTTCAATCATCCAACGCCCACGGCAGATAGGGACCGAACTGTCTCACGACGTTCTGAACCCAGCTCGCGTACCACTTTAAATGGCGAACAGCCATACCCTTGGGACCGACTTCAGCCCCAGGATGTGATGAGCCGACATCGAGGTGCCAAACACCGCCGTCGATATGAACTCTTGGGCGGTATCAGCCTGTTATCCCCGGAGTACCTTTTATCCGTTGAGCGATGGCCCTTCCATTCAGAACCACCGGATCACTATGACCTACTTTCGTACCTGCTCGACCTGTCCGTCTCGCAGTTAAGCTGGCTTATGCCATTGCACTAACCTCCTGATGTCCGACCAGGATTAGCCAACCTTCGTGCTCCTCCGTTACTCTTTGGGAGGAGACCGCCCCAGTCAAACTACCCACCAGGCACTGTCCGCGAGCCCGATTCAGGGCCCTGCGTTAGAACATCAAACATACAAGGGTGGTATTTCAAGGACGGCTCCAGCGCAACTGGCGTCACGCCTTCAAAGCCTCCCACCTATCCTACACATGTAGGTTCAATGTTCAGTGCCAAGCTGTAGTAAAGGTTCACGGGGTCTTTCCGTCTAGCCGCGGGTACACCGCATCTTCACGGCGAATTCGATTTCACTGAGTCTCGGGTGGAGACAGCATGGCCATGGTTACACCATTCGTGCAGGTCGGAACTTACCCGACAAGGAATTTCGCTACCTTAGGACCGTTATAGTTACGGCCGCCGTTTACCGGGGCTTCGATCAAGAGCTTCGCTTGCGCTAACCCCATCAATTAACCTTCCGGCACCGGGCAGGTGTCACACCCTATACGTCCACTTTCGTGTTTGCAGAGTGCTGTGTTTTTGATAAACAGTCCCAGCCATCTGGTCACTGCGACTCCCGACTGCTCCATCCGCAAGGGACTTCACTGTCAAGAGCGAACCTTCTCCCGAAGTTACGGTTCTATTTTGCCTAGTTCCTTCACCCGAGTTCTCTCAAGCGCCTTGGTATTCTCTACCCGACCACCTGTGTCGGTTTGGGGTACGATGACTTGTAATCTGAAGCTTAGAGGCTTTTCCTGGAAGCAGGGCATCAATGGCTTCCGCACCGTAGTGCGTTCGTCTCGTGTCTCAGTGTTGTGTCTCCGGATTTGCCTAGAAACACCACCTACGCACTTTCACCAGGACAACCGTCGCCTGGCCCACCTAGCCTTCTCCGTCCCCCCATCGCAATTACAAGTCGTGCAGGAATATTAACCTGCTTCCCATCGATTACGCCTTTCGGCCTCACCTTAGGGGTCGACTCACCCTGCCCCGATTAACGTTGGACAGGAACCCTTGGTCTTCCGGCGAGGAGGCTTTTCACCCCCTTTATCGTTACTTACGTCAGCATTCGCACTTCTGATATCTCCAGCATACCTCTCGATACACCTTCGCAGACTTACAGAACGCTCCCCTACCACTCATACATAAGTATGAATCCGCGGCTTCGGTGCCTGGTTTGAGCCCCGTTACATCTTCCGCGCAGGCCGACTCGACTAGTGAGCTATTACGCTTTCTTTAAATGATGGCTGCTTCTAAGCCAACATCCTAGCTGTCTGAGCCTTCCCACATCGTTTCCCACTTAACCAGAACTTTGGGACCTTAGCCGGCGGTCTGGGTTGTTTCCCTCTTCACGACGGACGTTAGCACCCGCCGTGTGTCTCCCGGATATTACTTACTGGTATTCGGAGTTTGCATGGAGTTGGTAAGTCGGGATGACCCCCTAGTCCAAACAGTGCTCTACCCCCAGTAGTATTCGTCCGAGGCGCTACCTAAATAGCTTTCGGGGAGAACCAGCTATCTCCGAGTTTGATTGGCCTTTCACCCCCAGCCACAGGTCATCCCCTAACTTTGCAACGTTAGTGGGTTCGGTCCTCCAGTTGATGTTACTCAACCTTCAACCTGCCCATGGCTAGATCACCCGGTTTCGGGTCTACACCTTGCAACTAGACGCCCAGTTAAGACTCGGTTTCCCTACGGCTCCCCTATACGGTTAACCTCGCTACAAAATGTAAGTCGCTGACCCATTATACAAAAGGTACGCAGTCACCCCGAAGGGCTCCCACTGCTTGTACGTACACGGTTTCAGGTTCTATTTCACTCCCCTCACAGGGTTCTTTTCGCCTTTCCCTCACGGTACTGGTTCACTATCGGTCAGTCAGGAGTATTTAGCCTTGGAGGATGGTCCCCCCATATTCAGACAGGATGTCACGTGTCCCGCCCTACTCGATTTCACTTCAAGGTCGTTTTCATGTACGGGGCTATC
>NZ_CP065745.1:3592500-3640000 GCF_016026615.1 Aeromonas allosaccharophila | reverse complement strand
TGTGAGTGCCCACACAGATTGCTTGATTCAAATTGTTAAAGAGCGACGCAACAGTTCGTTGCTGCGGGAGTGGAATTCTACTCAACCGCCTTCTCGAGTCAAGCCTTATTTTCAAAGGCTTTTCGAGGTTATCGACTTGGCTTTCTGCGTTGCCGCTTGCCCTGTCGATGGAGGCGCATTATAGGGAACAGATTCTTTCTGGCAACCCCTCATCGGCAATAAAATTGCAAAAAAGGGCACTTTTTTAGTTATTCATATCCAACCACAGCTTTTATACAAACTTATCCACAGAAACAGGTTCCGGATTGCTAGAATGGCCGAAAACAAGGAGGCCAAGATGGACTTGCGACTGAGACCCTACAAGGGAAAACGCCCGCAATTGGGCAAACGGGTATATGTAGATCCCTGCGCGACACTGGTGGGCGATATCGAGCTGGCCGACGATGCCAGCATCTGGCCCATGGTGGCGGCACGGGGGGATGTGAATCATATCCGCATCGGCGCCCGCAGCAATATTCAGGATGGCACTGTATTGCACCTGACTCGCAAGAGTGCCAGCAACCCTGATGGCTATCCGCTGTTGATCGGAGAAGATGTGACGATCGGCCACAAGGCGATGCTGCACGGCTGCACCATCGGCAACCGGGTGCTGGTCGGCATGGGGGCAATCATTCTGGATGGGGTAGTGGTCGAGGATGACGTGATGGTCGGCGCAGGTTCGCTGGTGCCACCAGGCAAGCGACTCGAATCGGGCTTTCTATATATAGGTAATCCCGTCAAACAGGCTCGCCCGCTCAAACCCGCCGAGATCGCGTTTCTCAAGACCTCGGCCGACAACTATGTCCTGCTCAAGGATGAGTATCTGCAAGAGACCTGATAGGGCAGGCAGAAACAGGAAGCCCGGCATGATGCCGGGCTTCGCTTCTTATATAGCTATATAGCAGTGCAGAAAGGCAGGCTGGAAATCAGTGGGCCTGATCCCAGTTATCGCCGGTGCCCGCTTCAACCAGCAGCGGCACATGCAGTTCGGCAGCGCCCGACATCTTCTCCTTGATGATGGCGGTGTACTCCTCCAGTTTCTCTTCGCGGATCTCGAACACCAGTTCATCGTGTACCTGCATCAGCATACGGATCGACTCATCCTCGATACCGCGGATCCAGCTGTCCACGTTGATCATGGCGCGCTTGATGATATCGGCAGCAGTGCCCTGCATCGGGGCGTTGATGGCGGCCCGCTCGGCAGCCTTGCGCAGACCGGCGTTGCGGGACTTGATGTCCGGCAGATAGAGGCGACGGCCGAACAGGGTCTCGACATAACCCTGGGCTTCCGCTTGCTGGCGGGTGCGCTCCATATACTCCAGCACGCCCGGGTAGCGTTCGAAGTAGAGGTCCATGTACTTCTGCGCTTCGGCGCGGCCGATCCCCAGCTGCTTGGCCAGACCAAAGGCACTCATGCCATAGATGAGGCCGAAGTTGATCGCCTTGGCGCTGCGGCGCATGTCGGTGGTGACCGCATCGAGCGCCACGCCGAATACCTCGGCGGCGGTCGCCTTGTGGATGTCCTTGCCCTCGGCGAAGGCGGTCAGCAAGCCCTTATCACCGGAAAGATGCGCCATGATGCGCAGCTCGATCTGGGAGTAGTCCGCCGCCACCAGCTTGTAACCGGCGCTAGGAATGAAGGCTTGACGGATCCGGCGCCCCTGCTCGTTGCGCACCGGGATATTCTGCAGGTTGGGATCAGATGATGACAAACGGCCCGTAGCCGCCACCGCCTGATGATAGGAAGTGTGTACCCGCCCGGTCTGCGGCTTGATCATCAGCGGCAATTTGTCGGTGTAGGTGGACTTGAGCTTGGCCAGGCCTCGATGTTCCATCAGCAGGCGCGGCAGCTCGTAGGTCTCCGCCAGCTCGGCCAGCACCTCTTCTGCGGTGGACGGCGCTCCCTTGGGAGTCTTTTTGATGATCGGCAGGCCCAGCTTGGTGAAGAGGATCTCCCCCAGCTGCTTGGGCGAGGAGAGGTTGAACTCCTGTCCGGCCAGCTCGTGAGCCTGCTTCTCCAGCTCTGCCAACCGCAGCTCGATCTCCTGACTCTGCTGGTGCAGCAGCTTGGGATCGATAGTGGTGCCGAGCAACTCCATCCGCGCCAGTACCGGCAGCAGGGGCAGTTCGATTTCACTAAATACCTTGGCGAGGCCCGGCACGGCCTCCAGCTGCCCCCACAGGGTCTGGTGCAGACGCAGGGTGATATCGGCATCTTCCGCCGCATAGGGAGTGGCCTGCTCCAGCTCGATCTGGTTGAAGGTGAGCTGCTTCACCCCTTTGCCCGCGATATCTTCAAAGGAGGTGGTCTCGACCCCGAGATAGCGTTTGGCCAGCGAGTCCATGTCGTGGCGACTGGCGGTGGAGTTAAGCACGTAGGATTCGAGCATGGTGTCGTAGGCGATACCTTGCAGGTCGATGTCGTGGTTGAGCAGCACGTTGCGATCGTACTTGAGGTTCTGCCCCACCTTGAGACGGGTCGGATCTTCCAGCAGCGGCTTGAGCTTGCCCAACACCACGGCTTCAGTCAGCTGCACCGGTGCCCCGAGATAGTCGTGGCCAAACGGCACATAGGCGGCCTTGCCCGGCTCAACTGCGAAGGAAACGCCGACGATCCGTGCCTCCATATAGTCGAGACTGGTGGTTTCGGTATCGAAGGCAAACAGCGGTGCCGCTTTCAGCTGTTCCAGCCAGCCGTCAAACTCGGCTTCGTCCAGAATGCAGCGGTAGTCAGTTTCGATGGTGACAACCGGAGCTGCACTCTCATCGCCAGCCTCGTCCTGTCCGGCGCTCTCGCGGCCCTCTTCACCACCGGACTCCAGCTCCTTGATCAGGTTGCGCAGCTCGTATTCGCGATAGACGGCCAGCAGGGACTCCTTGTCGACCGGCTGGAGCTGCAGTTGCTCCAGACTCTGTTCCAGCTCGACGTCGGTCTTGATGGTCGCCAGTCGATAGGAGAGACGAACCTGCTCTTCCTGCTCGCGGAACTTGTCGGCGAACGCCTTGGAGCCTCGGAAGCCGAGCGCAGCCACCTTGTCGAGGTTGGCGGCAATCTCGTCGATGCTGCCGATCCCCTGCAGCAGGGCCAGTGCGGTCTTCTCGCCGACACCGGTCATGCCGGGAATGTTATCGACCTTGTCACCCATCAGGGCCAGATAGTCGATGATGAGCTCGGGCGGCACGCCAAACTTCTCGATCACCCCTTCCCGATCGGTCTTCACATCTTTCATGGTATCGATCAGGGTGACATGGTCGGAGACCAGCTGCGCCATGTCCTTGTCGCCGGTACTGATCAACACCGGTAGCTGCTTCTCGGTCGCCTGGCGGGCCAGGGTGCCGATCACGTCGTCGGCCTCGACCCCCTCGACCATCAAAAAGGGGAAGCCCATCGCCTTGATCATCTGATGGATGGGGGCGACCTGGCTGCGCAGATCGTCCGGCATGCTGGCACGGGTCGCCTTGTACTCGGGATAGATGTCGTCGCGGAAAGTCTTGCCCTTGGCATCAAACACCACGGCCACATGACAGTCAGGATATTGCTTGCGCAGACTGCGCATCATGTTGGCCATGACACGGACGGCGCCGCTCGGCAAACCGGTCGATGTGCGCAGATCGGCCTGCTGGGAGGCGAAGAAGGCGCGGTAAAGATAAGAGGAGCCGTCGACCAGAATAAGGGGATTGCTAGGGGCCATGAAATCGTCCTGCCAGAGATAAACAGCCGCTAGGATGCCACAGGGCCCCCCTCACACCAAGGGGCGCAGCAACAGCACAAATGCCCTTATAAAGGGACTCAGACTGTGGATAACTCTGTGTTCAAAAATGGGGCGCATCAGAGCGCACAGTGACAAAGCTGTGCATAAGAATATAAAAAGCCATTAAAAACAATACATTGAGATCGCAAAAACCGATCGCGAGACAGTTAGAATGATCTCGATCAATGTGGAAAAAGATTTAAGGGAGTAGGTACGGCAGGATCCAAAACGAAACAATCCTAGCACAGCAAGATGACTTGACCAGCGGATGGCGAGCGATAACCATACAAAAGTACAACAATCCATCTTGGCTCACATTTTCAACAACAAGGAGTTTGCCATGAAAAAAGTGGCCGTGATTTTGAGTGGCTGCGGTGTCTTTGACGGAGCTGAAATCCACGAGGCCGTCATCAGCCTGCTGGCGCTGGCCCGTCAGGGAGCCGCCGTCCAGTGCTTCGCGCCGAACGTGGCGCAGCTCCATGTGATCAACCACCTGACCGGTGAAGTAAGCGAGGGAGAGAGCCGCAACGTGCTGGTCGAAGCGGCCCGCATCTGCCGTGGCCAGATCAAGGATGTGGCCGAGCTGGATGCGGCCGATTACGACGCTCTGCTGGTACCCGGCGGCTTTGGCGCTGCCAAAAACCTGTGCGACTTCGCCATCAGGGGCGCCGAGTGCCAGATCCAGCCCGATGTGCTGAAAGCGTGCCAGAGCTTTGCCAAAGCCAACAAACCGGCCGCCTATATCTGCATCGCGCCCGCCATGATCCCGCTGATCTACGGTGCCGGGACGCTGGCGACCATCGGCCATGACGAGGGCACCGCCAACGCCATTGAGGCGATGGGCGGCAGCCATCTCAACTGCCCGGTCAACGAGTTCGTGGTGGATCAGGAGCGCAAGGTGATCTCCACCCCCGCCTACATGTTGGCCAGCAACATAGTGGAAGCGGCAGACGGCATCGAGAAGACGGTCAAACAGCTGCTGGCGCTGTAATCCCCGCCCAGCCAAAAACAGACGGGCCGCTCATCGAGCGGCCCGTTTTCAATTCTGCCTGAAGGCGATGAATTAGATGGTTTCGCCCATCTGATCCATTTTGCCCAGCAGGGCACGCAGACGCTCCTGCCATGCAACGTGCTCGTTGCGCAGCTGATGGTTCTCGTCTTGCAGCTTGCTGTTCTGCTCTTTCAGCTCGTCCAGCTCCATCTTCAGCAGGGAGATGTTGTCGACGGCGGATTGTACTTTGGATTCGAGTTGCTCAAGGACTTCTAGTGACATATGCATACCTGTTTGTTCAATTGCGATGCCCCACAGAGGGCGATTCAAGCGCGTGAAGCCAGCATACCCCGAGCGCATCGGCACAAACAAGCCAGTGCGCTGTAAAATGCGCCTTCCATAGATGTATTGTCTAAATATGCGTCTATTTTTCTCGCATCCTGCGCCCGAGCCGCGACAACACACTGAACCGTGCGTAAAAGGCCCCGCCACCCGTGCATCATTTGCACCCTCCTGACGGCGCCACCGTTATCCATGCAAGGCGATATAAGCCCCCAGCAACAGACAGGCGACGACATACATCAACAGACCGTAGAGCAGGTTCCAACGCAGGATCAGCCCGGCACTGAGGCTGTAACGGGAGGCCAGCGCCAGATTGGAGCCGGAGAGCGGGCTGGTACCGGTGGCAAGCCCCCATCCCAGCAGGAAACACATGCCGAGCAGGCTGGGATCCGGCGCCAGCGGCCAGAGCAGCGGCGCCAATCCGGAGATACTGATGAGCGGATGCACCCCGACGATGGCCACCAGCAGGATCAACAGCAGAGTGAGGGACGCTTCAAGCCAGCCAAAGTGGTTGAACAGCGGCAGGCCGTGGCCCGCGCCGAGATCGATGACCGACAGCGCACTGTTGATCCCTGCCGCCAGCAAACCGGCCCCCAGAAACAGCACCAGCTGACCACCGATGGCGGGGAAGCGCTCCACCACCTGCCGCTTGAGGGCCGCCTTGCGCCCGACCCTCGGCATAAAGAGCAGCGCCAGCAGCGGGGCCACCAGCGCGATCACCGCCAGAATGCCGAGCTGGGGCCAGATCTGCTTGATGAGCAGTACCAGCAGCGCCAGCGTGACCGGCAATCCCAGCGTCTGCAGCCGCAGCGGATAACCGGCAAAGTCAGCCACTCCGATCCGCTCCACCTGCCAGGCGGTCAGCCCCATCGCCAGCAATGCGGCGAGGATCCCGAACGGCAGAATATGGAAGAGCTGCAAACCCGGCGCATAGGTGAGCGCCACCGCCATGGCGACAAAGAAGGGTGACCAGAAGGCGGCGGCACAGAAGATCCGGCTCAGCACCATCACCTGACGCCGCTCCAGGGTGCCGCCCCGCTCCAGCCGATCGCCGATGATAAACAGCACCGAGAGGTTGATGACCGCTCCCAGCAGATTGAGGCTGGCCATGGTGCTCCACAGCCCCTTGCGCCCGGTCCAGGAGGTGGTGCCGGTCAAGAGACCCGAGGTGGCGAGGTTGAGGGTGCTCACCGCGGCAAACATGGTGAGCATATTGATGTTGGGCAGCAGCCAGTCACCAGCGATGAGGGTCGCGCCCCGCCACCAGGAGAAGATCAACAGCAACAGGGCGGCGCCATAAAGGGCCAGCGCCTGCCGCTTGGCGGCCCCCACCAGCCAGGGCCAGGTGAGCAGTGACGCCCCCCAGGCCGCGATGGCCGCGGGCCAGGGGGAGAGTCCCAGATAGAGATGCAGCAGGTTGAGCAGCCACATCCCCAAAATCAGATAACCCGACCAGCGTTTGGCCATCGACGCCTCCGGTCAGGAGATCAGAGACACTGATCCATATCCAGTGAAGGCTTGTCGCACTCCGGACGGCCGACGATCTTGGCGGGTACGCCAGCGACCGTGGTATGAGGTGGCACCGGGTTGATCACCACGCTACCCGCGCCGATTTTGGCGCCCATGCCCACTTCGATATTGCCGAGCACCTTGGCACCCGCCCCTATCATCACCCCTTCGCGGATCTTGGGATGGCGATCGCCGCTCTCCTTGCCGGTACCGCCGAGGGTCACGCTCTGCAGGATGGAGACATCATCTTCAATCACCGCCGTCTCGCCAACCACGATGCCGGTGGCGTGGTCAAACATGATCCCCTTGCCGATACGGGCGGCCGGGTGCACATCCACCCCGAACACCACCGAGATCTGGTTTTGCAGATAGAGCGCCAGCGAGCGGCGCCCCTGACGCCACAGCCAGTTGGCGACCCGATAACCCTGCAGGGCATGGAACCCCTTGAGGTAGAGCAGCGGGGTGGAGAAGAGATCGACCGCCGGATCGCGCTCCTGCACGGCGCAGATGTCGGCCGCCACCACCGCCAGCAGCTCGGGTTCGCTGCGCAGGGCCAGCTCGATCACTTCGCGCAGGGCAATAGCGGGCATGGTGGCGCTGTCGAGCTTGTTGGCCAGCTGGAAGCTGAGGGCCGATCGCAAATTCTTGTGATTGAGAATGGTGGAGTGGAAGAAGCTGGCCAGCATCGGCTCCTGGGCCGCCATGCACTCCGCTTCTTGCTGAATTTTGTGCCAGGTTTTGGCAACCAGTTCATCCATGTTGCAGCCTACTGTTGTTCTGGGTGAGGGCTCTGTTGTTCTTTTGTCAGCACCGAGATGGGGTCCATGTGGATGATGACATCCATCCGCTCGAATGCCTGGCGTACCGCCAGTTCGGCTTCATCGGCGATCTGATGGGCCTTGACCAGGGGGATCTGATCATCCAGTTCCAGATGCAACTGTACGAATCGGGTCGGCCCGGATTGACGGGTGCGCAGGTCATGTACGCCGTGTACACCTTCTACGGCACAGCAGAGCGCCATTATTCTCGCTTGTTCTTCGGCTGGCAACTGACGATCGAGCAGGGCCTGCACCGACTCGTAGCCGATGTGTCCCGCCCCCCACAACAGGAACAGCCCGATCAGGATGGCAAACAGGCCGTCGGCCCAGTACCACCCCTGCCCCGCCAGCACCAGCGCCAGCAAGACACCGGCATTGAGCAGCAGATCGGAACGGTAGTGCAGCATGTCGGCCTTGATGGCCACGCTGTTGGTCTTGCGAATGACCAAGCTCTGGAAGCTGACCAGCAGCAGGGTCAGCACGATGGAACCACCACTGACCCAGAGGCCGGCCTCCAGCCGCTCGATGGGCGCCTGTTTGAGCAGCGAAGAGATTCCGTGCATCACCAGCAACAGCGCGGAACCGGAAATAAAGGCTGACTGAATGAGCCCCGCCAGCGACTCCGCCTTGCCATGACCGAAACGGTGTTCGTCATCGGCGGGGGCCAGCGCATAGCGAATGGCCAGCAGGTTGATGATGGAGGCACTCACATCCATGAAGGAGTCAGTGAGCGATGCCAGCAGGGTCGACGAGTCGGTCATCAGCCAGGCGATCAGTTTGCCGATGATCAGCAGGGTGGCGGTGGTGACCGCCGCCATGCTGGCAAAGGTGACCCAACGGGAATATTGTTGATGGCTCAAAACCGGCTTTCCTCTGGCGATGAAAAACTTATTATACCCTGACCCCGGCGTCAGTTTGGCGCGAAAATCTGCGGAATAACACCAGATGAACAGAATACTCCTGGTCGACGACGATCTTGAATTGACCCAACTGCTCACCGAAATTCTGACCCTGGAGGGATTTCAGGTCACGGTCGCCGAGGATGGTGAAGAGGGGCTGCAACGATTGGCGGAGCAGAGCTTCGATCTGGTGCTGCTGGATGTGATGATGCCCAGGCTCAACGGCTTTGCCATGCTGACCAAGCTGCGCAAGACCCACGACACCCCGGTACTGATGCTGACCGCGCGCGGTGACAGCCAGGATCGGGTCAACGGTCTGGAGGCTGGCGCCGACGACTATCTGGCCAAGCCGTTCGATGATAGGGAGCTGCTCGCCCGCGTGCGCGCCATCCTGCGCCGCACCCAGAGCGCCCCGCCCCAGCGCGGCAACTCCTCCGACGAAGTGCACTTCATGGATATCGTGCTGCAACCCGGCCTGCAGCAGGCCCGCTGCGGCGAACAGCTGCTGGAGCTGACCGCCACCGAGTTTGGCCTGCTGGAGTGCCTGCTGCGCAATCCCGGCCAGATCGTCAGCAAGAGTCATCTCTCCGAGCAGGTGCTGGGCAAGAAGCTGGAACCCTTCGATCGGGCCATCGACATGCACCTGAGCAACCTGCGCAAGAAGCTGCCGGATCGCACCGATGGCCAGCCCCGCTTCAAAACCGTACGGGGGCGCGGTTACCTGTGGCTAGAGCAAGAATAGAGCGCATCAGCTCCCTCAACGGGATCTCGACCCACATCTTCCTCTGGTTCTGGCTCATGTTGCTGGTGATCCTGGCCGCCGTGATCAGCCTGCCGACCCTGGATCCCCGTAACCAGATCCCGCTACCGACCCACGAGGTGGCGCGGATGCAGAATAATGTTCAGGCCCTGCTCAATGCCGCCGATCCGGATCAGGATTTCGATCTGGCCAAAGCGATGGACAATATCGCCATGCTGCCGGTGGATAACGTCTATCTGCGCGATGAGCGGGGACAGATCCAGTCCACCACCCATCCACGCAAGTTCGTGGTGCGCTTCATGGTGGATGCCGACGATCCGGCCAACCCCATGCTGGGCAACGAGGATCGCAAGGCGATCGCCGGCCCCTTCCTGATGGAGCACCACGGCCATCGCTATCACGTCTATTTCGGCCTCAATGCCGAGAACCCCTACCTGTTCCTGTTCATTCAGGTGCTGGATCACCCGATCCGCATTCTGGGCATCTCGATGCTGGTCAGCACCCCGCTCTGCCTGCTGCTCGCCTGGCGGCTGACCCGCCCCATCCTGCAATTGCAGAAGTCGGTCTCCCAACTGGCGGCCGGCAATCTGGAGGTGCAGATCCCCAATCTGGGACGGGGCGACGAGATCGGCCAGCTGGCGGATAACGTCAGCCGCATGGTGGAGACGCTCAAGAGCATGATCCAGAAGCAGAAACAGCTGCTCTCTGACATCTCCCACGAGCTGCGCAGCCCCCTCACCCGGATGCAGCTGGCGCAGGCGCTGATCCGCCGCAAACAGGGTGACAGCGCCGAGCTGGCGCGGATCGAATCGGAGATCGGGCGGCTGGACAAGCTGATCGGCGATCTGCTGGATCTGTCGCGGGTGCAGCAGCATGTGGAGGCGCCGGTGATGCACCCGCTAGCCGACCTGCTGGAGCCCATCCTCGAAGATGCCATGTTCGAAGCAAACCAGAGCAGCAAGCAGCTCAGACTGCCGCCGCTACCCGCCGAATCGATCCAGATGTGGCCCGAGCTGCTGGCCAGGGCGGTGGAGAACCCCCTGCGCAACGCCCTCAAATATGCCCGCGAGTTCATCAAGGTGGACTGGTATCGGGAGGGGCAGGAGTGGGTGATGACCATTCGGGATGACGGCCCCGGAGTGCCTGACGAGCAGCAGGCGCTGCTGTTCCAGCCCTTCTTCCGGGTCGATGATGCCCGCAACGCCAAGACCGGCGGTACCGGGCTGGGGCTGGCCATCGCCTCGGAGGCGATCCAGCGCCACGGCGGCACCATTGCGGCCAGCAACAATCACCCGACCGGGCTGACCATCACCATCCGCTTGCCCATCGCCTGATCCTTTTCATCCGGACGGGCGCTGGGTATGCTGGCGCCCCTTCTTGGCTTTACATCTCTTTGCAGGAACTCGTCATGCTCGATATCGTCCTCTACCAGCCGGAAATTCCGCCCAACACCGGCAATATCATCCGGCTTTGCGCCAATACCGGTTACCGGCTCCATCTGATTGAGCCGCTGGGATTTGAGTGGGATGACAAGCGGGTAAAGCGGGCAGGACTCGACTATCACGAGTTTGCCGAGGTGAAGCGCTGGCCGAGCTATGAGGCGTTTCTGGCAGCCGTGGCGCCCAAGCGGGTGTTCGCCTGCACCACCAAGGGCCGCACCGCGCACTCGGCAGCACAATATGCCCTTGGCGACGCCCTGCTGTTTGGCCCGGAGAGTCGCGGCCTGCCCATCGAGATCATCGAGAGCCTGCCGTTCGAGCAGCGGCTGCGCATTCCGATGGTGCCCCAGAGCCGCAGCATGAACCTCTCCAACGCGGTATCGGTGTTCGTCTACGAGAGCTGGCGCCAGCTCGGCTACGACGGCGCCATGTAAGCGTCATCGCGGCTCAGTGGCGGGCGTCGAGCAGATGCCCGCTGCGCTCCAGCCGCCAGCAAGTAACCCCCAGCGACAGACCGCGCCCCACCATCAGCGCCGCCATCGCCGCCCATAACGCGGCCACGCCCCACGACTGACAGAGCCACCAGATCGGGAAGAAGCCGCCAAACGCGGCCAGCAACATGCTGTTGCGCATCTCCCGCGCCCGGGTCGCCCCGATGAACACCCCGTCCAGCAGGAAACACCAGACCGCCAGCAACGGCATGGCGATCAACCAGGGAAGCTGACGATTTGCCTCCGCCACCACTGCCGGAATGTCGGTGATCTGCCCCACCAGCCAGCTGCCCAGCAGGGCAAACCCAAAGGTAAATGCGGTCGCAATCAGGGCGGCCCAGCCCAGATTGAGCACGATGGCCTCCCGCAGTTTTTGCCGATCCCGCAAACCGATGGCTCGCCCTACCATGGCCTCCACCGCGTAGGCAAAGCCATCGAGCCCGTAGGAGATGAGCATCAGGAAGTTGAGCAGCACCGCATTGGCGGCCACTGCCACATCCCCCAGCCGCGCCCCTTGCAGGGTCATAAAGGCGAAACAGAGCTGCAAGCAGAGGGAGCGCAGGAAAATATCGCGGTTGAGGCCGAGCAGCCGCACCATGGGGGCAAGTTGCCGCCAGCGCTGCCAGCCATCCTGCCACACCGTTGGTGCCAGTTGCCGCAGCTGACGGCGCACCAGCCAGATGCCAGCGGCCAGCGCGCAGTAGTCAGCCATGACCGAGGCCGCCGCCACACCCCGCACCTGCCAGCCAAGCCCCAGCACAAACAGCGCATCAAGCGCCATGTTGACCAGATTGGTGAGGATCAGCATCACCATGGGGCTGCGGGCATCCTGCATGCCCAACAGCCACCCCATGATCACCAGATTGCAGAGCGCCGCCGGGACGCTCCAGATCCGCAGCGCCACGTATTGGCCCGCATAGAGCTGCACCTCGGCCGAGCCGCCACTCAGGGCGATCAATCGTGGCAACAGGGGGAAGAGCAACAACAGCAGCGCCAGGCCGAGGGCAATTGCCAGCCCCAGTGCCCGCAGCAGGGTATCGAGCTGGGCGCGACCATCGGCGGCGCCGTGCGCCTGCGCCGTCAGCCCGGTGGTCGACATCCGCAAAAAGCCGAGTAACCAGAAGATGAGGTTGATCAGGGTTGCACCAACCGAGACGCCCCCCAGAAACCAGGCCTGACCGAGATGACCGATCACCCAGGTGTCCACCAGCCCCAGCAAGGGGGTGGTGATATTGGAGAAAACCATGGGCAGGGCAAGAGCAAAAACAGCGCGGTGGCGAGAGGGATCTCGCCACCAGGGGGCAACAGATGGGGTCACGCTCAGTGGCCTGTCAGCTTCAGAATGCGGGAGAAATCAGAGAGCATGGTGGCCATCTGCACTCGTGGCACCTGACCCGGCGCCACCTGCGGGCGGAACACCGCCTGCAGCTTGCCCGTGGGGTTAATGAGCACGATGGAGGCTGAGTGATCGATTAGGTAATCCTTCTCCCCCTGATTGGCGATGGAGTAGATCAGCCCCAGATTGCGCACGAACGGGAACAGCTTGTCGTGGGGGGCGGTGGCCGCCTTGAACTCGGGATTGAAGAAGGCGGTGTAGGTCTTGAGGCGGGGAATGTCGTCACGCTGGGGATCCGCCGAGATAAACACCACCTGGCTGTCGGGCGCCATCTTCTTCAGCTGATCATAAACGGATCGCATATCTGCCAGGGTGGTGGGGCAGATATCGGGGCAGAAGGTGTAACCGACGAACAGGAAGGTCCAATGCCCCTTCAGGTTGGCAGGGGTGAACGGCTTGTTGTCCGCATCGGTAAAGGCAAAATCGTTGATGTCCCGCCCCGCCGGATAGTAGTCGGCCTGCTGTGGCTGCTCTGGCTGCGTGGCGCAGAACGCAAGGATCAGACAGGCTGTCAGCAGCAGAAAGAGCAGGGGATAGCGGAGCTTCATCATAACAAGAGACCCTTTCAGTTCGAGGCAGATGGCCAGCAGTGACCGGACAAGAGGGGTCATTGTACCCCAGCGAGCCACCAAGGGGGGTCAACCTTGTGCAACACCCTGTCAGGAGTCGACCATTTGGCACAATTGATCGCCAGTTGCGGCCATAAAAAAACCGGCACTTCGGGTACCGGTTATGGGTGTATTTGTTTGCCTCTTCTGCTCAGGGGCGAGCGTTGCGCCCCTGCTGCAACATCTTGCCGATGGCCCGCACGCCGATGGGAATGACGGGGGCCAGCCAGCCCTCTTCCCCCTGGCGATCGCCGTGACCTCGCTTGAACAGCAACACCAGACGCACCACCTTCTCTTTCGGGCATCCCAGCCAGAGCGTCCAGTGCGACCCACGATGGTGCAACCAGAGACCGTAAAACCAGGTCATCCGGCTACCTTTGACAAAACGGGTAATAGACGATTCCGCTGGCGCAGCCGCAGCCTCTGAATCCCATGGCGATCTTGATGCCATACCAGTCCTCCTTGACCGACAGGTCATGTTGCTTCGTCGGCCTGAACTGGCGTCAGGCCCGTCACGACTCTCTGCAACCACTACGAGTGGTCCCCTTTGCCCGACCAGGCTCGGGATCTCCCCACTCCCCCTTCATATCCCGTGAAGGTGTACTGCCCGATTCTCGTTATTGCCGCCCCTCCCGTCACGGCGCATTGCGGTTGCCAGAGGGAGGCGCCAAGCCCTGTCTCGGCGACAGGGCACTGATCTGAGCATATATCTGAAATGGATGATTGGTAACCGATCGCACGGGACAAAATGCTGCCGCCGATGATCTGTTTGATATGACAGGGAAAGTGCGCCAGAAACAGCACGGCCTCCCGAAGGAGGCCGTGTGGCAAACGCAGGTGGCGGGGATGATTACATCCAGTCGGCGTTGCGGATCACCCCGACCGCCAGTCCCTCGATGGTGAGCTGCTGGCAGGAGAGATCCACCTCGATAGGGGCGAGCTCTTCGTTTTCCGGCAGCAGCCATACCTGACTGCCCTTGCGCTGGAAGCGCTTGACGGTGACATCCTCATCGAGACGGGCGACCACCACCTGACCGTTGCGCACCTCCTGGGTCTTGTGCACCGCCAGCAGGTCACCATCCAGAATGCCGATGTTCTTCATGCTCATCCCCTGCACCCGCAGCAGAAAATCAGCGCGCGGATGAAACAGGGCGGGATCCACCTGGTAGTGGCTCTCGATATGCTCCTGCGCCAGGATGGGTTCACCGGCGGCCACCTTGCCGATGAGCGGCAGGCCACTCTCTTCCAGCACCTCTTCCTCTTCGAGCAACAGGCGAATGCCGCGGGACGTGCCCGGCATGATCTCGATGACCCCTTTTTTGGCCAGGGCCTTCAGATGTTCTTCGGCCGCATTGGCCGACTTGAAACCAAGCTTCTGGGCAATCTCGGCACGAGTCGGCGGCATGCCGGTCTCGCTCATGTTCACCTTGATCAGCTCCAGCACTTCGGCCTGGCGGGGGGTAAGGGGTTTCATAGCATTGGCACCTGTCTTTTTATACAGCACACTGGCAGTATATACAGTGCAGTGGCCAAGGCAAGGCGCAGCTGACATTTGTCGCAACCAATCCCTCATTTACTGCTGTTTTGATCCTGCGCAGCCGACTCATCGTACCTCTCGGCGACAAGGGGCTGCCGATTTGCTATGCTCACGCCGCATTTTTTTGGAGAGCAGACGCACATGTCCCTAGGACAGAAGATTTCCAGAGCCATCTTGCAATGGCCGGTCAGCGGCTTGGTCAATCACAAGAGCCTGCCGGAAAATCCCATCACAGAACTCAATCTGGATCCGGCCAGACCCATCGTCTATGCCCTGAAAACCAGTTCGATCACCGACCTGATGACCCTGCAGCAGTGCTGCGAGGATCTCGGTCTGCCCGGCCCCTTCACGCCGCTGGAACTTAACGGCCAGCTGCTGCCGCGCTATGTCTGTCTGGATCGTCCGCCTCCCCTGTTTGGCAAACGCAGCAAGCCGCTGCCCTTCCTGCAGGAGTTCCACCAGCTGCTGGATCTGCACAAGCAGGATTCCGAGCTGGATATCCAGGTGGTGCCCGTGACCCTGTTCTGGGGCCGCGCTCCGGGTCGGGAAGGGGAAGAAGCCTCCGGCCTCAACATCATCAGCAGTCTGGCGCCGAACCGGCTGAAGAAGGCGCTTATCGTGATCCTCAAGGGTCGCGAGAATCTGGTGCGCTTCTCGCCGCCGCTCTCCCTGCGTCATATGGCCGACAAGCACGGCACCGACGAGGCCATCGCCCACAAGCTGGCGCGAGTTGCCCGTACCCACTTCAGCCGTCAGCAGCTGGCCGCCACCGGCCCGAAACTGCCGAACCGCAACCTGCTGTTCAAACAGCTGCTCGACTCCGCGGTGATCCAGCAGGCGATTGAAGAAGAAGCCCAGCGCGAGGGCATCAGCCTCGAGAAGGCGCAAAAGCGCGCCCATGGCTACATGGACGAGATCGCCTCCAACTTCTCCTACCGGCTGATCCGCCTTGGCGAGAGCTTCCTCGGCTGGCTGTGGAACAAGCTCTACCGCGGTTTGTCGGTCAATGGCGCCGAGAAGGTACGCCAGCTGGCGCAGGAAGGGCACGAGATCGTCTACGTCCCCTGCCATCGCAGCCACATGGACTACCTGCTGCTCTCCTACGTCATCTACCACCAGGGGATGGTGCCGCCCCATATCGCGGCAGGCATCAACCTCAACTTCTGGCCAGCTGGCCCGATCTTCCGCCACGGTGGCGCCTTCTTCATTCGCCGTACCTTCAAGGGCAACCCGCTCTACAGCACGGTGTTCCGTGAATACCTCAACCTGCTGTTTGCCAAGGGTTACTCGGTGGAGTTCTTCACCGAAGGCGGCCGCTCCCGTACCGGCCGTCTGCTGCCACCCAAGACCGGCATGCTGGCGATGACTCTGCAGGCGATGATGCGCGGACTGGATCGTCCGGTCACTCTGGTGCCCGTCTATCTGGGCTACGAGCACGTGATGGAGGTGAACACCTACCACAACGAGCTCAAGGGCAGCCGCAAGGAAAAAGAGAGCTTCCTGCAGGTGCTCGGCATCCTGCGCAAGCTGCGCAACTACGGCCGTGGCTTCGTCAACTTCGGCGAGCCGCTGACCCTCAACAGCTACCTGAGCGAACATATTCCGGACTGGAAGAAGCACATCGGGGAAGAGGAGCGTCCGGAGTGGATGGCGGGCACCGTCAACGATCTGGCCGAACTGCTGATGACCCGCATCAACGATGCGGCCGCCGTCAATGGCCTGACCCTGAGCGCGCTGGCACTGCTGGCCGCCGAGCGCCACGCACTGACCCGCGACGAGTTGCAGGCCCAGCTCAACACCTATCTGGATCTGCTCAAGGCGGTGCCTTACAGCCCGCAGAGCACCATTCCGGATGAGGATGCCAAAACCCTGCTGGATCAGGCGATGGAGCTCAACAAGTTCGAGGTGAGCGAGGACAAGCTGGGGCAGATCATCAGTCTGGACCGCTATCAGGCGATCCTGCTGACCTACTACCGCAACAACATCCTCCACCTGTTCGCCATGCCCTCGCTGGTGGCGGCCTTGATCGAACGGTGCGAGGGGATCTCCCGCAGCGAGATCATGGCCCGCTGCATCGACATCTATCCGCTGCTCAAGACCGAGCTGTTCCTGCGTTATGAAGAGGAGGAGCTGCCGGCGCTGGTCGACAGCCTGCTCGATGCCCTGCAAACCCAGCAACTGATCGAGACCCGCGATGACGGCTACTGGGTCAATCCGGCCAACCAGATGCGGTTGCTGCTGCTGGCGGAGAGCATTCAGGAGACCCTGCAACGCTACGCCATCGTGCTGACCCGAGTGCTGGCCCAGCCTTACATCGAAGCGGAGCAGCTGGAGGCGGACGGCCTGATGATGGCAGAGCGCCTCGGCACCCTGCACGGCATCAACGCCCCCGAGTTCTTCGACCAGAAGCTGTTCAGCACCCTGATCCACACCTTGCGCAAGGAGGGTTACCTCTCCCCCGAGTGCAAACCGGATCTCGGCCGCTTCCAGGCGCTGGCCGACAACATAGTGCCGCTGCTGAGCAACAAGATCCGCCGTACCATTCAGGCGGGCAACCAGCTCTAATCTGCAACGCAAACAAAGAAGGCCGCATCATGCGGCCTTCTTTTTATCCCGTGTTACTCAACGCGCTATCACGGCAGCAGTGTGTAGCCGAGTACCAGACCGGCAAACAACAGCACCCCAACACGCGACCCTCTTTTTTATTCAGCGTGACTCAGTACGTTATCACGCCAGCAGGTAGTCGAGCACCAGACCGGCAAACACCAGTGCCCCCACATAGTTGTTGTTGAGAAACGCCTGGAAGCAGGCTTCCCGTTGCCGCTCGCGAATGAGCCGCTGCTGATAGACAAACAGCACCGCCGCCCCCAGTAATCCCCAGTAATACCAAGCCCCTAGCGCCATCAGATGCCCGACCGCCAGCAACAGCAGCAGTGCCGAGAGTTGCAGTACGCCGATGATCCGCTTGTCATGACGACCAAACAGGATGGCGCTGGATTTGAGGCCGAGCTTGAGATCATCATCCCGATCCACCATGGCGTACTGGGTGTCGTAAGCCACGGTCCAGAGCAGGTTGGCGAAGAAGAGCAGCCAGGCCACCAGCGGCAGGGCATCCGCCTGCGCCGCATAGGCCATCGGGATCGACCAAGAGAAGGCCATCCCGAGCACCAGCTGGGGGTTGGAGATAAAGCGCTTCATAAAGGGGTAGCTCACTGCCAGCAGCAGGCCGACAAACGACAGACCGATGGTGAGCGGATTCATGGTCAGCACCAGAGCAAACGAGATAATTGCCAGCACGAAGAAGAGCGCCAGCACCTCCCATGGTTTGACTCTGCCCGTGGGCAAGGGCCGACCAGCGGTTCGTTTGACGTGGCCATCGAAGTTGCGATCCGCATAGTCGTTGATCACGCACCCGGCCGAGCGCATCAGAAAGACCCCGACCACAAACACGGTCAGCACCCAGAGATTGGGCAGGCCACCGGCGGCCAGCCAGAGCGCCCACAGAGTTGGCCACAGCAGCAACAGAGTGCCTATGGGCTTGTCGACGCGGGCCAACTGCATGTAGGCCAGTCCCCGCTCCTTGGTTAACAGATTCACTCCAGCTCCTTGTCACAGACGAGAGAGGGCAGAAACAGCTCGTGCACCAGCAGTGGCCACTGCCCCAGAAACAGACGGGAACGACGCCCCCAGACAGTGGCGGCAGGGCACCGGGAATTGGCGGCAATATCGAAACGGGCCAGCTGCAGGTGATCGCGGCGGGCAGGCTCATGGCCAAATACCCGCTCACCCAGCGGCTGCTCGCCAAGCTCGGCGATGCCGCTCCCTTGCAGCGCGCCATCGGCAAACAGGGTCCAGCCCAGCACGGCGGGCCCCTGATCCCCATGCAGGATCACCTCGCGGCAGGTACCGGCCGGCGAGGCCGAATCAACCAGCCACTGCTCATCGGCAGTGAGGGCGACCGGGTGATTGCCCAGCCACTCCACCGAAAAGTGGCGATTGTGCTGACGCAGGCGCCGAGTCATGGAGCCGGTCTCCAGCAGCCAGGGGCGCAAGCTGGCGGGCAACTCGCAACATTCGGGGGCCAGCCACCCGCTTAACGGCGTGAGGGGAACAGTCAACTCGGACTTCACAGCTTCACCATCCAGAGATTTCCGTGTTCAGGTTAAAATCCGGTTTATTATCCGTAAATCAATAGCGAAATGTAAGAACATCCGTGCTTGACGGCCCCGATGGCAACATCAAAAATGGGTTATCTCTTGCTGATGAGCCATCTATATGAAGATCTTCAAAATTCTGCTGGTGTTGTTACTGAGCTGTGGTGCGCTGCATGTGCAGGCCTCATCCGAAGAAGAGCCGCCCGCAGAGGGAGAAGACGCGGCCGCGGCCGCCAAACCGGGCTTCTCCTACCACGCGCTCGATCCCGACATCATCACCAACTATCTGAGCGATGGCAAAACCCTCGGCTATATCCGGGTCACGGTGGAGCTGATGGCGGAGAACGAGGCCGATCTCAAGCTGCTCGAGCAGCATGACCCGCTGATCCGCGATACCATCATCCGCCTGATGGGCAGCAAGAGCGCCGAGCAGATCAAATCCCTGGTCAGCCGCGAAGAGTTGCGCAAGGAGTGCGAGACCAAGGTCAACGAACTGCTGGTGAAAGAGACCGGCAAGAAAGCGGTGCGCGAGCTCATCTTCACCAAGTTCCTCTACCAGTAATCCCTACCGAAACAGTCGCTTATTGGCATATCGGCCAATAAGCGAGCTTTGCCGGTTTATTCGAAATGAAAATCGATTACAATACGGCCGTCGAGTCGTAGAGGTAGTCGTTATGGGCAGCAAAACCCTGTGTGAATGGCGCCGTCACGAGATCCCCACCGATCTCAAGGCGTTGCGCAAGATAGTCCGCAAACCCAAGTTTGTCTGCGGCAAGTGCGCCCGCAGCGCCAATGACAAGGGTTACCTCTGCCAGCCGCTGCGCTTGAAAGAGGAGTAGCCCCTTCCTGTCAGGGCACTATTGATCGGTCCACCCCTGACGCCCCTGCTCGAACAACCTGCGCGCCTGGGTATCATTCGGGCAAACGCCGCGATACTCCTCGCCGGAACGGCCAGCCAGATAGAGATGCTCGGGACGGCAATACCATGCCAACCCCTTCTGGCGTCCCTGCTCCCACAGTTCGGTATCCACCTTTTTACCGCACTGGCCCTGATGGAACTCGACCCGCTCGGCGGTGAAGCCCAGCTTGCCATCCGCCTCCCCGACCTCGCTCCACACCTTCTCGCAGGGATCATCGTTGGAGACACAGCCACCCAGCAGGGCAGCCAACAATATGATGGTGAGTCGCATAATCATCCTTGAGTGTCATTTGGGCAGTTCATTCTACCCAGCGGCCCGGCCCTGACCAAGGGCCAACACTCAGCCGTGTGAGCGCGGCAAAAAAATCAGGCGGGCTCAAAGCCCGCCTGTTCATTCATGCTGTGGTTCACTGGTCATCGAAAGGGTCATCATCCTGCCAGCTTTCATCTTCCCATTGATCCAGCTCTTCTTCCCAGGATTCCGGATCCCACTCGTCATCAGATGAGTCGTAATCCGGCTTGTGTCCACCCATCTTCACTCTCCTTGGATAGTTCACCCGCACTCCAATTTTATCCGGAATTGTCAGGCTCGCCAGTCAGAGATCGTTCAAAGTTTGACCAGAGTGCGACCGGCAATCTGGCCCAGCGTGATGGCCTCGGCGGCCGCCACTACCTGCTCCAGCCCGATCTCGGTAACCGCCTGTTCGAAGAAGCTGGCGGGCAGATCCCGCGCCAGTCGCTGCCACGCCAGTTGGCGACGTGCAAATGGGCACATCACCGAATCGACACCCTGCAGTCGCACATTGCGCAGGATAAAGGGCATCACGCTGGTCGGCAGATCGAAACCGCCTGCCAGCCCGCAGGCTGCCACGGCGCCGCCATAGTTCATCTGGGCCAGCAGCTTGGCCAGCACCTGACTGCCAACGGTGTCGATGGCGCCTGCCCACAGTTGCTTCTCCAGCGGCTTGGCGGGCACCAGCAGTTCGCTGCGCGGCACGATACGACTGGCACCCAGCGCAGTGAGCATGGCGCCCTGCTCTTCGGGACGACCGGTCAGCGCAGCCACCTGATAGCCAAGGGCTGCCAGCAGGGCAACCGAGGTGGAGCCCACGCCGCCTGCCGCGCCGGTGACCAGCACCTCGCCGCTTTCGGGAGTAATGCCCGCCTCTTCCAGCGCCAGTACGCAGAGCATGGCGGTGAGACCGGCGGTACCAATGCACATGGCCTGGCGCTCATCCAGCCCGGCGGGCAACGGCACCAGCCAGTCCCCCTTGACCCGCGCCTGTTCAGCCATGCCGCCCCAGTGGCCTTCGCCCACGCCCCAACCGGTCAGCACAACCTTGTCGCCGGGCTGATAACTGCTGTCGGCAGATTCGAGCACGGTACCGGCAAAGTCGATGCCGGGCACCAGCGGCCACTGACGCACGATCTTGCCCTTGCCGGTGATGGCCAGCCCATCCTTGTAGTTGATGGAGCTGTAGGCAACGGCCACCCGCACCTCACCTTCCGGCAACTGGCTCTCGGTCAGTCGGGTCAGGGTTGGAACAGTCTTGCCGTCTTGGTTTTCCAGTAACAGAGCCTTGAACATGGTTGCCTCTTTGATGACGTGTGAAACGGGGATCAGCTGCTTTGGCGCTTTTGCAGTTGAAAATCGAGGGCCAGCGCGGTGCCCATCACGGGCTCCCCGGCCAGTTGGCGCAGGATCAGTTCGGCGGCCTCCTGCCCCATTTTTCGATAGGGGATCCTGACCGAGGTAAGGGTCGGATAACAGGCGCGCGCCACATCCAGATCGTCAAATCCGGCGATGGCGAGTTTGCCCGGCACATTCAAATGGCGACGCTGGCACTCGAACAGCACGCCAGCCGCCAGTTCGTCGTTGACGCAGATCAGCGCGTCCAGCTCGGGCCAGCGCAGCAGAAATTCTCCCAGCATGGTGGCACCGGTGCTGAAGCTGGGCCGTTCCGAGGTGTTGATGATGGCATCGGGTGAGAGGTAGTTATCGAGCAGCGCCTTCTGCCAGCCCTGCATCCGCTGTTGCAGCATCCACTGCTCCTGACGGGCACAGAGAAAACCGATGTTGCGGTAGCCCCGCTCGATCAGGTGGCGGGTCAGCTGATAACCGGCATCGAAGTTAGAGACCCCCACATTCATGTCGATGGGGCTGCGCGCCATGGCGCCGACTTCCACCACCGGCAGGCGGGAGGCTTTCAGGCGGGTACGGATCGTCTCGCCGGGATCGCCACCAAACAGCACCACCGCAGCCGGATTGTGCTGCAAAAAGCTGGTCAGCAGGCGCTCTTCCTGCTGCTTCAGATGCTGGGCATCCCCCAGCATGATCTGGTAACCCTCGTCCAGCAGGGTCTGTTGCAGGCCAGCGATCATCTCGCCACAGCCCGCTTCCGCCAGACTGGGGACGATCACTACGATGGTCTGGGAGGTGGCAGAGGCCAGCGCCCCGGCGGCCCGGTTGGGGATATAGCCGAGCTCTTCCACCGCGGCGTCGATGCGTTCGCGCATCTTGTCGGAGACCATCTCCGGCGTGCGCAGGGCACGGGAGACCGTCATGGCCCCCACGCCAGCCAACTGAGCCACATCGTTGAGGGTCACCCGACCCGTGCTACGGCGCTTCTTTGCTTCTGACATCCATCCCATCCTCGACTTGCGGCTGCCCACTTTAAGGCAAAAGTGCGGCACTGACTATTTGCTCAGGGCCGATTCTACCCTCTTTCCCGGATCACGGGGGCAAGATGACTCCCGTTAATGAATGAAGTGATAGCGCTATCACAGTTTCATGTTAGCGCTATCTGATAGCGCTAACTTTCGGGATCAGCCTCACAGTTTCACCACCGCAAGATCGATAAATTGGCCCCATCTTAACTAGCCGGATCACCACCATGCTGACTCAACTGCTGACCGAGGATGTCATCCGCATCGAACCCGCCGCCCGCGACTGGCGCCACGCCATCGAGCTGGCGACGGCGCCCCTGCTGGCCAACGGCACCATCGAGCCCTCCTACGTGGCGGCGCTGTTTCGCTCTCATGAAGAGCTCGGCCCCTACTACGTGCTGGGCCCCGGTCTGGCGATGCCCCACGCTCGCCCCGAGGACGGCGTCAACCGGCTGGGGCTGGGGCTGACCGTCATCAAGCAGGGAGTCAACTTCGACTCCGAGGGCAACGACCCGATCCAGCTACTGGTGACACTGGCGGCCAGCGACAGCAACTCCCACGTGGAGACCATCGCCCAGTTGGCCGAGCTGTTTATGAATGAAGAGGACGTGGCGGCCATCATCGCGGCCGACACCAAAGACGACATCCTGCGCATACTGGCGCGCTACTGATCTGCGCCAAGGCGCACCTGACGAAGGAAGAGACAATGAAAATTCTGGTTGTATGCGGTCACGGTCTGGGCACCAGCCTGATGATGGAAATGAGCATCAAGAGCATCCTGAAAGAGCTGGCGGTCACCGCCGACGTGGATCACCGCGATCTGGCCTCCGCCGGTAGCGAAACCGCCGAAATCTTTATCGCCACCCGCGACATCGCCGAGCAGCTGCAATCCATGGGCGTCAATGGTCGACTGGTGAGCCTCGCCAACATGGTCGACAAGGTCGCGATGAAAGAGCAGCTCTCCACCGCCCTGCGCGAACTGGGTGCCCTCTAAGAATCCTCCATGCGGCCTGCGGGCCGCATCTTCCATTGCCAGGAGCTGACCATGGAATTTTTCAACTTTCTGATGTTTGACGTGCTGTCCGAGCCCGCCGTGCTGGTCGGCCTGATCGCGCTTATCGGCCTGATTGCCCAGAAGAAACCGGTGACCGAGTGCATCAAGGGCACGGTCAAGACCATCATGGGTTTCGTCATTCTGGGGGCCGGTGCCACCCTGGTGATCAACTCGCTGGGTGACTTCGCCGTCATCTTCCAGCACGCCTTCGGCATCAAGGGCGTTGTGCCCAACAACGAAGCCATCGTCTCCATCGCCCAGACTTCGTTTGGCAAGGAGATGGCGATGATCATGTTCTTCGCCATGCTGGTGAATATCCTGATCGCCCGCCTGACCCCGTGGAAATTCATCTTCCTGACCGGTCACCACACCCTGTTCATGTCGATGATGGTGGCGGTGATCCTCTCTGCCGGTGGCATGAGCGGCGTGCCGCTGATCGCGGTGGGCAGTCTGGTAGTTGGCGTCGCCATGGTCTTTTTCCCGGCCATCGCCCACCCCTTCATGAAGCAGATCACCGGCTCCGACGACGTAGCGCTGGGTCACTTCTCCACCTGCTCCTACGTGCTCTCCGCCCTGATCGGTGCCAAGTTCGGCAACAAGGCCCACAGCTGTGAAGATGTGCAGGTGCCCAAGAGCCTGCTGTTCCTGCGCGACACACCGGTGGCCATCTCCTTCACCATGGGCATCATCTTCCTGGTGACTGCCGCCTTCGCCGGCCCCGAGTTTGTCACCAGCGTCGCCAAGGGCAAGCACTGGTTCATGTTCTCCCTGATGCAGTCCATCACCTTCGCGGCAGGCGTCTACGTCATCCTGCAGGGTGTGCGGATGGTCATCGCCGAGATCGTACCGGCCTTCAAGGGGATCTCCGACAAGCTGGTGCCGAACGCCAAACCGGCGCTCGACTGCCCCATCGTCTTCCCCTACGCCCCCAACGCTGTACTGATCGGCTTCCTGTCGAGCTTTGCCGCCGGTCTGGTGGGGATGGCGCTGCTCTACGTGATGGAGCTGACCGTCATCATTCCGGGCGTGGTACCGCACTTCTTCGTCGGCGCGGCCGCCGGGGTATTCGGCAACGCCACCGGTGGCCGTCGTGGTGCCATTCTGGGCTCCTTCGCAAACGGCCTGCTGCTGCTCACCATTCTGCCGGTATTCCTGCTGCCGGTACTGGGCGACCTCGGCTTTGCCAACACCACCTTCAGCGACTCCGACTTCGGGGTGCTGGGCATCCTGCTGGGGCTGATCGTCCGCTAATCCCGGCAACCGCCAACAACAAAACGGAGCGCATTGCGCTCCGTTTTTTTATGGTCGGCCATCGATGATGGATGGCGGGCTGTATGAAAGGCTGAAACTCAGTCGTTTTCCAGCGCAGCCAAGCAGTGAGAGAGGGTGCGGGCCAACGCCCCCTGATTGCGCAGCACCACGGCGCGGGCCTGCTCGCCCATCTCGCGGCGGGCGCTCCCGTCAGCAAACAGCTGGCTCACCCGCTCGCCCAGCTCGGCGGCATCGGCCACGATGACAGCGCCCCCCTGAGCCACCAGCTGGCGGGTGATGTCGCTGAAGTTGAAGTAGGCGGGACCGGTCAGGCAGGGCTTGCCGAGCGCCGCCGGTTCCAGCAGGTTGTGACCACCGATCTTCACCAGACTGCCACCGACGAAGGCCACATCGGCCGCCGCCAACATCAGCGGCAGCTCGCCCATGGTATCGCCGAGATAGACCTTATCCTGGACCCCAACCGCAGCATGACTGGTGCGCCGCACACAGCCATAAGGGGCACACAGCTCGGCCACCCGATCGAACCGCTCGGGGTGGCGCGGCACCAGAATGAGCAGTGCAGCGGGATGGCGTTTGAGCAGCAGATCGAAGGCGGCCAGCACCTGCTCGTCCTCACCCTGATGGGTGCTGGCGGCGATCCAGACCGGCCGATCCGCCCCCAACTGCTGGCGCAGGGCGCGACCTTTGGCCTGCACCTCGTCACCAAACTGGATATCAAACTTGATGGAGCCGGTCACCGCCAACCGCGAACGATCGATGCCGAGACGGGCGAAGCGGTCGGCGTCATCCTGATGCTGGCAGAGCAGATGGGTTAGCGGCCGGCTCAGGGTGTCGAAAGCGCCGTGGAAGCGGGCATAACGCTGGCAGGATCGCTCGGAGAGGCGGGCGTTGATGATGGTCACCGGCAGGTGGCGCGCCTCGCAGGCGGCCAGCCAGTTCGGCCACAGCTCGGTCTCCATCACCCAGAGCGCGCGCGGCTTGAAGGTGTCGAGAAAGGCCGCGACAGCCCAGGGATAGTCGAGCGGCGCGTAGCGATGCACCACCAGATCACCCAGCTTGGCGGCCTGCTCGGCGCCGGTACGGGTGGTGGTGGTGAGCAGGATCGGCAGATCGGGCCGCTCTGCTTTCAGGGCACGAATGAGCGGCGTGATGGCCAGCGTCTCCCCCACACTCACCGCATGGATCCACAGCGGTGCATCCTGTCCGGTGGCAGGCAGTCGCCCGAGATGCTCGGCCCAGCGCTCGCCAAAACCGGGCTTGCCCCTCTTTGGCTTGTAGAGCGCCAGCAGTGCCAGCGGCAATCCCAGATGGATCAGCAGGTTGTAGAGCAGACGGTAGGGCATCTTACTGACTCTGCTCCAGCTTCTTGCAGGCATCGACCACCTGCTCCGGCGCCAGGTCGATCAGGCACTTGAGATGGCCGAACTTGCAGGTGCGCTTGAAGCAGGGACGGCACTCGATGTCGGTGTGAACGATCTCGACCCGATCCGCCAGCGGCGGGGTATAGAGCGGTGAGGTAGAGCCATAGACCCCCACCAGCGGCCGGTTGAGGGCGGCGGCGATGTGCATCAGGCCGGAGTCGTTGGAGATGACCCGGCTGGCCAGCGCCATCAGATCGATCGCCTCGTGCAAGCTGGTCTTGCCCGCCAGCACATGGCAGTTGGGGCGTGTCAGCAGATTGACCCGATCCCGGATGGTATTGCCGACCGGCACATCCTTGTTGGAGCCGAAGATCCACACCTGCCACCCCTCGTCCAGATGCTGCTGGGCCACCACGGCGTAGTGCCCCTCCGGCCAGCGCTTGGCCGGGCCGAATTCGGCACCGGGACAGAGCACCAGCACCGGGCGGGCGCGATCCAGCCCCAGCCGCTCCAGC
Source organism: Aeromonas allosaccharophila (assembly GCF_016026615.1). Classification (NCBI taxonomy): domain Bacteria; kingdom Pseudomonadati; phylum Pseudomonadota; class Gammaproteobacteria; order Aeromonadales; family Aeromonadaceae; genus Aeromonas; species Aeromonas allosaccharophila. Next base: position 3,613,477 of record NZ_CP065745.1, on the reverse strand, counting down.
GCCTTGCTCTGGTTGATCAGATCGACGTGGAGCGAAGGGTGGGGAATAGTCGGAATATCGGCCCGGCTCTTCATCTGCGCCTTGGGATAGGCGAGCGCCAGATAGCCCTCCACCATCAGCGGGAAGGCGGACTTGTTGCTGCGCAGGTCATTGAGCAGACCGTAGCGGCTCTCGCCCTTCCAGCCGGTACGGACCGGAATGCGGGCAAACCAGGGGATCAGCGCCGACTTCATGGAGTTGGGCTGGACGATGGCCTGATCGTATTTTTCGGCCGCCAGCTGCTTGCCGAGGCGGCGGCGCGCCACCAGCTTGAAGTCACCGTGGCCAAGGGGCATGGTGATCGCCTTGTCCACCTCCGGCATCCGCTCCAGCAGGGCGCAGCACCAGGCGGGGGCCATCACGTGCAGTTCGCACTCCGGATGGTTGGCCTTAATCGCCTTGTAGAGGCTCTGGGACATCACCATATCGCCGACCCAGGAGGGGCCGATCACCAATATTTTCATCACGCGTCTTCTCTCGGGACTGGCCCGGCGGTTAATCATCACTGGGCGAGATTATGCCCCAAGAATGGTCGGATAAATAACAGAAGATCCTTGGCAATCGCCTCTGCCGTCTCATTTTCCCACAGCTCTTCTGAAGAGATGCAACGCCAGCCGGGCAGGCAAACAGCTGGCAGAAACGGGTAATGGCGGCTCTCTCTTTAGCCCGTTTTTCCGTTAGAATGGCCCATCAATACGCATTCGACCCGCCAGCCGGGCAATAACCGTGAGCCCACATTCGTGAAAAAACCGACTCTGGCTGCCGTTCTGATCGTCAAGAATGAAGCCGACAACCTGCGCAAGTGCCTCGCCTCCCTCGACGGACTGGTGGACGAGATCGTCATTCTGGACTCCGGCAGTCAGGACGAGACCCCGGCCATCGCCGCCGAATTTGGCGCCCGCTTCTTCGTCAACGCCAAGTGGCCAGGCTTTGGCAAACAGCGCCGGCTGGCCCAATCCCACGTGCAATCCGACTGGGTGCTGTGGCTGGATGCCGACGAGCGGCTCACCCCCGAGCTGAAAACCGCCATCGCCAACGTGATGGCCAATCCGGCCAGCGATACCATCTACTCGATCCCGCGCCTCTCCTGGGTGTTTGGCCGCTTTATCCGCCACAGCGGCTGGTATCCGGATCGGGTGCTGCGCCTCTACCCCAAGGCACTCACCAGCTACAACGAGGCGCTGGTGCACGAGAAGGTCGAAGTGCGCGCCAACATGAAGATCGTCAATATTCATGGCGACCTGCTCCACTTCACCTATCGGGATCTGGAGCACTATCTGGTCAAATCCGCCGGTTATGCCCGCGCCTGGGCCGATCAGCGCACCGCCCGCGGCAAGAAGGGCTCCCTCAGTCAGGGGCTGATCCACGCCGTCGGCTGCTTCCTCAAGATGTACCTGCTCAAAGCGGGCTTCCTCGATGGCAAGCAGGGGCTACTGCTGGCGATCCTCTCCGCCCACTCCACCTTCGTCAAATACGCCGACCTCTGGGTGCGCCAGCAACCGCAGCAGCCGGAATAACCGTCATACGAAACAGGGCCCCGCGGGCCCTGTTTGCATTGCTGCATACCTTACTTGCGCCAGAACGGCGCCGCCCAGCGGGCCATCACCGGCACCATGGTCTTGGGATCGAGCTGGCTCATATCCTCCGGGTGGTCGCTGTCCTCGGGAGGGCTGAAGGCGAGGTGACGCCCTTCGCTGTTGAGGGGCTTCCAGCGTAGCGGGGTGGCGGAGCGGCGCATCGGGAAGAAACCGACGGTCGGCACATCCAGCGCACCGGCGATATGGAGCGGCCCGGTACTGCCTGCCACGAACAGGGCGGCGTTGGCCAGCACCTGACAGAACATCGGCAGACCGTCGCTGGAGCGGTAGATCCAGCCGTTGCCGCCGTGAGCCAGCAGCTCGGCCGCCAGCTGTTCGGCCATCTTCTCCTCGCCCGGGCCTGCGGTCAGCACACACTGCAGCTCGGGGCAGGCCTGATTGAGCTTGATGATGATGCGGGCATACTGTTCGATGGAGAGGTTGTTGGCCGAACCACCGCTACCGGCATGCACCATCAGCCAGGGACGGCTGGCATCGAGCTTGAGCTTGAGTGCCAGCTGCTCACGTACCTGCCGCAGGGTCTCGTCATCGAACTGCAGGAAGGGGGTCTTGGGCTCCACCACGGCCACCTGCTGATCGGCCAGGAAGCGGCGGATCAGCTCCAGGTTGTACTCGGACTCCGGCTTCTGGGAGCGGGAGCGGCGCTGCACCAGTCGCTGGTTGTAGAGCACCTGCGCCAGCTTGGTCGCCGGGGCCAGCCGGTAAGGGATGTGTGCCTTCCACACCAGCATGGCGTTGCGGGAGTTGGAGAAGAGGCAGATTGACGCGTCGAACGCCGCCGCCTTGATCCGCGCCAGCAGCGCTCGCTGTTGCTCCTTGTCGGCCCGCACGCCCGGATCGATGATCACCTCGTCAATCCAGGGGCAGAGCCGGGCCAGCGGCGCCGTGTAGGCCGGAACCAGGGCAGTCACATGACACTCCATGGAGCCTTTGAGCATGGCGAAACTCGGCCACGCCAGCATGAAGTCACCAATCTTGTCATTGCGAACGACCAGAATACGTTTCATAAAAAATCCCTTTGCTCCCTGTCACCAATGCAAGGAGGCTTGATGCGCGATGGCGTATTCTTGCCTGATGCACTGCTATTCTCAAGCGACGACCTTATAATGCGACCAAATTTACAGGTTGCAGGACCGCAAAGATGACTACCAGGGTAATTTATCCCGGGACTTTTGATCCCGTTACCAATGGCCACGCCGATCTGATCGGCCGGGCCGCCAAGCTGTTTGACGAGGTGGTGGTCGGGGTCGCCAACAGCCCGAGCAAACGCCCGCTGTTCGATCTGGCAGAACGTGTCCAGCTTGTCCAGCAAGTGACCAGCCAGCTGCCCAACGTCAAGGTGGTGGGCTTCTCCGGCCTGCTGGTCGATTTCGCCAAAGAGCATCAGGCCAACGTGCTGATCCGCGGCCTGCGCGCCGTCTCCGACTTCGAGTACGAGTTCCAGCTGGCCAACATGAACCGCCGCCTGATGCCGGAGCTGGAGAGCGTCTTCCTCACCCCGGCGGAGGAGAACTCCTTTATCTCCTCCACCCTGGTGAAAGAGGTGGCGCTGCACGGTGGCGATATCCGCCAGTTTGTCGATCCCGTGGTGGCCCGGGCCATCGCTGCCAAACAGAAAGGGTGATCCCCTTCTACACTCGCCATTCCCGACGGCAACAACGAACAAGGGCTACCCGCGGGTAGCCCTTGTTGCATCTGTCTCATTATGGAGAGGTCAGCCTGCTTGCCGGTTACTGACGGGCAAACTGCTCGCTCATCTCCTGCACCAGCAGATCGAGCCACTCGTAGCGGCGCCGGTACATGGCCCGCTTCTTGGAGGCGATCTCCTCCAGCGGCTTGCGCGGCTGGGCTTGCAGGGCGACGAAGTTGGCGTCCACATCCCGGGCATCGAACTCCTGCCACAGCTCGTCATAATCGGCCTGCAAATTGGCTTTCTGCTTGCTGCTGTAGCGCTTGGCCTGAAACACGTGGGCCCGCTTGCGCACCGCCAGCACCTCTGTCGCCCCCATGGTCTGCGCCAGTTGCAGCACCAGTTGCACCAGCAGGGATTTGGGCCGCAGGCCGTGCCCCTCTTTGGTCAGCTCGCGTACCAGCTCCTGGGCATTGTCGACCGCAGGCTCCGGCCCCTGCATGGAGCCGATCATCAGCATCAAACGTTCCGCACTGCCCGCCAGCGAAAAGGCGCAGCTGTAGAGGCGCTGTCCCTCACCGTTGACGATGGAGAGCGCCAGCTCAGCCTCGCGGCGGAAGGTGCCATCGTAGCGCAACACAATGTAACAGCCGCTCAGGGGATAACGCCCAAGCTCGATCCCCTCACCCAGATAGAGCGGGTTGATCAACTGCGGGTAGATCTCCAACAACAACCGGTAGTGATTTTCCAGCATTTCGGCACGTTGGGAAGGGGTAGATCCAGCAAAACAATATGGGCGCATCGGTTTATCAAGCAACTCTGGATGACTCGCTGGCAATGCATTCAGGTGGGACACCTGAAACAGGTCAAACACCTTGCTCAATTGTCGCCGATACAGCAGACTGCGTAAAATGAACTTGCCACGATTAAAAACCTTCCGATCGTTATCCTCCGGATACAAATAACGAGCCATATTTTGGGCACAATAACGCCCAAACTGAGATAAATTGCCCCAAGTTACTGCTTTTTTTATCACGATCCGATTCTCATACTGCCTGAACGGACGAGATACTAGTGACCGCTGTGCAAATCTTCAACAGCGTGGAAATACGCTGTTACAACTTCCCCCGGATCGGGGCAAAAAGTGCGCTCAGCGCTGGCAATGGCTGCAAAAAACCGTGGTTCGCTGCCCCATTCTGATCTCGCTCAGCAGGGTGTGACAGTGGAAACAGGGCTGGCCGCCCCGGCCATAGACCTGCAACTGCTGCACGAAATAGCCCGGCTTGCCATCGGCACTGGTGAAATCCTTGAGGGTGGTGCCGCCCTGACGAATCGCCTCTGCCAGTACCCGCTTGATCTCGACCACCAGAGTACCCAGTCGTTCGGCGCTGATATTGCCCGCCGCCCGCTTGGGGTGAATGCCGGCGGCATAGAGCGCCTCGTTGGCGTAGATGTTGCCCACCCCGACCACCACCTGATTGTCCATCAGGAACTGCTTGATGGCGGTGCTGCGCCCCTTGGCGCGCCCCTGCAGGTAATCGGCATTGAAGGCATCGGTGAGCGGCTCTGGCCCCAGCTTGGCGAGCAGCGCATGGGCTTCGGCCGGTTCACGGGTCCACAGCAGGGCACCGAAGCGGCGCGGGTCGTTGAGCCGCAGCAACTTGCCATTCTCCAGCTCGATATCCACGTGGTCATGCTTCTCGGCCGGGGTGCCGATATCCAGCACCCGCAGGCTGCCGGACATCCCCAGATGGAGGATGGCGGTGCCGAAATCGGTCTCCAGCAGCAGATATTTGGCGCGGCGACGCACCCGATGGATGGTGAGGTCCACCAGCTCCTGAATTTCACCGGGGATCGGCCAGCGCAGGCGGCCATCCCGCACTACCACGCGCGTCACCTTGATACCGGTGAGCCAGGGGGAGATCCCCTGACGGCTGACTTCAACTTCTGGCAATTCAGGCATGGGCACCTCGCAAAGAAAAGGAACTCAGGGGGCAGGACGCAGCAGATCGCGATACTGCTCGGCAGTGAGGGCGAGCCAGAGACCGGAGGGCAGCTGGGCGCCATATTGGCCGCTGTTCTGATAGAGGCCGATCTCGACCGGATCGCTCTGGCCGGCAATCCACACCTTGATGGCCACCGGGGTGCCGCGCACCGCCTCGCCGGGGGGCAGCAACCAGCCCTGCCAGCGCGCCAGACGGGCATCCAGCTGCGCCGTGTCGAGCCCCAGATCCGGCAAGCTGCGCCAGCCCTGACCGATCCGCTCAATCTGCCAGCTCGGCCCCTGCCAGGTGAGCACCACTGCTGCATCAGGCAGCAAGGGGCGAGCCCGCTTGGCGCTGTTCTCCTGCTGGGCAGTCTCCATACGATGCAACAGGGTGATCACGATCAGCACCACCACGATGATCACGTTATTCCAGCCTTTGCGGCTCAATTTGAACATGGCAAGCCTCCCTTTGAACCGGCAGTGTACTGAATTCGGCGCATAAAAAAACCCGGCACGAAGCCGGGTTTTTGGGAATGCAGCATCAAGTAATTACTTGATTTTGCCTTCCTTGTAGATCACATGCTGACGAACAACGGGATCAAACTTTTTGATCTCCATTTTTTCGGGCATGGTGCGCTTGTTTTTGGTAGTGGTATAGAAGTGACCAGTACCGGCGCTGGAGTTCAGGCGAATTTTCTCGCGAATACCTTTAGCCATGATCTAATTCCTTATACCTTAACACCGCTGGCGCGCAGTTCAGCCAGAACCACTTCAACGCCACGCTTGTCGATGATACGCATGCCTTTTGCGGATACGCGCAGGCTTACGAAGCGTTTTTCACTCTCAACCCAGAAACGGTGAGTGTGCAGGTTCGGCAGGAAACGACGCTTGGTGGCGTTGTTAGCGTGCGAACGGTTGTTACCAACTGCCGGGCGCTTGCCGGTTACTTGGCATACTCTAGACATGTCAGTCTCTCCAAATCTTACTTCATTGCTCGAGCAAATATCTGCCCCGCTGGCCTTCGATTGCGGGGCAAACAGAAGGCGGCATTTTATACAGCATCCGTGATCAAAGATCAACTAATACGGTGCCAGAGCACAGTCATAACCAACCGCGCTCGGCAAAAGAAACCGTGATGCCGTCACCGATCACCAAGTGATCCAGCACTCTGATATCGATCAGGGCCAAGGCGGCCGTGATCCGATCCGTGATCTGGCGGTCGGCCCTACTGGGCTCGGCGACGCCGGACGGGTGATTATGCGCCAGAATCACCGCGGCTGCATTATGTTTGAGCGCGATCTGCACGATTTCTCTTGGCCAGACGCTCGCCGAATCGATTGTGCCGTAAAAAAGCTCAACAAATTGAATGACTCTGTGCTGATTGTCGAGCAGCAGCAGGGCAAACACCTCGCGCGGCCGATCCCGCAACTGGGCTTGCAGATAGTCGCGGGTCAGCTGGGGCGAGGTGAGGGCATCACCCCGTTGCAACTGCTGCGCCAGATGGCGTTTGGCCATCTCCAGCACCGCCTGCAACTGGGCATATTTGGCCGGGCCAAGGCCGTGGGCCTCGCAGAAAGCGCGCTGATCCGCCCCCAGCAAGCTACGCAAAGAGCCGAATTGATTCAACAGCTTGCGTGAGAGATCCACCGCGCTCAGACCATTGACGCCGGTGCGCAGAAAAATGGCGAGCAGCTCGGCATCGGAGAGCACAGCAGGCCCCTGACGCAGCAGCTTCTCTCTGGGTCGTTCATCTTCCGGCCACTCTTTGATGCTCATTTGTCTCTCCCTCATCCCTGTTGAGAAAAAACATAGCAAAAAATTGCGCGTGCCCGACCACACCCCTTGATGCCAACCCCTGTCGTCATCCATTGCCTGTGGTATCTTAGCCGACCAGTCAGAATGAGCCGGATAGAGAAACAGCAGATGAGATTGGCCGATAAACGCATCCTGTTGGGTGTCAGTGGCGGGATCGCCGCCTACAAGAGTGCCGAGCTGGTACGCCGCCTGAAAGATCAGGGCGCCGAAGTGCGGGTGGTGATGACCCGCTCCGCCAAGGAGTTCATCACCCCGCTGACCCTGCAGGCGGTCTCCAGTCATCCGGTGGCCTACAGCCTGCTGGATCCCTCTGCCGAGGCGGGCATGGGCCATATCGAGCTGGCCAAGTGGGCCGATCTGGTACTGATCGCCCCCGCCAGCGCCAACCTGATGGCGCGGATGGCTGCAGGCATGGCCGACGAACTGCTGACCACCCTCTGTCTGGCCACTCCGGCGCCCATCGCGCTGGCACCTGCCATGAACCAGCAGATGTATCTCAACGCCGCGACCCAGGCCAACCTCAAGACCCTGGCCAGCCGCGGCATTCTGCTGTGGGGGCCGGATGCCGGCAGCCAGGCCTGTGGCGATGTGGGCCCGGGGCGGATGCTGGACCCCCTCGAACTGGTGGATCGCTGCTGCCAGCAGCTGGCCGCCGAGCCCTTGCTGGCGGGCGTCAAGCTGCTGCTCACCGCAGGACCAACCCGCGAGGCGCTGGATCCGGTCCGCTACATCAGCAACCACAGCTCCGGCAAGATGGGCTTTGCTATCGCTCGCGCTGCCCGTGAAGCGGGCGCCGAAGTGACGCTGGTGAGCGGCCCGGTGACGCTGGCTACACCTGCTGGAGTCACCCGCATCGATGTCGAGAGCGCCGAGCAGATGCATCAGGCGGTGATGAGCCGGGTCGGCGAGTGCGACCTCTTCATCGGCTGCGCGGCCGTGGCCGACTACCGTCCTGAGCAGGTCGCCAGCCAGAAGATCAAGAAGACCGGCGACAACGACCAGATGGTGGTGAAGCTGGTGAAGAATCCCGACATCATCGCGGCCGTCGGTGCCCTTTCAGACAAACCCTTCACCGTCGGATTTGCCGCCGAAACCGTGGATGTGGAACAATACGCCCTCGACAAGTTGCAGCGTAAGCGGCTGGACATGATCGCCGCCAACGATGTGTCCCGCGAGGGGCAAGGCTTCAACGCCGATGACAACGCCCTGACCGTGTTCTGGCAAGGGGGCCAGGCCCCGCTGCCGCTGGCCGACAAGCTGACGCTGGCCCGTCACCTGATCGCCCTGATTGCACGCCACTACCGGCACTGAGCGTCCCGAAAGAACAAGACTCACGGCGCCCCGCCTTGCCAAGAGGGGTGCCAACACAAGATCCAACTGAAAAAGCGATTCATGACTACACAAATTGAACTGAAGATTCTGGATGCCCGTATCGGTACCGAGTTCCCGCTGCCCGCCTACGCCACACCGGGCTCTGCCGGTATGGATCTGCGTGCCCTGCTGGATGCGCCGCTGACTCTGGCTCCGGGTGATACCACCCTGGTGCCGACCGGTCTGGCCATTCACATCCAGGATCCGGGTCTGTGTGCCACCATCCTGCCCCGCTCCGGCCTCGGCCATAAGCACGGCATCGTGCTGGGCAACCTGGTCGGTCTGATCGATTCCGATTACCAGGGTCAGCTGATGGTTTCGGTCTGGAACCGCGGCAAAGATGAGTTCACCATGCAACCCGGCGAGCGCATCGCCCAGCTGGTGATCATGCCGGTAGTTCAGGCCAGCTTCCAACTGGTCGATGAGTTCAATCAGAGCGAACGGGGTGAAGGCGGTTTTGGTTCTTCTGGTCGCCAATAACAGACCACACCAGCCTGATGTGGCGGTGCTTAATAACAGAATCAAGCCATTGTTTTTTTAGGGGAATCCATGGCAAGCAGTAATCAGAAACAGAGTCGGCGCGATCAGATCCTGCAAGCGCTCGCCCATATGCTGGAAACCAGTCCGGGTCAGCGCATCACCACGGCCCGTCTGGCGGCCGAGGTCGGCGTCTCTGAAGCAGCCCTCTATCGACACTTTCCCAGCAAGGCGCGGATGTTCGAGGGGCTGATCGACTTTATCGAGGATTCCCTGCTGTCACGGGTCAATCTGATCATGGCGGAAGAGAAGGACACCATGGCGCGCTGCCACCACATCCTGCAGCTGCTGCTGGTGTTCGCCGAGCGCAATCCCGGCATCACCCGCATCCTCAACGGCGACGCCCTGCTGGGTGAGCACGATCGGCTGCGGGATCGCATCAGCATCCTGTTCGACAAGCTGGAGACCCAGATCAAACAGGTGCTGCGCGAGAAGCGGCTGCGCGAAGGTCAGGGCTTCCAGCTCGACGAGACCATGCTGGCCAATCTGCTGCTGGCCTACACCGAAGGTCGCATCAGTCAGTTTGTGCGCTCCGAGTTCAAGCTCAAACCGACCGCCGGATTCGAAGATCAGTGGCAATTTATCCGCAGTCAGCTGCTGCAGAGCTGATCGGAAGCGCTTTTCAGCGAGCATGAAGAAGGGAGGCCTTGGCCTCCCTTCTTTTTTGTGTCAGTTTTTTATGGCAGAAAAGAAGTACCAGATGCGACCCGGACTGTCGCGCTGCGGTGTTAGATTCATCCACCATAAACCTTTTAGAACCTGACAGGACATCCTATGGAACCCGAAATCATTACCGAAGCGCAGACCTGGCTGGTCAATAATCAGGGACTGCTGATCGAATACGGCGTCAATATCGCAGCGGCCCTGCTGACCCTGCTGGTCGGTTATATCGCCGCCAACCTCCTCAGCGGTGGCGTGGTCAAGGTGATGCAGGCCCGCAAGCTGGACACCACCGTCACTCACTTCGTCGGCAGCATCCTCAAGTACGCCATTCTGGTATTCGTGGTGATCGCCGCGCTGGGCCGTGTTGGCGTGCAAACCGCCTCCTTCGTCGCCATTATCGGTGCCGCCGGTCTGGCCATCGGTCTGGCGTTGCAGGGCTCGCTCTCCAACTTCGCAGCCGGTTTCCTGCTGATCATCTTCCGCCCCATCAAGGCAGGCGAGTTTATCGAAGTAGCGGGCACCAACGGTGTAGTACAGTCCGTTCAGCTCTTTACCACCACCCTCACCTCCGGTGACAACAAGATGGTGGTAGTCCCCAACTCCGCCATTCTCAACGGCACCATCGTCAACTACTCGCGCATGGATACCCGCCGCGTCGATATGACCTTCGGCATCGGCTACGGCTCTGACCTGCGCAAGGCCAAGCAGATCCTCGAGCGTCTGGTGAACGAAGAGCCGCGCATCCTCAAAGATCCGGCCGCTACCATCGCCGTCGCCGCGCTGGCCGACTCCTCGGTCAATATCGTGGTGCGCCCCTGGGTGGAAACCGCCGATTACTGGGGTGTCTGGTTCGACTTCCACGAGAAGGTAAAACTGACCTTTGATGCCGAAGGCGTCGAGATCCCCTTCCCGCAGATGGTGATGCACATGCAAAAACCGCAGGCGTGATCGCGGTTCTGCAGCAACCCACAATGCCAGCCTTCGGGCTGGCATTGTCGTTTCTGGCCCCAGCCCATGGCCGTTTTGATGCATAACCACGCCACCCGGATGAAAACAATTTCAGGCCATCGGGGTGGCCCCAATCATGAGCAAGCGCAAGATCCGCCTTGCTTTCGTGACTCATAATCCCAATGTTCTGGTTGTATGCTCCCGACAGTGACCCATTGCGGTAAAAGACAATCGGTAAAAATCTGTTACACGGGCCGCCCGATCGGCTCGCTATAATGCTCGGATAATAAGGTTTGGCGGGACCTTGCCTGCAAGGTTCAAACACAACTTGGCATTTCAGGAATCCTATGAAAAATATCAATCCAACCCAAACCCAGGCCTGGCAGGCACTGGAAGCCCACTTTGCAGCAAACAAAGAGACCCGACTCAAGGATCTGTTCGCGCAGGACCCGAAGCGCTTTGACAAGTTTTCCCTCACCTTCGGCGGCGACATCCTGGTTGATTACTCAAAGAACCTGATCACCGAAGAAACCCTCAAGTTGCTGGTTGATCTGGCCAAAGAGACTGATCTTCGCAGCGCGATCGACGCCATGTTCAATGGCGAGAAGATCAACATGACCGAAGGCCGCTCGGTACTGCACGTGGCCCTGCGCAACCGCTCCGACCGCCCCATCGAATGCGACGGCAAGGATGTGATGCCGGAAGTGAACGCCGTACTGGCCAAGATGAAAGGCTTCTGCGAGAAGATCATCTCCGGCGAGTGGAAAGGCTACACCGGCAAGGCGATCCAGCACGTGGTCAACATCGGTATCGGTGGCTCCGATCTGGGCCCGGTGATGATCACCGAGGCACTGCGCCCCTACAAAAACCACCTGCAGATGCACTTCGTCTCCAACGTCGATGGCACCCACATCGCCGAGACCCTGAAGAAGATCGATCCGGAAACCACCCTGTTCCTGGTGGCCTCCAAGACCTTCACCACTCAGGAGACCATGACCAACGCCCTGACCGCCCGCGACTGGTTCATCAACATCGCCGGTGACAAGGCCCACGTTGCCAAGCACTTCGCTGCGCTCTCCACCAACGGCAAGGCCGTGGCCGAGTTCGGTATCGACACCAACAACATGTTCGAGTTCTGGGACTGGGTTGGCGGACGCTACTCCTCCTGGTCTGCCATCGGCATGCCTATCGCCCTCTCCGTCGGTTTCGAAAACTTCGAAGCCCTGCTGCAAGGCGCCTTCGAGATGGACATGCACTTTGCCACTGCCTCCTATGAGCAGAACGTGCCGGTGCTGCTGGCGCTGATTGGCCTGTGGTACAACAACTTCTACGGTGCCGAGTCCGAAGCCATCCTGCCGTACGACCAGTACATGCACCGCTTCCCTGCCTACTTCCAGCAGGGCAACATGGAATCCAACGGCAAGTACGTGGATCGCAATGGCAAGCCGGTTGACTACCAGACTGGCCCCATCATCTGGGGTGAGCCGGGCACCAACGGCCAGCACGCCTTCTACCAGCTGATCCACCAGGGCACCAAGCTGATCCCCTGTGACTTCCTGGCGCCAGCCATCAGCCACAACCCGATCGGTGACCACCACCCGAAACTGCTGGCCAACTTCTTCGCCCAGACCGAGGCACTGGCCTTCGGCAAGAGCAAGGAACAGGTCGAAGCCGAGTTCCTGGCTGCTGGCAAAACTCTGGAGCAGGTCAAGGATCTGGTACCGTTCAAGGTGTTCGAAGGCAACCGTCCGACCAACTCCATCCTGTTCAAGAGCCTGACCCCGAAAACCCTGGGTGCCCTGATCGCCATGTACGAGCACAAGATCTTCGTACAGGGCGCAATCTGGAACATCTTCAGCTTCGACCAGTGGGGCGTGGAGCTGGGTAAACAGCTGGCCAACAAGATCCTGCCGGAGCTCAACACCGCCGAGGCTGTCACCAGCCACGACTGCTCCACCAACGGTCTGATCAACACCTGGAAAGCGTGGAAAGCCTGATTTATCCGGCCTTTCTGAATGCAAAAGCCCCGCTCGATGAGCGGGGCTTTTTTATTTATGGCTGTCGGGCTGGGTTTTCTGGCTGGCTGGTCGGGTGTCCAGTCCGACCGGCGACGGAGATCGTCATCCCCGCCCCTTCATCATCCAGCTCGATGCTGACTTAACCGCCAACGGCGATGCGCTTCATGTCTTTCATATAACCACGCAGTACCTGGCCGATCTTCTCGATCGGATGGTTGCGGGTCGCTTCATTGGCCGCCAGCAGCGCCAGGTTATCTACGCTCTGCCCTTCCGCCTTGCTGGCACCCAGATCGCCCGCTTTCAGGGTCGGCATGAAGTGCTCGCGCAGCAACGGCACAGCGGCGTTGGCGAACAGGTAGTTGCCGTACTCGGCGGTGTCGGAGATGACCACGTTCATCTCGTACAGACGCTTGCGGGCAACGGTGTTGGCAATCAGCGGCAGCTCGTGCAGGGATTCATAGTAGGCAGACTCTTCATAAATACCGGAAGCCACCATGGTCTCGAACGCCAGCTCGACACCCGCCTTGACCATGGCCACCATCACCACACCATTGTCAAAGTACTCCTGCTCGGCAATCTTGCCTGCAAACGCCGGGGCGTTTTCGAAGGCAGACTTGCCGGTCTCTTCACGCCAGGTGAACAGTTTGACGTCATCTTCGGCCCAGTCGGCCATCATGCCGCGGGAGAACTCACCGGCGATGATGTCGTCCATGTGCTTCTCGAACAGCGGGCGCATCAGGGTCTTGAGCTGCTCGGAGAGCTCGAAGGCACGCAGCTTGGCCGGGTTGGAGAGGCGGTCCATCATCAGGCTGATACCACCCTGCTTCAGGGCTTCGGTGATGGTCTCCCAGCCGAACTGGATCAGTTTACCGGCGTAAGCCTTGTCGGTCCCTTCGGCAACCAGCTTGTCGTAGCAGAGCAGGGAACCGGCCTGCAGCATGCCACAGAGGATAGTCTGCTCGCCCATCAGGTCGGATTTCACTTCCGCAACAAAGGAGGACTCCAGCACCCCGGCACGGTCGCCGCCGGTGGCAGAGGCCCACGCCTTGGCGATGGCCATGCCTTCACCCTTGGGATCGTTCTCCGGGTGAACGGCGATCAGGGTCGGTACGCCGAAACCGCGCTTGTACTCTTCACGCACCTCGGTCCCCGGGCACTTCGGAGCAACCATGACGACGGTGATGTCGGCGCGGATCTGCTGACCCTCTTCCACCACGTTGAAGCCGTGGGAGTAGCCCAGCGCGGCACCCTGCTTCATCAGCGGCATCACGGTTTTCACTACGTTGGAGTGCTGTTTGTCCGGAGTCAGGTTCAGCACCAGATCGGCGGTCGGGATCAGCTCTTCATAGGTGCCGACCGCGAAGCCGTTATCGGTAGCTTTCTGCCAGGAGGCGCGCTTCTCGGTGATGGCGGCCTTGCGCAGGGCGTAGGAGATATCCAGCCCGGAGTCACGCATGTTCAGCCCCTGGTTCAGACCCTGGGCACCACAGCCCACAATCACCACCTTCTTGCCCTTCAGCACGTTGCAGCCGTCCGCGAACTCTTCGCGCTGCATGAAACGACACTTGCCCAGCTGGGCCAACTGCTGACGCAGGTTCAAGGTGTTGAAATAGTTAGCCATGGTGATTGCTCCGTTCGATTGATTCCATGCCGGATAGCGGCGTTGTCTGAACCACTATAGCGCGGGACACTTATTGCCTGAACTGATATATTCGAAACAGTACGTTGCAATAATTGAAAGATGATTCTCGGCAATTTCACCCCATGGGTGCTCCCGTTTTAGCAATATCGCAGATGAATTATCTGGGGTGCAGTTGCCTGAACAGGAGTGTTCGGCATGACGCAATGCCCTGACTGCAGCAGGAAGTGATCAATGGACCTTCGCAATCTCGAGCTGTTTCTCCACCTCGCCGACTCCCTTCATTTCGGCAAGAGCGCCGATGCCATGGCGGTCAGCCCCTCCACCCTGAGCCGCGCCATCCAGCGGCTGGAGCAAGAGACCGGCTGCATCCTGTTCGAGCGGGACAACCGTTCGGTGCGGCTCACCCCCGCCGGCGAGAAGCTGCGCGAGTTTGGCGGTGGCCTGTTGCAGGAGTGGCGTCAGCTCAAGCAAGAGCTCAAACGCAGCGACGAACCGCTGCAGGGGCGATTGCGGGTGTTCTGCTCGGTCACTGCCAGCTACTTCCTGCTGCCCGAGGTGCTGGAGCGCTTTCGCCGCCGCTATCCCCAGCTGGAGATCAAGCTGGAGACCGGCGACCCGGCGCTGGCGGTAGACAAGATCCTGGCCGACGAAGCCGATCTCGCCATCGCCGCCCGCCCCGATGCGCTGCCCGCCAAGCTGGAATTTGCCAGCCTGCAACTGGTGCCGCTGGTGTTTATCGCGCCGCGCAATGCCCCCCAGCTGAACCAGTGGTTCCGCCAGGGCGAGCCGGACTGGGAGCAGCTGCCGGTCATCCTCTCCGAGCAGGGCTTGGCCCGCAAACGCAGCGATCAGTGGTTTCGCAACAAGGGGATAGCCCCCAACATCTACGCCGAAGTGGCGGGCAACGAGGGGATTGTCGCCATGGTGGCGCTCGGTTGTGGTGTGGGGCTGGTACCGGCTGCGGTGATCGACCACAGCCCGCTCGGCGACAAGGTGCGGATCATCGACCTCAAGCCCGCCTTCAAGCCATTTGATGTGGGTATTGGGGTGCTCAAGAAGCGACTGGAAGAGCCGCTGATCCGCGCCTTCTGGGATACCGCACAGAATCAGGGCTCATTGCGCTGACACCGGATTATAGATAAGGGCCGGATCGGCCATCATGATGCGGCTGGGCAGCGGCAAGTCGGGGTTGTGCAGCTCGAGGCGCACCCGCTCATCCAGTTTCAACCGCCGAATGGTGCTGCCAAATCCCTCCTCGAAGATCCGGTCAAAATCCCCTGTTTTCCGCGCCCGCTGCAAGCCAAGCTCGATGCGCTGCGCCAGCTCCGGGTATTTGGGGGAGACGAAGAACAGCAGCGCCAGCGGATAGCGAAACACCAGACGGGGCTCGATGGCGAGATCCGGATGCTGCCTGAGCTCATCCTCGACCTCGATGACCGAGCGCAGGAAGCAGTCAAAGCGCTTCTTGCGCAACATGTTGAAGAGCGCCTCATAGAGATTGCCCACCGTTACCTTGAGGCCGTTAGCCCGCAGCAACTGGGTATCGGGCCAGGATCTGTGCTGACCGATGGAGAGCCCGGCGCGATGCCAGTCTGCCAACGACCCGATCGCGGCAAATCGCCCCTCATCGCCCTGCCGAATGAGGCACACCCGCCAGCCTAGCAGCCCCTTGGCCAGCGGAATGTGGATTGCCAGCAACTCCCGCTCTCGCTCGCCATCCGGGGCAAAGACGCCGACCTGAACCAGCTCGCCGCTGCGCAACTCTTTCACCGCCCGCCCCTGCTCCATCTGCGGGCTGGATACCAGCTGGTAGGGGCCATATTCGGGCACGGTGAGATCGAGGGAGAGCCGCAGCAACTGGACGACGGCGGGGTTGGGGTGATCCAGCAGCAGATTCCAGGCGCGGATAGGCTGCTCGGTTGCCGATACGCCAACCGTCCACAGTGCCATGCACCACCACCAGACTCTGATCATCCCTTGCACCATCCGTGCCTCGTGCTCCTCGCCATACTATAACGCCAGCCAGCGCCTCCACTGTGCCCTCTCTGAAAGATGTGTGAGCACTCTCGTGTCAAATCTCGTGTCAAAAGTGACAATAGGCAAACTTGGCTGGTCATCGCAGACTGGACGTTCATCAACATACGCCAAGGCGCAGGGAGGAGAGCCATGAAACAGCATCTGGTAGAGATCAAGGGTTCAACCCTGTTTGACGAGTATCTGCAAAGCATGGGCGTACCCAGCACGGCGCTCGATCGGGAGCAGGATATCTATCTACAGGAACGCCACCTGGGAGCCATTCGCCGGGTGCAAGGCGAACTGCGCTTTTATCTGCGTGCCAATGCCCTGAACAAACGGTGATCAGGATCCGGTCACAGAACCCGCAACAAAGGCGTATTAGACTGGTATCTTCCCCCTTCTGTCGGGAGTGCCCATGAAAGCAAGCGGTCTGGATCGGCTGTTCAAACCCCACTCAATCGCCGTGATCGGCGCCTCGACCGACCCGCTCAAGGCGGGTCATGTGATCGTGCGCCACCTGCTGGCAGGCCAGTTCAAAGGGCCCATCCTCCCCGTCGCCCCGCGCAACAAGGCCATCGCCGGCGTGCTGGCCTATCCCGATATCGCCAGCCTGCCGCTGACTCCGGATCTCGCCATCATCTGCACCAGGCGGGAGCGGGTCTTGCCGTTGCTGGAAGCGCTCGGCCAGAAGGGCGCGGGGGCGGCCATCATACTGGCCGCCGACTTTTCTCCCGAGGAACGGCTGGAACTGAAACGGGTCTGCCAACAATATGGCATTCGCCTGCTCGGCCCCAACAGCATGGGAATGCTGCTGCCCGGCCAGGGGATCAACGCCAGCTTTTCCCCCATCGCTGCTAAGCCGGGGCAGGTCGCCTTTCTCTCGCAATCCGCCGCCGTCAGCACCACCATTCTGGATTGGGCCAAGCAGCATGAACTGGGCTTTTCCGCCTTCATCTCGCTGGGTGATCACTGCGATATCGACTTCGGCCAGCTGCTGGACCAACTCTCCCGCGACAGCGTCACCCGCGCCATTTTGATCTACATGGACAAGTTGCACGACGCCCGCCACTTTCTCTCGGCGGCGCGGGCAGCCTCGCGCAACAAGCCGATCCTGGTGCTGAAAAGCGGGCGCCACGATCCGGTACACGGCCTCGACAATGTCTATGATGCCGCCATCCGCCGCGCCGGTATGCTGCGGGTGCGGGATACCCACGAACTGTTCGCCGCGGTCGAAACCCTGAGCCACTCCATGACCCTCAAGGGGGAGCGGCTCGCCATCATCTCCAACGGCCGCGGGCTGGCCAATATGGCGGTGGATGTGCTGCTGGAGCGCGGCGGCAAACTGGCTCGCCCGCCGCTCGACATTGGCAGCGATGCCACCATTACCACCTATCAGGACGCGCTGGACAGCGTGTTGCAGGAGGATGGTATCGACGCCATCCTGATCATCCACGCCCCCTCGCTCACGGCACCGAGCGCACCGCTGGCCAGCCATCTTATCGCCCATCTGAAACAGCACCCCAGGGCGCGCCGTTTCAACATCCTCACCAACTGGGCGGGCGAATACTCGGCGCAGGAAGGGCGCAAACTCTTTACCGAGGCGGGGTTCCCGACCTACCGCACGCCGGAAAGCGCCATGGCCGCCTTCATGCACATGGTGGAATACCGCCGCAACCAGAAGCAGTTGATGGAAACCCCGGCGTCACTACACGGCAACCAGCTCAATGTCGAGCTGTGCCAACAGCTGATACGTCAGGCGCAGGAGCGCAAACAGCTGAGGCTGGATACCCATCTGGTGCATCCAATTTTGCAGGCTGCCGGCCTCTCGACCCTGCCAACCTGGATCGTTACCGACGCCATCGAGGCGACCCTGACCGCCGAGCAGATCGGCTATCCGGTGGCAGTGAAGCTGCGCTCCCCCGATATCCTGCACAAGTCTGCCGTGCACGGGGTGGTGCTCAACCTACGTACCTCGGCCGAAGTGGCGCAAGCCGCAGATGCCATTCTGGATCGGGTCAGACAACACGATCCGGGCGCCCGCATCGAAGGCTTGCTGGTGCAGCGGATGGCCCGCCGCAGCGGTGGCCTGGAGCTACGGGTGCGGATCCAGCAAGACGCCATCTTTGGCCCCGTCATCCTGCTGGGGGAATCAGGCGCCGAACCGCAGGAGATGGTAGCAGCCTTGCCACCGCTCAATCAGGCGCTGGCTCGTTACCAGATCATCGGTGCCCTCAAGAGCCGCAAGATCCGCGAACAGGCCACGCCGGAGCGACTGGATATCGATGCCTTGGGCCAAGTGCTTTGCCAGCTCTCCGAGCTATTGCTCGCCTTTCCGGAGATTCAGGAGCTGGACCTGCACCCGCTGCAAGCGTGCGGCGCCGAGATGGTGGTGCTGGATGCCAGCCTCACGCTGGCTGACCCCGCCCTCCCGGCCAGCAACCGACTGGCGATCCGCCCCTATCCAACCGAACTGGAGGAAGGCGCCTGGCTTAAAGATCAGCGCCATATCCTGCTGCGCCCGATCCGGCCGGAAGATGAACCGGCTCACAAGCAGTTCGTGCTGCAAGTCTCCGATGAAGACAGGTACAAACGCTTCTTCGCCGATGTGGGTGAACTGGGTCATGAAGAGCTGGCTCGTATGACCCAGATCGATTACGACCGGGAGATGGCCTTTGTGGCAGTGGGGCAAGATGGCGAGCTGCAGGATCAGATCCTCGGCGTGGTGCGCGCTATCTCGACTCCGGACCTGAGCGATGCCGAGTTTGCCATTCTGGTGCGATCGGACTTGAAAGGGGTGGGGCTCGGCAAACTGATGATGGAGAAGATCATCCGTTATGCCAAAGAGCAGGGGATTGGCCAGCTATCCGGCATGACCATGCCGAGCAATCGCGGCATGGTCAACCTCGCCAAACGGCTGGGATTCAAGATCGACGTCCAGATGGAAGACGGGGTGGTCAATATGGCACTGCCCTGTAGCCAGCAGGCGATAGAAGCCTGATTTGGCCGCCTGTAGACTCGTTCAAATAGTCGCGAATGAAGCCCGCATGGCTCAACAATGGTGGAAATAGCAGGCTATCTGGCACTCTCTTGGCAGGTAAAAACCAAACATTGGCTGTTTAATTCGCTAAAAACACCAAAGCCCGGTCGAGAGACCGGGCTTTGGTGTTGGTTCTGGTGTGCAAATCTGGGGTAAGTGGGAAAAACCGCCCATAGCAAAAAGGCCTTCCTAGTCAGGAAGGCCTTTCAAATTAGTGGCGGAGCGGACGGGACTCGAACCCGCGACCCCCGGCGTGACAGGCCGGTATTCTAACCGACTGAACTACCGCTCCGCTGTCTGGTTAGCTTTTCGCTAAATTGTCTGCCGCTTCAACGAG
Source organism: Aeromonas allosaccharophila (assembly GCF_016026615.1). NCBI lineage: Bacteria > Pseudomonadati > Pseudomonadota > Gammaproteobacteria > Aeromonadales > Aeromonadaceae > Aeromonas > Aeromonas allosaccharophila. The sequence goes on along the minus strand of NZ_CP065745.1, from coordinate 3,593,839 downwards.
GTGTCATCCTCTCGGCCAACGTCGTGATGTCTCACAGCGTTGTTTAATTGGTGCCTGGCAGTGTCCTACTCTCGCATGGCGAATGCCACACTACCATCGGCGCTACCGCGTTTCACTTCTGAGTTCGGCATGGGATCAGGTGGTTCCACGGCGCTATGGCCGCCAGGCAAATTCTTCAATCTTGGAAAGCTGACGTGAATAACGATGTTGCTTGATGCTTGTCGCTATCACTGAATTTTTTAAGTAGTTCGTTCATTCGCTACAAGGCCCAGAACACTTCTTGGGTGTTGTATGGTTAAGCCTCACGGGTAATTAGTATGGGTTAGCTCAACACGTCGCCGCGCTTACACACCCCACCTATCAACGTTGTGGTCTCCAACGGCCCTTTAGGACCCTCAAGGGGTCAGGGATGACTCATCTCAGGGCTCGCTTCCCGCTTAGATGCTTTCAGCGGTTATCGATTCCGAACTTAGCTACCGGGCAGTGCCACTGGCGTGACAACCCGAACACCAGAGGTTCGTTCACTCCGGTCCTCTCGTACTAGGAGCAACTCCCTTCAATCATCCAACGCCCACGGCAGATAGGGACCGAACTGTCTCACGACGTTCTGAACCCAGCTCGCGTACCACTTTAAATGGCGAACAGCCATACCCTTGGGACCGACTTCAGCCCCAGGATGTGATGAGCCGACATCGAGGTGCCAAACACCGCCGTCGATATGAACTCTTGGGCGGTATCAGCCTGTTATCCCCGGAGTACCTTTTATCCGTTGAGCGATGGCCCTTCCATTCAGAACCACCGGATCACTATGACCTACTTTCGTACCTGCTCGACCTGTCCGTCTCGCAGTTAAGCTGGCTTATGCCATTGCACTAACCTCCTGATGTCCGACCAGGATTAGCCAACCTTCGTGCTCCTCCGTTACTCTTTGGGAGGAGACCGCCCCAGTCAAACTACCCACCAGGCACTGTCCGCGAGCCCGATTCAGGGCCCTGCGTTAGAACATCAAACATACAAGGGTGGTATTTCAAGGACGGCTCCAGCGCAACTGGCGTCACGCCTTCAAAGCCTCCCACCTATCCTACACATGTAGGTTCAATGTTCAGTGCCAAGCTGTAGTAAAGGTTCACGGGGTCTTTCCGTCTAGCCGCGGGTACACCGCATCTTCACGGCGAATTCGATTTCACTGAGTCTCGGGTGGAGACAGCATGGCCATGGTTACACCATTCGTGCAGGTCGGAACTTACCCGACAAGGAATTTCGCTACCTTAGGACCGTTATAGTTACGGCCGCCGTTTACCGGGGCTTCGATCAAGAGCTTCGCTTGCGCTAACCCCAT
>NZ_CP065745.1:3517500-3587500 GCF_016026615.1 Aeromonas allosaccharophila | reverse complement strand
CAGCACCCACTGGGCCGCAGGCGAGATATTGCCGAAGTTGGCAGATACCTCTCCCAGCCCCGGACCTACGTTGGTGAAAGCCGCCGCCACGGCGGTGAATGCGGTCACTTCGTTCAGCCCCGTCATCAGCAACAGCAGCATGAATATAAAGAAGAGAATGATATAGGTAGCGAAGTAGCCCCACACCGCCTCGACGATGCGCTCGGGCACCGCCCGATTCCCCAGCTTCAAGGTATAGATGGCTCTGGGGTGGACCAGCCGCTTCAGTTCGCGCATCCCCTGCATAAACAGGATCATGAAACGCATCACCTTGATGCCGCCGCCGGTACTGCCCGCGCAACAGCCGATAAAGGCGGAGAACATCAGCAGCATGGGCAGGAACGAGGGCCAGTCGGCATAGGTAGTGGTGCTGTAGCCGGTGGTGGTACCCAGAGAGACTGCCTGGAACAGCCCGTGGTTGAGCGCCTCTTGCCAGGTGGCGTAGTGTCCGTGGGTCAGCAAGGCGACAAAGCAGATCATCACCAGGGTCGCCTGAATGGCCAGGAAAACCTTGAGTTCCGAATCATAGAGGTAGCGCCCGAGCCGAACCGGACGGTGGGAGAAAACGGTAAAGTGGAGCGCAAAGTTCACGCTGGCCAGCAGCAGGAACACCACGGTAATCAGGTTGATGACCGGACTGTTGAAGAAACCGATGCTGGCGTCGTGGGTGGAGAAGCCACCGACCGACAGGGTCGAGAACGAATGGCACACCGCATCGAACAGCGTCATCCCGGCCAGCCAGTAGGCCAACGCACAGAGCGCGGTCAGCAGCAGATAGATGAACCAGAGCGCCTTGGCCGTTTCGGCGATACGCGGCGTCACCTTGGTATCCTTCACCGGCCCCGGGATCTCGGCACGATAGAGCTGCATGCCACCGATCCCGAGCAGCGGCAGAATGGCCACCGCCAGTACGATGATCCCCATGCCACCCAGCCACTGCAGCAGCTGGCGATAGAACAGAAACGCCTTGGGCAGGTTATCGAGCCCGGTCAGTACCGTCGCCCCTGTGGTGGTCAGGCCGGAAAATGATTCGAAGAAGGCCTCCGAGACCGACATGTCCGGCACGTCGCTCATGATAAAAGGCACCGCCCCCACACTGCCCAGCACGGTCCAGAACAGCACCACGATGAGGAAGCCCTCTTTCGAGCGCATCTCCTTCTTGTGATAGCGGTTGGGAAACCAGAGCACCACACCGAGCAGCAGAGCGATCAGAAAAGAGCTGACGAACTCGGCACCACCACCATCCCGATAGCCGAAGGCCACCAGTGCAGGCAACAGCATGGTCGAGCTGAACAGCGCAACCAGCAGGCCAACAATGCGAATAATGCTCAGGATGTGCATTACAGCTCCCTTTCCCCAATTAAAGAGCGATGGATTCTAGCCATCTAAGGGACTGAGGGATACCCGCCCATGAGTCCGGTCGGTCAATTCACGGTCCACCTGAGCCCAAACCGAGGACTCCCACGCCACCTGCAAGGTGACCTGCTGACCGTAATCGGCCGCCAGCAATTCGCCATTATGGCTGCTGATCAGCGACTCGACAGTCCCCATGTCACCGTAATCGCAGTGAATGAGAGAGGGAGTGCGTGGCACCTTGAGCAGGGTGGGCAGTTGCTTGATGGCGGCACCGACGCCGCCCCCATAGGCTTTGACCAGTCCACCGGTGCCAAGCTGGATGCCGCCGTAGTAACGCACTACCACGGCGCAGATTTCACCGAGCCCCGAGCCCATCAACTGGGCCAGGATCGGCTTGCCCGCAGTACCGGAAGGTTCGCCGTCATCGCTGAAGCCATAAACCTGACTATCTTGCGGCGCACCAGCCACAAAGGCCCAGCAGTGGTGGCGAGCGGCCGGATGTTGGCGTTTGATCTCGTTGACCCACCCCTTGGCCGCCTCAACGGTCGGGGTGTGGGCGATCAGGGTAATGAAGCGGCTCTTCTTTATCTCTTCGGTCAACTCCAGCGGGGCAGCCGGAATGGAGTACGCAGCCGCCATCAGAGTCCTGCTTGTCTGGTCATGTTCTCCACCCCGTTGGCGTGCAGCACCACGTTGTCTTCGATGCGGATGCCACCAAACGGCCGCAACGCCTCCACCTTGTTCCAGTTGACCCGTTTGCCCTGTTCGCCCTGACGCAGCGGCTCCAGCAAACTGTCGATGAAGTAGAGCCCCGGCTCGATGGTGAACACCTGACCCACCTCCATCACCCGGGTGCAGCGCAGATAGGGGAACAGCTCGGGCGCCGCCAGATGGGTGCCGCGCTCATCCTGCATGAACCCGCCCGCATCGTGTACTTGCAGACCGAGGAAGTGGCCAAGACCGTGAGGGAAGAAGACATTGGTCACCCCGGTGTTGATCATCTCGTCTACCGACATGTCCACCAGCTCGGTGGTCTGCAGCAGGCGCGCCAGCTTGTGATGCATCAGCAGGTGCAGCTCGCTGTAGCGGCGACCCGGCTTGATCTCCTTGATGATCTCCTGCTGCTGCTCGTCGAGGGCAGCAATCAGATCGGCAAACTCGCCGCGCCGCCACGCCCAGGTGCGGGTGATGTCGGAGGCATAACCGTGAAAATCGACGCCGGCATCGATCAGGAAGGAGTGGCGTTCCACATCAGGCACCCGCAAGGCAGACAAATGGGTGTAGTGCAGGATGGCCGCATTGCGGTTGATGGCGACGATATTGCTATAAGGTGCCTCATTGGCCCCCTGCCCGACCGCCTTCATGTAGGCCAGATTGATCTCGAACTCGCTCGCCCCCGCCATAAAGGAGTCCTTGGCGGCGATGTGGCCGCGCACCCCGATCCGGTTCGCCTCGCGCAGACACTCCAGCTCGTAGGGGGTCTTGTAGGCGCGGTGATAGTGCAGGTAGTTGAGCACCGCCTCGGGATTGGGCTGGGTCAGCCCCAGCAGATCGGCCACCTCCAGATGGCCGCCCAGATAGGCCCACTCCTGCTTGTTGGCAAGCAGATGGTCGGCCACCTGCTCCGGGCGGGTCAGGAAACGGATATCGAAGAACTCGACCCAGAAGGCATTGGGCAGATCCGCCACCTTGTGCCAGAAATCGACCGGACGGTAGAACAGCAGCACCGGTTTGTTCACCCCGTCCACCAGCAGCCAGCAGTGGGGGTTGTCCAGCACCGGCAACCAGGCCTTGAAGTGCGGGTTTACCTTGAACGGGTAATCCTGATCATCGAGGAAGATGCGGTGGGTCTGGCCGGAGTGGATGGCCAGCCCGCTGAGCCCCTGTTGTTGCAGAATGTCGCGGGTGCGCTGCTGCAAGGTATCGAGGTGCTGGGCAAAAAGTTGGCTGTAGCTGCTCATGGCGTCCTGCTCCGAGGTGAATGTGATAGCAGCATAACACCAAGCTCGGAGCTGCTCGACCCGTCAAGCTGCCGCTTCGTGAGGTAACGCATGCGTTACAACCTGTTTGTTATCAACACAAAACCAATCATTAACAAATCAAAAACAATTCAATACACTGCCGGTAGATACATGAAGTCAGGGATTACTCATGGACAACCTCTGCCTGTGGCAACCGGATCCGCTCAGGATGCAGCAATCCAACCTCTACCGTTTTATGGCGGAGGTGAACCGTTTCCACGGCTTGCAGTTGCAGAACTATCCGCAGCTTTACCAATGGTCGGTGGAGAAGACCACCCGTTTCTGGCCGCTGGTATGGCAACACTGCGGCGTCAAGGGCGAGCTCGGCAACATAGTGGCGGAGAACCGTCAGGATATGCAGCGCACCCGCTGGTTCCCCGATAGCCGGCTCAACTTCGCCGAAAACCTGCTGCGCCGTCAGGACGAGAGCCCGGCCATCATCTCCCGCATCGAAGGGAATCCAAGCCGCACTCTTAGCTGGCGTGAGCTGGGGGAACAGGTTGCCCGACTGGCTCAATGGCTGCGCCATCAGGGGATTGGTCGTGGCGACGTGGTGGCGGCCTATCTGCCCAATATTCCGGAAACCGTTGTTGCCATGCTGGCAACCAGCAGCCTCGGGGCGATCTGGACCTCCACCAGCCCCGACTTCGGTGAAGCCAGCGTGGTGGAGCGTTTCGGCCAGACCCGGCCGCGAGTGCTGTTTGCCGTAGACGGCTATCGCTACAACGGCAAGGCGATCGACATTCAGCACAAGGTCGCCAGCGTGGTGAGCCAGTTAGGCAGCATAGAGCAGACGGTGATGATCCCCCTGCTCGGCAACCCGCTGCAGCTTGGTCACGACTGGCAGCACCTGCTGGCGAGCCAGCACGGTGCCCAGCTCACCTTCGAACCCATGGCCTTCAACGATCCGCTCTATATCCTCTACTCGTCCGGCACCACCGGAAAACCCAAGTGCATCGTGCACGGGATTGGCGGCACCCTGCTGCAACACCTGAAAGAGCACCAGCTGCATTGCGATATCAAACCGGGGGAGCGGATCTTCTACTTCACCACCTGCGGCTGGATGATGTGGAACTGGCTGGTGAGCGCCCTCGCCTCCGGCGCCACCCTAGTGCTCTACGACGGCTCACCGTTTTACCCGGATGGCAACGTGCTATGGGATCTGGCCCACGACGAGCAGGTCGCCTTGTTCGGCACCTCGGCCAAGTATCTCGATGCGCTGCACAAGCAGGGTTATGCCCCCATTAAGAGCCACGACTTGCCGCAGTTGCGGCTGATCTGCAGCACCGGATCTGTGTTGTCGCCGGAGGGGTTCGACTACGTCTATCAGCAGATCAAGCAGGATGTGCAGCTCAGCTCCATCTCAGGCGGCACCGACATCTGCTCCTGCTTCGTCATCGGCAACCCCATCAGCCCCGTCTACCGCGGCGAGAGTCAGGGGCGCGGCCTCGGTCTCGCGGTGCAGGTGTTCAACGAAGCGGGCCAGCCGGTGCAGGGGGAGAAGGGCGAGCTGGTCTGCACCAAGCCGTTCCCGGCCCAGCCCATCTACTTCTGGGGCGACGAAAATGGAGACAAATACCACGCTGCCTACTTCGAGCGGTTCGACAACATCTGGTGCCACGGCGACTGGATCGAGCTGACCCCGACCGGCGGCATTCTGTTCTACGGCCGATCCGACGCAACCCTCAACCCGGGCGGCGTGCGGATCGGCACCAGCGAGATCTACCGCTATGTCGAGCAGCTCGACGAGGTGGAGGAGAGCATCGTCATCGGCCAGCAGTGGCAGCAGGACGAGCGGGTGGTGCTGTTCGTCAAACTCAAGGCGGGTTGCAAGCTGGACGAGCCGCTGCGTGAGCGGATCCGCCAGCAGATAAAACAGCACTGCACCGCCCGCCATGTGCCGGCCCGCATCCTGCAGGTGGATGCCATCCCCCGTACCAAGTCCGGCAAGATCGTCGAACTGGCGGTGCGGGAGGTAGTGCACAACAGACCGGTCAACAACACCCACGCCCTCGCCGATCCCGAGGTGTTGAACCAGTATCGCAACCGGCCGGAACTGACCAGTTGAGAACAGACTCACATCCAGCGGAGGCGCCGCAAGGCGCCTCTCTTTTGCCCGTTTTGTGATGAAGAGCTTTTACTCGAGATCTGTTAAACAAATGTTTTAAATAGGTGTTGAAAATGTCTCCTTTTGGATCAATAGTGAGCCTCGCCCCCTGCTGGGGATAAAGGAGCAACACCCCCCACTGAGTGGGAACAAGGAGACACTCTCATGATCTACCAAGGCGAAACCCTGTCGGTCAGCTACCTCGAAAACGGCATCGCCGAGCTGAGGTTTGATGCCCCGGGTTCAGTCAACAAGCTGGATCGCGCTACCCTGCTCTCCCTGAGCGAAGCGATCGCCGCATTACAACAAGAACGTGAACTAAAAGGTCTGATCCTCACCTCCGGCAAAGACGCCTTTATCGTCGGTGCCGACATTACCGAATTCCTGGAACTGTTCGATTTGCCGCAAGAAGATCTGCTCGGCTGGCTGAAAAAGGCCAACGACATCTTCAACGCCATCGAAGATCTGCCGGTGCCGACTCTCTCTGCCATCAAGGGCCACGCTCTGGGCGGCGGCTGCGAGACCATTCTCTCCACCGACTTCCGGCTGGCTGATACCACAGCCAAAATCGGCCTGCCCGAGACCAAACTCGGCATCATGCCGGGCTTTGGCGGCACTGTCCGTCTGCCGCGAGTGATCGGCGCCGACAACGCGCTGGAGTGGATCACCACCGGCAAGGATGTCCGTGCCGATGACGCCCTCAAGGTGGGTGCCATCGATGCCGTGGTCGCCCCCGATGCGCTGCACAGCGCCGCCGTGCAGATGATCAAAGATGCCATCGCGGGCAAGCTGGACTGGCAGAGCCGTCGCGCCGCCAAAAAAGCCCCGCTGCGCCTCTCCAAACTGGAAGCCATGATGAGCTTCACCACCGCTGCCGGCATGGTTGCCGCCGTGGCGGGCAAACACTATCCGGCACCGATGACCGCGGTGAAAACCGTCGAGGCCGCCGCTGGCATGGGTCGTGACGAAGCGCTGGTCGTTGAAGCACAGGGCTTTATCAAGCTAGCCAAGACCGATGTCGCCAAGGCGCTGGTCGGTATCTTCCTCAATGATCAGCACATCAAGGCGCTGGCCAAGAAGGCGGCCAAGCAGGCAGCTAAGACCACTAGCCACGCCGCCGTACTGGGTGCCGGCATCATGGGGGGCGGCATCGCCTACCAGTCTGCCAGCAAGGGCATCCCGGCGGTGATGAAGGATATCAACGAGAAGGCACTGGCACTTGGCATGAATGAGGCCACCAAGCTGCTCAACGGCCAGCTCGAGAAGGGCCGCATCGACGGTATCAAGATGGGCCAGGTGCTCTCTGCCATTACCCCGACCCTCAGCTATGACAACGTCAAGCATGTGGATGTGGTTGTCGAAGCCGTGGTCGAGAATCCCAAGGTGAAAGCCGCCGTGCTGGGCGAAGTGGAAGGGATCATTGGCGAAGACGCCGTGCTCGCCAGCAACACCTCCACCATTCCCATCTCCCTGCTGGCCAAGGGGCTGAAGCGCCCGCAGAACTTCTGCGGCATGCACTTCTTCAACCCGGTGCACCGCATGCCACTGGTGGAGATCATCCGCGGCGAGCAGACCTCCGATGAAACCATCAACCGCGTGGTGGCCTACGCCGCCGCCATGGGCAAGTCCCCGGTGGTGGTCAACGACTGCCCGGGCTTCTTCGTCAACCGGGTGCTGTTCCCCTACTTCTTCGGCTTCAACAAGCTGGTCGCCGATGGCGCCGACTTCGCCGCCGTCGACAAGGTAATGGAGAAGGAGTTCGGCTGGCCCATGGGCCCTGCCTACCTGCTGGACGTGGTCGGCATCGACACCGGTCACCATGCCGGTGACGTGATGGCGCAGGGTTTCCCGGCACGTATGAGCAAGGAAGGCCGCACCGCCATCGACGTGATGTACGAAGTGAGCCGCTTCGGTCAGAAGAACGGCAAGGGTTTCTACGCTTACGAGCAGGACAAGAAGGGCAAGCCGAAGAAAGTGGCCGACGCCGCCAGCTACGAGCTGCTGGCCCCCATTGCCAAGCCGAAGCAGGATTTCGACAAGGACGCCATCATCGCTCGCATGATGATCCCGATGATCAACGAAGTAGTGCTCTGTCTGGAAGAGGGCATTGTCGCCACGCCAGCAGAAGCCGACATCGCACTGGTCTACGGTCTGGGCTTCCCTCCCTTCCGCGGCGGCGTGTTCCGCTATCTGGACACCATAGGTCTGGATCGCTACGTGGCCATGGCCGACCAGTATGCCGACTTGGGCCCGCTCTACCGCGTCAGCGACAAGCTGCGTGAGATGGCCGCCCAGGGCAAAACCTTCTACTGATTGCGGAAAGGAGATCCATTCATGAAAGACGTAGTCATTGTCGACTGTATCCGGACCCCGATGGGCCGGTCCAAGGGCGGCGCCTTCCGCAACGTGCGTGCAGAAGATCTGTCCGCGCACCTGATGAAATCCATCCTGCTGCGCAACCCCAATCTCGACCCGAACGAGATCGAGGATATCTACTGGGGCTGCGTGCAGCAGACCCTGGAGCAGGGCTTCAACATCGCCCGCAACGCCGCGCTGCTGGCCGGTATTCCGAAGCAGGTGGGGGCGGTCACCGTCAACCGTCTGTGTGGCTCCAGTATGCAGGCGCTGCATGACGCTTCCCGTGCCATTCAGGTGGGTGATGGGGACATCTTCATCATCGGCGGCGTCGAGCACATGGGCCATGTACCGATGAGCCACGGTGTGGACTTCCACCCCGGCATGGCCAAGTCGGTGGCGAAAGCCTCCGGCATGATGGGGCTGACCGCCGAAATGCTCGGCAAGCTGCACGGCATCAGCCGCCAGCAGCAGGACGAGTTTGCCGCCCGCTCCCACCGTCGCGCTTATGCTGCGACCGTGGAAGGGCGCTTCGCCAAAGAGATCGTCGGGCTGGAAGGCCATGATGCCAGCGGCGCCCGCTTCTTCTACGACTACGACGAAGTGATCCGCCCGGAGACCACGGTCGATGGCTTAAGCCAGCTGCGCCCGGCATTTGACCCGGTCAATGGTACCGTCACCGCCGGCAGCTCCTCGGCGCTGTCCGACGGTGCCGCCGCCATGCTGGTGATGAGTGCAGATCGCGCCAAGGCGCTCGGCCTCACGCCCCGCGCCAGAGTGCGTGCCATGGCCGTGGCCGGTTGCGATGCCGCCATCATGGGTTACGGCCCGGTACCAGCCACCCAGAAGGCGCTCAAGCGGGCCGGTCTGACCATCGGCGATATCGATCTGTTCGAGCTGAACGAGGCGTTTGCCGCCCAGTCCCTGCCCTGCGTGAAGGATTTGGGTCTGCAGGATCTGGTGGACGAGAAGGTCAACCTGAACGGCGGCGCCATTGCGCTGGGCCACCCGCTCGGCTGCTCCGGCGCGCGCATCTCCACGACTCTCATCAATCTGATGGAGGAGAAGGATGCCACCCTGGGCGTGGCCACCATGTGTATCGGTCTGGGTCAGGGCATCGCCACCGTATTCGAACGGGTGTGATAACCAGCCGGATCGACGGGATGCACTACTGAGAGTTGTCCCTTTTCGGGGCCAGTCTGACTGGCCCCTTTTCAAGTCTGTGACGATCGCCACACGGGGTGAGCGTCAGTGGTCAGAAGCTGTCTGTTGGCCGTCCCGTTTGGGTCGGCCTTTTTTCGTTTTAACCTTATCAATAGCCTGTTATTGCCTTAAACCTCACATTAGATAGGGGGCTTGCTTGCTTTTTACTCCCCCGACAGGTTCAATCTGCACAAAAAAATGGGTGGATGCACATACATATGTCAATGAGCAAACAACTGCTGATCGTCGATGACGACCAAGAGATCCGCGAGCTGCTCAATGAGTACCTGACCCGGGCGGGCTTTCAGGTATTGACGGCGGCGGAGGGCAACGAGATGCGCCAGCAACTCGCCCAGCACAGCCCGGACCTGATTATTCTGGACATCATGATGCCCGGCGAGGACGGTTTTACCCTCTGCCAGCAGATCCGTCGTGACTCCCAGGTGCCCATCATCATGCTGACCGCCGCCTCCGACGAAGCGGATCGGGTGATCGGCCTGGAACTGGGTGCCGACGACTATATCGCCAAGCCGTTCAGCCCCCGTGAACTGCAGGCCCGCATCAAAGCACTGCTGCGCCGCGCCGAATTCCGCCAGCCGGAAAAAGAGAAAGAGCCGAGCCGCCGCCTGCGTTTTGCCGAGTGGACCCTCGACACCCTGAGCCACCAGCTGACCCATGACGATGGCAGCCTGCTGGATCTCTCCGGCAGCGACGCCATGCTGCTCGGCATGTTCCTGCAACAGCCCGGCGTGGTGCTGGATCGGGACACCATCTCGGATGCCACCCGCGGCCGCGAAAGCCTGCCGATGGAGCGCGGCATCGACGTGCAGATCAGTCGGCTGCGCCAGAAGCTGGGCGACAACGGCAAGAGCCCGCGCATCATCAAGACCATTCGCGGTAGCGGCTACATGCTGATTGCCGAGGTGCACGAACTGCCATGAGCAACAAGTGGTCCTGGGGGGCGCTGGTACCCCGCTCCCTGCTGTCACGGATGATCCTGCTGCTGTTGCTGGCCATCCTGCTCTCCCAGACCATTCTGACCGGCATCTGGATGCAGCAGATCCAGAAGCGGGAGCTGGAGGGCATGATCAGCACCACCCGCAACCTGGCGCTCTCCGCTGCTTCCACCGTCAATTTCTTCAAATCCCTGCCGCTGCAGTATCGCCATATCGCGCTGGACCAGCTGCGCAACATGGGTGGCAGCCGCTTCTTCGTTTCGCTCAACGAGGAAGAGATCCACATCAACGCCATCCCCGAGAGCGAGCGCAAGACGCTGGTGCTGCAGGAGGTGCAGGGGGTGCTGACCCGCAAGCTCTCCGATGCCATGGCGATCAAGGTGGACTTCTCCCGGCCCGACGACCTCCACGTCTTCAACAACGACACCTTGCTGGCGGATCTCCCCTCCTCCTGGGCCCGCTACACCCTGTCGCTGGAACCGCTCAACCCGCCGGTGCTGGTGACCCAGATCGAAATTGAAAAGGGGGAGTGGCTCTATCTGGCGGCCCTGCTGCCCGCCCCCTACATGACCCTCGACGATACCGTGATGCCGAGCAATCAGGTGCGCTTTATCGCCCTGATGACGGTGTTCCTCTGCTTCTTCACCTTTATGCTGGTGCGCTGGCAGACCCGTCCGCTGCGTCGGCTCGCCAAGGCGGCGGTCAACCTCGGCAAGGATATCGACCAGCCCTCGCTGAAAGAGGAAGGGGCATCGGAAATCGTGGCGGCCACCCGCGCCTTCAACATCATGCAGCACCGCATTCGCCGTTATATCGACGATAGGGAGCGGCTGTTCAGCTCCATCTCCCACGACCTCAAGACCCCCATCACCCGGCTGCGACTGCGGGTCGAACTGCTCGACGACGAGGTGCAGATCGGCAAATTCAACAAGGATCTCGACGAGCTGGAGCTGATGGTCAAAGGGGCGCTGCAGACGGTGAAAGAGACCGACATCCACGAGAACATCGAGGAGATCGACATCAACGCCCTGCTGGAGCAGATGGCGGAGTCGATGAACCTGCACGACGAGCGGCTGACCATCGAAGGCCACTGCAAGTGGCCCTATCGCGGCAAGCTGCTGGCGCTCAAGCGCTGCATCGGCAATCTGGTGGACAACGGCATCAAGTACGGCCAGAAGGTGCGCATCATCATCATGGATGACGAGGAGATGCTGATCCTCTTTATCATGGATGAGGGCCCCGGCCTGCCGGATGACCAGTTCGAGCGCATCTTCGAGCCCTATTACCGGCTCAGCACCGATCAGGCGGGCACCGGCCTCGGCCTTGGCATCGCCCGCAACATTGCCCACGCCCACGGCGGCGATCTGGTGCTGGAAAACCGTCCGCAAGGTGGCCTGCAGGCCACGCTCTCCCTACCAAGGCAGTAACCTTATGAAGTGGTTGTCTTTTTCTGTCATCGCCCTGCTATCACTACCGGCGTGCGCCTCTCAGGTGGAGGTGCTGCACTGGTGGACCTCCGGCGGTGAAGCCAAGGCCGTGGAGGTACTCAAATCCGAGTGGACCGAACAGGGCAACCAGTGGAACGACTTCGCGGTACAGGGCGGCGGTGGCAAAAGCGCCATGACGGTATTGAAGAGCCGGGCACTGGCAGCCAACCCGCCGGAGGCGGCCCACCTCAAGGGCTATGAACTCAAGGAGTGGGCCGGGCTCGGTTTTCTGCGCGATCTCAGCCCGATGGCCGAACACCTCGGCTGGTACGCCAAAATGCCCCCCATGGTGCGGGCCACCCTCAGCCAGAGTGACGCCCTGATGGCGGTACCGACCGGCATTCACCGGGTCAACTGGTTGTGGCTCAACCGCAAGGTGTTCGAGCAGCAGAAGCTGACTCCGCCCACCGACTGGGCCCATTTCGTCACCATCGCCGACCAGCTTAAAAAACGGGGTATCACCCCGCTCGCCATCGGCAACGAGCCCTGGCAGCTGGCGGTGTTGTTTGAAACGGTGGCGCTCGGTGAGGGCGGCAAGGAGTTCTACCGCAAGGCGTTCCTCGAACAGGACAGCGCCACCCTGACCGGCCCCGACATGGTGCGGGTGCTGACCCGCTTCCAGCAGTTGCGCGCCTATGTGCCACAAAAATATGCCGGTCTGAAGTGGCATCAGGCCACCAATCTGCTGGAGAGCGGTGGCGCCGCCATGCAGGTGATGGGTGACTGGGTGAAGGGGGAGCTGAGCGCGGGCAACTACCGGCCGGGTGAGGATATCGCCTGCCTGCCGAGCCCGGGCAGTGCCGGACTGTTCAGCTACAACCTCGACTCCATCGCCATGTTCAAGCAGCGGGATCCGGCCCAGCTACAGGCCCAGGGCGAACTGGCCCAGCTGCTGATGACGCCGACATTCCAGGCAGAGTTCAACCGGGTGAAGGGCTCGATCCCGGCGCTGACCCACCCCGACATGAGCAAGTTCGACCGCTGCGCCGTGCGCTCCTATCAGGATTTCCTGCTGGCGGAAAAGCAGGACAACCTGCTGCCCAGCATGGCGGAGGGGATGGCGACGCCGACCAATATGCGTCAGGCGATCATGGATGTGCTGAGCAACTACTTCAACGACCCCAAAGCAAACCCGCAGCAGACGGCGCTGCATCTGGAGCGGGCGATGCGCTCGACCCGCTGATCCGGGTAAATGGCTGATCGGCAGAAATGACAAAGGCGGAATTGCTCCGCCTTTGTTGTTGAATCGTCATCCGGTTCAGGATTGATCGTTTTCGTCCTCATCCTCGTCATAGTAATCGCTGAGCTCGATCCAGAGCCCCAACCCGACCATCACCATGGAGCCGAACCAGGTACCGGTGTTCCCGATCGGGCTGCCCATCACTATCATGGCGAAGGACAAGAACCCCATGCCTGCATAGGCTTGTAATCTGCCGTAGGAGACCTGCATATTCACCTCCTTGTTGAATATGGTTCAATTTTTATATTACTCGTCCGGCGCAAGCTGGATAGGGCCGAATAACATTTTGGTTACATATGCTGGTTAATGGGTCGTTTGTTTGATTATTTTTTAGCCCTGAGTATCATTAGCAGCCGAATAGGTTGAAGGTTGATAATAGATGAGTGATTTATTCTGCGATGCAACCCATGAGTTGGATGCAATCGGGCTTCGTTGCCCGGAACCCGTTATGATGGTTCGCAAGAAAGTGCGGCTGATGGCGGATGGCGAGACCCTGCTGGTCAGCGCCGACGATCCTTCAACCACCCGCGACATCCCCAGTTTCTGCCGCTTTATGGATCACACCCTGGTCGCCAGCGAGACAGAGCAGGCCCCCTACCGCTATCTGATCCGCAAGGGTCAATAAGCCCCCGTACCGGAGCACTCCATGACAACCATTACCCGAATCGGCACCACCCAGCGTTGGTCAGACGTGGTCATCCACAATGGCACCCTCTACGTGGTGGAAGTGCCCGTCAGCGAAGAGGCTGACATCCACCAGCAGACCCGCGAAGTGCTGGCGAGCCTGCAACGCCTGCTGGAAGCCAACGGCTCCGGCGTCGACAAGATCCTGATGGCCAACATCTATCTCAAAGACATTCAGGACATCGCAGCCTTCAACGAGCAGTGGGATGCCTGGATCCCGGCTGGCACAGCCCCCGTGCGAGCCTGCGTACAGGCCCGCCTCGCCCACGACGGTTACAAGGTGGAAGTGCAGCTCACTGCCGCTGTCTAAGCAAAACGGGATGCCTGGCTCCCCTGATGCCGACACCGCACCGGTTCGCGCCTGCGTCCAAGCCCGCCTCGCCCACGACGGTTACAAGGTGGAAGTGCAGCTGACTGCAGCTGTCTAAGAGGCGGTTATCCCCCTCATCCCCGCCCCTTCTCCCGCAAGGGGAGAAGGGAGCAAAAAACAAGGCGCCATTGCTCGCCACGGCTCCAATAGAAAGGCCCCGCCATCACTGGCGGGGCCTTTTCGTTACCAAAACCTGAACGACTTAGGCAGTCGGAGTCAGGGTAATGGTCACGCGACGGTTCTGGGCTTTGCCAGCCGCGGTGCTGTTGGAGGCGATCGGCTGATCCGGGCCTACACCTGTGGTGGAGATACGGCTGCCAGCGACACCCTGACCAATCAGCTGGGCGGCAACGGCATCGGCACGGTCGCGGGAAAGCTTCATATTCAGATCGCGGGAACCGCTGCTGTCGGTGTGACCGACCACGTTCAGGCGGGTCTTGTCGAACTCGGCAACCACCATGGCCACACCGGAGAGGGTGTTGGCACCGGCCGCTTTCAGCTGGGCGCTGGAGCTGTCGAAGGTGACGTTGTTCGGCATATTGAGGATCAGCTGGTCGCCATTGCGGGTGACGCTGACGCCGGTGCCTTGCAGCTTCTCGCGCAGCTTGGCTTCCTGCACATCCATGTAGTAACCGATACCGCCGCCCAGCGCCGCACCTGCCGCTACGCCAGTCAGGATCCCCTTCTTGCGGTCACCCTTGCTGGAGGACATGGCACCGATTGCCGCGCCGGTTGCGGCACCGGCCAGCGAACCCCAGACCGCCTTGGAGGTCTGCTGCTCACCGGTGTACGGGTTGGTAGTACAGCCACTCAGGGCTACGGCCAGCGCAACGGCTGGAACAAGTGTCTTGAAATGCATGAAAAAACCTCTGAAAAAAACCGACTCTAAACCGGAGAGCCGCATTCTACCCCAGAGGAGTGCCAAGGTGTGACGTCAGGATACGGGTTACGCCCTCTTCTGACAGATAGCCGTCATTCGGCCAAACCGCCCAAGTTATCAGCCAGCACAAAAGCCCCGTACGAAACCAAAACAATCAGAAACAGCAGGCCGCAATGTGACGCCGTTGACTACTATTGAAGGTACTATCAACAGCTCTCAGAGATCTTTCCATGCCTGCTCTGCTTCATAACCTCTCGATCCGGCGTCTGTTGCTGGGAGCGAGTCTCGTCATTCTCCTCACCATGGTACTTGGGGGTATTTGGCGCAGCACTCTGACTGATCGGCTCGGGCAACTGCCTGAGCAGTTGATCACCAGCGCCAACCACCAAATTGCCCTGCAGGAGCTGCGCTATCACACTACTCAGGTGCAGCAATTTCTCACTGATGCGGCCGTATCTGGCGAACAGGACTCCATCGGCGAGGCGGAACAGCACGCTCAGGCCGCCCGCCAACTGCTGGATACCCTGCCACAACTGCAAAATACCCTCTCCCCCCTGCTTACCAAGCAACTCGATATTGGCAAGCGGATGGTCGATGCCTATCTGAAAGGGGGGCGTGAGGCAGGCAACCTGTTGATGAAGCAGCCAGGCGAGGGGTTTGATGCGATAACCGATACCATCGCCAGCCAGGTGGAGGGGGCGCTGGATCAGCAACATCAGCAGTTAATGCAACAAGAAACGAAGATCGAAGACCAAAGCAAAGCGTTGCAAAGCCAGGATCTGCTACTGCTGGTCACCAGCCTGACCATTATTTTGCTGATGCTGCTGTTTATTTATCTCAAAACGGTGCGCCCATTGCAGCATCTGATGACCCAACTGGTCGAGCTGGCCAACCACAGCCACAACCTCACCTTCCGCCTGCATAATCAGGGACAGGACGAATTCGCCTACCTCGCCACGGTTTTCAACCGCTTCCTCGACAATATCGACAGCCTGATCGGCTCGGTGCAGCAGGTCTCTCACAAGACCCACGACAAGATGGCGCTGCTGATGAACCATTCCGGCAGCACCCTGAGCAGCATGCAGCGGGCGCAGCAAAGTACCGACATGCTGGCGACCGCCATCAACGAAATGACCGCCACCGTCCACAACATCGAACACAATACCGAGCAAGCCAGTCAGGATACCCTGCTCACCCAGCAGCAGGCCCACGATGGCCAGCAGCAGGTGAGTCAAACCATCGCCCTGATCCGTCAGGTAGCCAACCATATCGAGCAATCCGCCGGTGAAGTAACCCAGCTGGATCAGGAGAGCAGCCAGATCGGCAACATACTGCAGGTGATCAGCACCATCTCGGAACAGACCAACCTGCTGGCACTCAACGCCGCCATCGAAGCCGCCCGGGCTGGCGAACAGGGACGCGGTTTTGCAGTGGTCGCCGATGAGGTTCGCCAGCTGGCAACCCGCACCCAGGCGGCCACCGTCGATATCCAGAAGCGGATCGAAGCGTTGCAGAACAACACCCGCCATGCCGTCAGCACCATGCACACCACTCGCAACGTCAGCGAACAGGCGGTCAATCAGGCCGCTGGCACCGGCGAAACACTGAATGCCATTGTCTCGGCCATTACCCGGGTCGCCGACATGAATGGCCAGATCGCCACGGCAGCCGAGCAACAGGCTCAGGTCGCGGAAGAGACCAATCGCAACGTCATGCAGGTTGCCAATATTGCTCGTGAATGCCTCGAGTTGGCCCGCGAGAGTCGGGCCCACACGCGCGACCTGAACCAGTCCAATGAGGAGATCAGCCTGATCAGCGACCAGTTCGAGGTGAGCCAGCAGCAATCAACGGGCCATGAACACGACCTGCTGCGCTGGAACGAGACATTCATGGTGGGTGTGGCGAGCGTGGATCGTCAGCATCAGGGCCTGTTCGATGCGATGAACCGCTTCTACCACGCGGTCAGTGATAACAGTCCGGCGCAGGTGCGCAAACAGCGGCTGGACGAGCTGCTCAAGCTGGCGATTCAGCACTTTGCCGACGAGGAGCGCAGTATGGAACAGGCGCGCTACCCCGAGCTGCAACGCCACAAACAGGAGCATGCCAGGCTGCTGGCCGAGCTGGGCAACCTGATCCGCCGCGAAGATGGCGACGAACAGGATCTCAACATGGAGATGATCATCTTCCTCAAGAGCTGGCTGCTCAACCATATCCTGAAGGTGGACAAGCAATACAGCGAGTGCATGGTAAAGGCGGGAGTTGCGTAAGCCGCCACCCGGCGACCAGATGCAAAAAGGCTCCCGTTTTCGGGAGCCTTTTTCTTGTCACACTGTTTGGCTGCCAGCGGTTGGCCAGATCGGGCCACCGCCATGAAGCGAGGATCAGCGGCGGCGGATATCCCGCGCATCTTCCCGCACATCCTGCTTGAACTGGCGCTTGTCCTGACGGCAGTCGACGTTGTTCAGGTACTCTTCCTGACGGCAATCCTGCTTCATGTCGCGAGCCTGCGGGCGGCCATCCTGACGCACATCGCGGGCATCCTGACGGGCGTCCTGATGACCGGTGTAGCTATCCTGACGAACATCCCGAGCGTCGCTGCGGGCATCCTGACGAATGTCGCGCGCCTCTTTGACCGCCAGGGCAGGCAGTGAGGTCAGCAGGGTGGCGCAAGCCAGGATCAGGGCGCGGCAGGCGCGTCCGCGAACAGTGATGAAAGACATGAATGACTCCTTGATTGGGGAGCGCAATTCTGAACGGCCATCACTGTATCCCGACTGAACCGGATACCACAAAGGGGCTCAATCCGGCTTCTTTTGCTGCTCTTTTTGGCACTCGGCGTGGCAAGGACAGCTGACCAGATGATCGTTCACCATCCCCACCGCCTGCATAAAGGCGTAACAGATGGTGCTGCCCACGAAGTTGAAACCGAGCTTTTTGAGCGCTTTCGACATGGCATCCGACTCCGGCGACGTGGCCGGAATATCGCCGTTGCCCTGCCGCTGGTTGACGATGGGGGCACCGCCGACAAAGCCCCACAAGTAATCGGCAAAATCGATCCCTTGCTCCTGCAACGCCAGATAGGCGCGGGCATTTCTGATGATCGACTGTACCTTGAGCCGGTTGCGGATGATGCCGCTGTCCTGCATCAACCGCTCTACATCCTGCTCGTCGAACTGCACGATGCGGTGCGGATCGAAGTCGGCATAGGCGCGGTAGTAGCTCTCGGTACGCTTCAGGATGGTGATCCACGACAGCCCCGCCTGCTGGCCGTCGAGGCAGAGCTTGGCAAACAGTTCGCGGGGGTCATAGACCGGCCTGCCCCACTGTTTGTCATGGTATTCAATGTATTCCGGGTCTTTGGTCACCCAGGCGCAGCGCAGTTCCATTTTCTCTCCCTTATGATTTCAGCGGCTTCCCCGACCCTGCCCACTCGGCTGGCGGCATCGCTCACATCCTGTACCGGACATCCCGCCCGACCAGCCAGGGCGCAGTGCCATCCCGTGAATCCGCTGCAATTTCGCCTATTATCCGACCATGCCAGACGGTATACTCCCTCGGTTCACATTCAGCAAATCTTGCTCTGATTTTCACTTCGCGCGAAAAAAATTATGCAAAAATTCGATGTCAAAACCTTTCAGGGCCTGATCCTGCAGCTGCAGGACTATTGGTCCCGCCAGGGCTGTACCATCATTCAGCCGCTGGATATGGAAGTGGGTGCCGGTACTTCCCACCCCATGACCTGTCTGCGTGCCCTGGGCCCGGAGCCCATCGCCTGCGCCTACGTGCAACCGTCCCGCCGTCCGACCGACGGCCGCTACGGTGAAAACCCGAACCGCCTGCAGCACTACTACCAGTTCCAGGTGATCATCAAGCCTTCCCCCGACAACATTCAGGAACTCTATCTGGGCTCCCTGAAAGAGCTGGGCATGGATCCTGAAATCCATGACATCCGCTTCGTGGAAGACAACTGGGAAAACCCGACACTGGGTGCCTGGGGTCTGGGTTGGGAAGTGTGGCTGAACGGCATGGAAGTGACCCAGTTCACCTACTTCCAGCAAGTTGGCGGCCTCGAGTGCAAGCCGGTCACCGGCGAGATCACCTACGGTCTCGAGCGGCTGGCCATGTACATTCAGGGCGTAGACAGCGTCTACGATCTGGTCTGGTCTGACGGCCCGCTGGGCAAGACCACCTACGGCGACGTGTTCCACCAGAACGAAGTGGAGCAATCCACCTACAACTTCGAACACGCCGATGTGGAGTTCCTGTTCCACTGCTTCGAGCAGTACGAGAAGGAAGCCCAGCACCTGCTGGCACTGGAAAAACCGCTGCCGCTGCCTGCCTACGAGCGCATCCTCAAAGCCGCTCACTCCTTCAACCTGCTGGATGCCCGCAAGGCCATCTCGGTCACCGAGCGTCAGCGCTACATTCTGCGCATTCGCACCCTGACCAAGGCCGTGGCAGAGGCATACTACGCCTCCCGCGAAGCGCTGGGCTTCCCTATGTGTCAGCGCAGTGAGAACAAGCAAGGTTAAGGAACGGACATGGCACAACATACATTTCTGGTAGAGATCGGTACTGCTGAGCTGCCGCCCAAAGCCCTGCGCTCCCTGGCCGAAGCCTTTGCCGACAACCTCAAAAGCGAACTGACCAAGGCCGATCTGGCCTTCGGCGACGTCGAGTGGTTTGCCTCACCGCGCCGTCTGGCCCTCAAGGTGAGCGAGCTGGCTGGCGAGCAGCCGAGCAAGAGCGTCGAGAAGCGCGGCCCGGCCGTAGCGCAGGCGTTCGATGCCGAAGGCAAGCCGACCAAGGCTGCCGAAGGCTGGGCCCGTGGCAACGGCATCACCGTTGAACAGGCCGAGCGTCTGGTCACCGACAAGGGTGAGTGGCTGGTTCACACCGCCAAGGTCGAAGGCCGTCCGGCCAAAGATCTGCTGGGCGAGCTGGTTAGCCAGGCGCTGGCCAAGCTGCCGATCCCGAAAATGATGCGCTGGGGTGACAAGACCATCCAGTTCGTGCGTCCGGTGTTCACCGTGACCCTGCTGCTGGATGGGGATCTGGTGCCCGCTCACATTCTGGGTATCGACTCTGCCCGCACCATCCGCGGTCACCGCTTTATGGGCGAGAGCGAATTCATCATCGACAACGCCAGCCAGTACCCGCAGATCCTGCAGGAGCGCGGCATGGTGATTGCCGATTTCATGGCGCGCAAGGCCAAGATCAAGGCTGACGCCGAAGCGGCCGCTGCCGCCTTCGGTGGCGTGGCCGATCTGGACGACGCCCTGCTGGAAGAGGTCACTGCACTGGTCGAGTGGCCGGTGGTGCTGACCGCCAACTTCGAAGAGAAGTTCCTGGCCGTTCCCGCTGAAGCGCTGGTGCACACCATGAAGGGTGACCAGAAGTACTTCCCGGTCTACGACAAGAACGGCAAGCTGCTGCCGAAGTTCATCTTCGTCACCAACATCGAGTCCAAAGACCCGAGCCAGATCATCAGCGGCAACGAGAAGGTGGTTCGCCCCCGTCTCTCAGACGCCGAGTTCTTCTTCAAGACCGACCTCAAGCAGACCCTGGCCTCCCGCCTGCCGCGCCTTGAAACCGTGCTGTTCCAGCAACAGCTGGGCACCGTCAAGGCCAAGGTCGAGCGCATCGAGACCGTCGCCGGCTTTATCGCCGAGCGTATTGGCGCCGATGTCACTCAGGCCAAGCGTGCCGGTCTGCTCTCCAAGTGTGACCTGATGACCAACATGGTCGGCGAGTTCACCGACACCCAGGGTGTCATGGGGATGCACTACGCCCGTCACGATGGCGAAGACGAAGCAGTAGCCGTGGCCCTCAACGAGCAGTACATGCCGCGCTTTGCCGGTGATGCCCTGCCGTCCGGTCTGGTTGCCTGCGCCGTCGCGCTGGCCGACAAGTTCGACACTCTGGCCGGTATCTTCGGCATCGGCATGCTGCCGAAGGGTGACAAGGACCCGTTCGCCCTGCGCCGCGCCGCCATCGGTGCCCTGCGCATCATGACCGAGAAGCAGCTGGATCTGGATCTGGTTGAACTGGTTGAAGAAGCGGTACGCGTCTACGGCGACAAGCTGACCAACAAAACCGTCGTTACCGACGTGGTCGACTTTATGCTGGGCCGCTTCCGTGCCGCCTATCAGGACGAAGGCATCGGTGCCGACGTGGTGCTGGCCGTACTGGCCCGCCGCCCGACCCGTCCGCTCGACTTCGATCGTCGCGTCAAGGCCGTCAGCCACTTCCGCACTCTGGATGCCGCACTGGCACTGGCTGCCGCCAACAAGCGCGTGAGCAACATTCTGGCCAAGGTCGAAGGCGAGTTGCCGACTGCCGTCAAACCGGAACTGCTGGTCGATGCCGCCGAGAAGGCGCTGGCCACCCAGGTTGCCGAACTGCAAGCCGAACTGGCTCCGCTGTTCGCTGCCGGTGACTATCAGGCTGCCCTCACCCGTCTGGCCGCCCTGCGCGAGCCGGTCGACACCTTCTTCAACGAAGTGATGGTGATGGCTGACGATGAGGCCCTCAAGGCCAACCGTCTGGCACTGCTGAACAACCTGCGCAACCTGTTCCTGCAAGTCGCGGATATCTCGCTGCTGCAGTGATCTGAGTTGGGTTGAGTGATATTAAAAACGGCGCCACGAGGCGCCGTTTTTTATTTATATAGCACCATCACATCTATATAGTTAATTAAAAATTCATGGGGGCACATATGGTCAAGTTATCTTCAGAATTAATGAGCCTTTTCAAAATCACAAATTATGATGTTTCTATATATTTAGAAAACAACACTGGATTTTATGGTTTACATGAATCGAGAATAAGCAGCTTACTTTTATCACAATTAACAGATGCGATAAAAAACAGAAAATTCAGCTCTTTTGTGGTTACTGATTTAATGCAGGCGATTGACGGTGTAAACCATCGACATGCCGCAGAAAACAGATTCAAACATCCTCCATTGCAAGGGTTTTATAAATCCCATTTTATAACCCCCGCATTTATCATGAAAAATCTAATAAATGAATGGGGGCTGAATTTTGAAAACAGCAAAAAATTTGATACCCTGTGCAAAAAGATAATTGCGGAAGAGGAAACAAATCCATCAAAGCATGGATGGCAAGATCGATTCGCCCATGAGTTTTTCATTGAAGGCTATAAAAACAGAGCCAATAAGAACAACCTTACTGGTGAATGGTTGATTTATGCAAAGTATAAAGGGATGAATATTTTTCTATGCTTGGCATCTCACTCTTCTAACACTCAAGACGACTTTTTAATATATAAAACCATGAAGCACTTCTGTGCCAAAGAATTTCCGTTTCTATTTAATCTAAAACACCTAACCTAGCTTAATCAACCCTTCTGTAAAGTTGCATTTCAAGCTATAATTATGCATATCAATACAATTAAGTGAAGGCTGTGAAATGGGTAAACTGGATTTTATTTCCTGGCAACTGGAGAGAACTAGAGGGAAACGATTTGAGAATTATGTTATAACTCGAATTTGGCATCTGCTAGATGATTTAGAAATAAAAATCATCACTCAACAATATGTAGCAAGACCATATGGTAGAGCGTTGACAGACCTATACTTTCCTCAATTATCACTACATATTGAAGTCGATGAGCCTCACCATTTGACGCAGGTTGAGCATGATCGGCTAAGAGAAAATGATATTATTAATGCCACTGGACATCAGATTATCAGAATTGACACTTCAAAAGGAATTGACAAGCTACACGAGGACATTGAGCAGGCTGTGCTTCTAATCAGAAAAATGAAACAGCAGAAATCCAACTTTATTAAATGGGACCTATACATGGAACAATCATCCAAGACATATATAGAACGCGGTTATATTGACTTAAGTGATGATGTAGCCTTCGATAAAATAGTGAGCGCAGTAAACTGCTTCGGTCATAACTATGCAGGATGGCAACGAGGAGGAGCCTCTCACGGGATAGAAGAAAATACTATCATTTGGTTTCCCAAGTTATTTCCAAACGGAGATTGGGAAAATAATATATCTGATGATGAAACCACTATTTACGAGAAGAATGTCGATAATGAAAAAGCTAAAGCTCACATATTAAAAACAATTGACGATGGGATCCACACCAGAATTGTATTTGCGAAAGTAAAAGATAGTTTTGGCAAGACAAAATATAGATTTAAAGGAAAATACGTTCTTAATATAGAACAAACCAACTTCACAACGGGCTTGGTTTGGGAACGTATCGCAAGCAGGGTCAAGACATATAAACCCAAAGACTGAAAGGTTGAACGAAGTCATCCTTTCCCTCCGGTCTCCCCACGTTGGGTCAGATACTATCCGTATCCAACGAAAAATGCAGCCCGCCGAATTTTCCCCTCCAGCTGGCCGACGCTGTTGCACGGTAACAACCGCAATCAAAGCTTCTCGTTCGTCCGATTACGCTTCGCTAATCGAACCTACAGGGGGGTGATGAGCTGTTATCATTTGAGACAGTGCCCAGCGCCGCCACGCCCAAGAGGAAAGTCATGGATATACCTGCCGCCCCGTCCCCCGCCATCTGCCAGCAGTGTCAGGAGAAAGCAGATCTCGACTTCGACTTCACCATGGCTTTTCAGCCCATCGTCGATTGCAGCCAGCGCACCATATTCGGCTATGAGGCGCTGGTGCGGGGGATCAACAACGAACCGGCGCAGAACGTGATTGCCCGGGTCAACGACGACAACCGCTACCGTTTCGACCAGCTGTGCCGCATCAAGGCCATCGCGCTGGCGGCCCGACTCGGGATGAAGGGGATGCTGAGCATCAATTTTCTGCCAAACGCGGTCTACCGCCCGGAGCGCTGCATCCGCACCACCCTGCAGGCGGCCCGTGAGCACAACTTCCCCATCGAGCAGATCATGTTCGAGCTGACCGAGGTGGAGCAGTTGCTGGATAACCAGCATATTCGCGGCATCGTCGATCACTATCAGGCCCTTGGCTTCAAGACGGCGATGGATGACTTTGGCGCAGGTTACTCGGGCCTCAACCTGCTGGCCGATTTTCTGCCAGATATCATCAAGCTCGATATGCATCTGCTGCGCGGCATCGACCAGGACCCGACCCGGCAAGCCATCGTGCGCCACTGTCTGGCGCTGTTTGCGGAGCTGAAGATCACCCCGCTGGCGGAGGGGATCGAGACCCGCGAAGAGATGGCCTGCCTGCGGGAGATGGGTATCAGCCTGATGCAGGGCTACCTGTTCGCCCGTCCCGGCTTCGAAACCCTGCCCGAGGTGGATTTCGCCAGCCTTTGAGCCATCGCAGCCTGCACTGAGCCCCCGCCCCCCCGCCAGAATAAAAAACGGACACCCGAGGGTGTCCGTTTTCGTGCCATCCGGCCTTGCCCGGAGGGGCGGCTTGCAGGCGGTTTACAGATAGCGGTCATCGACGCCGATGTGGGCCAGCGCAGCCAGTTCGAGCGGCGTCAGCTGATCGGCAGAATCAATCTGGGACGCATCACTGTGAGCTGACAGGGGCAGCGCGAGGTGCTCCTTGATCTGGTCGATCAGGGTGCTCACCACAGTGCCCATACGGGTCAACCGGGAGGTCAACACGGCCTCCGGGACCGTGTCGGCAAAGGGCGAGACCAGTTCAACCGCTAGATCACAGATGCCCCGCACCCGATCACCAAAAGCCCCTTCCAGCTGTTGCAGCACTTGCCGCGCTTCGCTGGCGCCGAGACGCGCCACCGCCGCCTTCATGTTGTCACCATCAAAGCGCTGCCGCGCCCCGGCATCGAGCCGATCTTCCGGCTTGCCAGCGGTATGGTCAGCCCAGGCCTGATCCCCCTGACTGGCAAACTGCATCAGGCCGCCCAGCACCAGTCGCTGGTTGGGGCGCGCCGAGGCGAGGCTGTCGAGAGCATGGCCAAGGGAAGCCCCCTTGGCATCGCTGCCGCTGGCCAGCGAGAGCGCCAGTGTGCGCAGGGTTTGCAGATCGCCACGGGTCTGCAATTTGGCCATGTGGGAGCCATTGATGGAGCCATCGGCAATGTGCTGATGCAGGGCGTTGAGATCGCTGCTGCTCAGGGTCACTGTCGTCGAGGTTTGATCCCGCAGCAGGTAGCTGGCCTGATAGCTGATGAGATCCAGCGCCAGCTTGTAGCCGGTGGCTGGAGTCTGCCGCGTCATGGCGACCTGCTCGCGGGCCACACCTTTGCTCTCACCCCGTTGGACCGGCGCCGCATCAGCAGCCGTGGTCGCGCTTTGCGCCGGTTCACCAGCAATTTCGGCCTTTACGGCGCGCTGCAGGTCGGCTACTTCACCCATCGCGGTGTGCAGCTGGCTCATCGCCTCCTGCAACAGTTTGGGGGTGGCGTTAGCGAGCAGCTCGGTCACCTTGCCCCCCACCGTACCCCACTGCTGGAGCGGGATACCAGCGATGGGGCGTTCAAGTAACCCGGCTGCAGCGGTCTGACTCTCCTGCCGCATGGAACCATCCCGGATCCCGATCAGGGAGGTCGCCAGTGAGCGCAGGGCACCATTGCCGGTCGCCAGACGGGTATGATCCTGCCCCAATTGTTCGGCATTGATATTGTTCAGCTCGCTGGCCTTGTCGAGCCCGCCCAGGGTGAAAGGCAATGCCTGTTGCAGCAGCAACCGTTTTTGGTCAGCCAGCGAGAGGTTGTCTGTCACAGGAGTCTGTTGCGCCTTCGGCGCAGCGGCATGCTTGTCCGTCCCCAGCAGGTTGCCGATCCACTCTTTCAGGGCCACAAACGGGCGAGCCAGCTGGGCCCCCAGTCGCGAGAGCAGCCCCTGCCCTTTCTGCGGTTCGCTGCGGCTGCCCAGCAGGATCGCATCTTGTCCGGTGGCGACCTGACGCGCCTCCAGCTGGCCCATCCGGCCAACCCCGGTGGTGGCATCACTGTGGTGAGCGACGGCCTGCAAGCCGCCGGTGTGTGTTTGAATCTGCATGATGATTGTCTTCTTGTGATGTTTCGCCGCCAGTCTAGGAGAGGCCATCAACAGGGACTATCGGGATTGGTCGCGATTTTTGTACTGAGCGCGGCGCGCTATCTCGCTGACCGGAAAGCTAAAAAAAGAGAGCCACCATTAACAGTGCCGCGAGCGGCGACCTGCTCTAATGGCGCCATCACCAATCTGGAGCCATCAATGAACTCTCTTTATCACGCCGCCATCCACCAGCTGTTTCTCTCCCTCTCGCTGCCTGCGCCGCAGCAGGAGGAGAGCGTCACCAGCCTGCAGATCGGCGAACTGACCTGCCATTTGACCGAACACCCGGCCAACTATCTGCTGATGTTTACCCGCCTCGACGCGGCCACCAGCGCCCAGGCTGCCGCCCAGAACCTGTTTAGTCAGGACCCGTGCAAGCCGGTGCTGGGGTTCGATGCCGAGAGCCTGACGCCGGTGCTGTGGAGTCGCCAGCCGTTGCAGCAGCTGGATCGCGCCCAGATCCACCACCAGCTGGAGCAGCTGGTGCACGCCGCCAGCGAGATCAACAAAGGCTGATTTCCCGCTAGATGCGGGTGCTGGTCGCGCGACGGACCAGCAGCGGGGTTTCGCCGCTGATGCGGGCCACGTCGCGCTTGAGCTGGTCAACCCGCGCCGGATCCTGTTCGCATAGATAGAGGAAGTAGTGGGGCTCGCCATCCCGGTTCTTTTGCACCGCCTCGAAGGTGACGTTCTGCTGGCGCGCCCAGCGCCGCCACTTCTCGACGTTGTTCACCTGCTTGTAGACGCCGATCTTGAGCTTGGCCGGTCGCTCGTGGCGGGCGACCACCGGCTGCGGGATGGTGGTTTCCCGCGCTGGAAAGGCCAGATCCATGGAGTAAACCACCTCGGGCTGGTCAATATCGGCAACGCCAATCTCCACCAGCGGCTGCGCACCGCTGGCCACGAGCGGCTGCGCACCGCTGGCCACGAGCGGCGTCACTGCAATATGGGAACGGGCAATAAAGACGAACGAGGCGACCAGCGCCAGACAGACACAGAACAGGGCGCCGACTAGCATATTGCGAGCGCGTGGCACGGATGGCAGCGCAACCGGCACCACCACGATCGGCGCTGCAGGCGTCACGGTAGCGGCCAAGCGGGATGGCGGGATGGACGGCTCGGCAGGCACAGCGGGTTGCACGGTTGGCGCCGGGGTCTCTGCCGCCGACGGCGCATGCTCGCCCTCGTCAGGCTGCGGTTGCGGGATCTGGCGCTCGGGGAGGGACAGCAGGGATTTGTTGGTCGGTTTCACGCTCTCGGTTCCAAATTCGGCAGCTGGCGCAGGGGGCCAGCTCGGGGCGGCGGCATTATCGGCGAGCCCCCTTGTACCGGAGCTTAAGCGGTGACGGCTTTTGCGCGGCACAGCATGAAAAAGGGCTGACATCGCTGTCAGCCCTTTGGCTATCCGGCCCGCGCATGACTAGCGTGCGGGCTTGGTCATCTCCTGCAACAGCTGATCGATGTAGCCCACCACCTGCCCGGAGTTCTGTTCGATCTCGCGGTAGAGGGCCTCTGCCGCCTCGTGCTTGTGCTGGTTTTTCAACTCGATGACCTGCTGGATCACCTGATGCAGTCTGGCGTGGGGAGTGGCGATCGCCTTGAAGGCTGGGTGCGAACTGCAACAGGATGCCCCCTCGCTGAAATACCAGCGGCCGAGGCGGCACTCCTTGTCACTGACCGCCTCGCTGCGCGACAGCCCCTCCTGCCCATCCAGATAGGCGCGCACCCGGGTCTTCCAGCCCATGTGGGCGGCGCGGGCGCGGGTCAGCACCATCCTTACGTTGGAGCCATCCTGGAACTGCCCGGCCAGATCCCCCAGTTTGTCCACCAGGGTCGCCACATGGGTGGCAATCTGGGCGGTATCCCGCGCCACCAGCGTGGTGGCCTGGGAGATCTCGTGGACGCTGACGATATTGCGGGTGATCTCGTCGCTCACCGAGGATTGCTCCTCGGAGGCGGCGGCGATCTGGGTGTTCATATCGCGAATGCTGTTGACCGCTCCCTTGATCCGGCTGAGGGCGTCCCCCGCCTGATTGGCCCGCTCCACCGACTCCCCCGCCCGCGAGACGCTGTGCTCGATCATGGTCACAGTAGTGCCCACCGCCCGTTGCAACTGCTCGATGGTGCCGCGGATCTCGGCGGTGGAGTGCTGGGTACGGCCCGCCAGTGAGCGCACCTCGTCGGCCACCACCGCAAAACCGCGCCCCTGCTCACCGGCCCGGGCCGCCTCGATGGCGGCGTTGAGGGCCAGCAGGTTGGTCTGCTCGGCGATGGACTGGATCACCGCCAGCACCGAGCCAATCTGCTCGCTGGCTCTGGCGACCTCTTTCACCGTGTCGCCCGCGCTGGCGATTTCCGCGGCCAGCTGTTCGATCATGCTGACGCTCTGCTGCACCACCTCATCGCCGGTGACCGCCTGATTGTCTGCCTCGCTGGCCGCTTCGGCCGCTTGCACCGTGTTGTGGGCCACCTCATGCACCGTGCTGGTCATCTCGGTCATGGCGGTGGCGAGCTGGGTAGTCTGCTCCTGCTGGCGCGTCATGCTGCCAAGGTTGCCCGCCGCACTGCGCGATAGCCGCTCGCTCTCGCCAGCCAGTTCGCCCAGCGTGGCGGTGAGCTGGCTCATGGTGTCGCGGATCTTGCCGACGAAGGCATTGAACGCCGTGCCGAGGCGGCGGATCTCTTCCGACCCGGTCACCGGCAGCTTGCTGCCGAGATCGCCGGAACCATTGGCCAGCGCCTCCAGCGCCTTGACGCTCTCCAGCAGCGGGCGGTTAAGGCGGCCCAACAGCCACACCAGTGCCACCGCAATCAGGGCGGTGCCGAGCAGCGCAATCATCACCATCTGCCAGCTCTGGCGCGCCAGCGCGGCGACGACCTCACTGTGATCCCGCGCCAGCTCGATCACCCCGACCGCCTTGCCGGAGAAGTCGCGCAGCGGCGCCGCCATCACCAGAAAACCGCTCCCCTGCTGCTTGATGGTGGCGAAGCGACTCTCACCCGCCAGCACCCCCTGATACCAGTCCGCCGATTCGCCGAGCATGGCGGTACCGGTCAGCAGCACGGGTTTGCCCTGTTCAAACAGATAGAT
Source organism: Aeromonas allosaccharophila (assembly GCF_016026615.1). Classification (NCBI taxonomy): domain Bacteria; kingdom Pseudomonadati; phylum Pseudomonadota; class Gammaproteobacteria; order Aeromonadales; family Aeromonadaceae; genus Aeromonas; species Aeromonas allosaccharophila. Next base: position 3,558,718 of record NZ_CP065745.1, on the reverse strand, counting down.
GGCCAGCCGACTGTCCTTGCCCAGCAGATCGGCAAACAGCGAGGCATCGAGGGCGCGGCCAAACTCCACCGAGCCAACCGGCTGACCGTTGAAGGTGACCGGCACCACGCCACGGATCCCGGTGCCACCCTGACCGGTCTCCAGCCCACCGACCGGTTGATGATTGCGGTTCACCTCGACCACCGCCAGCCGGGTGGTGGAGAGGTCGTCGCCATGGCTTGCGGGCTTGTGTACCCGATAAAGGGAGGTAGCCGGGGGAACGTGGAAGTGAAACTGCTGGATCCCCTGCGCCTTGAGGGCAGGCCAGAGCGGGTCGAACAGGCTGGCGAGGGCCTGCCAATCCTGGTCGGCCACCGCCCTGGCCGCATCCGGCCGCTGGGCGATCAGGGTCGCCGCCAGCACGGTTTCATGGCTGGCATTGCGGATCACCGATTCGATATTTTGCAGCTCTGTTTGCAGTGCGCCCTGTTCGGCCGTCACCGCCCGCTGGCGGTTTTCAAACAGGTTGAAGGTAAGCAGGACTACGGCGAGCAATACGATGCCGCTGATTGCCAGCAGCGTGATCTGGTGACCCAGCTTGCGAGGGGGGAACATAAGACACCATCCTTGACAGTCATATCCAACTTACAGGATGGAACGGATAAGGTGGGAGTCCATCAGAACTCGTTTGTTTGTTGATATTGATCAAACGATTAACAGACAAAATGCGAGATGGATCAAACGGATGGAATATTCGCCAACGAGGTTGAAATCGGGTCTACGGGTCACTGATTCAACGCAAACCGCCCATAAACAAAAACCCCCTCGTGACAGAGGGGGTTTGTCGTTTTGGCAACGGGTGCGGGATTAACGCAGCGGTTTGACCGAGCGACGGATAATCAGCTCGGGCTGGACCGTCATCGATTCCACTTCCAGCTCCTTGTTGCGGATCCGGCTGACCAGATGCTTCACCGCCAGCTGGCCCAATTCGGCCTTCGGGTGACGGATGGTGGTCAGCGGCGGGCTGGAGAAGCGCGCCATCTCCACATCGTCGTAGCCGATGACGGAGATATCGTCCGGCACCTTGACTCCGGCTTCCCAGGCAGCGCAAATCGCGCCGATCGCCATGGGATCGTCGAAGGCAAAGACCGCGGTCGGACGAGGCTGCAGGGCCAGGATGCGCTGCATGGCATCGAAGCCGCTCTGGCTCTCGTAATCCCCTTCAAAGATCTGGTCATCTTTGAGGGTCAGACCCTGCTCGCCCAGCGCATCACGTACCCCGTCCAGTCGCTGCTGGGTGGTCGGCTTGGAGAGCTGGCCAGTGATGCAGACGATATCGCGGTGCCCCAGCTCCAGCAGATGGCGTACGGCCATGCGGGCGCCAATGCGGGCGTTGTCGTTGATGACGTTGGCGAAATCGCACTCCGTGCCCCAATCCAGTACCACCTGCGGTACGTTCTTGTGGATGCGCAGCATGTCGCGCAACGGGGTGTCGATATCGGTACCCAATACCAGCAGACCATCCACCCGTTTTTCCATCAGCATTCTTAAGTAATGCTGTTGGCGAGGCGGCTGGTTTTCGGTGTTGCAGAGGATCAGGCTGTAGCCCTGTTCGAAGCAGTACGCTTCAACCCCTTGCACCACTTCTGCGAAGAAGGGGTTTACGCTGGTGGTCACCAGCATGCCAATGGTCTTGGTCGAATTTATTTTAAGACTGCGCGCTACCGAGTTGGGCGCGTAGTTGAGTTCTGCCACCGCCTCAATCACTTTCTGGGTCGCGTCTTCGCTGACCCGCCGAGTGTGGTTGAGCACATGTGAGACGGTGGAGATGGATACGCCTGCGCGCGAGGCGACATCCTTGATAGTGGCCATCTCTGTCTCCTGACTGTCAAAGGCGGAACATTAGCAGATTTCCCGAATAAAGGCTTGGTTTTAACGAGCTCTGCCACGGAATTGTCAATGCTGGCTAATCTAGGCGCTCATTTCTATTTGCGCAAACAGGTTGTGGTCAAAATGGGAGCGCTGTCAGAGTAAAATATCACCAGATTAATCCTCTGGCGTTTGTCAGAATCGCCTGTCGTTACCAAGATGTTAAGTCAACAAATCGATATTAAGCTCTAATCTGCGAAAAATAACAGGTCATTTGTTTCAAAATAAGCCCATTAAACCCCCTCTGGTTAGTATCTTTAACAGCTTGTTATTGCCCCGTGAGGAATGATAGAACCATACCTATAGCCGGATGCACGGGATGTAGATCCGGAATGACACACGGAAATGAAACAATCCACTGATTAAGGGACGAATCAATGCATAAGTTGAGCAAAATAACAGTAAGCGCAGCGGTTTCTTTGGCTCTGTTTGGATCGATCTCCATCGCCCACGCGGCAGACACCATCAAGATCGGTATCGCAGGCCCGGTCACTGGCCCGGTCGCCCAGTACGGGGACATGCAGTTCACCGGCGGCAAGATGGCGGTCGAGCAGATCAACAAGGCAGGCGGCATCAACGGCAAGCAGATCGAAGCGGTCGTTTATGACGATGCCTGCGATCCCAAACAGGCGGTGGCCGTTGCCAACAAGGTGGTGAATGACGGCGTCAAGTTCGTGGTCGGTCACCTCTGCTCCGACAATACCCTGCCCGCCTCCGATATCTATGAAGACGAGGGGATCCTGATGATTACCCCCGCCTCCACCAACCCCAAGATCACCGAGCGCGGTTACCAGCTGACCCTGCGCACCATCGGTCTGGATAGCGATCAGGGCCCGACTGCCGCCAAGTACATCATCGAGCAGGTCAAACCCCAGCGCGTGGCCGTTATCCACGACAAGAAACAGTACGGTGAAGGGATCGCCTCCAGCGTGAAAGCGGCACTCGACAAGGCTGGCGTGAAAGTGGTGGCCTTTGAAGGGATCACCGCCGGTGACAAGGACTTCTCCGCCCTGATCGCCAAGCTGCAGAAAGAGAACGTCGATTTCGTCTACTACGGCGGCTATCACCCTGAGCTGGGTCTGATCCTGCGTCAGGCTGGCGAGAAGGGGCTGAAAGCCAAGTTCATGGGCCCGGAAGGGGTGGGTAACAAGGATATCTCCGCCATCGGCGGCCCGGCGTCTGAAGGCCTGCTGGTGACCCTGCCGAACAAATACGATCTGGTGCCCGCCAACGCCCCGCTGGTGGCGGCGTTCAAGGCCAAGGGTCAGGACTCCTCCGGCCCGTTCGTCTGGACCACCTATGCCGCGGTGCAAACCCTGGCAGCCGGTATCGCCAAAGCGGGTGAAGATGACCCGGCCGCTGTGGCCGCCGCCATCAAGGCCACCCCGGTCGAAACCGTGATGGGCCCCCTGAGCTGGGCACCGAACGGTGACCTGAAAGGCTTCGAATTCGGTGTGTTCCAGTGGCACGCTGACGGTACCTCCAGCCAAGTCAAATAATCTGCCGATTGGGGGGTGAGTACGCTCACCCCCTCCTCTCTTTGCGGGCAAGTACAGGGAACGCAGTATGTCCGAACACCTCCTCTATCTGGTTCAGCAACTGCTGAACGGATTAACCATAGGCAGCACCTATGCGTTGATCGCCATCGGCTACACCATGGTCTATGGCATCATCGGCATGATCAACTTCGCCCACGGCGAGGTTTACATGATCGGCTCCTATGTCGCTTTCATGGTGATGGCGGGGCTCATGATGATGGGCATCGACAGCACCTTTCTACTGCTGGGGGGCGCCTTCCTGGTCAGTATCGTCATCACCGGCACCTATGGCTGGAGCATCGAGCGGGTCGCCTACCGGCCGCTGCGCGGCGGCAACCGGCTGATCCCCCTTATCTCCGCCATCGGCATGTCGATTTTCTTGCAGAACATGATGCGGATGGCCCAGGGCTCGCGCGATATCGCCATGCCCACCCTGATCTCCGGTGGCTGGACGCTGGGGGGTGAGGATGGTTTTCAGGCCAGCCTCTCCTATATGCAGCTGATCATCTTCGTGGTGACCTTTGTCACCATGCTGGCGCTGACCCAGTTCATCAACCGCTCCCGCATGGGCCGCGCCTGCCGCGCCTGTTCGGAAGATATCAAGATGGCCAACCTGCTGGGCATCGACACCCACGTGGTCATCTCCATCACCTTCGTGCTGGGAGCCGCGCTGGCCGCCGTGGCCGGGGTGCTGCTCGGCATGTATTACGGCGTCATCAACCCCTATCTCGGCTTTATGGCCGGTCTGAAGGCCTTCACTGCCGCAGTGCTGGGCGGTATCGGCAGTATTCCGGGCGCCGTACTGGGTGGCCTGCTGCTCGGCGTGGTTGAAGCGCTCACCGCCGGTTATCTCAGCACCGAGTACAAGGATGTGATGGCGTTCGCCCTGCTCATCTTTGTACTGCTGTTCATGCCCACTGGCATCCTGGGTCGTCCGGAAGTGGAGAAAGTGTGATGAGAAATCAATTTATCCACGCCTGTATCGCCAGCCTGGTGCTGCTGGTGCTCTCCTTCTGGCTGCTCGGCTTCAAGCTGGAGACCGACGGCTCCCGCCTGCTGGTAGTGAGCCGCCTCGATGTGTCGCTGGCCTGGCTGCTGGGGGGCGCCACCCTGGTGTTCTGGTTCCAGATGCTGCGCGGCCAGATCGCCCGGCTGTTTCAGGCCTCCATCAGCGGCTTCTCGGTCGGCTTCAACAAACTGGTGCTGCCTAGCCCGGAAGAGGCGCCCAAGCTCTATAACCTCACGGCCGTGCTGGTGTTGCTGTTCGCGGTGAGCTGGCCATTTATGGCCTCTCGCGGCGCCATCGATCTCGCCACCCTCACCCTGATTTACATCATGCTGGGGCTGGGGCTGAACGTGGTGGTCGGCCTCGCCGGTCTGCTCGATCTCGGCTATGTCGGCTTCTACGCGGTCGGCGCCTACAGCTATGCCCTGCTCAACACCTACTTCGGGCTGAGCTTCTGGGAGTGCCTGCCCATCGCCGGGCTGATGGCCGCTACCTTCGGCTTCCTGCTCGGCTTCCCGGTGCTGCGGCTGCGGGGGGACTATCTGGCCATCGTCACCCTGGGCTTTGGCGAGATCATCCGCATCCTGCTCAACAACATGACCACCCTGACCGGCGGCCCGAACGGGATCTCCGGCATCCCCAAACCGACCCTGGCGGGGCTAGAGTTCAACCGCACCGTCAAGGATGGGGGCTTTGATACCTTCCACAACTTCTTCGGCATTACCTACAACGCCAACCACAAGGTGATCTTCCTCTACCTGATGGCGCTGGTGCTGGTAGTGGCGACCCTGTTCGTCATCAACCGCCTGCTGCGGATGCCGCTCGGCCGCGCCTGGGAAGCGCTGCGGGAGGACGAGATCGCCTGCAAATCGCTGGGGCTCAACCCCACCATCATCAAGCTGACCGCCTTCACCATAGGCGCCACCTTCGCGGGCTTTGCCGGCAGCTTCTTTGCCTCGCGGCAGGGCTTTATCAGCCCGGAATCCTTCGTCTTTATCGAGTCGGCCATAGTGCTGGCGATTGTGGTGCTGGGGGGCATGGGCTCCCAGATCGGGGTGGTGCTGGCTGCCATCGTGATGACGGTGCTGCCGGAGCTGGCCCGCGAGTTTAACGAGTACCGCATGTTGATGTTCGGCCTCTTGATGGTGTTCATGATGATCTGGCGGCCACAAGGATTGCTGCCGATGACCCGTCCGCATCTGGAGTTGAAGAAATGAGTACTCATCAGAAGTTCATAGATGTCTCTGATCTGTCGATGCGCTATGTGGCTGAATGGCTGGCAGTGACTTGCTCCACCTTGAATAGGGAGCTGAAAAAATGAGTGCCACTCAGAAGTTATTGGAAGTCTCTGATCTGTCGATGCGCTTCGGGGGCCTGCTGGCCGTCAACGGGGTAAAACTGGATATCGACAAGGGCGAGGTGATCTCCATCATCGGCCCCAACGGCGCGGGCAAGACCACCATCTTCAACTGCCTGACCGGCTTCTACTGCCCAAGCGGCGGCACCATCCGCTACAAGGGTGAGGAGATCCAGGGGCTGCCCGGCCACCTTATCGCCCGCAAGGGGATTGTGCGTACCTTCCAGCACGTGCGGTTGTTCAAGGAGATGACAGCGGTGGAGAACCTGCTGGTCGCCCAGCACCAGCACCTCAACACCAGCTTTATCGCCGGTCTGTTCAAGACCCCGGAGTTTCGCCGAGCGGAGCAGGAGGGATTGGAGCAGGCCGCCTTCTGGCTGGATAAAGTCGGCCTCAAGGATCTCGCCAACCGCGCCGCCGGCAATCTGGCCTACGGTCAGCAGCGCCGCCTCGAGATCGCCCGCTGCATGGCGACCCGTCCCGAGCTGCTGATGCTGGATGAACCGGCCGCCGGCCTCAACCCGAAGGAGACCGACGAGCTGGATGAGCTGATCATGAGCCTGCGGGACGAGTTCGGGGTCTCGGTGCTGCTTATCGAACACGATATGAAGCTGGTGATGGGCATCTCCAACCGCATCTTCGTGGTCAGCCAGGGCACCCCGCTGGCCCACGGCAAGCCGGATGAGATCCGCAACAACCCGGCAGTGATCAAGGCCTATCTGGGCGAATCGTAGGACCCAAGGAGTCACGATGTTAGAACTTCGCAACGTATCGACCCACTACGGCAAAATTCAGGCGCTGCACGATGTCAGCGTCGAGGTGAAAGAGGGGGAAATCGTCACCCTGATCGGTGCCAACGGCGCGGGCAAGACCACCCTGCTGATGACCCTCTGCGGTGAACCCAAGCCCAGCAGCGGCTCCATCTGGTTTGAGGGGGAACAGATCAGCTCCCTCACCACCGCTCGCATCATGCGCAAGGATATCGCCGTGGTGCCGGAGGGGCGCCGTATCTTCGCCCGCCTGACGGTGGAGGAGAACCTGCTGATGGGCGCCTTCTTCGTCGACAAGGCCGAGCAGCACGGCTTGCTGGATCAGGTGTTCACCCTGTTCCCGCGCCTGCATGAGCGGCTGGAGCAGCGGGCGGGCACCATGTCCGGCGGCGAGCAACAGATGCTGGCCATCGGCCGCGCCCTGATGAGCAAACCGCGCCTGCTGCTGCTGGATGAACCCTCGCTGGGGCTGGCCCCCATCGTCATCCAGCAGATCTTCGACACCATAGAGCAGTTGCGCCAGAAGGGGATGACCATCTTTCTGGTGGAGCAGAACGCCAACCAGGCGCTCAAGCTGGCCGACCGTGGCTATGTGCTGGAGAACGGCCATGTGGTGCTGCAAGACACGGGCGCCGCCCTGCTGGCCAACCCGGCAGTGCGGCAGGCCTATCTCGGCGGTTAACCCACTGACCCGCATGCCATATCGACAAGGGAGCCACTGGCTCCCTTATCTTTTGTGGGGTTAGTTTGCGCCACAGCTTGCGGTACACTGGCCCGTAATCAACCTATTCGCAGGACATCCAGATGGACCAGTTTGCCCATATCAATGCCCATGATGCCCACCAGAAACTGAGCGCGGGTGAAGCCCGTCTGGTGGATATTCGCGACCCGCAATCCTTTGAAGCGGCCCACGCGGTCGGCGCCTTCCACCTCACCAACGGCACGCTGGTGCGCTTTATGAATGAAGTGGATTTCGATACCCCGGTCATCGTGATGTGCTATCACGGCAACAGTAGTCAGGGAGCCGCCCAATACCTGCTGCAACAGGGTTATGACGAGGTCTACAGCATGGATGGTGGCTTCGAGGCATGGCGCCGGGAGTTTCCCATCGAGGCAGGCGAGGCATGATCCAGCTGCTGGTACTCGACAACGCCCGCATGGCGCAGGCGCTGGTGGACTATCTGGCGACGCTGGGCATCTCCTGCGAGCTGACCCAGTCCGAGCTGGGGGTCACCATCTGGCTGGCGGACGAGCCGCGCCTCGCCCAAGCCCAGCTGGAGGTGAAGCGCTTTCTGGCCGAGCCGGGCCACCCGCGCTACATGGAGGCCTCCTGGCAGTCCGGCCGCGCCGATGCCCGCATCGACTACAGCAAGGGGATGACGGACCCCATCACCGACTTCCTCCATCAGGCGGGGCCGCTGACGCTGGTGGTGATCATCGCCTGTCTCGCCATCTACGGCATCGATGCCATCGGCCTGCCCATCTACGATGAACTGGCGTTCCACCCGACCCTGGCCCAGTTCACCGACTGGCAGGCATGGCGCTATTTCACCCCCGCCCTGATCCACTTCTCGGTGCTCCATCTGGTGTTCAACTTGCTGTGGTGGTGGTATCTGGGGGGCCAGATCGAGCAGCGCCTCGGCAGCGGCAAGCTGCTGATCCTGCTGCTGGTAGGTGCCGCACTGCCCAATATCGCCGAGTTTTTCGCCAGCGGCCCGCTGTTTGGCGGACTCTCCGGCGTGGTCTATGCCCTGCTCGGCTACTGCTGGCTGCGAGCCAAGCTGCAACCGGCCTGCGGCCTCACTCTGCCACCTGCATTGATGGGCTTTATGCTGTTCTGGATGGTGCTCGGCTTCTTCGACATGCTCGGCACCAGCACCGCCAACATCGCCCACCTGACCGGCCTGCTGGTCGGCCTGCTGCAAGGCTGGCTGGATCGCAACCACCAGCCAGCCTGATTTTTCAGCAGATGCAGACACGAGAACGCAGCCCCGAAGGGCGCAATGCTGTTCAGATAAGCACATTTTTGACTGATTATTCATAAATGCGACTTGAGTTGGGGGAGCAAGGCTGTTTCCAGTCGATCTTCTTTCAGCCTTTATCCAGCGTGGCTTGCAATAGAAAGAGGGAGGCATCATGCCTTAATGCCGATCAGTTAAGGATCCATTGACCGATCCTGCTGATGTGTAAAAATCCGAAACCTGTTGATTGGTTTCGGATTTTTTATGCGTATCGTACAGGCTCTCGACTTCCTCCACGCCAGCAATCCCGCTCAGTTTGAGTCACTCTCCGACCTCATTTCCCCCGAGCTCATCACAACTCTGCTCGCCGAAGAGGATGTCGTGACCCTGCGCCGTCGCCGCATGCCCATGGAGCGCCTGGTCTGGGCCATCATCGGCATGGCCATGTTCCGCCATGTCCCCATGACCCAGCTGGTCAATCAGCTCGATATCCTGTTGCCCGGTGACCGTCCCTTTGTTGCCCCCAGCGCCTTCCTGCAAGCCCGCCAAAAGCTCGGGGACAAGAGCATCGAGCGGTTGTTTCACGAGACAGCCTCGCTCTGGCACCAGCAGGCCAATCACCCCGGCTGGGCCGGGCTGCAACTGCTCGCCGTCGATGGCGTGATGTGGCGCACGCCCGATACCCTGGACAATACCGCCGCGTTTGCCAAGCCCGGCACCCAGCATGGCGAGACAGCCTATCCGCAGGTACGCATGCTCTGCCAGATGGAGCTGACCAGTCACCTGCTTGTTCAGGCTGTCATGGAGAGCTGCGCCGTCAACGAGATGGTGCTGGCCGAACAGCTTGTCGCGCGCACGCCGGACCACTCGCTGACCCTGTTCGACAAGGGGTTTTACTCCCTCGGTCTGCTACATGCCTGGCAAACTGCGGGTAGCGAGCGGCACTGGCTGCTGCCGCTCAAAAAGGGCACGCAATACGAGGTGGTACGCAAGCTGGGGCGCCAGGATGTGCTGGTGCGCCTGACGACCAGTCCACAGGCACGCAAGAAGTGGCCACAACTGCCGGATACGGTGGAAGCCCGCTTGCTGACTCGCAACATCAACGGCAAGGAGCGCCAAGTGTTAACCTCGATGGTCGACCCGATGCGCTTCCCGGGGACTGACATCGCTGAACTCTACAGCCATCGCTGGGAAATCGAGTTGGGCTATCGGGAGATGAAGCACAGCCTGCAACAACATCGACTGACCCTGCGTAGCAAGAAGGCGACGGGGATACGGCAAGAGCTGTGGGGCGTGTTGCTGGCGTACAACCTGCTGCGCAGCCAGATGGTGAAGATGGCGGCGAGCCTGAAGGGGTACACGGCGAGTCAGCTGAGTTTTCACATGGCGTCGGTGTATCTCATCCATGAACTGAGCTGCATGCCGTACCTGTCACCGGGTACTATCCCGAAGCGGGTGGCTGAGCTGGAGAAACAGGCGGGGCAGTTTGTATTGCCGGAACGAAGGGAGCGAAGTTACCCCCGCTGCGTGAAGCCAAGGCCCCAGAGGTATAGTGTGAAAAAAGCCAATAAAAACAATACCAGTCAGGCTTAACTGACTGGCATTAGGCATCATGCCTCCCTCATTTTTTAGCCCTGATACTACGTGGACTGGAACTCAAATTCTCTTAAGTGAACAGCATTGCCCCGAAGGGCGGCGTTTGCTTGGCAGCACAAATGGTAAAAAGCCGCCGCGATCTCGGCAAAGTGAGGGAATTGTCGGTAGAATGTCCGCCAACGCTTAAGGAGGACATCATGATCGACCCGAAGAAACTGGAAGAGATCGCCAAGCAGGTGCACAACTCCCTGCCGCCCGGCATTCGCAGCATGGGTGAAGAGGCCGAGAAGAAGATGCGTCAGGTACTGCAAGCCCAGCTGGGCAAGCTGGATCTGGTCAGCCGCGAAGAGTTTGATGTGCAGACCAAGGTGCTGCTGCGTACCCGGGAAAAACTGGCCGCCCTCGAAAGCAAGCTGGCTCAGCTCGAAGAACAGCTCGGCGCCAAAGGCGAATAACAGAAACCCCAGCTCGGCTGCAATGCTGTTCAGATAAGCACATTTTTGACTAATTATTCATAAGTGCGACTTGAGTTGGGGGAGCAAGGCTGTTTCCAGTCGATGTTCCTTCAGCCTTTATCCAGCGTGGCTTGCAATAGAAAGAGGGAGGCATCATGCCTCCCTCATTTTTTAGCCCTGATACTACGTGGACTGGAACTCAAATTCTCTTAAGTGAACAGCATTGCAGCTCGGCTGGGGTTTTTGCTCTGGGCTGACTCTGCCAACGCGATCACATCTGAAGCAGGTACCAGGCTCGCTTGCCGCGCGCCTTGGCCTCGTACATGGCCCTGTCGGCCACCTCCAGCGCCTGCCGGAAGGTCAATGCCTCCCCCTCCCATAACGCGATGCCGATGCTCAGTCCTACCCGTTGCGAGCAGCCGGGTTTGGGCACATAGCCGTGCATCCTGCTGATCAGCGCATCGGCCAGTTGCGCCAGCCTATGGTGCGAGACATCCCGGTGCAGATGCACCACAAACTCGTCGCCGCCGTAACGGCCGCATAGCGCCGAGCCCGGCATGATGAGGCGCAACCAGTCCGCCATCTGCTGCAGCACCTGATCACCGCAGGCATGGCCCAGCTGGTCATTGATCCCCTTGAAATCATCCAGGTCGATAAAGAGCAGCGCCCCCGTCCCTTGCGGTTTCTGCTGGGCGAACGCCTTGCCAAATCCCTGCCGGTTGAGCAACCCGGTGAGGGCGTCGCTGTTGGCGCGATCGGCCAGCCGCTGTTCATAGGCCTTGCGCTGGGTGATATCGATATGGGAGCCCATGATCCGCAGCGCCTTGCCATCACTATCCCGATCGACGACACGGCCCCGATCCCACAGCCAGGTGATCTCGCCAGCCGGGCTAACGGTGCGGTATTCGGCCTCGTAGAAGGGGGTTTTGCCCTCAAGGTGGGCGAAATAGCTGCCTATGGCGTGGGCGCGATCATCGGGATGGAGTTTGGCGCTCCACTGCTCGAAATGGGGAGCCATGTCACCGACCTGAAAGTTCTGCAGATTGAAGACCCGCAGCTCGCCGGTGGGGATGGTGCCCTGCCAGAGGCAGATGCCGGTGCCATCGAGGGCGGCGTTGAGCTTCTCCTGTAGCAGGCCGTTTTCATGCTTCAGCGCGGCGATTTCAGCCTGCAAACGGGCCAGGTCACCACCATGAGAGCACGGGAACAGGGTCGCGCCCCGCTCCGCAGCGCCGCCCACCGCCTTGTCATCCGTTGCCGATATCCTGCCCTGTTCGCCCAACCCGACCTCTCCTTGCGCTATCACTACGGATATCCTTACCCTGCTTGCTGACAATCTTCACAAAGATGCCATTAGCCACGGCTGATTAGTAGCCATTCATATCCAGAATGACGAAAAATCACGAGATAATGCGGCTGCGAATGCGCCATTCGACGCCATTTTTATGGCCGCAGGCGAAAAAACAAAAGCCCCCGGCAAAACCGGGGGCTCCATCATCCAAACGGGGATCCCGTCAGATAAATTCGTAGGCGTCACCGAAGATGCGCTCCGGCTCGGCGCCGAGGATCTTGAACTCCTCCCGCGCGGCACCGGCCATCTCGAAGCGACCGGCGACATAGATGTCGTAGTCGTGGAGGCTGACGAAGTCATCCATGATCGCCTTGTGTACCAGTCCGCTCTTGCCGGTCCAGTCAGCGTCCGGCTCCTGCACTACCGGGATAAAGGTGAGCGGCGCGTAGTCACGCTCCCACTGCTGCATCTGCTCCAGCTCGTAGAGCCAGTGAGCCTGACGCACACCCCAGTAGAAGAACACCGGGCGCTTGCTGCCCGTGTCGATCAGGTACTCCAGAATGGAGCGGGCGTAAGAGAAGCCGGTGCCGCCCGCCATCAGGATCAGCGGACGAGGGGATTCATCGCGCAGGAACGCCTTGCCAGCCGGCAATTCGACCTCGATCTCGCCCTGCTCGCGCATGCGGGCCAGCACCTGACCGGCATAGGCATTTTCGGGAGTGGCACCAATTTGCAGCTCCAGCACGCCCGGGCGGGTCGGCGAGTTGGCGATGGAGAAGGGGCGCTTGTCCGAATCGCTCATCACCACCAGCAGATACTGGCCCGGCTTGAAGCTGATCGCTTGCTGCGGCGCCAGGGCCACATGCCAGATGGTGTCGACATATTCGCGCAGTTCCTCTACGCGGCATTTGATACGTTGCATTCTTGTCCTTGTGGCGGGCTCGCTCGGCCCGCTTCGCTCATTGTTTCACTATGGAGTGACGACCAGCAGCCCTGGCCCCGTCAGTCGAGAATACTCAAATAACTGCGGATCGCATCACTTTTTGCAGCAAATGCAACAAAGCAGCCATGTTTGCCTCAGTCGAGGATCTTCAGCTCATCCCAGATGGCATCGACCTTTTGCTTCACCGCCTCGTCCTGCACGATGGGCTGACCCCACTCCCGATTGGTCTCGCCCGGCCACTTGTTGGTGGCATCCAGCCCCATCTTGGAGCCGAGGCCGGAGACCGGCGAGGCGAAGTCCAGATAATCGATCGGCGTATGCTCGATCAAGGTGGTGTCCCGTGCCGGGTCCATCCGGGTGGTGATGGCCCAGATCACATCCTTCCAGTCGCGGGCGTTGACGTCATCGTCACACACCACCACGAACTTGGTGTACATGAACTGGCGCAGGAAGGACCAGACCCCCAGCATCACCCGCTTGGCGTGGCCCGGGTAGCGCTTCTTGATGGTGACCACCGCCATCCGGTAGGAGCACCCCTCCGGCGGCAGATAGAAGTCCACAATCTCGGGGAACTGCTTCTGCAACAGCGGCACGAACACCTCGTTCAGCGCCAGCCCCAGCACCGCCGGTTCATCGGGCGGACGGCCGGTGTAGGTGCTGTGATAGATGGCATCGCGCCGCTTGGTGATGTGGGTGATGGTAAAGACCGGGAACTCGTCCACCTCGTTGTAGTAACCGGTGTGGTCGCCATAAGGGCCTTCCGGCGCCAGCTCACCCGGCTCCAGATAACCCTCCAGCACGATCTCGGCGCTGGCGGGCACCTCCAGATCGCAACTGATGGCCTTGATCACCTCGGTACGGCTGCCGCGCAGCAGACCGGCAAAGGCATATTCGGAGAGGGTATCCGGCACCGGGGTCACTGCGCCGAGAATGGTCGCCGGATCGGCGCCAAGCGCCACTACCACCGGGAACCGCTCACCGGGATGGGCCTCCTGCCACTCGCGAAAATCGATGGCACCGCCACGGTGATCGAGCCAGCGCATGATCAGCTTGTTTTTGGCGATCTTCTGCTGACGGTAGATACCGAGGTTCTGCCGCTTCTTGTAAGGGCCGCGGGTGATGGTGAGACCCCAGGTGACCAGCGGCGCCACATCGCCGGGCCAGCAGTGCTGGATCGGGATCTGGTCGAGATCAACCGCATCCCCCTCCTGCACCACCTGCTGGCAGGGGGCGGAAGAGAGGCGCTTGGTCGGCATGTTGAGCACCTGCTTGAAGATCGGCAGCTTCTCCATCAGCTCCTTGAATCCCTTGGGCGGCTCGGGCTCCTTCAGATAGGAGAGCCAGACCCCGACCTGACGCAGGGCACCCACATCGGGCTGGCCCATGCCCATGGCAACCCGATCCGGCGTGCCGAACAGGTTGGTCAGCACCGGCATGGTGTAGCCTTTGGGATTTTCGAACAGCAGAGCCGGACCGCCCGCACGCAGGGTGCGATCGCTGATCTCGGTCATCTCCAGATAGGGATCTATCTCGCGGGTGATGCGCTTGAGTTGTCCGTTTTGTTCCAGCTGCGCGATGAAATCACGCAAATCCTTGTATTTCATGCAAGTTCCCAACCGGGTTCAGGAGTTCAGGCATTATAACCCTGGCCGTCCATCGGGTGTACCCGAATCGGGCAGCAGGCTCGGAGCAATGGGGGGCGTGTCACGCTGGCCGAGCCGTCTGGCCAGCGCAGAGAGCAGCTGGGGCTCGTCCACCTCCATCAATAGACCGGCCACCAGTGCGCCGTATTGGCGGTTGGAGAGTTCGGCCAGCAGGTATTTCTGGGCCTGCGGCGGCAAGGGCGAGAGCGCACTGAGCTGGCGCAAGGCCGATGCTTTCAATCCGGGATTGTCACTGGCGGCGATCAGCAGGTCGCTGGCAACATTGCCCTGATGGAAACGGTTGATGGTGAGCAACGCCGTGAGTGCATCCTGATCCACCGGCCGGTGCCACAAGCGGGCATACAGCGCAGGCTCACCGGTACCTTGCAACAGATACAGCAGCAGGCGGTTGTCGGGCAGATAGATATTCTGCGCCGCCAGTTGGCGCGCTTCACGTACCCAGACCGACTGCGGCTGGGTGTCGAGGGCCCGCAACAGGGCTTGCTGCTGCTGGGCAAGCGCGGGATTGCCACGGTAATAGATGCTCTTGAAGCGGAAACTGCCGAGCTCCAGCTGGCGGCGATAGCTGGCTTGCAGCGCCTGCACCTGCCACTCTCCCAGCAACTGCCGGGCGCGCGCGGCAAAATCGTAGACCGGCTGCTGCACCAGAAAACCGTCTACCTGCTGCTCCACCAGCCACTTCGGGGCCTTGCCAGCCTGAGCCTCGACCCACTGTTGCAACGCGGGGGAGGCCGGTTCGGCCGCCGGAATATCGCGCAGCAGTTGCAGCAGCAGGAACTCCCGCTGCTCGCGGCTGAGGGTCGCCAGCAGAGAGTCGATGGCGGCAAATTGCCCCTGTTGCAGACGGCTCGCCAGATAACGCTGGTGCGTCTGCAGCGTCTCGGCGGTCACCGTAACCGGTGCAGCCTGCGCATAGGCCGGAATTGCGCTCAGCAACCCCAGCAACAACCAGAAAACAGGCTTCATGACGTCTCCATCCTTGTGACATCGGGATCTCATACTACTAGGGCGACCGGAAAACAGATAAACAAAAACCGCGACCAGGGCCGCGGTTTCGTCATTTTGTGACCGGACTTACTTCTGCTGACGCCGCATGGAGTCAAAGAATTCGTCGTTGGTTTTGGTCGCTGCCAGCTTGTCGATCAGGAACTCGATGCTGTCAATCTCACCCATCGGGTGAATGATCTTGCGCAGGATCCACATCTTCTGCAGCTCGTCAGGCGCGGTCAGCAGCTCTTCCTTACGGGTGCCGGAGCGGGTGATGTCGATAGCCGGATAGACGCGCTTCTCGGCAATCTTGCGCGAGAGGTGCAGTTCCATGTTGCCGGTACCCTTGAACTCTTCGTAGATCACCTCGTCCATCTTGGAACCGGTATCGACCAGCGCGGTGGCGATGATGGTCAGGCTGCCACCCTCCTCCACGTTACGCGCGGCGCCGAAGAAGCGCTTGGGACGGTGCAGGGCGTTGGCGTCCACACCACCGGTCAGGACCTTGCCGGATGACGGGATGACGGTGTTGTAGGCACGGGCCAGACGGGTGATGGAGTCCAGCAGGATCACCACGTCTTTCTTGTGCTCGACCAGACGCTTGGCCTTCTCGATCACCATTTCGGCAACCTGAACGTGACGGGAGGCAGGTTCGTCGAAGGTGGAAGCGATCACTTCACCCTTCACCATGCGCTGCATCTCGGTCACTTCTTCCGGACGCTCGTCGATCAGCAGAACGATCAGTTCACAGTCCGGGTGGTTGTAGGCAATGCTCTGGGCGATGTTCTGCAGCAGCATGGTCTTACCGGCCTTGGGCGGCGCCACGATCAGGCCACGCTGGCCTTTACCGATGGGGGAAGCCAGGTCCAGCACACGGGCGGTGATATCTTCGGTAGAGCCATTACCCCGTTCCATACGCAGACGTTCGTTGGCATGCAGGGGGGTAAGGTTTTCAAACAGGATCTTGTTGCGGGAGTTTTCCGGACGGTCGTAGTTGACCTCGTTGACCTTGAGCAGCGCGAAGTAACGTTCGCCCTCTTTCGGTGGCCGGATCTTGCCGGAGATGGTATCGCCGGTACGCAGGTTGAAGCGGCGGATCTGGCTCGGGGAGACGTAAATATCGTCCGGGCCTGCCAGATAGGAGCCGTCTGCACTACGCAGGAAGCCGAAACCATCGGTCAGGATTTCCAGCACACCGTCGCCAAAGATATCTTCGCCACCCTTGGCGTGTGCCTTGAGGATTGCAAAAATAATATCTTTCTTGTGCGCCCGAGCCAGATTTTCCAACCCCATGGATTCGCCAAGCTTGACCAGCTCGGACACAGGAGTGTTCTTTAATTCAGTCAGATTCATAGTGGTGAAAGTCTGTAAGCAAGGATTGAATGAGGAGACAGTCTGCTGGATTGATGCTGATCGGATTTGATTGCCAGGCTGTAGTTAGCAAAGAGTCAGGCAAAAAGGTTAGCAAACGAGCGATAAATTAGCACCAATCGGGGTGAGCGTCTAGGTGATAAAACACAAGGAGCGCATTATTGCAATGCGCTCCTCTTTGATTATTACAGGTTGCCGTCCAGGAACTCTTTCAGCTGAGTCTTGGACAGTGCACCGACCTTGGTCGCTGCCACTTCGCCATTCTTGAACAGCAAGAGGGTCGGGATACCACGAATGCCGTACTTGGGCGGAGTATCAGAGTTATGGTCGATGTTCAGTTTGGCTACGGTCACGCGACCTTCGTACTCTTGGGCAACTTCTTCCAGGATCGGGGCAATCATCTTGCACGGACCACACCACTCGGCCCAGAAGTCGACCAGAACGGCGCCATCGGCTTTGATTACATCTGCCTCGAAGCTGGCATCGCTCAGCTGAACAATCTTGTCACTCATCTCCAACTCCAGTCAGTAATTAAGGCTTTATTGACATATCAACAAAGGCAATAGTTGCCCTATTTGAAATGATCCTGTTTATTATTGCAAGCCTAACCTGATAACCTACCGCCATGAGCAAAACACACTTAACGACCGACAAATTCGCCCAAATGGGCCTCGAACCCGAAGTTCTGGCTGGTCTGGAATCAAAGGGATTTCACTATTGCACGCCCATCCAGGCACTGTCTCTGCCACTGCTGGTAGAAGGTCATGACCTCGCCGGTCAGGCCCAGACCGGAACCGGCAAGACAATTGCCTTCCTGGCCGCGACATTCAACTATCTACTGACTCACCCGCTGACCAAGCCCCGTCTGGTTAACCAACCCAGAGCCATCATCATGGCGCCCACCCGGGAACTGGCAGTACAGATCTATAACGATGCCGACAGCATCGCCGCTTCTACCGGCCTGAAACTCGGCCTCGCCTACGGTGGCGAAGGTTACGACAAGCAGCTGGCCGTGCTGGAGCAAGGCGTCGACATCCTGATCGGCACCACCGGTCGCATCATCGACTACTTCAAGTCCAAGGTGATCGATCTGAGCAACATTCAGGTCGTGGTACTGGACGAAGCGGATCGTATGTTCGATCTCGGCTTCATCAAGGACATCCGCTTCCTGTTCCGCCGCATGCCTGCCCCGACCGAACGTCTGAGCATGCTGTTCTCCGCCACCCTCTCCCTGCGGGTGCAGGAGCTGGCCTACGAACACATGAACCACCCGGAACATGTGCAAGTCGAGCCGGAGCAGATGACCGGTGTGCGGATCAAGGAGGAGCTGTTCTACCCCTCCAACGAAGACAAGATGTTGCTGCTGCTCTCCCTGATGGAAGAGGAGTGGCCGGAAAAAGCCATCGTCTTCGCCAACACCAAGCATGTCTGCGAAGACGTGCATGCCTGGCTGGAGAACGACGGCCACCGCGTCGGTCTGCTGACCGGTGACGTGCCGCAGAAGAAGCGGATGAAGATCCTCGAGGATTTCACCAAGGGTGCGCTCGATATTCTGGTCGCCACCGACGTGGCCGCCCGTGGTCTGCACATCCCTGACGTGACCCACGTCTTCAACTATGACCTGCCCGACGATGCCGAAGACTATGTACACCGTATCGGTCGTACCGGTCGTGCCGGCAAGAGCGGTCACTCCATCAGCCTGGCCTGTGAAGACTATGCCTTCAACCTGCCGGCCATCGAGGAGTACATCCACCACGCCATTCCGGTCAGCAAGTACGACCGCGAAGCGCTGCTGGATGACGTGACCCCGCCGAAACGGGTGTTCCGCAACCGTCAGCCGGTGAACCGCAACATGCGGGATCGTCAGGGCGGCGGCAACAGCAATAACCGTCGTCGTCCGCCACGCAAGAGCTAAGGACAGGCCCAGTTGCACAACTCGCCTCTCTATGCCGCCATCGACCTCGGCTCCAACAGCTTTCATATGCTGGTGGTGCGCGAGGTCGCCGGTGCCCTGCGCACCGTCGCCAAGGTCAAACGCAAAGTGCGCCTCGCCGCCGGGCTCGATCAGGAATTTCGTCTCAACCGCGCCGCCATGGAGCGGGGCTGGGACTGTTTGCGTCTATTCTCCGAGCAGTTGCAGGACATTCCGGCCGACAATATCCGGGTCGTGGGTACCGCCACCCTGCGTCTGGCCACCAACGTCGATGAGTTCCTCAGCGAAGCGGAACGGGTGCTCAACCACAGCATCGAGATCATCTCGGGCGAGGAAGAGGCCAAGACCATCTATGAAGGGGTCTCCTGGACCTCTGCCGGGGAAGGCAACCGGCTGGTGATCGACATCGGCGGTGCCAGTACCGAACTGGTGATCGGCGAACATAGCGAAGCGAAACTGCTCAACAGCCTGCACATGGGCTGCGTCACCTGGCTCAACAATCACTTCGGTGATGGCGAGCTCTCCGAGGCGCGCTTCGAGCAGGCGATTGCCGCCGCCAAGGCAGTGCTGGAGAAGGTGGCGGAAGATTACCGCGCCCTCGGCTGGCGCACCTGTGTCGGCGCCTCCGGCACGGTACAGGCGCTGCAAGAGATCATGTTGGCGCAAGGAAAGAGCGAGCGGGTCACCCTGCCGAAGTTGCAGGAGCTGATGGGTCAGGCCATCGCCTGCGGCAAGCTGGACCGGCTGCAACTGGAAGGGCTGGCGGCCGAGCGACTGACCGTGTTCCCCTCCGGCCTCGCCATCCTGATCGCCATCTTCGAAACCCTGAATATCGAGAGCATGACCCTCGCGGGTGGCGCCCTGCGTGAAGGACTGATCTACGGTCTGCTGGGCAACAATCACGACTGTGATGCCAGGGATCGCACCGCCGACAGCCTGATCAGCCGCTATCAGCTGGATAAAGAGCACGCCGAGCGGGTACGCGATACCGCCGTCGAAGCGTTCAACCAGCTGCAACCGACCTGGCGACTCTCGAAACGCTACGGTCGCCCAATCTTGCGTTATGCCGCGCTGCTGCACGAGATCGGCCTCTGTATCGAGTACAAGAAGGCGCCGCAACACGCCGCCTATATCATCGACAATATCGACATGCCGGGCTTTACCCCTGCGCAAAAGAAGCTGTTGTCGGCCCTGCTGTTCAACCAGCGGGACGAATTCAAGCTGGAACCGCTGGAGAAACAGGGTGCCGTCACCGCTCGTCAGGCGATCAGGCTGGCCCGTATCCTGCGCATCGCGCTGATCCTCTGCATGCGCCGCACCCAGGGCACAGTGCCCAGCTTCACCCTGCAGGCAGAAGAGGAGTCACTGACCCTGACCCTGCCCAAGGGCTGGATGGATGAACACTACCTGCGCGCCAGCGAGCTGCGCTTTGAAGTGGAACGCCAGCAGAAGATGGGCTGGCCGACCCGCGTACAGGAAGCCTGACTCAGCAACCTGGCTGTTTTGGAGCCGATCATGCCGGATTATCAACCCATCAGCTGCGATCTCTACGACTGGCTCGAAATTGCCGCCAGCTGGCAACTGCCGGTGATCCTCACCAGTCGCGAGGGTAACCAGTGGGATGACAAGATCCGCACCATCGAAGCCAGCGAGGGGATCGAGTATCTGCTGCTGCACAGTGGCGAGCGGCTCAGTCTGGCGGAGTTGGCGACCCTGCGCCTGAACTGGCAAGGGGAAGAGAAGCTGATCCGCTTCGCGCCACCAGCCCAGTCTGACAACCAATAAATAGCAAGAGGGCCAACCTGAGCAGGTTGGCCCTCTTCTTTTGTCGCTCGGAAGATATGCCGGGCGCAACTTACCCCGCCAGCGCCGCCATCACGTAGACATCGAAGCGGTTGCTCTTGGTCTCGATAGCCATGCTCGGCTTCTGCTCGTTGAGCCAGCCGGCGTAGTCCGGCCGCTTCACCACCACCCGCTTCTCTGCCATCTGGAGCGCAGCTGGCAGCAAAGCATCGGCATCGAGATCCGGCCCCACCAGCGACTGGAACACCCGCATCTCTTTTTTCACCAGCGCCGACTTCTGCTTGTGCGGGAACATGGGGTCGAGGTAGATCACCTCGGGCCGCTCCGGCAACGCCAGCAAATTGTCCACCGCCGGGCCCTGCAACAGCTGCATCCGCTCGCTGACCCAGGGGCCAATCTCGGGATCTTGCGCCGCCCGCGTCAACCCGTCCTGCAACAGGGCGGCCACCACAGGGCTGCGCTCGATCAAGGTCACCTTGCAACCGAGGGAGGCTAGCACAAAGGCATCGCGCCCCAGCCCGGCAGTGGCATCCACCACGGTCGGAGTGGCACCGGCCTTGAGCCCCACCGCCTTGGCGATGGACTGGCCGCGGCCGCCGCCAAACTTGCGGCGATGGGCCACTGCCCCTTCCACGAAGTCCACATAAACGGCACCCAGCTTGGGTTCATCCAGCTTGCGCAGTTCCAGCCTCTCTTCAGTCAGTACCAGCGCAAACGGAGCCGGAAACTCCACGTCGGCAAGGCGTAAACGCAGGGCATCGAGCTCGCCATCACGGGCGGGGACTTCACTGAAAACCTGAATATGGGGCATAGGGGGCAAACTCATGGCACGTACAGAAGCGGCCATGATAACAGAAGCGGTGGATCAGCTCACGACAGTGAGGTTCATCCCCTGGCGGTTGAGGGCGAGGTAATCGGTGAGGTCGTCATAGGCCAGCGGGCGGCTGAGCAGATAACCCTGGGTGAAGGCACACCCCTTCTGGCAGAGGAAGTTGAGCTGCTCGCGGGTCTCCACCCCTTCAATCACCACCTGCATGCCGAGGTTGTGCACTATGTTGATGATGCCGTCGAGCAGCAGCCGATCCTGCTCGTTGAAGGGGATATGGCGCACGAAAGATCGGTCGATCTTGACCAGATCCACCGGGAAGGTGCGCAGATAGTTGAGGGCCGAGTAGCCGGTACCGAAATCATCGATGGCCAGCTTGCAGCCCGCCTCGCGCAGGGCATCAATCCGCACCCTGTGCTGATCGCTGCTCTCCATCAGCAGAGACTCGGTGATTTCGATGACGATGTCGGCAGGATCGAGCCCGAAGTGCTGGATCACCTTGAGCCACTCGCTCGCCTCGGGGTCGATGGTCTGGAACTCCATGGTGGAGCGATTGATCGACATCTGCAGATCCGGGAAGCCGGACTGCTGCAAGCGTGCCAGATCCCGGCACGACTGCCACAATACCAGCGCCCCCAGCCCCTGAATCAGGCCAGCCTCTTCCGCCAGCGGAATGAATTCGGCAGGGGAGACCTGTCCCCATTGGGGGTGATACCAGCGCACCAGCGCCTCCAGCTTGGCGACCCGTCCGCTGCGGTTGTCCCAGATCGGCTGGTAGGCCATGGTCAGCTGCTCCAGCTTGATCGCTTCGGCCAAATCCTGCTGCATCTGGTGGCGCTGGCGCACCTCTTCCCGCATGGAGGAACAGTAAGAGCCTATCAAGCGCCCCTGCCGCTTTGCCGCAAACAGCGCCTGCTCGGCATTGCGCAGCAGCTCGTCGCTCTCGCTGCCATCGATCGGACAGAGGGTCATGCCAACGGTGGCCGTGACGTAGAGATGCTGATTCGCCAGCATAAACGGGCGGGCGAAGCTGCCGATCACCTGCTTGGCAAACACCTCGGCCTGACGGCGGGTGACGATGCCGGGCACCAGAAAGGCAAATTCGTCGCCGCCGATGCGGGCCACCAGATCTTCGGTGCGTACCCGGCTCACCAGCCGATCCGACACCTCTCGCAGCAGGGCATCGCCAGCATGGTGATCCATGCTGTTGTTGACCGCCTTGAAGTTGTTGAGATCGAGCACCATCAGTGCAAAGCGCTCGCCCCGCTCGCAGAAGCGGGTGAGGCAGCGGCCAAACAGCCAGCGGTTCGGCAGGCTGGTGAGGTTGTCATAGTTGGCCTGGGTCGCGATCTTCTGCTCGGCCTGCTTGGTCTGGGAAAGATCGCTGAAAATGGCGATATATTGCTGAATTTTGCCGGCTTCGCGCAGGGTGCTGATCATCAGCTGCTGGGGATAGAGCTTGCCGTTCTTGCGCTTGTTCCACACCTCGCCACGCCATACCCCCACCCGCTCCAGCGCATGGTACATGTCGGCATAGAAGGTCTGATCGTGCAGCCCGGACTTGAGCATGCTGGGCCGCTGGCCCCGCGCCTCGTCACCGCTGTAGCCGGTGATCTGCTCGAAGGCCGGGTTGACCGAGACGATGCGGCTGTCGGCATCGCACACCAGAATGGCCTCGGAGAGGTTGTCATAGACCCGGTGGGAGAGCTTGAGCTGCTCCGCATGGCGCTTGAGAGGATCGATATTCTCCAGCAGCACCATCAGGTAGTCCGGCTGCTGCTGCTCGTCGCGGATCAGAGTGACGGTTACCCGCCCCCACAAGATCTCGCCCCCCTTGCAGAAGTAGCGCTTCTCCTGAGTGAAGCTGCTGCGCTCGCCACGGTGGATCTGCTCGTAACATTCGAGACTGCGCTGCCAATCTTCGGGGTGATTGATGTCGGAGATGGAGCGATACAGCAGCTCGTCGAGGGAATAACCCAGCATCTTTTCGATGGCCGGATTGGCCCAGAGAATCCGGCCGGAGAGATCGAGTTTGCCGATCCCCACCGGCGCCTGAAACAGCATGCTCTGCAGCACCTGGGGAGCATCGGGCACAGGTTGTGGCAATTGTCGCTGCAACATCAGCGCCAGTTCGCGCCCGGCCAGCGGCCCCAGCAACCTGAGCAGCCCCATCACCTTGCCCATATTGGCCTGCGGCTGGTGATAGAGCAGGCAGCATACGCCGATGGTCTCGCCATCCGCATCCTTGAGGGCAATCCCGGCGTAGGCCTGGGCTTGCCACGCCTCGGCGAGCGGCATCGCGGGGAACAGCTGCAACAGACGATCGCTGAACCAGGCCTCTCCCTCCTGCCAGGTAATGGCATCAGGGGTGTCAGTCAGGGGCAGCGTCAGGGTATCGGGGTCAAGGGAGGAGGGGTAGGCAGCCTGCACCGTCAGATAGGAAGCATTTGATTCCCTGCTGGCGATCAGGACGACATCAGCCATCACAGCAGCGGCGATTTCACTCACAAAAGTATCGAAATATCCCTGGCCGCTCGAATGAGCCAGACTGGAGATGATTTGATAGACGGAATCGAGTGCTCGCCTCATGGCAAGTGGCTTTCTCTCCTTGAAGGTTAGAACACGACTCTACTGAAGAGCCGTGGGCAGTGCAAATATGCAATCAGCAAGATATTAAAAAGCCTTGAAAAAAGGGATCAAAAGGTCCCTTTTTGTCGTAAAAATCACGGTTTGATCCCACTATGCCGCAAAAAAGTATCTACTTGAAGCTCAGTGCGGTCCGGGGCCCTCAGCCTCAGGCGGCAATCCCGCTGTGTCTGAGCAGGGCATCCACCTTGGGCTCGCGACCACGGAAAGCACGGAACAGCTCCATCGGCTCCTTCGAGCCCCCCTTCTCCAGAATATTCTTCAGGAAAGATTGGCCGGTCGCCGGGTTGAAGATCCCCTCCTCCTCGAAGCGGGAGAAGGCATCGGCAGAGAGCACCTCGGCCCACTTGTAGCTGTAGTAGCCCGCCGCATAACCGCCCGCGAAGATGTGGGAGAAGCTGTGCTGGAAGCGGTTGAACGCCGGTGGCGTCATCACGGCTACCTGACTGCGCACCTCATCCAGCAGCGCCGGAAGCTGTGCCGGATTGGCCGGGTCAAACTCCTGATGGAGACGGAAGTCGAACAGGGCGAACTCCAGCTGACGCAGCATCTGCATCGCCGCCTGGAAGTTGCGAGCCGTCAGCATCTTCTCCAGCAGATCGGCAGGCAACGGCTCACCGGTCTCGTAATGACCGGAGATAAAGGCCAGCGCCTCGGACTCCCAGCACCAGTTCTCGAGGAACTGGCTCGGCAGCTCCACCGCATCCCAGGCCACGCCGTTGATACCGGCGACACCGGCCACGTCGATGCGGGTCAGCATGTGGTGAATGCCGTGGCCGAACTCGTGGAACAGGGTGACCACTTCGTTGTGGGTGAACAGTGCAGGCTTGCCATCCACCGGGCCGTTGAAGTTGCAGGTCAGGTAGGCCACCGGCTTTTGCAGCGAGCCATCCTGACGATAGCGACGACCCAGGCAGACATCCATCCAGGCACCGCCCTGCTTGTGCTCGCGGGCGTAGAGGTCGAGGTAGAAGCTGCCGCGCAGCTCGTCATCGGCATCGAAGATGTCGTAGAAGCGCACGTCAGGGTGCCAGGTGTCGATGCCGAGGCGCTCGCGCACCTTCATGCCAAACACCCGCTTCACCACCTCGAACAACCCCTTCACCACCTTGCTGGCGGGGAAATAGGGGCGCAGCTGCTCGTCGGAGATGGAGAACTTGTGCTGCTTGAGCTTCTCGGCGTAGTAGGCGAGATCCCAGGCGGCCAGCTCGCTCTGGCCGTGCTGCTCGGCGGCGAAGGCGCGGATCTCCTCCAGCTCGGCTTTGCCTTGCGGCAGGGATTTGGCCGCCAGATCGGTGAGGAAGCTCACCACCTGTTCGGTCTTGTCCGCCATCTTGGTGGCCAGGGAGAGCTCGGCATAGTTGGCAAAGCCCAGCAGCTGGGCCAGTTCGCGGCGCAGGGTGAGCAGCTCGCTCATGATGGCGGAGTTGTCCCACTTGCCCGCATTGGGGCCCTGATCGGAGGCGCGGGTGGTGAAGGCCTCATACATCTCGGCACGCAGCTCGCGGTTGTCCGAGTACATCATCACCGGCAGGTAAGAGGGAATATCCAGAGTGAACAGCCACCCCTCTTTGCCCTTGAGCTCGGCCATCTGACGAGCAGCGGCACGCACGCTGTCGGGCAGACCGGCCAGTTCGGCTTCATCGGCCACCAGCTTGTGCCAGCCCTGGGTTGCATCTAGCACGTTGTTGCTGAAGCGGGAGGCCAGCTCGGAGAGGCGGGCCTGAATTTCGCCGTAACGCTGCTGCGCCTCGGCAGGCAGACCGATACCGGAGAGGCGGAAGTCACGCAGGGTATTCTGGATCTCCTTGCGCTGGGCGCCGCTCAGCAGCGGGAAATCATCGCTCTGGGAGAGGGCCAGATAGGCCTGATAGAGCCCTTCATGCTGACCGACATAGGTCTGGAATTCGGAGAGCAGCGGCAGGCAGGCGTCATGGGCCTCGCGCAGTGCTTCGCTGTTGAGTACGGAGTTGAGGTGGCTGACCGGTGACCAGATCCGTGACAGACGGTCATTTACCTCTTCCAGCGGGGCAATCAGGCTATCCCAGGTATGGGGTTCACGCTGGGCCAGCACATCGCTGATCTTCTGCTTGCAATCAGCAATCGCCTGAATCACGGCAGGCTGTACCTGCTCCGGCTTGATCTGGCTGAAAGGGGGCAGCGAATCCATTGTCAGCAAAGGGTTATTCATCCCGGTTACCTCTTGTTTGGTCTTGAACAGACCGCTTTAGCAGCTCTGTATGGCTTTCTAACATGTGGGCAACCCATGCAATAATCAAGCTGGAATCACACTCCCGCCCCCTTTTTGCCATTCGTCTCACAACCGGCGCTCCGCCTGCCCCCTGCGCGTCAACTCATGACACAAGCCGCCGGGCCTGTGACCCATATTTCCCGCGCGACAAATCAGGAGTTCGCTCGCGCCGATTGTGATGGCCAAAGTCCTCACCAAGCCTGTGGCCATCAGCGTTGGCCCCTTGTCGCGCATCGCGTTATTTAAGCAAACATCGTATGGAACACATTGAATTATTAAATTTTTCCAAAATGTGACATACAGAAGAGCACATTGATTAATTTATCTTCCCCCTCCTACCATATGCGGCTAATTTGGGGGCTGCTTGATTCTCTGTACCAGACAGAGGTCGGGTGAAAAAGGCAAGGTGGTTCGAAAGACCACCACGCAAAGCCACCGGTCTAAGGGATTTTCCTATGACAGCGGAGCTGCCCCCGAAGCCCATCCCCTGATGGGCCTCCTTTTGCAATGTACGGAGCAATGATGAACAAGTTCAAACTCTCCCTGCTGGGCTGCCTGATCGGCGCCACCAGCCCCATGCTGCACGCAGCAACCGCTGGCCAGAGCATGGTCAACCCGCAATCCGGCGTAGTGGTCGGCTACTGGCACAACTGGTGCGGCGGCGCCGGTTATCAGGGCGGCACCGCCCCCTGCGTCAAACTCGATCAGGTCAACCCGCAATACAACGTGGTCGATGTCTCCTTCATGAAGGTCTATGGCAGCAATCCGATCCCGACCTTCAAGCTGGATACCGCCACCGGCATGAGCGAAAGCCAGTTCATCGAGCAAATCGCCGAGCTGAACCGCCAGGGCCGTGCCGTGCTGCTGGCGCTGGGTGGTGCCGATGCGCACATCGAACTGCGTACCGGTCAGGAGCAGGCCTTCGCCGACGAGATCATCCGTCTGGTGGAGACCTATGGCTTCGATGGTCTGGATATCGATCTGGAGCAGGCTGCCGTCACCGCCGCCAACAACCAGACCGTGATCCCGGCCGCCCTGCGTCTGGTCAAGGATCACTACCGCGCCCAAGGGAAAAACTTCCTCATCACCATGGCGCCGGAGTTCCCCTACCTGACCGCCAACGGCCTCTACACCCCCTATCTGCGGGCGCTGGAAGGCTACTACGACTGGATCAACCCGCAGTTCTACAACCAGGGTGGCGATGGCATCTGGATCGACGGTATCGGCTGGATTGCCCAGAACAACGATGCCCTGAAAGAAGAGTTCATCTACTACATCGCCGACTCGCTGATCAACGGCACCCGCGGCTACTACAAGATCCCCCATGACAAGCTGGTGTTCGGCATCCCGACCAACATCGATGCCGCTGCCACCGGTTACGTCAAGAATCCGCAGGATCTGTTCGATGCCTTCAACAAGTTGAAGAATCAGGGTCAGCCCCTGCGCGGCGTGATGACCTGGTCCATCAACTGGGACATGGGCCGCAATGCCGCCGGTCAGTCCTACAACGAATCCTTCATCAAGAGCTACGGCCCCTTCATTCACGATCAGGAAATCACCCCGCCGATCGACAACGGTAAGCCGGTGTTCAGTGGCGTGAGCGATACCCGCATCAAGCAGGGCACCGCCTTTGATCCGATGGCCGGTGTCACCGCCAACGACAAAGAAGATGGCGACCTGACTGGCCAGATCCAGGTGGAAGGCTCGGTAGACAGCCAGCGCATCGGTCTCTACCCCCTCACCTACAAGGTGAGCGATCGCGACAACAACGTCACCGAACAGGTGCGCAGCGTCGAGGTCTACAGCATGAAGCCGGTATTCAGCGGCGTCACCGATACCACGCTGGAGCTGGGCACCGCTTTCGATCCGATGACCGGCGTCAGCGCCCATGACGAAGAAGATGGCGATCTGACCGCCCAGATCAAGGTCAGCGGCAGCGTCGACAGCAACAAGGTTGGCCGCTACACCCTCACCTATCAGGTGAGCGACAGCGCAGGTCAGCTGGTGACCCAGCAGCGCAACGTGACCGTCAAGGAGCAGGGCGCCATCTGTGAAAACAGCTGGGATGCCAAGAAGGTCTACGTGGGCGGCGACATCGTCAGCCACAACGGCAAGAACTGGCTGGCAGGCTGGTGGACCCAGAATGAAGAGCCGGGAACCACCGGTGACTGGGGCGTCTGGAAAGTTCAGGGCGACAGCGATTGCGATGGTGGCAACAAGCCGCCGGTGATCAACAGCAGCGACTTCACCGTCAGCGCCATGGGCTCCGACTACACCATCGTCAACGGTCAGGTCAGCATCCGTTTCAACGTGACCACCGCCAACCCGGTACAGATCACCGCAACCCTGGAGCAGAACGGCCGCAGCCACGGCACCACCAGCAGCAAGGTGAACGGCACCAGCACCTTGGTACTGCAGGGCAACAACGTCACCGATGGCAGCTACGACGTGGTGATCACCGGTCTGGCTGACGGCCAGAAGCCGGTGGTACAGCGCTTCCCGGTCACCCTGGCCGAAGAGAGCGGCAACGGCGGCAATGATGGCGACTACCCGGCCTACGCCCCCAATACCACCTACCAAGCGGGTGATCGAGTCAGCAACGCCGGTGGCAACTTCGAGTGCAAACCCTGGCCCTACAGCGGCTGGTGTGGTGGTTCTACCAGCCACTATGCACCGGGTACCGGCTCTGCCTGGAGCGATGCCTGGACCAAGCTGTAATCAGCAGGTCATAAGCAAGAGGGGGCCGTTGGCTCCCTCAGCCACTCGCATCAACCGCGATTGGCACAGCTCGGAGTTATGTCCGGGCTACATTCATAACGAAAGAGGGGAGCCATCGGCTCCCCTCTTTTCTATCCGTTACACGCTCGGACACATCCGCTTAACGGGCATCTTCTTTCAGCCACTGCGCCACGCGCTTGGCGAAGTAGGTGAGGATGCCATCGGCCCCGGCCCGCTTGAAGCAGAGCAGGGACTCCATGATGCACTCCTTCTCTTTCAGCCAGCCGTTCTGGATCGCCGCCATGTGCATGGCGTACTCGCCACTCACCTGATAGGCAAAGGTCGGCACACCGAACTGATCCTTCACCTGACGGATCACGTCCAGATAGGGCATGCCTGGCTTGACCATCACGCTGTCGGCCCCTTCCTGAATATCCAGCGCCACTTCGTGCAGGGCTTCGTTGCTGTTGGCCGGATCCATCTGATAGGTGGCCTTGTTGCTCTTGCCGAGGTTGCCGGCAGAGCCGACCGCATCGCGGAACGGGCCGTAGTAGCAGGAGGCGTACTTGGCGGAGTAGGCCATGATCTGGGTGTTGATGAAGCCGTTCTCTTCCAGCGCCGCGCGGATCGCGCCGATGCGGCCATCCATCATGTCGGACGGCGCGACGATATCGACCCCGGCCTCGGCGTGGGAGAGCACCTGCTTGATCAGGATCTCGGTGGTGATGTCGTTCAGCACATAACCTTCGTCATCGATGATGCCGTCCTGACCGTGAGTGGTGAACGGATCGAGCGCCACGTCGGTGATCACCCCCAGCTCCGGGAAGCGGGCCTTGAGGGCACGCACGGTGCGCTGGGCCAGTCCGTTCGGGTTGTAGGCCTCTTCCGCCATCAGGCTCTTGCTTTCCAGCGGGGTGACCGGGAACAGGGCGATGGCGGGCACGCCCAGCTCTACCAGCTCGGCAGCCTCTTCCAGCAGCAGATCGATGGAGAGGCGCTCCACCCCCGGCATGGAGGGAACGGCTTCCCGACGGTTCTCCCCCTCCAGCACGAACACCGGATAGATGAGATCGTTGACGGTCAGTACGTTCTCGCGCACCAGACGACGGCTGAAATCATGTTTGCGCAGACGGCGCAGGCGGCGGCCCGGAAAGGCGCCCGGAAGAGTTGTAGCCATGAATCACTCCTGGAGAGGAAGTTGGAAGAACGCGGCGGAGGTGGCCCGGGTGTGGGCCAGCAAGGCCTCGGGCGCTTCACCACGACAGGCCGCCACCACCTGGGCGATGTGCGGCAAAAAAGCGGGTTCGTTGCGTTTCGGGCGGGGTTTCAGATCCCGCGGCACCAGATAGGGGGCGTCGGTCTCGATCATCAGCCGACCGGCCGGTATACGGGCCACCTGTTCGCGCAGCAGCTGACCACGGCGTTCGTCGCAGAGCCAGCCGGTCACCCCGATATGCAGACCCAGCGCCAGACACTCGTCCAGCTCCTCATCGGAGCCGGTGAAGCAGTGCAACACAGCCCCCGGCAGCTTCGGCAGCCAGGGACGGAGGATCTCGATGAAACGGGCATGGGCGTCACGGCAATGGAGGAACACCGGCATCCCGAGCTCGGCGGCCAGTGCCAGCTGGGCGTCGAACACTGCATCCTGCACCGGACGGGGGGAGAAGTCGCGGTTGTAGTCGAGACCGCACTCGCCGATGGCCACCACCTGCGGCAGCGCCGCCAGCTCGCGCAAGGCGGGCAGGGTCGCCTCATCGACACTCTTGGCGTCGTGAGGGTGTATCCCGGCGGTGGAGAAGCAGTAGCCCGGCCAACAGGCGGCC
Organism: Aeromonas allosaccharophila; assembly: GCF_016026615.1. Classification (NCBI taxonomy): domain Bacteria; kingdom Pseudomonadati; phylum Pseudomonadota; class Gammaproteobacteria; order Aeromonadales; family Aeromonadaceae; genus Aeromonas; species Aeromonas allosaccharophila. Next base: position 3,527,871 of record NZ_CP065745.1, on the reverse strand, counting down.
AACTCGGCGCTCTCGCGGCTGCCAGCCAGATCGGTACCGGTGAGGATCAGGGCCTCGACCCCGGCGGCGCGGGCGCGGGCCACCAGTTCAGGCTGTTCACCGGCGAACTGGCTGCTGGTCAGGTTTAAACCGATATCGATCATGGGATGAGGCGTTCCGAACAAAAGGAAGACATATCAGGTATTTGAAAACCATCTACTCGATGGGCCAACACCATACGCCTCGAACGGGAGCATGAAAAGAGGAAGGGAGCCTCAGCTCCCCTCGTTCTGCTATTCCTGAGGACTTCGTCATCCTCTCGCCGTCCGGCAAACAGGTGACGAACAGAGCCTCAGCTCTCCACATCCGGTTGTTCCTGTTGCTCTTCATCCTCTTTCTTCACATAGAAGCGGGCGAAGAACAGACCTATCTCCCACAGCGCCCACATCGGGATGGCGAGCAGGGTCTGGGAGAAGACATCAGGCGGCGTCAGCAGCATACCGACCACAAACACCCCGACGATGACGTAGGGACGCTTATCCTTCAGGCTCTTGGGGGTGGTCACGCCGGTCCAGCACAGCAGTATGGTGGCTACCGGAATTTCGAACGCAACCCCGAACGCGAAGAACAGGGTCAGCACGAAGTCCAGATAGCTGGCGATGTCGGTCGCCACCGTCACCCCGGCGGGGGCGGTACTGGTGAAGAAACCGAACACCAGCGGGAACACCACGTAGTAGGCGAACGCCATGCCCGCATAGAACAGCACGGCACTGGAGGCGACCAGCGGCATGATCAGCCGCCGCTCATGCTGATACAGACCGGGGGCGATAAAGGCCCAGGCCTGATAGAGCAGATAGGGGATCGCCACGAAGAAGGAGACCACCAGAGTCAGCTTGATCGGCGTCAGGAAGGGGGTCGCCACATCCGTCGCGATCATGCTGGTCCCTTCCGGCAGCTGGCTGAGCAGCGGCTGGGCCACGAAGTCGTAGATGTTGTTGGAGAAGTAGATCAGCCCAAGAAACACCACCAGAATGGCGGAAATGGAGCGCAGCAAACGGGTTCTCAGCTCAACCAGATGGCTGATCAGAGGTTGTTCGGCCTGACTCATGGCTTCACCTCCCCTTTTACTGCGGAGTCGCTGACCGGCACCGGCTCGCTCTCCCGCTGGCTGTTGACCGGCGGCACGTCGTGGCTCAGCTGCACTGCAGGCTCCACCGGCGTGGCAGGCTCAGCCTGGGCTACCGGCTCGGGGCGCGGCGGACGGATCTCGTTCTCCACCTGATAGGGGCGATTGACCGACTGGGCCGCCGCCTTGAGCTGTTCGATGGACTCCTGCAGCTCGGGGCTCAGGTTGCTCATCTGCAACTGTTCGGCCTTCTTCAGGTCGTTGTGCAGCTCTTGCAACTTGAGCTCCTGCTCCAGCTCGGACTTGACCGAGTTCGCGGTCGAACGAATGAGGCGGATCCAGTGAGTAGCCGTGCGAATGGCAACCGGCAGCCGCTCGGGCCCCAGTACCACCAGTGCGACCACACCGATAACGACCAGCTCCCAAAAACCGATATCGAACATGGCTTAGGCCTGGTCTTTGTCTTTCTGCTTGGCGGACTCACTGCTCTGAGTGGCCGCTTCGTTCAGCTGTTTCGGGGGAAACTCGGCATCTTTCTGCTCGGCCTTGGCATCGGCCGGCTCGTCGGAGAGGGCTTTCTTGAACCCTTTGACCGCCGCGCCCAGATCACCGCCAATGCCGCGCAGTTTCTTGGTACCGAACAGCAGCACCACGATGACTGCGATGATCAACAATTGCCAAATACTGATACCACCCATGACTTTCTCTCCAGAACAGGCGCCTGACGGCGCGGTTGTTGATTAATGGGAACGGGCTCGCAACCAGCCGACCAGCCAGCAGAGAGCTGCTCCGGCGAGACTGGCTTGTCCCCACTCAATGTGTTGTTTTTGGGTCAGCAAGAATACACCCGCCAATAGCAGGCTGGCTCCAACCCCTAAGAGGTAGCGGGCCTGCCCCTGCCGACGGCTGTGACGGCGGAACTCGGCAAACATCTGGTCGAAATGACGCTGCTGATGACGGGTCTGGCGCAGGGTCTCATAGACCAGCTCCGGCAGCTCCGGCAATTTCTCAGCCCAGAATGGCGCCTTCTCCTTGATGGCGTTCCACACCGCTTTCGGCCCGACCTGCTCGTGCATCCAGTTTTCCAGATAGGGCTTGGCGGTCTGCCACAAATCGAGCTGCGGGTAGAGCTGACGCCCCAACCCTTCCACATAGAGCAGGGTCTTTTGCAGCAGCACCAGCTGTGGCTGCACCGTCATATGGAAGCGGCGGGCAGTGTTGAACAGATTGAGCAGCACGTGACCGAACGAAATCTCGGAAAGCGGCTTCTCGAAGATGGGCTCCAGCACGGTGCGGATGGCGAACTCGAACTCGTCCACCTTGGTGTCTGCCGGCACCCAGCCCGACTCCACGTGCAGCTCTGCCACCCGGCGATAGTCGCGGTTGAAGAAGGCGAGGAAGTTCTCCGCCAGATAGCGCTTGTCTTCCCGATTGAGGGTGCCGACGATGCCGCAGTCGATGCCGATCCAGAGCGGGTTTTCCGGGTGCTCATAGGAGACGAAGATGTTGCCCGGGTGCATGTCGGCGTGGAAGAAGCTGTCGCGGAACACCTGGGTGAAGAAAACCTCCACCCCGCGCTCGGCCAGCAGCTTCATGTTGGTGCCGTTGGCTTCCAACGCAGGGATGTCGGAGACCGGAATACCGTAGATGCGTTCCATCACCAGCACCTGCTCGCGGCAGAGATCGGTGATAATTTCAGGCACATAGAGCGCCTCGGAGCCGGTGAAATTGCGGCGCAGCTGGATGGCGTTGGCCGCTTCGCGCATCAAATTCAGCTCGTCGAGGATGGTCTTGCGATACTCCTCCACCACCTCGATGGGGCGCAGTCGCGCGCTCTGGGGCACGAAACGGGCCACCAGACGGGCCAGCGCCTGCATCAGCCGCAGGTCGGCTTCGATGACCGGCTCGATGTCGGGGCGGATCACCTTGATGACGATCTCGCGGCCACTCTCCTTCAGGCGAGCGGTGTGCACCTGGGCGATGGAGGCCGACGCCAGCGGCGTCTCGTCGAAGTCGTCAAACAGGGTCTCGATGGGGCAACCCAGGCTCAGCTCGATCTGCTGGCGCGCCGCCTGACCACAGAAGGGGGGCACCCGGTCCTGCAGCAGAGCCAGCTCTTCGGCGATATCCGGCGGCAGCAGGTCGCGGCGGGTCGAGAGCATCTGGCCAAACTTGATGAAGATGGGGCCAAGGGCCTCGAAGGCGAGCCGGATGCGAGCACCGCGGCTGAGATCCGGTTGCTTGTTCTTGAGCCAGAACAGCGAGCGACGGGCCAGACGACCCGGCCAGGGTTGATAGCGGGCGGGCACCAGTTCGTCGATGCCCTGCTCCAGCAAGATGGTGATGATGCGATAGAGGCGTTTGAACTCCTTCGGGGTCATCAGGTCACCTGCTGTTCGAAGCGGGCCAGCCGCAGTTCGACGGCCTTGAGCTGCTGGGCCAGCACCTCGACGTCATCGTTGAAACTCGCCACTTCCAGCGGGCCGGGGGCGAGGCGGGCCTCTTCGGTCAGATATTCCGCCAGCTGGCTGCGGGTGCGGCACAGCTCGCGGCCAACCAGGCGGCGCGCCTGACGGGCACCGCTGAACAGGGTGTGGGCCAGCACGTCGCCGGTATAGCGCGACAGCTCCTCTTCCCAGTCGATATCCAGCTCACCCAGCAGCACGCTGAATGCCTGTACCAGCTGGGGATCACCGCTCAGATCCAGCTTCTCCTCACGGATATAACGGGTCAGGGCGGACGGATCTTTCAGCAGACCGAGGGCGGTCAGCGACAGGCTGAGCACCGCATCGGCCTCCCCTTCATGCTGGGCCAGCACATCCAGCCGAGGCTCGGAGAAGACAAACCAGAGTGGCTTGAGTTCACGCAGCTCCAGCTTGAGCACCTTGCCCACCAGTTTGCGCAGCCGCTCCGGGCTCTGTTTGTCCAGCGCCAGTAACTGGTTGAGGCTGGTTTCGATCACCGCGGTGACCATGGCATCCATCGGCATAGGCAACCTTAAAACTTGTAACCGCGGTGCAGGGCGACCACGCCCTGAGTCAGATTGAAGAACTCGACCTGCTCGAAACCGACATTTTCCATCATGCCCGCCAGGGTCTGCTGATCCGGGTGCATGCGGATGGACTCGGCCAGATATTTGTAGCTTTCACCGTCGTTCGCGACGATTTCGCCCATTTTCGGCAGCAGTTTGAAGGAGTAGAGGTCATAAAGCTTGGCGATCACTTCGCTGACCGGCTTGGAGAACTCCAGCACCAGCAGACGGCCACCCGGCTTGAGCACCCGGAACATGGAGGCGAGCGCCTTGTCCTTGTCGGTGACGTTGCGCAGACCGAAGCCGATGGTAATCACGTCGAAGTGGTTATCGGGGAAAGGGAGCGCCTCGGCATTGGCCTGCACGTAGGAGACGTTGTTGGCGACCCCCAGATTGCGCAGCTTGTCGCGGCCCACTTTCAGCATGGAGTCGTTGATATCCGCCAGCACTACCTGACCGGTCTCGCCGACGATGCGGGAGAACTTGGCGGTCAGATCACCGGTACCACCGGCCAGATCCAGCACCTTCTGCCCCTTGCGTACACCGGAGCAGTCGATGGTGAAGCGCTTCCACAGGCGGTGGATGCCGAACGACATCAGATCGTTCATCAGATCATACTTGGCTGCCACCGAATGGAAGACACCTGCTACCAGAGTTTCCTTCTCGGTCGCGGCCACGGTTTTAAAGCCAAAATGCGTTGTCGTTGCTTGTTCTGACATCCCTTAAACACCCATAGAGCAAAGAATGGCCGCCAGTTTACCAGAGCCACTGGCGTCCGGACACCTTAAACCCGGCTCGCAACCAACTGCATGCCCAGCACAACCATGGCCAGACAGAGGAAGAGATTGAGCGCGATATTGAGCAGCGCTTTCAAATAGGCTCCATGCTGGGCCAGCACTACCGTATCGAGGGCAAAGGAAGAAAATGTGGTCAGGGCACCGAGGATCCCCACCATCAGCAGCGGCTTCATTGGATGCTCGACGATATGGCCGTGGCTGATGAGGGCGTAGGCCACCCCCATGATGAAGGAACCCACCACGTTGACGGCCAGCGTCCCGTAAGGAAAGTGGCGCCCCAGCAGCAAGGCCATCAGTTCGGCAATCCCAAAACGAAGGCAGGCGCCGATGGCGCCCCCTGCAGCAACATAGAACCAGGTTTGCATGTTGTCACTCCCTCAGGGTCAGGCCGCCATTATGTCGCAATGGCGGCCCTTGTGCCCAGAGGCGGAACTAATCGTCATCCAGCCTGATTGAAATCTCAGCGGCGAAAATCGATCGGCTCGGGCTGACCCAGCACGATTTCGGTCTGGGCCGGGCGGGTCTGGGCAATCACCTTGCCGTGGCGGATCGAGTAACGCACCGGCACCTGACGACGTACCGCATCGAAGCCGTTGTCGGCGGGCAGGATCAGCAGGTTGGCCGGTTTGCCGACCTCGATGCCATAGCGATCCTGCACATTCAGGGTGCGGGCGCTGTGGCTGCTGATCAGCTTCAGGCCGTCGTTGATCTGCTCGTAGCCCATGATCTGGCAGACATGCAGCCCCATATGCAGCACCTGCAACATGTTGGCAGTACCCATGGGATACCAGGGATCGAACACATCGTCGTGGCCGAAGCAGACGTTGATGTTCGCCTCCAGCATCTCCTTCACCCGGGTAATGCCGCGGCGTTTGGGATAGCTGTCGAACCGCCCCTGCAGGTGAATGTTCACCAGCGGATTGGCCACAAAGTTGATATCTGCCATCTTGAGCAGCCGGAACAGGCGGGAAGCATAGGCGCCGTTGTAGGAGTGCATAGCGGTGGTGTGACTGGCGGTGACTCTATGACCGATACCCCGCTCGTAGGCGAGAGTCGCCAGCGTCTCGATAAAGCGGGACTGCTCGTCATCAATCTCGTCGCAGTGCACATCGACCAGAACCTGATACTTCTCGGCAAGATCGAAGATATAGTGCAGACTTTCGACCCCATATTCCCGGGTAAACTCGAAGTGGGGGATCGCGCCGATCACGTCGGCACCCAGTTTGAGCGCCTCTTCCAGCAGTGCCTTGCCATTGGGGTAGGAGAGGATCCCCTCCTGCGGGAAAGCGACGATCTGCAGCTCCACCCACTCCTTCATCTCTTCCCGCACTTCCAGCATCGCCTTCAGGGCAATCAGATTGGGGTCGGAGACATCAACGTGAGTACGCACAAACTGGATGCCGTTGGCGATCTGCCACTTCAGTGTCTGGATGGCGCGCTGTTTCACATCCTCATGGGTCAGCAGCGCCTTGCGCTCGGCCCAGCGCTCGATCCCCTCGAACAGGGTGCCGGAGAGGTTCCAGCTCGGCTCGCCCGCCGTCTGGGTGGTATCGAGGTGAATATGGGGTTCGATAAAGGGAGCGATAGCCAGACCCTCCTCCCCGTCCAGTACCCGACCGGCTACGGCATGTTCGTCATGGGGTTCGATGGCGGTGATGACCCCATCCTGACAGCGGATCTGCCACAACCCTTCCCGATCGGCCAAACGAATATGTTGAATCAGCATTTGCTAGCTTCCTGTACCAGAACCGGCCGCTGGGTGAGGCGAACCAGAATGAAATAGGTGAAGGCGGCGCCCAATACCGCGTTGAGTGGCACTATGCCCGGCAGCCACTTGCCGACAGCCACCCCGACTGCCGTGGCGACCAGCGCCTGCCAGCGCACCGTCTCGAACTGCTGATCGGCAAACTGACGGTAACGCTCACGATTGAGCAGGAAATCCATGATGATAATGCCACCGATCGGCGGGATCGCCGTACTCAAAAAGGCCAGCCAGCCGACAAAGTTGTTGTAGAGCCAGAGGGCGCAAGCCGTACCAATCAATCCATTGATCACACTGAGCGGCTTGCTCTTGAGACCCGTTATGTTGGCAAAACCGAGGCCAGAGGCATAGAGGGCATTGTCGTTGGTGGTCCAGATATTGAGGCCCAGTACCAGAATGGCGGGGATCAGCAGCCCCTGCATCAGCATCACTTCCGAAATATCAGCCTGACCGGTCACCGCCGCGCCAGCTGCACCGAAGATAAACATCAGAGTGTTGCCCAAAAAAAACGCCACCATGGTAATCATGACGGCGCCCCAGGGTTTGCGACCAAATCGGACAAAGTCGGCGGTCAGGGTTCCTGCACTGATAAAGGAACCAACCACCATGGTCAGCGCCGTGGTGAACTCGATGGGATTGCTTGGTTGCACCTGCTGCAACGCCGCCACGCCACCGGTCGAGGTCACCGCCAGCCAGACCGAGTAACCGCCGAGCAACGCAATGGCCGGTACGGCCACAAAGCTCAGCACCATCAGGGCGGAGATCCCGAAGTAGACGGTCGCCGTCATCAGAATGCCAGAAATAGCGATCAGCCAGTTCACATCGATGCCGGTCGCCTTCTGCACCGGCAGCGCAAACATTGCCACGCCAACGCCGAACCAGCCGATCTGAGTGCCGCCCAACAGCAGCGAAGGCAGCCAGGAACCTTTCACCCCAAAGGAGTAACGGGCCAGCAGATGGGTAGAGAGACCGGTTGAAGCACCGATATAACCGAGACAGGCGGTGTAGATCCCCAGCAGCAAGTTGCCGATCAGTACCGCCTTGATGAAGTCATCGAACACCAGCCCGGTGCCCAACGCCCCACCGGTCCACATGCTGGCAGAGAAGAACGTCAGGCCGAGCATCACCAGCATCAGCGACAACACACCTTTGCGCCCCTTGGCGGGAACCGCCCCCAAACAATATTCGTTATCCTGCGCCATGCTCTCTCTCCACGTAATAGGCAAAACGCGCCGGATTTTACATGTAAAACGTTTTACGTCAATCAAACCACGATGAATATCGGGAAATTAATAGGTTTTGTGGTCAAACGAACCACAAAAATGAAGAGTGATGGAGAAGTATGAAACCCCTAGAAATGGAGATCAGCAGAGGATATGGTGGCATTTTGCCGAGAGACAAATGCAAAAAAGCCTCCCTTTTCAGGGAGGCTTTTGCTTTCATGGTGCTGATACCCAGAGTCGAACTGGGGACCTCATCCTTACCAAGGATGCGCTCTACCAACTGAGCCATATCAGCACACTAACCGGTAAAGACCGCACTGTGTGCGCTATCTAAATCTTTTGTCCAACACAACCTGACGTTGTATCGCGACCAACCACATCGCTGCAGTTGCTTAATTGATGCCTGGCAGTGTCCTACTCTCGCATGGCGAATGCCACACTACCATCGGCGCTACCGCGTTTCACTTCTGAGTTCGGCATGGGATCAGGTGGTTCCACGGCGCTATGGCCGCCAGGCAAATTCTTCAATCTGAGAAAGCTGACGTGAATAACGATGTTGCTTGATGCTTGTCGCTATCACTGAATTTTTTAAGTAGTTCGTTCATTCGCTACAAGGCCCAGAACACTTCTTGGGTGTTGTATGGTTAAGCCTCACGGGTAATTAGTATGGGTTAGCTCAACACGTCGCCGCGCTTACACACCCCACCTATCAACGTTGTGGTCTCCAACGGCCCTTTAGGACCCTCAAGGGGTCAGGGATGACTCATCTCAGGGCTCGCTTCCCGCTTAGATGCTTTCAGCGGTTATCGATTCCGAACTTAGCTACCGGGCAGTGCCACTGGCGTGACAACCCGAACACCAGAGGTTCGTTCACTCCGGTCCTCTCGTACTAGGAGCAACTCCCTTCAATCATCCAACGCCCACGGCAGATAGGGACCGAACTGTCTCACGACGTTCTGAACCCAGCTCGCGTACCACTTTAAATGGCGAACAGCCATACCCTTGGGACCGACTTCAGCCCCAGGATGTGATGAGCCGACATCGAGGTGCCAAACACCGCCGTCGATATGAACTCTTGGGCGGTATCAGCCTGTTATCCCCGGAGTACCTTTTATCCGTTGAGCGATGGCCCTTCCATTCAGAACCACCGGATCACTATGACCTACTTTCGTACCTGCTCGACCTGTCCGTCTCGCAGTTAAGCTGGCTTATGCCATTGCACTAACCTCCTGATGTCCGACCAGGATTAGCCAACCTTCGTGCTCCTCCGTTACTCTTTGGGAGGAGACCGCCCCAGTCAAACTACCCACCAGGCACTGTCCGCGAGCCCGATTCAGGGCCCTGCGTTAGAACATCAAACATACAAGGGTGGTATTTCAAGGACGGCTCCAGCGCAACTGGCGTCACGCCTTCAAAGCCTCCCACCTATCCTACACATGTAGGTTCAATGTTCAGTGCCAAGCTGTAGTAAAGGTTCACGGGGTCTTTCCGTCTAGCCGCGGGTACACCGCATCTTCACGGCGAATTCGATTTCACTGAGTCTCGGGTGGAGACAGCATGGCCATGGTTACACCATTCGTGCAGGTCGGAACTTACCCGACAAGGAATTTCGCTACCTTAGGACCGTTATAGTTACGGCCGCCGTTTACCGGGGCTTCGATCAAGAGCTTCGCTTGCGCTAACCCCATCAATTAACCTTCCGGCACCGGGCAGGTGTCACACCCTATACGTCCACTTTCGTGTTTGCAGAGTGCTGTGTTTTTGATAAACAGTCCCAGCCATCTGGTCACTGCGACTCCCGACTGCTCCATCCGCAAGGGACTTCACTGTCAAGAGCGAACCTTCTCCCGAAGTTACGGTTCTATTTTGCCTAGTTCCTTCACCCGAGTTCTCTCAAGCGCCTTGGTATTCTCTACCCGACCACCTGTGTCGGTTTGGGGTACGATGACTTGTAATCTGAAGCTTAGAGGCTTTTCCTGGAAGCAGGGCATCAATGGCTTCCGCACCGTAGTGCGTTCGTCTCGTGTCTCAGTGTTGTGTCTCCGGATTTGCCTAGAAACACCACCTACGCACTTTCACCAGGACAACCGTCGCCTGGCCCACCTAGCCTTCTCCGTCCCCCATCGCAATTACAAGTCGTGCAGGAATATTAACCTGCTTCCCATCGATTACGCCTTTCGGCCTCACCTTAGGGGTCGACTCACCCTGCCCCGATTAACGTTGGACAGGAACCCTTGGTCTTCCGGCGAGGAGGCTTTTCACCCCCTTTATCGTTACTTACGTCAGCATTCGCACTTCTGATATCTCCAGCATACCTCTCGATACACCTTCGCAGACTTACAGAACGCTCCCCTACCACTCATACATAAGTATGAATCCGCGGCTTCGGTGCCTGGTTTGAGCCCCGTTACATCTTCCGCGCAGGCCGACTCGACTAGTGAGCTATTACGCTT
>NZ_CP065745.1:3397500-3512500 GCF_016026615.1 Aeromonas allosaccharophila | reverse complement strand
TTGCAACGGCATCAGCATGTCACCGACGCCGATGCCTGTACCCTGCTGCTGGCCGTGGTAGTTGCCACTCAATACCGGCGCGGTACTGGTCGCCACACCGGGGGCATAGACCTGTACCGCGCTGAGGCTGGAAACCAGGTCCAGACTCGGCTCAACGGCCGCCAAGGGGGCCGCTGCGGGCATCGGCAGCGGTGTCGAGGCCAATGCGGCGGGAGGCTCTGGCAGAGGTTCGGGCTCCTGCGGCACTGGACGCTCCCGCACCTGCACCTCGGTCACCTCGTTCTGCATATTGATGACGATGGGCTTCTGTTCACTCGCCACCTTCTCGCCTCGGGGCGGCTCAACCAGCGTGGCCATAAACAGCAGGATGCCCAAACTGAGGGCAATCCCCAGCCCCAGGCTCATCAACTTGTATTTCATTTCGGCGCCACCGCCACGGCGATATTGGCGATACCAGCCGCCTTGGCCTCATCCATCACCCGCACGACCTTGCCGTGGGGCACCCGCTCGTCGGCCTGGATCACCAGACTGGCATCGGGCTGCTCCGCCAACAGGCGGGCGATGGTGGCCTGTACCCGCTCCACATCGATCTGCTTGCGGTCGAGGAAGATCTGACCCTGGGCCCCGATCGCCAGCATGATGCTGGAGGATTTCTGCGCCTTGGCCTGACTGGCCTGGGGTCTGTGTACCTCGAGCCCGGCTTCGCGCACGAAGGAGGTGGTGACAATAAAGAAGATCAGCATGATGAACACGATATCCAGCATGGGGGTCATGTCGATCTGCACTTCGTCACGCTGGCGTTTGGATTGCCGTCTCATTGCATTACCTTCTCTTCTCGCAGGCCGTCCCGGGTCTTGGCCAGCGCACGCTTGGCCTGACTCTCGAGCCGACTGAGTAACAACACGCCGGAGAGCGCCACCACCATGCCAGCCATGGTGGGGATGGTGGCGCGGGAGATCCCGCCCGCCATGCTCTCCGGGTTAAAGCGGTTGGCCGCGGCCAACGCATCGAATACGCCGATCATGCCGGTCACAGTGCCCAGCAACCCCAGCATGGGGCAGAGCACCACCAGGGTGCGGATGAAGATCAGATGACGGTTCAGTTCCAGCTCGGCTTGCGCCAGCCAGCGGCTGCGGATAGCCCGGGCGTGCCAGCTGTGGCGCTCGCTGCGCGCCTGCCAGCGGCCGAGCAACTGTTGCTGCAACGGGCCGAAACCCAGATTGAGGTAGAGCAGCCGCTCGATCATCAAAATCCACATCAGCACCAGCATGGCCAGAATGACCCAGAGCACCGGGCCGCCACGGCCCATAAAGCTCTGCAGCTGTTGCCAGATGTCGAGCATCATGCTGCTCGCTCCATCCCGCCGTTATTGCTCTCGGCGCGCTCGGCCAGAATGCCGGCCACCTGCTGCTCCAGCACATTGGAAAGCTCGGTGAAGCGGGACTGCAGCAGGCTGTGGGCCAGGATCAGCGGAATGGCCGCAACCAGACCCTGTACTGTGGTGACCAGCGCCATGGAGATGCCGCCCGCCATGATCTTGGGATCGCCGGTACCAAACTGGGTGATGGCCTGGAAGGTGCCGATCATCCCGGTCACAGTACCGAGCAGACCCAGCATGGGGGCGATGGCCGCGATTACCTTGACCATGCCGATGCCGCGCTCCATACGAGGAGTCTCCTGCAGGATTGCCTCATCAAGACGCAGTTCGAGGGTCTCCATGCTCAGCTCGGGGTGTTTGTCCGCCACCGTCAGCACCCGACCGAGGGCATTGTCGGCATGGTACTCGCCGCTCTTGAGCTGGCGACGCACACGACCCAGTTCACGAGAGAGGCTCCACAGCCGTACCGCCGCAATTCCCAAACCGATGGCGGCCAGCAGCACGATAATGGCGCCAACCTGACCACCTTGTTGTACCTGCTGCCAGAAGGTGGGCGCCTGCGCCAGCATCGCCAGCAGAGTGCCATGAGAAGGATCCAGCGGCAGCGCTTCCCCTTCCTGACCCTGATAAGTTGCAACGGCAGAGAGCACGCTACCGGGCAGCCCCAGCACCGGGCTCAAGCCTTCGGCGGTCGGTTGCAGGAAGCCGTCGCTCCCCAGCAGGGCAAAGCTGCCAACCCGGGTCAGCGACTGCTCGCTGGCAGCCCCCTGGGCATCGAGCACCTTGCCGTTAAATTGGGCAATCCGGCCAGATTCGCGGATCTCCTGCAGCAGAGTGGCGGGCAGCAGGGCGAGGGCGGCGCGATCCGGCACCTGTTTATCCTGTGCCATGGCCTTCAGCGGAGCGAGACGCTCCGGGTACTGGCCCTCGACGGCGGATTCGCTCAGCAGCTTGACTGCATCGCTGGCGCCCTGACGGGTAACCGCGAAGATCTCGTTCATGTCGCCGGAGGCTTGCTCCCACTGGGCGTTGAGTTCGACCAGTTGCTTCTCGTTGCTGGCGAACTGGCTGGCCAGCTCCTTGCTCAGGCGCTGGGCCTCGGCCAGTCTGGCGCGGGCAGTGCCGAGCTCCTTGGCAACGGTCGCCAGATCTTGCTGAGCCTGCTGTTCACGAGCCTGTTCCTGCTGCTGCCACTCATCGGCGACAGCGACGTTGGCACCGCAGGAGAGGGCAATAAGGAGGGGGAACCACTTCATGGTGACTCTCATGATTGGGCCTCCTGACTACGGCTGACAGAGAGGGGGACATTGAGCAACTGGGGAACTTTCTTGTCGGCGGCCACATCCATCGCCTCGGCGATGGGGGAGAGCCACTGGCTGTCGAGGGCTTGCCACTGCTTCGCCTCGGCAGACCAGCGCCATGCCTGACTGCGATCGGCAGTCATCGCCAGCAGGGAGACCCGACCCAGCGCCAGCACATCAACCCGACGCGGTGCACCATCCAGCTCCAGCTCGGCAGAATAGCTATCCATCCGACTGCCATATTCGGCTTCAATCTGATAGGCCTGCAGCAACTGACGGAATTTCTCCGCCTCGCTCACGTCGGCACGGGCCAGCGTCGCTTTCAACTGTTCAACCCGCGCCAGCCGATCTTCCTTGCGCTGCGGGATATCGTTTTGCACCAGCTGTTCCAGATCTGCCTGCATCTGCAGCATCAGCGGGATCAAGCCCTGACGGGTCTCTTGCACCGCTTCCAGCTGCTGGCTCAGCTTGCCCAGCTCATTTTGCTGATCGGCCACCAGAGATTGCATGTAACGGTTGTAGGCTTCGAGATCGCGCAGCTGCAGCTGGGCATTTTGCAGCTCCAGCCGTGCGGCAACGGCGGCATCGGCGGCTTTTTCCACCCGCTGCTGGGAGGCTTTCCCGGCAGCTATGCTGTTCTTGAGGGCGGGAGCAACCAGCTCATCCCCGATGGCAGCAAAGTGGACTGACAGTGGCAGCAGGGCCACACCCCATAACTTGTTCATTGAAATACATCTTATTAATGATAACTATTATCATTATCTCAAATGCAGCGCAGACTGGCAACGAGAGGATTTCCTTGGCCTTTATGCACAAAAACAGGATAATTTTTAAGCACGCACGGAATAAGTGGCGCCAATAGCCACCGCACAAATATAAATAACGAGAAAAAATCTTTTCGATCAGTGTGATAGAGATCGAAAAAGGAGAAAGTAATGCTCAACGATGCGATCTGGGAACATATCGACCAGTTCACCAAGGCAACAAAAACCAGCGATATCCAGCAACTGCTGGAGCGCTTCAGTCATCAAATGGGCTTTGATTACTTTCGGCTGCTGATTATTTTCCCCATCAGCATGCAAAAATCCCACGTGGCACTGTTCAACAACTGTCCGACCACCTGGTTTGACGCCTATAGCGAAAACCAGTATCTGACCCAGGATCCGGTGGTCTATCTGGGGCTGAAACAGACCCAGCCGATCTTCTGGAACAAGCTCGATTGCGACTCGCCCTGGCTGCCCAGCGCCAGCCGCGACGTGATGAACCTGGCGGCCGATTTCGGGGTACGCAATGGCGTCTCCTTTCCGCTGCACACCCCGCAGGGAGAGCACGGCATCCTGTCATTCATCACCAAGGAGAAATCCAACTCCGACCTGATGTTTGAAAATGTCCCGCTGCTGTCGTTCTGCGCCAGCTACATCTTCAACTCCGCACTGCAACTGATCAAAAGCAGACCGGATATGATGAAATACCTGACCGAACTGTCGGATCGGGAGAAGGAGTGCCTGTTCTGGGCCAGCGAGGGCAAGACCTCCTGGGAGATCGCCACCATCCTCGGAATCAGTGAGCGGACGGTCAACTTTCACCTGACCCAGGTGACCAACAAGACCGACTCGAAGAACCGCAGTCAGGCCATTGCCAAGGGGATCACCAGCGGCATCATAGTGCCCTCCCTCGACGAGGTGACCATCACCAATCTGCGACTGTCGTAACCCCTCAGCCGAAACAAAAAGAGCCGCAATTGCGGCTCTTTTTCATGTCAGAAAGTGACTTATCAGAGAGTGGCTTACTCAACGGTCACCGATTTTGCCAGGTTGCGCGGCTGGTCCACGTCGGTGCCCTTGATCAGGGCAACGTGATAGGAGAGCAGCTGCAGCGGCACGGTATAGACGATGGGAGCGATCACCTCTTCCACATGGTTGAGGTTCATGACTCGCATGGTCTCGTCGCTCTTGAAGCCGGTATCGGCATCGGCGAACACGTAAAGGATACCGCCACGGGCGCGCACCTCTTCCACGTTGGACTTGAGCTTCTCCAGCAGATCGTTGTTCGGTGCCACCACAATGATGGGCATCTCGGCATCGATCAGCGCCAACGGGCCGTGCTTCAGTTCACCAGCGGCATAGGCTTCTGCGTGGATGTAGGAGATCTCCTTGAGCTTGAGCGCCCCTTCCATGGCGATGGGGTACTGGCTGCCACGGCCGAGGAACAGGCTGTGGTGCTTGTCGGCAAACTCTTCGGCCAGGGTTTCGATATCCTTGGCCAGCGCCAAGCTCTCTTTTATGCGCAGCGGCAGGGCTTGCAGCGCCTTGACCAGCTCGGCCTCGGCAGCCGCGCTCAGGTTGCCACGGCAGTGACCGACAGAGGCCACCAGCATCAGCAGGCCAGCCAGCTGGGTGGTGAACGCCTTGGTAGAGGCAACCCCAATTTCTGCCCCCGCGCGGGTCATAAAGGCCAGATCCGATTCACGGACCAGCGAGGAGCCCGGCACGTTGCAGATAGCCAGCGAGCTCATGTAGCCGGACTCCTTGGCCAGACGCAGCGCCGCCAGGGTATCGGCGGTCTCGCCACTCTGGGAGAGGGTCACCAGCAGGCTGTTGGGGCGCACCACCGATTTGCGATAGCGGAACTCGGAGGCGATCTCCACATCGCAGGAGACGCCAGCGATCTCTTCGAACCAGTAGCGGGCCACCATGCCGGAGTTGTAGGAGGTGCCACAGGCGACGATCTGCACGTGCTCGACCTTGTCGAAGATGGCGCGTGCGCCGTTGCCGAACGATTCGACCACCACGTGATCGCTGCCCAGACGCCCTTCCAGGGTATTGGTGATGGCTTTGGGCTGCTCGTAGATCTCTTTGAGCATGTAGTGGCGGTATTCGCCCTTGTCACCGGCATCATGGGAGAGTTCGGACTCCTGCTCCTCGCGCATCACGGCGTTGCCGTTGGTATCGAAGATGTGTACGTCGCGGCGGGTCACCTCAGCCACATCACCCTCTTCCAGGAAGATGAAACGGCGGGTCACCGGCAGCAGCGCCATCTGATCGGAGGCGATGAAGTTCTCGCCGATACCACGGCCGATCACCAGCGGCGAACCGGAGCGGGCAACCACCACGCGGCTGTCGTCGCGGCTGTCCATCACCACGGTACCGTAGGCACCGCGCAGCTGCTTCACCGCAATCTGCATGGCGACCAGCAGGCTGGGGGCGCTCTTCAGCTCGTGATGGACCAGATGGGCAATCACCTCGGTATCGGTATCAGAGCTGAACACATAGCCCAGCGCCTTCAACTCTTCCCGCAGCTCTTCGTGGTTCTCGATGATGCCGTTGTGCACCATCACGATATGCTCGGAGACGTGGGGGTGGGCGTTGCGCTCGGACGGCTCGCCGTGGGTGGCCCAGCGGGTATGAGCGATGCCGGTACCGCCATGGACGGACTGCTCGTCGAGCGCCTTGGCCAGCTCGGCCACCTTGCCCAGACGGCGAACCCGCTGCAGCGGCTGGTTGGCGCTGAACACGGCCACACCGGCGGAGTCATAACCGCGGTACTCCAGACGGCGCAGGCCCTCTACCAGAATTTCAGCCACATCACGTTGGGCAACAGCCCCGACGATGCCACACATACACTTCTCCTTGAGATGCAAATCGTAAAGTCAGTTGGATGGTTCAGAGCTCGATGTCAGCAAGTGACCGGGGCGCAGATAAGCGTCACCCCCTGGGCTTGAATCTGTTCTCTGGCCTCGCTGGCCAGCCCCTCGTCGGTCACCAGGGTATGGATGCTCGACCAGGGAAGTTCGAGATTGGGGATCTTGCGGCCGATCTTTTCCGATTCGACCATCACAATGACCTCCCGCGATACCTCGGCCATCACCCGCGACAAGCCCACCAGCTCGTTGAAGGTGGTGGTGCCACGCTCCGGGTCGATGCCGTCGGCACCGATAAAGAGCTGGTCGAAGTCGTAGGAGCGCAGCACCTGTTCCGCCACCTGCCCCTGAAAGGATTCGGAGTGAGGGTCCCAAGTGCCACCGGTCATTAACAGGGTAGGCTCATTTTCCAGCTCGCGCAGGGCACCGGCCACATTGAGGGAGTTGGTCATCACGATGAGGCCGCGCTTGTTGCCCAGCATGGGGATCATGGCGCTGGTGGTACTGCCGCTGTCGATGATGACGCGGTTGTGATCACGCAGTCGCTCGGCCGCCGCGCGGGCAATGGCTAACTTTCGGTTCGAAACTTGTTCAGGATTGGCCTCGACCACCATCTCGCTCGGCAAGGGGACGGCGCCACCGTAACGGCGCAGCAGCAGACCGCCGGTCTCCAGTACCGCCAGATCTTTACGGATGGTCACTTCGGAGGTAGAAAAGTGTTTGGCGAGGGCGTCGACACTCACTTCACCCTGCTCTTGTACCAGGGTAACTATGGTGTGGCGGCGTTGTTGAGTATTACGTTTAGTCATTTTTAAGTTTCGATTCGAAAGAACATCGAAATGTTAGCCTCTTTTTCGGAAAAATAAAACAGCAAATAGGATCCGATTTGGTTCGATGCCAGAATGGGGGGCCAATTTGCGACGAGGATGCCATGCAAAAGAGAGTCATCTGGCTGGTGGAGGATGAGGCCAGCATCGCCGATACCCTGATTTACGCCCTGCAGACCGACGGGTTCGAGGTGGAGTGGTTCATGTTGGGCCAGCAGTTACTGACACGACTGGAACAGACGCGACCCGACTTCCTGATCCTCGATGTGGGGCTGCCCGACATCAGCGGCTTCGAACTCTGCAAGCAGGTGAGGGCGCTGACCGATATTCCCCTGATGTTCCTCACCGCTCGCAGCGAGGAGATAGACCGGCTGATCGGGCTGGAGATAGGGGCCGACGACTATGTGGCCAAGCCCTTCTCGCCACGGGAGGTGTGTGCCCGGGTGCGGGTCATCCTGCGCCGCAGCCAGCCTGTCGCCCCCCAACCCAGCGCCCTGCTGGTGCTGGATGAGGAGCGGGCCCGCATCCATTTTCGCGGCCAGCCACTGGCCCTCACCCGTTACGAATATCTGCTGCTCAAGACCCTGATGCAGGCACCGGGGCGGGTCTACTCCCGCCAGCAGCTGATGGATCTGGTGTGGCAGGATGCAGAAGAGAGTCTGGATCGCACCGTCGATACCCATATCAAGACCATCCGCGCCAAGCTGCGCGAGCATGATCCCGAGGCCAACCTGATCCTCACCCATCGCGGGCTTGGCTACAGCCTGGAGCTGGCATGAGACTCGGGCTGCAACTGCTGTGTGGCCTGCTGCTGATCTTCGCGCTGGCCGCCTGGTTCGTGCTGGAGATCTTCGTCGAGGAGATCAAACCGGGGGTGCGCAGCGCCACCGAGGATACTCTTGTCGACATGACCCAGCTGCTGGCGCCGCTGGCCCTCGATGATCTGCAAGAGGGCAATATGATGAACGGGCGGTTGGCCAGCGCCTTCGCCCGCCTCAACCAGAATCCCATCAATGCGATGATCGACGGCCACCTGAAGCAGCAGGCGGAGTACCGCATCTATGTCACTGACCGGCAGGGTATGGTGATTTACGACTCCGACGGCACGGATCTGGGCAAGGACTATTCGCGCTGGAACGATGTCTACCGTACCCTGCGCGGCCAATATGGCGCCCGCAGCACCCGCACCGATCCCGACGATGCCGCCAGCTCGACCATGTATGTGGCGGCCCCGCTGCGGGAAGGAGCCGAGATCATCGGCTCCCTCACCGTCGCCAAACCGAATCGCACCCTGATGCCCGCCATCGAACGCGGGGAGCAGGAGCTGCTGCGGGCTGGTGGCCAGATGCTGCTCATCTCGCTGCTGATCGGCAGCCTGCTGGTGTGGTGGCTCAACCGCGCCATCGGCAAGCTGGTGCACTACGCCGACTCGGTCAGCAAGGGGGAGGCGGCACCGCTGCCACGGCTGCACACCGTCGAACTGGATCGGCTCGGCCGCTCGCTGGAGACCATGCGCCACCAGCTCGATGGCAAGCGCTACATCGAGGACTACGTCCACAGCCTGACCCACGAGCTGAAGAGCCCGCTGGCCGCCATTCGCGGGGCAGGGGAGATTCTGGCCGAAACGCCGCCCCCCGAAGTCGCCAAACGCTTTATCGGCAACATCAATCTGGAAACCGCCCGCATGCAGCAGCTGATCGAGCGAATGCTGCAACTGGCACGACTGGAGTCGGGGCAGGGGCTGGATCGCCAGTCGGTGGAACCGGCAAAACTGGGCAAGCGCACCCTCGATGCTCGCCAGATTATCGCCCTGCGCCGTCAGGTCGAGTTGGTGGCCGAGCTGGCCAGTGCGCCAAAACAGAAGTGGGATCCGCTGCTGGTGGAGCAGGCCATCGGCAACCTGCTGGATAACGCCATCGACTTCTCTCCCGCCAACGGGCAAGTCACCCTGAGCGGCAGCCAGCAGGAGGAGGGTTACTGCTTCCGGGTTTGCGACAGCGGTCCCGGCATTCCCGACTACGCCCTGCCACGGATCTTCGAGCGCTTCTACTCACTGCCGCGCCCCGACAAGGGCAAGAGCAGCGGTCTGGGGCTCAGTTTCGCCCATGAGGTTGCCCACCAGCATGGCGGTCGCCTGACCCTGAGCAACCGGCCGGAAGGTGGCGCGCTGGCGGAACTCTGGCTGCCGTTCGCCTAGTCACCTCCCCACAACTTCACATTCACCACACAAAGCGGCGTTAAACTGCCGCCTTATCTTATTGATTAGCCTCATCCATTTGCTCAAGGAAATGCTATGTCCCGCCTGCTTCTCTCCAGCCTGCTGGCTGCCGGTCTACTCGCCGCTCTGCCCGCCTCCGCCGCCAGCGGCTGTTTTCTCTATGCTGACGGCAACGGCCAGACCCTCTCCAGCGAAGGGGACTGCTCCAGCCAGCTGCCGCCAGCGTCTACCTTCAAGATCCCGCTGGCGCTGATGGGTTACGACAGCGGTTTTCTGGTGGATGAAGAGCATCCGGCGCTGCCCTTCAAACCGGGTTACGACGACTGGCTGCCCGCCTGGCGCGAAACCACCACGCCGCGCCGCTGGGAAACCTACTCGGTGGTCTGGTTCTCCCAGCAGATCACCGAATGGCTGGGGATGGAACGCTTCCAGCAATACGTCGACCGCTTCGACTACGGCAACCGGGATCTATCCGGCAATCCGGGCAAGCATGACGGCCTGACCCAGGCCTGGCTTAGCTCCAGCCTTGCCATCAGCCCGGAGGAGCAGGCCCGCTTCCTCGGCAAGATGGTGAGCGGCAAGCTGCCGGTCTCGGCGCAGACCCTGCAGTACACCGCCAATATCCTCAAGGTGAGCGAGATCGATGGCTGGCAGATCCACGGCAAGACCGGCATGGGCTACCCGAAGAAGCTGGATGGCAGTCTCAACCGCGATCAGCAGATTGGCTGGTTCGTCGGCTGGGCCAGCAAACCGGGCAAGCTGCTGATCTTCGTCCATACCGTGGTGCAAAAGCCCGGCAAGCAGTTCGCCTCCCTCAAGGCGAAAGAAGAGGTGCTGGCCGCCCTGCCCGCGCAACTCAAGAAGCTCTGATCCCCACATAACCTGACGACAGGGCTCGAGGCCAAAGCTTCGCAGCCCGCTCCGATCATCAGGGTCAGCCCGCCAACACCGGGCTGACAGCCATCCGCACAAGAGACAAAAATGAAATTATTCCTGTGGCTGCTCTGGCTTCCGGCCAGCATGGCGCTGGCCGCCTGCGACCTCTCCGACCGCCTGACGCGGCAGGGGGGAATCATCCATGATCGGCTCAATCAGCTGGAGTGGCAGGCGTGCAGCCTTGGCAGCCAGTGGCAGGAGGGGAAAGGGTGCGTGGGCACACCGGCCCTGCTGACGCTGCTTGAAGCCAAGGATGAAGCTGCCCGCCTTGGCGAGGGGTGGCGACTCCCCACCATAGAGGAGCTCTTCACCCTGCTCGACGAAGATTGCCGGGCACCGATGACAGATCCCAATTTCTTTCCGGACATCCATGACAACGGGGAAAATGCCGCTCCCTACTGGACATCCAGCACCATCGAGGAGATGCCGGAACTGGTCTACTACATCGACTTTATACACGGAGTGATCGATGGCCATACCGATCGCTTCGCGCAAGCCGCCCGACTGGTGCGCTCTCGCCCCTGAACAATCCCACGGCGCCTGATAGCGCCGTTTTTCAACAGTTCACCGCAACTTCACACAAGCCCATCACCACTTCACGCCGGACTGACAGACTCGCTCCATCCAACAAGGAGACGTGTCATGGTCAAACAGATATTCACCCACAAGATCTTTCTGCTGCTGTTGCTCAGCTTGCTGTTGATGGTACCGGTGCAATCCATCATGGAGCTGAACCGGGAGCGTCAGGCTTACCGCAGTCAGGCCATTCACAGCATCATGGCCAGCAGCAGCGGCCCGCAGCGACTGATGGGACCCATCCTGGTGCAGCCTTATACCCGCTCGATGACGGTCGAACAGGAGGGCAAGCGCTTCGTCCGTCAAGAGCAGGTCTACCGCTACCTGCTGCCGGAGCAGCTGGATATCAAGGCCAACATGGAGGTCACCCCGCGCAAGCTGGGCATCTATCAGGCGCAGGTCTATCAGACCCGGCTCACCCTCTCCGGCCGCTTGCCTACCCGACAGAATCTGCTGGATAACGCGACCCCACCGCTTGATGAAGCGGCCGAGCTGGTGGCGGGCAAACCCTACCTGAGTCTGGTGCTCTCCGATGCCCGCGGTATCAACAGCGTCCCCGAACTGCAACTCGGCACCCAGCGGATCCCGTTTGCCCCCGGCGCCCGCCTCGGTGACGCGCTGGCGGGTATCCATGCCCCGCTCGACAGCCTGCCGCAGCAGGATGGCACCTTTCATCTGGAGCTGAATCTGCAGGGGATGAATGCCCTCGACATAGTGCCGCTGGGCAAGGAGAGCACCCTGCTGCTGGCGGGCAACTGGCCCCATCCCAACTTTATCGGCGACTTTCTGCCGGGCAGTCGCACCCTGAGCCCGCAAGGGTTTGAGGCCAACTGGCAAACCAGCTGGTTTGCCAGCGACATGGAGACCCGCTTCAACCGGATGATGAACGGGGGCGATAGCAATCTCTCCAGCTTCAGCGTCAGTCTGGTGCAGCCGGTGGATCACTATCAGCTCAACGAGCGGGCGGCCAAATATGCCCTGCTGTTTATCGGCCTCACCTTTATCAGCTTCTTCATGTTCGAGCTGCTCAAGGGGCTGCGGGTCCACCCGATCCAGTACGCGCTGGTGGGCATGGGGCTGGCCATCTTCTATCTGGTTCTGCTGGCGCTGACCGAACACCTCGGTTTTGGCTGGGCTTATCTGGTGGCCGCGCTGGCCAGCGTGCTGCTCAACGGCTTCTACCTCAGCCATGTGCTGGGCGGCCCGAAACAGGGGATCGGCTTCGCGGCACTGCTCGGGCTGGTCTATGCCATCCTCTACAGCCTGTTGCAGGCCGAAGAGATCGCCCTGCTGCTCGGCGCCCTGCTGCTGTTCGCCACCCTGGCGCTGATCATGCTGCTGACCCGCAAGCTGGACTGGTATCAGGTGATGGACTACAGCGCCCCCACCACCACATGGGCGGCTCCCCAGTCATCGACCGGTGACGCCAACCATCAGTGATAAGTCCAAAAAAAACCGGCGCCATCAGGCGCCGGTTCTATTTTATTGATCGGGCATCACTTCTTCTTGACCGGGCGAGCCCAGTTCTTGATGTGACGCTGGGGCACCCGGGTGATCACCAGCTCGTTCTCGGCCACATCCTTGGTGATGGTGGAACCCGCCCCCAGAGTCGCGCCCTTGCCGATACGCACCGGCGCCACCAGCTGGGTATCGGAACCGACAAACACATCATCCTCGATGATGGTCTGGAACTTGTTCACGCCGTCGTAGTTGCAGGTGATGGTACCGGCACCGATATTCACCTTGGCACCCACCTCGGCATCTCCCAGATAGGTGAGGTGACCACACTTGGAGCCAACCCCCAGACGGGCCTTCTTCATCTCGACGAAGTTGCCGACGTGGGCATCCTGCTCCAGCACCGCGCCCGGGCGCAGACGGGCAAACGGGCCGACCGAACACTGATCCGCCACCTGAGCCCCTTCAACGATGGAGTAGGGCTTCACTTCGGTGTGATCGCCAATGACGCAATCCTTCAGCACGGCACCGGCACCAATACGGACGTGGTTGCCGAGGGTTACCTTGCCTTCGATGATGACGTTGACGTCGATCACCACCTCTTCACCGATCTCGAGGGTTCCGCGCAGATCGAAGCGGGCCGGGTCGATCAGGGTAGCACCGGCGATCATCAGCTTCTCGGCCTGCATCTGCTGGTAGCTGCGCTCAAGGGCAGCCAGCTGGACCCGGTTGTTGGCCCCTTCCACCTCGGCGGCACGCTCCGGATGGACCGCCGCGATCGGGCAGCCATCGCCGTGCGCCATGGCGATCACGTCGGTCAGATAGAACTCGCCTTGGGCATTCTTGTTGTCCAGACGCGACAGCCAGCTGCGCAGCTGACCGCCGTTGGCCACCAGCACGCCGGTGTTCACTTCACGAATGGTCAGCTGCTCGGCGTTGGCATCTTTCTGCTCGACGATACCGACCACCTGACCATTTTCACGGACGATGCGGCCATAGCCGGTGGGGTTGTCCAGCACCACGGTCAGCAGTGCCATGCCATCGCTTGCCTTGGCAGCCAGCAGTCGTTGCAGGGTCTCTGGCTGGATCAGCGGGGTATCGCCGTACAGCACCAGCACGTCGTCTTCATCCTGCCAGAACGGGATGGCCTGGGCGACCGCATGACCGGTCCCCAGCTGCTGCGCCTGCAGCACCCAGTTCACATCGGCGGCGACGATCCGCTCTTTCAGCAGCTCGGCACCGTGGCCATAGACCAGATGCAGCTGCTCGGCACCGACCTGACGGGCGGTATCGATCACATGGGAAACCATGGGTTTGTTGGCTACTGGGTGCAGTACCTTGGGCAGAACGGAACGCATGCGGGTACCTTTACCCGCCGCCAGGATCACGACGTTGAGAGACATGACTTCGACCTTGAACTTGTGTGGAAATACTCGGCGGAGTCTATCGAACGGGTAAAAAAAAAGCGACCCGAAGGTCGCTTTTTACATCACCGTTATTAGCGGTAATTCTTTTTGACGATATCGATGACTCGCAGTTGAGCCATCGCCTTGGCCAGCTCGGTAGCGGCCTGGGCGTAGTCGATATCACCATGGGAGCTGTGGATCCGCTCTTCGGCTGCCCGCTTGGCTTCCTGGGCTTTCGCCTCATCCAAGTCGTCAGCACGAATCGCGGTGTCCGCCAGCACGGTCACGGATTCAGGTTGTACTTCCAGCATGCCGCCGGAGATGTACAGCACCTCTTCAGTTCCGTTCTGCTTCACCAAGCGGACCAGGCCCGGCTTGATGGCAGTCAGCAACGGAGCATGACCGTGGCGGAGACCCAACTCACCTTCGGAGCCTGATACCTGAGCAGTTTGCACGCGACCGGAAAACAGTTTTCCTTCGGCGCTCACCACATCCAGGTGAAAGGAGATCATCTCTGCCATGGGCCCTCCTGTCGAGGCTTACAGTTTCTTGGATTTCTCGACGACTTCGTCGATACCGCCAACCATGTAGAACGCCTGCTCGGGCAGATCGTCATACTCGCCTTTCAGGATGCCCTGGAAACCACGAATGGTCTCTTTCAGCGGCACGTATTTACCCGGAGAACCGGTAAACACTTCTGCTACGAAGAACGGCTGGGACAGGAAACGCTCGATCTTACGGGCACGGGCTACGGTCAGTTTGTCTTCTTCTGACAGTTCATCCATACCCAGGATGGCGATGATGTCCTTCAGCTCTTTGTAGCGCTGCAGTACGGTCTGAACGCCACGAGCGGTCTCGTAGTGCTCTTTGCCAACCACCAGCGGATCCAGCTGACGAGAGGTAGAGTCCAGCGGGTCAACGGCCGGGTAGATACCCAGTGCCGCGATTTGACGGGACAGTACGACAGTCGCATCCAGGTGGGCGAAGGTGGTCGCCGGAGACGGGTCAGTCAAGTCATCCGCAGGCACGTAAACGGCCTGTACGGAGGTGATGGAACCAGTCTTGGTGGAGGTGATACGTTCTTGCAGAACACCCATCTCCTCGGCCAGAGTCGGCTGGTAACCTACTGCGGAAGGCATACGGCCCAGCAGTGCGGATACTTCAGTACCGGCCAGGGTGTAACGGTAGATGTTGTCCACGAAGAACAGCACGTCACGACCTTCGTCACGGAACTTCTCGGCCATGGTCAGGCCGGTCAGCGCTACGCGCAGACGGTTTCCGGGCGGCTCGTTCATCTGACCGTAAACCAGAGATACTTTGTCCAGTACGTTGGACTCCATCATCTCGTGGTAGAAGTCGTTACCCTCACGGGTACGCTCACCTACACCGGCGAACACAGAGTAACCACTGTGTTCGATCGCGATGTTACGGATCAGCTCCATCATGTTTACGGTTTTGCCTACACCGGCACCACCGAACAGACCAACCTTACCACCCTTGGCGAACGGGCATACCAGGTCGATAACCTTGATGCCGGTCTCCAGCAGATCGTTGCTGTTGGACTGATCTTCGTAGCTGGGGGCAGCGCGGTGGATAGACCAGCACTCTTCTTCACCGATCGGACCTTTTTCGTCGATTGGCTCGCCCAGTACGTTCATGATCCGACCCAGAGTCGCAGTACCGACCGGAACCTGGATGGATTTACCGCTATTCACTACTTCCAACCCACGACGCAGACCGTCGGAGGAGCCCATGGTGATGCAACGAACGACGCCGCCACCGATCTGTTGCTGAACTTCCAGCACCAGACCCTGGCCTTGACCTTCGCTAACGACCTTCAGTGCATCGTACACCTGGGGCACGGCATCCTGCGGGAACTCGATGTCCACCACAGCGCCGATGATTTGGACGATGAAACCGTTACTCATGTCAAATCCTCTAAACCTTTGATAACCCTTGCCTTACACCGCAGCAGCACCGGATACGATCTCTGTCAGCTCCTGGGTAATACTGGCCTGACGGGCCTTGTTGTATACCAGTTGCAGATCGTTAATCAGGTTACCGGCGTTGTCAGTCGCGGCTTGCATGGCAACCATTCGGGCTGCCTGTTCACTTGCCAAGTTTTCCACTACCCCCTGGTACACCTGGGACTCGACATAGCGAATCAGCAGGGTATCCAGCAGTTGCTTGGGATCCGGCTCATAGAGGTAATCCCAGTGGTGTTTCTTGGCGAGCTTGCTGTCTTCAGTTACGGGCAAAGGCAGCAGTTGATCGACCCGTGGTTGCTGCACCATGGTGTTGACGAACTTGTTGTACACCAGATACAGCTTGTCAATCTCACCGTTGTCGTAAGCCTTCAGCATGACCTTGACTGAACCAATCAGGTCATTGACGCTCGGGTTATCGCCCAGTCCTGCGACGTGAGCTTTCACCTTGGCGCCGTGCCGTTCAAAGAAGTTGGAGGCCTTGTTACCGATCAGTGCCAGGTCAACCTTGGCACCTTTCGCGCTCCATTGCTTCATATCATTGAGGGCAGCCTTGAACAGGTTGATGTTCAAACCGCCACACAGGCCACGGTCGGTGGAGACGACGATGTAACCCACTCGCTTGACCTCACGTTCGATGAGGTAGGGGTGCTTGTATTCCAAGTTCCCCTGAGCGATATGGCCGATCACCTTGCGCATGGTTTCAGCGTACGGACGGCTGGCAGACATGCGTTCCTGCGCACGGCGCATTTTGCTTGCTGCCACCATTTCCATAGCGCCGGTGATCTTCTGAGTGTTTTTCACACTCCCGATCTTGTTACGTATCTCTTTTGCGCCGGCCATCTCTTACTCTCCATCAGGTGGCAGCTCGCGCTGCCACACACGCTTACCAGGTCTGGGTTGCCTTGAAGTCATCCAGCAACGCAGTCAGCTTGCCAACGATCGCGTCGTTGTAGTCGGCCTTGGCATTGATTTCAGCCATCAGCTCGGCATGCTGGGTATTGGCGTAAGAGAGCAGAGCGGCTTCGAAGTCGACGATCTTGTTCAGCTCGACATCGGAGAGATAGCCTTTCTCGGCGGCGAACAGCACCAGAGACTGGTGAGCCACGCTCAGCGGAGAGTACTGCTTCTGCTTCATCAGCTCGGTCACTTTCACACCGTGATCCAGCTGCTTGCGAGTCGCATCGTCCAGATCGGAAGAGAACTGGGCGAATGCCGCCAGTTCGCGATACTGGGCCAGTGCGGTACGGATACCACCGGACAGCTTCTTGACGATCTTGGTCTGGGCAGCACCACCTACACGGGATACGGAGATACCCGGGTCAACCGCCGGACGAATACCGGAGTTGAACAGCTGTGAAGTCAGGAAGATCTGACCATCGGTGATGGAGATCACGTTGGTCGGAACGAACGCAGAAACGTCACCCGCCTGGGTTTCGATGATTGGCAGCGCGGTCAGAGAACCGGTCTGGCCTTTTACGGCACCATTGGTGAACTTCTCTACGTACTCGGCGTTAACGCGAGCAGCACGCTCCAGCAGACGGGAGTGCAGATAGAAAACGTCACCCGGGTAAGCTTCACGTCCTGGCGGACGGCGCAGCAGCAGGGAGATCTGACGATAAGCTACGGCCTGTTTGGACAGGTCATCATAGATGATCAGCGCGTCTTCACCGCGGTCACGGAAGTACTCACCCATGGAGCAACCGGCATACGGAGCCAGGTACTGCAGGGCAGCCGCTTCGGAGGCAGAGGCGACGACCACGATGGTGTTGGCCAAGGCACCGTGCTCTTCCAGCTTGCGCACCACGTTGGCGATGGTGGAGGCCTTCTGGCCAATCGCAACGTAAACACACTTAATGCCGGAATCTTTCTGGTTGATGATGGTGTCGATCGCGATGGCGGTCTTACCAACCTGACGGTCACCGATGATCAGCTCACGCTGGCCACGACCGATAGGGATCATGGCATCGATGGCTTTCAGACCGGTCTGGACCGGCTGGTCAACAGACTTACGCTCGATAACGCCCGGTGCGATCACTTCGATCGGCGAGAAGCCGTCGTTGTCGATCGGACCTTTACCGTCGATCGGCTGACCCAGGGTGTTCAGCACCCGGCCCAACAGACCACGACCTACCGGCACTTCCAGAATACGGCCAGTACCTTTTACTTTCATTCCTTCTGACAGACCGTCATAGGAACCCATAATCACTGCACCGACGGAGTCACGCTCCAGGTTCAATGCCAGAGCGTAGCGGTTGCCCGGCAGCTCGATCATCTCACCCTGCATGGCATCGGCCAGGCCGTGAATACGAATGATACCGTCGCTCACAGAGACGATAGTACCTTCGTTACGCGCTTCGCTTTTTACATCAAACTGCGCAATGCGCTGCTTGATCAGCTCGGCGATTTCAGTGGAATTCAGTTGCATGCTCTAATACCCCAATCAAGATTGCAGCGCGTCAGCCATGCGATCCAGCTTACCGCGGACTGTGCCGTCGATTACCAGATCACCGGCCTTGATGAGCACCCCGGCCATCAAGGACGCATCGATGCTGCAATTCAGCTTCACTTTGCGCGCGAGACGTTGTTCCAGAGAAGCCTGAATATTGGCTTTCTGCTGGTCGGTCAGTTCGATCGCCGAAATCACGTCAGCCTGAACCTCTTTATCCAGTTCAGCTTTGAACGCTACAAATTCAGCAACGACCGCCGGCAGCACACCCAAGCGACCATTCTCGGCCATCACCCGGATCAGGTTCTGGCCATGCTCGTCGAGTTGCTCACCACAGATACCGACAAATAGATTTGCCAGCTCTTCGGCAGCCACAGAGCCGTTTACCAGGTTGTGCATGGTCTCGTTTTCCGCTACTTGCGCAGCGAAACCGAGCATACCCAGCCACTGGTCAACCGCCTTGTGCTCAACGGCAAACTCGAAAGCAGCCTTGGCGTAGGGGCGAGCGATTGTAGTCAGTTCAGACATAGCCCCGTTCCCGTTACAGTTCTGCTACCAGTTTGTCGACGATGTCGCTGTTGGCAGCCTGGTCGATTTGACGCGCCAGGATCTTCTCTGCACCAGCAATGGCAAGAGCAGCAACCTGCTTACGCAGTTCTTCTTTGGCACGATGACGTTCAGCTTCGATCTCGGCACGGCCCTGAGCCAGGATTTTTTCCCGCTCGGATTGGGCACCAGCGGCAGCTTCATCAATGATCTGGGCTTTACGTTTGTTAGCCTGTTCAATGATTTCAGCAGCCTGCAGCTTGGCTTCTTTCAGCTGATCGGTGGCGTTGGCCTTGGCCAAATCCAGATCTTTCTTGGCACGTTCGGCAGAAGAGAGACCGTCAGCAATAGCTTTCTGACGGGCTTCGATGGCAGCAATCAGCGGCGGCCATACGTACTTCATGCAAAACACTACGAAGAAGAAAAAAGCAATTGCTTGGCCGAGGAGGGTGGCATTGATATTCACAGCCGATGTCCTCTTAAGTTAGTTAATGGGTTATGCCTGGAGAGTCGTAACGACTTAGCCAGCAACCGCAAACATCACATACAGACCCAGACCAACGGCGATCATCGGGATCGCATCCACCAGACCCATTACGATGAAGAACTGGGTACGCAGAACAGGGATCAGATCCGGTTGACGAGCAGCACCTTCCAGGAACTTGCCACCCAGGATACCGATACCGATGGAAGCGCCGATAGCAGCCAGACCCATCATCATTGCAGCAGCGATGTACAGCAGGTCCATGTTCAAGTTTTCCATGAGGATCTCCAGTTATTTAGATGTAATTGATTGTATAAAAAGGATTATTTGAGTTGCATTAATTATGGTCTTCCTGCGCCATCGACAGATAGACGATGGTCAGAACCATGAAAATGAATGCCTGCAAAGTGATGATCAGGATGTGGAAAATTGCCCAAGGCACGGACAGGATCCACTGTGACCACCAGGGTAACAAACCCGCAATCAGGATAAAGATCAGTTCGCCAGCATACATGTTGCCGAACAGTCGAAGACCCAGAGAAACAGGTTTGGAAATCAGCGTAACAGTTTCCAGGATGAGGTTAACCGGGATGGCCGCCGGGTGGTTGAAAGGCTGAAGCGTCAGCTCCTTCACAAACCCGCCGATACCCTTGACCTTGATGCTGTAGTACAGGATCAAGAAGAACACGCCCAAAGCCATGGACATGGTGATGTTAACGTCAGCAGAGGGAACCACACGCAGATAGGGAATACCCATCAATTGTGCAGCGTGAGGGATAAAGTCAACGGGGATCAGATCCATGAAGTTCATCAGGAAGATCCACACAAACACGGTCAACCCCAAAGGTGCGATGACCTTGTTGCGACCGTGAAAGATGTCTTTGACGTTACCATTCACAAACTCGACCAGCATCTCCACAAAGCACTGCAGCTTACCCGGCACACCGCTGGTAGCGTTAACGGCTACTTTGCGGAACAACAGGATAAACAGGGCGCCTAGCACGACGGAAAATATCATTGAGTCGATATTGACCGTCCAGAACCCGGACCCGACTTGAAGGTGGGTCAGGTGGTGGGAGATATATCCCTGAGGAGTCAGGACTTCTCCGGTTGCAGACATGAGTTTTCCTAATAGTGGTTGTTAAGCGTGAATGAAACCATCCACTGTACAACGAGGGCGAGGATATAAGTGGCGAAAAACGAGACGGTAACGACCTCGACTCCCGCACCAAACAACAGGGCAAACAGACCTGCCGTCGACATGAGCTTAATCCCAGCCCCACCATAAAAGTCCCGCAAAACCAGGCCCACACTCTCGGTTGTCACCTTGCGGCGCAGCACCCAGACAGTAAACAAGGCTTGAGGAACCCAGTACATCCCCCCTCCGTAAAGGGCGGAATAACCGGCGCTGGCACCAGTCAGGTAAAACCAGACGGCACTCATCGCCAGGATCAGGATGAGCTGACAAACGAGCATAACCAAGGCCAGTGTCAAACCTTCCAAGGCTAATTTCTGCTTCACCAACCTACCCCTGAACATTACAGAACTGTAAAAAATCGGGATCCGAAGACCCCATGTTAACAGCTCTTAAAGCCGGTCAAATTATACCCTTGAGGGCAGCTATTGCAATATGACAAAAATCCTTAATTTTTGCGGCTTTCAGCGGCAAATCAAGGTTATGGCCATATCAAAAGGAATGGATGTTTTATTACTACAAAAAGCGTAAAAATCACGATTCCGACACGCCAAAATAGCCCAATATACGGTCCAAATCAGACAAATTCTCGTAACTTATTACTAACTTCCCGCTATCCCGCTTGCCAGGCTGAAGTTGCACCTGATTGCCAATTTTTTCTGCCAGTTGGCGCTCCAGGTAACCGATCTGCGGATCACGGGCAGGTTCGACCCTGGCTTTTGCCGGTTCGAGCGCTTTTTGCACCAGCTTCTCGGTATCGCGCACGGTCAGCCCCTTCTGGGCAACCAGCTTGGCCAGTTCGGACTGGGCCTGGCCGCTCAGGGCCAGCAGGGCACGGGCATGACCCATGTCGAGGTCGCCATGCTCGACGAAACGCTTCACGTCGTCGTTGAGCTGGTTGAGGCGCAGCAGGTTGGTCACCGTGGTGCGGGACTTGCCCACCGCCTCGGCCACCTGCTGGTGGGTGAGTTCGAATTCGGTCAGCAGTCTTTGTAAAGCGACCGCCTCTTCGATGGCATTGAGGTCTTCCCGCTGAATATTTTCAATCAGCGCGATGGCGACGGCGGCCTCGTCGGGCACATCCTTGACGATGCAGGGCACCACCTCGAGACGGGCCAGCTGGGAGGCGCGCCAGCGCCGTTCACCGGCGATGATTTCGAAGGATTGCTCGCCGAGAGGGCGTACCACGATGGGCTGGATCACCCCCTGAGCGCGGATGGAGTTGGCAAGCTCTTCCAGTGCATCCTGGGACATATCCTTGCGGGGCTGGTACTTGCCGGACTGCAACCACTCCACCGGCAGCTTGCGCAGCTCGCCCTGATTGGTAGGGGCCATGGCCTCTTCGGTACGTTGATCGCTCATCACCTGTTTCTGGCGGGCAGCCGTGCTGGTACTGAGCAGGGCATCCAGCCCCTTGCCCAGTCCACGTTTTTTCGGAGTCATATGCTCTCTCGGTCTGCGATGGTCGCCTGACGCTCCTGCTCCTGGCGGCGCAGCATTTCGCCAGCCAGTGCCAGGTAGGCCTTGGCGCCCACCGATGATTTGTCATAGTGCATGGCCGGGGCACCGAAACTCGGGGCCTCCGCCAGTCTAACGTTGCGGGGAATGATGGTGCGGTAGACTTTGTCGCCGAAGTGCTGTTTTAGCTGATCGGACACATCATTGGCCAGCCGGTTGCGGTGATCGAACATGGTGCGCAGCACCCCTTCGATCTTGAGCTCCGGATTGACCACGGCGGCCAGCTTGCTGATGGTGTCGACCAGGGCGGTCAGCCCCTCCAGCGCGTAATATTCGCACTGCATGGGCACCAGCACGGAGTCGGCGGCAGCCATGGCGTTCACGGTCAGCATGTTGAGAGAAGGCGGGCAGTCGATGAAGACGTAGTCGTATTTGTCCCGCACCGAGGCCAGCGCATTGCGCAGGCGGATTTCGCGGGCGAAAAACTCCATCAGACGGATTTCGGCCGCGGTCACGTCGGCGTTGGCGGCGATCAGGTGATAACCCCCGGAAGTTTCGGGGATGATCACTTCGCTGATGGGGGCATCCTCGATCAGCAGCTCATAGGCGGTGCGCTCGACGTCATACTTGTCGACACCGCTGCCCATGGTGGCATTGCCCTGCGGATCCAGATCGATCACCAGCACCTTGCGCCGAGTGGCAGCCAGGGAGGCGGCCAGATTCACACAGGTGGTAGTTTTACCCACTCCACCCTTCTGGTTGGCTATGGCGATGACTTTTCCCACACGATCCCCTAAATGAAACTGCGACCCTATTCGGGCTGGATATGTTTGAATTCCAGCAGATGACGTTCGCCTTCCAGCTCCGGCACCCGCAACTCATGACAGGCTACCAGACGGATATTGGCAGGCAACTGGGCCAGCTCCTGCTCGGGATATTGTCCCTTGAGCGCCAGGAAGCAGCCCTGTTCTGACGGCAGGTGGTGACACCAGCTCAGCATGTCCTCCAGCGAGGCGAATGCCCGACTCAGTACACCATCAAACCCCACCTCGGGTTGATACTCTTCAACCCGGGATTTGACCGGCGTCACATTGGTCAGACCCAGCTCCTGGATCACCTGACGGATAAAGTTGATCCGCTTGCCCAGACTGTCGAGCAGGACGAACTGCTTGTCCGGATTGATGATCGCCAGCGGCAATCCCGGCAGGCCGGGACCGGTCCCCACATCGATGAAGCGCTCACCGTGCAAGTGGGGGCTTACCACCAGGCTATCGAGGATATGCTTGACCAGCATGGCGTCCGGATCTCGCACCGAGGTGAGATTGTAAGCCTTGTTCCACTTGTGCAGCAACTCGACCAACTGCACCAGTTGGCTCTTTTGGGTATCGGTGATAACAATTTCGGCCTGCTTGAGCAGGCCGTTCAATCTTTCCAGCATGGGATTCCTCAGGCGGTTTTACGCAGCAGGCCGTGTTTTTTCAGGTGAACCAGCAGGATGGAGATGGCCGCCGGGGTGATGCCGGAGATACGGGAAGCCTGACCAATGGTCTGCGGCTTGGCATCGTTCAGCTTGGCTTTCACCTCGTTGGAGAGGCCGTTCACCTCGCGATAGTCCAGATCCAGCGGCAGCAGGGTGTTTTCGTTGCGCAGCTGCTTTTCCACTTCATCGTGCTGACGCTCGATGTAACCGGCGTACTTGATCTGGATCTCAACCTGTTCGGCCGCGGCAGGATCGGTCACGGAAGGGCCAACCCCTTCGATGGCCATCAGCGCATCGTAGGTCACCTCGGGGCGACGCAGCAGCTCTTCCAGACTCTGTTCGCGGGTCAGCGGGGTGTTGACCAGGGCGTTGACCGCTTCCAGTGACGGGTGTTGCGGGTGGATCCAGGTTGAACGCATGCGCTGACGCTCCAGCTCGACCTGTTCCATCTTGGCGTTGAATTTGCTCCAGCGCTCGTCATCCACCAGACCCAGTTCGCGACCGATGGCGGTCAGACGGATATCGGCATTGTCTTCCCGCAGCAGCAGGCGGTATTCGGCGCGGCTGGTGAACATGCGGTAAGGCTCGCGAGTCCCCAGGGTGGAGAGATCGTCCATCATCACGCCCATGTAGGCCTGATCCCGACGCGGGTTCCAGGGATCCTTGTCCTGAGCACGCAGGGCGGCGTTCAGACCGGCCATCAGGCCTTGTGCCGCCGCCTCTTCGTAACCGGTCGTGCCATTGATCTGGCCAGCGAAGAACAGGTTTGGAATGCACTTGCTCTCCATGTTGGCCTTGAGATCCCGCGGATCGAAGAAATCATATTCGATGGCATAGCCGGGGCGGGTGATGTGGGCGTTCTCGAAGCCACGCACGGAACGGACGATCTGCACCTGCACGTCAAACGGCAGGCTGGTGGAGATCCCGTTCGGATAGAGTTCGTGGGTGGTCAGGCCTTCCGGCTCGACGAAGATCTGGTGCGCCGTCTTGTCGGCGAAACGAGTGATCTTGTCTTCGATCGACGGGCAGTAGCGCGGGCCGATCCCCTCGATCACCCCGGCGTACATGGGGCTGCGATCCAGGTTATTGCGGATCACCTCGTGGGTACGCTCGTTGGTATGGGTGACGTAGCAGGGCACCTGACGCGGATGCTGGCTGGCATCGCCGATAAACGAGAAGACCGGACGCGGATCATCGCCATGCTGGGCCTGCATCACAGAGAAATCGACGCTGCGGGCATCGATGCGCGGCGGCGTACCGGTCTTGAGACGATCGATGCGCAGCGGCAGTTCACGCAGGCGTTGGGCCAGGGCGATCGAGGGAGGATCCCCGGCGCGGCCGCCTTTGTAGTTTTCCATCCCGATGTGGATCAACCCGTTCAGGAAGGTACCGACCGTCAGCACCACAGTCTTGCCGCTGATGCGGATCCCGCTCTGGGTGACCACACCGGCAACACGATCCCCGTCCATGATCAGATCGTCACAGGCCTGCTGGAAGATCTTCAGGTTCGGGTAGTTCTCCAGCATCTGGCGAACGACGGCCTTGTAGAGCAGGCGATCCGCCTGGGCACGAGTGGCTCGCACCGCCGGGCCCTTGGAGGAGTTGAGGGTGCGGAACTGGATCCCGCCAAGATCGATGGCACGCGCCATGATCCCGCCGAGTGCGTCAACTTCCCTGACCAGGTGTCCCTTGCCGATCCCGCCGATCGCCGGATTACAGGACATGTGTCCCAGCGTATCGATATTGTGGGTCAGCAACAGGGTGTTCATGCCCATACGGGCTGCCGCAGTTGCTGCTTCGGTTCCGGCATGACCGCCACCGACGACGATCACATCAAATTGTTCATGGTATTGCATTGGGATCACCTTGATCTGCACGCCTGAAGATCTTTATTTGCCTGGGCTAAAGGGCGGAACATTCTATCTGTTTCGCGTCCTGAGGGGAACGTCTACTTAACGTTCAGTATGAAGGGAGGATCCACTAATTAGATCTTAAGGATCTTTAGATCGATCTTTTACTGGATCTCTTATTAGGATCCGCCCTTTCTGTTGATAAGCCCTTTTTGATCATAAAGATCATTAATTTAAGGACGATCCTAGCTTGTGGAAAAGCTTGGATCCTGGCCCGGTGAACGAGGGGATAACCAGGGCTTTTATACACAGAGGTCTGCCGGTCTGGATCTAATACATGGATAACTATAGGTTTTGCAGAGCTTTACACCGTAGTTATGCACATTACCCCTGGGCGTTGTGGGTAACCTTGTAGAACAACTCCCCCGGATCAATCTGTTAATAACATGGTGGATAGTCGATCTGGGGATAAGTGGGGAGATCAAGCTTTTTTTCAGGATCTCCCGCACGCTGATCAGGCGATCATCGTCATCCAGTCGCGGATCCACACTTCTGCGGCATCTTCGGGGATCTCGTGTTGGGTCACATCGATGTCGAGCCGCTCGCCGATCCGGCTGGCACCGCACTCGGTCAACAGTCGATCCAGCGTCTTGCCGCCCTGGCAAAAGGTGTCATAACTGCTGTCGCCAAGGGCGATCACGCCATATTTCAATGAATTAAGATCCGGATGCTGCTCGGCAAGATCCTTGGCGAAGGGTTGCAGGTTGTCGGGCACATCACCGGCACCGTGGGTCGAGGTGACCACCAGCAGGATGGATCCCGCATCATCCAGCACCTCTGCCAGCTTGGCCGGGTTGTGGATCCGGGTCTGGTGGCCAGCCTGTTCCAGCAGGTTGGCGACGTGGTCTGCGACATATTCGGCGGCGCCCAGCATGGAGCCGACGACGAGATTGAGTTTGGCCATGGAATGGATCCTGATTTCAGACAAAGAAACGGAAAGCCGGATTCTACCGCCAAAGGGTGTGGATAAATATGGATAAAGCTTGGGGATAATGGATCCAGTCAGATAATGCCGTTGGATCCATCCCGCCGATCTTTTTTCTGTTTCTTTATACTCCTCTTCATTTTCTTCTCCGCGAATGGTTCTCCTGATGACTCCCATCC
This sequence comes from Aeromonas allosaccharophila, assembly GCF_016026615.1. Taxonomy (NCBI): domain Bacteria; kingdom Pseudomonadati; phylum Pseudomonadota; class Gammaproteobacteria; order Aeromonadales; family Aeromonadaceae; genus Aeromonas; species Aeromonas allosaccharophila. Next base: position 3,486,152 of record NZ_CP065745.1, on the reverse strand, counting down.
CCCGTAAAATCCTGCCAATAACGCAGTTAGATAACAATGCAGATGCAAATGATTAGCAATTATTGAATCGATTCGATCACGGCTCCTGTAGTAGGATTGCGCTGCTTTATTCGCCCATGGAACAGGGTGATGTCGTTAAAAACGACCAAAAATAACAATTAAAACAACATAACTCATTGATAAACGAGACTTTAATATGATTGCGCAAAAATACACTACAGGACCCGGCAAGAAGGGCGCCTTCGGCGTGCTTTCACTCTCCGGTTTGCTCGTCTCCCTGCCGCTGATGGCCGAACAAACCACTGCTGAGCTGCCCAAAGCCAGCGAAACCATGGTGGTGACCGGTACGGCCATGAAGGTGGAAGTGCCGATGGCCGAGACCCCTCGCGCCGTCTCCGTGGTTAATCGCGAGGAGCTGGATCAGCACGCCGTGTTGCAGCTGGATGAAGCGATTCGCTACCGTTCCGGCGTATTGACCGGCCTCTATGGTTCCGACAACAACACCGACTGGTTCAAGGTGCGTGGCTTCGATGCAGCCTCTTATCTGGATGGCAACCGGTTGTTTGGCACCGGCTATTACGTCTGGACGCCGGAACCGTTCGGTCTGGAGAGTGTGGAAGTGCTGAAGGGGCCAGCCTCGATCCTTTACGGTGAGGCACCTCCGGGCGGGGTGATCAATGCCATTAGCAAACGACCGACCGCCACGCCGCAAGGGCAGGTGGATCTGCAGCTTGGCAGCCGGGATCATCATCAGGTCGGGGTGGATGTCTCTGACTCGCTCTCCGACAGCAGCCGCTACCGGATGGTTGCTCTCTATAAAGAGCGTGATGGGGTGCTCACCGGCACCTATAACGATCGGGTCTATCTGGCGCCGAGCGTCACCTTCGATCTTTCGGATCGTACCAGCCTGACCCTGCTGGCCAGTTTCCTGCACGACGAAGGAGTCCCGACCAACGGCTTCTTCCCGGTCTATGGCACGTTGAACACTTCGGGCGGCCAGATCGATCCCTCCACCAACCTGAGCCAGCCGGATTACGATCGCAACCGCAATACCCAGATCTCCACCGGTTACGAGCTGGCCCACCAGCTCAACCAGAGCTGGGAGTTCAAGCAGAACGTCCGCTTCAACTACAACGATCTGCTGCTGCGCCAGACTTATATCTTCCCGACCTATGAAGGCACGACCGCCTACCGCGGTCTGGTCTACCGGGATGGCAATACCAAGAGTGCCACCATGGATAACCAGATGGTGGGCTACTGGAACACCGACAGCACCGAGCAGACCCTGTTGCTGGGGGTGGATCTGCAGCGCCATGTCAATGAAGGTGTCGAGGCCGACAACTACGGCATGGGCTCTATCAATACCATGAACCCGGATTACAGCGGCTTCCCCGGTTTTGACGAGTCGACCGCCACTCACCAGAAGAGCACCAAGGGCCAGAGCGGCCTCTATGCCCAGCACCAGATCCGCTGGGACGATCGCTGGTTGCTGACTGCCGGTGGTCGTTTTGACTATGTGGAGACCCACAACACCAATACCAGCAAGGACCAGCGCCAGTACGATCACGAGCTCTCCCTCTCGGGCAGCCTGATGTATCTGGCCGACAACGGTCTCTCTCCCTACTTTGCCTATGCCGAGTCGTTCGAGGTGTTGCCGGGGATCGATCCCAACACCAAGAGTTCCTACAAGCCGCTCCAGGGCAAGCTCTACGAGACCGGCGTGAAGTATGCGCCAGCCTTCCTCGATGGTTACATCAATCTGGCGCTGTTCGATCTGGCCCAGACCAACTCGCTGGTCTCTACCGGTTCCGGCCAGCAGACCCAGGCGGGTGAAGTGACTTCTCAGGGGATTGAGCTGGAAGGGAGCGTGCAGGCGACCGATGCGCTGCGTCTGACCGCGGCTTATACCTACACCGATGCCAAAACCAATGACACCGGCAGTGGCGATCGCCGTGCCAGTCTGATCCCGCGCCACATCGCCTCCTTCTGGGGCAACTACAAGGTGCAGCAAGGGGTGGCCTCCGGTCTGGAGCTGGGTACCGGCGTGCGTTATATCGGTTCCAGCGTCGGCATCGGCGCCGTGAATGCGGACTACACCCCCATCTACGGCTCTGCCGAGGTGCCGGCCCATACCGTCTGGGATGCGATGATCGGGTATGACTTTGCCAAGAACTGGCGTGCCCAGCTCAACGTCAACAACCTGTTGGGTGAAACCTACGTGGCCAGTTGTGACTACTACTGCTACTACGGCGAGCCGCGCAGCGTAGTGGGCAGCATCAACTACCGCTGGTAATCGAAGTCGGGCGGGAACCGGGTTCCCGCCCTTCTTTTCACCCGCAGTTGTCCTGATCTCTCTGGAATACCGGCCCGTTATGGAACTATTGTCTCTGGTTTATCGCCAATATCGTTGGCCCTTTATCGCCATTACCCTGCTCAGTCTGCTCAGTGCCGTCAGCGGGATTGGCGTCATTGCCTTTATCAATCAGTCTCTTATCGAATCTATAGGTGATCCGCTGCCGATCCTCGGCCAGCTGGTCGGCCTGATAGTGCTGCTGCTTGTGATCACACTCGGATCTCAGCTGGCCCTGACCACCCTCGGTCACCATTTTGTCTACCGGTTGCGCGGCCGTCTGCTCAAGCAACTGCTGGATACCGATGTCGCCCGCATCCGCCAGATTGGTCAGGGGCCGCTGCTGGCCTCCCTCTCCAGCGATATCGGCCAGATCACCATCGCCTTCGTGCGCCTGCCGGAGCTGGTGCAGGGGCTGGTGCTCACGCTGGGCTCTGCCCTCTATCTTGGCTGGCTCTCTCCTGCGTTGCTCGGGGTAACCGCGCTCTGGGTCACCGTCACCATGGTGGTGGGCTGGCTGCTGGTGAACCGTGTTTATCGCCATCTCTCTCATATGCGTCAGGCCGAAGATCGGCTCTATCAGAACTATCAGGCCATCATCGCCGGCAGCAAGGAGCTGGCACTCAACCGCGAGCGGGCTCACTTCGTCTATCACCAGCTCTATGAGCAGAATGCCCGTGACTACCGCCAGCAGATCATCCGCGCCGACACCTATCACCTGAGCGCGGTGAACTGGTCGAATATCATGATGCTGGGGGCCATCGGTCTGGTCTTCTTTCTGGCCAACGGGCTGGGCTGGGCCAATACCAATGTGGCGGCTACCTTTGCGCTGACCTTGCTGTTCCTGCGCACTCCGCTATTGCAGGGGATTGGCGCCCTGCCGACTCTGCTTGCCGCCCAGGTGGCGTTCGACAAGATCGCCGCCCTCAATCTGGCCGAGCCGGATGCTGACTTCCCGCTGCCACCCACCATCCGCCCCTGGCAGCGAATCGAGCTGGAGCAGGTGAGCTTTCACTATCAGGGGGAGGGCGGCTTTGCCGTCGGTCCCATCGATCTGGTCATCGAAAAAGGTGAGCAGATCTTCATCATCGGTGGCAATGGATCCGGCAAGTCGACGCTGGCCATGCTGCTGACCGGCCTTTACCAGCCGGTATCGGGCCGGATCCTGCTGGATGGTGAACCCGTCACCGATCGCAACGCCTATCTGGCGCTCTTCTCCGCCATCTTCACCGACTATCACCTGTTCCAGCACCTGCTGGGGCCGGAACCCAAGGATGAGCTGGTGGCCGAGTGGCTGGAGCGGTTGCAGATGGGCAGCAAGCTCGCCATAGAGGACAACTTTATCGCCGATATTGATCTCTCCCAGGGACAGCGCAAGCGGGTCGCTCTGTTGCTGGCGCTGGCCGAGCAGCGCGAGGTGATGCTGTTTGACGAGTGGGCCGCGGATCAGGATCCCCAGTTCCGCCGCATCTTCTATCAGCTGCTGTTGCCGCGCCTCAAGGAGATGGGCAAGACGGTGATCGCCATCAGCCACGACGATCACTACTTCCCGCTGGCCGATCGCCTGCTGGAGATGCGTCAGGGCCAGCTCACTGAACTGACCGGCGCGCGCCGTGCCGCAGTGAGCCGCGATGCGATCGCCCACCTGGATTGCGAGGTGCCGGCTTGATGTCGGCATCGATGAGACTGGCGGCAAGCCAGCACAGGAATGGCTTATGTTCGAGATGAAATCAGCCAGCTTCACGGTCAATGACCGCACGCTGCTGCACCCCACTGACCTGCGTTTCGAGCAGGGACAGGTCTATGGCCTCATCGGCCACAATGGTTCGGGCAAATCGACCCTGCTCAAGCTGCTGGCTCGCCAGCAACCGCTCAGCGATGGCGAAATCCTGTTCGATGGCAAGCCCCTGCCCGACTGGGGCAACCGGGAGTTCGCCCGTCAAGTGGCCTATCTGCCCCAGCATCTGCCGAGCGCCGAGAATCTGCTCGGGCGGGAGCTGGTGGAGATGGGCCGCTACCCCTGGCGTGGCCTGCTGGGCCGGATGGGGGCGGAGGATCACCGTCAGGTCGATCGGGCCATCGCTCTTACCCATACCGAACGCTTTGCCGATCGGCTGGTGGATACCCTCTCCGGTGGCGAGCGGGGCCGGGTCTGGCTGGCGATGCTGCTAGCGCAGGAGAGCCGCTTCATCCTGCTGGACGAGCCGCTGGCCGCGCTGGATGTGGCCCATCAGGTGGAGGTGCTGACCTTGGTCAGGCAGCTCAGCCGTCAGCTTAACCTCGGGGTCATCATCGTCATTCACGACATCAATATGGCATCCCGCTTCTGTGATCGGCTGGTGGCGCTTCACTCCGGCCGCCTGCTCACCCACGGCGAACCGGAGGGGATCATGACCAGCGAGACCCTGCACGCCATCTATGGCATCCCGATGGAGGTCATTCGCCATCCGGCTCATGCCCATCCCATCGCCATCGTCTGACCGGGGGGCTCTCTTGAACCGTTTATTGAAGAAGATGGCACCCTGCCTTATTAGCCTGCTGCTGCCACTTGCGGCGCAGGCCGACACATCCCCGAGCGCTTCTGCGCCGCTACCCCGTATCGCCACCGTCGACTGGACCATCGCCGAAACCTTGCTGGCGCTCGGGGTGACGCCGCTGGCGGTGGGGGATGCTGGCCCCTATCAGGCCTGGGTCGGCGAGCCACGGTTACCCGCCGAGGTAGTGGATATCGGCCTGCGCACCCAGCCCAACCGCGAGCTGCTGGCGGAGCTCAAACCCGATCGCATCCTCATCTCGCCGCTGGCGGCCCCGCTGGCGCCAACCCTTTCCCGCATCGCGCCGGTAAGCACCATCGCCCTCTATGATGCACAAACCGATCTGTGGCAGCGGCTGCACGAGGTGACCTTGACCCTCGCCCGTATGGTGGGCAAAACCGCCGAGGGCGAACAACTTTTGGCTAGGCTGGAGCGGGATCTCGCCAAGATGCAGGCGGAATTGCCTTCGGATCTGCCGCCCCTGCTGGTGGTGCAGTTTATCGATGAGCGCCATGTGCGGGTGTTTGGTCGCCACAGCCTGTTCGATGCGGTGATGACGCGGCTCGGTCTGCGCAATGGCTGGCAGGAGCAGACCAATGACTGGGGGTTCTCGGTGGTCAGCATCGAGCAGTTTATGACTTTGCCCAATGCGCGGCTGGTGGTGGTCGATCCCATTCCGATCGGGGTGAGCGAACGGCTGCAGGAGCCTGGGCTGTGGCAGCATCTGCCGCTGGTACGGCAGGCGCCCGTGCTGCATCTGCCTGCGGTCTGGAGTTTTGGTGGCGTACTTGCCACCCGCCGTTTCGCCGGTCTGCTCAGCGATGCATTGCTGCAAGATGCCGAGCGTATGGAGGTGAGCCGATGAAGCGACTGCTCACCTCGCCGCTACTGCGGCCGGTCTCGATCCTGCTGGGGTTGACCCTCTCGCTCGCGTGTTGGGATCTGGCTCGCCAGCTGCCCGGTGCGCTCTGGTGGCAGAGCCTGTTCGCCCCCAATCTGGATGACGTCAGCCAAGCGGTGGTGCATTTCAGTTGGCTGCCCCGCTTGGCGGTCACCCTGCTGGCCGGCGCGGCGCTCGGGCTGGCGGGTACCCTGATGCAGCAGGTGCTGCGCAACCCGCTCGCGTCACCCACCACTCTTGGGGTGGCCTCCGGCGCCCAACTGGCGCTGATGATGGTGACACTGTTTGCCCCCTCCTGGTTGCTGCTGGGGCGGGAGTGGATCGCCATGGCCGGCGGCAGCCTTGCGATGGCACTGGTGTTTGCCCTGGCCTGGCGTCGCCAGCTCAATCCGGTGGTCATCGTCTTTGCCGGGCTGGTGATCAACCTCTATCTGGCGGCCATCAGCATGGGACTCTTGCTGTTCTTTCAGGAGGAGCTGAAAGGCTTGCTGGTGTGGGGCAGTGGTTCTTTGGTGCAGAACAGCTGGAGCGGGGTGAGTTACCTGTTGCCCCGCCTGCTGGCAGCCGCTGCGTTGGCCGCGGTGCTGGTACGCCCGCTGGCGGTACTGGAGCTGGATGATGCCAGCGCCCGCAGTCTGGGGGTCTCCCTTCAGCATCTGCGCTTTGCCGGACTCGGGTTGGCGGTGTTTGTCACCGCTTGCGTGGTGAGCGTGGTGGGGCTGATCGGCTTTATCGGGCTGGCGGCGCCCGCCATGGTACGGCTGCTCGGGATCCGCCAGCTCGGCCAGCGGCTGCTGTGGGCACCGATCCTCGGTGCCCTGTTGCTGGCGGCGACCGATCTGCTGCTGCAAAGTTTGAGCCGCTTCTGGCCGGTATTGATCCCCACCGGCGCCATGACCGCCATGCTGGGGGCACCACTGCTGCTCTGGCTGATCCCGCGCCTTGGCATCAAGTCGGGTACGCCTAAGGCAAACGCCGCTCTGCTGGTGGCCCGCCATCCGGCACCGGCTCGCCTTATCGGCTTGTTGCTGGTCGGGCTGCTGCTGGCCATGGTCGCCTCCCTGCTGTTTGGTCAGGGAATGACGGGCTGGAGCTGGCCGAGCTGGCTCCGTTGGCAGGCCCAGCTGGAGTGGCGGCTACCGCGCACTCTGGCGGCGGGAGCGGCTGGCGTACTGCTGGCGCTGGCGGGCACCCTGTTGCAGCGGGTCAGCAACAACCCGATGGCGAGCCCGGAGCTGCTGGGGGTGAGCGGCGGCACCTTTATGGGGGTGATAGCGACGGCCTTGCTGCTGCCCGCGTTGCCCCTGCCGCTGATGCTGGTCGGTGGCCTGCTCGGTGCCTTCGGCTGCCTGTTGCTGCTGGTGGTGGTTAATCGCAAGCACGGCTTCCAGCCGGAGCGGATCCTGCTGTCCGGTATCGCCATCACGGCACTGTTTGAGCCGCTGCAGGCCATTGCGCTGGCCAACGGCGACATGCGGGTGCTGCAACTGCTCTCCTGGATGTCCGGTTCCACCTACTACGTCACCCTGCCGGTGGCCTATGGGTTGGTAGGGCTGGCGCTGTTGATGCTGGCCGCCTGCCTGCTGGTGAGTCGCTGGCTCGATCTGCTACCGATGGGAACTGCGGTGGCGACCGCGCTAGGCATTCGCCTCAACCGTGCCCAGCTCGCCATCCTGCTGCTGGTGGCCGTGCTCACCGCCAGCGCCACCCTGGTGGTGGGGCCGCTCTCGTTCGTTGGTCTGCTGGCCCCGCACATGGCCAAGCTGATGGGGCTGGTACGGGCCCGCTGGCATCTACTCGGGGCTGCCGCCTTCGGTGCCCTGTTGATGGTATCGGCGGACTGGATCGGTCAGCAAATCCTCTTCCCGCAGGAGGTACCGGTCGGGCTGGTCTCCACCCTGTTAGGGGGTGCTTACTTCATGTGGTGTCTGCGCCGCCTCTAGGTTTTCGGATAAAAAACGCACAAAAAAGCCCGGAATGAACCCGGGCTTTTTATTGTCTGTCGTGCGGCGTTACTTGCCGATGCAGAAGCTGGAGAAGATGCGGCCCAGCAGATCGTCTGAGCTGAATTCGCCGGTGATCTCGGAGAGGGACTCTTGCGCCAGGCGCAACTCTTCGGCCACCAGCTCGCCAGCCACGAACACTTCCAGCTGCTCCTTGGCCACCAGCAGGCGCTCAGCGGCGCGCTCCAGTGCATCCAGATGGCGGCGGCGGGCCATAAAGCCCCCTTCGGTGTTGCCCTGGAAGCCCATGCAGGCTTTCAGGTGCTCGCGCAGGGCAGGCAGTCCCAGCTCGGTCTTGGCGGAGATACGGTAGACGGCATGGCCCTGCTCCTGACTCGGTGCCAGATCCTCGCCGGTCAGGTCGGCCTTGTTGCGAATGACGGTGAGGCCGATATTTTTTGGCAACCGATCAACAAATTCCGGCCAGATCTCGCGCGGGTCAACCGCGTCTGTGGTGGTGCCATCCACCATAAACAGCACCCGGTCGGCCTGTTCGATCTCGGCCCAGGCGCGCTCGATACCGATCTGCTCCACCTTGTCCTGGGTGTCGCGCAGGCCGGCGGTGTCGATGATGTGCAGCGGCATGCCATCGAGATGGATGTGCTCGCGCAACACGTCGCGGGTGGTACCGGCAATCTCGGTAACGATGGCTGACTCACGGCCTGCCAGAGCGTTGAGCAGGCTCGATTTGCCGGCGTTGGGACGACCGGCGATCACCACCTTCATCCCTTCCCGCAGCAGGGCGCCCTGCTTGGCTTCACCACGCACGTCGTCCAACTCGGACATGATGGCGTAGAGGTCGCCCGCCACCTTGCCATCGGAGAGGAAGTCGATCTCCTCGTCCGGGAAGTCGATGGCCGCTTCCACATAGATGCGCAGCCGGGTCAGGTTTTCCACCAGCTGCTGGATCTTGCTGGAGAACTGCCCCTGCAGGGAGTGCATGGCGCTGCGGGCAGCCTGTTCGCTGGAGGCTTCAATAAGGTCGGCAATCGCCTCGGCCTGGGCCAGATCCAGCTTGTCGTTGATGAAGGCGCGCTCGCTGAACTCGCCGGGGCGGGCAGGGCGGATGCCGTCGATTTTCAGAATGCGGCGGATCAGCATGTCCATGATGACGGGGCCGCCGTGGCCCTGCAGCTCCAGCACATCCTCGCCAGTGAAGCTGTTGGGCGCTTTGAACAGCAGGGCGATGCCCTGATCCAGTACCTGGCCTTGCTCATCCTTGAACGGCAGATATTCGGCGTAGCGCACCCGCGGGAGCTTGCCGAGCACTATCCCGGCGACCTGTTCGGCGGCGGGGCCGGAGACCCGGACTATGCCGACGCCACCACGGCCTGGGGCGGTGGCTTGGGCCACGATCGTATCTGTTGTCATCTTGCTTGGCTCGTTTGTTCGCTGATAGGAAAACGTAGTGGGAGACATTGTAATAAAAAAGGCGGCCCGAAGGCCGCCTCTTTTGTCATCACGGGAAGATTAGCTGCGCATCAGTTGCGAGTGTGCAGGCCTTTCTTCTCCAGCTGACGATAGATGATGGTCTGCTGGGTAATGGAGATGACGTTGCTCACCAGCCAGTACAGAGTCAGGCCAGCCGGGAACCAGAGGAACATGAAAGTGAAGATGATCGGCATGAACTGCATCACTTTCTGCTGCATCGGGTCGGTCACGGTGGTCGGGCTCATCTTCTGCAGATACCACATGGAGGCACCCATGAGGATTGGCAGCACGAAGAAGGGGTCCTTCACTGACAGGTCAGTGATCCACAGGGCAAACGGCGCGTGACGCAGTTCGACGGACTCCATCAGTGCCCAGTAAAGGGCGATGAAGATCGGCATCTGAACCAGGATCGGCAGGCAGCCACCCAGCGGGTTGACCTTCTCCTTCTTGTACAGCTCCATCATGCCCTGAGACATCTTCTGGCGGTCGTCGCCGAAGCGCTCGCGCAGGGCCGCAATCTTGGGTTGCAGCATGCGCATCTTGGCCATGGAGGTGTACTGGGCCTTGGTCAGCGGGAACATGATGCCGCGTACCAGCAGGGTCAGCATGATGATGGCCAGACCCCAGTTCTGGACGAAACCGTGGAACACGGTCAGCAGCCAGTGCAGCGGTTGGGCGATGAACCACAGCCAGCCGTAGTCGACGGTCAGGTCGAGGTGGTTAGCCACCTTGGCCATCTGGTCTTGCAGCTTGGGACCGACCCACAGCTTGCTGGTCACTTCGGCCTGTTGGCCGGCGGCCACGTCTACCAGCGGCGCCTTGTAACCGATGATGGCCTGGCCTTTACCAGGGATCACGCGGCTGTAGAAGCTGTTGGTATCGTCGGCATTCGGTGCCCAGGCAGAGACGAAGTAGTGTTGCAGCATGGCGACCCAACCACCCTTGGTGGTCTTGTTCAGGTCGGCATCTTTCATCTCGTCGAAGGTGTACTTCTTGTAGCGAGTCTCTTCGCTGGAGAAAGCACCACCACGGTAAGCGCTGGCTACCATGGCATGACCTTCCTGATCCTTCGGTGTTGCTACGGTCTGCTTCAGCTGACCATAGAACTGCACCTGAACCGGCTCGGCAGATTTGTTGTCGATCTTGTAATCAACGCCAACGGCATAGTCGCCACGCTTGAGGATGAACTCCTTGGTGAAGACCACGCCCTTGCTGTCGGTCCAGGTCATCGGAACGACGACTTGATCCTGACCATCGGCCAGCTGATAGCTGGTCTGGGCGGCTTCATAGGTAGGACGACCTTCGGCCTGACTGTCCGGACCGTTGCGACCCACCAGACCGCTCTGGGCGATATAGAGGTGCTCTGGCTGGCTGGTCAGTAGCACGAACGGTTGGTCCTTGCCCTCTTCCAGTTTGTGAGACAGCAGTTCGGCAGACACGACGTCACCACCCTGGGTATCCAGGGTCAGCTTGAGCACGTCGGAGGAGACGGTGATCAGCTTGCGTGCGGCAGTCGCGTTGGCTTGCTCGGAAACCTGAGGAATATCACCGGTCTGACCGGCTTCAGGTACGAAATGTTCGGTTTGGGCCACGGTAGTCGGGGCCGGCTTCGGAGCCTTGTCGGACTCCCACTGTTGCCAGAGCAGAAAGCTCACGAACAGCAAACCGATCAGGAGTAGATTGCGTTGTGATTCCATAGTCTTCAGTTTCTTCGCTTTGGTTGCGGAACCGGGTCATAACCACCCTCGGATAAGGGATGGCATTTTAATAGACGTTTGCTAGCTAACCAAACGCCTTTTATGAAACCGTGAAGTCGGATGGCTTCTATCGCAAATTGGGAACAAGTTGGAGTAAAACGGCAGCGCGGCCCGAGCAGAGGGCTAATGATTAGCTGATACAGGCGTATCAGTTTGATAGCTACCCATTGCAACGGCGTGACAGAGTGCGCCATAGCTTTTCCAGTAACTTGAACAGTTCCTCGTTATCCATCTCTTTCACACCGGCCTTGGCGATCACCACTATGTCGATAGCGGGCAGCTGATGTTGTTTGAGGCGGAAACTTTCCCGGACCACCCGTTTGACACGGTTACGCCAGACGGCACGCTTGAGTGCTTTTTTGGGCACAGCGAGACCAAGACGAGAGTGTTCGAGTGAATTGGGGCAGGCGAGAAGCGTAATTTGCGGGGAAGCAGCCCGGACAGGCTCGGCGAAAACGCGTTTGAAGTGTTCGGGAGTTAACAGACGTAACTCCCGAGAGAAGGTGTGCTGGGTAGGCATTAAACTACCAGACGGGCACGACCCTTGGCACGACGAGCGGCCAGAACTTTACGACCGTTGGCAGTTGCCATGCGGGCGCGGAAACCGTGAGAGCGCTTGCGCTTCAGGTTGGACGGTTGAAAAGTACGTTTCATGATTCGATTCCGTATTTCTGTACAGTTTTGATTGTCACACTTAGCCGACGCGCCAGCTATAGCGTGTGACGACTAGCAAAAGAGGCCGAATTCTAAACAGAGTTCGGCTTTTAGTCAATCCGCCGTTCCCTCTCATCCTGCCATGGTCTTGAAAAGGCCACTGCCGAGCGTGAGGATCCAGAGGATCAAGGGCTCCGGATTATACTGGCAACCCGGGGTTAAACAAGGGATCCCTCAATAAAAAAGGCGGCCAGGCCGCCAAAGAGAGAGCTATTTAAGGACTTTCCGCAAGAACTCCCGGGTACGGGGATCCTTGGGATCGACCAATATCTGATCCGGCGGGCCCTGTTCGACGATCCGCCCCCCTTCCATGAAGATCACCCGATCGGCAACATCACGCGCAAATTCAATCTCATGGGTCACCACCACCATGGTCTGGTGCTGGCGGGCCAACTCCTTCATCAACCCCAAAACCTCGTCGACCCACTCGGGATCGAGGGCCGAGGTGGGCTCGTCAAACAGGATCACCTTGGAGTGGGCCGCCATGGCGCGGCCAATGCCGACCCGCTGCTGCTGGCCGCCGGAGAGCGAGGCCGGATAGGCATCCTGCTTGTCGGCGAGGCCAATGTCCTTGAGGATGCCGAGCGCAGTGGCACGGGCCTCGGCTTTTGGCTGCTTCCAGACGGTGATCAGCCCTTCGGCGATGTTGTCGAGCGCGGTCTTGTTGGCAAACAGGGCGTAGTTCTGGAACACGAAGGAGGCCCGCTTGCGCAGCTCGATCGCCTGCTGTTCGCTGGCCTTGGCCAGATTCAGCTGCAGATCGTCGATGGCCAGGGTGCCCGCATCCGGGGTCTCCAGCAGGTTCAGGCAGCGCAACAGGGTCGATTTTCCGGTGCCGGAGGGGCCGATGATGACGACAATTTCCCCCTTTTTGACCTCCAGATCGATGCCGTTGAGCACCTGATTGCCGTGATATGCCTTGGAGAGGCCGGTTAGTTTGATCATGAGAGCCCTCCTTTAAACAGGCGCAGTGTTAAAACGGACTTCCGACGTGCATTGCAAGCGGGTCAGTTGCTTTGTCATGGCAAACCCCTAATAGGCACGGTTGAGACGAATTTCCAGCAGGTGCTGCAAGCGGGTAAAGAAGATCACCACCACCCAGTAGACCAGCGCCACCGCCATGAAGCTCTCGAAGAACTTGAAGGAGGAGGAGGCTTCCATCTGCGCCTTGCCCATGATCTCGGCCACCCCCAGGGTGAAGGCCAGCGAGGTGCTCTTGATCATGTCGATGAAGTAGTTCATCAGCGACGGGGTGGCGATACGTGCCGCCTGCGGCAGGATGATCCGCTGCATCGCCTGATAACGGCTCATGCCGATACTGAGCGCCGCTTCCATCTGGCTTTTGTGAATGCCGAGGATGGCGGCGCGGATCGACTCGGCCATGTAGGCGGCGAAGTGCAGGGTCAGACCGACGATGGCGGCGGTAAAGGCATCCATCCCCACGAATATCGGGAATAGTTGCGGCAGTCCGTAGTAGAGCAGGAACAGCTGAACGAGCAGCGGTGTACCCCGAAAGAACGAGATATAGAGCATCGCCAGCCAGTGGATCGCGGGGACGCGAAACACCCGTACTATCGCCAGGGCCAGCGAGAGTACGAGTGCCAGCACGAATCCCCACAGGGCCATCTCCATCGTGGTGCCCAGATATTTGAGCAGGATGGGAAACAGCCCCAGCGTGTATTCGAGGTCAAATTCCATCATTTATTTGTCGGTGATGTCGGAAGCGAACCATTTTTCGGAGATCTGGCGCAGGGAGCCATCCTTGCGCATGGCGGTCAGGGCCTCGTCGACCTTCTTCAGCAGCGCCTGTTTCTCCGGGGTCTTCAGGAAGGGCAGGGCGTTCTCGATGGTTTCGAACGGTGCGCCAGCCTGTTGCAGCGGCAGCTTGGACTCTTTGATCAGCTGGGCGGTGGAGACGCGGTCCATCACGAAGGCGTCGATGCGACCCAGGGCGACATCCTGCTCGAAGGCGGAGTCATAGGTGCGGATATCTATCTTCTTGTTCGGGTCGTTCTTGCGCAGCAGCTCTTCGAAGTTGGAACCCAGGTTCACGGCAACGCTCTTGCCTTCCAGATCCTTGATGCCGTGGATGGTGCTGTTGCCCTTGCGCACCACGATCTGGGCGCCGTCATAGACGTAAGGCTGGGAGAAGTCGTACTTCGCCTTGCGCTCGTCGGTGATGGTGATCTGGTTGGAGATGGTGTCGATGCGGCCGGTCTCCAGCATGCCGAACAGGCCGGAGAAGCTGGCGGTCACGAATTCGACCTTGTAGCCGGTGCGCTCGCCGATCTGGTTCCACATATCCACCTCAAAGCCTTGCAGCTTGTCCTGCTTGACGAAGGTGAACGGGAAATATTTGCCAGACATGCCAACCTTGATGGTCTCCTGGGCGATGGCCTGACCGGACAGGGTGGCGAGCAGGATGGCAGCGCCGGAAATCAGTTTGATGGATGTTTTCATGGTGTTTCTCTCTCTCAATGTCTTGTATTTGTAGTTGTAATAACTGGTTTGGCCCTGATGTTATTGGAATAAAATTTAAAAAATAAATGACATTTGGTTATATGAAATAACAGGAGAGAGGGACGGGATCCGTTAATTCAGGCAGTGGATCAAGCTGTGGGTAACTTTGGGGATGAAATCCGATCCAAAGGCGCTGGATCCTTGAAAGTCAAGGATCTTATTTGCCGGATCCACCGGGCGACGGCTGGAGATCCGGCGGCTAAAAACGTAGAATAGCCGGTCTTTAGTTAATCAATCGACAGGAGTTTAGAGTGACTGCTTCGCTATGGCAGCAGTGCCTTAACCGGCTGCAAGATGAGTTGCCCTCGGCAGAATTCAGCATGTGGATCCGGCCGCTTCAAGCGGAGTTGAGTGACAATACTCTGACCCTGTATGCACCGAATCGCTTTGTTCTGGACTGGGTACGAGATAAGTATCTCATCCGGGTTAACGGCATCATCAATGAACTCTATGGGGTCGACGGCCCCACCCTGCGTTTTGATATAGGCAATCGTCCCCATCCCGTCGCTGTCGCCAGAGCGCCAGTGCAGGGGGCCGCGCCTGTGAATAACTTGCAGAAGAGCTGGGAACGCAAGGCTGAAACCAAGCCAGAGCCGAACCACAAGAGCAACACCAACGTGAACTATACCTTCGAGAATTTCGTCGAGGGTAAGTCCAACCAGTTGGCGCGTGCGGCTGCCCGTCAGGTAGCGGACAATCCGGGTGGTGCTTACAACCCGCTGTTCCTCTATGGCGGCACCGGCCTGGGTAAAACCCACCTGCTGCACGCCGTTGGCAATGCCATCAAGGAGAGTAAAAAAGATGCCAAAGTCATCTATATGCACTCCGAGCGGTTTGTTCAGGACATGGTGAAAGCGCTGCAAAATAACGCCATTGAAGAGTTCAAGCGTTACTACCGCAGCGTCGATGCCCTGCTCATCGATGATATCCAGTTCTTCGCCAACAAGGAGCGCTCCCAGGAGGAGTTCTTCCATACCTTCAATGCCTTGCTGGAAGGTAACCAGCAGATCATCCTGACCTCGGATCGCTATCCGAAGGAGATCAACGGTGTCGAGGATCGTCTCAAGTCCCGCTTCGGCTGGGGTCTGACCGTGGCGATCGAACCACCGGAGCTCGAGACCCGCGTCGCGATCCTGATGCGCAAGGCCGACGAGAACCAGGTTCATCTGCCGGACGAAGTGGCCTTCTTCATCGCCAAGCGTCTGCGATCCAACGTCCGTGAACTGGAAGGCGCCCTCAACCGGGTGATCGCCAACGCCAACTTCACCGGTCGTGCCATCAACATCGATTTCGTGCGCGAAGCGCTGCGCGATCTGTTGGCACTGCAGGAGAAGCTGGTCACCATCGACAATATCCAGAAGACGGTGGCGGAGTACTACAAAATCAAACTGGCGGATCTGCTCTCCAAGCGGCGTTCCCGCTCCGTTGCCCGTCCGCGTCAGCTGGCGATGGCACTGGCCAAGGAGCTGACCAACCACAGTTTGCCGGAGATAGGTGATGCCTTTGGTGGCCGTGACCACACTACCGTTCTTCATGCCTGCCGCAAGATCGAGCAGCTGAAGGAGGAGAGTCACGACATCAAGGAGGACTATTCCAACCTGATCCGTACTCTTTCTTCCTGATAACGGAACGGAGTGGACAGATGCAGCGCGAATATTCCAACCTGATCCGAACCCTTTCCTCCTGATAACAACGGAGAGCACAGATGCAGCTCGAAATTAGCCGTGAGGCCCTGTTACGTCCTCTGCAACTGGTGTCCGGCGCCCTCGGCGGCCGACCGACCCTGCCGATCCTCGGCAACGTGCTGCTTGATGTCAGCAACGGTTTGCTGTCGCTGACCGGTACCGATCTCGAAGTAGAGATGATCGGTCAGGTCTATCTGAACGGGGCCAGTGAAGATGGCCGCACCACAGTACCGGCGCGCAAGCTGCTGGATATCTGCCGTGGTCTGCCGGAAGGCGCCGAGATCCGTCTCAATACCGAAGGCGAGCGCCTGATCATCCGGTCAGGTCGCTCCCGCTTCAACCTCTCGACCCTGCCAGCGACCGAGTATCCGAACATCGAGGACTGGGAATCCGTGCTCGAGTTCGATATCAGCCAGCTGGAGCTGAAGAAGCTGATCGATGCGACCCAGTTCTCCATGGCCAGCCAGGACGTGCGCTACTACCTGAACGGCATGCTGTTCGAGAGCGAAGGCCACGGTCTGCGTACCGTGGCGACCGATGGTCACCGTCTGGCCACCTGCCGCCGCGAGGTTGTCGGGGAATCGCTGCCCGATCATCAGGTTATCCTGCCCCGCAAGGGCGTGCTGGAGCTGGTGCGTTTGCTGGAAGCGGAAGACAAGCCGGTGCGGCTGCAGATCGGTCGCAGCAACCTGCGTGCTGCGCTGGACGGCTTCATCTTCACCTCCAAGCTGGTGGATGGCCGCTTCCCGGACTGGCGCCGCGTCATTCCGCGCAACAGCGACAAGGCCCTGATCGCCGGTCGCGAGGATCTGCGTCAGGCGTTTGCCCGTGCCGCCATCCTCTCCAACGAGAAATTCCGTGGGGTGCGTCTCAATCTGCAGGAAAACCTGCTGCGCATCACCGCCAACAACCCGGAACAGGAAGAAGCTGAAGAGCTGCTTGACGTACAATATGCTGCTGGCGAGATGGAGATCGGTTTTAACGTCTCTTATGTGCTCGACGTGCTGAATACGTTAAAATGTGACCAAATTCGGATTAGCCTGAGCGATTCCATCAGCAGTGCCATTATTGAGGATTTTGAACATCAGGATGCTCAGTACGTGGTGATGCCGATGCGGATCTAGTCGTGTCCCTGGTCAAACTCCAGCTCAGCGACTTTCGCAATATCCAGCAAGCCAGTCTCAAGCTGTCGCCCGGCCTCAACATTCTGGTCGGGTGCAATGGCAGCGGCAAGACCAGCGTGCTGGAAGCCATTCACTACCTTGGTCTGGGGCGCTCCTTTCGCACTCATTTGACCGGGCGGGTCATCCGCCAGGGGGAGAGGGCGTTTACCCTGTTTGCCCAGTGCGAACTGGAGGGGCGTCAGGTTCCGATCGGTCTTGCCAAAGACAAGAGTGGCGAGACCCAGCTCAAGATTGCCGGGGCGCAGGCCCAGCGGCTGGCCGATTTGGCGGAGCTGTTGCCGGTGCAGTTGATCCATCCCGATGGTTTCAACCTGCTGACTGGCGGGCCTCAGGCTCGCCGCGCCTGGCTCGATTGGGGCGTTTTCCATCAGGAGCCGACCTTCTTTGCCCTGTGGGGACGAGTGCGGCGGCTGCTGAAACAGCGCAATGCGCTGCTGCGCCAGAGCACCCAGTACCGCCAGCTGGCGTTCTGGGATCAAGAACTGGTGCGGCTGGGTGGTGAGCTGGCCGAGTTTCGCGCCAGTTATTGTCAGGCCATTACGCCCCTGATCAAGGAGATGACGGCGGATTTTCTGCCGGAATTCGATATCAGTCTCGGCTTTTACCGGGGCTGGGAGAAAGATACTCCCCTCGGCGATCTGCTGGAGGCGGGGTTTGAGCGGGATCGGGCGCTGGGCTATACCGGTGTCGGTCCACAGAAAGCCGATGTACGCCTCAAGGCGAACGGGGTGCCCGCTCAGGATATTTTGTCCCGGGGTCAGCTGAAGTTGCTGGTCTGCGCCATGCGACTGGCCCAAGGGCTCTATTTGAATCAACATAGCAGCCGTGGCTGTATTTTTTTAATTGACGATTTTGCCTCTGAACTGGATGTCGACAAGCGCCGCTTGCTGGCCGCAAGGCTGAAGCAGTGTGCGTCCCAGGTGTTTATCACCGCCATCGATACCGGTCAGCTCGCAGACATGATGGATGCGAATGACTGCAAGTTGTTCCACGTGGAACAGGGTAAAATCTCCGAAACGTTAGAGAAGGCAGAGAGTAAGCTATGAGTGAAAATACTTACGACTCCTCGAATATCAAGGTGCTGAAGGGCCTGGATGCGGTCCGCAAGCGCCCGGGGATGTATATCGGCGATACGGATGATGGCTCGGGTCTGCACCACATGGTGTTCGAAGTCGTCGATAACTCCATTGACGAGGCGCTCGCTGGCTACTGCTCCGATATTCTGGTCAAGATCCATTCCGACGGTTCTGTCTCTGTGCGTGACAATGGCCGGGGTATCCCGGTAGACATGCACGAGGAGGAGGGCCGCTCCGCCGCAGAGGTCATCATGACCGTGCTGCACGCTGGCGGTAAGTTTGATGACAACTCCTACAAGGTATCCGGCGGCCTGCACGGCGTGGGTGTCTCGGTAGTTAACGCCCTCTCTGACAAGCTGTTGCTGACCATTCGTCGTAACGGCCACGTCTACGAGCAGACCTATCATCTGGGTGAGCCGCAGGCGCCGCTCAAGCAGATTGGCGACAGCACCGGCACCGGTACCGAAGTTCGCTTCTGGCCGAGCCCGACCATCTTTACCGATACCCTGTATCACTACGAGATCCTGGCCAAGCGCCTGCGTGAGCTCTCCTTCCTTAACTCCGGTGTTTCCATTCGTCTGCTGGACGAGCGGGATGGCCGCGAGGCACATTTCTGCTATGAGGGTGGTATCAAGGCGTTCGTTGAATACCTGAACCAGAACAAAACCCCGATCCACCCGAAGGTGTTCCATTTCACCACCGAGCAGGATGGCATCGGCGTTGAAGTGGCGATGCAGTGGAACGACGCCTATCAGGAAGGGGTCTACTGCTTCACCAACAACATCCCGCAGCGGGATGGTGGTACTCACCTGGTTGGCTTCCGCACCGCGCTGACCCGTACTCTGAACTCCTATATGGATAAAGAGGACTACAGCAAGAAGGCCAAGTCTGCCGCCAGTGGCGACGACGTTCGTGAAGGTCTGATTGCCGTTATCTCCGTCAAGGTGCCGGATCCCAAGTTCTCCTCCCAGACCAAAGACAAGCTGGTCTCTTCCGAAGTGAAGACCGCCGTTGAACAGGCGATGGGTGAGAAGCTGGCCGACTTCCTGCTGGAAAACCCGGGCGATGCCAAGATCGTGGTCAACAAGATCATCGATGCGGCCCGTGCCCGTGAAGCGGCCCGCAAGGCTCGCGAACTGACTCGCCGCAAAGGCGCGCTGGATATCGCCGGTCTGCCCGGCAAGCTTGCTGACTGTCAGGAAAAAGACCCGGCGCTGTCCGAACTCTACATAGTGGAAGGGGACTCTGCTGGCGGTTCCGCCAAGCAGGGTCGCAACCGTAAGAACCAGGCCATCCTGCCGCTCAAGGGCAAGATCCTGAACGTAGAGAAGGCCCGTTTCGACAAGATGATCTCCTCGCAAGAGGTGGGCACCCTGATCACCGCTCTGGGTTGCGGTATCGGTCGCGACGAGTACAACCCGGACAAGCTGCGTTACCACAACATCATCATCATGACCGATGCGGATGTCGATGGTGCGCACATCCGAACCCTGCTGCTGACCTTCTTCTATCGTCAGATGCCGGAAATCATCGAACGTGGCTACGTCTACATCGCCCAGCCGCCGCTCTACAAGGTGAAGAAGGGCAAGCAGGAGCAGTATCTGAAAGACGAAGATGCGCTGCTGCAGTACCAGACCGCCATGGCGCTGGATGGTGCAACCCTGCACGTCAACGAATCTGCTCCGGCCATCGGTGGCGAGGCGCTGGAGCGTCTGGTCAATCAGCACCGTGCCGTGTCTCACCTGATCACCCGCATGTCCCGCCGCGCGCCGGATGCCGTCCTGACCCAGCTGATCTATCAGCCGGAGCTGAACGAAGCGCTGCTGGCCAGCGAGAGCGATCTGCTGGCCTGGTGTCAGGGTATGGAAGCCGTGCTCAACGAGAGCAACCACGGTATCCAGTACCAGATCCAGGTTCGTCGTGACGAAGAGCGCAGCCTGTACGTGCCGCACGCCGTGGTACGTCAGCACGGTGTCGACCGCGAATACCCGCTCAGCTACGACTTCCTGCAATCCTCCGAGTACCGTCAACTGGTCTCGCTGGGCAAGGAGATCGCCAACCTGATCGAGGAAGGTGGTTACATCAAGCGTGGCGAGAAGGTCAAACCGGTTGCCAGCTTCGTGGAAGCGGTCGACTGGCTGATGAGCGAAGGCAAGCGTGGCATCTACATCCAGCGCTATAAAGGGCTGGGTGAGATGAACCCGGACCAGCTGTGGGAAACCACCATGGATCCGGAAGCCCGTCGCATGCTGCGTGTCACCATCGATGACGCCGTCGGTGCTGACCAGCTCTTCTCCACCCTGATGGGTGATGCCGTTGAGCCCCGTCGTGACTTTATCGAGACCAACGCCCTGCGCGTGGCCAACCTCGACGTCTAATCGACGCAGTCAGACAGCAAAAAGCCGCTCCTTGTGAGCGGCTTTTTTACATCTGCAATCTGCCCGATCAGAGCAGTTTGCTCATGATGACCAGATTGTGTGGCAATTGGGTGCCATCGCTAGCCATGCGGTGACGCAAGGCTGGCACTATGTGGTGAATGGTCTGGAAGCTCAGTTTGGTATAGAAGGGCTCGGCGGTCTGGGTACCGAGATTGACCTCGTAAACCCCTTGCCGGGTCAGGTACTCCAGCACGGCATTGGCGAGTCGGGTGCCGCTTCCCGCGGGTTGTCCCGGTCGCATCACCACTGTGCCGATATAGGCGTAACGTCGCTCATCCTGGTTCCAGATTGATCCGGACATGCCACCCTGCAATTCACCATTTTCATCGCGCAGCATCAACACAAAGGTTGGCCGGATCTTGGGATCCTGCTCGTTGACGGCCTCGATATAGAGCGTCTTGCCTGCCACATGAGTGCCAGATTGCATCCTGAAGATCGCCGTATGGTCGGGGCCTGCGGGCATATGAACCGCTTCATGCCGATAGCCACGCTCGACCAGTGGGGTGTGCACCTGAGGATAAGTGGTGAGTATCACCACCTCATTGATGAGAAGACCCTGTTGCTGCTGCGCCTGGATCAGTTGCGCCAGATAATCGAGCGGTGCATTGAGAAAACGGGTTTCCGGGTAGTGGACGATGACGTTCGGATTGAAACCAAACTCCTGTTCACGCAGTTGCAGCAGGGCAAATAGCGCCAGCTGTCGCTCGCTCAGTTCATCGGGGGTGCTGTTGTCCGGTTGGAACAGTTCGAGCGGGTTATGTCGAGTGGTCATTGTTTCTCCAGAGAGTAAGGCGCGGGGATGATAGCACAGACAATGTAGTCAGCCTCTCGACGTTCCACGTGAAACACTTGCAGGAAAAACTTAAGTGGATGCCAGGTTGGTCAGTTAGCCAGTGGTCGTGCAACAGCGGGCATCATCAGGAGTTATGGCCGCGAAAAGATCGTCGCCACTCGCTGGGGGAGATGGCAAAGCGGGCGCGGAAGTGATTGCGCAGGGAGGTGGCACTCTTGAAGCCGACCAGCTCGGCGATGCGATCGATGGAATGACCGCTCACTTCCAGCAGCTCCTGACTGCGCCTGAGCCGTTCCGCCAGCAGCCATTCACCCACCGAGAGACCGGTAGCCTGATGAAAACGGCGGGTAAAGGTGCGTCGGCTCATCAGGGTGTGGGCCGCCAGAGAATCCAGGGTATGGGGTTCGGCCAGATGGGCACGCAGGTGATCGAGCAAATGGTTCATCCGGACATCGCGGGTGGAGGCGGGCACCGGTTGTTCGATAAACTGGGCCTGACCCCCTTCGCGGTGGGGCGGGATCACCAGTCGCCGCGCCACCTTGTTGGCGATGGCCGAGCCGTGGTACTGACGCACCAGATAGAGGCAGCAGTCCAGTCCGGCGGCGGTGCCTGCCGAGGTGACCAGCCCATCGTCATCCACGTAGAGGGCATTGGTATCGAGCTGCACGCAGGGAAAGCAGCGGCAGAAATCCTGTTCGTACTCCCAGTGGGTCGATGCCTTGCGACCATTGAGCAGCCCGGCATAGGCGAGCACATAGGTGCCGAGACAGAGCCC
This sequence comes from Aeromonas allosaccharophila, assembly GCF_016026615.1. Taxonomy (NCBI): domain Bacteria; kingdom Pseudomonadati; phylum Pseudomonadota; class Gammaproteobacteria; order Aeromonadales; family Aeromonadaceae; genus Aeromonas; species Aeromonas allosaccharophila. The sequence goes on along the minus strand of NZ_CP065745.1, from coordinate 3,463,991 downwards.
GACCAGCCGGGCACCTCTGGCTCTGGCTGCGATCAGCGCATCGATCAGCGCCGCCGGTGGCCGTGCAGCCGGGTCGTGCCAGAAGGGGATGACGATGATCTCTGCCTCGGTCAGTACCTCCAGCCCATAGGAGGCCTGAATGGTGAAGCCTTGTGCCGAGTGTGAGTGGCGGTTGCCATCGCCGCAGCAGATCTTGAGCTCGAACAGCGGCTGGCCCGGCAGAATATCGCCGAAGATGAGGCAGGGGACGGCGCAGTGAAAAGGGCTGAAGTGATCGAAGGTCACCACGGCAACGATCGGGGTGGTCATGGTGTTGGCTCCTCTCTGCGCGCAGACCACTCATCATAAGCGTTCGGCAGTGAAAGCCGAAGGGCCATGCGCGCTGTTCGGCATGGCCCGGTCAGTTACAGCGAGAGAGCCTCGCCATCCGCCGGTATCCGCACCCGATCCATCATGCCTCGCTCGGTCAGATAGGTATGAAGTTCCTGACGTGACAGCACGGCGTGGTTGACCGCCTCCATATGGCTGGCGATCAGCGTGGCCTGCGGTGCGGCCTGATATACGGCGACGACATCCTCCTTGCCCATGATGATGGAACCGAGCCCGGGCACCTGCGCATCGCCGCAGTTGAGGATGATGACCTCGGGCTGATGCTGTTGCAGGGCTTGCTCGACCGAGGGATGCCAGATGGTATCACCGGCCAGATAGAGGCTCTGCTCATCGGGGTGGGAGAAGACCACGCCGCACACCTCTCCCATGCGCTCGCCCAGTACCGCCATCAGTTGATCGCTGCCGTGCTGGCCACCGGTCTGCTGCAGGCGAATACCGGCAAATTCGGGCTGGTCGCTCAGCAGGCGCACATCCTCAAAGCCACTGGCACGAATGGCATCGGCATCCTTCTGATGTTGTACCAAGATCGGCAGATGTTTGGGGATCAGGGCTCTGGCGGCGTCATCCCAGTGGTCAGGATGATCGTGGGTGACGATCACGGCGTCCACATCGACCAGCGCATCGATCGACAGCGGCAGCTCGACCAGCGGATTGCGCAGCTGGCTGTTGGCGGTGCCCTCAAAGCCGGGGAAGGCCCCTTTGGCCGAGAGCATGGGGTCGATCAGAAAGCGGGTGCCGGCATAGTCGAGCAGCAGGGTGGCGTTGCGAACCTGGGTAATCTTCATGGGAGGCTCCATATTGGCTGGTAGATATGCAACCCATTATGGGGGGCTGAACGCGTTGCCATCAGTGGCCCACGGGTCGATTATCATCAGAATCGGGCCAACAGGGTGATAAGTGTGGCCATTTAAAAAATTTGAAAAAAATCCCCTTGAAAGGAAAAAGTGAGCCCCTATATAGGTAACAAGGCCGGAACGCTCAACAGAGGTTTCGACCCAGTCGCCCGTCCATCAGGAGGGCAAACAATCCGTTATCGCTCACAAGAGGGTAATACTATGCGTTCTATCGACTTTTCTCCGCTCTATCGTTCTGCCATCGGTTTCGATCGTCTGGCCAATCTCATCGAATCTGCGGCCAGCAATGGCAATGCCGGTTATCCCCCCTACAACATCGAGCAGCTGGGTGACAACGACTACCGCATCAGCATGGCGGTGGCGGGCTTTGCCCAGGAAGAGCTGGAGCTGAGCTTCCAGGAAAATCTGCTGACGGTGAAGGGCAACAAGCAGGCCGACACCGGGCGCAACTATCTCTATCAGGGGATCGCCGAACGGGGTTTCGAGCGCCGTTTCCAGCTGGCCGACTATGTGCGGGTGAAAGGGGCTGATCTGAAAAACGGCTTGCTGCACATCGAGCTGGTGCGTGAAGTGCCCGAGGCGATGAAGCCGCGCAAGATTGAGATCAACGGCTGATAGCCTGAATTCACTGAAATTTTAAAATTTCCCGGGTGCCGATAACGGGCCTGTGGAGAGTTGAACCTGTTGCTTATTAGAAGGATAGGATTATGCGTAACCTCGATTTTTCTCATCTCTATTCCAATGCCGTCGGCTTCGAGCGGATGGCCCGTGAGCTGGAAGGTCTGTTCGATCAGAAGACCGCCGCTTACCCCCCGTACAACATTGAGAAGCGTGATCAGGATGGCTATCGCATCACGGTCGCCGTGGCTGGCTTCGAGCGCGAAGAGCTGGAGCTGGAGACCGAAAACGGCACCCTCAAGGTGAAGGGGCGCAAAGGGGCGGCGGCCGGTGAGCGTCAGTTCCTCCATCAGGGGATTGCCGAGCGTGACTTCGAGCTCGCCTTCAAGCTGAGCCAGCACGTAGAGGTGCAGGGTGCCAAGCTGGAGCATGGTCTGCTGACCATCGACCTGGCCCGCGAACTGCCGGAGGCGCTCAAGCCCCGCGCTATCCCCATCGGTAAACCCGACCAGCTGGCGCTGCCCGGTTAAGCAAACCGGATCGCGATAAACGACAAAGGCCTGCATCTGCAGGCCTTTGTGTTTTTGCATCGCCGAACTGGATTAGCTGGCGTAGAGGCGGTTGATCTCCTCTGCCAGAATGGCGATGCCACGGCGCACCAGCTCCTCGCTCTGGGAGTAGTTAAGGCGGATGCACTCCTGACTGTGGCGCCACTCGGGGTCGTCGATGCCGGGGAAGAAGTAGTGACCCGGCACAATCAGCAGGTTCTTCGCCTTCAGTCGCTCGTAAAGCTCCTGACAGTGGATCGGCAAGCCTTCAAACCAGAGCCAGAGGAAGAGGGCCCCTTCCGGCTTGTGGATATGGAAGCGCGGGTCGGGGATCGCTTCGCGCAGCAGCTGCACCGCCAGCTCCACCTTCTGCTGATAGAAGGGTTTCACTACCTGTTCGCTGAGGGCGATGATCTCGCCGCTCTCGATCATCGGGATGGTGATGGCGGGGCCCAGACTGCCCGGCGCCAGATTGATGATGCCGCTCAGGTTGGTGATGGCCTGAATGATCTTCTCGTCAGCGATGACGATGCCGCAGCGGGTGCCCGGCAAGCCGAGCTTGGAGAGGCTCATGCAGAGGATGGTGTTGGCGTTCCAGAACGGCTTGGCTTCGCTGAAGATGATGCCCGGGAAGGGGACGCCGTAGGCGTTGTCGATCAGCAGCGGGATTCCCTTGTCGCGGGCGATCTGATCGAGGTGTTCGATCTCTTCGTCGGTCAGCACGTTGCCGGTGGGGTTGGTCGGGCGGGAGACGCAGATCACTCCGATATCGTCACCCACCTGCAGGCTCTCAAAATCCACATGGTACTTGAACTGGCCATCGGGTAGCTTCTCGATGGTGGGCTTGTAGGCCACGAAGTAGTCGTCGGCCAGCGCCGAGTCGGCATAGCCGATGTACTCGGGAGCGAGCGGGAACAGCACCTTCTTCTTGCGGCCATCGGCAAATTCACCGGCCAGCAGGTTGAACAGGTAGAAGAAGGCATTCTGGCTGCCGTTGGTCAGGGCGATATTACGGGCTGAGATATCCCACCCCAGCTCTTTGCTGAGCAGGGCTGCCAGCGCCCTGGTGAACCTGTCTTTGCCCTGGGGGCCATCGTAGTTGGCCATCGCTTTGACCAGCTCGCCGTTGTCGAGCAGGCTCTTGGCCTCGGCCTGAAAGCGTTCCAGCATGGCGGGGATCGGGGCCGGATTGCCGCCACCCAGCATGATGGCGTCCGGATTGGTCAGCCCCTGATTGAGGTCATCCATGAGTTGGGTAATACCGGCGTGGCGAGTGAACTTCTCGCCGAACAAGGAAAATTCCATTCGGTGACAGATCCAGAGTCAGTTACGAAGATGTAGCACCATAGCTCAGTTTAAAAGCGGGTGTCGATCAAAAAGATGGGACGTTCCACGTGGAACATGGTGCAAAAATCAAGCGTGGTTAAAAGCACCAACTGTTGGTTTAAAAATGACCGAGCGGAATGCATTTTGCGACTCAATTTGCTGTCGCAAGATAGTTAATTTAAACAAAATCATCATGTTATGAATTGCATTAGGATTGGCACAACTATTGGAATAGCTATCTGGTCATCTCAACCATACCGGAGCAAACCAGATGAAAAGCCTGATCGCCACCCTGATTGTGAGTGCCCTGAGCCTGAACGTGATGGCCAACGAGAACCCGCGACCCGAGCTGGAGAGTGCCCAGCTGGAGCAAGATGTGCAGAGCGAGTTGCAACAGGCATCCCATGCCGTGGTGCAGGATGCGCTCCACAATCTCAAGCTGCTGATGCTGGATACCCTGGTGGTGGAGGCGAGTCAGGCTGCTGCGACTCACCCCGAGAGCTGAGATAGCGCAGGGGAGTCTGCCCCGTATGTTGTTTGAAGAAGCTGATGAAGGCGCTGTCGCTGGAGAACTCCAGCGCAGCGGCAATCCGGCTGATGGGCTCGCTTTCTGCCAGCAACTCCATGGCGCGCAACAGCCGCCACTGCTGACGCCACGCCTGATAGCTCATGCCGGTCTCCCGCATGAAGATGCGGCCAATGGTCTTGTCACTGGCACCCACCCGTTCGGCCAGCCGGTTGAGCCGATCGGGCAGGGCATTCCCCCGTTTCAACTGCTGTAGCCAGTCGCCCAGTCTGGGATCGGTCGGCAGCGGTAGTTGCCATGACTCTCGCGGCGCCAGCCCCAATTCTTCCATAAACAGCGCCACCGTCCGCTGTTGCTGCTCTTGCGGCTTGTCCCACGGCCAGAGCGCCATCCGTTCAATCAGTTCGTACAGCAGCGGATTGACCGCCAGCACCTCCACCGTGGCGGGCAACTCGGGGTGTGGCTGGAAGTAGAGGGAGCGGTAGGCGACGACACCACGCATCAGTACCCGATGGGCTGTGCCCGCTGGCAGCCAGGCCGCACGGGTAGGCGGCAGCAGGCAGACCCGACCTTCCAGCTCCATGATCATGCAGCCGGATTGGGCGAACAGCAGCTGATGGCGCTGATGCTGATGCAGGCCAGAGTCGTGCCAGCCGAGCGCGGAGGCAATGCCGATCACGCTGCCCGTCAGCTGGTCGGGGTCAAAAGGGTGATCGGGAAGAATAAAGGCCATGTGTCCGATTTTTGATGTTTATAGTCCTGCTTATTGTAATCAGACAATCGGCATCTCTCTAGAATGGCGACCTCTTGTGAAGGAGGTTTGTCATGAACAACAAGTTGCCACCGCTCTGGCTGGTGGTGGGATTGATGATGTTTCCCCAGATTGTGGAGACCATCTACAGCCCGGTACTGACTCACATCGCCAGCCAGTTTCGGGTGAGCGAAGGGCAGGCATCCCAGACACTGTCGGTCTATTTTCTGGCGTTTGCGGTAGGCGTGGTCTGCTGGGGGCGGCTATGCGATCTGATTGGGCGGCGTCCCGCCATGCTGGCGGGGTTGCTCACCTATGGCGTCGGCACCCTGCTGGCGCTGCTGGCCAACCAGTTTGAAACTCTATTGCTGGCCCGGGTCATCTCGGCCTTTGGCGCCGCCGTGGGCTCCGTGGTGACCCAGACCATGCTGCGCGATAGCTATCAGGGTAGCGATCTGGCGCGGGTCTTCTCGGTGATGGGCATTGCACTCTCCCTGAGCCCGGTGCTGGGGCTGCTCAGTGGCGGCCAGCTGGCGAGCGGGTTCGGCTATCTCGGGGTATTCAGTGGTCTGCTGGTGCTGGCGGCTCTCTTGCTGCTGGTGGCCTGCTGGCAACTGCCGGAAACCCGTCCGGCCACTACTCAGCGAGTCGCGCTCTGGCCGCTGGCGTGCCGGATGATGAAGGATGGCGGACTCTGGCGCAGTGCCATGCTGGTCGCGCTGTTCAACACCATGCTGTTTGGTTACTACAGTCTGGCGCCGTTCCTGTTTGCCGGATTGGGATTGAGTACCGGCGAGTTTGGTTACTCGGGGATCTTGCTGGCGCTGGCGACCCTGTTCGGCAGCCTGCTCAACAAGCATCTGCTGGGGAGGGGGTGGCTGCCGTCATCTCTGGTCAGGCTGGCCTGCGCTCTGGCGCTGGTTGCCGGATTGTTGGTCTGGACGAGTCAGGGCAGCCTCTGGTTCCTGCTGCCCATGATGGGCGTGGTGGTTGCTTTCGGTCTGGCGATCCCCAATGTGCTGAGTCAGGCGTTGCTGGCCTATCGCGAAGTGGCAGGCAGTGCTGGCGCCCTGTTCGGGCTTGGCTACTACCTGCTGCTCAGTCTGGGGTTGGCGGTGGCGGCCGGATTGCAGGATCTTGGCCTGTTGCTCAGTGGCTGCGGCCTGCTGGCGCTGCTTTGCAGTGGGCGTCGTTCCACGTGAAACGTCAGTTGCCGATAAAGCGGTAGCCGATACCGGATTCTGTCTCGATAAGCGCCGGTTGCTGGGGGTTATCCCCCAGCTTTTTGCGCAGGCTGGCGATGACGATGCGCAGGTAGTGGGTGTCTTCCTTGTGGCTCGGCCCCCAGATGTCGTTGAGCAACTGGGTCTGCATCACCAGCTTGCCGGGGTGGCACACCAGCGCCTGCAGCAGGGCGAACTCCTTGCGAGAGAGGGGGATCTCCTCCTCCTTCATGGTCACCTTGTGGCTGCTGATATCCAGCGTCAGCCCGCATTGGGGGAAGTGGCGCCGCTCGCCGCTGCTGACGCCAGCCCGCTGGCGCAAGAGCGCGCGAATGCGGGCCATCATCTCGCCAATGCCAAATGGTTTGCTCATATAGTCGTTGGCTCCCGCATCCAGCAGCCGCACCTTCTCCTGCTCCGAATCGCGGGCCGACAGCACCAGTACCGGGTTGGGGTGATGCTCGCGAATGGCCTGCAACACCTGAATGCCATCACCATCCGGCAGACCGAGATCGAGGATCACCAGATCGGGGTTGAGGTGGCGATACTGCTCCAGCCCTTCATTGACCCCCACCGCCTCACTCACCTGATGCCCCTCGGCAATCAGGCTGATCCGCAGAAAGCGGCGGATCGCCGCTTCATCATCAATGACCAGAATGTGAGCCATCAAACCTCCGGTGAATTGAGGGCGAGCGGCAGGGAGATGCGCATGCAGGTGCCGTTGCCATTGGGGCCTGAGAAGGCCCAAATCTTGCCGCCGTGGGCCTCTATCATAGCGCGGGAAATGGCGAGGCCAAGCCCGGTGCCACGGCTGCCGCAATCGCCCACCGGCTGGGTGTAGAAGAGGTTGAAGATCTTCTCCCGATCCGACTCGGCGATACCGACCCCGATATCGATGATGTCGATGATGAGATCGGGCTCGGCCAGCATCACCTTGAACTCGATGGGGGTGCCTGCCGGCGAGTAGCGGGAGGCGTTGTCGAGAATATTGACCAGCACCTGCTCGATCAGGGCGCCGTGCACATAGAGCTGGGGCACATGCTGATCGAAATGGACCAGCAGCTTGTGCTGGCGCCAGGAGGAGTCGAGCCGCTTGCGGGCGCTCTCCACCAGATCCGCCAGATCGACCCAGTCCCGTTTCAGCTGGAAATCGGGGGAGCCGATGCGGGTCATATCCAGCAGATTCTGCACATAGCTGTGCAGGCGGCGAGCCTCCTCCTGTACCGAGTGGAGCAGTTCGTCGCGGTCTTCAGCAGGGATCCGGTCACCATATTCCAGCAGGGTACTGCCAGCCCCCATGATGGTCGCCAGCGGGGTTTTCAAATCGTGGGAGACCGAGGAGAGCAGAGCGGCGCGCATCCGGTCGGTCTCCGCCTGTAGCTGGCTGTCGGCCAGCCGTTCGTTGAGGTCGATCCGCGCCAGTGCCGCGCGAATGTCGGTGAGCAGCGCCTGCAGCTGGTGCTCGGCGGAGGAGGAGAGCGGATTGGTCAGGGTTATGCCAATCACCAGATCGTCGCTGAGGTGGTGATACTGCGCCTCAGCGGCATTGAGGGTCGCTGTGTGGGCCCCGGCGCTCTGTTTCTGGGCCAGACACCAGTCGATGGCCGCCTTGTCGGTCTGTCCCGGTCTGTGCTTCTCGTTGCCGAGCCGGTCGTTGAACTCCTTGTCGATCACCACAGTCGGCTGGCCGAGCGCCAGCGAAATGGCCTGGGCACCTTGTCTGAGTACCTCCTCCGGACTGCTGGCGGTGGCCAGTCCCTGACTGAGGGAGAGCAGGGCATTGCCCAGCTGCTGGGTCTCGCGCAGGCCGATCAACTGCTGCCGCTGGCGGGAGGCGAGCCGCCCCGCCGTCATGCCGACGATAAGCAGCACGAACAGGGTGAGCAGGTCGCTGTGGTTGGCGACGCTGAGGGAGAAGTAGGGGGCGGTGAATAGCAGATTGTGGGCGATAAAGCCCAGCACCGCCGCCAGCGTCGCAGGCACCAGACTGGTGGTGAGGGCGGTCGCCAGCACCCCCAGCACGAACAGCAGCGGCAGGGCGGCAGGTGGCAGCCAGTAGGAGAGCCCCCAGGCGGCAGCCGAGGTGATCCCCATGATGGCTACCGCCAGCAGGCTGTGGTGGATATCCTTCGGGGTCGCGGAGCGCATCCCCACTCCGGGCTGGTGCTTCCCGGTATCGACCAGGGTGATTTCGAGCCCCTGCGCCTGCTTGAGCAGGTGTTGCACCAGCGAGCGGCGCCACGGCGCCTTGTGGGGTTTGCCGAGCAGCAACTGGGAGACCTGCTGCTGCTCGGCGGTCTCCAGCAGGGTGTTGGCGACCGCCGGACTGGAGAGGGTCAGCACCTTGGCACCGAGGTGGGAGGCGAGCGCCAGCGCCTGCTCCACATCGGCAGATCGGCGGCCATTGCTGTCGATATGCACCACCAGCCAGGGGAGCTGGCGGCGCTGGGCAAAGCGGTGGCCATAGCGCACCAGCGCCGAGCCGTGCTGATCGCCGAGGCAGACCATCAGCTTGCCCCGCAGCGGCAAGGTGGTCTTGCCTGCTGCCTGCCACTGCAGTTGCAGATCCCCTTCCACATGGCTGGCGGCGGTCTGCATCGCCAGCTCCCGTAATGCGGTGAGGTTGTTGAGGGAGAAGAAGGATTGCAGCGCCGCCTTGGCCTGATGGGGCACATAGACCTTGCCCTCCTTGAGGCGGCCGAGCAGCTCCTTGGGGGGCAGGTCGATCAACACCAGACTGTCGGCTTCCAGCAGCACCTGATCGGGCAGGGTCTCTTTCACCCTGACCCCGGTCAGCTGCCACACCAGATCGTTGAGGCTCTCCAGATGCTGCACGTTGAGGGTGGTGTAGACGTCGATGCCAGCGTTCAGCAGCTCCTCCACATCCTGCCAGCGCTTCTCGTGGCGGCTGCCTGGGGCGTTGCTGTGGGCCAGTTCGTCCACCACGGCGATGGCCGGTTTGCGGGCGAGCAGGCCGTCGAGATCCATCTCCTCCAGCCGCTGCTGGCGGTGCATGTGGATCTTGCGCGGCATGATGGCGAGCTTGTCGAGCAGAGCCAGGGTCTCCTGACGGCCGTGGGTCTCCACCACGCCGATCAGGATATCGACCTCCTCTTTGGCCTGTTCCCGCACTGCCTGCAGCATGGCGTAGGTCTTGCCCACGCCGGGAGCGGCCCCGAGAAACACCTTCAGCTTGCCCTTGTGCTCCTGTTCCAGACTCGCCAGCAGGGCGTCGGCCCTTGCTTCATCACGCATCCCCATGCTCCTGCACCAGACTCGTCAGCAGGGCATCAGCGCTTGCCACATCAGCCATTGTTATCCCTATCGAGCCAACTGCCCGTTTCGAAAATCGAGGTCATCACCAAACCGGAATGGGCGCCATCAGGCGCCCTTTTTATGATCCAGTTGCAGATTCAGCTGGAGAATGTTGACCACCTGCGGGCCAAGGATACCAGCTTGTGTGGCTGACTTGACCTGCTCCGTCAGTTGGGCGGGATCCAGCCCACGTTCTTTGGCAACGCGGTCCACCTGAGCCAGCACCGCATCGAGCGGCAGGTGGGGATCGAGGCCGGAAGCCGAGCGTGTCAGCATGGCGGGGGAGCTGGTTTCAGGCTGTGCCTTGGCTGCCTGTTCGGCAAACTCTGCCCGCAGCGGTGAGCTCATCCCCAGATTGCTGGCGCTACCGCCAATGGTGTTGAAATCGCTGGCGGAGGGGCGGGGATGGAAGTAGTCAGCCCGCTCGAATTTCTGTCCCAGCAGGGCGCTACCGATCAGTTGCTGCTTGCTGTCGGTGAGCTGGCTGCCGTTGGCCTGCCAGGGGAACAGCAGTTGGGCCAGCCCGGTGACGGCCAGCGGGTAGGCGATCCCCAGCAGCAGGGTCAGGGTCAACAGGGTTCTGATTGCTATCATGATTCTCTTGCTCCAAAAGGATGGCTGGGGATGCGGGTCTGTCCCGCATCCCGGTTATGTCGTTACACCAAACCCAGGCCGGTAATGACCAGGTCGATCAGCTTGATGCCAATGAAAGGCACCAGCAGGCCGCCGACACCGTAGATCAGCAGGTTGCGGCGCAGCAGGCTGGCGGCCGAGCCTTTCAGGTCGACACCACGCAGCGCCAGCGGCACCAGCGCCACAATGATCAGGGCGTTGAAGATGATGGCCGACAGGATGGCGCTCTGTGGGCTGCCCAGCTGCATCAGGTTCAGTGCTCCCAGTTGCGGGTAGGCGGCGATGAACAGGGCTGGCAGGATGGCGAAGTACTTGGCCACGTCGTTGGCGATGGAGAAGGTGGTCAGGGCGCCACGGGTCACCAGCAGCTGTTTGCCGACCAGCACCACATCCAGCAGCTTGGTGGGGTTGGAGTCGAGATCCACCAGGTTGCCCGCCTCCTTGGCGGCCTGGGTACCCTCGTTCATGGCCAGCCCCACGTCAGCCTGTGCCAGCGCGGGCGCGTCGTTGGCGCCGTCACCGCACATGGCGACCAGACGACCATCGGCCTGCTCCTGACGGATATAGGCGAGCTTCTTCTCCGGCGTCGCCTCGGCGATGAAGTCATCCACCCCGGCTTCGGCGGCGATGGCGGCGGCGGTTTTCGGGTTGTCGCCGGTGATCATCACGGTGCGGATCCCCATGTGGCGCAGGATCTGGAAGCGAGCCTTGATACCGGGCTTGATGATGTCCTTGAGGTAGACCACCCCCAACAGTTTCTCCTGAGTGCAGACCAGCAGCGGAGTCCCACCCTGACGGGCGATGCTGTCGACTGACTTGAGCACCAGCTCAGGTACCGCCTTGCGGTCGAGGCTGAGGTAGTTCAGCACGGCATCTACCGCCCCCTTGCGATATTGATGACCGTTGCGATCCAGTCCGCTCAGCCGGGTTTCGGCGCTGAAGGGGATCACCTTGTCGCTCTCCAGCTGGCTCGGCTTGGCCATGCTTTTGCTGGCCAGAGTCAGGATGGATTTGCCCTCCGGGGTATTGTCACCCAGCGAGGCCAGCATGGCGGCTTGTGCCAGCAGGGCGGGGTCAACGCCCGGTGCCGGGATCAACTCGTCGGCCATCCGGTTGCCGAAGGTGATGGTGCCGGTCTTGTCCAGCAGCAGGGTGCGCACGTCACCAGCCGCTTCCACGGCACGGCCTGACTTGGCGATGACGTTCAGCTTCACCAGTCGATCCATACCGGCAATGCCGATGGCGGAGAGCAGGCCGCCGATGGTGGTCGGGATCAGGGTGATGAAGAGAGCGATCAGGTAGAGGCGCGGTACCTGAGTGCCGTTGTAGTCGAGGAACCAAGGCAGGGTCGCGACCACCAACAGGAAGATCAGGGTCAGCCCCACCAGCAGGGCGTCGAGCGCCATCTCGTTGGGGGTCTTCTGACGTTTGGCCCCTTCCACCAGTGCGATCATCCGATCCAGCGTGCTTTCGCCCGGATTGTTGCTGACGCGCACCCAGATCTCGTCAGAGACGACGGTGGTGTTGCCGGTCACACCGCTGCGGTCGGTGCCCGACTCGCGGATGACGGGGGCGGATTCGCCGGTGATGGCGGCCTCGTTGACCGAGGCGATACCGGCGATCACTTCACCGTCGGCCGGGATCATCTCGCCGCTGCGTACCAGCACCAGATCACCCTTCATCAGGCTGGTGGCCGATACCCACTCGCCCTGACCATCTTTGGCATCGGTCACCCGACGGGCCTTGAGCTGGCTCATGCCCGCTTTCAGGCTGTCGGCGCGGGCCTTGCCGCGCCCCTCGGCCAGGGTTTCCGCGAAGTTGGCAAACCAGAGGGTCAGCCAGAGCCAGGCGGTCAGCTGCCAGGCCAGCGAGGGGGCAACACCCGAGAAGGGCTGCCCCAGCAGGGATTCAACGGTCGCCATCACAGCGGCCAGCCAGAGGGTGAACAGGATAGGGCTGCCAAACAGCGCCTTGGGATTGAAGCGATAGAGGGCCTCAACCATGGCTTGCAGGACCTGTGATTTCTGTTTCTTGCCCTTCACCTTAATGGTGTCGGTGCTCATTGCAGTGGACTTGCTCATTGGAAAGCTCCCAGCATCAGATAGTTGGCTATTGGCATCCGGATGGTGATCGACAGGGTCAGGTTCATCAGAACGCCCCCCCGATCAGGCTCAGATGTTCGGCCACCGGGCCCAGTGCCAGCACCGGCAGGAAGGAGAGGCCACCTATCAGCAGGACAGTGATGATCAGCAGGGTAACGAACAGCGGGCCGCTGATGGGGAAGTCACCTTCGCTCGTCTCCTGACGGGGTGTGCGGGCCAGCTGACCGGCGATGGCCAGTACCGGAATGATGTAGCCGAAGCGACCGAGCAGCATGGCCAGACCGATGGCGATGCACTGCCAGTTGTCCCCGGCGGCAAAACCGGCGAAGGCGGAGCCGTTGTTGCCGGCAGCCGAGGCGTAGGCATAGATGAGGCGTGACAGACCGTGCGGGCCGTCGTGACCGATGATGGTGCTGGCATCCGGCATCAGCAGGGTGATACCACCGATCACCAACACACCCAGCGGCATCACCAGCATGCTGGCGACCACCCACTTCATCTCGGTGATACCGAGGCGTTTGCCCAGATAGGTCGGGGTGCGCCCCACCATCAGGCCGCAGAGGAACACGGTCAGCAGCACGAACAGCATCATGCCGTAGATACCGGCACCCACGCCGCCGAACACCACTTCACCCAGCAGCATGTTGATCATGCCAACCATACCGGCGAGGGGGGCAAAGCTGTCGTGCATGGCGTTGACCGAGCCGTTGGAGGCGGCGGTGGTCGCCACTTCCCAGATGCTGGAGAGCACCGGGCCGAAGCGGCTCTCCTTGCCTTCCCAGTTGCCTGCCATATTGCTGGCGTCAGTGGTGAGGTGGGCGAGGGCCGGATCCAGTTTCAGCTCCTGAGTGATGGAGACGAAGAGCCCCAGCACCAGCATGAGGGTCATGGCGCCGAGAATGGCACGGCTGTGGGCCATGTCTTTCACATAGCGGCCCAGAGTAAAGACCATGGCTGCGGCGATAGTGAGCAGAGTCACCATCTCCAGCCAGTTGGAGAGGGCTGTCGGGTTCTCGAACGGATGTGCCGAGTTGATGCCGAAGAAGCCGCCGCCGTTGGAGCCAAGCTGCTTGATGGCGATCTGAGAAGCCGCCGGGCCGAGCGGCAGCAGTTGCTCCTGACCTTCCACACCGTGGAACGGCAGATAGGCGGAGAGGCTTTGCGGCACCCCTTGCCACACCAGCACCAGCGCCATGATCAGCGCGATTGGCAGCAGCACGTAGAGGCAGAAACGCACCAGATCCTGCCAGAAGTTGCCAAGGTTGATGGTCTGTTGGCGAGCGATACCGCGGAACAGGGCAATGGCTACGGCGGCGCCCGTCCCTGCGGAGACGAAGTTCTGGGTGGTCAGGCCCACCATCTGGCTGAAGTAGGAGAGGCTGGCCTCACCGGAATAGGCTTGCCAGTTGGTGTTGGTCATAAAGCTGACCGCGGTGTTGAAGGCGAGTTGCCAGCTCAGACCCGGCAGTTGTTGCGGGTTGAGTGGCAGCAACCCCTGCGCCATCAGGATCAGGAACAGCAGACCGAAACCGGCGCCGTTGAAGGCCAGCAGGCTGAGGGCGTAGGACTTCCAGTCCTGCTCCCGTCCATCGGTGCCGCAACAGGCCAGCGTGGCGCGCTCGACCGGTGCCAGCCAGCGGGTTTTGCCTTCAAATACCCGGTAGATGTAGTTGCCCAGCAGCGGTGCCGGCAGCAGAACCAGCAGCACGAAGGCCACCGGATAGATCACTTCTTGCCACATATCAGATCCCTCACTCGTGACTGCGCGTGAGTGCACGCAGCAGGTAGACCATCAAGGCGAGGACGAGCAGCAGATATAGCCAATTCATATCGACTCCATTGAGATAATTAGCTGCGAGAGTCGATGTAAAACCCTATCGACTCTGTTGGTGTCATTGACGCTGAAAGGGTATGTAAAACAGGCGTAAAGGCGCCATAAAGCGCCATGGGGCAGGCGTAAAATCGGCGTAAAGAACGGCGGTTTTGCGAGAGAAATGGCGAGGAGAGATCAAAAAACCCGGCCTGAGCCGGGTTCGGGTGAAAGACGATGCGATTGCCAAATCACCTGTCAGCTTTCATCAGGCATCACCACGCGCAGCGGGCGGGTCCCAATCTTTGCCCCGGTCACTTCATCGACCACGATGGCCTTGATTTCTGTGTCGGCCTCCATATCGAAGAAACGGATCATGTTGTCGTCGCCCCGATATTGGCGACCCCACTCACCAATCATGAAGAGTATCGGTAGAAAATCGCGACCGGCGGCGGTCAGCAGATACTCCTCACGGGGTGGATGTTCAGAATAAAGCCTTTTTTCCAGCAAACCCTCTTCGGTCAACGTCGCCAGTCGGCGGGTCAACATCGTGGGCGCTATCCCCAGACTTTTCCGGAACTGGTCAAAGCGAGTGAGACCGGCATGGGCATCGCGCAGGATCAATATGCTCCATGCATCACCAGCAATCGCCATGCTGCGCGCGATTGGGCATGGGGTATCGTAACTTTTTTTCATGTTCATACTGTTTTGATAGTGACTTGGTTGTGAATTGATAGTAAGTTGATATCAATTTGATAGTAACACTGCAACCACAAACAATCCACCCAACACGGAGATCTCGGACATGGTTACAAAGAAGATGGGGATCGCCTCGATAACCGGGAGATCGGCCGGTCACCGCCCGGTGAGCACCGTTCGTCAGACAGGGCATATGCATTGGAAAGATGTGCCGACCCGCACCCTTAATGTGAACGGAACATCTTTTGCCTATCGGGCGTTGGGCCCCGACACCGGTGTGCCGGTGATCTTTTTGCACCATCTGATGGCGGTACTCGATGACTGGGATCCCGGTGTTATCGATGGCATCGCCGCGAAGCGTCGGGTTATCGCTTTCGATAATCGCGGCGTCGGTGCCTCGGGGGGAGCGGTGCCACATACCATTGAGGAGATGGGTCGTGATGCCATCGCCTTTATTCGCGCCATGGGATTGCAGCAGGTCGATCTGCTCGGGTTTTCGTTAGGTGGTGGTGTGGCGCAAATGGTGGCGTTGCAGGCGCCGGATCTGGTGCGCCGGATTGTGCTTGCCGGAACCGGGCCGCGGGGTGGTGGCGGTATCGACGAGATCAACAAGGTTGCCGCCACCGCCTACCTCAAAGCGGCATTGACGCTGAACGATCCGCGGCACTTCCTGTTTTTTCCCCGCACACCGGATGGCAAGCGCGCGGCAAAAGAGTACTTCTCTCGCCTGAAAGCGCGCACGACTGACCGTGACCAGCCCATCTCCCTGCAGGCCAGATATGCCCAGCT
This sequence comes from Aeromonas allosaccharophila, assembly GCF_016026615.1. Classification (NCBI taxonomy): domain Bacteria; kingdom Pseudomonadati; phylum Pseudomonadota; class Gammaproteobacteria; order Aeromonadales; family Aeromonadaceae; genus Aeromonas; species Aeromonas allosaccharophila. The sequence continues at coordinate 3,448,407 of NZ_CP065745.1, read as the reverse complement.
CAAGGCGATCCGGAGTGCGGGATTGAGTGCGCCGGATGATCTCTCGGTCATCACGCAACCGGTGTTCGTGGCCAATGGTGACCATGATCTGATGGTCGATAGCCGACTGTCAGCGGACATGGCTCGCCGGCTGCCGAATGCCCGACTGACGATTTACCCCGACTCGGGGCACGGTGGCATTTTTCAGCACTATCGGGCCTTTGTGCCCGAGGTGCTGGCCTTCCTCACGGATGACGCAGACCTGACCCCGATGCACAGCCAAGGATGAATGACCGAACCATGAAAGCACTCACATTCAAACGCTACGGCAAGTCGCCGGAGATTGGGCTCACGGATATCCCGCGTCCCGCACTGAAGGCGGACGAAATGCTGGTTCAGGTTTATGCCGCCGGCGTGAATCCGATCGACAACATGATTCCGACCGGCATGTTCAAACCGGTGCTCCATTTTCAGCTTCCCGCCACATTGGGCAGCGATCTGGCCGGTGTCGTGACCGAGGTTAGCAGTCAGGTGACCCGTTTCAAGCCGGGCGATGCCGTCTTCGCCAGTATTTTCGATCTCGGTAGCGGATCGCTGGCCGAATTTGCGGTGGTGCCTGAGCGCGCTGCGGCGTTGAAACCAGCCAATCTGGATTTCGTGCAAGCCGCCTCGATCCCGATGGTCGGGCTCACCTCATGGCAAGCGCTGAAGGAGCGCGCCAATCTGCAGGCTGGCCAAAAAGTGTTTATCCCTGCCGGATCCGGTGGCATCGGCACCTTTGCTATCCAGCTGGCCAAGCTGCTGGGGGCCAGGGTGGGCACCACCGTCAGTAGCGGCAACATCGAGCTGGTGCGCGAGCTGGGGGCTGATGAGGTGGTCGATTACAAGCAACAGGCATTCGAGCACCAACTGCACGGCTACGACGCCGTGCTGGGGACCGTCAGGGGAGATGCGATCGAAAAAGCCATCGATATCCTCAAACCGGGCAGCAAGATTATCTCCCTCACCGGCCCGCTGGATGCTGCCTTCGCGCGGGCCCGGGGGCTGAACGTATTGCTCCGCTTCCTGTTCGGGCTGATGAGCCGAAAAATCAGGTCGCGGGCGAACAAGCGGAACGTCGCCTACTCGTTCCTGTTTGTGCGTCCCGATGGCGACCAACTCACCGAAATCGGCGAGCTGCTCGATGCTCAACGCATCAAGCCGGTTATCGACAAGGTATTCCCGTTCGACCAGGCCAAAGAAGCGCTGGAGTACCTCGCCAAGGGCCACGCCAGGGGCAAGGTCGTCGTCAGCATCAAGCCGTGATCACGGCCGCATTGGCTCGTTCACCCACGCCATCCATATCAAGGAAATAACATGACCACACTACCGACAGTCTTTATCACCGGCGCCTCCAGCGGTATCGGTGCCACCTATGCCGAACGTTTTGCTCGTCGCGGCCACGATCTTGTTCTTGTTGCGCGCAACAAGTCACGGCTGGATGCGCTGGCCATGCGCCTGCGTGAGCAACACCAGATAGCCGTTGAGGTGCTGCAGGCTGACCTGACCAATTCGGCAGAGCTGCCGGCACTGGAAACTCGCCTGCGGCATGACGCACGTATCGGCATCCTCATTAACAATGCCGGTATGCCGCAATCCGGGCATTTTCTGGAGCAATCTCCCGAGGCCATCGAATCCCAGATCGCGCTGAACATAACCGCATTGACGCGGCTCGCCGCAGCGATCGCACCGCGCCTTGCGCAATCCGGCACGGGGAGCATCGTCAACATTGGTTCGGTGGTGGGATTTTCGCCCGAGTTCGGTATCTCTCTCTACGGTGCGACCAAAGCCTATGTGCTGTTTTTGTCGCAGGGGCTGGCTCATGAACTGTCACCCAAAGGGGTCTATGTGCAAGCCGTGTTGCCGGCCACAACCCGCACCGAAATCTGGGCGCATGCAGGTGTGGATGTCAACACGCTCCCCGAGGTGATGGAAGTGGGTGAGCTGGTTGATGCTGCACTGGTCGGGTTCGATCGCCGCGAGTTGGTGACGATTCCGCCGCTTCATGTCGCCGAACGTTGGACCGCTCTGGATGAGGCACGTCAAGGGCTGATGTCGGATCTTCGCCAAGCCCATGCGGCCGAACGATATCAGCCGCAAGCCTGAGTACCTCAATCTGCCAGATTGGACTTGGATGCAATGCGAGGAGATACGATCGTCATGCCATTCAACCTGACAGCCACTGCGTAAGAACCGCAGTGTGATGGCGGTACTGATGCGCAGACCGTGGTCGAATCTCGCCGTGTGGTGATAGCGCTGCTACAGGAAGTGGTTGGCGTGTGGTGGCCCACTCTGTCATGCAGTCGTGAGTAGGGAAGGAAAGCGGAACTGAGTTGTCGAAGCCGGCCTGATGGTGATCAGGCCGGCTTCGACGTGCTTAGCACATGGTTACAAACTCTTCTGCGCTGGTGGGATGAGGCGTGGAAACACAGTTGTTGAAGCGGGTCTGATAGTGACAGGCCAGCTTCCAACGTGCCTATCGCATTGTCACAAACTCTTCCGCACTGGTCGGATGGATAGCGACACAGTTGTCAAAGTCCGCCTTGGTGGCACCCATCTTCATGGCGACGCCGAAACCTTGCAGGATCTCGTCCATCGCAAAGCCGATACCGTGCAGACCGACCACCTTCTCTTCCGGGCCGACACAGACCAGCTTCATCCTGGTGGGCTGGCGATGCTGGGTCAGCGCCGAGTACATGGCGGTGAACTGGCTGCGGTAGACCTTCACCTGATCTTCACCGTATTCGGCGATGGCTTCCGGCTCGGTCAGGCCAATGGTACCGATGGGCGGGTGGCTGAACACCACGGTCGGTACCAGATCGTAGTTGAGGTGCTCGTTCGGCTTGTTGTTGAACAGCCGTTCGGAGAGACGACGGCCCGCCGCGACGGCCACCGGGGTGAGCTGGATGCGGCCGGTGTTGTCACCCACCGCATAGATGTTGGCGACGGCGGTGTTCTGGAATTTGTCGGTCGGGATAAAGCCCTTCTCGTCCAGCGCGATGCCAGCGGCAGCCAGATTGAGGTTGTCGGTAGCCGGTACGCGGCCGATGGCCCAGATCAGGCAGTCGACGGTGAGATGGCGGCCATCTTCCAGCTGCAGGGTCAGGCTCTCATCGGCGTTCTTGAGCACGGCTTTGGGAATGGCGTGGGTGTGCAGCTTGGGCCCTTCCTGCGCCATGATTTCCACCAGTGTCTCGTGGATCATGGGGTCGAAGTTGCGCAGCGGCGCGTGCTTGCGCACCACCAGATGGGTTTCGGATCCAAGCGCTTGCATCACGCCAGCGATCTCGACGGCAATATAGCCCGCACCCACTACGGCTACCCGCTTGGGTTGGCTCTGCAGCTCGAAGAAACCGTCGGAGTCGATACCCAGCTCGGCGCCCGGAATGGCAGGTACTTCGGGACGGCCACCGGTGGCGATCAGGATATGATCGGCGGTGTATTGCTCGCCATTGACCTCGATGGTGTTGCTGCTGACGAAGCGGGCGAAGCCCTTGATCACCGTGATCTGGTTCTTGCCCAGCACGTTCTCGTAGGACTGGTGGATGCGGCCGATGTAGGCCTGGCGGGACTCGACCAGCTTGGCCCAGCTGAAGTGGTTGAGGGTGGTGTCGAAACCGTAGTCGGCGCCATATTTCAGGGCATCGGCGATCTGGCCGGCATACCACATGGCCTTCTTCGGTACGCAGCCGACGTTGACGCAGGTTCCACCCAACTCTTTGGCTTCAATCAGGGCGACTTTCTTGCCATACATGGCAGCCCGGTTGGCCGAGGCGATGCCGCCGCTGCCGCCACCGATGGCGATATAGTCAAAATGCTGTGCCATTGCGAGGTTCTCCGCTCATTAAGAATGCAATCACAGCATGATGGGGATAAAGCGGCTGGCTCACAAGAGCCAGCGCTCAGTTATGTTGGATCGGCAGGCGAATATGGAACTGGGCACCGTTGCCCGGTTCGCTGGCACAGCTGATACGGCCTTTCAGCAGTTGCACCACCAGGTTGTAGATGATGTGGGTACCGAGCCCGCTGCCACCCTGGCCCCGTTTAGAGGTGACGAAGGGATCGAAGATGCGCGGCAATATTTCGGGCGGGATGCCGCGACCGTTGTCCGAGTAGTCGATAAACAGCTCCTCTCCCTGCTGTTCCACCTTGATGGTGATCTTCTTCGGCTTGTCCCAGTTGTCGAAACCGTGGTTGATGGAGTTGAGGATCAGGTTCGAGTAGATCTGGGTAAAGCTGCCTGGGAAGGAGAAGATCGACAGCTTGGGATCGCACTGGATATCCACTTCGCACTGACTCTTCTTCAGTTTGTGACCGAGGGAGACCACCACCTGATGCAGGTTGTCGGCGAGGCTGAAGTTGTAACGCGCTTCCGATGACTGATCGACCGCTACCTGCTTGAAGCTGGCGATAAGCTCGGAGGCGCGGCGCAGGTTGCTCTGCAGCAGCTGCATCGATTCGTCGAGGTTGACGGTGAACTCGTTGAGATAGGAGCGCGACAGCTGCTTGGAGTCGATATGGGACTTGAAGTCGGCGACCCGCTCCTGCAGATAGGAGGAGGCGGTCACGCTGATGCCGATCGGGGTGTTGATCTCGTGTGCCACCCCGGCTACCAGCGAGCCGAGGGAGGCCATCTTCTCCGACTCCACCAGCGTCTGCTGGGCTTGTTTCAGATCGTCGTAGGCCTTGCCCAGCTGGTTGTTCGCCTCGCTCAGGCTGCGGGTACGCTCCTCCACCTTGCCCTCCAGCTGTTCGTTAAGCTGGATAATCTCCCGCTCGACTTTTTTCAGCTGGGTGATGTCGTAGCCAAACCCGATCTGGTACTTGAGGTTGGGGCCATCGTAGAAGGGAACGAAGGTCCACTGCAGCACCAGCTCGTGGGCCTGCTGGTCATGCATGATGACCTCCTGGTCTGCCAGCGAACCCTCTGCGGCCAGGATATTGTTCAGCTCTTCCCGCTGGGTCGGGCTGACAAACAGATCCAGCCAGTTGTGCTGCAGCAGCTCCTGCTGGTGGTAGCCGGTCAGCAGGATGGCGGCCGGGTTGATGCTGGCAATGGTCAGATCCGGCTCCATGCAGCAGATGACCATGTTGGCCGAGTTGATCAGGGTGGCGGAGAAGTCCCTCTCCTGCTGCAACTGTTCAGCCGCCTGATGGCGGGCAACCAGTTCGTCACGCAGTCGGGTGCGCATCTGGTTGAGGGTGGCGACCAGGGTATCCAGCTCATCGGGTTTCTTGCGCGGTTGCGGGCGCCCCTCCAGCTCCAGCTCCATATCGAGCCGGTCCAGATTGAACTTCTGGGCGTAGCTGGCAATGCGATTGAGGTGCCGCACCACCAGATAGTAAATGATGATCAGGATACAAAATGAGACCACCAGGGTCTTGATGGTCTGGCTGACCATGATCAGCACCGATTTTTCGATCAGGCGCTGGTAGATCTGCTCGAGAGAGGCGGCAACGAACAGCTTGCCGACGATTTCACCCTGATAGGTGAGGTTGAATTCGCGGGAGATATCGTAGCTTTCCCGTTCGGTCCCCTGGGTCAACAGCGGGACTTCCGAGTTGCCGAGCATCTCCTTGACCATCACGAACTGCATGTTGGGCAGGTTCATGATCCCTTCGATCTGCACCTTGACCTGCTCTTCATCGAGGTTCCACAAGCTGGCGGCGATGGGTTGCAGGAAAGAGGCCTCGATCTGGCCGATGCTGTCTTCGATAACGGCCACATCCTTGCGGTAATCCCAGGCGAGTTGCAACACCGTAATGATCATCGCCAATACGGTACTGCACACCAGAATGTAGGAGAGCAGGCGGTATGAGAGTCCGTTGCGGCCTACGGCCTCGGCGGTCTTGGAGATAAGTCCTGACATGGCGTCCTTGCGGTCTGGATGTGATGTTTTTTAGTTTAACTGCTTCATGCACTTATGTCGTCTTTCCTGCGAAGCATAAAAAAGGCCCCGTGTCGGGGCCTTGGTGTGTCGTGATGATCAGTGTCCGCTGTTTGCCTTGGGCGGAATGGTTTCATCAAATACCGGCAACGGTTTGTGTTCGGACGCCAGATAGGTGTAGATCACCGGCAGCACGAACAGGGTGAACAGGGTACCGATGGCGAGACCGGCCACGATGACGATACCGATGCTGAAACGTTGGGCTGCACCGGCGCCAGTGGCGTAGAGCAGCGGGATCAGACCGGCAATCATGGCGGCGGTGGTCATCAGGATCGGACGCAGACGCACCTTGGCGGCTTGCATCACGGCTTCCATCCGGTTCATGCCGCGCAGCAGCTGCTCTTCCTTTGCCACTTCACAGATCAGGATGCCGTGCTTGGTAATCAAGCCAACGAGCGTGATCAGGCCCACCTGTGAGTAGATGTTCATGGTCGCCAGTCCCCATGCCAGGGCAATCAACGCCCCGCTGATGGCGAGCGGTACCGAGACCATGATGACCAGCGGGTCACGCACCGACTCGAACTGGATGGCCAGCACCAGGAAGATGATGGCCAGTGCCAGCGCGAAGGTGGCATAGAGTGCATTGCCTTCGGTGACGAACTGACGGGCTTCCCCCATGAAGTCGTAACGATAGCCTTGTGGCAGCTTCTCGTCGGCGACGGTCTGGAACCAGTTGATCGCATCACCCATGGCCACGCCCGGAGCCGGAACGGCGCCGATGGTGGCGGAGTTCAGCTGGTTGAAGTGGGGCAGGGCGCGGGGCTCGCCAACCACTTCAATGGTGATCAGGCTGCCGAGCGGGATCGACTTGCCGTCTGCGGCCCGCACGTAATAGCCCTTGATGGACTCCGGATTGAGACGGTACTTGCGCTCGACCTGCGGGATCACCTCGTAGGAGCGGCCATCCAGGTCGATACGGTTGACGTAACCGTCTGCCATCATGGTGCCCATGGTGATACCGATGTCCTGCATGGTGATGCCGTAGGCACCCGCCTTGTCCTTGTCGATGCGGATCTTCATGGTGGCGGAGTCGTAGTTCAGATCGAGATCCGAATAGACGAACTGACCGTTACCCTGAGCGGCAGCCAGAATTTCACCGGCCACCAGGAACAGGCTTTCAAAGCTGTTCGGGGTGGTGATGACGAACTGGATCGGCAGACCACTGGAGGCTCCCGGCAGTTCCGGGAACTGGAAGGTGGTGATGGCCATACCCGGGATGTCTTTCACCAGATTGGCGACCCGATCCAGCACCTCTTTCTGGCTCGCTTCACGCTGACTCCAGGGCACCATGGAGGCGATACCGAACGCCTGGTTGGCGTTGAATACCCCCGAGAAGACCTGGGAGAAGGCGATTTCTGGCTGCTCATCCAGGATCTTGTTCACATCCGCCATGGTGTTTTCGATGTAGTCCAGGTTGGCGTTGGACGGTGCGGTACCCAGCACGGCCATGACCCCCTTGTCCTCTGACGGGGCCAGTTCACTCGGGATGAACTTGAACAGCAACGGCAGGCTGCCGAACACGATGACGGCGAACGCCACGATGACGATGCGCTTCTTCATCACCGCATGCAGCATGCTGTCGTAGCGATCGGTCATCCGTTCCAGCAGGTGGTGGACAGTGCTCTCGAATTTGCCCGGCGTTTCATTGGCCTTGAGCATCTTGGAACACATCATCGGCGACAGGGTCAGCGCGATGATGCCCGAGACGAACACGGCGCCTGCCAGCGTCAGGGCAAACTCCTTGAACAGGGAGCCGGTGATGCCGCCCATCAGGGCGATAGGCGCGTATACCGCGGCCAGGGTGACCGTCATGGCGATGACCGGCACCGCGATTTCACGAGTACCGATAATGGCTGCCCGGAACGGCTCTTCCCCCTCCTTGATATGGCGGTCGACGTTCTCCAGCACCACGATGGCGTCATCCACCACCAGACCGATCGCCAGTACCATCGCCAGCAGGGTCATCAGGTTTATCGAGAAGCCGAACATATCCATCATCATCACTACGCCGATAAGACTGAGCGGAATGGTAATGATCGGGATGATGACCGCGCGGAACGAGCCAAGGAACAGGGTGATGACCACCAGTACGATGGCAGCCGCCTCCAGGATGGTCTTGATAACCTCGTGAATGGACTCGTTGATCGCCACGGTGGAGTCATACATCACGTTGAGATGCATGGTGCTCGGCATGTTGCGCTCAAGGCTCGGCAGCAGATCCAGCACATCGCGGGCGATGTTAATGGGGTTGGCTGTCGGCGCGGCGTTGACCGCCATGACCACTGCTTCGCGGCCGTTGGCGCTGGCACGATAGATGTCGTGGCTCTTCTCCAGGCTCACCTTGGCAATATCGGAGAGGCGGATCACCTTGCCGTCACGGGTGGCAACCACCAGACGCTTCAGCTCGTCGACATCCTTGACCTGGGTCTCGGCGTTGCCGTTGAACAGGGTGAAGTAGCCGGTCGCCTGACCTGTCGCGGACTGATAGTTGTTGCTGTTGAGCACCGTCATCACGTCGCTGGCCGTCAGGTTGAAGGCCGCCATCTTGGCCGGATCCAGCCATACCCGCAGGGCAAACTCGACACCGCCGTAGAGGTCAACCTTGGAGACCCCGCCCACAGTAAAGAGCTGCGGCTTGATAACCCGCTCCAGATAGTCGGTGATCTGGCTGGAGTTGAGCTCCGGGCTGGTGAAACCGAGGTAGAGCACCGCTGTGGTTGAACCGGTCGAGGAGGTGACCGACGGGTCTTCCGCCTCTTTCGGCAACTGGGAGCGCACCGAGTTCACCTTCGCCAGGATGTCGGACAGTGCGGCGTTGGGGTCGGTGTTGAGCTTCATGTACGCGGTGATGGTGGAGCTGCCCAGCTGGCTGGAGGAGGTCATGAAGTCGATGTTGTCGGCTTGCGCGACCGCCTGTTCCAGCGGCTGGGTGATGAACCCCTGGATCAGGTCAGAACTGGCGCCATAGTAGCCAGTGCTGACGGTGATCACCGTGTTGGTCACCTCGGGGTATTCCCGTACCTGCATCTTGAAGATGGCCTGAAAGCCCAGCAAGGCGATCAGGAAGCTGAGCGAGATCGCCAGCACAGGCCGTTTTATAAATATGTCAGTAAATCGCATCGCAGATCTCCGCGCTTACAGCATCGGGGTTTGTGCCGGGACGGCCAGGGCATCGTTCTCGACCACATGCACCTTGGTGTCGTTGCTCAGGCGAACCTGACCCGACAGTACGATCTGGTCACCGGCCTGGATGCCGGAGAGCACGTGCACATCGTTGCCACGGCGCTCACCCGCCTTGACCACCACCTGCTTGGCCCGCAGCACTTTCACCTTGTTGCCTTCCTTGTCAGTCTCTTCGCCCTCTTTGAGCACGTAGACGTTCTGACCGTAAAGGGTGAAGGAGATGGCGGTTTGCGGGATCACAATCTGATCTTTCACCGTCGGCAGAATGATGCTGGCGCGGGCGAACATACCGGAACGCAGCTGACCGTCGTTGTTCGGGATGTCAGCCTGCACCTGGATCAGGCCGCTCTGGTAGTTGACCGCTGGCTCGATGGCGGTGATGTGACCGTCAAACTGGGTTTGCGGATAGGCATCCACATTGATCTTGATGGTCTGGCCCAGAGTGATTTTGGAGATATCGGTCTGGGGCACGGTGAAGCGCAGGCGCATCACGCTGGTATCTTCCAGCCGCACGATATCGGTGCCCGGCTGCAGATACTGGCCGAGGAAGACGTTACGCAGGCCAACGACACCGCTAAACGGCGCGCGCACTTCACGGCGGGTAATGGTCGCCTTCAGGCTCTCGATATCCGCTTCCAGCGAGCGATAGGCCGCTTCCGCCTCATCCAGCTGCTCTTTGGAGATGGAGCTGGTCTTGTAGAGGTTCTGGAAACGCTCGAACTTGGCCTTTGCCGCCGGCAGCTTGGCCTGGGAGGCGCGCAGGTTGGCCCGCTCCACGGTGGAGTCCAGACTCAGCAGCAGCTGTTCGGCCTTGACCGGTTTGCCCGATTCGAAGGTGATGGCATCGATGGTACCCGCCAGCTCGGTGGAGAGGGTCACCCCCTGATTCGGCTCGATGAAGCCGATCGCTTCGATGGTCGGTACCCAATCCTGCGCCTTGGTCACCATGGCGGTGACAGGGAACTCGGGTTCCGGCCGGTTGGCCATGTATTGGGCAATCATCTTCTGTTTGAACAAATTGAAGCCGATGACGCTGCCAAACAGGGCGATCGCTATCAGCAACATAATGGCCATCCATTTTTTCATGAACAGGCTCCTGAGGTGGAAATGTGGGGGAGTAAAATGGCATTCCAGCTGGCGCGGATCGCGGTTTCCAACTGCAATTCGGTCAACGTGATGTTGTGTACCCTGCACTGCAGGGCAAGATGCATGACACTGTCCAGACTCAACACCTGGAGTGCCCGTATCGGTAAGTCAATAAACAGTCCTTGTGCCACGCCTTGTGCAAAAAAGCGGTCCAGAGGTTCCCATGCCGCCAGGATGACCGGATTGGTTTCCAGGTCTGCCCCCAATGGCGAGCTCTCGTACTGCAATTTGCACTTGATGGCGTTTGGTTCGTTAACAAAAATGGTATGAATATTGAGCCATAGTTGGCGAAATTGTTGAAATGAAACTTTATCGACATCTACACCGGCCATGACCATGGGGACACACTGCAAGATAGTGTGTTGATGCAGCTGCCGGATCAGATCATCCTTGTCGCCGAAGTAGCGATAGATGGTGCCGGTAGCCACGTTGGCCTTCTTGGCGACTTCCGCAATCGACAGACCATGAAAACCCCGCTCACCCAGCACCTCATGGGCTGCGTTGAAGATGCTCTCTTTCTTATCCGGAATCATCAGTGTGTCTTTCAATTGAATGAACGTTCATTCATTCTAGGTGGGTGTCAAATCAAGTCAAGGTTGCAAGACAATTTGACATGGGAATTACCCCTTTTCGGGGGCAAGCAGGGGATAAGTGGAAGAAAAATGCACGATATGCTTGAAAAATCAACGGTCAGTGCATTGGTGGCAGAAAAGTGTAGACAAACCCCCGTTCATCATCAATAATGCGCCCCGTTCGACAGCGTAGCGCCCGTAGCTCAGCTGGATAGAGCGCTGCCCTCCGGAGGCAGAGGTCACAGGTTCGAATCCTGTCGGGCGCACCATCAAACGTGCGCCGGTTAAACGGGCGTGTTGTGGAACGAAAACAGCTGTGGTGGCTGTAGCTCAGTTGGTAGAGTCCCGGATTGTGATTCCGGTTGTCGTGGGTTCGAGCCCCATCAGCCACCCCATTTTACAGCTTGTCAGGTATGCGAAGGTGGCGGAATTGGTAGACGCGCTAGCTTCAGGTGTTAGTGCCCCCCGGGTGTGAGGGTTCGAGTCCCTCTCTTCGCACCATACTTGCTGTATGATGAGGATGACCATCAGGTCGTCTTTGTTTTTTGAAGTAAACTATTTTGAAAGAAATAGCCTCGGTGATTAGCGCAGTCCGGTAGCGCATCTGGTTTGGGACCAGAGGGTCAAAGGTTCGAATCCTTTATCACCGACCACATTTAGAAAAACCCCGCTTAGGCGGGGTTTTTTGCTTTCCGGCCTTTTCTGCGCCAGCTCTCCTCTATCTCTGTTACGTCTGTTTACACTCTATCCGGGCAGCGCGCCCCGGCTTTCGGTTATGCTGCTGCCTCGAGTCACTGACAACCGGATGTCATCGGCCCACTTCAGGCGTTTTTCCATGAATAATAAAATTTCCGTTGCTTGCACCCCTGCCATACTGGCTGCCTTGCTGCTGGGGGGATGTACCATCAAGCCGCCATCAACCGATGTGATGATGGGCTCCATTACTTCGCAACCGCAGGAGCGGGCGCTCTCTCCCTTGCTGACCAGCGGCGACTTTTGCGTCGCGGTGTCGCAACAGAAGGTGCTGGCCCTCTCCTGCAGCGGCAAAGACGATCAGCTATTCGAGTGGGATCTTGGGGAGTTGCGCCTGCAGGATCGCTGTCTGCAAGCCAAAAACGACAGCGAGCTGATGCTGGCCCCCTGTGACGGTCAGCCGCAGTGGGAGTGGCAGAAGGACCGGCTGTTCAACAGCAAGGTCTCCCGCTGCCTCGATGTGGCCGGGCGACGCCATACTCCCGGTACGCCGCTGCGGCTGGCCGAATGTTACGGTGGCGCAAACCAGAGTTTCAGCTGGCAACGGCCCAATCCCTGGCTGGAGACCCTGAAAAAACAAAGCCTCACATGGTGAGGCTTTGTTTTCTCTATTCGGCGTTAGAGGAAAGATGGGCTCCGGCTGGGCGGAGCGTCGCGGTGCTTGCTGCCGAGCGGGATCAGGCGGCAGACATCTTCACTACCCGCCCCTTCCAGCGAATCGAGCCGGTTGATCAGCAGAGATTGAATGCCCTGTAGTTGATTGGCTTGCTCCAGCGTTGCTATCAGCTGCCGTGAGTCTCTCTCATCTTCCACCTCCTCTTCATAAAAGAGGGGGGTGACACCGCGCAGAATCGTCATCTGGTTGAGTAACATGGGTTTGTTGGACAGTGCCCAGATTGGATTGTTCAGGTTGCTGCGAGAGATAGCGGTGACTGCATCTCCCTGTGAGGTCAGCACAGCGATACCACAGGATTGATCGTGACTGAACGCAGCCGTCATTGCTGCCAGTGCCATGCAGTGGCTGGATTGATCGCTGTGATGGGACGCTTTCTGCCAGCGCGGTTGAATCGGGTCTATTTCACGTTCTGCTCCGTGTGCGATGCGAGCCATGGCTTCCACTGCCTCGACCGGATAGAGACCTGCCGCTGATTCGGCCGACAACATGACGGCATCCGTGCCGTCTATCACCGCATTTGCGATATCCAGCACCTCGGCTCGGGTTGGCATGGGGCTGCTGATCATGGACTCCATCATCTGGGTGGCCGTGATGACCGGTCGGCCAAGCTGATGGCAACGTTTGATCAGCTTCTTTTGTACGCCGGGCAGTCTGGCATCGCCAATCTCTACCCCCAGATCTCCACGTGCCACCATGACGATGTCTGCGGCGCGAATAACCTCGTCCATCGCCTCGACCGAGGCCACCACTTCCGCTCGTTCTACCTTGGCGACGATGGCGGCATGACTGCCTGCGGCCCGGATCAGCGTTCTGGCCTCAACAAGATCGGCTGCACAACGAGGGAAGGAGACGGCGATAAAGTCGGCCTCGATCTGGCTGGCGGTCAATATATCGGCTCTGTCTTTGTCGGTGAGTGCCGGGGCGCTGAGCCCTCCACCCAGTACATTGATCCCCTTGCGGTCGGAGAGGGGGCCACCGATCTGCACCCGGGTGAAGATACTGTTTCCTTCGATATGCAGGACCTCAAGCTGGATCCGGCCATCATCCAGCAGCAGGATGTTGCCGCTGCGTACGTCGTTGATCAGCTCCGGGTAGTCGAGGCCGACGCGATCCTGATCGCCCGGTTGGTCACCTGAAGACGCATCAAGGATAAAAGAGGCGCCAGGGGTCAGGGTGATGCTCCCTGTGGCAAAGCAGGCAATACGGATTTTTGGGCCTTGCAGGTCGGCCAGTATCCCGACATGGAGCCCCAGCCGGGCGGCGGTCGTGCGGATCAGGCTGGCGGTGGCAATATGTTGCTCACGGCAGCCATGGGAGAAGTTCAGGCGAAACACATTGGCGCCAGCCACCATCAGTTTTTCCACCATGTCGGCCGTTGAGCTCGCAGGGCCCAGAGTGGCAATGATTTTGGTTTTACGCATCGGAAACATCCCTTCTCGGATTTGGCAATGAAAAAAGGGTGGTCAATTGACCACCCTTTGTCTGTTACAAGATCAATAATCGACAACTTTTTTGGCGTTCCATACCGTCAAGGCGAGCAGCATGGAGACCACGGATGCACCGAGCCAGAAATACTGGGCACTGCTGAAGTCATAGTGAGTGACACCATCGACCACGCTGGTTTTGATCAGGGCGGCGGAGACCAGCTCCTGACAGGAGGCTGCGATGTAGGAGCAGAGGCCGATAAAGCCCTTCACGGCGCCCACGGCAGTTTTTGGCATCAGGTCACAGGCTGTCAGGCCCGCCAGGAACACGACCAGTCCCCCGATGGCATAACCGATCAGCGCCAGTGCGACGGCATCCATCATGCGGCTCTGCGGGCCCCAGAACATCAGGCACATACCGGCAATGTTGGCCAACCCGTAGAGCAGGGTCGGGATGTGGCGGTTGGCGTTGAAGATTTTGTCAGAGATGATGCCCGCCAGAATGGCGCCGAGGAAACCGGCGATGGGGTAGGCAGACATGGCAAAGCCCGCATCGATCAGGTTGTACCCTTTCTGCTCTTGCAGATAGAGCACGGCCCAGGAGCTCATGGCGTAGCGAGACATGTACATGCAGGCACAGGCTGCCGCGATCAGCCATACGGTCGGCTGTTTAAGCACAAACAGCTGGGCGCGACGGATCTCGGCTGGCTCGACCTTCTTGGTGATCTCCGCTTGTTCGCCAAAGGCAACGGCAGGTTCTGGCAGGGCATAGGTCTGCGGGCGATCTTTCAGCACCAGATACATGCACAGCGCGGCAGCCAGAGAGGCAAGACCGGCACCGATAAAGCCTGCTTTCCAGCCGAAGAAGCTGACGATGCTGGCGGTCAGGATCCAGGAGATGCCTTCACCGATGTTGCGGGAGCCGCCCCAGATGGAATAGACGGAGCCCCGCTGTTTGGGGGAGAACCACTGGAAGATGGAGACGCAGGATGGTGCAGAACCGACCGACTGGAACCAGCCATTCAGACCCCACATCAGCACCAGGAAGAAGGTCGCGGTATTCATGCCCATCAGGATGGTACAGATGGAGGAGAGACCGAGCGAAACCGACATGAAGCGGCCAATGTTGGCGTAGTCGGAGAGGAAGCCGTTCGAGAACTTGCCTACGGCATAGGTGAACAGGAAGGCGGAGCCAATGATCCCCAGTTCTTCCAGCGTCACTATGCCGGCGTCCAGCATGGGTTTCTTGACCACGTTCAAACTCATTCGGACGACGTAGAACATGGCGTAGCCGAGTACCAGACCGAGGAACACCTGCCATTGGTACTTGCGGTAAATCGAGCGGATTTTATCGGGCGAGGCATCCATGACCGGAAGGTCTGCTCGCGTTTTGAAAAAGTTGAACATATTGTTCTCCGTGTATGTTGGGCAGCAAGGTTTCAGAGGAAGCTCTGTTAGCTGGAGCCATCATATGAAAGGAGAAAACGGAGCGGCAAAATGGCCGAAATGAGTCAATCTTGACTCAATCGTGTGGGTTTCATGGGGCGAAAATGACTTCTTTTGACTGTCCCGGTAACGAGCGATGAATAACAATAGGCTCCTGTAACAGGGAGGTGAGTCAAAACTGGCTCACCCCTGATGAAATGATTTTTACACCTTGTGTTGAATATTGGATGTACCGCACATAATCCGATAATTGCCAGCGAGCCGACAGAGAGACCATGCCCATATTTTGCCGACAGCTCCCGTTTTTGCTGGTCGCGATCCTGCTGCCTTTGACCCCTCTCCATGCCTCGACCCTGACGGTATTGACCTCCTTTTCGGAGGCGCCGGTCAAGGCGGTGATCGAGGGATTCTCCCGGCAATATCCGGCGATCCGCGTTGAGGTCATCTATCGCCGGACGCTTCCCGCCTTGCGGCTGCTGACGGCAGATGATGCTCCCGGGGTCGACATCATCATGTCTTCATCCCCGACTTTTTTTCACACGCTGGATCAGGCGGGTTTGCTGGCCGGTTTATCGGCTGAAACAGTGCCTCCCGATTGGCTGACTCCCCATATGTTGGGTCTGGGCAACAAGGTGGCCGTGGTTGGATACTCGGGCAGCGGCATCATGTATAACCGCCGCTATCTGGACAAGTACCACCTGCCGGTACCGACTACCTGGCAGCAGCTGGCTTCGCCACAGTTCATGGGGCATGTGATGATGAGCTCCCCTTCCCAGTCAGGTACGACCCATATGATGGTGGAGAGTGTCTTGCAGCAGTATGGCTGGGAGCAGGGATGGGCACTCCTGATGAGGCTCGGCAGCAACCTGTCGGCCATTACGGCCCGCAGTTTCGGGGTTAGCGATGGAGTGACTCGCGGTCTGGCCGGTGCCGGTCTGGTGATCGACAGCTATGCCCGCAACAGTCAGGCTCGTTTCGATCACGTTGGCTTTAATATCCTGCCCGATGCGGTAATCCTGCCTACCTATCTTGGCGTTGCTCGCAGCAGCGAACATCCGGCCAATGCAGCCCGCTTCATCAAGTATCTGTTATCAGCCAAGGGGCAGGCCATTATTGCCACCCCGGGTATGGCCAAGGTGACGCTGAATCAGCCCCGCCTTGCCAGCGAGGCAAAATATGTCACCGACAAAGATCTGCTGTACCGGCGCGCCGGTCTGCTCAAGGCGTTGTTCGAGCAGACCATTACCCAGCAGTTACCGCGGTTGAAGCTCACCTGGCAGGAGATCAACGGCGCGGATACCCGGGGTGATCCTGCCCGTGAGAGTCTGCTGGAGCAGGCAAGAGCCAAGGCCAGCACACCCCCTTTGAGTGAGCTGGAGGCTAGTGACCCGGCCCTGCTGGCGCAGTTTGACGGACTGTATGAACGAGATCAGAGCAATCCGCAAACCGAGAAGGTGATGCACCAGTGGCGCCAGGCTATGGAAGCTCGTCTTGGCGAGGCTCGCCTGCTGGTCGATCAGGCGGTCAAGCCATGATGGGTTGGGGTCGCTTGCTGCGCTTGCCGAGAAGTCTGGGCCGCCGCCTTATTCTCGCGTTTGTTTCCATTACTGTCCTGACCTGTGTCATGGGGATGGCGGCTTACATGGTGTGGGGTCGACTGGGGCAGCAGGTAAACCGGATTGTTGAAGAGAGCCTGCCGGCCATCGGCAGCGCCTATCAGCTGGAGCGGGCCAGCTCCCGTCTGTTGCTGCTATTGGCACAGTTGCGTGATACCCGGGATCCGGTGAAATACAGCCAGCTTTCTGCGGCGGTCTCCAGCACCCTGCTTGATATCCGCAACGCATATCCTCGGGGCAGTGAGGATGATCGCTCACAGCAGCAGGCGTTCACCGAACTGAACTTGCTGGTGGAAAATCATGGTACTTACCTCAAGCGCCAGATCGATCATCTTGAGTCGTTGCAACAGTTACAGAAGCGAATCAACTGGCTGCATCAGGATTTGGTGGACGATGTGGCGCCGCTGTTGCAAGAGGTAGAGTGGCATCTCACCGGTATGGTTGGCAGCCCGAATGACATGGGGGAGTTTGGCTCCGTCATCAAGGAGTTCTCTGCCTTGCAAGACCTTACTTTCAAGGAGAATGAGCTGCTGGCGCTGGTCAACGAGGTGATTGCCCAGCGCAATCAGCAGGATCTGGAGAGTGCATTTCTGTTTATCGGCTACAAGATCGACGAGATGGATGAGTTGATCTCCCGCCTGGCCGAGTATCCTTCGACCGTGAGCTATCGCCAGATCCTGCAGGATATCGTGACGCTGGTGAAGCCGAACGGACACCTTTACCTGTTGTTGCAAGCCGATGCGCAAACCCACCAACAGCTCACAGCACTACGGCCACAGCTTGATAGCGCCGTCTCTCGCTACCATCAGCGGGTCTCTCTGAGCGTGACCGAGGCGAACCGCTCTCTGAGTGCGCTCGGTCGCAACAGTAGCCAGATGGTGGCAACGGGCAAGCTGGTGATCCTGGTGGTGCTTGGACTATCCATCTTGATCAGCATCTTCGTGCTGGTGGTGCTGATTGGGCGCAGGTTGATTGGTCGACTCGATACCCTGGGGCAGGATCTTGCCCGGGTTGCGGAAGGTCAGATGGATGCGGTGGTCAGAACGCAAGGCCGGGACGAGATCGGTCAACTGGGGGAGAGCCTGCGCCACTTCTGTCAGCAGTTGCAGCAAATGGAGAAAACCAATGCCCTCAACCTCATCAATAACACCCAGGCCTGCTTAATTACCTGTCATCCCGATGGCACCATAGAGTCGGTCAACCCCAGTGCCTTGACCCTTTTCCAGCAAACAGTGATCAAACCGGAACAACCTCTGTGGCAGGTATTCCCCGATGATGCCAAAGCCATGCTGGCTGCCCAGTTCGAGCCCGGGCAGCAACTGCTCACACTGGGCTACAGTGAGTGCACCATTGCCACCGGCGCTGACAGTCAGCCCCGTTTCCTGCACTTCAACCTGCGCCGGTTCGAGCAGGGGCGCGGACACAGGTTCATTATCACCATCACGGATGTGACCCGGCAGGAGCTGACGGCCCGAGAGTTGGGGTCGCTGGTGGCTGAGCGTACCCGGGAGCTGACAGAGAACAACCGGCTGCTTGCCGCAGAGGTGGTGCAGCGGAAACAGGCAGAACACAACTTGCTGCAGGCGCAGGATGAGCTGATCCAGGCGGCCAAGATGGCCGTGGTGGGGCAGGCGATGACCAGTCTGGCCCATGAACTCAATCAGCCGCTGTCAGCCATGATGACTTACCTCTATACCAGCCGTGCGGCGCTGGATGCCGGTCACTACCACTCTCTGGGCAGCGATCTTGGCAAGATCGAGAAACTGAGCCAGCGCATGCATCGCATCATTACCGCTTTGCGCAATTTTGCCCGTAAATCGCCCACCCCCGATACTCGCATCCGGCTCGATCCGAAAGAGCTGGCCGATCAGGCGCTGTTGCTACTCGAAACCCGTGCGAAGCGCGATGGCTGCCAGTTGCAAAACGAGCTGCCGGATGGACTGTGGATTGAGGCTGATCCCGTGCTGGTTGAACAGGTATTGGTCAATCTGCTGGTCAACGGGATGGATGCCATCGCCGGACGGGAGCTGCGCCAGATCCGTCTGCTGTGTCTCGCACAGGAGGGCGGGTCGCTGCGCATCGGGATTGCCGACAGTGGACCCGGATTTGGGGAGGCCATCTTGCCCAAACTTTTTACCCCCTTTACCACCTCCAAAGAGGTGGGATTGGGGCTGGGACTGACCATCTGTCGCTCCCTGCTGGCGCGCTGCGGGGCGGATATCTTACTGGGCTCCACGTTGGAGAGGGGGGCCATGGTCATAGTGGAATTTGCCGGGGGGCGTGAGCCCCCGAAGGAGATGAAAAGCGATGCTGTTACCCCATAATCGTCAGGCCAACGTGTTGCTGGTGGACGACGATGAGGACGTGTTGGAGTCCTATTGCCACCTGTTGCGCCTCTCCGGCTACCAGCCCAGGGCTACCACCTCTCCCCATGAGGCGCTGACATTGTTGTCACAGCAGTGGCCGGGGGTGGTCGTGTCCGATATCTATATGCCAGCCATGAACGGCATGGAGCTGCTGGACCGGGTGCTGGAGATCGATGGCGAGCTGCCGGTCATCATGATCACCGGGCACGGCGATATCCCTTTGGCGGTGCGGGCAGTCAAGCTGGGGGCCTTCGATTTTCTGGAAAAACCGCTTAATCCCCAGTCGTTGCTCGATCTGCTGGAGCGGGCCTGTGCACAACGCAGCGCGATCATGGTCCAGCGTAGCGAGATCCGGGCGACGGTTGAGGATGAGTTGATCGGCACCAGTCCGCAACTGGTCGCTATCCGCCAGCAGATCAACCAGTTGGCACAGACCGACAAGGATCTGATGCTGGAGGGGGCGCCGGGTTCCGGTCGCTACACGCTGGCGCAGTTGCTGCACAAGATCAGTGCGCGTAAGGCGCATCCATTCCACCTTCATGATTGTTCGTCAGCGAGCTCCCTGAGCGAGATCCAGGCCAGCCTGGTCAAGGCGGAACAGGGGACGCTGGTGCTGCAATCTCCGGCAAGGCTGACGGCAGAGTGCCAGCGCTGGCTGGGTAACCATCTGCTGGAGCAGGAGCGGCGGGGAGAGAAGTCACTGCGTACCATCGCCCTGTTTGAGGAGTCTCCCGAGGCGCTGGTTGAGCAACAACTACTGATGCCCCAGCTCTACTACTTTCTTTCACAGGTGAGACTCAAACTGCCGAGGCTGGTTGAGCGAAGCTGTGACATCATTCCCCTTTTTCGCCATTTTTTGCGAGAAGGGTGCAAGCGGATAGGCAAGACGGTGCCCGCAGTGGATCGTGCCTATCTGGAGACCCTCAAGCGCCACCAGTGGCCCGGCAATATTCGCGAGTTGAGAAACGTGGCCGAACTCTATGCGGTCGGGATCATCAAGCTGGCGGGCTCTGAGCGAGCCATCCCCGGCGCGAATGCCAAGGAGCCGCTGGACGATCTGGTCGACGAGTTTGAACGGCGGGTGATTGAGGACACCCTGTTCCTCTTTTCTGGCCGGGTGACCGAGGCGGCCAGCTACCTTGGCATTCCCCGCAAGAAGCTCTATCTGCGGATGAAGAAGCACGGGCTCGACAAGGAGCAGTTCAAGCCTGGTAGCTGATGGCGGTTGCAGGTGACGCATTCATCGATCCTGACCGATAATGATGCAGTCCTGATTGAGCGGGAGTGGATCATGAGATGTCCAAGTTGCATGAGTGAGGCGGTGGACAAGGTTGAGGATGAACGGGTCGGCAAGGCCTGTGCAATGGGGTGTGGTGCTGCGGGTGGCTACGCTTGTGCCGCCACCTTTGCCAAGCTGGGTGCCGGTTGGGGAGCCTCTTTGGGCAGTCTTGGCACGCCGGTCGGCGCTATCGCAGGCGCAGTGGGGGGCGCCTTGCTGGGTGGGGCGACCGGAGGCGGGTTGGGTCTTTTGCTGGGCCGTTCCATCGATCGGCAGATTTCACGGGAATATTGCTGCACGGCCTGTGATTACCGTTTCAAGCGGTGAGCACGCCTACTTCGGCACAGTGACAGTCATGGATACCACACCGGGTATCCATGTTGATCTGCTTCTGGCCTGAACTCAGGCTGCGCTGACGCTCTCCAGTTCGAACAGTTTTTCCAGATAGACTGCGACGCCATCTTCATCGGAGGTGAGGGTCTGCTCATACTCCGGCAGCGCCATTTTCAGGCGGTCATGGGCGTTGCCCATCACAATGCCGCGTCCCACCATAGTCAGCATCTCGAAGTCGTTCATGCCATCCCCGAAGGCGATCGCCTCGGACATGTCGAAACCGTTCTGTTCCAGCACGGCACGCACCGCATTACCCTTGTGGACCCCGGCGTGCATCACTTCGAGGCAGTCCGGCAGGGAGAAGGTGACGTTGAGCTGGTCGCCGTAGCGCTGATTGAGGTGCGCCTCGATCTTCAGCAGCTTCTCGTGGTCGCCGATGTAAAACACCTTGTTGATCTTCTCTTTCGGCTCCTTGGTCAGATCATCGACCAGCCGATAGGTGAAGCCGGACTCGTCGTGGAAGCTCAGCAACCAGGGCAGCTCCTCTTCGACCACCCAGTCATCGCCCTGATAGACGTTGAGGTGGATGGAGGGGTCGCGCTCCAGCGCGATCAGCTCGGCGGCGATCTCGGCTGGCAGCGGCTGGTTGAACACCAGCTGGTCCTGCTTGTCATGAACGACGGCACCGTTGGAGGTAATGAGGTAGATGTCCATCCCCAACGCATCGCGGAAGCTGCGCACGTCCACGTGGTGACGGCCGGTGGCGACCACAAATTTCACACCTTGTTCTACCAGGCGGTGCAGGGTATCCCGGGTGCGGGAAGAGATCTGGTGCTGCTTGTTGAGCAGGGTGCCATCGAGATCGGATACAACTACCTTGAACATCATTACCTCGGCATCAATTGAAAACAGGGGCAGTTTACCTTAGCCCGCACTGTCACCCCATTTATTTAGGGTTACAAAAAATAGCCAGCTCAGAAGCGGGCGAAAAATTCAGCCATCGCGGTCAGGGCGGGCTGGCGCTTGTCATCCGTCTCCATCAGCAGTTCATGCCAGGCACCCTCGATCCGCAGCGGCTTGCCCCCTTCGCACTTTGCCAGGGTGCAGAAGCGATCCTGGGCGGCATTGTCCACGATCTTGTCGTCGCCTGCCTGCAGGACCAACAGGGGGGTCTTGATGGCACCCGCCCCGGCGATGGCGGCATCGGCACCGGTGATACCCTGATAAATCCAGTGGGCAGTGGCGCCACCCAGCTTGATCTGCGGGTACTGCTCGTAGAGCTGGCGGAAGGCCTGATAACGGGAGTGGCTGTGGGTCAGCCCGTTATCGGCAAAGCCGTCATCCTGATAGGGGCCCTGACCGGGGCCGTAGGGGGGCTCGCCGATCCAGCCGCCGACCGTCCCCAGGGTGGCTGCCAGCCCCTTGGCCAGCCACTTGGGCAGGCCGCCGAGGTTGATGCCCATCATGGGGGAGGAGAGCACGGCTGCCTTGATATCCTCGGGCCAGCGCTCCAGATAGCGGGCTGAGATGGCACCGCCCATGGAGTGGGCCAGCAGGAACAGCTTGGCAGGCTGGTCTGCCATGATTATCTGGTCGTGAAACTGCTTGAGATCGACCACATAATCGTCGAACTGGTCGACATATCCCTTCTGCGGATCATCCAGCATCCGGCCGGACATCCCCTGACCACGGTGATCGATGAGATAGAGGCTGTAGCCCTGGCGCCAGAGATCCCACGCCAGCTCCTGATACTTGAGATAGCTCTCGACCCGGCCATTGACGATGAGGATGGCGCGATCGACTTTCTCCTGCCGCAGGGCGGCATAGCGGATGGTGACGCCATCCTTGCCCTTGAACTCCCCTTCGACGGCATGCTGGCGCCAGAAGTCGGGCAGGGTTTGCCGGTAGAGTGTGGGCACATCGGCTTCGCTGGTGAGCGGATAGGTATTGGTCACGGCAAGGGCTCCGGCAGAAAACAGGGTCAAGGCCAACAGGGAAAGAGCGAGGGGGTTCATCAGGCACACTCCTGTTGCCAATGGTGATAAAGGGCGGCGATATCCCCCGAGCAGAGCAGCGCCATGCTGGCTTGCAAGCTGGGCAGGGGCCAGTCCCACCACTGCATCTCTTGCAGCATGACGATCTGCTCCTCATTGAAACGGCGACGGATCGGCTGGGCCGGGTTACCACCGACAATGGTGTAAGGGGCCACATCTTTGGTCACCACGGCGCGGGTGGCGATGACGGCACCATCACCGATGGTGATGCCGGGCATGATCATCGCTTCCGAGCCGATCCAGACATCGTTGCCAATCCGGGTGTCTCCTTTGCGCAGAAAGCCGCTGCGAGCCCCTTCGCCAAAGGTGTCTGGGTTGAATGGGAAGGTAGAGACCCAGTCCAGCCGGTGGCCCTGATTGCCCGCCAGCATGAAGGTGGCACCCGAGGCGATGGAGCAGAACTTGCCGATGATCAGGCGGTCTACTTCCGTGCCCCACTGGCCGCTGTCCCAGCTGGCACGGGTCGAGCCATCCCCCAGCAGATAGCGTACGCAGTGATCCTCGAACGGCTTGCCGTGGTAGTAGCCGGAGTAGTAGCTGTAGTCGCCGGCCTCTATGTTCGGGTTGGTCAGGTGATCCCGGATGATTTGCGATTCCAGCCAGCTGCCAAAAGGGTTCTCCATCACTCCTCCTGCGGATCGTCCTGCTCGCTCTGCTGCGCCCAGCCTTTGCGGGTCAGCTGCATCCGCTGCCACCACTCTTCGTCCGCCAGAATTTCACCGGCCGGGCCGAGCTGGGGATAGGGCATCTCTTTCTCTTTGCAGAGCTGGGCATAGATGGGGTAACCCCCCTCGAACAGGATACTGTTCTGCTCTTCCAGAGTGAGCGGGCAGCCGCGCTGATAGCAACCGGCCAGCTCGCGCTGGCGCTGCGCTTCGTAGAGGATGGCGGCAGCCGCTACCGAAACGTTGAGGGACTGCACCATGCCGACCATGGGGATGACGATATGGTGATCGGCCAGCGCCAGCGCCTCGTCACCGATGCCGTGCTTCTCCTGACCCACCAGAATGGCGGTCGGTTTGGTGTAGTCGATGGCGCGAAAATCGACCGAACTGTCGGAGAGATGGGTCGCCAGGATCTGCATGCCGGAGGCTTTCAGCTCGGCAACCGCACTGCCGATATCCGGGTGCAGTTTTACATCCACCCAGTTCTGGCTGCCGCGGGCGGTGCCCTTGCGCTTGTGGATCCAGGTTTTGGGCCAGACGGCGTGTACCCGGTGGATGCCGATGGCATCGGCGGTACGCACGATGGCGGCCAGATTGTGAGGTTTATGGACCTCTTCCATACAGACGGTCAAATCGAGCTGACGCTGGGCCAGCATGTCGGTGATGCGCTTGAAGCGTTCGGGGGTCATGGCTTGTCTCTATAAAAGCAGCAGGCGGCTTGCGCCGCCTGTATTCAGTTCTTCTGTCGGCTCACCTTGAGCACGTTGGGCATCACGCGGATCTTGCGCATGATGTTGGCCAGGTGGATGCGGCTCTTGGTGGTGATGAGCAGGCTGACCTGATAGACCCGGCCATCCTTCTCTTCGGTGCTGATGGCGTGAATGTTGGCGCCGGTGGCGGCAATCACGTTGGCCAGCTCGGCCAGCGCACCCTGATGATTGATGATCTCGATGCTGATGCCGGTGCGGAACTCCTGTTCCTGCTCCTTGTCCACTTCCCACTGCACTGGCAGGTACTTGTCCGGCTCCTTGCTGTAGCCCTTGATGTTGCGACAGGTTTCCTGGTGGATCACCAGCCCCTTGCCCGGGCTGATGTGCGCGATGATCGCATCCCCCGGGATCGGGCGGCAGCAGTTGGCGAAGGTGACCAGCATGCCGTCGGCACCCTTGATCGGCATCTTCTTGCTGCTGGACTTGGGTTGCTCTTCCGGCGGCAGTTCATCCCCCAGCATGCGGCGCGCCACCATGACGCTCATGGCGTTGCCCAGACCCACATCGGCCAGCAGCCCCTGCAGGTTCTCGTGCTTGGTGTCGGCCAGCACCTGCTTGATGCGTGGCTCGGGGATGTCTTCGATATTCTTGGCGCCCAGCGCATGGTTGAGCAGGCGGCGACCCAGCACCACCGACTCTTCGGTGCGCAGGTTCTTGAGGAACTGGCGGATCTTGGAGCGTGCCTTGGTGGTCACCACAAAGTTGAGCCAGGCCGCGTTGGGGCGGGCGCCCGGCGCCGTGATGATCTCCACCGTCTGACCCGAGTGCAGCGGGCTGCTGAGCGGGTAGGGGTGGCGATCGACCCGGGAGCCGACACAGGCATGGCCGATGTCGGTGTGCACCGTGTAGGCGAAGTCCACCGGCGTGGCGCCAGCGGGCAGCTCCATGATGCGCCCTTCCGGGGTAAAGACGTAGATCTCGTCGGGGAACAGGTCGGTCTTGACCCCTTCGATAAATTCAAAGGAGCTGCCGGCGCTCTGCTGCAATTCCAGCAGGCTCTGCATCCAGCGCTGGGCGCGGATCTGGGCGGTGGTGCCCGAGCTGTCGCCATCCTGCTTGTAGGCCCAGTGGGCGGCAACCCCTTTATCGGCCATCTGATCCATGAATTCGGTGCGGATTTGCACCTCCACCGGCACCCCGTGCGGCCCCACCAGCGAGGTGTGCAGCGACTGGTAACCGTTGGTCTTGGGGATGGCGATGTAATCCTTGAAGCGGCCGGGGCGCGGCTTGTAGAGGCTGTGCATCTGCCCCAGCACCCGGTAACAGGTATCTATGTCCTTCACCTTGACCCGAAAGGCGTAGATATCCATTACCTCATGAAATTGCAGCTCTTTTTTCTCCATCTTGTTGTAGATGGAGAACAGATTCTTCTCGCGGCCACTGACTTGATGCTCAATCCCCGCCTCTTTCAGGCGACCGCTGATTTCGCTCTGGATGGAGTCGATGATCTCGCGGCGATTGCCACGGGCGCGGCGCACCGATTCGCGCAGCACACGGGATCGCATCGGATAGAGCGCCTCGAAGCCCAGCTCTTCCAGCTCGTTCTTCATGGTATGAATACCGAGGCGGTTGGCGATGGGGGCGAAGATTTCGAGGGTTTCCCGAGCGATGCGGCGGCGTTTGTCCGGTCGCAGTGAGCCCAGGGTGCGCATGTTGTGGGTGCGGTCGGCCAGCTTGATCAGAATGACCCGGATATCCTGGGTCATCGCCATCACCATCTTGCGAAAGTTCTCGGCCTGCGCCTCTTTGCGATCGCGAAACTTCAGCTTGTCGAGCTTGGAGACCCCGGCCACCAGTTCTGCAACCGCATTGCCAAACTGTTCGGCCAAGTCGGCCTTGGTCACGGAGGTGTCTTCAATGACGTCGTGCAGCACGGCGGCCATCAGGGTTTCATGATCGAGGCGCATGTCACCCAGGATCCGGGCAACGGCAACAGGGTGGGTTATATAGGGTTCGCCACTGGAACGCATCTGTCCCTGGTGGGCATCGCGGGCCACCACATAGGCTTGCTTGAGCTTCTCAACCTGCTCTGGCGGCAGGTAGGAACTGGCTATTTCTTTAAGGTTTTCAAATAAATACAAGACAGTCCCCGCAGCGGTGAAACGGCAATTCGTGGAATTGAGGGTAGAGCCCTGAGTTTGCGAGGTTTTCGAGCGGTTGTAAATGGGGATGAACAGTCGGCACCCGGGCGGGTGCCAACCGGGGGAATTACTTAACCGCGGCCTTCGGCGATGGCAGCAACGGCAGCCAGCTCGGCGGCTTCCTGCTCTTGCTGCTCGTAGCGGTCCTGGGTGTCCATCACTTGATTGTTCACCAGACCCAGCTCGATCTCACGCAGGGCGATCACAGTCGGCTTGTCGTTCTCTTCGTCGACCAGGGGATCTTTGCCTTGTACCGCGATTTGACGAGCGCGGCGCGCGGCGACCAGCACCAGGTCAAAACGGTTACCTACCTGTTTTACAGCATCTTCTACAGTAACGCGTGCCATGCAGGACTCCAGTGTTTGGGCTTTCTGTATTTAGAAAAGCAGTGTTTAAAAATGACGCAAAAGTTTACTTGTTTTTGGCTTACTCTGCCAGTAGCTGTTGCAGCAAGTTTTTTTGAGCCTGTTGCTGGTGACGCATCTCCAGCCGTTGGCACTCAATAATGGACCTGAGCTGGAACAGCGCCTGCTCGAAGTCTTCATTGATAATGACATAGTCATACTCGTCGTAGTGCACCATTTCGGCAATGGCTTTCGCCATCCGGCCGGCGATCACCTCGCTGCTGTCCTGACCGCGCCCAATCAGGCGGCGTTCCAGCTCTTCGCGGCTGGGGGGCAGGATGAAAATGGATTTGGTCGGCATCTGCTCGCGGATCTGGCGGGCACCCTGCCAGTCGATGTCGAGGAATACGTCGATCCCTTTGGCCAGGCAGGCTTCGATGGCGGCGCGTGAGGTGCCGTAGTAGTTGCCGAATACTTCGGCCCACTCCAGAAAATCACCGCGTTCGATCAGTGCCTTGAACTCTTCCACCTGTACAAAGTGGTAGTGCACGCCGTGCTCTTCGCCCGGACGGGTGGCGCGCGTGGTGTGGGAAACCGACAGCTGCATCTTGCCCGCAGCGTTATGTTGGGTCAGCAAGGCATTGAGCAGACTGGATTTACCCGCGCCGCTCGGAGAAGAGATGATATAGAGAGTGCCTTGTTGCGCCATGTTATTACCTTTAATCGAAACCGCTGTTTTGGTTGTAGCAGAGGCCGCCGTCTTGTGCCCGAAAGGGAGACAGCCAAACGCAAAACGCGGAAAATTATTGAGTCAGGAGGATGTAAAGGCGGCGAATTTTACCAGAATGCGGCGAATAAAAAAACGGCCGGAATCATATTCCAGCCGATCAAAGTATTCGTAGCTTGCTGCGGGAGCGTAACCCACATCAGCCTTGATTGTGCCTTTTGGGGCAGGTTGGGGCCATCAGGTTATCCCTGCCTGATGGCTCGGAATTCCCGAGTTGCCCTGTCAGTACGGCAGCTGGCGATCGGCGCAGAGCCGATCGAAGGCGGCGATCACCTGCTCATGGGTGATCTTGGCCATGGCCTCCGGGTCCTTGAGGCGGGTGCGCCAGCTCAATTCGGCCAGCGGCTTGCCGGTCTCCTGCTCGACCAGCTCCTGATAGACGCTGACTACGTAGTCGCGGCACAGATAGGGGCCGGTGCGAGCTGGATTGTGGTGGGCATAGAGGCCGATCACCGGCGTGCCCACTATGGTGGCCATATGGGTGGGGCCGGTATCGGGGGCCAGTACCAGACTCGCCCCGCCAATCAGCGCCAGCAGTTGCTTGAGGTTGGTCTGCCCCACCAGATCGACCGGCTTGCTCTGGCTTAAGCGCTGAATGTCGGCAGCCAGGTCCCGCTCCAGTTTGGCAGGTCCGCCACAGAGATAAACCTGAAAGCCCTTGCTGGCGGCGTGATCCGCCAGCGCGGCATAGCCTGCGGCAGTCCAGTTCTTGAACGCTTTGCTGGCGGCGGCGCAGATCAGCAGGGTCGGTTTGCCGCCAATCTTCTCCTTTGCCCACGCCTGATGTTCGGCGCTGATGGGCAGTTGCCAGTCCGGGGTCAGATCCTTGATGCCAAGCTCTTTGGCGAAGGCGAGGAAACCGTCCAGCACATGGGGGGAGTCGGGCGAGGGCACCTTGTGGTTGGTGAAAAGCCACTGACCATCGTTGGCCCGCTCCTTGTCGAAGCCGAGTTTGACCTTGGCCCGGATGCCGAGGGTGGCAATGCTGGCACGCATGGCCGCCTGCAGGTGGAGCAGGGCATCGAACTTGCGCCCCTTGAGGGTCTGCCAGAGATCGCGATAGCCGCGCCATCCCTTGCTCTTGTCGAAGGGGATCACCTCGACCCCGGGCAGATCGGCAAACAGGGTTGCCTCGATTTTGCCGGTGATCCAGGTGATGCGGGTCTGTGGCCACTCCCGCTGGATGACGCGCACCAGCGCCAGTGCGTGGCAGCAATCCCCGATGGCGGAGAGCCGCAGGATGCAGATGGAGGAGGGTGGCGTTTGAAATAGCGGCATGTTGTGGCGCACGGCTGGCAAAAAGGGTGGATGGCATTATGCAAACTCCCCTGTGGATTGTAAAATTGCGCACAATCGTCAGCCAGGATCGGCCGGGCCCAGTGCCATGACCTGTCTCTGCACATCGCTGATAAAGGCCACTATTGCGGGCATGCCAGAGCGGCAGCCTCATCGCCAATTGAAAAATTGCGATCCATGACCCACCGAGCGGGATCTCCACGATGCGAATACAGACCGAACACAACCAGATCTGCTGGTACGCCGAAGGGGCCTTTCGCGACCCCTCTCCCCAGTTATTCGATCCTGCCTGGTGGCAGAACAACCGTCAGGTGGTGGGTACGTCCATCGGGCGGGGGGTGACCTGGTTCGTCAAGGATGAGTCCCGTCATCTGGTGCTGCGCCACTACTATCGCGGCGGCATGGTGGGCAAGGTGGTGCGGGATCGCTTCTGGTTCGAAGGGGTCGAGTCGAGCCGCGCCATGGCCGAATACACCCTGCTGGCCAGGTTGTGCGAACTGGGGTTGCCGGTGCCGCGTCCGTTTGGTGCCCGCATGGTCAAGCATGGCCCCTTCTATCGCGCCGATATCCTGATCGAGCGGATTCGTGGTGCCAAGGATATGGTGGCGCTGCTCAAACAGGGGCCGGTGGCGACCGAGGTGTGGCACAAGATAGGTCAGACGGTGCGTCAGCTGCACGATGCCGGGGTCTATCACGCCGATCTCAACAGCCACAACCTGCTGCTCGATAAAGCGGACAAGGTGTGGGTGATCGACTTTGACAAGGGGGCGATCCGCTCTCCCGGTGAGTGGCAGAAGGCCAATCTGGAGCGCTTGCTCCGTTCATTCAATAAAGAGTCTCAACTGCATACCAGTTTCCACTTCGTACCGGAGAACTGGCAGACGCTGATGAACGGGTATCACACAAAAGCGAGCTGACCCTGTTGCTCGGCGTGAACGCCAATGTTACTTATTGAGCAGGTATTCAGATCCGGTTTCGAGGCGCCCCATGGAAATGCTCAAGACACCTTTGGTCGATGTGACTGCCCGGCTTGATCCGGGTCTGCTGTCTGATGCCATGACGCTGCTGGAGGCGGGCATCTGGACCTGGTCTGCACAACAGGGGTTGCGCCGCGATCCCTCCTGCCTGCGCCTGCTGGGGTTGGGAGAGAGCTGGCCGGATGATCTCGGCTGGCTGGATCGGGTTCATCCCGACGATGTTGCCCGGCTGGAAGATGCCCTGCTCGTCTGTCAGAGCGGCCGCAGCAGCGGTCTGCGCCTCGAATACCGCATTCTGCATCATCATGGTCACTACATCCGGCTGGAAGAGCGGATGCGTCGCGATGAGCGGGGCTATCTGCTGGGGGTGGTCCGTCACCTCGATCCTGCCGTGGTGCTGGTGGAGGAGCGGCATGGCACCGATCCGCTGACCGGTCTGGAGAGCCGTGGTCGCTTCGAGCAACTGCTTGAGGAGCGGCTGGCGACCGAGAGCGGCAGCTTCAGCCTGCTGCAGTTCTCGGTCGATCACATGGCCAAAATCCAGCAACTGTTTGGCGAAGCGGCTTGCGATGCCATGCTGGCCAAGCTGGCGCGCATCGTGCGCCATGAACTGCGGCGGGAAGATCCCTTCGCCCGCTGGGATGAGGACGGTTTTATCCTGATGCTCTCCCAGACCGAGCGGATGAGCGCGCTGGAGATCGCCGAGCGTCTGCGCCTCGAGATTGCCGATGCCAGCCTGCTGTCACAGCGGCCGGTCACCGTCAGCATCGGGCTGGTGCAGAGCCAGACCGGCGAGCAGCTCGATCATCTGCTGGCCCGGCTGGCCACCTGCCACGGTCAGGCCAGACGGGAGCACAACACCGTCGTCGGCTGAGTGCGGTCAGGGCTGGCCGCGCTTGTCGCGCTGGCAGACCCAGAGCGAGGCCAGCATCAGCAGGCCGCCGATGGTCAGCCGGGTCAGATCGGTATCCTTGCCCCAGAGCAGCAGGTTGACCAGCAAGCCGGCCGGAATGAGCGCATTGTTCATGATCGCCAGCACTCCGCTACTGACCAGCGTCGCCCCCTTGTTCCACAGGAAGTAGCCGAGGCCGGAAGCCCCGACCCCCAGCCAGAGCAGAATGCCCCACTGCAACCCTGATGTCGGATATTGCGGCTTGCCCAGCAGCCACCAGGCGGGCAGGGCGATCACCAGCGCCCCCAGATAGAAGCAGCCGAACACTGCCAGTTGCGGTGGTTGCTCCGTCTCCCGTGCCAGCAGTACCTTGTAGCCCACCTGACCGAGCGCGAAACAGAGGTTGGCCCCCTGCACCACCAGAAATCCCAGCACATAGCTTTCGGTCAGGCCGTCGAAACGGATGACGGCAGCCCCGAGCACTGCCAGCAGGGCGCCCCACAGATAGGTGGGCTTGAAGCGCCGCTCCAGCAGATCGTGCAGCAGGGTGACGTAGAGGGGGGTGAAGATGGTAAAGACCAGCACTTCCGGCACCGTCAGCAGCAGGAAGGAGTGGTAGTAGAAGAGATACATGATGCCGAGCTGGATGGCGCCGAGGGCCATCAGCTTGGCCACCAGATCGGGGCGCAGCCAGCGGCGGCGCAGGAAGGGGAGAAACACCAGACTGGCGAGGGCGATGCGGGTCAGCACCGAGAAGTAGGCATCCACCTGGCCAGCGAGGTAGACCCCGATCAGGCTGAAGGAGAATGACCAGAGCAGGGTGACCCCTATCAAGTGGTTCATGTGTTTGATTTATCGTCAGTTGTCAATTTCAAGGGGGCTATGATGGCCGAGATGGAAGCGGCAATCCAGTGTTTATGGGGGCGATTGCCACAGGTCGGAGCATTTAGCTTTACCGCCAGCAATGGCGAGGGGTCGGCGACCGACTGGAATGGTCGGGGCGAGGGGTGTGTGCAGGTGACCGATCATCAGGGGGGCTGGCTGTTTAGCGAGCAGGGTCGCTACACCACGCCCCATGGAAGGGAGCTCGCCATGCACAACCGTTTCTGGTGGCAGCGCGGCGAGCGGGGGATCCGCCTCTCCCATCTGCGTTATGAGGCGCCGGTCGAACTGTTCGAGTTGCTGCCGCAAGGGGATGGCCGCTGGCTGACCGCCGAGCCGCATCTGTGCGGGGCGGATCACTACAGCGCCGAGCTGACCGAGATCGACGGCGGTTTTCTGCTGAGCTGGCAGATCACCGGGCCGCGCAAGAACGAGCGGCTCAGCTATCGCTATCTGCTCTGACGCCGGCTGGCAGGCATAAAAAAACCGGCGCAGAGCGCCGGTAGCGGGGGACAAATCGGAGGTTTTTTTAAAAACAGTCCCAAAACAGGAGAGATAGACTCTCGTCACACATTCAGAGATGGACTTCAGGCATTCAGGGCATAGCTCAGCATGGCTTGCAGCTTGCTATCGAAGAACCAGGGCAGCAGTACCATCAGCAGGCCCATGATCCCGGCCAGTCGCTGGCGATACTGCCAGCCGGCAATCAGTACCAGACCACCGCACAGTGTGGTCAGGATGCCTGACATAGGGTGACCTCGCGCTGTGTGCGACGCTGTTGCGCCCACTGGTTCATGGCGACCGAGCCGAGGATCAGGGCCAGAGCAACACCTGTGGTGGGGTGGATCTGCTCGCCGAGGAACAGGGCACCCAGCATCACACCGAACAGCGGCACCAGATAGTTGCTGAAGGAGGCGAACGTCGGGCCAGCCTTCTGGATCAGCGCCATGTAGAGGAAGTAGACCAGACCGGTACAGAGGGTACCCAGCACGGTGATCGCGCTCAGGGCCTGGCTGCTCGGCATGGTCAGGTTGCTCAGGTCAACCATGAAGGGTGCGACCAGCAGCAACTGGGTGGCCGAGGAGATCAGGATATTGCGGGCAACCACGACCGGATGGTCCTTGGCGAAGCGCTTGATCATCAGCAGGCCGATGGCGAAGCAGCTGGCACCGAACAGGATGGCGACGGCACCGAGCAGGCCGGCGTTCATGCCCTGGGAGAGTTTCGGCCAGAACAGGGTGAGTACACCGGCAAAGCCGATGATCACGGAAAGCAGACCGGTTTTGGTGATTCTTTCACCAGAAATAAACAGCGGTGCAGCCAGAATGGTCACAAACGGGATACAACCCATGACCACGGCGGCGATGGCGCTATCCACGTACTGCTGGCCCCAAGCGACCATGATGAAGGGGATGGTGGCATCCAGCAGGGCGATCAGCATATAGGTGCGCCACGGGGTGTGCTCACTCTTGAGCCGCATGAACAGGCAGAGCAGACCCAGGGTCAGGCTGCCGCACAGGGCACGACCGGCAGCCACCAGAATGGGGGGCAACTCGGCAACGGCCTGGTGCATGAAAATGAACTGGGAACCCCAGAGCAGGCCAATGGCCAGCAATAACAGATAGCTACGCATTTTAATCTCCGATGTATTAAGCCAGCGCATTCTAGGCAATCTGTTACTATGGTAAAAATGAATTGTTGGCATTTAACTATGGCTAATATCGATGGATAGCTCGCTCGCCCGTCTCGACCTCAACCTGCTCGCCGTATTCGACATGCTGATGCAGGAACGCAACGTCACCCGTGCCGCCGAACGGCTGCATCTCTCCCAATCCACCGTCAGTCACGCCTTGGGGCGGCTGCGGGTGGCGCTGGATGATCCGCTGTTCGTGATGAGTCGGCGCGAGATGATGCCGACCGAGCGGGCCAAGGCGCTGGCCGGGCCGGTGCGCCAGGCGCTGGCGATGCTGGAGCAGGGATTGCGGCAGGCCAAGGGGTTTGATCCCGCCACCGCGCGGCGGATTTTCCGTATCGCCACCCCGGGCTCGGTGGAGCACGGGCTGGTGCCGGTGCTGGTGGACAGGCTCCATCGGCAGGCCCCTCACTGTCGGCTTGAGGTGTGCGAGCTGGCAGACAGCAATTACGAGCGGGAGCTGGAGAAGGGGGAGCTGGATCTGGTGATCGGCTTCGCCGGGGCGAATCACCTCTCACCCCGCTTGTGGCGGGAGGAGTGGTTCAACAACCCGCTGGTCTGCCTGTCGCCGCTCGGCAGTGAATTGCCCGATGTGCTGACTCCAGTCGAACTGGTGAGCCGCCCCCACATCCATACCTCCAGCTGGGGTCACAGTCAGGCGATGGTGGAGCTCTGGCTGGCCCGCTTTGGGGTGGAGCGGGAGCTGGGCGTACGGTTGCCGAGCTTTATGGCGGTACCGCCGCTGATGGCGACCGGCCGCTATCTGGTGGTGGTGCCCGAGATGATCGGACGCCACTTCTGCCGCTACTACCCGCTGCGGATGCACCAGCTCGACCCCGCCATCCCCATCGTCTACCTGATGGCTGGGCACCCGCTGACCGCCCACGACGAGGCGATCGGCTGGTTCAAGAGCCTGCTGCACCAGCTGGTGTTCGACCTCTACGGCGCCGATGCGCTCGGCACCCCGGCTCAGCGCAGTCTGGCGAAGTAATCCAGCCCCATAGCGCTTTTCACCTCCGCCAACACCTCATCGGTGATGATGCGGGCCTGCTCGGTGCCCTGATAGAGCAGTTCCAGCAGCATCTTCTTGTCGGCGATGGCGGCCTGACGGCGTTCCCGCATCGGGGCGAGCAGGGTTTGCAGGCAATCGTTCAGCACCTGCTTGCAGCGCATGTCGCCCAATCCGCCGCGCTGATAGTGCGCCTTCATCTCGGCGACCAGATCTTTGTCGGGGTGGAAGGCATCGAGATAGGCGAACACCGTATTCCCCTCCACCTGACCCGGATCGCTCACCTTGAGGTGGTTGGGGTCGGTATACATGGCGAACACCGCTTGTTTGACCTCTTCCGCCGACATGCCGAGCTCGATGGTGTTGCCGAGGGATTTGGACATCTTGGCCTTGCCGTCGATGCCGGGCAGGCGGCCGGTGTCACTCAGGATCGGCTGACACTCGGTCAGTACCTCTTTGCCCACCAGGGTGTTGAAGCGGCGGACGATCTCGTTGGTCTGCTCCAGCATCGGCAGCTGATCTTCCCCGACCGGCACGTGGCTGGCGCGAAAGGCGGTGATGTCGGCGGCCTGACTGACCGGATAGACCAGAAAACCGGCCGGCAGCGTGCGCTCGAACCCTTTCTGCTGGATCTCCGCCTTGACGGTGGGGTTGCGCTCCAGCCGCGCGACGCTGACCAGATTGAGGTAGTAGCAGGTGAGTTCGGCGAGGGCGGGCAGGGCACTCTGCAGACAGAAGGTGGTTTTGGCCGGGTCGAGGCCGACCGCCAGATAGTCGGCCATCACCTCCAGCACGTTGTCGGTCACCTTGGCCGGATTGTGGCCGTTGTCGGTCAGCGCCTGCAGATCGGCGATCATCACGAATTGACGGTAGTGGTGCTGGGCTTCGACGCGCTGGCGTAGGGAACCGACATAGTGGCCGATGTGCAGTTTGCCGGTGGGACGATCGCCAGTCAGGATAACGGGGTTGTGCATGTCACTCTCTCCAGTTGGGTGAGCCGGGAGGCGACAAAGGGATAAAAACAGTTGACCGCCTCTCGGCGGTCACGGTGTTTTATTTGGGAAAATCTCGAATAGAAACGCGGTGCCGCCTGTTTAGGAGCAGCACCACCAGTAGTTGTGATTGAATGCGGTCATGTTCATAGCAAATCAAACTACGCCGGTTTCATTACTTCTGCAAGGGGACGACCAGCAGATCGCAGGGCACCGTATTCATCAGCTGACGGGCGCTGGAGGTGAGCAGGCTCCAGAAGCTCTGGCGATGGCCGCACACCAGCAGATCGATCTCGTACTCCTTGACCGCCTGATTGACTCGCTCGCTCAGATCGCCGCAGATCACCAGCTTCTTCTCGATGGGATAGTCCACCGAGGCAAGGAAGGCCTCCAGCTTCTCTTTCGCTTCGGCGATCACCTGATCCTGCACGTTGTCGATGTCGATATCGATCATCTCGGTGTAGAGATCCTTGAGGTCCACATCGACATGGATAACCGACAGCTTGGCGCCGTTGGAGCGGGCTCTGTCCACCGCCTTGTCGATCACCTTGCGGTTGTCTTCAGAGAGGTCGATCGCGGCCAGAATATGCTTGTAATAGGTTGTTCCACTCATGGGATATCTCCTTACCGATCCTTCACTCCACTATACCCATCTCTGCTGAAACTAAAATGGTGTCGTAGGCACAGTTTCGGGATTTAAATGAGTTTAATTTTTAACGTCGCAGGGTTGGCCACTCAGTTACTGACCATTGTTTGCCTATAAATTAAACAGGAGTTTGAAGCCGGTCACACCCTTTGGCTTGCCCATGACAGGGGAGAGGCATAGGATGGGCCCGTGCTTCGCAATGAACACAAAACAACAAAAAGCATCTGAATACCGCTTTGGGGAGCCTCGCGCTCCCTTTTGTTTTTCTGCCTCATTCCCCGCTGCTTTTCTGACTGATAGCGATCCGGCATCAAGTTAATCTCCCGCGAGTTGGTTATGCTGTAGCCAGTTTCTTTGGAGGCCTTCCCATGATCATTCATCCCCAGATTCAAGGTTGCGTTGCCCGCAACTGCCATCCCATCGGCTGTCGCGCCGCCGTGCAGCAGCAGATCGAACGCATCAAGGCCGCTGGCCAGTTCAACGGGCCCAAGCGGGTGCTGGTGCTGGGAGCCTCCTCCGGTTTCGGGCTGGCGTCGCGCATTGCGCTCGCCTTTGGGGCTAGTGCCGACACCATCGGCATCTCGTTCGAGCGTGGCCCCTCCGACAAGGGGCTCGGCAGCGCCGGTTGGTACAACAACATCTGGTTTCGCAAGGAGGCGGAGCAGGAGGGGCGTATCGCCATCAACCTGATCGGTGATGCCTTCTCCGACGGGATGCGCCAGCAGGCCATCGACACCATCCGCCAGCAGCTGGGGCAGGTGGATCTGGTGATCTACTCGCTGGCGAGCGGCATTCGGGTGCTGCCCGACGGCACGCAAGTGCGCTCCGTGCTCAAGACCACCGGCCTGCCATTCAGCGGTTGGGGGCTGGATCTGGAGCGCGATACTCTGGTGCAGCAGTCGCTGGCGCCTGCCACGCCAGAGGAGATCCGCGACACCGTCACCGTGATGGGCGGCGAGGATTGGCAGCTCTGGATGCAGGCGTTGCAGCAGGCCGATTGCCTCGCGCCCGGCGCCCAGACCGTGGCCTACTCCTACATCGGCCCCGAATCCACCTATCCCCTCTATCGGGATGGCACCATCGGTTATGCCAAGGAGCATCTGCACGCCACCGCCGAGACCATCAATCTGCTGCTGGCCGAGATCGGTGGCCACGCCTGGGTATCGGTCTGCAAGGCGCTGGTGACCAAGGCGAGCGCCTATATTCCGGTGCTGCCGGTTTATCTCGGCCTGCTGATGGGGGTGATGAAGGATCGCGGCGTCCATGAGGGCTGCATCGAACAGATGCAGCGACTGTTTGCCGCCAAGATGTACGGGCCCAATGGGGTGGTGGCCGATGGCAACCGGCTGATCCGGATGGATGACCACGAGCTCGACCCGGCCATTCAGGCTGCCGTCTCGGCACTCTGGCCCAAGGTGACGCCTGACAACTTCCACGCGCTGGGGGATTTTGTCGGGCTGCGGCAGGATTTCATGCAGCTCAACGGCTTCGAGCTGCCGGGCGTCGATTACGCGGCGCCGGTGGATGTCGCCTCCCTTGGCGAGCTGACCCCCTGAGCTGAAAGAAACGGGATCTCCCTCTCGTTGGCGGGTTGATTCGCGGCGGGAGTGTGGCGACAATCGATACCAAATCACTGAGGAGAAACAAGATGCTGGCCCAAGCCATGATCGAGAAGTTGAACGAGCAGATTAACCTGGAGTTCTACTCCTCCAATCTCTATCTGCAGATGAGTGCCTGGTGTGAAGACAAGGGCTTCGAGGGAGCGGCGACCTTCCTGCGCCAACATGCGGTCGAGGAGCGCCAGCACATGGAGCGCCTGTTCACCTACGTGAGCGAGACCGGCGCCATGCCGCGTCTGGGTGCCATCGATGCCCCTCCCCACGAGTTCAAGTCGCTGGGCGATGTATTCCGCGCCACGCTGGAGCATGAATACCACATCACCAAGTGCATCAATGGCTTGGCCCACGTGGCCTTCACCACCCAGGACTACTCCACCTTCAACTTCCTGCAGTGGTATGTGGCCGAGCAGCATGAAGAGGAGAAGCTGTTCAAGAGCATTGTCGACCGTCTCGGTCTGGTGGGTGAAGATGGCAAAGGCCTCTACTTCATCGACAAGGAGCTGGCCGAACTGGCCAAGGGCGCTCCTGCCAGCATCATGGACAGCAACGCCTGATAGTCGTGGACACTTAGTGTTCAGCCAGTACAATAACGGCCCCTTTAAGGGCCGTTATTTATTCTGATGCGAAACCAACGTTCTGTTCCGCCAGAGGCAATCACGGTTCAGGCCAAGTGCCGTTTCTATTTTGATAAGTGAGTGATGATGAAGCAGGTCGATGTGGTGGTGATTGGGGCCGGTGCGGCCGGATTGATGTGTGCGGCGCAGGCGGGCTACCGTGGCCGCTCCGTGCTGGTGCTCGACAACGCCAAGAAGCCGGGCCGCAAGATCCTCATCAGTGGCGGTGGTCGTTGCAACTTCACCAACCATCAGGCGGGCGCCCACGCTTACCTTTGCGCCAACCCTCACTTCAGCAAGTCGGCTCTGGCCCGCTACACCCAGCAGGATTTCATCGATCTGGTGGACCGCCACGGGGTCAACTATCACGAGCGCACTCTGGGGCAGCTGTTCTGCCTCGAGAGCGCGAAGGAGATCGTTGATGTGCTGCTCACCGAGTGCGACTGGGCCGGGGTAACCCTGCAGTTCCAGACCGAGATCCTCACCGTCAGCAAACAGGACGATGGCTTCCTGCTGACCACCAGCAAGGGGGAGATCGGCTGCCACTCGCTGGTGGTGGCGACCGGTGGACTCTCCATGCCCAAGCTGGGCGCTACCCCTTACGGCTTCAAGCTGGCGGAGCAGTTCGGCCTCAACGTGCTGCCGACCCGTGCCGGACTGGTGCCCTTTACCCTCCATCAGGCCGAGAAAGAGGCGTTCGCCGATCTGGCGGGCATCAGCCTGCCGGTAGCGGTTACCGCCGAGGATGGCACCCGCTTCAAGGAGGCGATGCTGTTCACCCATCGCGGCCTCTCCGGCCCCGTCATCCTGCAGATCTCCTCCTACTGGCACGCCGGTGAGAAGATCCACATCAACCTGCTGCCGGAGCTGGATATTCCGGCCGCCCTGCGCGAATGGGCGCAGGCGCACCCGGCGCAGGAGCTGAAAACCGTGCTGGGGCGCGAGCTGCCCAAGCGCTTCGTCGACAAGCTGGTGGAGCTGGGCCAGCTGGTCAGCAAGCCGATGCGCCAATACAACGAGCGTGAGCTGGAGGCGGTGGCCAACCTGCTGGGTGACTGGCAGATCCTGCCCAACGGCACCGAGGGCTATCGCACCGCCGAAGTGACCCTGGGCGGCGTCGATACCAACGAGCTCTCCTCCAAGACCATGGAGGCGCGCAAGGTGCCGGGTCTCTACTTCATCGGCGAAGTGGTGGACGTGACCGGCTGGCTCGGCGGTTACAACTTCCAATGGGCCTGGTCCTCCGGCTGGGTGGCCGGTCAGTACTGTTGATGTCACAGGGGCTGGTTTAT
This sequence comes from Aeromonas allosaccharophila, assembly GCF_016026615.1. NCBI lineage: Bacteria > Pseudomonadati > Pseudomonadota > Gammaproteobacteria > Aeromonadales > Aeromonadaceae > Aeromonas > Aeromonas allosaccharophila. The sequence continues at coordinate 3,408,974 of NZ_CP065745.1, read as the reverse complement.
CCGGCCCCGATTTATTGGTCCGGGTTAGGGTGATCGGTCGGGTCGCCGCAAGGGGGCGCAGATGCTTGAGAATCAGATGATGTTGTTGGCGGTGTTCGAACGGGCGGCGCTGATGCTGATGACCCTGTTCTTTCTGACCCGCACCCGGCCGTTCCAGCGGCTGTTCCAGAAGCGGGATCACACCCCGGCCGAGCTGGTGCTGGTGGCCTCCATCTTCTGCCTGTTTGCGGTGTTCAGCACCTACACCGGCATTCCGGTGGAGGGGGCGCTGATCAACGTGCGGATCATCGCCATCATCTCCGGCGGCATCCTGTTCGGCCCCTGGGTCGGCATTCCGGCCGGGGTCATCTCCGGTCTGCACCGCTACCTCATCGACATGGATGGCCACACCTCCATCCCTTGCCTTATCGCCAGCATCATCGCCGGTCTGCTCGCCACCTGGCTGCACCTGCGCTGCCGCAAGTCACGGCTCTGGCTTTACGGCATTCTGGCGGGGATGCTGTGCGAAGGGCTGACCATGTTGCTGATCTGGCTGCTGACCGAACCCCATGAGGTGGGCGTCGAGATCGTCAGCCATATCGCCTATCCGATGATCGCCGGGGCGCTCTGTATCGGTCTTATCATCAAGCTGGTGCAGGATCTGGATGACGAGAAGGAGCTGATTGCCGCCAAGCAGGCCAAGCTGGCGCTCGATATCGCCAACAAGACACTGCCCTTCTTCCAGAACATCGATCGCCACTCCCTCAGTCAGGTGTGCGATGTGATCCGGCGCGACATCAGCGCCGATGCGGTGGCCATCACCGATACCCATGACGTGCTGGCCTATGTCGGGGTGGGCAAGGACTATTACGAGCTGGACGAGCACCACGCCATCAGCGGCATGACCCAGCAGGCGGTGCTGCTCGACCAGATCATCATCAACAACGATCTGCGCCAGTATCACCTCTCCGATTTCCACTCGGTCATCATTATTCCGCTGCGGGAAAACGGCTCGGTCAGCGGCACCCTCAAGATCTACTACCGTCGCACCCACAGCATCACCAGCTCGTTGCGGGAGATGGCGGTGGGCCTCTCCCAGCTCATCTCCACCCAGATGGAGGTGTCGCGCATCGAGCAGCTCAAGGAGATGACCCGCAAGGCGGAGTTCACCGCGCTGCAGAGCAAGATCAACCCGCACTTCCTGTTCAATGCCCTCAACGCCATCTCATCGCTGATCCGCATCCGGCCCCAGCAGGCGCGCCAGCTTATTGCCAATCTGGCGGATTACCTGCGCTACAACCTCAACAAGGGTGACACCCTCATCGACATCAAGGAGGAGTTGCAGCAGGTGCGCGACTACGTGGCCATCGAGCAGGCCCGCTTTGGCGACAAACTGGAGGTGGTGTTCGATGTGGATGACGTGCATATCGAGGTGCCGAGCTTGCTGTTGCAGCCGCTGGTGGAAAACGCCATCCTGCACGGCATTCAGCCGCGCAGCGCGCCGGGCCGGGTCACCATCGAGGTGAAACAGCTGGCGGGCGGCATCCGGGTATCGGTGCGAGACACAGGTTACGGCATCAGTCAGGCGGTGATCGACGGGGTCGCCGCCGGTCGGGTGGAGAGCCGCAGCATCGGTCTGATGAACGTGCATCAGCGGGTCAAGCTGCTCTATGGCGATGGTCTGCACCTCAAGCGGCTGGAGCCGGGTACCGAAGTGAGTTTCTATCTGCCGGATCAGGAGTCGATGCCATGCTGAGTGCCATCATGGTTGAGGATAAGTGTGTGCCGCGAGAGGTGTTGTCATGCTGAAAGCGATCATTGTGGAAGACGAGTATCTGGCCCGTGAAGAGCTGGCCTATCTGGTGGGGCAGCACAGCCAAATCGAGATAGTGGCGAGTTTCGAAGATGGGCTGGAGGCGTTCAAATACCTGCAGGATCACGAGGTGGATGTGGTGTTTCTGGATATCCAGATCCCCTCAATCGATGGGCTGTTGCTGGCCAAGAACCTGCACAAGTCGAGCCATCCGCCCCACATCGTCTTCGTCACCGCCTACAAGGAGTTCGCGGTGGAGGCGTTCGAGCTGGAGGCGTTCGACTATATCCTCAAGCCCTACAACGAGCCGCGCATCATCAATCTGCTGCAAAAGCTCGAGCATGCGGGCAAGTCGCAGCCTGCCACCACGGGGGAGGCGAACGGCGAGGGGAGCAGCCCGCACAATCGCACCGTCAATCTGGTGAAGGGGGAGCGCATCATCGTCACCCCCTGCGAGCAGATCTACTACGCGGAAGCCGATGAGAAGCTCACCTATGTCTACACCCGCGATGATCGCTACGTGATGACCATGACCATCAGCGAGTTTGTTAGCCGCCTGCCTGCCGAGGGGTTCTTCCGCTGCCACCGCTCCTACTGCGTCAACATCAACAAGATCCGCGAAATAGTCCCCTGGTTTAACAGCACCTATCTCATCCGGCTCCATGATCTGCCGTTCGAGGTGCCGGTCAGTCGCAGCAACATCAAGGCGTTCCGTCAGCTGATGCGGCTCTGATTGTCATTCATTCCCGCCGATCTGCATTTCATGCCTTAATCGATCGGCGTGAACAGCGTCTTGTCTATAGTGGCCCCAGTTTCCTTAAGGCCATCGACCGAGACGCATCATGACCAAAGAGATGAATCGCACCCGGTACCTGACACTGATCGGTACCATCATCACCCAGTTCGCACTGGGTTCTGTCTACACCTGGAGCCTGTTCAACGCCCAGCTCTCCGACAAGCTGGACGAGCCGGTGAGTCAGGTGGCCTTCGCCTTTGGCCTGCTCAGCCTGTCGCTGGCGGTTGCCTCCTCCATGGCGGGCAAGCTGCAGGAGCGGTTCGGGGTGCGCAACGTGACCCTGGGTGCCGGTGTGCTGCTCGGCATCGGCTTCTTCCTCACCGCCCACGCCAGCAATCTGGCGATGCTCTATCTCTGCGCGGGCATTCTGGTCGGTTTTGCCGATGGTACCGGCTACCTGATGACCCTCTCCAACTGCGTGAAGTGGTTCCCCGAGCGCAAGGGGCTGATCTCCGCCTGCTCCATCGGAGCCTATGGCCTTGGCAGCCTCGGTTTCAAATACATCAACCTGCTGCTGCTCTCCAGCTCCGGCCTTGAGACCACCTTCCAGCTGTGGGGGCTGATCGCCATGTCCATGGTGCTGGTGGGCGGCATGCTGATGAAGGATGCGCCCAAGCAGGCCGCCTCTTTGCAACAGAGCGAGAGCCGTGACTTCACCCTGGCCGAGGCGATGCGCAAGCCGCAGTACTGGATGCTGGCGCTGATGTTCCTCACCGCCTGCATGAGTGGCCTCTATGTCATCGGCGTGGCCAAGGATATCGGCGAAAACATGGTGGGTCTGCCTGCCGTGGTGGCCGCCAACGCCGTCGCCATCATCGCCATGGCCAACCTGGGTGGCCGTCTGGTGCTGGGTATCCTCTCCGACAAGATGTCCCGCATCCGGGTCATCACCATCGCCCAGCTGATTACCTTGGCGGGCATGGTGCTGCTGCTGTTCGTGCCGCTCAACGCCAACCTGTTCTTCGTGGCGGTGGCTTGTGTGGCGTTCAGCTTCGGCGGCACCATCACCGTCTATCCCTCGCTGGTGAGCGACTTCTTCGGTCTCAACAACCTGACCAAGAACTACGGCGTCATCTATCTGGGCTTTGGCCTGGGCAGCATCATCGGCTCCATCGTGGCCTCCCTGTTTGGCGGCTTTATGGCGACCTTCAACCTGATCCTGGTGTTGCTGGTGGTGGCGCTGGTGCTCTCCCTCACCATCCGCCTGCCGGCGCCGGTAGCGGTGGAGCGGGCCTGATTAAGCCTCCCTGCCACAGCAAGCAATAACAGAGACCCGGGCCATGCCCGGGTCTTTGCATTTCCGATGGTCGATCAGCGCGGCGCTAGCCCCAGCAGCTGGCGGGCCTGGCGGCAGATCTCCGCCACCGTTGGCCAGTTGTTACCCGTGATGGTGATGTGGCCCATCTTGCGGCCGGGGCGGGGTTCGCCCTTGCCGTAGAGATGCAGATGCAGGCCGGGCAGCGCCAGCAGGGCGGCCCAGTCGGGCGTGCCGTCTTGCCAGAGATCCCCCAGCAGGTTGATTAACAGGGCGGGCCGCACGGCGATCTGCTCTGGTAGCGGCAGATCGCACAGGGCCCGCACCTGCAGCTCGAACTGGCTGCATGCAGCGTTGTCGAGGCTGGGGTGACCCGAGTTGTGGGGGCGGGGCGCCAGCTCGTTGACCAGCAGTCGTCCCTCCACCAGAAAGAACTCCACCGTCAGTACCCCGACGTAATCGAGGGCGGCGATCAGCCGCTCGGCGATTACTTTGGCCTCGCTCTCCAGCACCGGCACATTGGCCGGGGAGCGAGTCTGATCGAGGATGCCGTCGCTGTGCCAGTTCTGCACCAGCGGCAGGGCGCTGATTGCGCCACTCGGGCTGCGGGCCAGGGTCAGGGCAAACTCCCCCTCCAGCGCCAGCCGTTGCTCCAGTACGCAAGGCACGCCACTGGCGGCCAGCGCGCTCGCCAACTCATCCAGATTGCTTATCTGCCACTGCCCCTTGCCGTCGTACCCTTCGCGGGCGGTCTTGAGGATGGCGGGGAACAGTTCGCTGGTCTGTGCGGGGATGGGCTCTTCCGGCTGTAGCGCCAGATGGGGGGCGACCGGGATGTTGGCTCCGCGCAGAAAGGCTTTCTCTTCACGGCGATCCTGACAGATGCGCACCGCGCTGGCGGCCGGGCGCACCGGCTTTTGTTTTTCGAGCAGGGCGAGGGTGGCGGCGGGCACGTTCTCGAACTCGCAACTGATGGCCTCGCAGCGGCTGGCCAGCTCGTGCAGGGCGGTCGGGTCGTCATAGGGGGCGACAATATGGTGATCGGCGGCGGCACCGGCGATGCTGGCGGGGTCGGGATCCAGCACCACCACCTTGTAGCCGAGGCGGTGGGCGGCCATCACAAAGTAGCGGCCAAGCTGACCGCCGCCGAGCATGCCGAGGGTGGCGGGTGGCACTATCATGTCGGTTCCTCCAGTTGCAGTGCCAGCACCCGATCTCGCTCGTGGGTGCGGAAGTCGTCGAGCTGCTGCCGGTAGCGGGGGGCGTCGCCGTCTTGTGCAACGGAGAGCAGAGAGACCGCAAACAGTGCGGCGTTGGCAGCCCCCGCCTCGCCGATGGCGAAGGTGGCGACCGGCACCCCTTTGGGCATCTGCACGATGGAGAGTAGCGAGTCCATCCCCTTGAGATGACGGGAGGGAATGGGCACCCCCAGCACCGGTAATGTGGTCTTGGCGGCGACCATGCCCGGTAGGTGAGCGGCGCCACCAGCTCCGGCGATGATGGCGCGCAGGCCGCGCTCGCGGGCAGTGGCGGCATACTCGAACAGCAGGTCCGGGGTGCGATGGGCCGAGACCACACGCGCCTCGTAGGGGACGCCGTGCTCCTTGAGGATACGGGCGGCAGCCTGCAGCACTGGCCAGTCGGAGTCGGAGCCCATTACCAGGCCGATCAGGGGAGGGGTGTTCATCTTTTCTGGTTCCTTGCTGTTAAACGTTTGCTTTCGGTAAACAAAAAGAGCCGGCAAGCCGGCTCAGAATTTCTCGGGTCGCACGATTTCGACCGGTTGCAGAAAGGCGATCATGGCGTAGTCGGGGTAGTAGCGACTCTGCAGGTGGGCCAGCAACCGTTCCGCCTGCTCCCGGCTGCAGATCGCCTCCAGCCGGATGTTGCCGCTCTCGCTCCAGCTGGCGTTGCGCTCGCCGTGATCGCCGCGTCCGCGGGCATCCGTGATGGTGTAGCCGCGAAGCCCCTCGCGGGTGAGGGTGCGCAGCAGGGTTGGCTCCAGATTTGCCTCCGTGATGACGGTCAGCAGGGTGCGGCTCTCGGTCTGCATGTGGCTACTCCGTGAAGTGGCGGGCCCAGCTGTGGTAGAGCGGGATCCCCAGCATGATGTTGAACGGGAAGGTGATCCCCAGCACGGCGCTGAGGGACAACCCCGGGTTGGCCTGAGGCACGGCGATGCGCATGGTGGCCGGCACGGCAATATAGGAGGCGCTGGCCGCCAGAGTCGCCAGCAGGGTCAGGCCGCCGAGGGAGAGCCCCATCAGCTGGCCAGTAGCCAATCCCAGTCCCGCTGAGGCGAGCGGCATCAACAGCGCGAAGCCGAGCAGGAAGAAGCCATGCTTGCGCAAGTCCTGACACTGGCGGGCGACGATGAGGCCCATTTCCAGCAGGAACAGCGCCAGCGCCCCCTTGAACAGGTCGACAAACAGCGGTTTGAGCGGGGCAATCCCATCCGGTCCGGCCAGATAGCCGATGACCATGCCGCCCAGCAGCAGGGTCACCCCTTTGCCGAGGAAGGTCTCGTGGGCCAGCATGCGCCAGCGGGTCTCGCGGCTGATGCCGCGGGCCAGCACTATGCCCACCAGAATGGCCGGGATCTCCATCACCGCGAGGAAGATGGAGAGCTGGGATTCAAAGCTGATGCCCCGTTCGGTGAGCCAGTTCACCCCGACCGCGAAGGTGGCAACGCTGACCGATCCGTAGTGGGCGGCGGTAGCCGCGGCATCGACCCGGTTCATCTTGAGGCGCAGCACGGCAAAGCCGAGCAGGGTTTGCACCACACCGAGCAGGATCACCAGCGCCAGTTGTGGCAGCAGGGGCTGCAAGGACTGCTGGGCCAGACCGACGCCGCCCTTGAGGCCGATGGCCAGCAGCAGAAAGAGGGAGAGGGTGTCGTAGAGGGCAGGTGGCAGCTTGAGCTCGGAGCGCACCAGACCGGCCAGCAGGCCAAACAGAAAGAAGAGAACAACAACGTCCAGCATGATGGTTCGCAGGGCAGTTCAGATAATGGTTGCATGCTAGAGCCCGCAATGTTTCGATAAAATCAGATTCTCGCTGATGGTTGTTCGGTAAAAACTGATAGGGAACGGCATGCTCAACTACAAACAGCTCTACTACTTCTGGCATGTGGCGCGCTGCGGCAGCGTGACGCAAGCCGCCGAGCAACTGCATCTCACGCCGCAGACCATCAGCGGTCAGGTCGCCGAGCTGGAGCAGTCCCTCGGGGTGGCACTGTTCAACCGGGTGGGGCGGCGTCTGGTGCTGACCGCCGCCGGACGGCAGGCGCAGGAGCAGGCGGGGGCGATTTTCTCGCTCGGCGCCGAGCTGGAGCACACCCTGCGCCACGCCAGTCAGGAGCTGACCATGCAGGTGGGGATCGCCGATTCGGTACCCCGCACACTGGCGTTCGAGCTGCTGGCCCCCGCCATGGCGCTGGCGACCCCGCTGCGGTTGGTGTGTCACGAGGAGCGGGCCGAGCAGCTGTTCAGCGAGCTGGCACGCCACAAGCTGGACATGGTGCTGATCGATCGCCCGCTTCCTCCCGACAGCGGGGTGCGTGGCTACAACCACGAGCTGGGGCGCAGCCCGCTGGCGCTGTTTGCCAGCCCGGAGGTGGCGGCGCGGGCACGGGATGGCTTTCCCGCCTCGCTGGAGGGGTTGCCGCTGCTGATCCCTGGAGAGAAATCGGCCACCCACGATCGGCTGCTGGCGTGGTATCGCCAGCAGGGCATACATCCCCATCTGGTTGGTCAGTTTGACGACTCAACCCTGATGAAGTCGTTCGGCAAGGCGGGGATGGGGATCTTCCCGGCGCCGCTGGCAATGGCCGACGAGATTGGTCGCCTCTACGGGGTGGAGCGGATCGCGACACTGACCGAGGTCACCCTCTCTTACTATCTGGTCTCGGCGGGGCGCCATCTCTCCCATCCCGGGGTGAAGGCGGTGATGGAGGGGGCTCAACAGCGGCTGGCAGCGCTGGTTGGCAATAAATAGAAATCTGGATGGCTATACATCCAGCTTTGCTCTGCCTATAATCCTCCCGCTTTGGCGCATCATGCTTAATAGGGAATCCGGTGAGAATCCGGAGCTGGCGCGCAGCGGTAAGGGGGAACGAAGCGACATCAGGGCACTGCCGTCAGGCGGGAAGCCGTCGCCGTAGGCCATCAGCCCCCGAGCCCGAAGACCTGCCAGAGTTCGTATTTCGGGCCGAGAGAAACCGGCCACGAAGTAGATACTTACGCGAACTTAAGGATCTCTCATGTCGAAGAAATTTCTGGCGGCTGCCCTGTTGCCGACGGCGGCGTTTGCCCAGCAGCTGACCATTCCCGTCAATCCCACCATGGTGGTGACCGCCACCCGCGTCGCCCAACCTGCCTCCAGCGTGCTTGCCCCGGTTAATGTGGTGACCCGGGACGAGATCGATCGTCTGCAAGCCCAGACCGTGACCGATGTGGTCAAGACCCTGCCCGGAGTGGAAGTGGTCAGCAATGGCGGCCGTGGCCAGCTGAGCTCGCTGCGGGTGCGTGGCGGCACCTCTTCCCAGACGCTGGTGCTGGTGGATGGGGTGCGCAGTGCCTCCCTGACCGCCGGGATGACCGAACTGAATAACCTGCCGCTCAATCAGGTAGAGCGGATCGAGTATATCCGCGGTCCGCGCGCCACCATCTACGGTTCTGACGCCATCGGCGGGGTGATCAACATCATTACCCGCCCCGACAAGGGGACCAATCAGCACAAGTTCAATATTGGTGCCGGTTCCCATCAACAGCGCCAGGCCGCTTTCAGTAGCGCCAGCCAGGTGGGCGAGGCCGGTCAACTCAAGGTTGCCGGTGGCTTCGATGATGAATCGGGTTACAACGTACACCCCTTGCCCGGCATCAACGATGGCGACCGTCATGGGCATCAGGGCTACAATGCCATGCTGGACTACCAGCAGGCGCTCGACAGCAACTGGGATCTGTTCGGTACGACCCGCTGGTTCCGCAATGTCGCCCAGTACGACCGCTCTTCCACCGCTTCCGCTTGGGGGCCTGCCACCCATCAGCGCAACGAGACCTGGACTGAAAACCAGAGCTATCAGTTGGGATCGCGCTATCACGATGACCGCTATCTGAGCGAGCTGCGTGGCGCCTTCTCCAAACAGGATGCGTACGACTATCAGGACACTAGTGGCCGCGATCAGGCTGATAACCGGACCTATACCCGCCAGTACAGCCTGAACTGGGTCAACAGCTTGAAATTGAACGAGAGCTGGACCTTGGGAGGCGGGGCCGATTGGCAGAGTGATCGACTGGATGATCGCTCCCGCTCCTCCGGCGCCACGTATCCAGCCGACGCCAAAGAGCGCGACAACACCGGTCTCTATGCCCTTGCCCTGTTTGACAACCAGACCTGGCAGGGCGAGCTGAGCGGCCGTAGCGACGACAACGAGCAGTTTGGTCGCCACAACACCTGGCAAACCGGCGCAGGTTGGCGCTTTGTCGAGGATTACCGCCTGAGTGCCCGCTACGGCACCGGTTTCCGCGCCCCCTCCTTTAACGACCTCTATTATCCGGGCTCTGGCAATCCCAACCTGAAACCGGAAGAGTCGAAGAGCAGCGAGCTGATGCTGGACGGTCAAACCGCTGGCGTGGAGTGGCGAGCCACCGGTTATCGCAACGACTTCGAACAGATGATCCAGTGGGCGCCCAACAGTCAGGGTATGTGGACACCACAGAACGTTGGCAAGGCGCGCATTGAAGGGATCGAGCTGGAAGGGGAGTTTGATACCGGCTGGTTGAGTCATAGAGTCTCTGCCGAATACAAGGATCCCAAAGACAAGGTAACCGACAAGCAGTTGCAGCTGATCTCCCGCAAAGGGGCCAAGTGGGTGACGCAGGCGCAGTGGCAGCAGTTTGATGGTTCATTGAGCTGGATCTATCAGGGTGAGCGCTATGGCGATGCGGCCAACACCACAACACTTGGTGGCTACAGCGTGTGGAATCTGGCGGTCGGCTACAAGGTCACCCCGGCGCTCAAGGTATCTGGCAAGATCAACAACTTGCTGGATAAGGAGTATCAGACTGCGGTGGGTTATCCGGCCGATGAGCGCGCTTACTACGTGACGATGGATTACTCCCTGTAAATAGTCTCCTCTTGATGGGAAAAACCCGGGCCCTGCCATTGGCAGGGCCTTTTCTATTGGCGGCAGGCGGGAGTATGATCGCCGCCTTGCACCAAAGGGGAGCTCAAGTGGCCAATATTCTCGTGTTTGATTCCGGTATGGGTGGCCTGACCATCTACCGCGAGATCCGCCGCGTTCTGCCGGCACACAACTATTTCTACTGCTTCGACAATGCCAACTTCCCCTATGGTGAATTGAGCGAGCCCGCCCTGATTGCTGCCTGCACCCGCTTGGTTACCACCATGGTGACCCGTCATCATATCGATCTGGTGGTGATCGCCTGCAACACGGCCAGCACCATAGCGCTGCCAGCCCTGCGTGCGGCACTGGATATTCCCGTGGTGGGGGTGGTGCCAGCCATCAAGCCTGCCGCCGCACAGACCCGCAACGGTTGTATCGGTCTGCTGGCTACGCCGGGCACGGTGAGTCGCGACTATACCCACGAACTGATCGCCCAGTTCGCTCCCGGCAAGCGGGTGCTGCTCAAGGGCACCACCGAGCTGGTAATCGAAGCCGAACACAAGCTGGCGGGTTTACCGGTCAATATGGCGTTACTGCGTGAAGTGCTGGCCGACTGGTTGGAGGGGGAAGATAAGCCGGATACGCTGGTGCTCGGTTGCACCCACTTTCCGCTACTCAATGAAGAGATTGGGCAACTGATGCCGCAATGCCAGCTGATTGACTCGGGCTGTGCCGTTGCCAAACGGGTGGCCTGGTTGCTGAGCAATGGCGGGCATGGCGCCGTGCAGCCTGTATATATAGAAGAGGTGATTGCCAGGGCTTACTGTACCCGACTGGATGAGGAGGCCCAGAAACTGACAGCCCCCTTGCAAGCATGGGGGCTGTCATCACTGGAAGAGGTAAGGTACTGACGAGCGGTTAGGCGTCAGCTTCGCTACCTTCCCTCTCCTCTTTATCACGTTTGTCATTCGCTTCACGCACCTTGAGGGTGCGCTGCTGGTACTCTTTATCATTCAACGCGGCAATCGCCTTGGCGGCATCGGCGGCGGGCATCTCCACGAAACCGAAACCTCTGCGTTTGCCGGTTGACTTGTCCTTCATCAACCGCACGGAAATGACCTGGCCCTGTTCGGCAAACAATTCGCGCACGGCAATCTCGTTGGCGCGATAGGGCAGGTTGCCTACATATAAGGTGCAAGTCTCCTGATTGGCGATCGACTCGGCGACATTAGCCGGGGTGCGCTTCAGGAACAGCGGTACCACGAAACCGCCGATGGCCAGACCTGCTGCAAAAATCACTTCCGCTTTCAAAGAGAACTGCAGGGCCTGGGCAACCAGGTAGCCAACCACTGCCAATACCAGAGCAAGGATTGCGGCCTGCATATATACGGGAAACTTGGATAAATTCATCTTAAAAGACCTTTTGTAAATGAAAGCAAAAAAGGTGCAACACTATATTCACCTCCATGGTAACCAGCTTTCCTGATTGGCGCTACCATGGACC
>NZ_CP065745.1:3235000-3395000 GCF_016026615.1 Aeromonas allosaccharophila | reverse complement strand
ATTTTATTTGGTCCTTGTTGTACTTCAACAAGTCGCGTCGTTTCGACGACACTTCTTGGGGTTGTATGGTTAAGTGACTAAGCGTACATGGTGGATGCCTTGGCAGTCAGAGGCGATGAAGGACGTACTAACCTGCGATAAGCTGTGAGAAGTCGGTAAGAGACGCTATTACTCACAGATTTCCGAATGGGGAAACCCACTTAGCATAAGCTAGGTATCGTTGCATGAATACATAGTGCAACGAGGCGAACCGGGAGAACTGAAACATCTAAGTACCCCGAGGAAAAGAAATCAACCGAGATTCCCTCAGTAGCGGCGAGCGAACGGGGATTAGCCCTTAAGTTTCTTGGAAGTTAGTGGAATGGTCCTGGAAAGGCCAGCGATACAGGGTGATAGCCCCGTACATGAAAACGACCTTGAAGTGAAATCGAGTAGGGCGGGACACGTGACATCCTGTCTGAATATGGGGGGACCATCCTCCAAGGCTAAATACTCCTGACTGACCGATAGTGAACCAGTACCGTGAGGGAAAGGCGAAAAGAACCCCTGTGAGGGGAGTGAAATAGAACCTGAAACCGTGTACGTACAAGCAGTGGGAGCCCTTCGGGGTGACTGCGTACCTTTTGTATAATGGGTCAGCGACTTACATTTTGTAGCGAGGTTAACCGTATAGGGGAGCCGTAGGGAAACCGAGTCTTAACTGGGCGTCTAGTTGCAAGGTGTAGACCCGAAACCGGGTGATCTAGCCATGGGCAGGTTGAAGGTTGAGTAACATCAACTGGAGGACCGAACCCACTAACGTTGCAAAGTTAGGGGATGACCTGTGGCTGGGGGTGAAAGGCCAATCAAACTCGGAGATAGCTGGTTCTCCCCGAAAGCTATTTAGGTAGCGCCTCGGACGAATACTACTGGGGGTAGAGCACTGTTTGGACTAGGGGGTCATCCCGACTTACCAACTCCATGCAAACTCCGAATACCAGTAAGTAATATCCGGGAGACACACGGCGGGTGCTAACGTCCGTCGTGAAGAGGGAAACAACCCAGACCGCCGGCTAAGGTCCCAAAGTTCTGGTTAAGTGGGAAACGATGTGGGAAGGCTCAGACAGCTAGGATGTTGGCTTAGAAGCAGCCATCATTTAAAGAAAGCGTAATAGCTCACTAGTCGAGTCGGCCTGCGCGGAAGATGTAACGGGGCTCAAACCAGGCACCGAAGCCGCGGATTCATACTTATGTATGAGTGGTAGGGGAGCGTTCTGTAAGTCTGCGAAGGTGTATCGAGAGGTATGCTGGAGATATCAGAAGTGCGAATGCTGACGTAAGTAACGATAAAGGGGGTGAAAAGCCTCCTCGCCGGAAGACCAAGGGTTCCTGTCCAACGTTAATCGGGGCAGGGTGAGTCGACCCCTAAGGTGAGGCCGAAAGGCGTAATCGATGGGAAGCAGGTTAATATTCCTGCACGACTTGTAATTGCGATGGGGGGACGGAGAAGGCTAGGTGGGCCAGGCGACGGTTGTCCTGGTGAAAGTGCGTAGGTGGTGTTTCTAGGCAAATCCGGAGACACAACACTGAGACACGAGACGAACGCACTACGGTGCGGAAGCCATTGATGCCCTGCTTCCAGGAAAAGCCTCTAAGCTTCAGATTACAAGTCATCGTACCCCAAACCGACACAGGTGGTCGGGTAGAGAATACCAAGGCGCTTGAGAGAACTCGGGTGAAGGAACTAGGCAAAATAGAACCGTAACTTCGGGAGAAGGTTCGCTCTTGACAGTGAAGTCCCTTGCGGATGGAGCAGTCGGGAGTCGCAGTGACCAGATGGCTGGGACTGTTTATCAAAAACACAGCACTCTGCAAACACGAAAGTGGACGTATAGGGTGTGACACCTGCCCGGTGCCGGAAGGTTAATTGATGGGGTTAGCGCAAGCGAAGCTCTTGATCGAAGCCCCGGTAAACGGCGGCCGTAACTATAACGGTCCTAAGGTAGCGAAATTCCTTGTCGGGTAAGTTCCGACCTGCACGAATGGTGTAACCATGGCCATGCTGTCTCCACCCGAGACTCAGTGAAATCGAATTCGCCGTGAAGATGCGGTGTACCCGCGGCTAGACGGAAAGACCCCGTGAACCTTTACTACAGCTTGGCACTGAACATTGAACCTACATGTGTAGGATAGGTGGGAGGCTTTGAAGGCGTGACGCCAGTTGCGCTGGAGCCGTCCTTGAAATACCACCCTTGTATGTTTGATGTTCTAACGCAGGGCCCTGAATCGGGCTCGCGGACAGTGCCTGGTGGGTAGTTTGACTGGGGCGGTCTCCTCCCAAAGAGTAACGGAGGAGCACGAAGGTTGGCTAATCCTGGTCGGACATCAGGAGGTTAGTGCAATGGCATAAGCCAGCTTAACTGCGAGACGGACAGGTCGAGCAGGTACGAAAGTAGGTCATAGTGATCCGGTGGTTCTGAATGGAAGGGCCATCGCTCAACGGATAAAAGGTACTCCGGGGATAACAGGCTGATACCGCCCAAGAGTTCATATCGACGGCGGTGTTTGGCACCTCGATGTCGGCTCATCACATCCTGGGGCTGAAGTCGGTCCCAAGGGTATGGCTGTTCGCCATTTAAAGTGGTACGCGAGCTGGGTTCAGAACGTCGTGAGACAGTTCGGTCCCTATCTGCCGTGGGCGTTGGATGATTGAAGGGAGTTGCTCCTAGTACGAGAGGACCGGAGTGAACGAACCTCTGGTGTTCGGGTTGTCACGCCAGTGGCACTGCCCGGTAGCTAAGTTCGGAATCGATAACCGCTGAAAGCATCTAAGCGGGAAGCGAGCCCTGAGATGAGTCATCCCTGACCCCTTGAGGGTCCTAAAGGGCCGTTGGAGACCACAACGTTGATAGGTGGGGTGTGTAAGCGCGGCGACGTGTTGAGCTAACCCATACTAATTACCCGTGAGGCTTAACCATACAACACCCAAGAAGTGTTCTGGGCCTTGTAGCGAATGAACGAACTACTTAAAAAATTCAGTGATAGCGACAAGCATCAAGCAACATCGTTATTCACGTCAGCTTTCCAAGATTGAAGAATTTGCCTGGCGGCCATAGCGCCGTGGAACCACCTGATCCCATGCCGAACTCAGAAGTGAAACGCGGTAGCGCCGATGGTAGTGTGGCATTCGCCATGCGAGAGTAGGACACTGCCAGGCACCCAATACAAGAAACCCCGCTCGATGAGCGGGGTTTTTTATTGCCTGCAATTCAGCAAGTTGCCTGAATATTGACCTTTTATTCCATCTTCTCTGCCGTTTCCTCTGTTTTTCCTCCCCGATTTTCTCCGGTTACGCCATCGCCGCAGGCAGTGGTTGTCGCTATAATGGCCGCCCTCAAGCAAGGTGGTGGTATGAAAGCAGAATATCTACAGCGATTCGGGGGCATTGCCCGTCTTTATGGTCAGAATGCCCTGCGTTCCTTTAGCCAGGCCAAGGTCTGTGTGGTGGGGATCGGCGGCGTGGGCTCCTGGGCGGCCGAGGCGCTGGCCCGCGCCGGTATCAACCAGATCACCCTGATCGACATGGACGATATCTGCATCACCAACACCAATCGCCAGATCCACGCCATGCTGGGCACGGTCGGTCGCCTCAAGACCGAGGTGATGGCCGAGCGTATTCGCGCCATCAATCCGGATTGCGAAGTGATCGAGGTGGACGATTTCGTTACTGCCGACAACCTGGCCGAGCATATCAAGCGGGAGTTCGACTATGTGGTGGATGCCATAGACTCGGTCAAGGCCAAGGTGGCGCTGATTGCCTTCTGCAAACGCAACAAGATCCCGGTGATTGTGGCAGGTGGTGCTGGCGGACAGATGGACCCGACCCAGATCACCGTGGCCGATCTGGCCAAGACCATTCAGGATCCGTTGGCTGCCAAGGTGCGATCCGACCTGCGCCGGTTGCATAACTTCAGCAAGAATCCGGCGCGCAAGTTCGGGGTGGAGTGTGTCTTCTCAACCGAGCAGCTGAGCTATCCGGATGGTAATGGTGGCACCTGTCAGGCCAAGGCGGCCAGCGATGGCGCCATGAAGATGGATTGCGCCTCCGGCTTTGGTGCCGTGACGCCGGTGACGGCAACTTTCGGGCTGGTTGCCGCGTCCCGGGTATTGAAGAAGATTACCGAGCGGGGTGCCCGCGCCGAGAAAGAGGCCGGAAATGAAGAAGCAGGGTCGATTAGCGAAGCGTAATCGACCTCTGCACAAAGCGGGTTAGACAACCCGCTCCCGGATCGCCAGCACGATCGCTCTGAGCCCGTTACCTCGTGACGGGCTCAAGTGTTTCTCAAGCCCCAGTTCGCTGAAATAGCCTTCCATATCAAAAGCCTGGATCGCCGCAGACGATTGGTGGTTGAGCGCGGCCAGCACGATGACGATGAGGCCACGCACGATGCGAGCATCGGAATCACAGGCAAAGTGCCAGCATCCATCCTCGCTTTTTTCTCCCTTCAGCCAGGCCTGGCTTTCACACCCCTTGAGGCGGAACTCCTCCTGCTGCCATTCGCCGGGTAGTACGGGTAATAGCTTGCCGAGCTGGATGATGAGCCGGTACTGGTTCTCCCAGCCGTGAGCGGCGGCAAACTGCTGGCGGATGCTGTCGGCATTGGGCTCAAGGCCAATCTGGGTATAGCTTGCGAGATCACTCATTCGGTTGTCTGCCTTAGAAGAAGTCACTGAGTTTGTGCAGGGCGGCCAGCAGGGTGTCGACATCATCCCGATTGTTGTAGCAGGCCAGCGAGGCACGCATGGTGCCGCCGATCCCGAGCGATTCCATCAGCGGCATGGCGCAGTGATGGCCGACTCGCAGGGCGATCCCCTGCATATCGAGCAGGGTGGCGGCATCTTGCGGGTGAATGTCGTCGAGCAGGAAAGAGACCGCCCCGGCGCGTTGGCCGGGTTCGCCGATCAGACGCAGCCCCGGCACCTGTTGTAGGCCAGCGACCAGATAGTCTGTCAGGCTCTGCTCATGCTGGGCGAGCGATTGCCGATCTTGCGTCATCACAAAGTCGATGGCGGCGGCGAGGCCGATAGCACCAGCGATATGGGGGGTACCCGCCTCAAACTTGAAGGGCAGGCTATTGAAGGTGGTGCCGCTGAAACTGACCCGATCGATCATCTCGCCACCTGCTTGCCAGGGCGGCATCCGCTCCAATAGCTCGGTGCGGCCCCATAACACGCCGATGCCGGTCGGGCCATAGAGTTTGTGGCCGGAGAAGGCATAGAAGTCGCAGCCGATGGCCTGCACATCCACCTCGAGATGGGCCACCGCCTGGGCGCCGTCGATCAGCGTCACGGCGCCCACTGCTTTGGCTTCTGCCACCATCTGGGTGACCGGATTGACGGTACCGAGGGCATTGGAGACGTGGGCGACGCTCACCAGTCGGGTGCGTGGCCCCAGCATGGCCTGATAGGCAGCCAGATCGAGATCGCCCCGCCCATCGAGTGGGATGACCCGGATCACCGCGCCGGTGCGCTGGGCGACCAGCTGCCACGGGACGATATTGGCGTGATGCTCCAGCGTACTGAGGATGATTTCGTCCCCCGCCTTGAGCTCGCTCATCCCCCAGCTCTGGGCCACCAGATTGATCGCTTCTGTGGTGCCGCGGGTCCAGATCACTTCGTGGCTGCGGGGTGCATTGATAAAGCGGGCGACCGTTTCGCGGGCAGCTTCGAAGGCGCGGGTAGCGCGGCCACTCAGGGCGTGGGCGGCACGGTGCACGTTGGCGTTGTCGGCCCGATAGTAGTGAGCGATGGCATCCAGCACCGCTTGCGGCTTCTGGGTGGTGGCGGCGTTGTCCAGATAGACCAGAGGGTGGCCGTTCACCTCCTGCGCCAAGGCCGGAAACTGGCTGCGCAGTCGGTCATGCTGTTGCTGATTCATGCTCCCCTCATCATCTGGAAAAAGTCATCATCTCGAAAGGTCGGCCATGATCCTGAAAATAGCGCCCGAACACAAGGCGCGATAAGCCCGATGGGCGGTTGCCTGCTGTGCAGCGGGTACGGCTCATCGGGTGATTTCTGGTACAATGCCGCCCCTCATCATAAGCCAAGAGATCCGGCCCATGAAGCTCAACCCCAATCAGAACGAAGCGGTCAAGTATGTTTCCGGCCCTTGCCTGGTGCTGGCGGGTGCCGGATCGGGCAAGACCCGCGTCATCACCAACAAGATTGCCTATCTGGTGCAGCAGTGCGGCTACAACGCGCGCAACATCGCCGCAGTTACCTTTACCAACAAGGCGGCACGGGAGATGAAGGAGCGGGTTGGCCAGACTTTGGGCCGCAAGGAGGCGCGGGGGCTGATGGTCTCCACCTTCCATACCCTGGGTCTCGATATTATTCGTCGTGAGCACAAGAGCCTGAATCTCAAGGCGAACTTCTCCCTGTTCGATGACACCGATCAGCTGGCGCTGCTCAAGGAGCTCACCGAAGACGAGCTAGACAACGACAAGGACAAGTTGTCGGCCCTTATCAGCCAGATCTCCAACTGGAAGAACGATCTCATCCTGCCTGCCCGCGCCATGCGCATCGCCCGCGGGCCGGAAGAGGTGCTGATGGCCCAGCTCTACGAGCGTTATCACCGCCAGATGGTGGCCTATAACGCGCTGGATTTTGACGACCTCATCGTGATGCCGACCCTGTTGCTCAAGAGCAATCAGGAGGTGCGTGAGCGCTGGCAGAACAAGATCCGCTACCTGCTGGTCGATGAGTATCAGGACACCAACACCAGCCAGTACGAGCTGGTGAAGCAGATCGTCGGTGAGCGGGCCCGTTTTACCGTGGTGGGGGATGATGACCAGTCGATCTACTCTTGGCGCGGTGCCAAGCCGCAGAATCTGGTGCTGCTGAGCGAAGATTTTCCCAGCCTCAAGCTGATCAAGCTGGAGCAGAACTACCGCTCCAAGCGGCGCATCCTCAAGTGCGCCAACATCCTGATCGCCAACAACCCGCACGTCTATGACAAGGCGCTCTTCTCCGAATTGGATGAAGGGGTGAAGCTCAAGGTGCTGTTCGCCAAGAACGAAGAGCACGAAGCGGAGCGGATCGCCGCCGAGATGATGGGCCACAAGTTTATGAACCGCACCAGGTTCAAGGATTACGCCATCCTCTATCGGGGCAACCATCAGTCGCGCATCTTCGAAAAGGCGCTGATGACCAACCGGATTCCCTATCGTATCTCCGGCGGCACCTCGTTTTTCTCCCGCACCGAGATCAAGGACATCATGGCCTACCTCAAGCTGCTGGTGAATCCGGATGAGGACACCGCATTCCTGCGGGTGGTCAACCTGCCGCGCCGCGAGATCGGCCCCACCACCCTAGAAAAATTGGGTCAGTATGCCAATCAGCGCGGCAAGAGCCTGTTTGCCGCCAGCTTCGAGCTGGGGCTGGAGCAGCATCTCTCCGGCCGTGGCCTCGTCGCCCTGCAGGCATTTACCAACTGGCTGGTTCGCCTTGGCGATCAGGCGTTGCGTGGCAATCCGGTGGAGGCGGTGCGGGACATGATCAAGGAGATCCACTACGAAGAGTGGCTCTACGAGACCTCCCCCAGCCCGAAAGCGGCCGAAATGCGGATGCAGAACGTCTCCACCCTCTATCGCTGGATCACCGAGATGCTGGAAGGAGATGAGCTGGAGGAGTCGATGACGCTGGCTCAGGTGGTCACTCGCCTCACCCTGCGCGACATGATGGAGCGCAACGAGGGGGAGGACGATGCCGATCAGGTGCAGTTGATGACGTTGCATGCCTCCAAGGGGCTGGAGTTTCCCTATGTCTATATGGTGGGGATGGAGGAGGGCTTGCTTCCCCACCAGACCAGCATCGACGAGGACAATGTGGAGGAGGAGCGGCGTCTCGCCTACGTGGGCATCACCCGGGCCCAGACCGAGCTGACCTTTACCCTCTGCAAGGAGCGGCGCCAGTTTGGCGAGTCGGTACGGCCCGAGCCGAGCCGCTTCCTGCTGGAGCTGCCGCAGGACGATCTGGAGTGGGAAAACCAGAGGAAGGTGACCGCCGAGGAACGCCAGCAGAAGGGGCAGGTAGGCGTTGCCAACCTGCGGGCGCTGTTCAAGAAGGATTAATGCTACGGATTGGCCGGGGTAAGCAGCGGCACTATGTCAGCTCCCGGCATCGGCGGAGAGATATAGCGCCCTTGCCCCATCTGGCAGCCGATATCGATGAGCTTCTGCAACTGCAGCTGGTTCTCGATTCCCTCCACTATCAGGGTGTAATCGAGATCCTGACAGATATCCCGCATGGCGCGGATCAGCGCCAAATCTTTGGGTGATTGCAGCATTCGCTGGGTAAAGCTGTCATCCACCTTGATGTAATCCACCGGGAAGTGAAACAGGGCGTTGAGGGAGGAGAAGCCGGTGCCGAAATCATCGAGGCTGATCTGGATACCCTTGGATCTCAGGTCATGCAGTGATGCCAGCGCATCGGAATCTTGCCGCGACAGCTCCCGTTCGTTGAATTCAAAAATCAGATAGCCGGGGGCGACCCCTTCCTCTTCGATGATCCCCATCAGCCGCATGATGTGGTCATGGTTGACCAGATGCTTGCCCGACAGATTGATGGCGACCTTGAACTTGCTCTGCCCCGAGATCGGCAGCCAGTTCTTCAGCTGTTGGCAGGTGTGGCGCAGGATCTGGTAATCCAGCTCCAGAATCAGGCCGCACTGCTCTGCCAGCGGAATAAAGTCGAACGCATCCTTGAGAATACCCTCCTCGGTCAGCCAGCGCGCCATCACCTCCAGTCCGGTCAGGCGACTATCCTGTAGCCGGATCACCGGCTGGAAATAGGGGACGATACGTCCTTCCCGCAAGGCTCTGGCCAGCATCTCTTCCGGCGAGTTCCAGTTCTGGTTGATGCAATCTTCCGAGTAGCTGACGATACGACTGCGGCCATTGCGTTTGGCCTGATACATGGCCAGATCGGCCTGATGGAGCAGCTGGCTGATATCGGTGGTCTGCTCCGAGACGCTCGATACCCCAAGGCTAACGGTAATGCTCAGCTCGTTGCCGAGCAGCCGGAACGGGTAGGAGAGGCGGCTGATAATACGGTTCAGTACCGGGCTGATGTCATCATCGCTCTTGCTGCTGTCCAGATAGATGACAAACTCGTCGCCGCCCAGCCTGGCCACCAGATCATTTTGCCGGATGCAGGTCTGCAGGCGGCGGCTCACCTCCTTGAGTAGTTGATCCCCCGCGCTGTGGCCCAGGGTGTCGTTGATCTGCTTGAAGTGATCCACATCGATGAAGATCACCGCAAATCCCGGCGATTTGTAGCGGTTGTAGTGGGTCATGGCGTGGTTGAGGTGGTTCATCAACAGCGCGCGGTTGGGCAGCTGGGTCAGCGGGTCGTGGAGCGCATCGAATTGCAACCGCCGCTCCAGCTCCTGATGCTGCTTGAGCTGCTTTTGCAGTCTGAGGTTGGTCTGACGCAGCTGTTGCAGGCGCTGATTGATGGAGTCCTCGGTATTGATGTCGTTGAGCTGCTGGCGGATCCGTCTCAGTTCCAGCAGCAGGGTCAACTGGCCGCGCAGGAAGTCGAGGAACAGTTTGTCGTCAGTTTCCAGCGGCTGGGTCGTGCTGATGATGAAGTGGGCGAAGTACTGTTGCTGCAGCCGCAGCGGCATGCTGTGCCAGTAGCGAGACTCCCTGTTCACCTCGATATTGCTGGTGCTGTGGCACAAACCGCTGATGAACTCGTCCCCCTGATGAGGATGGGCGGGGTAGATCTTTTCCAGCTTCTGGCTGGTTAGCCTGACCAGCAGCATGTCCTCGATGGCGAGCATTTGGCGCAGTACCGCCTCCAGCTGGGAAAACAGCGCCTGACCCGGCAAGGTATTGGCCAGCCGCATGATGCGGCTGATGCTCTCGATTTTCTTTTTCCAGTTCGGGTCTTTGCGGATCAGCGGCGAAGGCAGCTCGGTGAGATGGGAGCCCGCCTGGGTTTCGGTCAGCCGCTTGGCCAGACACTCCAGCAGCAGGCGCAGGGTCGGCAGATCGGTGGGTGTGCCACGAGCCAGCAGCCACTGTACCTGACCATGCTCGATGGGAAAGACGCACCACCCTTCGGCCTCATCCAGCTGGGTGAGCTGATCGGTGATGCGGGACTGCTCCCGCCCCAGTTGCTGCTTGAATATGTCGCTTATCTTGTAGGCGTAAAGCCAGTTCAGGCCAGTATCGGCGAGGCCCAGCATGCCGAAGTGTTGCAGCGGGCAGAGTTGGTCAATCTGCCTGATCAGGGCGTCGTAATCGTCAGACGTGGCCGATTGTGGCGCCGGGAAGTCCATAATGGCAGAGACCAACGCCAGCAAAGGAGTTGAGTAGTGGGGTTCGATAGCTTGGGGCGACATGAGCAACTCCCGATATGTCTACCTTACAAGAGTAGTCGGAAGCCGAGAGATTGAAAGGGCCGCAATTGCGGCCCTTTCAAATACTTACAGCTTGTCGATCATGTAGTGGATGGCGTTTTCTATCTCTTCGTCACTACAGCTCGCACACGTGCCGCGTGGAGGCATCATGCCGGACTTGCCGGTGAAGCCTTCAATGGCATGCTTCTTGAGAGTATCAATACCCTGGGCGATGCGAGGCTCCCAGGCTGCCTTATCACCCCGTTTGGGGGCACCGGCGGCACCGGTATCATGACAGGCAAAGCAGGCGCCCTTGAACACGGTCTCGCCATCGCGGGGGCCGGAAGAGGCGGTCGCCGCCGGTGCGGCACCCGCACCGGCAATACCTTCCAGATCCTTGGCGGTATAGACCTGACCGATTGGTTTGATCCGCTCGGCAATGGCTTCCGGTGACATCTCATCGGCAGCAAGCACTGCCCCAGACAAGCTGGCGGCCGTCATCCCGACAGCCAGCAAATAGCTCAGTTTTTTCAACACGCTCATATACTCCCAGCAGTCTTTTATTATCCATGTAAACGACGGGATTATAACCGAATAGTTACAGCCATTTAAACGCTTGTGTGTGAAGTGTTAAACACTCTGCGCACAAAGTTTTGGGCGATATCACGGCAATTCAGGCGGTGGAGATAAAAAGAAACCCGGCATTCGCCGGGTTTCAGGTAACCAAGGGGTGAAATGGGTTATTTGTCCCAGCTCAGGATCACCTTGCCGGAGTGGCCGGAGCGCATCGCATCGAACCCTTGCTGGAATTCGTCGATGTGGAATCTGTGGGTAATGATGGGGGAGAGATCAAGCCCGGACTGGATCAGGCTGGCCATCTTATACCAGGTCTCGAACATCTCGCGGCCATAGATCCCTTTGATAAACAGCCCCTTGAAGATCACCTTGTTCCAGTCGATGGCCATGGTGGAGGGGGGGATGCCAAGCATGGCGATCTTGCCGCCGTGGTTCATCTTGTCGAGCATCTCCTGGAAGGCGCTCGGGACGCCGGACATCTCCAGCCCCACATCGAACCCTTCGGTCATGCCCAGCTCGCTCATCACGTCGGCCAGCTTCTCTTTGCTGACGTTGACCGCGCGGGTGGCGCCCATCTTGCGGGCCAGCTCCAGCCGGTATTCGTTGACGTCGGTGATCACCACGTGGCGCGCACCCACGTGACGGCAGACGGCGGCAGCCATGATGCCGATGGGGCCCGCACCTGTGATGAGCACATCCTCACCCACCAGATCGAAGGAGAGGGCGGTATGCACCGCATTGCCGAACGGGTCGAAGATAGCGGCCAGCTCGTCCGGGATGTTGTCCGGCAGCTTGAAGGCGTTGAATGCGGGGATCACCAGATACTCGGCAAAGGCGCCCGGGCGATTGACGCCAACACCAATGGTGTTGCGGCACAGATGAGTGCGCCCGGCGCGGCAGTTGCGGCAGTGACCGCAGGTGATGTGCCCTTCGCCGGAGACCCGATCGCCGATGGCGAAGCCGCGCACCTCCTGACCGATGGCGACCACTTCCCCGACATATTCGTGGCCGACCACCATAGGCACCGGAATGGTCTTCTGGGACCACTCGTCCCAGTTGTAGATATGGATATCGGTGCCACAGATGGCTGTTTTGCGGATCTTGATCAGTAGGTCGTTGTGGCCGAGCTCGGGGGCTGGCACATCCGTCATCCAGATGCCGACCTCTTTGTGCAGTTTGGAGAGTGCTTTCATGGCTGTTCCTTCAATATGAATGCAGAAAAAAGGGGCTGCAGCCCCTTGATTCAAATCAGATAACGCCGAGTTCACGGCCGATGCGGATAAAGGCGTCAATGGCCTTGTCCAGCTGCTCGCGGGTGTGGGCGGCAGACATCTGGGTGCGAATGCGGGCCTGACCCTTGGGCACGACCGGGAAGGAGAAGCCCACCACATAGATGCCGGCAGCCAGCATGCGGCTCGCCATTTCGGAGGCCAGTTTGGCATCCCCCAGCATCACCGGAATGATGGCGTGATCGGCGCCCGCCAGAGTGAAGCCAGCGGCGCTCATCCGCTCGCGAAAGTATTGGCTGTTCTCTTTCAGGCGGGCGCGCAGGTCGTGACCTTCCGCCAGCATGTCGATCACCTTGATGGTGGCAGCGACTATGGAGGGGGCCAGCGAGTTGGAGAAGAGGTAGGGGCGGGAGCGCTGACGCAGCCAGTCGATCACCTCTTTCTTGCCGGAGGTATAGCCACCGGAGGCGCCGCCGAGCGCCTTGCCCAGGGTGCCGGTGATGATGTCGACCCGATCCAGCACGCCACAATATTCGTGGGTACCGCGGCCGTTTTCACCGATAAAGCCGACGGCGTGGGAGTCATCCACCATCACTAGGGCATCGTATTTGTCCGCCAGATCGCAGATGGATTTGAGGTCGGCGATGACGCCATCCATGGAGAAGACGCCGTCGGTGGCGATCAGCTTGAAGCGGGCACCATCGGCATCCGCCTGTTTCAGCTGGGCTTCCAGCTCGGCCATGTCGTTGTTGGCGTAGCGATAGCGCTTGGCCTTGCACAGCCGCACGCCGTCGATGATGGAGGCGTGGTTGAGGGCATCGGAGATGATGGCATCTTCGGCGCCGAAAAGGGTCTCGAACAGGCCGCCATTGGCATCGAAGCAGGAGGAGTAGAGGATGGTGTCCTCGGTGCCGAGGAAGGCGGACATCTTCTGCTCCAGCGCTTTGTGCTGGTCCTGGGTGCCACAGATAAAGCGCACCGAGGCCATGCCGAAGCCGTGGCTGTCGAGCCCCTGATGGGCGGCGGCGATCAGATCTGGGTGGTTGGCCAGCCCCAGATAGTTGTTGGCACAGAAGTTCAGTACCTGCTCACCGCCGACGGCGATGCTGGCCTGCTGGGCGGAGGTGATGATGCGCTCCTGCTTGTACAACCCTTCAGCTTGCACCTGGTTCAGTTGCTCGGTCAGGTGACGATAGAATCCGTTAGACATCCTCGATCCTTATTGGCTATTTCAGCTGCGTATCAACAGAGGGCAACATTTTACTGCAATCTGTTGCGGTAAATTCAAATGATTGTGCTGATATTCAACAAATGTGAAACAGATCTCACCCAACTGGTTGGGCCAGCTGGCGGTAGTGTTGCTCCAGCTGCTGGATCTGTCCGGCCACCTGGGGTTGCACATAGGGGCGCAGCAGGAACAGCACCTTCAGCACTCCCTGATAGAGCAGCGGCTTGGTGATGCGGGTGTTGGGGGCCTGAGCGATCTGGAACGGGATCCAGCAAGTCACCACCATCTTGATGGTCTGGCCCAGATCCGGCAGGTCTTCATCGCTGACATCGATGATGCCCCCTTCGCGCAGGCTCCTGAGCAGGGCGACCACGGAGGATCGCATCTGCTCCTGTGCCTTGAGGTATTTCTGTTGCAGCGGTTCGTCGCGGCTGAGGATGTCCGGCAGGTTGGCGTAGAAGAAGCGGAACTGCCACATCAGATAGAAGATGGCATCCAGATAGCCCATCAGGTCTTGCAGGGTGATTTCGCGGTTGCGGGTCGGGACGAAGCTCTCGCTCAGGTGGCGGGCATACTGGTCGAAGATGGAGTGGATGATGTCTTCTTTATTGCGGAAGTGGTAGTAGAGGTTGCCCGGGCTGATACCCATGTGTGCCGCAATATGGTTGGTGGTGATGTTGCGTTCACCCTGATCGTTGAACAGCTCGGTTGCGCTGTGAATGATCCTGTCTCTGGTTTTCATCACTCATTCCTCCAACAGGTTCCGCTCGGGGCAGTTTTGAACAAGGTCGAATCCCCGGGCGGCCCGTGATAAACTTTTCGGCAATTTCAAATTGGCTCACTATACACAGCTTTAACAAGCAGTCACATGTAGCCATCAACGTACGAGAGGCAAACTCCATGATCGTAGTAACTGGCGGTGCTGGCTTTATCGGCAGCAATCTGGTCAAGCAGCTGAACGCTCAAGGACGGACCGATATCGTAGTCATCGATGACCTGACCGACGGCACCAAGTTCGTCAACCTGGTCGATCTGACCATTGCTGACTACATGGACAAAGACGAGTTCCAGGCACGGATCGTCTCCGGTGACGAGTTTGAAGAGTGGGATAACGGCATCGAGGTGATCTTCCACGAAGGTGCCTGCTCTGCTACCACCGAGTGGAACGGCAAGTTCATCATGGAGGTCAACTACGAGTACTCCAAGGATCTGTTCCACTACTGCATCGAGCGTGAAATCCCGTTTATCTACGCCTCCTCTGCCGCGACC
Source organism: Aeromonas allosaccharophila (assembly GCF_016026615.1). Classification (NCBI taxonomy): domain Bacteria; kingdom Pseudomonadati; phylum Pseudomonadota; class Gammaproteobacteria; order Aeromonadales; family Aeromonadaceae; genus Aeromonas; species Aeromonas allosaccharophila. The sequence goes on along the minus strand of NZ_CP065745.1, from coordinate 3,380,311 downwards.
TACGGTGGCCGCAACGACAACTTCATCGAAGATCCCAAGTTCGAACAGCCGCTCAACGTCTACGGCTACTCCAAGCAGCTGTTTGACCAGTACGTGCGCCGCTGGATGCCGGAGAGCAACTCTCAGGTTGTCGGCCTGAAGTACTTCAACGTCTACGGCCCGCGCGAGCAGCACAAAGGCTCCATGGCTTCCGTTGCCTTCCACCTCAATACTCAGGTGAAGAAGGGCGAGAATCCCAAGCTGTTCGAAGGTTGCGACGGCTTCCCGAACGGTGGTCAGATGCGTGACTTCATCTATATCGACGATGTCTGCAAGGTAAACCTCTGGTTCTGGCAGAACCCGCAGCACTCCGGCATCTTCAACTGCGGTACCGGCCGTGCCGAGCCGTTCCAGAACGTGGCCGAAGCGGTGATCAAGCATCATCAGAAGGGCGCCATCGAGTACATTCCCTTCCCGGATCACCTTAAGGGTCGCTACCAGAGCTTCACCCAGGCTGACATGACCAAGCTGCGCAGCGTGGGTTATGACGCCGAGTTCAAAACCGTTGCCGAAGGGGTAGCGGATTACATGGCCTGGCTCAACCGCTAACGGGTGAGCTTTACACTGCCTATGTAGACAAGCCGGAAGCAGGCCATACCTGTTTCCGGCTCTGTTGTTTGTCACTGTTTTTCTCAGTTTCTACCGGGTAACCACGCAATGAATATATTGATGGCGCTCTCCCAGCTCGAGGTAACGGGAGCTGAGGTCTATGCCACTACTGTCGGTAACGAACTGACCCGGCGTGGTCACAACGTTTTTTACGTTTCAGACACCCTGACCAAACCGACCCTTGGCCCCGTCTTCACGCTGAGATTCAACAAGCGCAGCATTCTGCGCCGCTTCTGGCACGTCTTTTACCTCATCTATCTGATCAAGAAGCACCATATCCAGTTGGTACACGCTCACTCCCGCGCCTCCGGCTGGAGCAGCTATGTCGCCTGCAAGCTGACCGGTACCCCGATGATCACCACGGTGCATGGTCGCCAGCCGGTGCACGCCTCTCGCAAAGCGTTCCATGCACTCGGCTATCGGGCGGTTGCCGTTTGTGAGGATATCGCCCATCAGATTGTCGACAATCTGGGGGTCGATCCTGCGATCGTGCAGGTGCTGCGTAACGGTATCGAAACTGACAAATTCCAGCCTGTGCCTGCGCCGGACAATGCCAAACCGGTGATCGCCATCATCGGGCGTCTGAGCGGCCCCAAAGGGGAGCTCTGTTACCGCCTGCTCGATGAAGTGCTTGACCTGGATGCCTGTCGAGTGCGGATTGTCAGCGGCACTAAGGTGCCGGAGCGCTTTGCTCGTTTCGAAGGGCGTGCCGAGTTTGTTGGTTATATTGACGATGTGCCCGCTCTGCTGGCGGGTAGCGATTTGGTGATCGGCGCCGGTCGGGTGGCGATGGAAGCGCTGCTGTGCGGTCGTCCCGCCTTTGCCATTGGCGAAGCCAAGGCCATCGGGCTGGTAACCGAACAAAATCTGGATGAGGCACTGGCCAGCAACTTTGGTGATATTGGTCCCAAAGATTTGGCTATCGATTTTGCCGCGCTAAAGGCAGAGATTGCATCCGCACTGGCCAGTAAAACGGTGCCGGAGACCATTCGTCAGCGCATTCAGGACGAGTACGGCTTGCAGGGTGTCGTCTCCGGGCTGGAGTCCATCTATCAAGATGCGGTGGTGGAAACCCTGCGCCGCGAGATGCCGGTCATCATGTACCACCGCTTTATCGAGCAGGATAGCGAGAAAGGGGTGCACGGCACATGGATGCCGATCGCCATGTTCGAGAAGCATCTGCGCCTGATGAAGTGGCTCGGCTATGAAACCCTGACGTTCCGTGATTTGGCGGACAAAGGTTTTATCCACCGTCTGCAATACGGCAAGAAGTACCTGATGATCACCGCCGATGACGGCTATCAGGACAACCTGACCCGCATGCTGCCGCTGTTGGAAAAATATGGTTACAAAGCTGTGGTGTACGTAGTCACCGGTGAAGGCTATAACCGTTGGGATGTGGAGCATCCGACCAATCCCGATACCAAGGTTTCGCTAATGAGTGGTGAGCAGGTCAAAGCGCTGGCCGCCAGTGGCTATGTGGAGATTGGGGGGCATACCCTGACTCATCCCCGCTTGAGTCAGCTCACAGCCGAACAACAAGCCCATGAAATTCAGGAGAATAAACGCCAACTGGAGACCCTGCTTGGCCATCCGCTGCTCTCGTTTGCCTACCCTTACGGAGATATGAACGACAGTGCCAAGGAGCAGGCTATCGCCGCCGGGTATCGTTTCGCCGTTGCCACCAACAGTGGCCCCAAAGCAATGCACCAGGACCCTTTCCAGATCCGTAGGATCGCCATCTTCCCCCGTACCGATGTATTCGGGCTGTGGCGAAAAATTCGCGGGAATTATGTTTTTAGAAAATGAAAGAGAAAAAAATGAATTACAAAAAAATAGAAACATATTTACTTTGTTTGTTTGCCGCCTCCATATTTACTAGTAAGCCAGCTATTTATATCTCATCTGCATTGATAATAATGTTTTTTGTTGGTCGGTGTATTTTTGAGAGAGAATATTATAATGTGGTTAAGCGCGATGTTGTTTTATGGGGGCCAATCGCGGTGTTCCTATTCGGGGTCTTCTCGAAAATAATATCCCCTAGTTCCTTTGTTGATATAGGTCATTTTTTCTATAAAGGGATGTTTTTATTGGTTGTCCCGGCCTTAGTTATCTCTTTGCGAGAGAATAAAAATAGACGATTAGCATTTTCGATATCGATGTTGGGTTTTCTTCTATCGGTATTATGGTCTTTTGTCCAGGCATTTGTTCTGCTTCCACACGCTTGGAGTGGTGAGCGATTTGGTGGGTTCTGGGATATAGGTCGGTGGGCAGAGATCACAACATTTGTCTTTGCATTTATGTTGCCAAAATTGTCTGATGATATGACGGCATCAAAGAAAGTTGCCATTGGATTATTTTTGTTTATGACTTTCTTGAGTCTTATAATATCTGGCGGTCGTGCTGGTTGGATTGCTGCATCATTTTCCCTTGTGGTGTATATGGTCTTTATGAATCGGAAAATGTTGTATGTTTTCACTCCGGTTGCAAGTGTGTTGATTTTTTCTCTTTATCTAGCAATGCCCTCACAATTTAATGCTGTAGCGGGAAGGGCTACATCTGTAACTGAGACTACAGCCAAGGATTATTCTAACTTTAGCCGTATTCTCATGTGGGGGAATGGGGTTTCTCTTCTGAATGAAAATTTATCATATCATCCTCTGAAATTTCTATTTGGTATAGGGTTCAATAAGTTTCAGACAGAATATTCGGCGTATTTGAACAAAATTTCGAATACTGAAGATCTGATAAAATTGACGCAAGGTAATTACTCCTTAAATGACTTGCATAACTCTTATCTTGATTCGGCAAATAAAATGGGTTTTTTGTATACGTTGTTTTTCTATGGCTCATTAATTTTCATTGTTTATCTTTTTTATAATAAAAAATCTCTCATTAAGGGCAGCATGTTAATTGCTCCATTTTTAATTTTGGGCGTTTTCTATACAAACTATCTTGAGTTTCAAACCTACATATTTTTCTTTGTTGTTGCATTGGCCTACTCGGAGGTTGAGCAATATAATATTGATAACCATAAGGTGAGAGTATGAAAGCTAGTGTCATTATAGCTTTTTACAATAATTTAAAAGCATTGAAAATTATTCTGTCAGCTCTTAACAATCAGTTTGAAGATAACTTTGAGGTTATTATTGCTGATGATGGCTCTAGGGAAGATGTTGTTTCAGAAATAAAGTCTATTCAGACAGGATTTAGTTATCATATAAAGCATGTATGGCATGAAGATAAAGGTTTTAGAAAAAACAAGATACTTAATCAGGCTGTGTTACTTGCATCCAATGAGTACATGATATTTATTGATGGAGATTGCATTCCACAAGCTAACTTCGTTCGTGATCATTTGGAAAATGCAGAGGTTGGTTGTTTTTTAAATGGAAGAAGGGCGGACTTGTCACCATCATTTAGTCAAAAAATAACACTTGTCAGGCCAGAGTCATTTTTGAAAGAGAACTTATTTTTTATGCTTGCTGAGTATATTTTTCTTGGGAAAGGGAAAAATATAGAAAAAGGGATAAGAATTACTAATCGATTTTTGAGCAGATGGTTGAATAGGAAAAATAAAGGAATTGTTGGATGTAATTTTTCTCTTTACAAGAAAGATTTGACTTATATTAATGGATTCGATGAGCGGTATGAGGCTGCGGGGGTCGGAGAAGATACTGATGTTGAATTCAGATTGAAGTTGGCTGGTTTTAGATGCAAAAATATTTTTTATTTGGCTAATCAGGTTCATATGTATCATAAAGAGCTTCCTAGAGATCGAGTGAATGATGAGATATATGCATCTGTTGTTAAAAATGGGGAGTATTTCACCCCGTGGGGAATAGAAAAAAAGGCAATTGAATAAAATGAAGCTTCGACTATTTAAGACTATTAAAGATCAATTGTTTATAGGGCGAGATTTATTTAGAAGGCGTCTGGCAAGAATACTATTCGATAAAGAGAGGAATTGTAACAAACACAATCTTTCAATATCTAGAGGTAATGGGAAAAGATTTCTGGTTATTCGTTGGGATGCCAAACTCGGGGATTCTATAGTTTGTTCTTGGTTATATAGGGAGATTAAAAAAGAGAATGAAAACAATCAACTTATAGTAATTTGCAATTCTAACATACAGAAATTGTATGAGAATATTTGGGGGGGTGATGTTTTTTTTATAAAAAAACGGCCTTCTTATGGAGAGTTGCGTCTGTTGGCAGAGAAAATAGGTTTTGTCGATTATGCTCTTCATTTTGGTGAGCAGCTAAAAATGAGAGACATTTATTTTCTAAGTAAGCTCTCTACGACATGCATTGCGGGGATGGATGATGACCTTGATTTAATAAATATTAAACTTGGTCAAGTTACATCAGAAATGCATTTTAGTGAGAAGTTTGTTTATTTTTTAAATGGAATTGGATTTTTTAATGTTGATGCGAAATATATCATTCCTGACTTTCCATTAGTTGAAAATAAAATAAGTTCATATCGGTGGCCACAAAAGAGCAATACTATTTGTTTTAATCCTTATGGGAGTGGGTCATCTCGAAGAATGGACTCTGAGTTGATAATTTATCTGTGCGATTTCATGCTAAGAGAAACGGATTTTTCTATCGTATTGTTAGGTATGCGTGATCAAGTTAAGGTAATTGAAGATATGATAGCTAAAACCATAGATCCTGGACGAGTTTTTTGTTTACCGCCAGAAGATGTATCAATTGAGTCATTGTTCTCTCAGTTACGAATGTCAATTGGGTTGGTATCAGTAGATACTGCTACGATACACATCGCTTCCGGTCTGAATTTACCAACATTGGCAATTTATAATTCTAAAAGTGGTGAGCCAGATCAAAATTTTTTAAACTGGCATCCAAATAATGAGAAGGCCGATGTTGTTTTTACTAAGGATTTGAGTGGTCGTGGTGTAAACTCGCTTTCTGTTGATGATTTTGAAAGTAGATTCAAACAGTGGGTGAAGAGATTTTTATCATAAAAAAAAATAAATTATTTTATTTCGGTGTGATGTTTATTGGTCTCTTGACCAGCATATTATATTCGAATTTACAGAAGCTCACTGGCGATCAGACCCAGATGCTCTACAAGGGTTACCTTGGTGCCTATGAGGGTGTTTGGCTTAGCTATGGCAATGCGGCGAGTGCGGTGGGCAATGTGCCGGGCAGCTTGTCGGCATGGCTGATTGGCGGGCCCTTGCTGCTGTGGGATTCACCTTACGCGCCCATGCTGCTGCTGCTGGTTATGCGGCTGATCGGTTTCCTGCTGTTTGATGCGGTGATCCGACAGGTGTTTGATGACCGTGTATTGAATGGCAATGTATTGAATAGCAATGTATTGAATAGCAATGTATTGAATAGCAATGTGGTGCGGTTGCTGTTTCTGGTGCTCTGCTGGCTCAACCCCTGGTTCCAGTACGAGAGCCTGCTCTACAACCCCTCCTATCTGTTCCTCTTCTCCGCCATGCACTGCTGGTCGGCTTGGCATATGCGTGAGCGGGCCTCCTTCTGGCACATGATCGTTCACCTGCTGGCCATCGGCATGGCGATGCAGTTGCACTACTCCTGGCCGCTGCTGGCGGTGATGTCCACCTACCTCTTCTGGCGCCGCATTCTCAAGGTGAGCTGGAGCGGGGTGGTGGTGGCGGCGCTGTTGATCGGTGCATCGCTGATCCCCTATGCCATGGAAGTGATGAGCAATAGCCACATCACCCAGAACGTCGATCCCGAGGCGCGGCAGCGCTATATCGGCTGGGGGCTGGTACACGTCTATCCGGTGCTGAAATCGGTGATCTACTGGCTGCGCTACGGCTCCTGGCTGTTTGCCAGCAAGCTGGTCAACGACACCCAGTTTATCTGGCTGGCTGGGCACGAATATCTGCAACTGGCGGCGGTCTGGCTGTGGCGGGTGGTGATCTACGGGGTGGGCGCGGCGACCGTGTTGCTGGCGGCCAAGGCCAACTGGCAGCTGTGGCGTGAACTCAAGCCGCGCCTGCTGCGCAGTGATCGGGCCGAGGTGAATGGCGAGAGCTGGCTCGGCCTCTATGCGCTGGCGGCTGTGCTGGCGGTGCTGGTGAGTGCGGCGCTGTCGCCCATCATCTTCAACTACTGGCACCTGATGCTGATCTTCCCCTATGCCCTGTTCCCGATGCTGCTGTTGCTGGTGCGCTGGAGCCGTCGCTATCCGCAGTGGGTTGGCAAGGGGCTGCTGGCTGCGACCCTGTTCTGTACCGCGGTGAACCTGATTGCGGCGTGCGACAGCACCAAGTTCTCCTATCAGGCGGACTACAAAACCCAGGTGCTGGAGTATCTGCAGGAGATGAAGCTGCAACCCAAGCTGTAACCCCTGGCCTGCCAGCGCCCTCGCTGTGAGGGCGCTGGCAATCGTTCACTATTCGAAACGATCCATATGGGCGAAGTTTTTGGCTTCGGCAACCCAGCCTTCACGTCCCTGCCTGTCCCTGATCTTCACCCACCACTGGCTCTTCGGCGTAGCACCATATTTGATCTGGTTGCGCTCGTAGTCATAGTCCAGGGTGTAGGTCTTTCCCTTGTACCAGAACTGCATCGCCCCTTCCCCGAGGCTGGCCAGCGTATACAACTGTTCGCCCGCTTTCAGCTTGAGCAGCGGGCCTTCACCCTTGTCGTTATAACCGAGCGTGACCGGTTTCAGAACCTTGACTATCCCCGGCTTTTCGACGATGACCACTCCGGTCAGCCCCTCTACATTCTGGCCGCGTGGCACCTTGAACAGGGTTTTGGCGGTCAGCGAAGGCTCGGCTCTGGCGACCACCTCCTGCTTGGTGGTCCATTGCTGATAGGTGCACCCTTCAAACGGACAACCGCCCCAGTCATAGTAAGGCACGGGTGGTTTTTCATTGGCGCTGGCAGTTGCAGCAAAAAAGGACAAAGCAATCAGTAACAGTCTCATAAAGATACCGGCAAAGCGGAATGGATGAATTGAGGTGGCAATATATCCAATGAGAAAAAGCCAAGCAAAACAATGATTTTGTTGATTTCACTAACAATAGTGAGTGTGGCTGATGTCGATGAAAATTGGGGGTAAACAGGGACCACAGAACGGCGGGAGCAGATAGCTCGCCCCTTTGCCTTGTGCCATGCTGATGGCTATCAGGGCATCGGGTCGGCACTTATGGGCATCTCTCGTTCGGGTATGCGTTTGGTATTACTGCTATCGGCATTTTTTCTCCCTTTTATGACCATCAGCCAGGCCGTGGCGGTCAACGCGCCACTGCGGGGGTGTGTCTTCCAGCTGGCGCCGCTGGTCACCATCGATCAGCAGGGCAAGGTCTCCGGGCCGGTGATCGACTACTTTCGTCGCCATATCGAACCCGCGATCGGGCGCACTATCGAATGGCAGGGGCTCAATGTGGCGCGGCTGCTCAGCAACCTCGAGAGCGGCGAGTGCGAGCTGACCCCGCTGCTGAGTTACAGTCCCGAGCGGGCTCGCCACTTTCGCTATATCGACCCCCACCTGTTGCTGCTGCGGCCGGTGCTGGTGGTATTGGTGCCATCGCGACTTCATTCGGTCGAGCGGCAGGAAGATCTCTTCGGCACGACTATCGGCTGGTCGAGTCAGGCGATCGTGCCGCCGCTGTTGCTGCATCCGCAGATCCACATCGACACCCTCTCCCAGCTCAGCTGGGAGCATGGCAACATGCAAAAGTTGCTGCGTGGGCGCATCGATGCCGCGCTCTTCTCCAACGATATCTCCGCCAACCATTTTCGTGCCAAGCTCCCTGCAGCGACCCGCCTCATCTACCTGCCGGTCACCCCGCTCGAGGTGCATATCGTGCTGACCAGGTCGCTGGGGGATGCCAATCCCGAGCTGGTGCAGCACATGCGTCAGGTGGTGGAGCGGGTGCCGCTTGCCTCGCTGGTGGAGTCGACCCCGCGGCTGTGGGGGCGTTGAGAGGGGGTTGCGTGCAATAATCTACAAGTCCAACGCCCGCTTCTGGTGTATCTATAACCCATGAATACCACCGATTCCCTCATCCGCTACTGGCAATCCCCACTCCTGCCGGGTGTCGAGCTGTCGCACTCCCACCACAGGGCATTCAGCTACGGCCGCCATGTCCATCTCGACTACCATATCGGGCTGGTGCAACGGGGTGGCCAGAAGTTTATCCACAAGGGAAACAGTCACCATCTGGTGCGCGGGGTGCTCTCTACCGTCAACCCGGATGAGGTGCACGACGGCCTCAGCCTGCTGCCGGAAGGGTACGAGGTGCGGGTCTTCGCCATCGATCCGCAGCAGCTGGCGCTCTGGCTGCCGGAGCAGGCGGAACCCTTCTTCGACAAGGGATTGCAGAGCCGACCCGACCTTTATCAAGGCTTTGCCCAGTTGCACGGCTATCTCGACAACCCCAAGGCCGATGGTTTGCTGATCGAGAGCCAGCTGCTGGCCCTGCTGGGGGAGCTGCTGCATCTGGCCCCCGAGGTGCACCAGCTTGCCGATCCCCAGTTGCGATTTCTGCGCGACTACCTGATGGCCGCCCTCGACGAGCCCCACTCGCTGGAAGAGCTGGCGGGGCTGCTCGGGCTCGATCGCTTCGCCTTCCTGCGCCAGTTCAAGAAGCGCAGCGGCATGACCCCCTACGCCTGGCTGAAAAGGCTGCGGCTGGAGCAGGGCAAGCGGCTGCTGGCGAGCGGCATGGCGGTGAGCGAGGTGGCGCTGGCGGTCGGCTTCTTCGATCAGAGTCACTTCCACCACGGCTTTCGTCAGGCATTCGGTCTTACGCCCGCCGAGTTTCGTGCCCAGATGCAATCTTTTACAAGCCGCGCCCCCCGCTGATCCGCCATGCTGACTCTCCGTCGTTAAAGCGAGAGTTGTTATGCTGACCAGTCTGTTCGTTACCCTCGGCCTGATGCACCTGATTGCACTGGCCAGCCCCGGCCCCGATTTTGCCCTGATCCTGCGCACCAGCCTGCACCGGCCGACCGCCCTTGGCGCGGCGCTGGGCATCTCGCTGGCGATCATGGTGCACGCCACCTTCAGCCTGACCGGGATCAGCATGCTGATCGCCAGCCACCCGCTGCTGTTTATGGTGATCAAGTGCTGCGGCGCCCTCTATCTGGGCTGGTTGGGGTGGGGCGCCTTGATGGCGGCTCGCCAGCAGAGCGGCACCGTGATGGCCAGCACCGCCAACGAGCTGCGCGGCTGGGGCAGGGGCGTGCGTGCCGGCATCGCCACCAATCTGCTCAACCCCAAGGCGCTGGTGTTCTTTATCGGTCTGCTGGCCGCCATGGTGACGCCGCAGGTGGACGGGGTGACCCGCGGCCTGCTGGTGGGCGAGCTCTTTATCATCTCCCTCTGCTGGTTCGGGTTGCTGGCGTGGAGCCTCTCCACCGATCGCGCCCAGCGCCTGCTGCTGCGGGTGCAGCGGCCGCTCAATCTGGTGACTGGCGTGTTGTTTGCGGTGGTCAGCCTCTCCATTCTGGCGAGCATGGGGGCCGAGCTGGTGGCCTGACGAGTCGGCGCAGGGGCCTATACTCCATCAAGGTTTACCTGTCAGGAGTATCCGGCCATGCGTCTACTGCCTCTTTGCTGGTTGTTGGGGATGGCCCCGGCGCTGGCGGCCCCGGTTCAGCTCAGGTTGCTGGAGTGGGGCTATCTGCCAGCGGGTTATGAGCAACAGTTTGCCGACTACGCCAAAGCCCATGGGGTGGAGGCGACGGTCAGCCGGATCGAGCCGCTGCTGACCGATTTCGATAGCGTCTACCGCGCCCTGCGCACCCGCAGCGCCGATGTGGTGCTGCCGACCAGCTACTTCTACAAGGCCCATCACCAACCGCTGTTCAAGCTGCTGCTCCCCATCGATTTCAGTCGCCTGCAGCACTACGCCGAGGTGAAGCCCGCCCTCAAGAACACCGAGTATGACAAGCAGGGGGAGCGCAACTACTCGGTGCCCTTCTCCTACGCCATGTTCAGCCTCGCCTACGACAGCAAACAGGTGCCGCAAGCGCCCACCAGTTGGCAGGTGCTCGCCAGCAGCCCGCCGTCGGGCCAGTTTGCCGAGTTCTGCGACCAGTTCGAACCGCTGCTGTTTTCGGTGCTGCTCTCCCTTGGCAAGTCGCCCGCCCTGTTTGCCAGCGGCGAGATGCTGGCCGACAAGACCTTGCAGCAAGAGGTGGAACAGCAGCTCTCGCAGCGGCTGCAAGCCAGCCGCGGCTTCTGGTTCAATCAGGCCAACCGCTGTGAGGATCTGCGCCAGCAGACCTTTGCCACCACTTGGGGGCTGGAGTTGGTGGAGTGCAACAAGCAGAACGACCAGCAGTGGCGGATCGCCATGGTGCAGGAGGGAGCCATCTATGCCCTCGATGCGCTCTCCATCGCCCGCCATGTTGGCGATGATCCCGCACGGCTCAAGGCCGCCTACCTGCTGGTGGATTTTCTGCTGAGCGCCCCGTTGCAACGCCAGATGCTGGTGGGCACGCCCACCATCTCGGCCAGCAATGTCGGCTCCCGTCCGCCCCTCAGCCCGCAGGAGCAGGCGGTGCTGCCGGATCGCCCGCTGCCGGAGTTTGACGAGCGGCTGCTGGTGCCCGCGTTGCCCGCCCATATCAAGAATCGCTACAAACGGATGGTGCAGCAGGCGATCGTCGCCAGCGGCAAAGAGGGGCTGGTCAAGCAGTGCCCCTGGGATCTCGATAACTGATCCGTGGGTCTGCCGCGTGTCCGGCGGCAGGCCCGTTGCGCAGCATGGCTGGTGATCGGTCATCGTGGGTTCTGATGCATTTCCCCGTTCAACTCACACCGCCTGTGGGCCTGCATCGTTTTAAAAAACAGAACGCCTGCCACAGCTTCATTTAGCGGGATTAAACAACCGAACCCTCGCTTGATTGCCGCTCATACCTTGCCCGACCTTGTACAAACGCGCCGCAATTGTGACAACTTGGATGTGAGCTGAACAATCTTGATCTGTCGCTTGTGAGAAGGTGGCGAATAGGTTATTTCTCTGTGACATTGGCGGCTTCCAGCACGGGATCTCCAGCCATGTGGTGCGAAATCCACAGCAAAAACAAACAGTAAAATGCAGGAGCAAATATGAAAAAGGTCGTGATGGTTGCCGTGGCTGCGGTTCTTCTGGGTGGCTGCGCCGTCAAAAATCAGGTCTCCTACAGCTTGCAGTCACTGCAAACTGTTCCCTTCAGCGCCTTCCAGCCGAGCGAGAGCAACCCCAACCAGCGCGTCTACAAGGAGCCGGGTGTTGATCTGCGCCAATACAATGAGGTGCTGCTCGATCCGCTGCAGTTTATCCGGCAGGAGAATGGCCAGTGGTATCTGCTGACCGCCAACGACCAGAACCAGATTGGTCGCTACTACCACGACACCTTCCAGCGCGAGCTGATCAAGCACGGCGTCAAGATTGCCAGCGCCCCCGGCCCTAAGGTCATGCGGATCCAGGCTGCCGTCACCAACTTCGACCTGACTCGCCCCGACCCCAAACTGCGTGACTTGCTGCCCGCCAAGATCGCCATCAACGTCACTCGTGAAGTGATCGGCAAGGAGCCCTACCTGCTCAAGGTGGGCAGCATGGCCCAACTGCTCGACTCCCAGAGCGGCAAGCTGCTGGTGCGGGTGATGGATGCCCGCGAGAGCCCGGACACCACCCACAAGGATTCGCCTATCACCGCCGAGGAGATGGAGAAAATGATCGACCAGTGGGCGGCCAATCGTGCCAAACAGCTGGCGGACAATCTTGGGAAATAAGAGTGGGAAATAAGAGCGGAAAATAAGCATCGCAAACAGGTGCCGACCAGATCGAGAGAGGGAGCCAGCGGCTCCCTCTTTGTTGTCTGCATTTTTGTCCGCACCGCTGTCGCTGGCATGGCCAGCCAGCCCTTGCAGGATGGGAATCGACCCGCCGCCGAGTCCGCCTTTTTGCCGTCAGCTGAGGAATGCGCCCGCCGATTTCTGCTTTTCTCCCCCGCATTCTGGCAGTTAGGATGACCCCTCCCGTGACCGCATCCTCATAGCATAAGGAACCACTATGACCCGTCACCCCTGCATTAAACACTGGAGCGAGCTGCAAGAAGCGGAGCCGAGATCATACCCCGGCAGCGAGGAGCGGATGTCCCTTGGCAGCGCGCTGGGCAGGCACTTCGGCTTTAGCCGCATCGGCATTCACCACGAGATCGTCGAACCCGGCCACCGTACCAGCTGGCCCCACGCCGAAAAGACTGAAGACGAGTTTGTTCACGTGCTGGAAGGGACGCAGGATGTCTGGCTCGACGGCGTGCTCTATCGGCTGCAACCGGGCGACTCGGTGGGTTTCAAGGCTGGTGACGGGCTGGCCCACGCCTTTATCAACAACACCGAAGAGACTGTCCGGCTGCTCTGCATCGGTGACACCGATCGGGAGGACAACCGCATCCACTACGCCGTCCACCCCGAGCGCAATATCACCCTCGGCAAGCTGCACTGGGACGACGTGCCCGAGCGCGAGCTGGGGGAGCACGACGGCCTGCCCGACAAACTGCGCGAGCGCAACGGCCCCTTCTAGGGCGTAGCCATTCTGCGCTCCAGCCCTGCACCACCCGATATAAGAAAGCCTGCCGCGTGGCAGGCTTTTGCTATCTGATCGCCGCCTGTGGTGGCGCGGCGCTTATTGCAGGTTGAGCCCGCCCAGATAGTCGCGCTTGCCGAGATCGACCCCGGCGCGGCGCAGCAGGGCATAGGCCATGGTGAGGTGGAAGTAGAAGTTGGGAATGCCGTACTCATGGACGCAGGTATGGCCATCCATCCCCTTGCCGCCCGCCCAGTGGGGCACGTAGCGACCGCTGGCGTACTGGCTGTAGTCCGCGTCCAGCTTGCCCTGCAGATAGCTGATGGTCTTGCCGATATGGGCGCGCAGATCCGCGATCGTTTTAGGGTCATCACCCAGCACCGGCAGTTCGCTGTGGCTGGCGGTGGCGACCACGGCGCGGGCCGAATCGCAGCAGATCAACACCTGCTTGGCTAGCGGAAACATATCGACGATCAGCCGTTCGCCGAAGAAGTTGTCCACGTTGAACTGCTTCGCCGCGGCGTGGGCCTCGGCCTTGGCCAGACAGTGGTCGAGGTTGGTCAGCATCTTGATAAACTGGGCGGTAATGTCGCGATTCATGAGCACTCTCCATCTTGTTGAAACAGCGGCCCGCTTGCGCGGCCACAGTGAATGAGACTGGCTAATCGGCCCCCAATATACCCCATCCCCTGACAGGTTCGAGCCCGCCACGACGAAAAGGGCAGAGGGGCGCTACTGCTCGCGACAACCGCTGGCCAAGCGGCCATGCTCGCTTTTTGAACCTGCGAGTCCCTTATCGCCCCTTTTTTGATCTGTGACATAAATCACCTTTTTTCAGGGGCGTAGGCTGAATGCCGTTGTCCTGGACACACGCCTGCGCATCCGCCAGGACACAAGAAAAGGAGAATGACATGAAGATCTACGACCGTAACCGCAATGTGCTGAACCTGGGTCAGCGCGTCATGATTGCCGCCACTGGCGCAGTCGATTTTCTGAAAGAGGCTCATACCGACAACATGACTCCCTATCAGGCGGAGCACGAGAAGTGCGTGCTGCTGGCAAACTCCGGGGAGCGCTACGCCCCCATCGAGTTGATTAGACTAGGCTGATCCCTTTCCCTGTCACCCTACTCTTTACAATTCACCCGGCCACCGCGCCCCATCTGGCGGCCGGGTTTCTGATTTCCCCTCTCTGCTTTACCCACCCATCAATTACATCGCCTCAAGCTGCTTTGAGTCATCGTGTAGGTTCGATTAGCGAAGCGTAATCGGACGATCGCGTAATCGAACATCCGCGTAATGGAACATCCGCACCATCACGCCCGCAAGCAGATCGAAGTGAGGCAAGGCTATGCTTGGCTTTTCGGTCTCAACGAGGAGAAAGGGATGGCCAATTGGCGGCGGGCATGGTGGCCCGGAGGAACATGGTTCTTTACCGTCAACCTGCTGGAACGGCGCAACAACCGGTAGCTGGTGGAGCAGATCGATCTGCTGCGTCAAAGCGTTGCCCAGGTGCAACAGGCTCACCCCTTCGCCATTCACGCATGGGTGGTGTTGCCCGACCATCTCCACTGCATTCTCTCATTGCCGGAGGGGGACACCGATTTCCCCCTGCGTTGGCGGCTGATCAAAAGCCACTTTTCCCGCGCCTTGCCGGTGAACGAACGCCGCAGCCAGACCCGGTTACGGCACGGGGAGCGGGGTATCTGGCAGCGGCATTATTGGGAACACCTGATCCGGGATGAGCAGGATTACCGCCACCATATGGATTACGTCCATATCAACCCGCTCAAGCATGGTCATGTCACCCGGGTGGCCGATTGGCCGTATTCCACCTTCCATCGTTACGTGGCGAGTGGCGTCTATCCACCGGATTGGTGCGGGTCGGTGGATGGGGTGTTGGGGGGATTGGAGTAAATCCGTAAAAATATTTTTCCATCGCAAGCGACCGATTACCCGATCGTCCGATTACGCTTCGCTAATCGAACCTACGGCCATTTCGAATTGAAATAGTCTATTTGTAAACCTATTTCTATCCTCTTCAAAAGAAGGGTCAATCTTGGTAATGGCCACGAGTAGATGGTTCTTGACAATGGCTGAGATAAAGCAAGAGTTTATTGCCGTGCTTACCACCTCATCCTTTAATAAACCATCATTAAAAATATTGTGGAAGTATTCTTCTGCTGATGTTCCTCCATGAACAAAGCTGCTTAGATTAGCGTAATCTGGAATTATTTTTAATAAAAAGCCAGGCGCGTTAGTTGATTTTTTAAAATGAGAGGTCAAATGGCGAATAACATTTCTGTGCTTCCATTTGTCAGTAATCTCCTTGAGGCTCCGCTTGGAAATATCAAAGTCAGGGTGACTTTTCTTCAATTTCTTCAGGATGATATCATCAGTGGACTTCCCTGCCATTGTAGCCGCCATTTGCGATGCTTCAATATAGGCTATGGTTTCGCTTATTGCAGAATATTTTCTATACTCAGCTCCAATCGCTTCATCTCCTGTTTCAATAAACTTGAGGAAAAGAAACTCGAATCTTAAAAATTGCTCTAGTAATGAGCGATATAATATCTTCAAAACATATAAATGGGTATCACACGTTTCAGCTAAGTCATATACACCTAGCTTAATTTAATTTATTGAGGTCATTAAACCAAACAATGATTGCATGGTTTCTAGAAAATTTGATTCTTTTAATACAGGCATGAATCGCGTACATGACTCTTCGAAAATATCATGTAGTGAGTCATCGAATGCTAAAACATCATCTAGTTTTAAACTCATAATTTTTCCTTAGAAAAATTTTATGAAGCAATGTTCGTCTATTTGCCGCTCGTAGCTCGTAGGTTCGAATAGCGAAGCATATTCGGAAGATCGCGTTTTTAATGCTACTGCTATCGCCTATTTAAAAACCAACCCGACCTAAAGTCGGGTTGATTAAATAAAAAAGTGAAGAAATCAGAGCGCTTCCAATCTGGCATAGGCCGTCACCAGCCACTTGGCGCCAACGTCGTCGAACTGGATCTGCACCCGGCTCTGCTGGCCGACCCCTTCGAAGTTGAGTACCACCCCTTCGCCGAATTTTGGATGGAGCACCCGCTGGCCGAGCTTGATGCCGCTGGCGTCAAAGCTCTGCTGCACCTCGTTCTGGCTAAAGCGGCCGTACTGGGTGGGGCGGCTGACCTGAGTGCGCAGCCGGATCTCTTCCAGACACTCGGCGGGCATTTCGCGGATAAAGCGGCTCGGCTTGTGGAACATCTCGCGGCCGTAGATGCGGCGGCTTTCGGCATAACAGATGTAGAGCTTCTCCATGGCGCGGGTCATGCCGACGTAACAGAGACGGCGCTCCTCTTCCAGGCGGCCCGACTCCTCGGTGGATTGCTGGCTGGGGAACATGCCTTCTTCGACGCCGACCAGCAGCACCAGCGGGAACTCCAGCCCCTTGGCGCTGTGCAGGGTCATCAGCTGCACCGCGTCGGCATATTCGTCGGCCTGATTCTCGCCGGACTCCAGCGCCGCGTGGGCGAGGAAGGCGGAGAGATCGCTCATATCTTCCAGCTCGTCCGGGCGCTGGTACTGGCGGCAGGCGGTGACCAGTTCGTCCAGGTTCTCTACCCGCGCCTGGGATTTCTCGCCTTTTTCTGCCAGATACATCGCCTTGAGGCCGGAGTTCTGGATGGCGATATCGGCCTGTTGGTGCAGCGGCAGCATGCCGACCTGTTCTTCCAGTGCGTCAATGAGATCGACAAAGCCGCGCACCGCGTTGCCGGCGCGACCGGTCAGCACCTTGTCATTGAGCAGCGCCTTGGCCGATTGCCACAGGTTGAGCCCCTGATCGCGGGCGTTGCCGCGCAGGATCTCGAGGGTGCGATCGCCGATGCCACGGGTCGGGGTGTTGACCACCCGCTCGAAGCTGGCGTCGTCGCCACGGTTGTTGATAAGCCGCAGGTAGGCCATGGCGTCTTTGATCTCTTGCCGCTCGAAGAAGCGCAGGCCGCCGTAGATGCGGTAGGGCATGGCATCCTGCATCAGCGCCTCTTCCAGTACCCGTGACTGGGCGTTGGAGCGATAGAGGATGGCGCAGTCGGCCAGCAAGCCGCCCTTTTCCTTCCAATCCTTGAGGCGGCCGACCACGAAGCGGGCTTCGTCCACCTCGTTGAAGGCGGCGTACAGCGAAATCGGCTCGCCCTCGGCCCCTTCGGTCCACAGTTCCTTGCCAAGGCGCTCGGCGTTGTTGGCGATCACGCTGTTGGCAGCCTTGAGGATATTGGCGGTGGAACGGTAGTTCTGCTCGAGACGGATGGTCTCGGCGCCCTGATAGTCGGTCAGGAAGCGCTGGATGTTCTCGATCTTGGCACCGCGCCAGCCGTAGATGGACTGGTCATCGTCGCCGACGATCATCACCTTGCCGCTATCACCAGCCAGCATCCGCAGCCAGGCGTACTGGATGCCGTTGGTATCCTGGAACTCGTCCACCAGGATGTTCTGGAAGCGGTCGCGGTAGTGCTCGAGGATGTGCGGTTTGTTGAGCCACAGCTCGTGGGCGCGCAGCAACAGCTCGGCAAAGTCCACCAGCCCGGAGCGATCGCAGGTCTCCTGATAGGTCTTGTAGATCTGCTGATAGGTGCGGGTGACGGGGTCGCCGTAGAGGTCGATGTCGCCGGGGCGCAGCCCCTCGTCCTTCTTGCCGTTGATGTAGCTCATCACGGCGCGCGGGGCCCAGTGCTTCTCGTCGAGGTTGAGCGCCTTGATGACGCGGCGAATGAGGCGGTACTGGTCGTCGGAGTCGAGGATCTGGAAATCCTGCGGCAAGCCCGCATCCAGATGGTGGGCCCGCAGCAAACGGTGGGCGATACCGTGGAAGGTGCCGATCCACATGCCGCGCACGCCGTCGCCGATCACTTTCTCGACCCGGCCGCGCATCTCGGCCGCCGCCTTGTTGGTAAAGGTGACCGCGATGATGGAGAAGGGTGAACAGCGTTCCACCTGCATCAGCCAGGCAATACGGTGCACCAGCACCCGGGTCTTGCCCGAACCGGCACCGGCCAGCACCAGCAGATTGCTACGGGGCGCCGCAACGGCATCTCTTTGCTTGTCGTTGAGCCCGTCGAGCAGGGTTGAAACGTCCATCACCACTCCTGTTTATTTATACAGGCGGGGATTATACGGAAGTTCCGTCGATCCTGAAATGCATGATTCCCGAGGTGGCGCAGGTTGCTGTTTTTGATAGTGGCGTTTTCGGAGCAGCCGTTGTTCACCTGTTGGGGTGAGCGTGAGGTCTTCTCCTGCCAGTTCATGGGTGGCTATCTGATAACTCATCTCGGCTGCGACCACGTTACCTTCGGGCAGCGTGCCGTGAACTCGATAGAGGTGCAGTTTCATTTCGTTCAGATAGGCTTTTTCAAAATAGAGCGGGCAGTCGCCCAGCAGTAATACACCCTGCTCGTAGTGTGATCGCTGGTTATTGACAGCGCGCATGGAGAATAGGCTGAGTAGCGAGAGTTTTTTTGGAAGGAGTTCACGATGAAATTCGCGGGCGTAAATACGATAAACAAGCATCCCTTGCTCATCGTATACAGCGTTCGAATAGTCACGGTAGTGTTCTGTGACTCCGAGCGCCAAGGCGCCCGGAGTGAAGCTGATGAGCATGGTGGCAAGCAGTGCCACAATGCTCGGGCTGTTGAGGTTACTGAAGCGCAGCACAATCTACGACATCAGACTGGCCGTTTTCGGTACGACGGCACTCCAGGAAGACCTTGCCGAAGGTAGAGCCTTCACGGGGTTTCAGAGTCACCTCAGGATGGTACGGAACAACCGGAGCTCGAGTGACGTGCATGATGTAGCTTGCCGTTTGATCGAGCTCGTTTTGGACGAAGTCTGAGGTGTATTCAACTTTGAAACTCAGTTGCGGCATGATCCAGAAGCGATTCTCCTGAATGGCAGCAACTTCTGCTGGATTCAACCCGCAAACCGGGTTGCCCATCATCTTGGAGTACTCTTCGGAGTAGGAACCCATGTTGCCTTCGCAGGTGCCTTCGCCAACGAGTACATCGACGTCATTACGATCCAGCCCTTCGCTGAAGAAGGGGTTCAAATCCAGTTTGACGGAGATGCCGTTACCATTGGTGGAATCGACGATGACGCTCGCTTGCTGACCATTCAGGTGTTTATCCAGTGCTTCAGCCAGCTTGAGGGTGTTCTTGGCCTCTTCTGCATCGAGACGCAGAGATGTCAGGGCATTCCCCAGATTGGCAGTCAGCTTGGCTGCTTCAGCCAGTTGGGTGCGCGCCAGCTTGAGACGGTCGGCCTGATTGATCACGAAGAATTGGGGGTCTTGCCAGAGCAAAGCTGGATTCACATCAGCATCACTGTACTCTGCGGTGATTTGTGTATTCGGAAGGGAATGTTTCCAGCTATTTTGATCTCCCCAAAACGATGGGTAGGCTGGATTATCGTAAATGTGCGCAATGCCGGTCTCTTCAAAATTCAGAATTGGTACTGACAACTCTTCAGTTTTGGGTTGCAGATGGCGATCATCACCATATTGATATGCAGCCATGATATTCAGACCAGAAGCCATAGCGATGGCGCTGGCACGCAGGGCGCGGACCTGATCATAGGAGAGGGTCAGTTCATCATTATCGCCGTAGGTTGCCTTGTACTCCGGGTTAACAATATTGCCCAGACTGTTGGCTGTTTCCTGCATCTTGACGGCATATTTTGCCAGCAGCTCTGCCACATCTTTGGTATTGCCAGTGGCCTCTTTGGCGGTCAGGCGAGCATGGTTAATTACAGCATCCAGCACTTTTGCCAGCATGGTGGTATAACCTTGCCCAACCTGTGACGGCTCAACATCGAAGCGCTTGCTGACGATTGGGTCATTGGTCACTTCCATCATGGCGATAATTGCCAGCATGATCTGGCGATCGGCCTTGCCTGGCTCATCAGCCTCGGTGCTTAAGCGATCTTTATATCCGCGCAGCGTATTTTCGAAGTTAGCCTGTTCCCAATGCTTGTTCTGTTCCACCAGGTCGCGCAGCACGTAATCTACGGCGGCAGACTTGCCATTAGCTTTGGCCAGTGATGCATTCATATGTGCTGCTGCGGCTGCTGTATCAACAGCTTTCTTGCCTGGTTGCACCGCTTTCAGGGCTTCATTCAGGCTGGTATTAAAAGCGTCATCGCTGTCAAAGCGCAGGGTATTGCCCAGCTTGACCACATCCTCTGTTTTCAGATTAATCCCGTTACTTGCATCGCTGTCTGCATCCATGGTTTGCAGCAGGGCGGCGATACGAATGGCGCGATCTTTGTCACCCTTCTCGGCGATGGTGTATGGGGTCACCAAGGCCTGACCCTTTTTAACCTGAGTTTCTCCAAGCGGGATTAAGCCCAGTTTGAAGGCGCAGGTATCGCCATCATTAAAGAAAAACTGGCCTTGTTTATTGGTGAACGCGCTATAGCGACCGCAGGTGTATGCCAATCCTTCTACCGGGCTATCGATAAAGGTGGCGGACTCGGCCGGTTTGGTGGCGTTGCCACCGTTATTGCCATTGTCAGTGCTGGAGCCATCGCCACCACCGCCACAACCTGCCAGCGCCAAGCTGGATAACGCCGTCACAACCGATAAAGCCAGAATATTTTTTTTCATTTTTATTTTCCTGAAACAACGATGCATATGTCACCGGCACCTGGCTGAGGAAGTCAGAATGGGTGGCATGAAGTGATGCAAAAGAAGCCCAATTGATGTTTTTGTCAGTTTCATTTGAGGTCTATGCGGCGGGCATCATACAGGGGCTCATATGGTTTTCAACTTGATCTGGATCTCGAGTTCACATGAATTGTGAGCTTGCTCAACAAAGTGGCGTTGAGTGGGGATTGTTGGTAAGCGAATGTTGACTGGAGCGTATTCGAGAAAGGGGCTGTGAGCTTTGGTCGTTTCCAGCTGTAGCCAACCCTTGCTCGCGTGGTTTGTGGGGATTTTGCGAGCCGGATCACGGGCTGGCAGGGGGGGCGGATGAATAAAAGGGGAAAACGGTTTACAGTAAGTTGCTGAACAATAAGTGAAATGTCGTTTGGGTCTTTTTGTTGGCAGCATAAAAAACTAAAAAGCAGCTAAAAAACAACTGCTTATAAGGTTATTTGCTTATAATTCAAACCGTTAACGCAAACGTTTTTCCCTTATCATTTGCTTGACCCGCATCGGGGCTGACTTAGAGTAAGCCTGCGTGCTAGATAGCCTGCTCTGACAGGCAAGCAAGTTCCCTCACTTAATAACAATCAAGGATACGATCGTGACTAAAGTGCTCAAGCTGGCCACCGTGGCCTCCCTCACTCTCGCTGCCCTCTCCGCTCAGGCTGCTTCCGAGCCGGCCGTCATTTATGACACCGCGGGCAAATATGACAAATCATTCAACGAAGCCGTGTTCCGTAACGGCGTCGAGCTCTACAACAAGGACAAAGGGGTCAAGGTCAAAGAGTTTGAACCCCAGAACGAAGCCCAGCGCGAGCAGGGTCTGCGTCGTCTGGCCAGCCGTGGCAACGGCCCGATCGTCGCGGTCGGTTTCAACATGGGTTCTGCCGTCGAGAAAGTGGCGACCGAGTTCCCGAAAACCCAGTTCACCATCATCGACATGGTGGTCGACAAGCCGAACGTCCAGTCCGTCATCTTCAAGGAGCATGAAGGTTCCTTCCTGGTGGGCGCGCTGGCTGCCATCGCCTCCAAGAGCGGCAAGGTTGGCTTCGTGGGCGGCATGGATATCCCGCTGATCCGCAAATTCCAGTGCGGTTACGAGCAGGGTGCCAAGTACGTCAATCCGAAGATCGAGGTGTACCAGAACATGGCGGGCTCTACCCCGGCCGCGTTTGCTGACCCGGCCAAAGGTGCCGAACTGGCCAAGTCCCAGTTCGCCAAGGGCGCTGACGTGGTTTATGCCGCCGCAGGTGGCACCGGTATTGGTGTCTATCAGGCAGCCAAGGACAGCGGCAAGTTCGCCATCGGTGTGGACTCCAACCAGAACCACCTGCAACCGGGCACCATGCTGACCTCCATGGTCAAGTCCGTGGGGCTGGCCGCGTACCAGACTTGGGATGACGCTGCCAAAGGCGAGTGGAAGCCGGGTATCAAGAACCTGGGTCTGGCCGAAGGCGGTGTGGATTGGGCACTCGACAAGGACAACGAGAAGCTGATCACCCCGGAAATGAAAGCCAAGGTGGATGCCATCAAGGCCGAAATCATCTCTGGCAAGGTCAAAGTTCATGACTACATGAGCGACAACACCTGCAAATACTAATTAGATAGTTGCTACGACTCTCAACGCACCACCGGCCCGCACGGGCCGGTTTTTAGTCTTATTTCATGAAACGCAGGGCTGCATCATGGACCAGACAGATCGCTATGCCATCGAATTAAGAGGTATCGATAAGCGGTTCGGCGAAGTGTACGCCAACAAGCTGATCGACCTTAAGGTTCGCAAAGGCAGTATCCACGGCATTGTCGGCGAAAATGGCGCCGGTAAGTCCACCCTGATGAGCATCATTTATGGTTTCTACCATGCCGACAAAGGCGAGATGCTGATCGACGGGAAACCGTTCAATCCCCATGGCTCACAAGATGCGATTGCCGCAGGCGTGGGCATGGTTCACCAGCACTTCATGCTGGTCAATAACTTCACCGTATTGGAAAACGTCATCCTCGGCGCTGAGAACGGCTGGCACCTTCAGCAGAGCGTGGCGTCAGCCGAAAAGCTGCTGGGCGAGCTGGCGCGGGATTATGGCCTCGACGTGCCGTTGCACGAGAAGGTCGAAGATCTGCCGGTTGGCTTGCAACAGCGGGTCGAAATTCTCAAGGCGCTCTATCGCGGCGCCCGCATCCTGATCCTCGACGAGCCGACCGGGGTACTGACCCCGCAAGAGGCGGATCACCTGTTCGAGGTGCTGAAAAAGCTGCGGGATCAGGGGGCAACCATCATCCTCATCACCCACAAGCTGCGCGAGATCCTGGCCATTACCGATCAGGTTTCCATCATGCGCCGTGGCGAGATGGTGGCGCACGTCGCCACCAAGAATACCGACAAGGAGCAGCTGGCTGAACTGATGGTGGGCCGCAAGGTGCGCCTCAAGGTCGACAAGGGGCCAACCCAGCCCGGTGAAGCCAAGCTGAAGATCGAAGGGCTCAGCTACTTCGACGCCAGCAAGGTGGAGCGGGTCAAATCGGTCAGCTTCGAGGTGCGGGCCGGTGAAGTAGTCGGCATCGCCGGGGTATCCGGCAACGGTCAGTCCGAACTGCTCAGCCTGCTTGGCGGCATTCTCAAGCCGAGCAAGGGCGGCTTCACCATCAGCAGCCGCAGCGGCGTACACAAGGTGAGTGCGGAGCAACCGGCCGATCCCGAGCTGGTGCGCAACTACGGCCTCGGTCATGTGCCGGAAGATCGCCACAAGATGGGGTTGATCAACCGCTTCGAGGCGAAAGAGGCCTTTATCCTCGGTTATCACCGCCGTCCGCAATACAACAAGGGGTGGCTGCAGAACAAGGAGGCGATCCAGCAGGATTGTCAGGCCAAGATGGAGAAGTGGGACGTGCGCCCGCCCCATCCCGATCACAAGACCGCCAACTTCTCCGGTGGCAACCAGCAGAAGCTGGTGATCGCCCGGGAAGTGGAGCAGGACCCGGATGTGCTGTTGATCGGCCAGCCGACCCGCGGGGTCGATATCGGCGCCATCGAGTATATCCACCAGCAGATCATCGCCATGCGCGACAAGGGCAAGGCTGTCTTGCTGGTCTCGGTGGAGCTGGACGAGATCATGAGCCTCGCTGACCGGATTCTGGTCATTGCCGATGGTCGTATCGTCGGTGAGCTGGATGGTGCCAAGGCGGACGAGCGCACCATTGGTCTGATGATGGCGAACATAGTGCCGGACGAAGTTGCTGGCGTGTCTGGCGTAGCCAAGGAGGCCCACTGATGAGCCAAGTACGTATTCCTGCCTGGGTCTCCGTAGGCGTCTTGTCTGCGGTCAATATCCTGCTGGCCTTCCTGGTGTCGGCCATTCTGTTCTACTACCTCGACATCAACCCGGTCGATGCCGCCAAGATCATGTGGTACGGCGCGTTCGGCACCGGTGAAGGGGTTGGCTTTACCCTCTACTACGCAACCGGCTTTATCTTTACCGGTCTGTCGGTGGCGGTCGCCTTCCACGCCGGTCTGTTCAACATCGGTGGTGAAGGTCAGGCCTATATCGGCGGTCTCGGTGTCGGTCTGGTCTGTCTGACGCTCGGCGATGTGCTGCCGTTTGCCCTGCTGTTGCCGCTCTCCATCATTGCCGGTGGTCTGTTCGGTGCGGCCTGGGCCTTTATTCCGGCCTGGCTGCAAGCCAAGCGCGGCAGCCACATCGTCATCACCACCATCATGTTCAACTTCATCGCCGCCTCGCTGATGGCCTATCTGCTGGTGGAGGTGTTCAAGCCGCCCGGTTCGATGGCGACCGAGAGCAAGGTGTTTGCCGAGGCAAGCTGGTTGCCCAAGATGAGCGGGATGGCGAGCCTGTTCGGGATGGATATCCCCAACAGCCCGCTCAACATCAGCTTCTTCTGGGCGCTGATCTGTGCGGCGCTGGTGTGGGTCTTTATCTGGCACACCCGCTGGGGTTACGAGATCCGCTCGGTCGGGGCCAGCCAAAGCGCCTCCGCCTATGCCGGTATCTCCTATCCCAAGGTGGTGATCCTGGCGATGGTGATCTCTGGCATGCTGTCGGGCTTCTTCGCCCTCAACGTGCTGCAGGGTGAACTGCACCAGATCAAGCTCAACTTCGTGGAAGGGTTCGGCTTCACCGGTATCGCGGTGGCGCTGATGGGGCGCAACCATCCGGTCGGCGTCATCATCGCCAGCCTGCTGTTCGGGTTCCTCTATCAGGGGGGCGCCGAGCTCAGCTTCGAGTTCGGTGTCGACCGCAACATCGTGGTGGTGTTGCAGGGTCTGGTGATCCTGTTCTGTGGCGCCCTTGAGCACATGATGCGTCCGCGCATCGAGCAGCTCTATCTGGCGTTTGCCAACCGCTCAGCCGCGCAAGCTAAAGGAGTCTGATCATGTTTGAAATTCTGATCCTGATGCTGGATGCGACCATCCGTACCGCGCCGCCGCTCATTCTGGCGGCCATGGCTGGCATGTTCTGCGAGCGCTCCGGGGTGGTCAACATCGCGCTGGAAGGCAAACTGCTGGCGGCGGCGTTCGCCAGTGGTGCGGCGGCTGCGGTCTCCGGTTCTGCCTGGGTAGGTCTGGGTGCCGGGGTGGGTGTCTCCATCCTGTTCGCCCTGATGCACGGCTTTGCCACCATCACCCACCGCGGTGATCAGGTGGTGAGCGGCATGGCCATCAACATTCTGGCGGCCGGTCTGACCGTCACCCTGGGCCGTTACTGGTTCGATCAGGGTGGCCAGACGCCAGCGCTCTCCGGTGATGCCCGTTTCGCCCCCATCGATCTGCCCTATGCCAAGGAGCTGTGGGATGTGCCGGTGATCGGCCAGCTCTACAGCGAGCTGCTGAGCGGCCACTCCCTGCTGGAGTACGTGGCGTTCGCCTGCGTACCGCTGGCCTGGTGGGTGATGTTCCGTACCCGCTTCGGTCTGCGTCTGCGGGCGGTGGGCGAGGCGCCCGCAGCGGTCGATACCGCCGGTATCTCGGTGGTGCGGATGCGCTACACCGCGCTCATCATCGGCGGCCTGCTGGCCGGTATCGGCGGCACCTATCTGGCGGTGGCCCAGACGGCCCAGTTCATCCCCAACATGAGTGCGGGCAAGGGCTTTATGGCGCTGGCGGCGCTGGTGTTCGGCAAGTGGCGCCCCTGGAATGCCATGGCAGCCTGTCTGCTGTTCGGCTTCCTCGATGCGGTCGCCATTCGCCTGCAAGGGGTCAGCATCGGTGGCTTCGCCATTCCGGTGCAGGCCATCGAGGCACTGCCCTACATCCTGACCGTGTTCCTGCTGGCCGGCTTTATCGGCCGTGCGGTAGCACCCAAGGCGCTCGGTACACCTTATGTGAAGGAGCGGGAGTAGCGCCCTTTATTGCGATATTCCCGATCACACAGATAACAGCAGGCCCACTTCGGTGGGCCTGTTTTTTTATGGATTGAGTGGCTGGTTACAGCAGGAAAATGGTCGCCAGCCCTAGGAAGATAAAGAAGCCGCCGGTGTCGGTGATGGCGGTGATCATCACGCTGGCCCCCACTGCCGGATCGCGGCCGAGGCGGGTCATGGTCATGGGGATGATGACCCCCATCAGGGCGGCCACCAGCAGGTTGAGCATCATGGCCAGGGTCATCACCGCGCCGAGCGCCACATCCTGATAGAGCAGATAGGTGGCAAGCCCCATGGTGCCACCCCACACCAGCCCGTTGATAAAGGCGACGCCAAGTTCCCGCAGCAGCAGGAAGGAGAGGTTGCCCGCCTGAATGTGCTGCAGCGCCAGCGCCCGCACTATCATGGTGATGGTCTGGTTGCCGGTGTTGCCGCCGATCCCGGCGACGATGGGCATCAGCGCCGCCAGCGCCACCAGCTGGGAGATGGTGTGCTCGAACATGCCGATCACCCGCGAGGCGACAAAGGCGGTGCAGAGGTTCAGCGCCAGCCAGGCCCAGCGGGTCTTGACCGCCTTGCTGACAGGGGCGAACACGTCTTCATCCTCGCTGATACCCCCCATCCGGCGCAGGTCGGTGTCGCTCTCCTCATAGACCAGATCCACCACCTCTTCGACAGTGAGGCGGCCCATCAGCTTGCCCTTGCCATCCACCACGGCGGCGGAGAGCAGGTCATCCCGCTCGAAGGTACGGGCTGCCGCCTCGTCGTTATCCTCCGGATCGAAGGTGACCGGATCCCGCTCCATCACGTCGCTCACCAGGGTGGCGGGCTTGTGCAGCAGCACTGTGGTGAGGGCCAGCTCCCCCAGCAGGTGGTTGCGCCTGTCGATGACGAACAGCTTGTCGGTGTTGGCGGGGATCTTGCCGCGCAGCCGCAGATAGCGCTGCACCGTGGCCAGACTCACCTCGGGGCGGATGGTGATGATCTCGAAGTCCATCATGGCGCCGACGGTGTGCTTGCCGTAGCGGATCACCTCCCGCACCCGATCCCGTTCTTCGGGGGCCATATAGGTGAGCAGCCGCCCCATCAGGTTGCGCGGCAGGTACTGGCCCAGATAGATCTGATCGTCGATATCCAGGGTGCGCAGGGCGTGCAGCAGCTCCTTGTCGCTCATCCCGCTGATCAGGCTGTCCCACACCGTCTCCGAGGCTTCGACCAGAATCTGGCCGCGCTTATCTTCCTCCACCAGTGCCCACAGGGCATGACGCTCATCGGGCGGTAGCGACTCCAGCGCATCGGCGACATCGGCGGCGGGCAGCCCGTTGACCAGCGCGGTGAGTTCGCTGGTCTGATCGCGCTGCTCGGCATCCTGCACCACCTGCGGGTCGAGCAGGCTGTCGGTGAGGGCGTCATCGCGCAGCAGCAGGGTGAGAATGCGAGATCTGTCATCCGCGCGCTGCCTGGCGCTGTTCTTGATGGGAAGAGACATGGGATGAATTCCTGAGAGGGTAGCCAAGGGCTCAATGCCCATAGGATACCAGACTTAAAACAGCAGGTTATGACCGTGATGGGAGAAGAGGGAGGTAAAAGTGAGGCCACCTGCTGGTGGCCTCATGGTTAGTTGCCGATAATCCCTCAGGCGAGGGCTCGCTGAGCCTGTGGTGCCGCGCCAAACCAGGCGAGCTGGTCGGCCAGCGTCACCACCGAGCCCACCATGATCAGCGCCGGACTCTCGACCCCCACCGCCAGCGCGGGCAACTCTTCGAGAGTGCCGCGAATGACCCGCTGGCAGGGCTGGGTGCCGCGCTCGATCAGCGCCACTGGCGTGTTGCCCTGCTTGCCGTGGGCCAGCAGTTGATCGCGGATGGTGGCGCAGGAGGAGAGCCCCATGTAGAACACCAGCGTCTGCCGATCTTTGGCCAGCAGTGGCCAGTCGAGATCCCGGGCGCCACCTTTGCCGTGGGCGGTGACGAAGCGCACGCTCTGGGCGTGGTCGCGATGGGTCAGCGGAATACCGGCGTAGGCGGCGCAGCCGCTGGCCGCCGTGATCCCCGGCACCACCTGAAAGCCAATGCCAGTACCAACGAGCGTCTCCAGCTCCTCGCCGCCACGGCCGAAGATGAATGGGTCGCCTCCCTTCAGCCGCACCACTCGCTGCCCCTTCTTCGCCTCCTCCAGCAACAGCTGGTTGATCCCCTCTTGCGGTACGCAGTGGTTGCCCGCCTGCTTGCCGACGAAGATGCGTTTGGCATCCCGGCGCACCAGCGCCATCACCTCGTCCGAGACCAGCCGGTCATAGACCACCACGTCCGCTTGCTGCATCTGGCGCAGAGCGTGCAGGGTGAGCAGGCCCGGGTCGCCGGGGCCAGCTCCCACCAGCACCACCTCGCCAGCGGTGTGGCTTTCGTCAGCAAACAGGTTGTCGGCCAGCTGGTGGGCAGAGGCGTGATCCCCCCGCGCCAGCGCCTGTCCGAGCCGGTCGGCCCCGAGCAGCCGTTCCCAGAAGCGGCGCCGCTCGCCCATGGTGGCGAAGCGCGCCTTGACCCGATCCCGCAGGCTGCCAGCGAAGGTCGCCATGGCGCCCAGATGTTGCGGCAGCAGGGCTTCCAGTTTTTCCCGCAGCAAGCGGGCCAGCACCGGCGCCTTGCCACCGGAGGAGATGGCCACCATCAGCGGCGAGCGGTCGATGATCGACGGCATGATGAAGCTGGAGCGTTTCGGGTCATCCACCACGTTGGCAAAGATCCGCGCCTGATTGGCGCTTTGGTAAACCAGCGCATTCACCTCGCGCCGATCGGTGGCGGCCACCACCAGCCACTTG
The DNA here is from genome assembly GCF_016026615.1 of Aeromonas allosaccharophila. Classification (NCBI taxonomy): domain Bacteria; kingdom Pseudomonadati; phylum Pseudomonadota; class Gammaproteobacteria; order Aeromonadales; family Aeromonadaceae; genus Aeromonas; species Aeromonas allosaccharophila. The sequence continues at coordinate 3,351,235 of NZ_CP065745.1, read as the reverse complement.
CCCGCCAGTTGCTGCGGCGCGAATTCACCGGCCAGCCATTCGATGCTGCCGTTGGCAGCCAGTTCCGCCAGCTCGGGGTCGAGCTCGGGGGCGACCACGGTGAGCTGGGCACCGGCATCCAGCAGCAGGCGCGCCTTGCGCTCCGCTACCTCGCCGCCGCCGACCAGCAGCACGGGTTTGTTGTCGAGTCGGCAAAAGATGGGCAAGTAGTCCATGGGGCCTCCTGATCAGGCGGTTTGGGTCTGGCTGGCAGTGGTGGTGGTCTCGCTCACCGCGACCGGGCGCTCAGCCTTGGGGGTGGCATACCAGTAGCCGAGGCCCATGAAGAGGGCGCCGGAGACCGTGTTACCCAGGGTCACCCACAGCAGGTTGTGGCCGATGCCGCTCAGGGTGTAGGCATCCGAGTGGGCGCCGAACCAGGAGAGGGCGAACAGGGTCATGTTGGCGATGGAGTGCTCGTAGCCGGAGGCGATAAAGGCCAGCAGGCACCACCAGATGGCGATGAAGCGGGCGGCCCCTTCGGTGCGCAGCGCCATCCAGATGGCGAGGCAGACCAGCCAGTTGCAGAGGATCCCCTTCATAAACAGGGTCAGGGCCGGTGCCTGGGTCTTGGCCAGCGCCACCTTGTGGGCCAGACTGCCTGCGTCCGGCAGCAGGCTGCCGCCGTAAGAGTAGATGAGCGCCACCACGACTGAGCCAATCAGGTTGCCCACCCAGGTCTGTGGCAGGATGCGCAGCAGGTCGGCCATAGTGATCTTGCCGGTTTTCACCCCGAAGGTGAGGAACATGGTGTGGCCGGTGAACAGCTCGGAGCCGGCGATGACAACTAAGGTCAGGGCGATGCCGAAGGTGGCCCCCATCACCAGCGGCCGGATGGCGGGATCCACCAGATTACCGAGGGTGAAGATGAGGATGATGCCGAGGCCCACATAGGCCCCCGCCATGGCGGAGCTGAGCCAGAAGCCGAGCTTGTCGCTGCGCTCGAAGCGGTTGATGCGGGCCGCGTTGGCGGCGCACTTGTTGATGGTGTCGGTATACATCTTTGTTTCCTTCAAGAGGGCTGCCCGCGGGCAGCCCTGATATGCATGGTGTTAGACAGCGACCCAGACCTGCTGGTCGCGCACTTCAACGGGGTAGCTCTGCACCGACATCGCAGGATTGTCGAAACAGTGGCCATCGCTCAGACGAAAGCGCTGCTTCTTGAGCGGGCTGGCCACCCAGAGTTCGCCGTCGTGTTCGCAGATCAGGCCCCGCGACAGCACGTTGGCGGCGAAGAAGGGGTCCCGGTTGTCGATGGCGAACACCTCGGCCGCCGCGCTCGGGCGAAACAGGGCGATCTGGCGACCTTCAATGAGTGCGCAGACTCCGGTTCCCGGCAGGATGTCGTTGAGTTGGCAGGCAAGTTTCATCATTTGGTTTCCACCTCGATCTGGTAGACGGGGATGCGCTCGGCCGGAGTGGCGGGTCTGTGCTGGTCTCGTTCGCTGACGAACTGAACATCCGGATCGCGCTTGTCGCTGTTGATGAAGTGGCTGAAGCGCTTGAGCGCCTCCTCTTCGTTGAGGGTGCGCGACCATTCGCACTCGTAGCTGTTGATGAGAGTCTGGATATCGCGCTCCAGCGTCTCGGCCAGCCCCAGCTTGTCGTCGACGATCACCTCGCGCAGGTAGTCGACACCCCCTTCCAGATTGCCGAGCCAGACCGAGGTGCGCTGCAGTTTGTCGGCGCTGGTGACGTAGAACATCATAAAGCGGTCGATCAGCTTGATGAGGGTCTCGCGGTCTAGGTCAGAAGCCAGCAGGTCGGCGTGGCGCGGCTTCATGCCGCCGTTGCCGCCCACATAGAGGTTCCAGCCCGCGTCGGTGGCGATGATGCCAACGTCCTTGCCCTGCGCTTCCGCACATTCGCGGGTACAGCCGGAGACGCCGAACTTCATCTTGTGCGGGGTGCGAATGCCCTTGTAGCGGTTCTCGAGGAAGACCCCGAGGCCGACGCTGTCCTGTACGCCGAAGCGGCACCAGGTGCTGCCGACACAGGTCTTGGCCATGCGCAGTGCCTTGGCGTAGGCCTGACCTGTCTCGAATCCGGCTGCCAGCAGCTTGCGCCAGATGGCGGGCAGATCATCCTTCTGGGCCCCGAACAGACCGATGCGCTGGGCGCCGGTGATCTTGGTGTAGAGCTTGTAGTCGCGGGCCACTTCGGCCACCGCCAGCAGCCCCTCCGGAGTCACTTCGCCACCGGCCATGCGCGGGATGACGGAGTAGCTGCCGTCCTTCTGCATGTTGCCGAGGAAGATGTCGTTGGTGTCCTGCAACGGGATATTGCGCGGGCTCAGCACATGCTCGTTCCAGCAGGAGGCGAGGATGGAGCCGACGGTCGGTTTGCACACCTCGCAGCCATAGCCCTGACCGTGCTTGGCCAGCAGCACGTCGAAGCTCTTGATCCCCTCCACCTTGACCAGATGGAACAGCTCCTGACGGGAGTGGGGGAAGTGGGCGCAGAGGTGGTTGTTGACCTCGATGCCCTGCTTAACCAGCTCGGCGTTGAGCACCTGACTGATGAGCGGCACGCAGCCGCCGCAGCCTGTACCGGCCTTGGTGTGCTGCTTGATGGCGGCCAGCGTGGTGTGACCTTCGGCCACCGCCTTGGCGATGTCGCCCTTGGAGACGTCGAAGCAGGAGCAGATCTGGGCGCTTTCCGGCAGGGCATCTACCCCCAGCGTCGGCTTGGCACCGGCGTAGGCGGGCAGGATCAGGGTGTCCGGGTGGCTCGGCAGCGGCAGGGCGTTGAGCATCATCTGCAGCAGGTTGCCGTAATCTTCCACGTCACCCACCAGCACGGCGCCGAGCAATCGGCTGTTGTCTTCGCTCACCACGATCTTCTTGTAGACGCCAGCCTGGTCGTCCTGAAACACATAGCTGTGGCTGCCCGGGGTGCGGCCATGGGCATCACCGATGGAGCCGACGGAGACGCCGAGCAGCTTGAGCTTGGCGCTCATGTCTGCCCCTTCGAAGCGGCTGTCGCCGCCGAGCAGGTGGTCGACGGTGATCTGGGCCATCTTGTAGCCCGGTGCCACCAGCCCGAAGAAGCGGCCCTGCCAGGCGGCGCACTCGCCGATGGCATAGATGTCGGGGTCTGAGGTGAGGCAGTGATCGTCGATGACGATGCCGCCGCGCTCGGCGATGGCGAGATCACCGTAACGGCCGAGGGTATCTTGCGGGCGAATGCCGGTGGAGAAGACCACCACGTCCACTTCAAGCTGGCTGCCATCGGCAAAGGCGAGGCGGTGCTTCGCCTGCTCACCGCCATGCATCAGGATCTCGCTGGTGCTCTTGCTGGTGTGCACCTGCACGCCCATGGATTCAATCTTGCGGCGCAGCAGCTGGCCGCCCTGACCGTCGAGCTGCTCGGCCATCAGCACTGGAGCAAACTCCACCACATGGGTCTCGAGACCCAGCGCCTTGAGGGCGCCGGCGGCTTCGAGGCCAAGCAGGCCGCCCCCGATCACCACCCCGCTCTTGCCGCTCCTGGCGGCGCTGCGGATGGCTTTCAGATCCTCGATGGTGCGATAGACGAAGCACTCGTGGTGCTGACTGCCCGCAATGGGCGGCACCCAGGGGTAGGAGCCGGTGGCCAGCACCAGCTTGTCGTACCCGACCACAGTGCCCTTGTTGGAGTGCACTTCGCGGTTGGCCCTGTCGATTTTTTTCACCGCTTCGCCGAGCAGCAGGCGGATGCCGTGCTTGTCGTAGAAGCCGGGTTTGACGAGGGAGAGATCTTCGCTGGTGTGATGGGAGAAGTAGGAGGAGAGATGGACGCGATCGTAGGCGGGACGGGGTTCTGCACCGAAGACGGTGATCTCGTAGCGGCCCGGGTCGGCCCGCTCGATCAACTCTTCGATGAAGCGGTGCCCCACCATGCCGTTGCCCACAACGACCAGTCTGACTTTGCTCATGATTGCCTCTAGTTTGGAGTAATAAAACATCATTCTGGGGCTAGGCTACCCAGTCAGTCGGGGCGGGCAATTGATGCAAATCAAGTGTCTATTTATATATCTCGTCAGGGGTAATTCGATAAAATTCAAAGATATACAAAAATAGGTATACCAGTTGATGATTTATGGGCTGGCTCGGGGTGAGGGATGGCGGAGAGCAAGCCCGGTTTAGCAAAAACCGGGGAGTGAAGACTTCTGTCGAAAAAAGGCCGGCCTCGCGCTGGGCGAGACCGGCATCAGCTGATCAAGATAGCGCGTCAGGCGATATGGCGGCGGAACATGGCGAGCGCCAGCGACAGGGTGACGCCGGCGATGGCGAGCAGCGGCCAGAGCAGGGGCCAGGCGGCCGACCAGTCGAACCCCTTGAGGAAGACCCCCTTGAGCAGCACGATGAAGTGGGTGAGGGGGTCAATGGCCGCCAGCCACTGGAACACCTGCGGCATATTCTCCACCGGCGAGATGTAGCCCGAGAGGATCACAGCCGGTACGGTGAAGGAGAAGACTCCGAGAAACGCCTGCTGCTGGGTCGAGCAGAACGACGAGATGAAGAGCCCGATCCCGGCCAGCGCCAGCCCGTAGCAGACCATGCCCGCCATCAGCAAACTGAGGCTGCCGGCAAAGGGGAGGTGAAAGACAAAACGGGCGGCCAGCGCGACTATGCACCCTTGCCCCACTGCCACCATGATGCCGGGCACCGCCTTGCCCGCCATGATCCAGCCTGCGGTGAGGGGGGAGACCAGCAGCTGATCGAAGGTGCCCTCTTCCCGCTCCCGCGCGACCGAGAGGGCGGTGACAATCAGGCAGCCAGTGGTGGTGATGATGGCCACCAGCGCCGGCAGGATATGCCAGTGGAACTCGACGTTGGGGTTGTAGAGGTTGCGTACCGCCAGCTCGGGTTGCCCCTTGCCCTCACTTTGCCAGCGGGCGATCACCTGACTGATGTAACCCGCCGCCACCTGACCGCCGTTGGAGCGGCGGCCATCGATAATCATCTGCACCCTAGCCGGTTCGCCCCGCGCCAGCCGGCGCGAAAAATCCCCCGGAATAATCAGCCCGAGCAGCGCCTGCTGCCCGGTGATGGCTTCGGTCATGCCCGCCTCGCCCTGCACCGGAATGATGGTGGTGAAGGCGGGCATATGGGTGAGGCGTTCCAGCAGCTCGCGGCTCTGGGCGCCGCCATCCTGGTTGTAGATGGCCAGCGTGTTGCCGGTCACCTCCAGAGTGGCGGCGAAGGGGAAGAGGGCGGTCTGCAGCAGCACCGGCATGATGAGCAGAAAGCGCCCCTGAGTATTGCCCATCAGGGCCTGCAGCTCTTTTCGGATCAGCCACCAGAGTCGGATCAGCATGGGTTACTCCAGAGTGCGCCGCGTCTTGCGGGCGGTCAGGGCCAGCCAGAAACCGGCCAGCAGCAGCAGACAAAAACCGTTGACCAGCAAGATCGAGAAGACGCTACCCGCCTGATAGAGGGTCTGCAAGGAGCTTGCGAAGTAGCGGGCCGGAATGAGGTGAGTGATGGCCCGCAGCAGCGGTGGCATGCTGGCGATCTCGAACACGAAGCCCGATAGCATCACGGCGGGCAGAAACGCGGCGATCAGCGCCGCCTGCGCGGCATTGAACTGGCTGCGCATCACGGTGGAGAGGAACAGGCCGAGTCCGAGCGCGCTGCCGAGAAAGACGCTGGTGACCAGAAAGAGCAGCAGCAGAGAGCCGCGCCACGGCACCGCCATCACCGCCACCGAGAAGAGCAGGCAGAGCAGCATGGCAATGATGCCGAGGCCATAGTAGGGCAGCAGCTTGGAGAGCAGCAGCTCCCCCTTGGTGACCGGGGTGGCGAGCAGTGCCTCCATGGTGCCGCGCTCCCACTCCCGCGCCACCACCAGCGAGGTGAGCAGGGCGCCTATGATGGTCATCACCACCGCAATGGATCCTGGCACCAGAAAGTTGCGGCTCACCAGCGCCGGGTTGAACCAGGCGCGGCTCTCTATCGACACCGGCATGGCAACCCCTTCGCCCGCGAGCCACCCCTGCCAGATTCCCTGCACATAGTTGGTGACGAAGTTGGCGGTGTTGGGCTCGGAGCCGTCGGTCAGCAGCAGCGCCTGTGGCGTGCCATTGCCCTGACCGGCCATGGCGCGGGAGAAGCCGTCATCGATCACCAGCAGGCCGCGGATCTCGCCACGGGCCAGACTGGCGAGCAGGGACTCCTTGCTCGGCCCGCTGTGGATCTCCAGCGCGGTAGAGCCGCGCAGGGCCTGCTCCAGCCGCACCGCCGGGGCGCCGCTGTCGGCTCGCCAGATGCCGAGACGCAGATGGTCCACATCCAGATTGATGGCGTAACCCATCACCACCAGCAGCACCACCGGCATGATGAAGGCGATGAGGATGCTGCTCGGGTCACGGACGATTTGCAGCGTCTCCTTGCGGCAGAGGGCCAGCAGTCGCCGACGGTTGATGCTCATGCGTCCTCCTCGCTGGCCCGCTCGACCAGGGAGATAAAGGCCTCTTCCATTGTTGGTAATGAAGAGGTTGGCAAGGAGCCGGTTGGCAAAGAGGTCGCCGCCTCTTTGGCGGCCAGCTCCTTGAGATCGTCCGGGGTGCCGAGCGCCAGCAGCTTGCCGCGATAGATGAGGGCGATGCGGTCGCAATACTCAGCCTCATCCATAAAGTGAGTAGTGACCAGCACGGTGACGCCGTGGTCGGCCAGCGCGTTGATGTGCGACCAGAACTCGCGCCGGGTCACCGGATCGACCCCGGAGGTGGGCTCGTCGAGAAACAGCAGCGGCGGCTCGTGCAGCAGGGCGCAGGCCAGCGATAAGCGCTGGCGCAGGCCGAGCGGCAGGGATTCTGCCTTCTGTTCCAGCCAGGGAGCGAGGGAAAAGGCAGTCACCATGGCGTCGATCCGCGTCTGCTGGTGGCGGCCAAACAGGCCGTAGATACCGGCGAAGAAGGAGAGGTTTTGCGCCACGGTAAGTTGCTTGTAGAGGGAGAACTTCTGCGCCATGTAGCCGAGGCGCTGGCGCGCCGCCGAGGGGCTGTGGGCCAGATCGATGCCGGTCACCAGTGCTTGTCCCTCGCTCGGGCGCAGCAGGCCGCACTCCATCTTGAAGGTGGTGGACTTGCCCGCCCCGTTGGGGCCGAGCAGGCCGAAGATCTCGCCGCGGCGCACCGCAAAGCTGACATCATCGGTGGCTGCAAAATCGCCGAAGCGTTTGGTGAGGTGGCGCGCCTCTATCACCGCCTCGGGGGAGACTCCCTGCGGCAGCTTGGCTTCCCGCATCCCGGCCGCCAGACTCGACTCTCCACCGGGGCCGCCGCCGAGCAGGTCGATAAAGGCATCCTCCAGCCGGGGCTGGGCCGGTTGAAAGGCACCGTTGGCCAGCTGCAGCTCCGTCAGCGGCGGGGGCGTCATGCCCGGGTGCAGCAGCAGGCGAACCCGCTCCCCCGCCACCGCGCCATCCATCACCGCCGGGTGAGCCAGTGCCCGGCGCAGCAGGGCGCGTCGCTCGCGGCCATCCAGTTGCCCCGCCTCCAGCAGCCAGCAGCGGCTGGCCATGGCTCCCATCAGATCGGCTGGCGTGCCGCTGGTGCGCACCTCGCCATCCGCCATCAGCAGTACGTGGTCGCACAGCTCCGCCTCGTCGAGATAGGCGGTACTCCAGAGCACCGTCATCCCCCCTTTTGCCAGCTCGCGCACCATCTGCCAGAGGGCACGGCGGGAGATGGGATCGACCCCGACCCCCGGTTCGTCCAGCAGCAGCACATCCGGGGTGCCGAGCAGGGCACAGGCCAGCCCGAGCTTCTGTTTCATCCCGCCAGAGAGCTTGCCCGCCGGTCGTGCGGTGAAGCGGGCGAGGTCGGTGAAGGCGAGCAGCCGCGCGAAGGTGGGCGTGCGTTCGGGCTCCAGTACGCCGCGCAAGTCAGCGTAGAGGGTGAGGTTCTCCAGCACGCTGAGATCCTCGTAGAGGCCGAACTGCTGGGGCATGTAGCCGAGGCGCTGGCGCAGCAGATCCCCCTCGCTCACCGGGTCCAGCCCCAGCACCCGGATGGTGCCCGCTTCGGGGATCAGCAGACCGGCCAGCAGGCGCAGCAGGGTGCTCTTGCCCGCGCCGTCGGGGCCCACCAGCCCGGTGATGCCGCCAGCCGGAATGGTGGCCGAGATGGCGTTGAGGGCGACCCGCTCGCCAAAGCGCTTGGTGAGCCCCTCAAGAGAGATGGCGCAGCTCATGGCGCCAGCCTGACGGTGACCGGCATCCCCTGCCGCAGGGCCGGGTCGGGGTCCTGCACCACGATGCGCAGCCGGTAGACGAGGTGAGTGCGTAGGTCAGGCGTCTCCACCGATTTCGGGGTGAACTCGGCGGTGGGCGAGACAAAGCCCACCACCCCGTGATAGGGCTGATCAGGCCGCGAGTCGGTGGTGAGGGTCACCTTGGCGCCGCTCGGGAAGTGGCCGAGCCAGGGCTCCTCCACATAGGCGCGCACCCAGACTGGCGCGGTCAGGGAGAGGTCGAAGGCGGTCGCTCCGCTCTGCACCATGCTGCCATTCTCGACGGCGCGGCTGATGATGATGCCGTCGCTGGGGGCGGTCAGGCTGGCATCCGCCAGCGCCAGTTCGGCACTGGCGAGCGCTGCTTTGGCCCCTTCCAGCTGGGCATCAGACTGGGCGATTTCCTCCGGGCGGTAGCCGGTTTCGAGCTGGGCGAGCTGTTCGCGGGCGGAGCGCACCTGCGCCTGGGTCTGATCCCGCTGGGAGCGGGCGGTATCGAGCTGACCGCGGGAGATGGCGCCGGTGGCTGCCAATGCGCTCTGGCGGCGCCACTGCTGGTCGGCCTCCAGCGCTGCGGCTTCGGCGGCAGCCAGTGCGGCCCGGGCGCGGTCGGTCTCTTCGCTGCGATAGCCTTTGTGGATCAAGGCGTTGGCGGCAGTGAGCGCAGCCAGATTGGCGCGGGCGCTGTCGCGGTTGTGGGTGAGGGGAACCGGATCGAGGCGGGCCAGCAGTTGACCGGCTTTTACGCTATCCCCCTCATCGACCAGCACCTGATCGACGCGGCCGCCGACCCGAAAAGCCAGATTGACGTCGCGAATATCGACATTGCCGTAGAGGATGGATCCGTCGGCCGGGCGCCCCTGCCACCAGAGGTAGCCACCGATAACGGTCAGCAGCAGGGCTACGATTGCAATACGTTGCTTCATACCGCTTCTCCTTGAGGAATATTGCACTGCAACCAGAGGTAATCACTGAGAACGGCCAGCAGCAGAGCTGCCATCGCAATGCGTTGCTTCATAGCACTTCTCCTTGAGGATGGCTCTGCAACCAGAGGTCACCACTGAGATCGGCCAGCAGCAGAGCTACCATCGCGATGCGTTGTTTCATGCCGCTTCTCCTTGCTTCATATCGGTGGGGCGCAGGCCGCGCAGGGCCCATACCAGCCGCTGTCTGGCGGCCTCTGGGTTGTCTATCTGGCTGAGAAAGGGGGCGGCCTGTTCGGGCAGCCAGCCTAGCTGACGACCGCTGCCGGCGATCACCAGCGGCAGGCCGACCGAGCCCATGATGAAGATCATCAGCTGGAGCGGGTGACCCGCGACCAGCGACCCTTCCGCCTGTGCCATCCGTACCTGTTCGATCAGCAGCAGGGGATGACGGCGCGGCAGGCTGAGCAGAAAGCGCTGGGCCGCCCCTTCACCCGCCAGCGCATCGCCAAACAGGTGGTTGATAAAGCCGCGCTGGCGCACCACCAGCCCGATCAGCGCCTCCATGGTCGCCTCAAAGGTGGCGATGGCTGAGGGGTAGGAGCCTTTGGCTGCCACCGCCTTGAGCTCGTCATAGAGGGGGGCGTACCAGAGCTCGACCAGCTCGTCGATAAAGGCGTCGCGGTTGCCGAAGTGGTAGACGAAGGAGCCGAGGTTCACCTCGGCCGCCGCCGCCAGCTCGCGCACCGTCAGGCCGCGCAGCCCCTTCTCGGTAGCGATGGCGAGACCGGTATCGAGCAGTTTTTGCCGGGTTGGATTCATCTTTTTGGTTCCTGCTGCACAGATTTTGATCTGATTTATACGTATGTATAAATCAATTGCGCAGAAGTAGACAGATCTTTTTTTGAGCAGATTTCAGCAAGGATGAAAAACGGCGGGCGTTGGCAAGGGGAGGCTTGGAAATGCGCTGGGATTGAACGGGTTGCCGCAGATAAGGGCCAGAACCCGGGCAGATGACGGAGGCGGTGGAGAAATAAAAACGCCTCCGCGAAGGGAGGCGTTTTATCGGGAGGGGCGCGCTTACAGAATAAAGCGGCTCAGGTCCTCGTCTTCAATCAGCTTGCCGAGGTGGGCGTTGACGTAGTCGGTGTCGATGACAAAGGTCTCGCCGGACTTCTCGGAGGCATCGTAGGAGATATCTTCCATCAGGCGCTCCATCACGGTGTGCAGACGACGGGCACCGATGTTCTCGGTTCGCTCGTTGACCTGCCAGGCCGCTTCGGCCAGACGGCGGATGCCATCCTTGGTGAACTCGATGTTGACCCCTTCGGTGGCCATCAGTGCCTTGTACTGATCGGTCAGGGAGGCGTTCGGTTCAGTCAGGATGCGCTCGAAGTCATCGGTGGTCAGCGCGGTCAGCTCGACGCGGATCGGCAGACGGCCCTGCAGCTCGGGGATGAGATCTGACGGCTTGGCGATCTGGAAGGCGCCGGAGGCGACAAACAGGATGTGATCGGTCTTGACCATGCCGTGCTTGGTGTTGACGGTGCAGCCCTCGACCAGCGGCAGCAGGTCGCGCTGTACCCCTTCACGGGAGACATCGGGGCCGGAGCTCTCGCCACGCTTGCAGATCTTGTCGATCTCGTCGAGGAAGACGATGCCGTTGTTCTCGACTGCGGCGATTGCCTTCTGCTTCAGCTCTTCCGGATTGACCAGACGAGCCGCTTCCTCTTCGATCAGTGCCTTCATGGCCTCTTTGACCTTGATCTTGCGCTTCTTCTTCTGGTTCTGGCCCAGGTTCTGGAACAGTCCCTGCAGCTGGTTGGCCATCTCTTCCATGCCCGGCGGGGTCATGATTTCGACGCCCATCGGGGAGGCGGAGAGCTCCAGCTCGATCTCCTTGTCATCCAGCTGACCTTCCCGCAGTTTCTTGCGGAAGATCTGGCGGGTGTTGGAGTTGTCGGCTTTCTCTTCCTCACCCCAGGTGTTGCGCGGGTTGGGCAGCAGGGCATCGAGGATGCGCTCTTCGGCGGCTTCCTCGGCGCGGTATTTCATCTTCTCCATCTCGGTTTCGCGCACCAGCTTGATGGCGGCATCGGTCAGATCGCGGATGATGCTGTCCACTTCCTTGCCGACATAGCCCACTTCGGTGAACTTGGTCGCTTCCACCTTGATGAAGGGGGCGTTGGCCAGCTTGGCCAGACGACGGGCGATCTCGGTCTTGCCGACACCGGTCGGGCCGATCATCAGGATGTTTTTCGGGGTCACTTCATGGCGCATCTCTTCGTCGAGTTGCATCCGGCGCCAGCGGTTGCGCAGGGCAACGGCAACGGCGCGCTTGGCATCGGCCTGACCAATGATGTGTCTGTCCAGCTCGTGGACGATTTCTCTCGGGGTCATCTCGGACATGATGGTGTTCCTGTATCCGGGGCGGGCAGGGCCCACCCCTTGGAGAATGGGGTTTGGCTGGTGGCCTTATTTCGCCGAATAATCCAGCACTTCGATGGTGTGGTTGCCATTGGTGAAGACGCAGATGTCGCCCGCAATCTTGAGGGACTTCTCGACAATGGTCCTGGCATCCAGCTCGGTGTTCTCCAGCAGCGCGATGGCGGCGGACTGGGCGAAGTTGCCGCCGCTGCCGATGGCGATGAGATCGTGCTCCGGCTGCACCACGTCACCGTTGCCGGTGATGATGAAGGATTTGTGTTCGTCGGCCACGGCCAGCAGCGCTTCAAGGCGGCGCAGGGCGCGATCGGTGCGCCAATCTTTGGCCAGCGCCACGGCGGCGCGCTCCAGATTACCCTGATGGGCCTGCAGTTTTGCTTCGAAACGCTCGAGCAGGGTGAAGGCGTCGGCGGTACCGCCAGCGAAACCGGCCAGCACCTTGCCGTTATAGAGGCGATGAACCTTGCGGGCGTTGCCCTTCATGACGGTGTTGCCAAGAGAGACCTGGCCATCGCCACCGATGACGACCTGACCGTTGCGGCGAACTGAAACTATGGTAGTCACTTTACTTACCTCGCTTGAGCCGAATGACGGCCTGACTGTGCATGGCAAGAAAGATGGGGATGGCAAACGGGCTTTTCAACCCTGCCTTTGGTCGGGATAAACGGGGGGAGCAAACAGGGTGGGTGCGCGTGGCACCAAAAGAACAGGGCCGGGTGTTGCCACCCGGCCCTGCGTCATCGGTAAGCGGATTACCCTTTCTTGGGAATGCAGCCGCTGATGCCGGAGCTCTGCAGCTTGCTGTTGGCCGCGTCGGCGGCCGCCTTGCCGTTGAAGGGGCCGACCATCACCTTGTAGACGGTGCCGTTGGCACCATTGATCACCTGCAGGCTGGAAGAGAGACCGGCGGTGAAGGCGATGCGCGCCTTGAGCGACTCTGCGGAATCCTGCGAGCGCAGGGCCGCGCATTGCATCATATAGCGACCGCTGTCGGCGGCAGCGGTCTGGGCTTGCGGGGTGGCCGCTTTGGCCTTGGCCGCTTCGGCGCGCTCCCGTTCCAGCTCGGCGCGGATCTCCCGCTCCATCCGCTCCCGTTCGGCCTTGCGGTCGATCGCCTGCTCTTGCGCGCTGGCAACCGGTGCGCCAGAGGTGGAAGGGGTGGTCGCCGGATTGGGCTGATAGGGCTTGGGCTGGCCGATGGGCGTTCCCGGTTGGGGAATGTCGGTCGGCACCGGCTGCGGCAGTTTTTCCGGCTGCAGGGTCATGGTATCTGCCGGGGGCGGCGGCAGCACACCCGGCTGGGTCGGCGGCTCTATGATATCGACCTGCTTGTTTTCAAGCCGTTCGATGTAGCTCCACTTCTCCTGAGGCAGCCCGTTATTCTGCGCTTTTGGCTTGTTGGCCTTTACCTGTTCCTCAATGGTGGGGGCGTCGTTGCCCTTGCCATTGATCATGTAAAGGAAGCCACCAAAGCCTGCCAGCAGTGCCACGACCAGCAGCACTGGAATAACAGGAAAGCGGCGAGGGGCCGCTTTCTTGGTATTGCGGCCACCCGCCCGACGTCGCGGGCGGCTGCCGACATAATCCCGGGTTGCCATCTATTACATGCGCTCCAGGGTATGGATGCCCAGTACGCCGAGGCCCAGTTTCAGCACCTTGGCGGTGGCGGCGCACAGCAGCAGACGGCTCTGACGGGTTGCTTCGTCCACGCCATCCTTGTTGATCGGGCAGGCTTCATAGAAGGTCATGAAGTTGCCGGACAACTCGTACAGGTAGGTACAGAGCAGGTGCGGCATGCCTTTGTCTGCCACGCCGTTGACCGCGTCGGAGAACTGGATCAGCTTCTGGGCCAGTACCTCTTCGGCCTCTTCGTTCAGGGTTACATTACCGGTCAGCGTCTCGGCATCGATGTTGGCCTTGCGGAAGATGGACTGGATACGGGTGTAGGCATACTGCAGGTAAGGAGCAGTGTTGCCTTCAAACGACAGCATCATATCCCAGTCGAAGATGTAGTCGGTGGTACGGTTCTTGGAGAGATCCGCATACTTCACCGCACCCATGGCGATGGCGTTGACCACGTTGGCCTTCTCTTCGGCAGAGAGGTCGCTGTTGCGGCTCTCCAGCAGCGCAGCGGCGCGCTCTTCGGCTTCGTTCAGCAGATCAACCAGCTTGACGGTGCCACCGGAGCGGGTCTTGTAGGGACGACCATCCTTGCCCAGCATCATGCCGAAGGCGTGGTGCTCAAGCGGTACAGATTCCGGCACATAGCCCGCCTTGCGGGTGATGGTCCAGGCCTGCATCAGGTGCTGGTGCTGACGGGAGTCGATGAAGTACATGACCCGGTCGGCGCCCAGGGTTTCATAACGGTATTTGGCACAGGCGATGTCGGTGGTGGTGTAGAGGAAACCGCCATCGCTCTTCTGGATGATGACGCCCATGGCCTCGCCATCCTTGTTCTTGAACTCGTCCAGGAAGACCACGGTAGCGCCTTCGCTCTCGACCGCCAGCCCCTTGGCTTTCAGGTCGGCAACGATTTCCGGCAGCATGTCGTTGTACATGGACTCGCCCATGATGTCCTTGTTGGTCAGGGAGACATTCAGGCGGTCGTAGTTGATCTGGTTCTGTTCCATGGTCATGTCGACCAGCTTCTTCCACATGGTGCGGCAGTACTCATCGCCGCCCTGCAGCTTGACCACGTAGTTACGGGCGCGCTCGGCGAAGGTTTCGTCTTCGTCGTAGCAACGCTTGGCCTGGGTGTAGAAGGCTTCCAGATCCTTGAGCGCCATGTCGCTGGCGTGCTCGTTGGACATCTTCTCCAGATAGGCGATCAGCATGCCGAACTGGGTGCCCCAGTCGCCGATGTGGTTGGCACGGATCACTTTGTGGCCGAGGAACTCCAGCGCGCGCGCAGCCACGTCACCGAGTACGGTGGAGCGGATGTGGTGCACCGCCATCTCTTTGGCCACGTTGGGGGCGGAGTAGTCCACCACCACGGTCTGCGGGGTCGGCAACTTCACGTTGGCGTTGGCAGAGGTCACCATGGCCTCGACCTGACCGGCCAGCCAGCGCTGGTCGAAGAAGAAGTTGATGAAGCCGGGACCGGCGATCTCGACCTTGGCGATCAGGTCGGAGGCGGGCAGGTGCTCGATAATGGCAGCCGCCAGCTCACGGGGATTCTTGCGGGCCGGTTTGGCCAGCAGCATGGCCAGGTTGGTAGCCAGGTCGCCGTGAGCTTTTTCCTTGCATCGGTCTACTTGCACGCGGGCTTCCAGGTCCGCCGGCAGGACGCCTGCTGACTTGAGATTGGCTACCGTTTGTTCAAGTAGATGATGAATATGCTCTTTCATAACTGACCACCAAGGTTGCGCGTCGAAAAATGACTGATATATAAGGGCGTGAATTTTACCCGCATCGGCCCGAGAAAACTATAGGGATGACCCGCCGCTCGCTGTCGGGCGGATATTTCACTGCGTTTGGCGCCATATTCCAGAATATTGGGCGGAAATTACGGTGCTTATCCATTTCTACTGCATATCGAAGCGGCTTGTCCAGGCTATTTTCCCCTGATTGCTAAGGGTTTTTCCTTTCCCGATGACGGGAATGATCTCCTCCCTCTGGCCCGGCGTATCAACAGAGGTTCCCAACCGAGGAGTTTGCGATGCGACTGGCGCTGTTTCCCCTATCTGCCCACCTGCTGCCCGGCGGCATCATGCCGCTGCGGATCTTCGAACCGAGATACCAGCGGATGATCGCCGAAGCGGGGGAGTCCGGCTTTGCCCTCTGCATGGTGGACCCTCGCCAGCCCGATGCCCTGCGCAACATGCTGCCCATCGCCACCCGGGTCACCATCATCGATTTCGACCGGCTGCCGGACGGCATGCTGGGGATCACGGTGCAGGGGATGGAGCGGGTGCAGATAGAGGATATGTGGCAGGAGCCAGACGGCCTGCGCATCGGCGAGGTGACGCCGCTGACGGCCTGGCCGCCCCGGCGGCTCCATCCCGATCAGCTGCCGCTGGTCGAGGCGCTGCGGGAGGTATTTGCCGACTATCCCGACTATGCCGCCCTCTATCCCGCGCCCCGCTGGGACGATGGCAACTGGGTGGCCCAGCGCTGGCTGGAGGTGCTGCCGATCCCCCCCGAGCAGAAACAACTGCTGCTGGCCGCCGCCGACAATCAGCCCGCCATCGCTCTGCTCAAGGGGGTACTGGTGGCCAGCCACTGATTTTTTCCTGACCCGCTGATCCGCCAGCGCCACAACGCCGTATCAGTCATCACCACAGCATGTTCGACAGCACACCAAAGGGATGGCGCAATGGCATATACTGGCCAACCACACTCGACCATACGCAGGACCTCGCCCGTGATGGATAACCCGGATGGCGACCTCAAATCTCTGCTGATCAGGGTGGCAGAACAGGCCGACAAGGCTGCTTTTGCCCGCCTGTTCCAACACTTTGCGCCGCGCATTCGCAGCTACGGCCTGCGCCACCTCGGCAGCGAGGCCAACGCCATGGAGCTGGTGCAGGAGACCATGCTGCTGGTGTGGCAGAAGGCGCGCCTCTACCACCCCGAGAAGGGGGCGCCGACCACCTGGATCTATACCGTGATGCGCAACCAGTGCTTCGACATGCTGCGCCGTCGTCGCGCTAGCAAGGAGGATCTCTGTGCCGAGGAGCTGTGGCCGGTGCTGGAGTTTCAGGCTGAAGAGGAGCACTTGAGCGGGGGGGAAGATGCGGTGCTGACCCGTCAGATGGCCCACTATCTGGGCACCCTGCCGGAGCCGCAACAGCAGGTGGTGCGCGGCATCTATCTGCAGGAGTTCTCCCAGCAGGAGCTGGCGGAGCGACTCGGCGTGCCGCTCGGTACCATCAAGTCCCGCCTCCGGTTGGCGTTACAGAAACTGAAAGAGCAAGTGGAGCAAGGCCATGATTAAAGCCCATCCGACCGACCCTATGCTGCGCGCCTTCGCTGCCGACGAGCTGCCTCTGCCGCTGGCGGTGGGGCTCTCCGCCCACTGCGAACTCTGCCCCGATTGTGCTGCCCGACTGAAAACATTTGAAGAGGAGCTGGCGCAGCAATATCTTGCCTCGCCAGCAGAGCCCGAGCTGGCTCCCCGCGATGACGTGGCGCTGGATGCCGGATTCGACGCCATGCTGGCGGATATTCTGGCGCAGCCGCTGGCTGAGCCCCTCTCCGAGCCAACACATGACCGGCCCCGAGCCCAGCCCGGCGAGCTGGAGGTGGCCGGTCACGCCTACCGCTTGCCACGGGTGCTGGCCCGCTACCGTTCGCCCAAGTGGCGCCATATCGGGGCCATTCGTCAGCAGAGTTTGCCGCTGGACGAGATGGGGGCGCGCGCCAGCCTGCTCCATATCGAGGCCGGTGGCCGCATCCCCGAGCACACCCATCAGGGCTATGAGCTGACCCTGCTGCTGGCGGGCACTATCGAGGATGGCGATACCCTTTACAAGGCGGGAGATTTTATCTGGCGCGATGCCAGCCACTCCCACAGTCCGCACACGCCGGATGGCTGCCTCTGCTACACGGTGCAGGATGCGCCGGTGCAGTTCACCAAGGGGCTGTCGCGGCTGCTGAACGGCATCAGCCAGCACCTCTACTGAGCTCAATCTCTTCATAGATTCGCCATAGAAAAAGGGACCAAGTTGGTCCCTTTTGTCATTTCATTGCAGGCTGCCGGTCAGGCGACAAACACCAGATAGACGGCGAACGCCACGATAAAGCGGTAGATGGCGAACGGGATAAAGTCGAGGCGACGGATCAGCGCCAGGAAGGTCTTGATCGCAAACATGGCCACCACGAAGGCGGTGATAAAGCCCACCGCAAACATCGGGAAGTCAGCCATGGAGAGGAAGTCGCGGCTCTTGTAGAGATCCAGACCGCTGGCCGCCATCATCATGGGCACCGCCATGATGAAGGAGAACTCAGCCGCGGCATGACGGCTGATCCCCATCAGCATGCCACCACTGATGGTAGCGCCGGAGCGGGAGAAGCCGGGCCACAGGGCCAGACACTGGAACAGACCGATACCGAACGCCTGTTTGTAGCTGATGTCATCCAGAGTTTCGGCGCTGACGGCAGGGCGGAACTTCTCGGCGATGATCAGCAGGATACCCCCCGCGATCAACGCATACATCACTGTCTCTGGCCCGAACAGATGGGCCTTGATCCAGCTGTGGATGGCGAGGCCGACCACGATGGCGGGCATCATGCCGAGGATGACGTGGATCAGCGACAGGGTGGCATGATCCTGAGAGGGCTTCTGGCCAAAGTGGATGCCAATCAGGCCAAACAGGCGGCGCCAGAACACGGCGACCACGGCGAGGATGGAGCCAAGCTGGATCACCACTTCGAAGGTGGCGGCCTTGGGCCCTTCAAAGCCCAGCAGATGGCCGACGATGATCATGTGGCCGGTGGAGGAGACGGGGAGGAACTCGGTCAGCCCCTCGACGACGCCCAGAATAAAGGCGACCAGCAGGCTATAAGTGTCAGTCATCGAACAAACAATCCTTACTTCGTTGATGTAAAAACGCCCCGGAAGGGTCTCGGGGCGGCTTATCTTGCTCGATTGTGACTGCTGAGGCTATGTAAAAATCATGAAACCTTTAAGTCAGTCGCGGATAAAACGGTAGCGGGTCTGGTGGTGATAACGCTCGCCCGGCAACAGCCAGGGGTTGCCCAGTTCGGGGCGATTGGGGCTGTCCGGCAGCTGTTGCGCCTCAAGACAGAAGCCGTCGTGATCCCGGTGCGACAGGCCGCTGCGGCTCGGGGTATTGGCCAGCCAGTTGCCGGTGTAAAACTGCAGCGAAGGCTGGTTGGTGTAGACCTCCATCGCCAGCTGGCGATCCCCCGAAACCACCCGTGCTGCACACTCGGCAGCCGGTCCGTTGAGCACAAACGCGTGATCGTACCCCTTGGCCTGTTGCTGCTGGGGATGGCTCAGCCAATCCTGCCCGACAAGGCGCTCGTGGCGCAGATCGAATGGCCTCTCCACCGGAGTGATGGCGATCGGCAAACCGCTCGGGTCGGTGGGCAGGAAGTGGTCGGCATTGATGCTGATGAGGTGGTCACGCACATCGCAGCCATCGGTTTGCCCATCGAGATTGAAGTAGGCGTGGCTGGTGAGGCTGACCGGCGTCGCGGTATCCGTGCTGGCGATGAAATCCACCACCAGATCGCTCTGCTCCAGCCGGTACTCCAGGGTGACCCGCAGATTGCCGGGAAAGCCCTGATCCCCCGCCCGGGAGAGCAACGCCAGCTTGACCCGATCCGCCTCCAGCTCCTTGATTTGCCACTGCTGGCGATGAAAGCCAGCCTGCCCGCCGTGCAGACAGTTGGGTGCCTGATTGGCATCCAGCGGCCAGCGCTGGCCATCGCGTACCAGCTCGGCACCGCCAATGCGGTTGGCAAAGCGGCCCGCCACCGCACCCAGCCACACCTGCTGGGTGGGATAGGCCTCATCGGTACAGCCCAGCAGCACTTCACGGCGCTGGCCCGCCACCGGCAGGGTGAGGGAGGTGAGGGTGGCGCCGAAATTGAGGCCGCGCAGGCGCAGCCCCTCCTCGTTTTCCAGCTCGAATGGCGTCATGGCGCTGCTCATAACTTGCCTGCACCTGTGTTGCCGATCCGGCAGACGTAGCCGTCGGCCTGCATCATAAATGGGCTCATAGTTTTCCCGCCCCCGCGCTGGCACGGCAGACGTAGCAGTCGGCCTTGAGGCCGGAGATGGCCGGATACTCCGCCTCGACCGCGGCGATCACCTCGGCCACTTTCTCCGGGCGCAGCAGGGCGACCACGCAGCCGCCGAAGCCGCCGCCGGTCATCCGCACGCCGCCATCGGTGCCGATCCTGGCCTTGATGATCTCCACCAGACCGTCGATGGCGGGCACGGTGATCTCGAAATCATCGCGCATGGCGGCGTGCGACTCGGCCATGAGTTCGCCGAGGCGGGTCAGATCGTGGCTCGCCAGCGCATCGGCGGCCGCCAGGGTGCGGGCGTTTTCACCGACGATGTGGCGAGCACGGCGGTAGCAAGCATCATCCAGCCCGGCTTTGCCCGCTTCCAGTCCGGTCAGATCGAGGTCGCGCAGCGCCTTGACCCCGTAGTGACGGGCGGCGGCCTCGCACTGCTGGCGGCGGGTGTTGTATTCGCTGTCCACCAGACCGCGGCGCACGTTGGAGTTGACGATCAGCACCGCCAGATCTGCTGGCATGGGGATGAGGCGGGTCTCCAGCGAGCGGCAGTCGAGCAGCAGGGCATGATCGGTTTTGCCACTGGCGGAGATCATCTGATCCATGATGCCGCAGTTGCAGCCGACGAACTTGTTCTCCGCCTGCTGGCCGTTGAGGGCGATCTCGGCCTGGCTGATGTCGAGCCCCAACGCCTCTTTGAAGGCCTGCCCGATGGCCACTTCCAGTGAGGCGGAGGAGGAGAGCCCCGCTCCCTGCGGCACGTTGCCGGAGACCACCAGATCGAGGCCGCGCAGGGCATAACCACGCGCTTGCAGATATTTCACCACGCCACGGATGTAGTCGCTCCAGCGCTGGCTGGGGTGATGCTCGATGGGCTGGCCGAGGTCGAACTGGTCGCGCTGGTTGTCGTAGTCGGCGGCGATCACCTGCACTTGCTGGTCATCGCGCAGGCCGATGGCGACGCAGGTCTCGTAGTCGATGGCGCAGGGCAGCACGAAGCCGTCGTTGTAGTCGGTATGTTCACCGATGAGGTTGACGCGACCGGGGGCGCGCACCAGCAGATCGGGCGCTTTGGCAAATTGCTCGGCAAAAACGGTGCTGACGCGTTGGCTGGGGGTCATAGGGCCTCCTCATTGGTGTGGCTGGTCTGGGTGTAGTGAATGGGGCTCAGGGCGCGCAGCCGTTCGGCGGCTTGCTCGGGGGTAAGGTCGCGCTGGGTTTCGGCCAGCATCTCGAAGCCGACCATGAATTTGCGCACGGTGGCGGAGCGCAGCAGGGGCGGATAGAAGTGGGCGTGCAGCTGCCACGCCTCGGGGCAGTCCGATTTGGGCGGTGCAAAGTGCCAGCCCATGGAGTAGGGGAAGCTGCACTCGAACAGGTTGTCGTAGCGGCTGGTGAGCTCCTTGAGCGCCACCGCCAGATCCTGTTGCTGGGCCTTGGTCAGGTTGAGCATGGAGGGCACGTGTGCCTTGGGCAGCAGCAGGGTTTCGAACGGCCAGGCGGCCCAGAAGGGGACCACGGCGAGCCAGTGCTCGGTCTCCACCACGATGCGCGAGCGATCCGCCAGCTCCCGCTCGACATACTCCAGCAGCATGGGGCGGCCATGCTCGGCCAGCCAGTCGCGCTGGTGCTGCTCCTCACGGGCGATCTCGTTGGGCAGGAAGTCGCTGCCCCAGATCTGGCCGTGGGGGTGCGGGTTGGAGCAACCCATGACGGCCCCTTTGTTTTCAAATACCTGCACCCACTCCCACTGGGCCGACAGCTCGGCGACCTGATCCATCCAGGTGGTGATCACCCCTTCGATGGTGGGCAGCGGCAGCTCGGGCAGGGTCTTGCCGTGATCCGGCGAGAAGCAGATGACCCGGCTGGTGCCACGGGCGGCTTCCAGCTTGAGCAGGGGGTCGCCTGCGTTGTCGGCGGCCGGGGTGTCCTGCATCAGGGCGGCGAAGTCGTTGGTAAAAACGAAGGTGCCCTGATAGTCGGGGTTGATATCACCGGTGACCCGGGTGTTGCCGGCGCAGAGGAAGCAGTCGGGATCGTGGGCCTGCTTGGGGGCCTGACTCACCTTCTCCACCTGTCCCTGCCAGGGGCGTTTGGCCCGGTGGGGGGAGACCAGCACATACTGACCGGTCAGCGGGTTGAAGCGGCGATGGGGATGATCGACGGGGTTGAACATCATCTCTCCTGAATAAGATATGGAAAATTAAAGTCGTTTATTAACGGGGAGTAGGCAGACCTACTCCTCGTAACCGTTCGGATTGGCGGATTGCCAGCGCCAGCTGTCGGCGCACATGGCGTCGATGTTGCGGGTCGCCTGCCAGCCCAGCTCGCGCTCGGCCTTGGCCGGATCGGCCCAGCAGGCGGCGATGTCGCCCGGGCGGCGCGGTTCGATGCGAAATGGCAGCGGCTTGCCACAGGCAGCAGAGAAGGCTGCGACCAGCTGCAACACGCTCTGGCCCTGACCGGTGCCCAGGTTGTAGGTGTGCACGCCACCCTTGCCGGCGCAGTGTTGCAGCGCCTTGACGTGTCCTTCGGCGAGATCCATTACATGGATGTAGTCGCGCACGCCGGTGCCGTCCGGGGTGGGGTAATCGTTTCCAAAGACCGAGAGGCAGTCGCGACGGCCGATGGCCACCTGGGTGATATAGGGCATCAGGTTGTTGGGGATGCCCTGCGGGTCTTCACCCATGGTGCCCGATTCGTGGGCGCCGACCGGATTGAAGTAGCGCAGCAGGGTCATGCTCCAGTGCGGCTCGGCCAGCTGCAGATCCTCGAGGATCTCTTCGATGATCAGCTTGGATCGCCCGTAGGGGTTGGTGGCGCTGCGGGGGAAATCCTCGCGGATCGGCAGGTTGGCAGGATCGCCGTAGACGGTCGCCGAGGAGCTGAACACCAGATTGTGCACGCCAGCCCGTTTCATCGCCTGCAGCAGGGTGAGGGTGCCACCGAGGTTGTTCTCGTAATAATCCAGTGGAATGCGGGTCGATTCACCGACCGCCTTGAGGGCGGCAAAGTGGATCACCGCATCGATCTGCTGTTCGGCAAAGATCCGGTCCAGCAGGGCTGCATCGCGAATATCCCCTTGATAGAACACGGGTTGCTGGCCGCTGATGGCGGCGACTCGGGCCAGCACGCTGCGCTTGCTGTTGCCGAGGTTGTCGACTACCACGGGATTCATGCCTGCCGCTTGCAGGGCCAGACAGGTGTGGCTGCCGATATATCCGCAGCCGCCGGTGACCAGAACGTTCATCTTGCTCTCCACTGAAAAAGTGTCTGGAAGGAGTCTAGCCGAGGGTGTGGCGACCAAACTGTGAGCTTGCTTGCAAAACAGTGTAAACGATTACACTGTTTTTGTGATTATCCTGACAGCAGATATTTATTTCACCCCTGTTTTCAATGGGTTTGCTGGGTATAATGGCGCTCTATTGCACAGTGAAAGAAGTGAAAACAGCATGAGCACCATCAAGGATGTCGCCCGTTTGGCCAATGTGTCGGTGGCAACGGTTTCACGGGTGATGAACAACTCCCCCAAGGCCAGCGCCGCGTCTCGCGAAGTGGTGCAGAAGGCCATGGCCGAACTGGGCTACACCCCCAACGCCAACGCGCGGGCTCTGGTCAGCCAGACCTGTGACACCATGGGCGTCGTGGTAGGTGACGTGGCGGATCCCTTCTTCGGTGCACTGGTGAAGGGTGTCTCCGGCATCGCCGTCGAGCAGAACCTCCACCTGCTGATGGGTAACGGTTTTCACAAGGCGCGTCAGGAGCGTGAAGCGATCGAGCTGCTGATCGGCAAGCGTTGCGAGGCGCTGGTGGTGCACAGCAAGGCGCTGAGCGACGAGGAACTGTGCGATTACGCCATGCGGGTGCCCGGTATGGTGCTGATCAACCGCGATATTCCGGCCCTCAGAGGGCGCTGCATCGCCCTCAACAACCGGCTGGGTGCCGCCACGGCGACCCGTCATCTGATCGAGCTGGGCCACCGCCATATCGCCTTTATCAGCTCGGATCACGCCATCGAGGATGCCACCTTGCGCCTGCAGGGTTATCAGGATGGGCTGATGGAGGCTGGGCTGGCAGCCGATCCCGAGCTTATCGAGAGCGGCACGCCGAACGAGGAGGGGGGCGAGCGCGCCATGCTCAACCTGCTAGCCAAGGGGCTCAAGGTGACCGCCGTGGTTGCCTATAACGATGCCATGGCGGCTGGCGCCATCTCTGTGCTGGCGGACAACGGCCTGCGAGTGCCGGAGGAGGTCTCGGTGGTGGGCTTCGATGACATCATCTATGCCAGATACCTGAGGCCCAAACTCTCCACCATGCGCTATCCCATCGAGCTGATGGCGGCCCAGGCGGCCAAGCTGGCTATTCAGCTGGCGGCGGGGGAGAGTGAAGCGACCCAGAGCCGGATCTATACCCCCACCCTGATCAATCGCCACTCGGTTGCACCGGTTCGGGCCGGATAGCCCCCTTTTGCGGCCCTGTTCGGGGCCGTTTCTTGCACAATTATTGTTTTACCTATTTTTAATCATTTTTACTCCGCTTTACTTAACAAATTCAGTGTAATCGTTTACATCTGTGTGAGCGAGATCGCCGTTACCTGCGTCATACTTCTCTAGACTGAATACGTTTTCCAATCAGCAGGGAGAGAGTGAATGCTCAGGGAGATAGTGGCGCGTCAGGATTGGCAGACTCAGGCCATTACGTCGGTAAACCGGCTGGCTGCCCATACCCCCATGTTCAGCTGGCGCAGCGAAGCGGATGCCAGAGGTGATCTGGCCTCTACCTCCCGTCTCTTGCTCGATGGCGAGTGGCGCTTCTCCTTCTTTGCCGCCCCCGAGCGGGTGCCCGAGAGCTGGCTGGCGCAGGATCTGGTGGATGCCACTCCCATTACCGTGCCGGGTAACTGGCAGCTGGATGCCGCCTATCCGGCTGAGCGGCCGCTCACCGATGGCCCCATCTATACCAATATCAAGTACCCCTTCCCCTGCGATCCACCGCGAGTACCGGCAGAGAACCCCACCGGTTGCTACTCCCGCGAGTTCGAACTCCCTGCCGAGTGGCTGGCTAGCGGCCAGAGCCGGATCATCTTTGACGGGGTGAGCAGCGCCTTCCACCTCTTCTGCAACGGCCACTGGGTCGGCTACTCCCAGGACAGCCGCCTGCCTGCCGAATTCGATCTGACCCCTTGCCTGCAGGCTGGTCGCAACCGGCTGGCGGTGCTGGTGCTGCGCTGGTCCGATGGCTCCTATCTGGAAGATCAGGATATGTGGTGGCTGTCGGGGATCTTCCGCTCCGTCAGCCTGCTGCACAAACCGGCCCGCCATCTGATGGATATGCGGGTGACCCCCGAGCTGGATGCCTGCTATCGGGATGGCCGTCTCAAGATTGCACTGCAGGCGGCCAATGCGACCGGTCTGTCGGTTGAGGCCAATCTCTATGACGGTGGCGAGCGGGTCGCGACCCTGCGCCAGCCGATTGGCACCCAAGCCATTGACGAAAAAGGGGCTTACGACGATCGCGCCGAGCTGTGGCTCGACGTGGCTGCGCCGCGCAAGTGGAGCGCCGAGACGCCCCATCTCTATCGTCTGACCCTGACCTTGCTGGACGAGCAGGGCCAGGCCATCGAGAGCGAAGCATGCGATGTGGGCTTTCGGGTGGTGGAGATCCGTGGCGGCCTGCTGCGGGTCAACGGTCAGCCGCTGCTTGTTCGCGGTGCCAACCGTCATGAACACCATCCCGCCAAGGGTTATGCCATCGATCGCGCCACCATGGAGCGGGATCTGCTGCTGATGAAGCGGCACAATTTCAATGCGGTGCGCTGTTCCCACTATCCCAACCACCCCGATTTTTATCGTCTGTGCGATCGGCTCGGCCTCTATGTGGTGGACGAGGCGAATCTGGAGACTCACGGCATGACCCCCATGGGGCGGCTGGCGCGGGATCCCGCCTGGAGCAACGCTTTTCTGGAGCGGGTGACCCGCATGGTGGCACGGGATTTCAACCACCCCTCGATCATCATCTGGTCGCTCGGCAACGAGTCGGGTTACGGCCCGGCCCACGATGCCATGTATGGCTGGATCAAGCGCAGCGACCCGAGCCGTCCGGTGCAGTACGAGGGGGGCGGGGCCGATACCCCGGCCACCGACATCATCTGCCCCATGTATGCCAGAACCCATCAGGATCAACCCTTCCCGGCGGTGCCCAAGTGGGCGCTGGCCAAGTGGATCGGCCTGCCCGGCGAGCACCGGCCGCTGATCCTCTGCGAATATGCCCACGCCATGGGCAACAGCCTGGGAGGCTACGCCCACTACTGGCAGGCGTTTCGCGATCATCCACGTCTGCAAGGCGGGTTTGTCTGGGATTGGGTCGATCAGGGGCTCGACAAATACACCGCCGATGGCCGCCACTACTGGGGCTATGGCGGCGACTTCGGTGATGTGCAAAACGATCGCCAGTTCTGCTGCAACGGCCTGCTGTTCCCGGATCGCACCCCCCATCCAGCCCTGAGCGAGGCGAAGCGTGCCCAGCAGCCGTTCCGCTTCACTCTGCTTGAGCACACCCCGCTGCGGGTGCGGATCGAGAGCGAATACCTGTTCCGGGAAACCGATAACGAGCGGCTCAGCTGGCAGCTGTGCGAGAACGGCCATGTGCAGCAGCAGGGGGAGATCTCCCTTGAGCTGGCGCCGCAAGGGGTGGTCGAGTTGACCCTGAGCGAGACGCTGCCCGCCTTTGCGGCAGGCTCACTGGCCTGGCTCGATCTGGCCATCGTTCAGCCACAGGCCACCCTCTGGTCGCAGGCGGATCACAAGGTCGCCCGTCAGCAGTTCACCCTGCCGACCCCCCTTGCCCTGCCTGCTCCTGCCGCTGCCGCCACCCTGAGCGAGCAGCCGGATGGCTGGCGGATCACTGCAGCAAACAGCCAGTGGTGGCTCGACAAGCAGAGCGGTCGCATCACCAGTTGGCAAAAATCGGGGCAGGAGCAGCTGCTGGCGCCGATCATGGATCACTTCTACCGCGCGCCGCTGGACAACGACATCGGCACCAGCGAAGCGGATCACGCCGACCCTGGCTCCTGGATTGCCCGCTGGCAGGGCTGTGGTCTCGGTCAGTGGCAACACCGCTGTTTGGGGATCGCGGCCGCCGGAGCGGATATCCGGGTCAGTCACGGTTATTTCCACCACGATGAGCTGCTGCTGGTGAGTCACTGGCATCACCGCTTTGCCGACGACGGCACCATGAGCCTGGAGATAGAGACCGAGCTGGCGGCTACGCTCCCCTCGCTGCCGCGGATCGGTCTGCTGCTCCATCTGGCCGAGGTGCCGGCGCGATCCGAATGGCTGGGGCGAGGTCCTCACGAGAACTATCCGGATCGCCTGCTGGGCGCCGATCTGGGGCGCTGGAGTTTGCCGCTGGAGGCGATGCACACCCCTTATATTTTCCCGAGCGACAACGGCTTGCGCTGCGATACCCGTCAGCTGCAGCTGGGCAGCACGACGGTGAGCGGCACCTTCCATTTCAGTGCCAGCCGCTTCAGTCAGCAACAGCTGGCCGCTGCTCGTCACCAGAGCGATCTGGTGGCCGAAGAGGGGCTGTGGGTCTGCCTCGATGGCGTCCACATGGGGGTGGGCGGCGATGACTCCTGGAGCCAGAGCGTGCGTCCCGAGTATCAGTTGCTGGGGCGCCGTTACCGCTGGGGTTGCACTCTCGGTTGAATCAGTCGGACCGTTTTGACAACAGAGCGATAACGACTAGCCTCTATGCAGTGGGATTGTTTGAGTCTCGCATTCGGATTTAATTTTTATGTTATTGATAAATAAAATAAAACCTTCAATGTAACAGAGTGTAATCGTTTTCATTTTGTCGTCATGATCACAGAAGAAATGACAACAAACTGATTACATTGACTGGCGCTTGCTCAATTGCTCGCCACCCTACAAACAAACAGATAGATACATCGGAGCACACACAATGAAAAAACTGACGACCGTTGCCGCCCTGCTGATGGGCATGATGGCTGGCGCCAATGCCCAGGCTGACACCCGTATCGGGGTGACCGTCTACAAATACGACGACAACTTCATGGCGGTAGTGCGCAAGGCCATCGAGAAGGAGGCGGCGGCCACTCCGGGTGTGGAGTTGCTGATGAACGACTCCCAGAACGACCAGTCCAAGCAGAACGACCAGATCGACGTGCTGCTGGCCAAAGGGGTGAAGGCGCTGGCCATCAACCTGGTTGACCCTGCGGCGGCGCCGGTGGTGATCGAGAAGGCTCGCGGTGAAGATATCCCGGTGGTCTTCTACAACAAGGAACCGAGCGCTACCGATCTGGCCAGCTATGACAAGGCCTACTACGTGGGGACCGACTCCAAGGAGTCAGGGATCATCCAGGGTCAGCTGATTGCCAAACACTGGAAAGCCCATCCGGAGTGGGATCTGAACAAGGATGGCGTGATCCAGTTCGTGCTGCTGAAAGGGGAGCCGGGCCACCCGGATGCGGAAGCCCGTACCTCCTACGTGATCAAGACCCTGAACGATGGCGGCGTCAAAACCGAACAGCTGCACATGGATACCGGTATGTGGGATACCGCCATGGCCAAGGACAAGATGGACGCCTGGATCTCCGGCCCCAACGCCAACAAGATCGAAGTGGTCATCGCCAACAACGATGGCATGGCAATGGGCGCGGTCGAGTCACTGAAAGCCCAGGGCAAGAGCAATATCCCGGTATTCGGTGTCGATGCGCTGCCGGAAGCGCTGGCCATGGTCAAGAGCGGTGCCATGGCGGGTACCGTGCTGAACGATGCGGCCAACCAGGCCAAAGCCACCTTCGAGCTGACCAAGAACCTGGCTGAAGGCAAACCGGCCGGTGAAGGTACCAACTGGAAGATCGACAACAAGGTAGTGCGCGTTGCCTACGTCGGTGTGGATAAAGACAACCTGTCCCAATTCGAGTAATTCCCCCTCCAGGGCAAGGGAGATCCCCTTGCCCTTTTTTCAACCAGATGTGATGGCTGATATGACAACACAGCAACAATCAGAATGGCTGTTGGAGATGATTGACGTCAGTAAGAGCTTTCCCGGCGTCAAGGCACTCGATAATGTCAATTTACGGGTCCGTCCTCATTCTGTGCATGCGTTGATGGGCGAGAACGGAGCGGGGAAATCCACCCTGCTCAAGTGCCTGTTCGGCATTTACGAGAAGGATCAGGGCAAGATCTTCTTCAAGGGGCAGGAGATCAACTTCACCTCCTCGAAAGAGGCGCTGGAAAATGGCGTCTCCATGGTGCATCAGGAGCTCAATCTGGTGTTGCAGCGCTCCGTGATGGATAACATGTGGCTCGGTCGCTACCCCACCAGAGGATGGTTTATCGACCACGGCAAGATGTATGACGACACCAAGCGCATCTTCGATGAGCTGGATATCGATATCGACCCGCGGGTCAAGGTGGCGACCCTGTCGGTCTCCCAGATGCAGATGATCGAGATCGCCAAGGCGTTCTCCTACGACGCCAAGATCGTCATCATGGACGAACCCACCTCCTCCCTGACCGAGAAAGAGGTGAACCACCTCTTCAAGATCATCAACAAGTTGAAGGATAAGGGGTGCGGCATCGTCTACATCTCCCACAAGATGGAAGAGATCTTCCAGCTTTGTGACGAGATCACCATATTGCGGGATGGCCAGTGGGTGGCAACCCAGCCGCTCAAGGGCATGACCATGGATCAGATCATCGGGATGATGGTCGGCCGTGAACTGACCCAGCGCTTCCCGGAAAAAACCAACCAGCCGAAAGAGGTGATCCTCGAGATCGAACACCTGACGGCGAAGAACCAGCCCTCCATTCAGGATGTGACCTTCAACCTGCACAAGGGGGAGATCCTCGGCATCGCCGGACTGGTGGGGGCCAAGCGTACCGATATCGTCGAGACCCTGTTCGGTATTCGCGATCGCAGCCAGGGCAGCATCAAGTTGCACGGCAAAGAGGTGGCCAACCACAACGCCCACGAAGCGATTCGCAACGGCTTTGCGCTGGTGACGGAAGAGCGCCGCTCCACCGGTATCTATTCGCGGCTCGATATCGCCTTCAACTCCCTGATCGCCAACATGGACAGCTACAAAGGCTCCATGGGGCTGCTCAGCGATAACAAGATGAAGAGCGATACCCAGTGGGTCATCGACTCCATGCGGGTCAAGACGCCGACCCAGCAGACCCAGATCGGTTCCCTCTCCGGGGGCAACCAGCAGAAGGTGATCATCGGTCGCTGGCTGCTGACCCAGCCGGAGATCCTGATGCTCGACGAGCCCACCCGCGGCATCGACGTCGGGGCCAAGTTCGAGATCTACCAACTCATCCTGGAGCTGGCGAAGAAGGACAAGGGGATCATCATCATCTCGTCTGAAATGCCCGAACTGCTGGGGATCACCGACCGCATCATGGTGATGAGCAATGGCCGGGTCGCCGGGATCGTCAATACCAAAGAAACTGACCAGAGCGAGATACTGCGCCTGGCATCTCTGTACCTCTAGAGACAGGAAGACATTTATGGAGTCGGCTAAAAATTTCAATCTGATGCAGGCGCTCAAGGAAAACGCCATCTATCTGGTGCTGCTGGTGCTGCTCATGGTCATCGTGATCCAGGAGCCATCCTTCCTGAGCCTCACCAACTTCAGCAACATCCTGACCCAGTCCTCGGTGCGGGTCATCATCGCGCTGGGGGTGGCGGGCATCATCATCACCCAGGGGACGGATCTGTCGGCCGGTCGTCAGGTCGGTCTGGCGGCACTCATCGCAGCAACCATGTTGCAGGCGCTAACCAACGTCAACAAGGTGTTCCCGACGCTGGGAGAGGTGCCCATTCCGGTGGTGATCCTGCTGGTGTGTGTGGTGGGGGCGCTGATCGGTCTGGTCAACGGTCTGATCGTGGCCTACCTGAACGTCACCCCGTTCATTACCACCCTGGGCACCATGATCATCGTCTACGGTATCAACTCCCTCTACTTCGACTCGGTGGGTGCTTCGCCGGTGGCCGGGTTTGACCCCCGCTTCTCCAGCTTTGCCCAAGGGTTTATCCGGATAGGAGGATTCAAGCTCTCGTATCTCACCTTCTATGCGGCCATCGCCAGCGTCTTTGTCTGGGTGCTGTGGAACAAGACCCGCTTTGGCAAAAACATCTTCGCCATCGGTGGCAACCCCGAGGCAGCCAAGGTCTCCGGCGTCAACGTGGCGGTCAATCTGGTGATGATCTATGCGCTGGCGGGGGTGTTCTACGCCTTCGGCGGCATGCTGGAAGCGGGCCGGATCGGTAGCGCCACCAACAACCTCGGCTTCATGTACGAGCTGGATGCCATCGCGGCGTGCGTGGTGGGCGGCGTGTCGTTTGCTGGCGGGGTGGGGACGGTTGCGGGCGTGATCACCGGCGTACTCATTTTCACCCTGATCAACTATGGTTTGACCTATATCGGCGTCAGCCCTTACTGGCAGTTCATCATCAAGGGCGGCATCATCATTCTGGCGGTGGCACTGGATTCCATGAAGTACGCCAAGAAGAAATAACGATTGGCAGGGAGGGTTGGCGCTGCCAGCCCTCTCTTCTGGAGGGAACCCATGCCATTCAAGGTCAAGATTTACCTCTTGCTGCTACTGGCCATTCTGGTCACCATCGGCACAGCCGGGCTCAGCGTCAACCACTTCATCAGTGGCTACATTCGCACTCAGGCCACCCACAACATCAACGAGCAGATCACCCTGGTCAAAGAGAAGCTGGCCAGCGACATCAATCAGAAAATCCTGTTGGCCGCCAACCTCAACTTCGGGGTGACCAACGTCAAGAAGACTCTGCAAGAGACCGGCTTTCACAACATCGTCAAGGTGATCGGCGACATGGCCTTCGACGTGAGCGGGGTCATCAACGACAGCGCCAGGGTCGATGCGCTGCGCAAGCTGATCCCCGCCGCCAACAACCAGATCACCGTCAGCCCGCTGCAACAGGTGGATGGCAAGCCGGTCATCACCATTCTGGTGCCGCGCGGTGCCGATTCCGCTTATCTCTACTACCTCGACATGAGCGAGTTCAAAAGCCTGCTGGAGAAGATGAGTGGCGAGGGCCGTTACTTCTCGCTGGCCGACAGTCAGGGCAACAGCCTCTATGACAGCAAGCCGCAAGGGGAGAGCGAAGCGCGCCCCAACCAGCTGGATATTCGTGGCAGCAGCTGGACCCTGACCGGCTACATCGATCTTGACTACATCCGGGCCATGACCCGATCCCTCAACGGCCAGATCATCATGGCGCTGCTTGGTGTGGCGATCGTGGTGATGGTGCTGGCGATGCTGGCGCTCAATGTGGCCTATCG
Organism: Aeromonas allosaccharophila; assembly: GCF_016026615.1. Classification (NCBI taxonomy): domain Bacteria; kingdom Pseudomonadati; phylum Pseudomonadota; class Gammaproteobacteria; order Aeromonadales; family Aeromonadaceae; genus Aeromonas; species Aeromonas allosaccharophila. Next base: position 3,319,547 of record NZ_CP065745.1, on the reverse strand, counting down.
GCCCATTGTCTCGTTGCGGGATCTGGTGCTGGAGCTCTCTCGCGGCAGCGGCGATCTCACCCGCCGGTTGGCGGTGACCAGCAAGGATGATCTGGGCCAGATCTCGGCCGGGATCAACCGCTTTATCGAACGGTTGCAGGAGATGATGGGGGAGGTGAGGCAGGCGAGCGGTCAGCTCAACAGCGGCATCGAGGGGCTGGCCAACCAGACCGGCGCCGCCCAGTCCCTGCTGGCGGACCATGTGCGCGAGACCGAGCAGGTGGTGACCGCCATCAACGAGATGAGCCGCACCGCGGTCTCCGTCTCCGAGAGTGCGGCCAGCACAGCCCAGCTCACCGGTCAGAGCCAGCAGCTGGCGAGCCAGTCCCGTCAGGTGGTGGATCAGGCGATGGCCAGCGTGATGGCGCTGGTGGACGAGGTGGAGGAGACCGCCCGCTCCATCGAGGCGATGCAGCAGGATGTGCAGCAGATTGGCTCAGTGCTCGGGGTTATCGGCAGCATTGCCGAACAGACCAACCTGCTGGCGCTCAACGCCGCCATCGAGGCGGCCCGCGCCGGGGAACAGGGTCGCGGCTTTGCGGTGGTGGCGGACGAGGTGCGCTCCCTCGCGGCCCGCACCCAGAAGAGCACTGCCGAGATCCAGACCATGCTGGCCAGCCTGCAGCGCGGCACCCGCACAGTGGTGGAGGCCATGGGCAACACCAAGCAGAGCTGTCAGGGGGCGGCCGAGAACACCACCAAGGTCAACGAGTCGCTGGATCTGATGGCGGGAGAAGTGGTGGAGATCAACGATCTCATCAGCCATATCGCCACAGCGGCGGAGCAGCAGAGTGCGGTGGCCGAAGAGATCAACCGCAACATGAGCGCCATCGCCGAGGTGATCCGTCAGCTGACCCACAATGGCGAAGCGACGGTCGCCAGTTCTGCGGCGATGGGGCAGACCTACGACCGGCTGCGGGAGATCGTGGGCCACTTCCGGCTGGAGTGAGGCCGATGTTCAGCCAATAACAAAACAGGGCCATCCGGCCCTGTTGTTGTTTTCCTGTCTGCCTTAATCAACCGGCCTTGCGGCGCAGATAGACCCCGGCTTCCATGTGATGGGTCCAGGGGAACTGGTCGAACAGGGCGAAACGGGCGATCTCGTGGGTCTCGCCCAGTACCGCCATGTTGGCCTGCAGAGTCTCGGGGTTGCAGGAGATGTAGAGGATGTTGTCGTACTCCTGCACCAGCTTGACGGTGGCATCGTCGAGACCGGCGCGGGGCGGGTCGACGAAGATGGTGTTGCACTGGTAGCTCTTGAGATCGACCCCCTTGAGGCGGTTGAACTCCCGCTCGCCACGCATCGCCATGGTGAACTCCTCGGCTGACATGCGCAGGATGATCAGGTTGTCGACGCCGTTGGCGGCGATGTTGAACTGGGCGGAGTCGACGCTCGGCTTGGCGATCTCGGTGGCCAGCACCTTGCGGAAGTTCTGCGCCAGCGCGATGGAGAAGTTGCCGTTGCCGCAATAGAGCTCCAGCAGGTCCCCTTCGCTCCCCTTGGTCACATCGAGTGCCCAGGCCAGCATCTGCTCGTTGATGGCGGCGTTGGGCTGGGTGAAGCTGTTCTCCACCTGTTTGTAGGTGAGCTGGCGACCCGCCACGTTGAGCTGCTCGATGACGAAGTCATCCCCCAGACAGATCTTCTGCTTGTGGGCGCGACCAATCAGCTGCAGTGCGAACCCCTTGGCGCGCAGATCGGCCTGCAGCGCCTCTGCGGCCTGTTGCCACTCGGCCTCCAGCTTGCGGTGATAGAGCAGGCTGACAATGATCTGGCCGGACTGGGTAGAGAGGTAGTCGATCTGGAACAGCTTGCGGCGCAGCACCGGGTGCGGGCGCAGCCCCTCCAGCAGCAGCGGCATCAACTGGTTGATGAGGCGGCTGGCAGTAGGGAAGTGGTCTATCTTGATGATCTCTTTGGTCGCCGGGGCATACATGCAGTGGAAGAGGTCATCCCCTTCGTGCCAGATGCGAAATTCGGCGCGCATCCGGTAGTACTCGGCCGGTGAGCTGTGCACTTCCAGCGCCGGGAGGGTGAAGCCGGCAAACAGCTCGGTGAGGCGAGCGCTCTTTTCGTCGAGTTGGGCCTGATAGTCGGCCGCGGTTCTAGGCGCCGGAGCGTTCGCGGAAGGCTGTTGGGACTGGGTCATAAATACCTCACATGCACACCGGCCGGGCCGGGTCGAAATCGGGGGAAGGCAACAGGCCACCCAAAGGGGCCCGATTTTAAAAGCCAGCGGCAGATTGTCCAGTATTTTGTGGTCAAGAAGTGTTCAGTCAGGCCGATAGCTGATCTACAGGCATGGTGGGAGGACACATTATGCAAATCGAAGGCGTGGGCGCGGCCCAACCCAAGGGAGTGGGTGTTTCTCCCAAATCGCCCCAACAGGCGGAGTCGAAACAGGTCAAGAGCGAGGAGGAGGTCTCCTTGCACAAGCCGCCCAAGTGGGCGCAAGTGCTGATCCAGCAGGCGCTGCAGTTCTCGCTGGAGATCAACGGCCAGGGCTATCAGGCTCCGAAGGTGAAGGAGCCCGAGGAGATCACCCCTGAGACCCTGTTCGACTTCCAGTCGGTGGCGGACAACGTGCTGCAGTTCGTGACCGGGCGGCTCGGTGCCGCGCGGGCCGATGGCAAATCCGATGACGACCTGACCGGGATGATGGAGCAGGCCCGCAAGGGGATCGACAAGGGCTTTGGCGAGGCAAAAAAACAGCTCGGCAAGTGGGCGACCGATAACGAGGATATCAAGACCGGTATCGATCAGAGCTACAAGCTGATCCAGAAGGGGCTCGAGGAGTTCGAGAAAGAGTTCTTCGGCAAGGTCTCCCCGACCGACATGGGACAGGCCGAGATGGCCAGTCGCCAGCAAGGCTATCTGGAAATCCAGACCAAGGATGGCGACAAGGTGGTGCTGCGCTTCAACGATAGCTGGCAGACCAAGTCCCAGAGCGGCGAGAGCGGCAGCCAGTTCAGTCTGAAGTCGAGCCAGAGCTTCAGTTTCTCGCTGGAGGGGGATCTCAACAGCGACGAGATGGAGTCCATCGGCAAGCTGGTCAAGGGGATCGACGAGCTGGCGGGGAACTTCTTCTCCGGCAACTTCGAGGATCTGCTGGACAAGGCAAGCGAGCTGAAACTGGATGACAGCCAGCTGGCTTCCTACTCCCTCAAGCTCAAGCAGAGCGTCAAGCTGAGCCAGACCTATCAGGGGGCGCACTCCCTGCAGGATCTGATCAAGCCGTTTGCCGACTACCTGCCCAAGCTGGATCAGGTGCAGAAACAGGCGGATAGCCTGCTGCCACCATCCCAGCAACAGGCGCTGACCCCGGCCGTGCTGGCTGCGAGAGGGGAAGGGGAACCTGCACAGGTCGATCGCTTCACCAGCTTCAACCAGCGGATGCTGGAGGCGCTGCGGATGATCAACCAGTTCCAGCCCTCCACCGAGCCCGCCAGTAAGAACGCCTGAGCCACAGCGCGTAACGCAAGTAATGACCTGCCGTTTGCCAGCCCTTCCCGGGGCTGGCAAACTGGCCTTTTCTCCAATCCGGTTGCCCCATGAACCCCAAGAAGCCAAGAGACAAGCGCGAGCTCTGCTACCCCTTTATCTTCGAAACCTCGTTCAAATGTGATTTTGAAATCGCCACCGATGAGCTCTGCTGTCAGGTCGGGGCCGTGCTGTCACACCTTGCGCCGGATGCCGATACCGAGCCCATGCTGGCGGATCTCGCGGCGTTGCAGCGACTTATCTACAACCTCAACGGCTCGGTACGCGGCAAGCTGGGGATCTTCGATGCAGATCTTGAGTGGCTCAAGGCCCGTTACGACCACTACAACGAGGCGAGTCGCGGCAGCGTCACCGGTTTCGTGTTGCCGCAGGGGCCGCAGCCCATCCCCACCCTCCATCTGTGCCGCTGCAGCAGCAAGAAGGTGGTGCGGCTGCTGGTCCGGCTGGAAGAGAGCGAGGTGGCCTTCGATCCCATTCTCTATCGCTTCGCCAACCTGCTGGCTAACTTCTTCTTCGTGCTCACCGTCTACCTCAAGCAGCGCTGGCAGGTGCCGGAAGTGCCCTACGTCAGCATCAATTACTGATGGCGGCTGGTTAGCGGCCAGACGTCATGGTGGATTGAACGGAATAAAAAACCGGAGCCTTGGGCTCCGGTTTTGCTTTTCAGCGCGTCAGTTGCCCGCTCAGCTGGAGATCAGCACCCTGGCCGAGTTGGCGGGGATGGTGAGCTGCACCTCGCCCTGCACCACCTCGAACTTCTCGCCATTGAAGGCATCGGTGAAGCGGCTGGCGGGACTGGCGGTCTGCCACAGGGGCAGGCTGATGGTGCGCGGCTCGCTCGGATGACGGTTGCAGGCCACCACCACCTGATCGCTTTGCAGGGTACGGGCGAACACATAGCTGTGGGGCCCGGCGTAGAGGGTCTGGATATCTCCACGGCGCAGGGAGGGGCGCTGGCGGCGGATCTGGATCAGCCGGCGATAGTGGTCGTGCAGCACGTGATCCCAGTCTGTGGTATCCCACGGGAAGCAGCGGCGGCAGTCCGGGTCGTTGCCGCCGGAGAGTCCCACCTCATCGCCGTAGTAGATGGACGGCACGCCGATATAGGTGAGCAGCAGGGTGGCAGCCAGCTGCATCCGCTGTTTGTCTTCACCCAGCAGGTGGAGGAAGCGGGCGGTGTCGTGACTGTCCAGCAGGTTGAACTGGGCCAGCTGGTTCTTGAACGGGATATGGGCCCGCGCCAGCTTGAGCCAGCGATCCAGCTCTTCGGCGCTGATCTTGATGGGGTGGTAGGCGATATCCTGCCCCGCCAGGAAGGCGCGGATCGGGTGGGCGAAGCCGTAGTAGTTCATGGCACCATCCTCCTGATCCCCTTGCAGCCACTGACTTGCCTCGAAGAAGTGTTCACCGAGCACATAGGCGTCCGGGTTCTCCTGCTTCACCGCCCCTCGAATGGCACGCACATGGCTACGGTTGCCCTCGGCGGTGCCGCGCTCCCCCAGCATGTGGATGACGTCAAAACGCCAGCCATCGATCTGATAGGGGGCGCGCATCCAGTAACGCAGGATGGCGTCGTCGGCCCGATAGACTGCGTCCTGCACCTTCTCGCAGGAGAAGTCGAGCTTGGGCAGGCTGCGAATGCCCTTCCAGCTGACGTAATCCCCTTCGTTATCAAAGGTGTAGAAACTGCGCCACGGGGAGTCCGGGTTGCTGTTGGCCCCCAGCGGCGGGCAGAACCAGGGGTGCTGGGTCGAGGTGTGGTTGACCACCGCATCGAGAATGATCTTCATGCCGCGCTGGTGCAGGTTGCGGGTCAGCTCGGCGAACTGTTCGTTGCTGCCGAGGTGGGCATCCACCTTGAAGTAGTCCTGGGTGTCGTACTTGTGGTTGCTCGGCGAATCGAAGATGGGATTGAGGTAGAGCGCCGTGACTCCGAGAGACTGCAGGTAGTGCAGCTTGGCATCGATCCCCGCCAGATCGCCGCCGTAAAATTCGCAGGCGCCGTGGCCCTCTTCGTGGCGGCTGACCGGCTCGCCCCACGCCTTGCTGATCACCGCCTTGCCGTGGTACTCGTACTCGTGATGCTTGACGCTGAGGGACGGATCGCCGTTGCAGAAGCGGTCGGGGAAGATCTGGTAGAACACCTGATCCTGCACCCAGGCCGGTGGCTGGTGCAGACTGTTGAAGCGAAAATGCTGCTCCCGTGGCGGCATGGCGGGGCTGACACCGGCACCGTGCAGCCACCACTGCGCCTCGTCGGTGAGGCACTTGAAGCAGTAGAGGTGGATATCCTGCCCCTTGCCAAGCGGCAGGGTCGCCTGCCACACCTGCAGCCGGTCGCGGGTCGAGACCGCCGTCATCGGGATCAGGTACTCCTCGTTATCCGGCTCGTGGCGCAGCCACACCTCGCGGATCGGGGCGTCCAGTTCGGTGAACAGGGTCAGTTGCAGTGCGTCGGCGCTCTCTTTGAACCAGGGCGCCACCTGGGGATGAAACAGAAACGGATGGGTCATGATGCTTATTGAGTCAGAAGGTCGGCGAGGGCGTTACCCTGTTCGTGGAGCGTTTCGAGCTGGCCTGCCAGCGACTTGGGATCCAGTCCCAACTGGTCGGCGAGCGGTTTGGGGAAGCGGGCGATGATGGCCTGGGCAGGCACTCCCGCATTCCAGGCGAAGGAGATAAACACGGCGAGGCGGATCAGCACCGCCTCCTTGCTGACCGGATCGTGGGAGAGCGGGTCAAGCTGCTGGGAGATGGCATCAACGAAGGCTTCGGAGAGGTTCCAGCGCCGCGCCAGCTCGGCACCGAGCTGGGCATAGTCGTAGCCCAGCATCTCCCGCTGAGCCTCGACCCGGCTGCTGCCGTTCTGGATCGCCAGATTGATGAGTTCCGCCTCTTCCGGCAGGGTACTCTGGATGAGCAGTTCACCGATGTTGTGGATCAGGGCGCAGGTGAAGGCGGTCTCGGGATCCAGTGCCTTGGTCTCTTGCGCCAGGGTCTTGGCAATGGTGGCGACCTGGAAGGTCTCGGTCCAGAACTTGTTCTTGTCGAAGCTGGGCGGGGCCTTGAAGCTGCCGATGATGCCGGAGGCGACCACCACGGAGCGCAGCCGGTTGAAGCCGAGCCGGATCACCGCCTGTTCGATGGAGGTCACTTCGTTGCCCCGGCGCAGGGCGGCCGAGTTGGCCATCCGCAGCACCTTGACGCTGATCACCTGATCCATGGCGATCTTGGCCGCAATCTCGTCGATGCGGGCATTCTCGTCGTTGAAGCTCTGCATCAACTCGTGCAGCAGCTTGGGAATAGTGGGGAGTTGTTTGATCTTGTCAAACAGGCGATCCATCGACATGGCTGAGGCAGCCTCCATTGCGAACTCTGCCTCATATTGTGCCACAGCCGGACAACATGTTCCTGTTTGTGATGCGGCTTTGTGATGGGGATTGCGGGCGCTAGAGCACCCAGTCGCGCAAGGTGTATTCCAAACGGTGCTGTTTGCCCTGCAGGATCAGGGTCTGGCTGGTGCCGCTCAGGGTCGCTCCCTCGGTAAGCGTGGTCAGCACGGCCTGTTCGATGGTGTCCAGCGGCGGCATGCAGGCCATCTCGGTGCTGCCCAGACTGGTGACCCACAACTTGTCATCTTCCAGATGGCCCTGACCGAAGTAGCGGTTGCAACCGGCGATGCCGTTGACGGTGAAGTGCTCGCCGATCTCGAAATCGGGGGGATTGTCGCGCAAGGCGGCGACCGGTTCGCCATCCAGTTTGCTCAGTACCCAGTGGTGATGTTGCAGATCTTGCTGAACAAAGGCGGTCGAGCTGCAGCCAGCGAGCAGTAACAGGGGGATCAGCAGAAAGGGCAATCTGGGCATGAGGGGGCTCCGGTTGGGGGAGCGTCAAGAATACCCCTTTTGAGCATACGGGAGCAGGGTGCGAGAGGGGATGACCGACCGCTTCTGTCGCCCCTTGTCCCGCACCACTGTCGCTTAATGGCAACACCTTGGTGATATTGCCATCAGTTTGCGCTATCTCGGGGATCAGTTGGCGAACAGCCGCTCGGCATAACGGGCCAGATCTGCGGCAATTGAACCGACGTCATCACTCCCCTCGAGCGGGGCGTGATGGGACGGTTTGCGCTATTTCAGGGCTCAGTTGGCGAACAGTCGCTCGGCATAACGGGCGAGACCGGCGGCTACCGAGCCGAAGTCATCGCCCCCCTCGAGCGGGATGGACGGAAGCTTCTGGCGGATAAAGCGGGCGATCAGCGGAGAGCGGGCGCTACCACCGGTGACGAAGATGCGATCCGGCTGCACACCGGCGGCGGCAATCGCTTCGTCCATCAGCTCGCCAATCTTCTCCAGCAGCAGGGCCGAGGCGTTGGCCAGCTGTTCGCGGGTCAGCTCCGCTTCCAGCCCTTTTTCCAGCTCGGCCAGCGACTGGCGGTTGAGCTCCTGCTCCGAGAGGGCGATCTTGCCCTGCTCGGCGCGCCATACCAGCTGGTGGCTCAGCTTGTGTGTTCGCAGGCTGGCCAGCCGTCCCAGTTTGCTGCCCGGCATGCTGTCGAGCTGCAGATCCTGCAGCTGGCGGGCGGTATCGAGGCTATAGAAACGGCTCTGGGCGCTGACGTCGTTGATGGCTGCCGCATCCCAGAACAGCGGGTGGGGCAGCGGCTTGCCGGTCTTGAGGGTCTCGTGCATGCCGAGCAGCGGCATCATCCCCTCCACCGTCAGGCGGATATCGAAGTCGTTGCCGCCGATCCGCTGGCCGCTGTGGCCGAGCAGATCACAGCTGCGATCCAGCTGATCGCGGTAGCTGGGGCCCATTCGCAGCATGGAGCAGTCGGTGGTACCGCCGCCGATATCCACCACCAGTACCACGGCGTCTTCGGTGAGGCGTGCCTCGAATTCAAACCCGGCGGCCACGGGTTCATAGAGGAACTCCACCTGCTCGAAACCGGCCAGACGGGCTGCCTCGGTCAGGATGGCGATGGCTTGGCTGTTGCTCTCTTCCCCTGCCAGCCCCTGGAAGTTGACCGGGCGGCCGATCACCGCCTGGCGGATCGGGGCGCCGAGCTGCTGCTCCGCCTGCTGGCGGACATGGAGCATCATGGCGCAGACGATGTCTTCAAACAGGGCGATCTGGGGGGCCTTGAGGCCATAGGCACCGAGGAAGGATTTCGGCGATTTGATGTAATAGCCGTCGTCCGGCTCTTCCAGATAGCGTTCCAGCGCGGCACCGCCGAAGCTCAGCTCGTCGAGCAGCCCCTCTTCGCGCATCTGGCGGCGAACCATCTGGGCGCGGGTGACCACAGGGCCACGCAGCTTGAGGTACTCCGCCTGCTGGGCCGGTGCCAGCCCTTCGGCCAACAGACCGGCGATGGCATCCCGGTGGGGGGCGTGCAGGGTGGAGGGGAGATAGCGGGATGCGCCGAGATTGAGCAGCCTGGGGCTACCTTGTTCCATCACGGCCACGGCACAGTTGGAGGTACCGTAATCAAATCCGATGAACATGTTTGCCAGACTCCAGAGTAAAAAAGGAGGGCTGGCCTAGCCGAAGGTGCCGGGTCTCACCACCCGACGCACGGTCGGAGGGACAGTGAGTAAATCCGATCAACATGGGCGCCAGACTCCTGAATAAAAAAGGGGGGCTAGCCTACCCGAAGGCGCCGGGTCTCACAACCCGGCGCGTGACGAAGAGAGGGCGAGCCCTTATTCCACTTCGTTGTCGGAGCGGCCCTGGCTCTCGATGGCGCGGATATTGCCGAGGGTGGTATCGGCGATGGCGTGCAGCGCCTCGCGGGTCAGGAACGCCTGATGGCCGGTGAATAGCACGTTGTGGCAGGCGGACAGACGGCGGAACACGTCATCGGTGATCACCTCGTTGGACTTGTCGGAGAAGAAGAGATCTTCCTCCTCTTCGTAGACGTCCAGCCCCAGCGCGCCGATGCGGGAGGTCTTGAGCGCCTCGATGGCGGCGTTGGAGTCGAGCAGGCCGCCACGGCTGGTGTTGATGATCATCACCCCGTCCTTCATCTTGGCGAACGCTTCCTTGTTCAGCAGGTGGTAGTTCTCTTTGAACAGCGGACAGTGCAGGCTGATGATGTCGGATTGGCGGAACAGGGTGTCGAGATCCACGTACTCGGCCCCCAGCTCGATGGCCGCCGGATTCTGGTACGGGTCGTTGACCAGCAGGCGAACCCCGAAGCCCTTGAGGATGCGCAGGGCAGCCAGACCGATCTTGCCGGTGCCGATGACGCCAACGGTCTTGCCATGCATGTTGAAGCCGACCAGCCCTTCCAGCGAGAAGTTGGCATCGCGGGTGCGCTGATAAGCCTTATGGATGCGTCGGTTGAGGCACATCATCATGCCGACGGCGTGCTCGGCGGTCGCCTCGGGGGAGTAGGCAGGCACCCGCACCACTTTCAGCCCCAGCTCTTTGGCGGCGGCCAGATCCACGTTGTTGTAACCGGCGCAGCGCAGGGCGATCACCCGGGTGCCGTTGGCAGCCAGTTCGGTCAATACCTCGCGGTCGGCATCGTCATTGACGAACAGACACACCACTGGGAAGCCGTGAGCCAGTCGGGCCGTTTTGGCCTCCAGCCGCACATCGAAAAACTCCAGGTCGAAGCCGTACTGGCTGTTGGCCTGGTTAAAATGCTCTTTGTCATAGCTCTTGGTACTGAATACGGCGACTTTCATGGTGTGTGCTCCGTAGTATGTGTGTCGTCAAATTACAACAAAATGGGTCGGCCATCACCGGACAAACCGGCTGGTTATTGTCCCCACGGCATGATGGGAACGGCGCTGACTGCACTCTTGTACGAACCATCCACCAGTTTGGTGCTGTAGGTCAGGTAAACCAGCGCATTGCGTTTCTTGTCGTAAAAACGCACCACTTTCTGTTCCTTGAACACCAGCGAGGTGCTGACATCGAACACCTCTTCCCCCGCCTTCAGCTTTTCGGGCAGGGTGATGGGGCCGATCTGGTGGCACGACAGGGAGGCGTGGGAGGGATCTTCCGCCAGTCCCAGCCCGCCTTTGACGCCACCTGTCTTGGGGCGCGCCAGATAGCAGGCGACGCCGTCGATGCGCGGGTCGTCGAACGCCTCCACCAGGATCTTGTGGTTGGGGCCAAACAGCTTGAAGGCGGTACTCACTTCACCGACCGGGTCGGCCTTGTCGGCCAGTGCCGGGCCGGCAAACAGGGCCCCCAGCAGCAGGGGCAGGGCGCGGCGAAGGGCGTTATGTCGCGTGTGGTTATGTGTCATGGTCTCTCCTGTTGGCCCGGCATTCCTCAATAGGGAATGCCCAGGCGACGATAGAGGCTGGCAAGCACCCAGGCGGGGCCTATCAGCAGAAATTGCAGGTCGGCGAGGAAGGAGGGGCGTTTGCCCTCGATCTTGTGGCCGACAAACTGGGCTATCCAGAGCAGCACGAACGCTGTCACGGCTGGCCACAACAGCGGCCCCTGCCACTGGTGGCAGATCCACAGTCCCAGCGCGGTCAGCCCCGCCATCCCCACGAACAGCGAAAACGACAGCTGCAGATAGAACAGCAGCACCGGAATGGCTGCTGCTGCCGCCCAGTTGAGGGGCTCTGGCAAGGGCCCGTGTGGCAGACACCAGAGCAGCGCCAGCGAGCAGAGATAGATGCCCGGCACCGCCAGTTTGTGGATGGCGACGTTGACCGGATGGCGATGGCTCTGGCCATACTCCGCAAACCACTCCTGGATTCCCTTCATGGCACCTCCCTGGCGCACTGAGTTCTCGCTGCCTGACCCTCATGGCCAGGCGCTCGTGATGCTTATCCCTGCGGGGGATACTCCCAATATTGGGCCGGAATGGATTTTAGCAACGGGGTCATGTCCGGATTGGGCAGGGCGATGGTGACCCGCTGATCGAGGTTGGCACTGGCGAGCGCTTCGCGGATCTTGGGGTTGTCATTGAAGAACTTCATGAAGCTGCCATCGGCATAGGCCCGCTCCAGCCCGGTCTGAATCGCCTTGGCCAGCTTGGGGTATTCGGGGCTGACGAAGAAGAACTGGGCGAAGGGGTAGCGGATCAGCAGATGCTGCTCGATAGCGAGGTTGGGATACTGCGCCACCAGCTCGCTGCGCTCGGCGAAGATCTCCACCAGGGCGCGCGGGAAGAAGTCGATCTTGTCGCCGTCGTTGATCAGGCGAAACAGGCTGCTGTATCGGCCGGAGAAGGTCGGGATGCCCGCATTTTCCAGAATTTTGTTATCGGCCCAACCGACCCCTTGCGCCGCCTTCAGCTGTTTGAGGTCGGCCAGGGTATTGATCTGGTTGAACTTCTCCTGAGCATCCGCGTGGATGAATGACAGCCGCAATCCTTCCAGCCCGCGAAACAGCGGAATGGGGACGGCAATCAGGGAGGATTCGAGTGCGCTGGAGGTGCCCATCCAGAAGACGTTGATGGTCTTGCCCTTGCTCAGCTGCTGCTGGAGGGTGAACTGGTTGAGGTCGAGTTCGACAGGCTGGATGCGAAAGGGTTGCCCGGAGCGGGTCAGGGCCAGTTCCAGCAGCTTGTACTGGTACTCCTGGTCAAGATTGTTGACGGGACGGCTGGGGACCTTGACCGTCAGAACCTGTGCTTGTGCCAGCAGCGGCAGGCACAAACACAGCTTGATGAGCCATTTCACTCTCTGTTCTCCTGTAGATTCCGGAACGTGTCCGGAGTCTAACAGAACTTGTCACCATCTTGTTGCGAGGCGGTGTGCAAGGTTTGAGCGTTGGGCTCTGCCTTGCTGACCGCCTGTTGCACCAGAATGGTGACGTTCTTCGAAGAATCAGGCGACGCGACGGAACACGTGGGTATCGTTAAATTCCTTGGTGCTCTGGCATTCGACGCAGAAACGGGATTCCGGACGGGCATGCAGCCGCTTTATGGAGATCTCGTCACCGCAAGATTCGCAGTAACCAAAATCCCCTTCGCTGATGCGCTTCAATGCGCCCCGCAGCTTGCGAAGGTGCAGTTTGTCGTGCTCGATGCGGTTCAGCTCCAGACGGCGGGCTTCCTCGATACTGGCACGGTCAATTTCATCAGCCATCTCGTTGGTGTCGGTGGCGATGGCCTGGCTGGCCTGGGAGTTCAGGCGCTCTTCGAGCTCGACGATCTGTCGCTCGATCTGCCCCTTGTAAAAGGCCAGTTGGTCTTCAGTCATGAAATCACACATACGATTAACTACCAGTCAGTTTACTAACCCAATTATCCCTGTTTATGGGGGCTGTCTGCCTACAGACCAAGCCCTTGTATCCCGATTTGCACCTGTTTCATGCAAGAGAGTGCAAATCAGGGCGGGCCTTGTACCAAAAAAATGCAGCCAAGCAAAGCAAATCGGGTAAGGATTGTGCGCCTTTGCAAAAAAATGGCCCGTTCCGACGGGGGATGGGTCGGGATCCGGCACCCGCGGCCCCCTCTGTTGGCATCGGCTTTGCAATGCTCTGCAAGGGCGGGATCGGCGGGCGGAGTCCGGATTTGAGTGTTTAGTATTTGGTGCCGACCTGGTCATTATATGCGCCGTTATTTATAGTTTTTTAAACACACCCGCTTGACATTGCCCTTGATGGCGGGCTTTTATGGTGATGTTGATTACAATTTTATAACAAGGGTGTTCCATATATTAGACACCCTTGCCAATGGCAACCGTAAAGTCGGGGTTTAACATGGACAGTATCAAAGGCTGGATGGAGAGCAATCGCATCACGGAAGTGGAGTGTCTGTTCCCAGATTTCACCGGCAACGCCCGGGGCAAGATCATCCCAGCCAACAAGTTTTTGCGCGAAGGGGGCATGCGTCTGCCCGAGGTGATTTTCACCCAGACGGTGACCGGCGAATATCCGGATGACGACAGCATGATCGACCCGCTGGAGCGGGACATGCAGCTCTATCCCGACCCCAACACCATCCGTTTCGTCCCCTGGGCGCTGGAGCCCACCGCGCAGGTTATCCACGACTGTTTTGACATCAACGGCAAGCTGATCGACATCGCGCCGCGCTCCGTGCTGCGTCGGGTTCTGTCATTTTACGAGAAGCAGGGCTGGAAGCCGGTGGTCGCCCCCGAGCTGGAATTCTATCTGGTCAAACGCAACGAAGACCCCGACTATCCGCTGGTGCCGCCGGTGGGTCGCAACGGCCGCCCGGAGACCGCCCGCCAGTCGTTCAGTATCGATGCGGTCAACGAATTCGACCCCATCTTCGAAGACATGTATGACTACTGCGAGGCGCAGGAGCTGGAGGTGGACACCCTGATCCACGAGTCGGGTGCCGCCCAGATGGAGATTAACTTCCTGCACGGGGATGCCATCGATCTGGCGGATCAGGTGTTTCTGTTCAAGCGCACCATGCGTGAGGCGGCCCACAAGCACGGCATCTACGCCACCTTTATGGCCAAGCCGATGAGCGACGAGCCCGGCTCCGCCATGCATATCCACCAGAGTCTGGAAGATGTGAACGGCCACAACCTGTTCGGTACCGCGAGCGGCGGCAACAGCGAACAGTTCATGCACTTCATCGCGGGTCTGCAGAAATACACCCCGGCGGTGACCGCCCTGCTGGCCCCCAATGTCAACTCCTACCGCCGTCTCACCTTTGGCGAGAGCGCGCCGCGCAACGTCCAGTGGGGCGTAGAGAACCGCACCTGCGGTCTACGGGTGCCCTTCTCCGACCCGAGTGCGCGCCGGGTGGAGAACCGCTTCGCCGGTGCAGATGCCAACCCCTATCTGGCGCTGGCCGCCACCCTGGCCTGTGGCTATCTCGGCATGATGGAGAAGCTGGAGCCCATGCAGGAGATGAAGTCGAGCGCCTATGACCTGCCCTACAGCCTGCCCCGCTCGCTGGAGGAGGCACTGAGCCATCTCGAACAGTGCGAGCCTATCAAGGAGATGCTGGGCGAGCGCTTCACCCGCGCCTTCGTTGCGGTCAAACGCAAAGAGTACGAGACCTACTTCGGGGTGATCAGTCGCTGGGAGCGGGAGTTCCTGCTGCTGAACGTCTGATCCCTCTGTAACGGGGAGGCCAGAGTTGGCCTCTCCGGTCCCTGTATCGAAGACACCGGAAACGAGTCAGGTGGCGCTATGCCACTTGTGAGTGGTTGTGGCTGCGAGCATGCCAGCCCACCTGACTACCAGCCTGACTATTTGACGACTGAATCTTGCTAAATCGAAGGAACCGAGGAGCAACAAATGCAGCAGACAACCCGTGAGTGGCAACAACTGGATGCCAGCCACCACCTGCACCCCTTTACCGACTTTCAGGCCCTGAACAAGAAGGGTTCGCGCATCATTACCAAAGCCAGCGGCGTCTATCTGGAGGATTCCGATGGCCACCGCATTCTCGATGGCATGGCGGGTCTGTGGTGCGTCAATATGGGCTATGGCCGCCAGGAGCTGGTGGATGCCGCCACCCGTCAGATGCAGCAGTTGCCCTACTACAACCTGTTCTTCCAGACCGCTCACCCGCCGGTGATCGAGCTGGCGACCCTGCTGGCCGAAGTCACGCCGTCTCACCTCAACCACGTCTTCTTCACCGGCTCCGGCTCCGAGTGCAACGACACCGTGCTGCGGATGGTGCGCCACTACTGGGCCAGCAAGGGGCAGCCTGATAAACAGGTGATCATCAGCCGTCACAACGCCTACCACGGCTCTACCGTGGCGGGGGCGAGTCTGGGCGGCATGAAGGGGATGCATGCCCAGGGTGGCCTGCCCATTCCCGGCATAGTGCACATCGACCAGCCCTATCACTTTGGTGAGGGGCAGGGGATGAGCGCCCATGAGTTCGGGCTGGAGCGGGCCCGTCAGCTGGAGCAGAAGATTCTGGAACTGGGGGTGGACAAGGTGGCCGCCTTTATCGGCGAGCCGATCCAGGGAGCGGGCGGCGTCATCATTCCGCCTGACAGCTACTGGCCGGAGATCCAGCGCATCTGCGATCACTACGGCATTCTGCTGATCGCCGACGAGGTGATCTGCGGGTTTGGCCGTACCGGCCACTGGTTTGCCAGCGAAGGGTTTGGCATCAAGCCGGATCTGATGTGTCTGGCCAAGGGGATCACCTCCGGTTACCTGCCGCTCGGCGCCGTCATGGTGAGCGACCGGGTCGCCAAGGGGCTGGTGGAGGAGGGGGGCGAGTTCAACCACGGCTTCACCTACTCGGGCCATCCGGTCTCCTGCGCCGTGGCGGTGGCCAATATCCAGCTTATGCAGAAAGAGAGCATAGTTAAGCGAGTGCATGATGCCATCGGCCCCTATTTGCAGCGCCGCTGGGCCGAGCTGGCCGATCATCCGCTGGTGGGGGAAACCCGTGGCCGCGGGCTGGTGGCCGCGCTGGAAATTGTGCAGGACAAACAGACCAACCAGCGTTTTCCGGCACACGCAAATGCGGGGATGACCTGTCGGGAGTTCTGCTTTAACAATGGCTTGGTGATGAGAGCGGTAGGCGATACCATGATCATATCGCCCCCCTTGGTGATCACCGAGGAACAGGTTGATGAATTGGTCGATCTGGCCAGGCGCAGTCTGGATCTGACAGCCGAAAAGCTGAAAGGTTGAGGTGAGTCGGGCAGGTTGGCATGCGCATACAATTTGCTTAGGAGACAAGGATGATGTCTTTCAAAACAGGAGTGATCGCTGCCTCTGTGGCTCTGGTCATGGCAAGTGCCGGAGCAATGGCTGAAGAGAAGGTGCTGCACGTCTACAACTGGAGCGACTATATCGCGCCGGATACCCTGGATAACTTCCAGAAGGAGACGGGCATCAAGGTGGTGTATGACGTATTCGACAGCAACGAGGTGCTGGAAGCCAAATTGCTGGCGGGTAGCTCGGGCTACGACATCGTGGTGCCATCCAACCCCTTCCTGGCCAAACAGATCAAGGCGGGCGTGTTCCAGAAGCTGGACAAGTCCAAGCTCTCCAACTGGCAAAATATGGATACCGGCCTGCTCAAGGCGCTCGAGCCGAGCGATCCGGGCAACCAGTACTCCATTCCCTATCTGTGGGGCACCATCGGCTATGCCTACAACGCCGAGAAGGTGAAGGCCGTGCTGGGGGCCGATGCCCCGGTCAACTCATGGGATCTGGTGTTCAAGCCGGAGAACATGGCCAAGCTGAAAGAGTGTGGCGTCTCCTTCCTCGATTCACCGACCGAAATGCTGCCGGCCGCCCTGCAATACCTGGGCTTCAAGCCGGATAGCCAGAAACCGGCCGAGCTGAAGAAGGCAGAGGAGCTGTTCCTCTCCATTCGCCCCTATACCGCCTATTTCCACTCCTCCAAGTACATCTCGGATCTGGCCAACGGCAACCTTTGCGTCGCGGTCGGTTACTCCGGTGACTTGCAGCAGTCCAAGGCGCGGGCAGCCGAGGCCAACAATGGCGTGGCGCTGACCTACACCATTCCGAAAGAGGGGGCGGGCAGCTTCTTTGACATGATCGCCATTCCGGCAGATGCCAAGAACGTCGAGGCCGCCCACACCTTCATCAACTATCTGATGAAGCCCGAGGTGATCGCCAGTATCACCAACGTGGTGCAGTTCCCGAACGGCAACAAGGCGGCAACCCCGCTGGTGGATGAGGCGATCCGCACCGATCCGGGTATCTACCCCGATGCGGCAACCTTGCAGAAGATCTACACCTTCCCGGATCTGCCGGCCAAGGTGCAGCGAGTGATGACTCGCAGCTGGACCAAAATCAAGTCCGGCAAGTAAGTAACGAATACCCCTCCCGGTCCGCAGTTCGGCCGGGAGGGTAGTGATGCCATCCATCCGGATGGGCCGCGCGAATGGATGCGCAGACGGTCAACCACTGCAACAGGAGAACTGACACCGTGAAGACAACCAAATTGCTAACCATAGCGCTGACCATGGGATTGGCGAATGTGGCTCAGGCTGCGCCAGAGCTGCACTTCTACAACTGGTCAGACTATATCGGCGAGACCACCCTCAGCGATTTCCAGCAGGCGACCGGGATCAAGACCGTCTATGACGTGTTTGACTCCAACGAAACCCTGGAAGGCAAGTTGCTGACGGGGCGGACCGGTTACGATTTGGTGGTGCCTTCCAATAATTTCCTGGCCAAACAGATAGAGGCGGGAGCGTTCCAGAAGCTGGACAAATCCCTGCTACCCAATATGGCCAATCTGGATCCCGTACTGCTCAAGCAGCTCGACAAGGTGGATCCGGGTCATCAATACGCGGTGCCCTATCTGTGGGGAACCAACGGCATCGGCTACAACGTCGACAAAATCAAGGCGGTGCTGGGGGTCGACAAGATTGACTCCTGGGCGGCCATCTTCGAACCGGAAAACATGGCGAAACTCTCGCGCTGCGGCGTCGCTTTCCTCGACTCTGCCGACGAGATGATCCCTGCTGCCCTCAACTACCTCGGACTCGATCCAAACAGCCACGAACAGGCTGATATCAAACAGGCCGAGGCGCTGCTGCTCAAGGTGCGGCCCTATGTGACCTACTTTCACTCCTCCAAATACATCGGCGATCTCGCCAATGGCGATATCTGCGTGGCAGCCGGTTTTTCCGGCGACATCCTGCAGGCCGCTGCCCGCGCCGATGAGGCTGGCAAGGGGGTGAAGATTGCCTACAGCATTCCGAAAGAGGGGGGCAATCTCTGGTTCGACATGATGGCGATTCCGGCTGATGCCACCAATGTCAAAGAGGCGCACGCCCTCATCAACTACGTCCTGCAGCCCGAAGTGATTGCCAAGGTCAGCAACTATGTGGGCTATGCCAATCCCAATGCCAAAGCGGCAGCGTTTATGGATGAAAAAGTGCGTGACGACGAGTCTGTTTATCCACCACAGCCGGTGCTGGCGAGGCTTTATGTGTCGCAGACACACCCTCGCGCAGTGATGCGGCTGATGACCCGGAGTTGGAACAAGATCAAGTCCGGAACCTAACCTTGGTGCCCTTCGGGGGCGCCAAATCGCTTTTATGAATCGGCCGCGAGGTCGGTATCACGTTGGGGAGTTTGGTAATGGCGATAGCCTCCAGTGCCTACAAGAAAGCCCTCGAGGGCAGTCAGCAGCGCAAAGAAGTGCTGGTGAAGATTGATCGGGTAAGCAAGCAGTTCGACGAAACGCTGGCGGTCGATAACGTATCTCTCAATATCCACAAGGGCGAGATTTTCGCCCTGCTCGGCGGTTCCGGCTCCGGCAAATCGACCCTGCTGCGGATGCTGGCCGGTTTCGAGCGCCCGACCGAGGGGCGGCTGTTCCTCGACGGGGTCGATATCACCGACATGCCGCCTTACGAGCGCCCCATCAACATGATGTTCCAGTCCTACGCCCTGTTCCCCCATATGACGGTGGCGCAGAACATTGCCTTCGGCCTCAAGCAGGATGGCCTGCCCAAGGCGGAGGTCGATGCCCGGGTGGAGGAGATGCTCAAGCTGGTGCAGATGACCCAGTATGCCCGTCGCAAGCCGCACCAGCTCTCCGGTGGTCAACGCCAGCGGGTAGCGCTGGCCCGTTCGCTGGCCAAGCGTCCCAAGTTGTTGCTGCTCGATGAACCCATGGGGGCGCTCGACAAGAAGCTGCGCTCCAAGATGCAGCTGGAGCTGGTAGAGATCATCGAGCGGGTCGGGGTGACCTGCGTCATGGTGACCCACGATCAGGAAGAGGCCATGACCATGGCGGAGCGGATCGCCATCATGCACCTGGGTTGCATCGAGCAGATCGGCAGCCCGATGGATATCTACGAAACTCCGGCCAGCCGGCTGGTGTGCGAGTTCATCGGCAACGTCAACCTGTTCGATGGCCTGCTGGTGGAGGATGAGCAGGACCACGCCACCATCGCCTGCGCCGATCTGGAGCAGCCCATCTATGTGGGCCACGGCATCAGCTCCCGTGCCGAGAACAAGAAGGTGACTTATGCCCTGCGGCCAGAAAAGCTGCTGATGAGTCTGCAAAAGCCGGAGGAGATCGAGCACCCGGACTTCAACTGGACCAAGGGCGAGGTCTATGACATCGCCTATCTGGGCGGTCACTCGGTTTATCACATCCAGCTGCCCTCGGGCAAAATCGTTCAGGCTTTCATCGCCAATGCCGAACGCCACGGCAAGCGGCCAACCTGGGATGACCAGGTGTTCCTCTACTGGGAAGATGACAGCGGCGTGGTGCTGCAATCATGAAGTTCTTGCAACGACTGAAGCGGGTCGGGGGGCGCCGGTTGGTGATTGGCATCCCCTTCTTCTGGCTGTTCCTCTTCTTCCTGCTGCCCTTCGTCATCGTGGTGAAGATCAGTTTTGCGGAAGCGGATGTGGCGATCCCGCCCTACACCGACGTGGTGAGCTGGGCCGACAATCAGCTCACCATCCTGCTCAACATGGGCAACTACCTGCTGCTGCAGGAGGATGAGCTCTATATTGCGGCCTATCTGGGCTCCCTCAAGATGGCCTTCATCAGCACCCTGCTCTGCCTGCTGATTGGCTATCCGATGGCCTACTCCATCGCACGGGCCAACAAGGAGACCCAGACCGTGCTGCTGCTGCTGATCATGATGCCGACCTGGACCGCCATCCTGATCCGGGTCTATGCGTGGATGGGGATCCTCAGCAACAACGGCCTGCTCAACAGCGTCTTGCTGGGGATAGGGGTGATCGACGAGCCGCTGCAGATCCTCAACACCAACCTGGCGGTCTATATCGGTATCGTTTACTCCTACCTGCCGTTTATGGTGCTGCCGCTCTACGCCAATCTGGTCAAGCATGACCAGAGTCTGCTGGAGGCGGCCTCCGATCTCGGTGCCCGCAACCTGACCCGCTTCTGGCGGATCACGGTGCCGCTCTCCAAGAACGGCATTATCGCTGGCTGCATGCTGGTGTTCATTCCGGTAGTGGGGGAGTTCGTTATCCCCGAAATGCTGGGCGGCCCGGAGACCCTGATGATCGGTAAGGTGCTGTGGCAGGAGTTCTTCAACAACCGTGACTGGCCGGTCGCCTCTGCGCTGGCGGTGGTGATGCTGGCGGTGCTGATCATTCCGATCATCCTCTTCAACCGTAACCAGGCCAAAGAGCTGGAGGGCAAAGCATGATGAAAACAGCGTTGTTCAATCCCGTATCCAGCTGCTGCAACCGTAACCAGTTCAGAGCGCTGGAGGACAAGGCATGATGAAGCGTTTCGGTTTTGCCAAACTGATGCTCTGGCTGGGGTTGCTGTTTATCTACCTGCCCATGGTCATCATGGTGATCTACTCCTTCAACGCCTCCAAGCTGGTGACGGTGTGGGGTGGCTGGTCGCTCAAGTGGTACTTCGGCCTGCTCGATAACAAGCAGCTGATCGGGTCTGTGTTCCGCTCGCTGGAGATCGCCTTCTACACCGCCATCGCCGCAGTGGCGCTGGGGACGGTGGCAGCCTTCGTGCTGACCCGTATTCCCCACTTCCGTGGTCGCACCCTGTTCGGCGGCATGGTGACGGCGCCGCTGGTGATGCCCGAGGTGATCACCGGTCTGTCACTGCTGCTGCTGTTCGTGGCGATGGCTCAGCTAGTGGGCTGGCCAGCCGAGCGGGGCATGCTGACCATCTGGATCGCGCACACCACCTTCTGTACCGCCTACGTGGCGATCGTGGTGTCAGCGCGGTTGCGGGAGCTGGATCTCTCCATCGAGGAGGCGGCGATGGATCTCGGCGCCAAGCCGTGGAAGGTGTTCTTCCTGATCACCATCCCGATGATCGCCCCCTCGCTGGCGGCAGGCGGCATGATGTCGTTCGCCCTGTCGCTGGATGATCTGGTGCTGGCGAGCTTCGTCTCCGGCCCTGGCTCCACCACGCTGCCGATGGAGGTCTTCTCGGCGGTGCGACTCGGGGTGAAACCCGAGATCAACGCGGTGGCCAGCCTGATCCTGCTGTCGGTATCGCTCTTTACCTTCGGTAGCTGGTATCTGATGGCCAGGGCGGAGAAGCGCCGTCGCGCCGAGATCGCCATGACCACCCAGATGCAGGCCGTGGTCTGACGGCATGCTAAGATCCGCCTACTCTCGTCAATCTGGAGGATGAGTATGCGGATCTCCCTTTTTAGCGGTCGTGGCACCGAGCTGGTGCCCGGCCTCATCAGCGCCATTCACAAGCAACCGATCTCTGCGCCAGTTCGCTGTGCCTTTGCCGGTCTGGAAGGGGATGAACAGTGTGACCAGCGCCACCACGGTGGCCCGGATCGGGCGCTCCACTACTATCCGGCCGACCACTACCTCTGGTGGCAGACCTGGCAAACCGCGCTGGGGCTTTCTGCACCACGCACCCCGTGGCAACCTGCCGCCTTTGGCGAGAACCTCTCCGGTATCGGGCTGACCGAGGCGCAAGCCTGCATTGGCGATGTCTATCGACTCGGTGAGGCGCTGATCCAGATAAGTCAGCCAAGATCCCCCTGTTTCAAGCTCAACCAGCGCTTTGGCTATGGCCAGATGTCGCAGGTGATGCAACTGAATGGCCGTTGTGGCTGGCTGCTGCGGGTGCTGGAGGAGGGGATGGTGTCGCTGGAGTCGGCCATGGAGTTGGTGGACAGGCCTTACCCAGAGCTGACGGTGAAGCGCACGGCGGACATTCTGTTCAATCAGGTGCGCAACGAGACTGACCTGCTGCTGTTGCTGGAGAATCCGGCCCTCTCCCCCAACTGGCGCCAGCATGCAGCCGACTGGCTGGAGCATGGCACTGTGGCTGACTGGCAGCGCCGTCTGCTGGGGCCGGCATCCCTGCGCCAGGCCTGACGGCCGGTTGCCGGAATGTCACCAGCTGGCTGCCGCTCGGTAAACGGATGAAAAGAGTGCTGAATAGTTGAGCAAATGGCACTTTTTTTCCTGCCAAACGCAAAAAAGGCTTGTGTCGGGTCTGGGCTTTCGGTAAATTCCCGTCCCGCAGACATCGGTGTGTAGCGCAGCTTGGTAGCGCACTTCGTTCGGGACGAAGGGGTCGGAGGTTCGAATCCTCTCACACCGACCAAATTTGAAAAGGCCGCTCAATAGAGCGGCCTTTTTGCATTGGCTTTCCGCCGCGAGTTACTCTTTTCTCTGCCGACCTGCCGACCTGCCGACCTGCCGACCTGCCGACCTGCCGACCTGCCGACCTGCCGACCTGCCGACCTGCCGACCTGCCGACCTGCCGACCTGCCGACCTGCCGATAGCCCAAGATTCAACGGGCAATTATTGCTTGTTAGGGTTGCGGGTTCACGGCGCGCGGCGCCACACTTTGCCTATCCGCTATCCGCTATCCGCTATCCGCTATCCGCTATCCGCTATCCGCTATCCGCTATCCGCTATCCGCTATCCGCTATCCGCTATCCGCTATCCGCTATCCGCTATCCGCTATCCGCTATCCGCTATCGGTTTTCAGCTTGTGATGGCAACCCACTTTTATTCCGGTCGGGAGGGGATAGAGGGGCGATAAGTCGGTGGAATATGGGAAGGGCGGGTAAAGGTTGGGTATAAGCAGGTGGTGTGTATGGTGAGCGGGACTGTCGATAGTGAGGCTACTGCGGAAATTAAAAGGGCCACCGCTCGGTGGCCCATCGGTGGAGTCTAATCCTGACTCCGGCACTCTAGATTGTGGCAATCTCGCTATGGGTCTTGTCTATGGTGCCCTCCTTGCGCGCCAGGCGCTTACTCAGATATGCCAGTGCTGATGCCGCAAAGCCTTGAAACTGTGTTGAGGCAGCAAGGCCGCGTGCTTGGGGTACTCACTAATGAAATGTTCTATTCCCTCCATCAGTTGTGCACGTAATGAAATAACGGGCTCATGCCAGGCTTGCAGGCATAGATGGCCGGGGATCAACTGCTCCTGATAATCTTCCAGCAGCTGTTCTGGCCAGGGTTCAATACCGGAATTGCGTTGCAGCAAATAGTGGGCGGCGGGTTCACGGGCATAAATGAACTGAATTTGGGCCAGATCGCGTTGGCATAGCGTTTGACTGTTGATGTGACAGGTCAAATATTTTCCCGTTTTCAGATCCAGAAAGTGACCGCGTTGCCGACAGGGAACGATGCGATACCAAGGCAGGGGTGAGGAGAGAGAATACCCCTCAAGCTCCTGTTCCAACCAGTGGCGACACTCGGGTGTCTGCACCTCGTCGAGCATGGACTCGAGCTGTGTCAACAAGGCTCTGGATGGTTTGATGGCCAGTTTCGCACTCATCGCCTGCAATCCTCCCTCTGCACACAATCCCGACTATCAGTATGGACCTTGTTCGGCCAGAGGGGGTAAGGAATCTAATGATTAAAAGTGGATTAGCAGCGAGGTTTTTATGCACTAACTTGGTTCAACCCACCAGATAGGTGCCGGTGCCGAAGGCGATGTGGGTGCCCTCTTCGTTGTGCAGCTCCATCCGGGCGACGGCCACCTTGCTGCCAGCCCGGATGATGTGGGCGGTGGCGATAAACTCGTTGCCGCGCCCCGGGCGCAGGTAGTCCACTCGCAGATCGATGGTGCCGAGGCGGGCGAAACGCTCCTTGAGATAGCTGGGGGAGAACTCCTCCAGCTCGTCGATGCAGGAGGCGGCGACTATCATGCCGCCCGCTACATCGAGCAGCGTGGCGGTGACGCCGCCGTGCAGGATGTTGTGGAAAGGGTTGCCGATCAGCTTCTCGTCCATCTTGATGCGCAGTTCCACCTTGTCGAAGTCGTAGTGGGTCACCTGCATGCCGATCAGCTTGTTGAACGGCATCTTCTCGGCAAACAGGTTGGCAATGCCACTGAGCGCCATCTTCTTGAGCATCTGTTTCATTCTCTGATCCCAATCCTTGTCATCAAAGCCGAGTAAAAACTCCAGCCAGTCTGCAACACTTCCTTAACAGTCGCAATGGCAGGTTTATTGTGGGCGGCGGCTGCTTTAGAATGGCGACCCCAAAGGAGAGCCCATGACCGCGATTGCCGAAACCCTGCCAGATCCTCAGCCAGAGAGTCCGCTTGCCCTGCTGCAGGCGGTCTTCGGCTATCAGCAGTTTCGGCCGGGGCAGCTCGAGATCATCGAGCAGATCGTAGCTGGGCGCGATGCGCTGGTGCTTAAGCCCACCGGTGGTGGCAAGTCGCTCTGCTACCAGATCCCGGCACTGCTGCGGCCCGGGCTCGGTGTGGTGGTCTCTCCCCTTATTTCGCTGATGAAGGATCAGGTCGACAGCTTGCGCGCGAACGGTGTGGCGGCGGTCTACATCAACTCGGCCCTGAGCCGGGAGGAGATGATCCAGAACTTCGCCGCCATGCGTCGCGGCGAGATCAAGCTGGTCTATGTCTCCCCCGAGCGCTTGCTGCAGCACGAGTTCATGGACCGGCTGGCCGAGCTGCCGCTCGGGCTGTTCGCCATCGACGAGGCGCACTGCGTTTCCCAGTGGGGCCACGACTTCCGGCCTGAGTACGCGGCGCTGGGGCGGCTCAAGCAGTGGTTCCCGCAGGTGCCTGTGGTGGCGCTCACCGCCACCGCCGACGAGGCGACCCGCAGCGACATGCTGCACCGGTTGGAACTCAACGATCCCTTTATTCACACAGCCAGCTTTGACAGACCCAATATCCGCTACAGCCTGGTGGAGAAGTTCAAGGCGGCGGAGCAGCTGCTGCGTTACGTGCAGAGCCAGAAGGGCAACTGCGGCATCGTCTACTGCTCCAGCCGTAATCGGGTGGAGGAGGTGGCCGAGCGGCTATCCCGCCACGGTTGCAAGGCGGCGCCCTATCATGCGGGGCTGCCGCTCGAGCAGCGCCAGCAGACCCAGGATGCCTTCCTCAAGGATGATGTCGAGATCGTGGTGGCAACGGTGGCGTTTGGCATGGGCATCGACAAGCCCAACGTGCGCTTCGTGGTGCACTACGACATTCCGAAGAACATCGAATCCTACTATCAGGAGACCGGTCGCGCCGGTCGTGATGGCACCCCTGCCGAGGCGTTGCTGCTGTACGATCCTGCCGATATTGGCCGGGTGCGCCGTCTGCTCGACAACATCGAGAACCCCCAGCAGTTGCAGGTGGAGCAGTACAAGCTCAACGTGATGGCGGCTTTTGCCGAGGCGCAGACCTGCCGCCGTCAGGTGCTGCTCAACTATTTTGGCGAGTACAACGACAAGCCGTGCGGCAACTGCGATATCTGCCTCGATCCGCCCAAAAGTTATGATGGCACCGAAGATGCCCAGAAGGCGCTCTCCTGCGTCTGGCGGGTGGGGCAGAATTTCGGGGTGGGCTATGTGGTGGAGGTGCTGCGCGGCTCGCTCAACCAGCGCATCAAGGATCATGGTCACGACAAGCTGTCGACCTATGGCATCGGCAAGGATCAGAGCCACGAATACTGGATGAGCGTGATCCGCCAGCTGATCCACAAGGGGCTGCTGACCCAGAACATCACTCGCAATCTGGTGTTGCAGCTGACCGAGGCGGCCCGCCCGGTGCTGCGCGGCGAGGTGAAGCTGGAGTTGGCCGTACCCCGCTTGCAGCCCATCTCCAGCCGCAAGGAGAAGCGCAACGGCTTGCTCGACAACGCCAACTACGACAAGCGGTTGTTCAAGGAGCTGCGCGGCTTGCGCAAGCAGATTGCCGAGGACGAAGAGGTGCCGCCCTACGTGGTGTTCAACGATGCGACCCTGGTGGAGATGGCCCAGCTGATGCCGATGACCGAAGACGAGATGCTGGCCATCAACGGCGTCGGCCACCGCAAGCTGGAACGCTTCGGCGAAGCCTTTATGGACCTTATCATCGACTACTGCCGCCGGTAGGGTCGATTAGCGAAGCGTAATCGACCACAGCAGACGCGGCTCTGGATGAGTGCGAATCAGGCGCGAGGTTATTTCAGGCTGGCGTAGAAGGACGCCAGATTGTCGATATCCGCCTCGGTCAGCGGTGCCATGAAGGGGTCCATCAAGGGCTCTTTGCGGGTGCCATCCTTGAACGCTTTCAACTGTTTCACCAGATAGGCGGCATTCTGACCCGCCAGATGGGGATAGTTGGGGATCATCGCCTTGCCTTCCACGCCGTGACAGGCGGCGCAGACCGCTGCCTTGGCTTTGCCGGCTTCGATATCGGCAGCCTTGGCCTGATGACCCCACGCCAGTGCCAGCAAGGGCAGGGCATATACCCATTTTTGCATCTTCCTCTCCTTGAATTGAAAAATGATGGTTGCCAGTGAGCACAAGCGTGGCTGACGGCAGTATAAAGAGTGACACGAGCATACGCAGGGACGAATGGCACAACCATGAAGCTGATCAACACTTTTGCGACCGAGTTGCCCTGGGCTTGTGAGTCTGTGGTCCCCCAGCCGCTGCAGCAACCCCGGTTGCTTCATCTCAACCGGGCTTTGCTGGCCGAGTTGGGGCTGGGAGGCGTCAGCGAGCCTGACTGGATCGCCTGCTGTGGCGAGGGAAAAGTGCTGCCCGGTATGCAGCCGGTAGCGCAGGTCTATGCCGGCCATCAGTTCGGGGGTTACAGCCCTAGGCTCGGGGATGGTCGGGCGCTGCTATTGGGTGAGCAGCTGGCGCCGGATGGCAGCCGCTGGGATCTCCATCTGAAGGGGGCGGGTAAAACGCCGTTCTCCCGTTTTGGCGATGGCCGCGCCTTGCTCCGCTCCAGCATTCGCGAGTATCTCGCCTCCGAAGCGCTCCATGCCCTTGGCATACCCACCACCCGGGCGCTGGTGCTGGTGGGGAGCAGTGAGCCCGTTTACCGGGAACAGGTGGAGACGGGGGCGACCGTGCTGCGAACCGCTCCCAGCCATCTGCGCTTTGGTCATATCGAGTATTTCGCTTGGAGCGGGCAGGGGGAGAAGATCCCGCCGCTCATCGATTATCTACTGCGCCACCACTTCCCCGAGCAGGAGAATGGCGCCGAACTGTTTGCCGAGGTAGTGCGTCGCACCGCGCGGCTGATTGCCAAATGGCAGGCGGCGGGCTTCTGTCACGGGGTGATGAACACCGACAACATGTCGCTGCTCGGCCTGACGCTGGATTACGGCCCCTATGGCTTTATCGATGCCTACGTGCCCGATTTTGTCTGCAATCACTCGGATCCGGCGGGTCGTTACGCGCTGGATCAGCAGCCCGCGGTCGGTTACTGGAATCTGCAAAAGCTGGCGCAGGCGCTGGCGGGGCATGTCGACGGTGATGCGCTGGCTGCGGCGTTGGCCCAGTACGAGCAGCAGCTGATGCTGCACTATTCCGAACTGATGCGGGCCAAACTCGGGCTGGCGGTGTGGGAGGAGGATGATCCGGCGCTGTTCCGCGAGCTGTTCCGGCTGCTGGCGGCTAACAAGGTGGATTACCACCTGTTCCTGCGCCGTCTCGGTGAGGTAACGCAAGAGGGGGCGTGGCCCGCGTATCTGCTGGCCCTGTTGCCTGATCCGCGGGGTTGGCAGGCGTGGCTGGAGCGCTATCGGGCGCGGTTGGTGCGCGAAGGAAGCGAGGATGCCGTGCGCAAGGCGCAGATGGATGCCATCAATCCCAAGTATGTGCTGCGCAATGCGCTGGCCCAGCAGGTGATCGATGCCGCCGATGCAGGGGATATGCAGCCGTTCGAGCGGTTGTTCACCGCCCTGCAGCGCCCCTATGATGAACAACCCGAATATGAGGATCTCGCTACTCCGGTACCAGCATGGTATTGCGGTGGCGAGCTATCCTGCAGCAGCTGAGAGACAGGGAATGAGTTGGCAGATCAAACAGGTAGATAACGAAGCCGCCGTGGTGACGCTGGATTGCCCGGCGCTCGACTGGGACACGTTTCCAGTGTTGGCGCAGGCCTTGCTGCGAGAGTGGGAGCTGCAACCGCTCGAGCAGGATGCGGGGGCCGACCGCCATAGCTGGTTGCTGACGTTTGAAGGGAGCCAGTTCCGGCTGGAGTATGAACACTACAGCGGTTGCTGGCTGGAGGCGGTACGCCCGGCGGATCGGGAGGTGTTGCTCTGGCTCGCCAGGCAACACAAGGAGTAACCATCGCCCGCGAGGCCTGCTCTGCGGCTGGCCAATCCGGGCGCATATCATCGCATAAAGATTGAACTATCGATTTGGGGGCGTATAATATCGCCCCTCGATTATCGCCAATGGTGGCGGTATGGGTTCCCTAACCCCATTAACCAAAAAGGTCACAAGATGAATCTGACCCCTGCGCAGTACCAAACGGCGCTTGTTCGCCTGTCGTTGTTCCACATCCTGATCATTGCCAGCAGCAACTATCTGGTGCAGCTGCCGATCACCGTGTTTGGCTTCCATACCACCTGGGGTGCGTTCAGCTTCCCGTTTATCTTCCTGGCGACTGACCTGACGGTGCGGATCTTCGGTGCCGGTCTGGCGCGCAAGATTATCCAGACCGTGATGCTGCCTGCGCTGGCGGTCTCCTATGCGCTCTCCGTGCTCTTCTTCGAAGGGAGCTTCCAGGGTGTTGGCAATCTGGCCGAGTTCAATCTGTTCGTGGCACGCATCGCGCTGGCCAGCTTTATGGCCTATCTGGTGGGTCAGTTCATGGATGTGGTGGTGTTCAACCGACTGCGACTGATGAAAGCTTGGTGGGTTGCCCCGGCGGCATCCACCCTGTTCGGTAATCTGGTTGATACCATCGCCTTCTTCAGTGTGGCCTTCTGGCGCACCACAGATCCTTTCATGGCGGAACACTGGGTCGAGATCGCAACCGTCGATTACGTATTTAAGTTACTGATAAGTCTTGGTTTGTTCGTGCCGCTCTACGGCGTCTTGCTGCGTTATCTCAGCCGCAAGCTGGTGGGCGAGGCCGGATTATCCAGCCTGCAGACGGCCACCCGACAAGCCTGATGAAATTGACCACCCTTCGCGGTGGTCAATTTTTTTGCACTTTCTGCAAATAGCGCTTGCCTAGTTAAATGAGAATGATTATTGTTAACTTGTTTTCCGGGAAAGACTTCATTCGTTCCAACGTGATGGACTTCTTGTGAAGGCACGACATTGCTCACATTGCTTCCAGTTAAGGGCCAGTTTATCTGGCCCTCTTTTTTTGTTTTTTTTCAGCAAATTGCAGCCATAAAAAACGGGAGCCAAGGCTCCCGTCGTTACGCTGTCTGTGGCTTACTCGATATCGAGTGCCTCGGGTGAGAGGATCACCCCTGTGGTATCGGCGTAAAGGTGGTCGTCAGGCAGGAAAGTCACGCCACCGAAGTTGACCGGCAGATCGGTCTCCCCTACATCCTTGCTGTCGGCACCGACCGGAATGGCTGCCAGCGCCTGAATGCCGATATCCAGATCTTCCAGAATATCGACCTCGCGCACGCAACCGTAGCAGACAATCCCTTCCCAATCGTTCTCGGCCGCTGTCGTGGCGATGTCGCTGTCGATCAGGGCGCGGCGCATGGAGCCACCGCCATCGATCAGCAACACGCGCCCCAGTCCGTTCTCTTTGACGAGTTCACGGATCAGGCCATTTGATTCGAAGCATTTGACTGTGGTGATGACGCCGCCGAAAGAGGCGCGGCCGCCGAAGGAGCAGAGCATGGGTTCGAGTACATCCACCATGTCCTGATAGATGTCGCACAATTCTGAAGTGTTGTATTCCATAGTGTCAAATCCACGGCTGGAAACAGGTGCAACCAGTATAAGGAGTGGGTGTGGCATTTCAATGAATATTCCTTGCACAAATCACCCGTCGCCGCTTTTCTGCATAAGCTCAATGCAGTCCATTGCCTGGTTTGCGAGAGGTCCATCGTGCTGATACGTCATAAATTGATCCTGAATACCGTGCTGGTGGCGATTGCCATGCTGGTACTGAGCGGCCTGTTTCTCTACTCCAGTCAGGTCAGTCGCCATCTGGCCGATGCCCAGCGCAATGTGGATCAGTTGGAGATCGCCATGCTTAATCTGCGGCGTGCCGAGAAGGATTTTGTGATCCGCAAGGAGATGACCTTCGTCGATCAGTTCAATAAAGTGCTGGCGAGTTTCCATACGCTCAACCGCACTCTGAGTGCCGATGACAATATCAGCGTGGTGCATGGTGAGCTGACCCGGCTGGATCAGCAGATGGGGGCCTATGGCAGCGCCTTCAGCGCCCTGGTCGCTCAGCAGCAGAAGATAGGGCTGGGGCCGGAAGATGGTCTCTATGGCAAATTGCGGGCCGCAGTGCATGAGGTGGAAGATGGCCTCAAGCAGCTGGATCAGCAGGGGCTGCTCATCACCATGTTGCAGCTGAGGCGGGCGGAGAAGGACTTCATGTTGCGCTCCGACATCCAGTATCTGGATCGCTTCGAGACCTTGCACAAGAGCTTTCAGGATAGCCTTGCCGCTCTGCCGGAGGCGGATCGCGGCAAGCTGGAGCAGGCCAGCAAGCAATACCGGCAGGACTTTGTCGCCCTGGTGCAGGGGATGCAGGTGCTGGGTCTGAAAGAGGGTGAGGGGCTGCGCAACCAGATGCGGGATCTGGTGCATCAAACCGAGCAGGGGTTTGCGACCGTTGACCAGCACATTGTCGATGAACTGGAGCGGCAGACCGCTCGCCTCAACAGCCTGATGCTGGTCTGTGGCGGGGTGATTATCGTGCTGATCGGCATCATGAGTGTGCTGCTCGGCCGCAGCATCGACCGCCCCATCACCCGGGTGAACGAGACGGTCAATCGCATTCGTCAGGATAATGACCTGCGGCTGAAAATCGAGTTGAAAGGGGCTGATGAAATGGCCCAGCTGGCGGGTAATCTGGACGTGATGCTGGGCGGGTTCCGCACCCTGATCGGCGATGTGAAGCAGAGTGTTCATACCCTGACGGAGGCCGCCGATCACCTCTCGGCCAACGTCCAGCGCACCAGCGAGGGGGCGGCGCGCCAGTTGCAGGAGACCGACATGGTGGCGACCGCCTCCACCGAGATGGGATCCACCATCGAAGAGATCGCCCGCAATACCGAACAGGCCGCCAACAATGCCCAGACCACCAACAACAAGGCGATGGAGGGGCGCACCGCAGTCGAAAATACGGTCAGCCAGATCCGCTCGCTGGCGGGCAATCTGGAGAGCTCGTCCAGGGAGGTGGGACAACTGCAAAAAGAGAGCGAGACCATCGGCTCGGTGCTGGATGTGATCAGGGGGATTGCCGAGCAGACCAATCTGCTGGCGCTCAATGCGGCCATCGAAGCGGCGCGGGCGGGGGATCAGGGCCGTGGCTTTGCGGTGGTGGCCGACGAAGTGCGCAGCCTCGCCATTCGCACCCAGAAATCGACCCAGGAGATCGCCGGCATCATCAGCTCCCTGCAAAAGCAGACCGGCAGCATCGTCGAGATGATGGCGACCTGCCGCGAGCAGGGCAACCGCAGTTCGGAGCAGGCCAGCACCGCAGGGGAGCTGTTGGGACAGATCACCCAGGATGTCACCCACATCATGGACATGAGCACCCAGATCGCGGCGGCCATCGAGCAGCAGAGTCTGGTGGCCAACGAGGTGAACCGCAACGTCAACAACATCCGCGACATTGCCCAGGAGTCCAGCACCATGGCGGAGGAAAATGCCAAATCCAGTGATGGGCTCAACAAGCAGGCGCAACTGTTGAATCAGGCGGTGGCGAAATACCGGGTTTAGTGACCGGACTGACATCTTTGCGAGGTTTTCACATCAGAGTGGCAATGATTTGATCGTAATGGCTGTTATTGGGGGCATTCGCTCATATAATCGCCGCCACTATGATGATTCGGAAGGATTCGATGGCAAAGTTGCTGGTGGCCGTATTCGGGCTGTTCTGCACCTGTCTGGTGCTGGCAGGCCCGGCACCCCAGGCTACCCCACTCAAGCCAGGCATGGAGCCGCTGCTCAGCTGGTTCAACGGGGCCTTTACGAGCCGGGAGCAGGCCAGTTACGACAGCCGTTTCACCAGTGCCGAGCTGCGGCTGATGGAGATCTGGCCTGGCTATCAGGGCTATCGCTGGGTTTATGCCGAACAGTACCTGAGCCTGCGCTCCATCCGCCCGTTTCGCCAGCGTATCTACCGCTTCTCCCCCGCCCCTGATGGACGGATCCTGATGGCCGAACTGACCATGCCCCGGGCCACCGATTTTGCCGGTGCCTGGCACGATCCCTCCCTGCTCGACAGCCTGACCCCGCAGCAGCTCTCCTTGCGCCACGGTTGCGAGATCTGGCTGACCCGCACCCCGTCCGGCGAGTATGCCGGTCACACTCGGGTGGGCCACTGCTCCACCGATTTTGGTGGTGCCAGTACTCTGGTGCAGCATATCTGGATTGGCCCCGACAGCGTCAGATTGCTGGATCGTGCCTATGACAACGAAGGGCGGTCGCGTTGGGGCAGCCCGGGTGAGGGGTATGTCTATTTGCGTCGTTCCAGAGGATTTGGCCAGTAGATGCGAGAGCGTCTGGCTGCGGGAACGTGAAGGATGTAAAACAGGGATCGTAAAAAAGGCGCCCGATGGGCGCCTTTTTCAGAATTCTTCAGAAGTAAAATTACTTCTTGGTGGTCATCGCACCGAAACGCTTGTTGAACTTGTCTACGCGGCCGCCGCTAGAAACTTCTTTCTGCTTGCCGGTGTAGAACGGGTGGCACTCGGAGCACACGTCCAGGTTCAGATCTTTACCGATGGTAGAGAAAGTGTTGATGACGTTACCGCAAGAGCACTTGGCGGTGATGGCTACGTAGTCAGGATGGATACCAGCTTTCATGGACAACCTCAATTAATAGGCCGTGTCGCCATCCGATCTCTCGTCGGACACCACACGATTGTTGAACACAGTTTCAAAGGCTGCGAATAATATAGGAAATGCCTGAGATCAGGCAAGTGGCTTCGCAGAAAAAATAGGCAACCCCTGGTGAATTCTTCCCAAATGCTGGATCTGGTTCGTGTCGCTGTCCCGGTACCGTTACGCCGTCACTTCGACTATCTCTCTCCCCTGCCGTTACCTGCCCCCGGTTGCCGGGTCGAGATCCCCTTTGGTCCCCAGACCCTGGTCGGGCTGGTGGTGGATCATCCGGCCGACAGCCAGGTGCCGCGCAACAAGCTCAAGCCGATCAAACGCGTGCTTGATAGCACCCCCGTGCTGGGGCCGGATATTCTGGCGCTGATGAACTGGAGCGCCAGCTATTACCAGCATCCGCTGGGGGAGGTGTTGCCTCATGCCCTGCCGGTGCTGGTGCGCAAGGGGGAGCCTGCCGCCTATCGGGAGCTGGAGTTCTGGTTTGCCACCGAGGCGGGGATGGCCATCGACCTTAACGAGCTCAAGCGGGCGGCCAAGCAGCAGCAGGCGCTTGCCTTGCTGCGCAAGGGGCCACAGACGCCATCTGCCCTCAAGCAGGAGGAGATCCAGAGCGCCGCTCTCACCGCGCTGGAGAAGAAAGGCTTGCTGGAGAGGCGCTCGCTGGAGCCGAGCCACGACGGCGACTGGGCATCCCGTTTCGAGCCGGGGGAGGGGCTGCGCCTCAACGGTGAGCAGGCGCTGGCTGTCTCCGCCGTAACCAGCCAGAGCGACAAGTTCGGTGCCTTCCTGCTCGATGGCATCACCGGCTCCGGCAAGACCGAGGTCTACCTGAGCATCCTCGAGCCGTTGCTCAAGGCGGGCAAGCAGGCGCTGGTGATGGTGCCGGAGATCGGTCTCACCCCGCAGACCATCAACCGCTTCCGGCGCCGCTTCAACGTGCCGGTGGTTGCGATGAACTCCGCCATGAACGACCGGGAGCGGCTCGATGCCTGGCTCGCTTGCCGCGACGGTGGCGCCGCCATCCTGATCGGCACCCGCTCTGCGGTGTTCACCCCGTTTTACAACCTCGGCATCATCATCATCGACGAGGAGCACGACGGCTCCTTCAAGCAGCAGGACGGTTTTCGCTACCATGCGCGGGATCTGGCGGTGATGCGGGCTCATCGCGCAGGTATTCCCATCCTGCTTGGTTCGGCCACTCCGTCGCTGGAGACGCTGCACAATGCCCGCAGCGGCAAGTATCACCACCTCACCCTGACCCGTCGCGCCGGTAACGCCCAGACCGCCCGTCAGGTGATCCTGGATATCAAGAGCGTGCGGCTGCAGGCCGGGCTCTCTCCCCAGCTGGAGCAGCTGATGGCAGAGCATCTGGCGGCGGGCAATCAGGTGATGCTGTTTCTCAACCGCCGTGGCTATGCCCCGGCTCTGATTTGCCACCAGTGTGGCTGGAGCGCCGCCTGTGAGCGTTGCGATGCCTGGTACACCTGGCATCAGGCCGGACGACGGCTGCACTGCCACCACTGTGACAGCGTGCGCCCGCTGCCCCACCACTGCCCCGAGTGCGGCAGCAACGAGCTGATCGGATCGGGAGTGGGCACCGAACAGCTGGAACAGCTGCTTACCACTGTGTTCCCGCAATATCCGGTTGTGCGCATCGACCGGGACAACACCCGCCGCAAGGGGGAGCTGGAGACCCATCTCGGCGACATCAAGGCGGGCAAGTACAAGATCCTGATCGGCACCCAGATGCTGGCCAAGGGCCACCACTTCCCGGATGTGACGCTAGTGGGGCTGCTGGATGTGGATGGCGCCCTGTTCAGCGCCGATTTTCGCGCCGCCGAGAAGCTGGCCCAGCTCTACACCCAGGTGGCGGGCCGCGCCGGGCGCGCCAGCAAGCCGGGGCTGGTAGTGTTGCAGAGCCACCACCCGGAACATGCCCTGTTGCAGGATCTGACCCAGAACGGTTACGGCCACTTCGCCGACACGGCGCTGAAAGAGCGCCACCTGCTGGGGTTGCCACCGTTCAGCTATCAGGGGCTGTTTCGGGCCGAGGCCAATGGCCGTGACGAGGTACAGCTGTTTCTCGCTCGCCTCGCAGATACCCTGCGCAGCGCCCGTTACCCCCACGTGCAGGTACTGGGGCCCATCAGCGGCTTCATGGAGCGCAAGGCGGGCAAGTTCCGGATGCAGTTGCTGGTGCAGGGGCCGAATCGCGCACCGCTGGCCCAACTGCTGGATTGGGCGGTGAAGGAGCTGGAAGGCTGGCCGGAGACCAAAAAGGTGCGCTGGAGTCTGGATATCGACCCCACCGAGCTGAGTTGATGGCGCCGGAGCGGGTCGCTGGCAGTTATCGTCAGCGACCGGGCGGATGATTCCGTTTTAGGGCTCAGACCCGCAAATCGATCTGCTGCACCCAGCCCCCCTTGCCCTGTTCAGTGAGGTAGAGGCCTGATTGGCGCAGCACTCCCTGAGTGCCGCTCTCCCCCAGATGGGTGAAGGGGGTGTCGAGGGGGTGTAGCAGGATGGCGCCGATCCCCAGCTCCACCAGCGCGATGGGGGCGTGTTCCGGATGCCAGAACTGCAGCGCCGAGAAATGGCTATCCCCCTCGTCCAGCACCCCGTTGCCATCCTCATCCAGCGTCGCCAGCTCGCCGAAGCCATTGCCGGAGCGGGCACCAAACAGTTCGCCGCCATCGTCTATGGTGCCGTTGCCATTGCGATCCAGCGCCACGAAGCCGCTCCCTTCACTCAAGCCCGGCAGGCTATCCTCTTTGCCATCCTGATCGATATCGAAGTTGACCCGTGCCTCGGTCAGATCGGCGATCTTGCCATCCAGACTGAGCACCAGCGGGTCTTTCAGGGCATTGAGGGTGGTGCGCCGCTGGCTCACCTCCAGCTGACGCCAGTCGAGCACAAAGCCGAGATCGAGCTGAATAGTCTGACCATCCTGCGTCGCTACGCTGGCTGACGCCACCACGTTGAGCTGCTCCTGTTGCAGCAGGGTGTCCGTCACCTCCACCAGTTGATCCGGCTCGGCGGCCTGAGCTGCGGCGTCTCCTTGGGTCACCCCTTCGCTTCCCTCTTCGGAGGGTTTGATCGGCTTGGGCAGCTCGATTTCGTGGCCCAGCATCGCCTCAATCATCAGCTTGATCAGCCGCTGGCGGTTATCCAGCCCATCGTCGGGAATACCATCCTGCTCTTTGCCGACTTCCGCTGCAGGCGGGGTGGGGGGCGTTGCCGCTTGCTGGCTGGCGGCCGATTGCCTCGCGGCTTGCAGCGTCAGGGCGCTGGCGAGGGTCAGGGTGCTGCGGCGTTCGCCTGCCGCTGCCGTGTTGTTGCCTTCTGGTTGATTGACGGCGGGTGGCACGGGCCCGAGGTTGCGCACCTTGCGGCTCTGGGCCTGTTGTTGCCGGTATTGCACCTCCCCCTGGAGGTCGTAGTGATCGATGCGCATACGTTCGCCCTCGGCGCTATACATCTGGTCAGTTATCGACCAGGCAGTGCACAAGGCTTAACACCAAATCGGACTAATCAGGGAGGTGGTTAGTACTAGGTTGCAAGGTGGCGGCGTGGCAGGATGATGGACATGTGGGTGCTGGCCCGTTTGCCTAAGCGCAGGGCGCAACATGTGAAGAGGAAGAGAGGATGAGAAATTGTCTGGTGATGGGGGCTGCGGGCTACATAGGCTCCTATCTGGTGCCCCACCTGCAAACCCTGGGCTACAAGGTAATTGCCGGGGCGCGCCGTCCCTGCCGTCTGCCGGAGGGGGTGGAGTTTCGCCTCGCCGACAGCCTCAAGCCCATCACCCTGCTGCCTGCGCTGGCTGGCATCGATACCGTCTTCTATCTGGTGCATGCCATGGGGGCGGGGGCCGATTTTCACCGGCTTGAGCAGCAAGGGGTGAAGAACTTCGCCGCCGCTGCCCGCGCCGCCGGGGTGCGCCGCATCATCTATCTCGGAGCAATCCAGCCCGAGCAGTGCAACAGTCGCCATCTCAACTCCCGCCGCCACTGTGGCGAGCTGTTTCGTGACTCTGGCGTGCCGACGGTGGAGCTGCGCGCCGGCATCATCATCGGCCCCGGCTCGGCGGCGTTCGAGGTGATGCGGGATCTGGTGTTCAACCTGCCGATGATGGTGACGCCGAAATGGGTGCGCTCGCGCACGCCGCCGATTGCGCTGTCCAACCTGCTGCACTATCTGGGCGGGCTGGTAGAGGCCGACGAGGTGGATGGCCGCATCTTCAATGCGGTCGGCCCCGAGCTGCTCAGCTACCAACAGCAGTTGCAGAAGTTCGCCGCCCATATCGGCAAGCGCTGCCCCATTATTCCCATCCCGTTTCTGAGCCCGCACCTCTCCGCCTGGTGGCTGCAGTTCGTCACTTCGGTGCCGCAGCCGGTGGCCAAGGCGCTGGTGGGTGGCCTCAAGCACGACATCCCGGCCGATGACGGCCCGCTGCGGGCCCTGCTGCCGCAGACCCTGCTCAGCTTCGACGAGGCGCTGGCAGAGAGTCTGGCGCTGGAGCAGAAGCTGGGGGCCGAACAGCAGGGGCAGGAGACGCCGCTCGGCCTGCGCTGGCGCCATCCCGAATATGGCTTCTATGACCGCACCGCCAGCGGCGAGGCGATCTGTCTCGCCTCGCCCGAGGTGGTGTGGCAGGTGTTGCAGCAGCTGGGGGGAGAGAAGCGTTACTTCTACATGAACGAGCTGTGGGTGGTACGCGAATGGATGGATCATCTGATCGGCGGCCCGGCCCGCACCCGTGGCCGCACCAATCCCGATCGCTTCGTGAAGGGGGATATGCTCGACTCCTGGCAGATCCTCGGGGTGGATGAGGGGCACAGGCTCGATCTGCTGTTCAACATGAAGGCCCCCGGCGTCGGGCGGCTGGAGTTCAACATCCTGCCGGAGGAGTCTGGCCTGACCCGCATCCGGGTCACCGCTCACTGGCATCCGCAGGGCGCCTGGGGGCTGGCTTACTGGATCGCCATGCTGCCGTTCCACCTCTTTATCTTTCAGGGGATGACCGAGGCGATCGCCAGAGAGGCAGAGGCGAGTGCCGGTATCCCCGTCATGGATTGAACGGGGCGGTCTGACCATCCCCGTTGCCACACTTGCGCCGTTTACATCACAGCAAGGGGCGCCTTTTATGCCGATTTTATGCATAGTCAGCAAGACTCGTTCGAGGTGAAATCTTCGTTTTTCGCCCGATATGGGTGTGCGTCTTGTCGCAAAGACTGGCATCATGCCCTGCTATTTATGCAGTTCAGGTGTGTGACTAATTAATAAAGAAGGGATTATGAAGAAAAAACCGTCAATTTTGGGGGGCGCCTGCATCATCGCCAGCGTCTGCGTGGGAGCCGGCATGCTCGGTCTGCCGAGTTCGGGGGCGGGGGCCTGGACCCTCTGGTCGGTGTTGGCGCTGACCGTCACTATGGTGATGATGACCCTCTCCGGCTGGATGCTGCTGGAATCTTTCCAGCACCACGACATGCGGGTCTCCTTCAATACCGTGACCCGCGAGCTGCTGGGGGAGAAGCTCAATCTCCTCAACAACCTCTCGGTCTACTTTGTTGGCGGCATTCTGCTCTACGCCTATATCACCTCCTCCGGTGCCATTTTGCAGGGGATACTGGGGATCGACAGCAAGCTCGCCTCCGTGTTGTTCGTGGCGATCTTCTCGCTGGTGGTGTGGCACTCGACCCGCGCCGTTGACCGCATCTCTGTGGTGCTGATCGCCTTCATGATCCTCAGCTTCGCCCTCGGTGTGGCCGGTCTGCTCGGCAATATCAAGCTGCCGACCCTGCTTGATCTGGCGGGCAGCGAAAACCGCTACGCCCCCTATGCCATGGCGATGCTGCCGGTGGCGCTCACCTCGTTCGGTTATCACCACTCGGTCGCCTCCCTGCGCGCCTACTACCAGAACGAGCAGCAGGCCCGATGGGCCATTCTGGGGGGAACCCTGATCGCGTTGGCGCTCTACGTGCTCTGGCTGCTGGGGATCTTCGGTAACCTGCCCCGTCAGGATTTTGCCCCCGTGATTGCCAAGGGGGGAGACGTGAGCGTGCTGCTCTCCGCCCTCTCAGGTGTCATCGAGTCGGAGAAGGTGGCCAGCGCCATCAACGGTTTCTCCATGGCGGCCATCCTCTCCTCCTTTATCGGGGTGGGGCTCGGGGTGTTCGACTATCTGGCTGATCTGTTCAAGTTCGACAACAGCCGCGCCGGTCGCTGCAAGACCTGGGCGGTCACCTTCCTGCCGCCGCTAGTGCTCTCCCTGCTCTTCCCGTTCGGCTTCCTGCTGGCCATCGGCTATGCCGGTGCCGCCGCCACCATCTGGACCTGCATCATCCCGGCACTGCTGGTGTTGCGCACCCGGGCGCGGGCCGAGCGGGGCGAGGTGACACCCCACTTCGTCACCCCCGGCGGCAAGCTGATGGCCTGGCTGCTGATCCTGTTCGGATTGGCGACCGCGCTGTTCCACTTCCTGTCGATGGCGGGTCAGTTGCCGGTCTATCTGGGCAACTGAGTACGCTCTACAGCACTGACAGAAAAGGGCGACAAGGCCAACTTGTCGCCCTTTTTTTGTCCCATTTCTTGCCCAACTTTTTGCCCCACATAGCAGCATCTATAACTAAAGTGGTAGATGTGGGTGGGGTAAGGTACTGAAATAACTGGTCTGATCTGGCCGGCAGCAGCATGATCTGCTGGGCATGCCCCCTGCTTTCTTTTATGATCCCCGCCCTTCTGCGTGCCCCCTGTCGGCACCTCATTTGCACCAACCACATCGGGGTCCCCCATGTCCGATCTGCGTCAAGAAGCACTCGATTACCACGCCCAGCCCGTACCGGGCAAAATTGCCATCACCCTGACCAAACCCGCCGAAACCGCCCATGATCTGGCGCTGGCCTACAGCCCGGGTGTTGCCGAGCCGGTGCGCGAGATCGCCGCCAACCCGGCCGATGCCTACCGCTATACCGGCAAGGGCAATCTGGTGGCCGTCATCTCCAACGGCACCGCCATTCTGGGGCTGGGCAATTTGGGGCCGTTGGCCTCCAAGCCGGTGATGGAAGGCAAAGCCTTGTTGTTCAAGCGCTTCGCCGGTATCGACGCCATCGACATCGAGGTGAAGCACGAGACCAGCCAGCAGTTCATCGACACGGTGGCGGCCATCGCCGATACCTTCGGTGGCATCAATCTGGAAGATATCAAGGCGCCGGAGTGCTTCGAGATTGAAGAGGCGCTGATCGCGCGCTGCGACATTCCGGTGTTCCACGATGACCAGCACGGTACCGCCATCGTCACCGCCGCCGGTCTGCTCAACGCGCTGGAAGTGCAGGGCAAGCTTATCAGCGACAGCCGCATCGTCTGCATGGGGGCGGGGGCTGCTGCTACTGCCTGCATGGAGTTGCTGATCAAGTGCGGTGCCAAGCCGCACAACATCTTCATGCTGGATCGTCAGGGGGTCATCCACTCCGGCCGCAGCGATCTCAACAAGTACAAGCAGCGTTTCGCCAACGACACCCCGCTGCGCACCCTGATGGATGTCATCGAAGGGGCGGATGTGTTTGTCGGTGTTTCAGGCCCCGATGTGTTGTCCGCCGAAGCGGTCGCCCTGATGGCGCCGAACCCGGTGATTTTCGCCTGCTCCAACCCGGACCCGGAGATCAAACCGGCGCTGGCCCACGGGGTGCGCAGTGACCTCATCATGGGCACCGGCCGCTCCGACTACCCGAACCAGATCAATAACGTGCTCTGCTTCCCCTTCATCTTCCGCGGTGCGCTTGATGCCCGCGCCAGCCGCATCAACGATGCCATGAAGATCGCCGCGGTCGAGGCGATCCGCGGTCTGGTGAAGGAGCCGGTTCCGGCTGAGGTGCTGACCGCCGCCGGGGTGAGCGAGCTCACCTTCGGCAAGGATTATGTCATTCCCAAGCCGATGGATGCCCGTCTGCTGCCACGGGTCGCCCGCGCCGTGGCGCTGGCGGCGGTCGCCTCCGGCGTTGCTCGCACCGAGCTGCCCGCGGACTACATGCTGTAATCCGGCGTTGCATACGGCCCCATATCGGGGCCGTTTTTGTTGCGGCATTCCGTGACGGCCCAAGGCGCAGCCTGTACGGAAAATGGGCGGACATGGCGGCAATCCCGGTACAGAGGTGGTCAAACAGCGCTCCCCTCTGACACAATGTCTGCATGACGACGCTTACGAGAATCAA
Source organism: Aeromonas allosaccharophila (assembly GCF_016026615.1). NCBI lineage: Bacteria > Pseudomonadati > Pseudomonadota > Gammaproteobacteria > Aeromonadales > Aeromonadaceae > Aeromonas > Aeromonas allosaccharophila. The sequence goes on along the minus strand of NZ_CP065745.1, from coordinate 3,278,185 downwards.
GATGCAGCAGCAAATCAGCGGCCGTTTGGCCCACGCCCTCTCCTTTGTGCGCCATGATGGTCGCCACTTCGCCCAGTTTGTCTGGGGCCGTTTCCAGCAGGACAGATTGACGGTCACCGCCGGTTATCTGGCCTATGTCACCCTGCTCTCGCTGGTGCCGATGATCGCCGTGGTGTTTGGCATGATGTCCGCCTTTCCGGTGTTCCAGAACCTCAAGCAGGAGATGGAGCAGTTCGTCTACCACAACTTCGTGCCGACCGCTGGCGACATGCTCAAGGAGTACATCGACGGCTTCGTCGCCAACGCGACCAACACTACGGCGGTGGGGATCGGGGCGCTGGTGGTGGTGGCCCTGATGCTGATCTCCGCCATCGACAAGAACCTCAACTACATCTGGCGCTCGACCCAGAGCCGCCCGCTGGCGCAGGCATTCGCCATGTACTGGATGATCCTGACCCTGGGGCCTGTGCTTATCGGGGCCAGCATCGCCATCTCCTCCTACATCTTCTCGTTGCGGCTGTTTGGCGCCGAGAGCCTGTTCGGCATCGGTTATCTGCTGCTGCGCGGTTTGCCGTTCCTCTTCTCGGTGCTCACCTTCCTGCTGGTCTATACCGTGGTGCCCAACTGCAAGGTACGGCTGATCCACGCCTTTATCGGCGCGCTGGTGGCGGCCACCCTGTTCGAGCTGGCCAAGCGCGGCTTTGCCATCTACATCACCAACTTCCCCTCCTATCAGGCCATCTATGGCGCGTTGGCGACCATCCCGATCCTGTTTGTCTGGGTTTACCTCAGCTGGCTGGTGGTGCTGCTGGGGGCAGAAACCACGGCTTGTCTCGGCGAATACGAGAAACCGGCCAGCGAAGAGCTGGGTTAAGCCATCGCCTTGGTCACCGGTTTATTGGTAGCATCGACGACCGCCCCTGTGAGGGGGCGGTCGTTCTGTTTTGAGAGGAGAGGGATGTGATTGCATTGATTCAGCGGGTCAGCGAGGCCAGCGTGACCGTCGAGGGCGAAGTGACCGGCGCCATCGGTCAGGGGCTGCTGGTGCTGCTCGGGGTGGAGCAGGGGGATGACGAAGCCAAGGCCGACAAGCTGCTGCACAAAGTGAGCGGCTATCGGGTGTTCAGTGACGAGAACGGCAAGATGAACCTCAATGTCAGCCAGATCGGCGGCAGCCTGCTGGTGGTCTCCCAGTTCACTCTGGCGGCCGATACCAAGAGCGGGATGCGCCCCAGCTTCTCCTGCGGTGCCCACCCGAGCGAGGCCGAGCGCCTCTATGACTACTTCGTGGCCAAGGCCGCCGCCAGCGGCATCCCGACCGCAACCGGCCGCTTCGCTGCAGATATGAAGGTGGCGCTGGTCAATGACGGCCCGGTTACCTTCTGGCTACAGGTCTGAGGCTGCCAGATCCCGCGGTATGACGTGGACGATCACGTTGATAAGCCCCGCGACTGGATAGGGGGTGGCCGGGCCAATCCACTGCTCGATCAGTGTCAGGGCGTGGGTTAGCTCAAGTTCGGTGCGCGGCAGCAGGTTAATCACCAGGGTGCCGGTCAGGCGGGGAGCCAGCGCCCGGTAGAGCCGCTCCTGAAACAGCAGCAGCGGGTTGCCATCCTGACTGAAGAGATCGAGCAGGATGAGGTCGTACTGCAGCTCGCTCTGTTCCAGAAAGGCGAGAGCATCGGCCTGATGGAGTGCGGGAGCGGTTTGCTCATCGTGCTCCTGATGCTGGAAAAACTGCTGATAAACGGTCAGCACCTCTTCGTCGAGGTCGACGCACTCGTGGCGGGCATCGGGCCAGCGCTGGCTCAGATGGCGGGTGAGATCGCCGCCACCCAGCCCCAGTTCGAGTATCTGCCTGGCCTGTTCCGGCAGCAGGCAGGCGATGACCCGCTGATGGGGCAAACAGAGGGCGGCGGGGTCGGCGAGCGACATGGCGGATTGCACCACGCCGTCTATCTCCAGCCAGCGATGGTGGCTATTTTCCTGTACCGTGAGGCGGCGCTGGGGTTTGACGCTGAGGTGCAACAAGTGATCGGCTTGGTACGCTTGCAGATTGAAGTCCATGAATTTGCACGGCAAGATGGTTTCCGACCAGTGTAACTCAAGGATGAAACTATGTACCGGGTAGTCACCCCTCAGACAGCCGCCGAGCTGGATGCCTACTACCAGTTGCGCTGGGAACTTCTGCGTAAGCCCTTCAATCTGCCGGTCGGTTCCGAGAGGGACGAATACGACACCGTTGCCATTCACCGGCTGATGCTGGCACCTGACGGCACTCCCATCGCGGTGGGCCGACTCTTTATCGGTGGTGACGAGGCGCAGATCCGCTTTATGGCGCTGCGTCCGGAATATCGCGGGCAGGGGCTGGGTGCCCAAATGGTGGAAGATCTCGAGCAGCTGGCCCGCAGCGAGAAGGTAAAACGGCTGGTGATGAATGCCCGTCAGGAGGCGGTGGAGTTCTATCGCAAGTGCGGCTTCCTCGAAGTGGGGGGCGGCCCCGTCTCCTTTGGTCGCATTCCCCATCGCCAGATGATCAAATCCCTGAGCCCGTTACAGACCATCCAGTATCGGCCAGAGTGGTGTCAGGATCTCACCACCCGCTGGTCGCGCGGGGTGCCCATCAGCGAGAAGATGGGGATGCACATCAGCCACTACGACGGCCAGACCTTCCATCTCAAGGCCAATCTGGCTGCCAACTTCAACGTGCATGGCAGCATGTTTGCCGGCAGTGTCTACAGCCAGTGCGTGCTGGCGGGCTGGGGGCTGATCTGGCTGCAACTTAAAGAGGAGGGGCTGGTGGGCGAGCCGGTGCTGGCCGAGAGCACCATCAAATATCATGGCCCGGTCGATGAGGAGCCGGAGGCGCGGGTGGCCCGCGAGGGGATGCCCGCCGTGCTGCAGCCGCTCAAACGGGGCGAGCCTGCCACCTTCAGTCTCAATATCCAGTTGTTCAGCGGCGGCAAGCTGGCGGCGGAGTTCTGCGGTCACTACGTGGTGCAGCCGCCCCGCCGTCCGGGCCAGTAACCGCGCCGTTTCCCCATCAAACAACAAGGCCTCATCATTAGGCCTTGTCTGTTTTTACCCTTGCTGGCTGTCGCTTGTCTGCCCGGCTTGGGTCTGCACTTGGGCTTGGGTTTGAGCTTTCGGCGCGGGAGCAGGTCGCCAGAGCGGGGCACTGTTGCCTTGTGGCGGATAGCGTACTCCTACCTCCCAGCCGCAGGCGTCCTGCTTCTGCGGGAAGCTCCATGCCAGCGTGGGGGCCGTCAGCGGTCCGCGCCACTGGCCGAGCAGCTCGGCACAGCGGTTGCCGTTGAGCACCCCCAGATCCAGCTGCCACTGCTCGTTGACCAGATCGATCCCCCCTTGCAGCGCCAGCAGATGGGTGATGGTGGAGGCGCCAGCCTGCTCGATCTGCAGTTGCCCCTTGTCGATCTTGCCCTGCAGCTTGATGCGGTAGAAGGGGGTGTCACCCTCCTGCATCGCCTGCCACAGCTGATCTGGCGTCAGGACGGGCGGGGTCGCCCCCTTGAACCACTCATCGAGCAGCGGATCTATCTTCACCTTGTCCCAGAACGGCTCGTCGGCATCGAGGGCAAAGCTGCCCTGCAGGGTCTGGCGCCACTCGCCCGCCGCCTTGCCGTGTTCGGCTTGCAGGTCGGCACTCACGTCCGCCTTGCCAGCGAAGGAGACCGGGGAGTGAAGTATCTTGCCCCACTGCACCAGATCCAGCTTGGTCGCCTGCAGTTGCAGGCGGCTGCTCTGGCCCGGTTCGCGGCCCCACTGGCCACTCAGGCTGAGGGTGCCCTCATCCGGCAGCGAGCTGGTGAGTTTGCCCAGCTGCCACGAGCTGGGGGTCAGCTCCCCATCCAGCTCGCCGTTACGGGCGCTGAGGCCATCCCACACCAGCTCGAACCACTTGCTCTCGATGCGGGCACGGCCGAGCAGCGGGCCGGGCTGATTATCGCGCAGGGCGAGATCGCTCAGATAGAGCTGCCAGCCGGTCAGCGACAGGGGCAGGGTATCGTCGAAGGAGAGCACCTTGAGCTTGTCGAACGCCAGCTTGCGGATATCCACCTGCTGCGGGCGCCAGCTCTGCCAATCCTGCCACCATCCCTGCGGCAGGCTGATATCCATGCCGCTCAGCGTCATATCCTTGAGGGTCAGCTTTTGCTGCTGGGAATCGAGGGCCAGATCCAGAGTGAATACCCCCTCGTAGGCCTTGCCCTGCAGCTCTGCATCGATCTGCTGGGAGGAGAAGGCGAGCTTGCCCTTGATCTCCTCCAGCTGGAACAGGCCACGGCCCATGTCGCCAAGGGTGCCGCTCAGATAGCCGGTGGGCTGGCTGCCAGCCTGCCAGTTGAAGGCAGTGAGCTGGCCACTGAAGTTGTTGAAGGAGAGCTCCTGATTGATGTCGTTGAGGCTCACGCCGTCCAGCTGGCCGCGATCCAGCGACACGCTTTGCAGCGGGAAGCGTTGCGGGAAGCCTTGCTGCGTCAGATCACCCAGCTCGACCCGCATGCCGCGCGCCTTGAGGTTGTGCAGTTGCAGGGTGCGGGCGGGCCAGTCCAGCACCATGCCGGTCTCCAGCAGGCCGTCAAACAGGTTGGTCACCAGCTTGTCGGTGCGCAGCACTTCCCCCTCCAGCCGTCCTTGCAGGTTGAGGCGGGCGAAGGTGAATTGCGGGGTCTCCAGTTGGCCGATATTGAGGCTCAGGTTGGCCTGTGGCTGCCGTTTCGGGTCGATCAGCTCCCAGTCGCTCAGGGTGGCGTTGAGACCGCGCAGGGTCAGCTCGCTGCTCTCCAGACTGAGGCGGTCGATGGTGCTGTCGCTGATGGTGAGGGAATGCACCGGCAGGCTCGGCAACTGGTTGGGCAGCGGCAGCTTGATGGCGGGGCGGATCAGATCGAGGTGGGCGATGCGCACGTCGCGGCTCAGCCAGTCGATGCTCTCGATCTCCAGATAAATCTTGTCGAGGGAGACCGCATCGCCGTAGCGCACCTGCTCCGCCAGCAGGGTGTAGGGGTGCAGCGGGTTGAATACCAGCCGCCCTATGGTGACCGGCACCCCGGTCTGCTGGCTGATCCAGTTGGCGATGGGGCCTTTGGCGCGCTCGGCGTCGAACAGGCCGAGGGCAACCCAGACAAACAGCAGCAGGAAGGCGAAGGTGTAGAGCAGGCCGCGTAGCCAGGAATTCATGGATGCTTTCCTCCTGTTTTGGGGTGTGTTGTCAGGCGTTTGAGTAGTGATCTCGCAGGCCGAGCCAGCGGCGGATCAGCGGGTCGACATGGCTTGGATGACGATCCATCAGGAAGCGCGCCATTTTTTGCACCTGCGGAATAAGCGGCTGATCTCGCACCAGATCGGCGATCTTGAGGTCGGCAAGACCGGTCTGGCGAGTGCCGAGCAGTTCCCCCGGGCCGCGCAGTTCCAGGTCGCGCTGGGCGATCAGGAAGCCATCGTTGGTCTCCCGCAGCACCCCGAGCCGGCTCTGGGCCGTCTTGGACAAGGGGGCATGATAGAGCAGCACGCAGTGCGAGGCCACCGCACCCCGGCCAACCCGCCCGCGCAGCTGGTGCAACTGCGCCAGCCCCAGTCGCTCCGGGTTCTCGATGATCATCAGGCTGGCGTTGGGCACATCCACCCCCACCTCGATGACGGTGGTGGCGACCAGCAGTTGCAGTATGCCTGCCTTGAACTCCTCCATCACCCGCTGTTTCTCCACCGGGCGCATCCGGCCGTGTACCAGCCCGATATGCAGGCCGGGCAGCAGGTTTTGCAGCTCGGCGGCGGTATCCTCGGCGGCCTGGCACTCCAGTACCTCCGACTCCTCGATCAGGGTGCAGACCCAGTAGGCCTGCTTGCCCTCGGTGCAGGCGAGCTTGACCCGCTCGATCACATCGCCGCGACGGCTGTCGGGCAGCGCCACCGTGGTGATGGGGGTGCGGCCCGGCGGCAGTTCGTCGATGACCGAGGTATCGAGATCGGCATAGGCGGTCATCGCCAGGGTGCGGGGGATGGGGGTGGCGGTCATGATCAGCTGATGGGGATGCACCCCTTCCCGCTCCCCTTTCTCGCGCAGGGCGAGGCGTTGATGCACCCCGAATCTGTGCTGTTCGTCGATGATGACCAGCGCCAGACGCTGGAACACCACCTGCTCCTGAAAGATGGCGTGGGTGCCCACCACCATCTTGACGCTGCCGTCGGCGATGGCGGCCAGCGCCTCTTCCCGCGCCTTGCCTTTCTGTTTGCCCGCCAGCCAGCCGACTCCGATGCCGAGCGGCTCCAGCCACTTGGCGAAGTTGATGGCGTGCTGTTCCGCCAGCAGTTCGGTCGGCGCCATCAAGCCCACCTGACAGCCGTTGCCGATGGCTTGCAGGGCGGCCAGCGCCGCGACCAGGGTCTTGCCGGAGCCCACATCCCCCTGCACCAGCCGCATCATGGGGTGGCTCTGTTGCAGATCCTTACCTATCTCCGCTACCACCCGACTCTGGGCACCGGTGGGCTTGAACGGCAGGGCGCCGAGCAGCTGTTCAACCAGCTCGGGCGCCGGTTTGAGGACGCGAGCCAGCTGGGTTTGCGCCTGAGCGCGCACCTTGAGTACCGAGAGGTTGTGGGCCAGCAGCTCTTCCAGTACCAGTCGCTGCTGGGCCGGATGCTGACCGCTTTCCAGCAGCGGCAGCGCCACCGAGGGGGGCGGGCGGTGCAGCAATTTCAGGGCTGCGGCCAGTTCAATCTGATGGGGATAGAGCCCAGCGGGCAGCAGCTCCTCGACGCCGTAGAGGTCGAGCTGGGCCAGCGCCTGATCGGTGAGGTTGCGCAGGGTGAGCTGGCGTAGCCCTTCGGTAGTCGGGTAGACGGGGGTGAGCGCCTCTTCGGTCTGGCCCGCTTGCTCTTCGCCGAGCAGCTTGTACTCGGGGTGGGCCATCTCCAGCCCGTACTTGCCGGGGCGCACCTCGCCAAAACAGCGGATCAGGCGACCCGCCGCCAGACTGTTTTTCTGGGCGGCGGTGAAGTTGAAGAAACGCAGGGTGAGGGTGCCGGTGCCATCGCTGATGCGACAGACCATCATGCGGCGGCGCCCCATCACCAGCTGAGTGTCCTGGATTTCGCCCTCGACGGCGCCATGCAGGCCGGGCGGCAGATCGCCGATGGGCCACACCTGGGTGCGGTCCTCGTAGCGCAGGGGGAGGTGGAACAGCAGATCCTGTACCGTGGCCAGCCCCAGCCGCTCGAGTTTCTCCAGCATCTTGCTGCCGACACCCTTGAGGCTATCGAGAGGAATTTTATCCAATTTCATCAATTAGATGCCCGAAAACACTGTAAATATGTCCAGATGATAGGGGTTGTTGAGGGGCCGATGCAAGCCGAGTTGCTGTTGGCAGGGCCGCCACCGTGGGGGAAACGACGGATATAACAAAGGCCTGCCGAAAACGGGAGGCCTTTGTGCGGCTGCCAACGGGCGGGGTGCGGGCGCATGGCGCCCAAGGTCAGATGATGCGTTTGAGCAGCAGGTGAGCCTTGACCCGATGGATCCGTCCCAGCAGCTTGCGCACCTGTTCCGGGTAGTCCTGGATCTGCTCCACCTGATCGAAGTGGCTGATCCGCTTGGTGTTAGTCAGGATGTTCTCCCGCTCCGCATTGAACTGGGGACGCAGCAGGTGGCGACGATCGTGCACCAGCAGGCCGTTCTCCAGATCCAGCGCCCAGGCGCGCGGGTTGAGGTTGTTGCCGGTGAGCAGCGCCCACTCGTCATCCACGAAGATCCCCTTGAGATGGTAGGAGTTGCGCTCGCAACACCAGAGCATCAGGTTGAGGCGACCGTCGTCGATGTGACGCTGGTTGCGCTCGGCAAACTTGCGCAGATTGGTCTCGTAGAGGTAGGGCAGGCCACCGATGGTGGAGAACTTCTCTTCCGGCGGAATGAAGAAGTCGTTGGCGGTCTTGTCGCCCACTACGATGGTGACTTTGCAACCGCGCTGCAGCAGATCCTCGATATCCTTGCTCAACTCCTTGGGCGGGTTGAAGTAAGGGGTGCAGATGAAGATCTCCCGCTCGGTGGCGCGCACCAGATTGCGGATCATCAGGTTGAGCTGGTTGTTGCGCTTGCCCAGACCCACCATGGGGGTGACCGCCACCTCCTGGGTGTTGACCGGCATGGTGCTGAAGCGGTACTGGCTCTGGCGCAGGTTCTGCTTGAAGCGGCGGATCGGCCCCTTCAGCTGTTTGGCGCTGGGGATGTCGCTGTGATCCAGTCGCTGCACTGCATCGCTCTTCACGAACAGGTCATCCACATAGTTGACCATGCTGCGGGCCAGCTCCGGGCTGGTGATCTGGTGATAGCGATCGAAGCGGTAGCGATCCTGCTGGTGCAGGTAGATGTCGTTGAGGCTGGCGCCGGAGTAGAGCACCACATCATCAAAGATGAAGCCCTTGAGGTGCAGCACGCCGAGCAGCTCGCGCCCTTTGACCGGCACGCCATAGATTTCGATCTGGTGCTCGTGTTCGGCAGCCATGGCCTGATACATCAGGTGGTTGCCGCCCTGCTTGCCCTTGCCGATCAGGCCGCGCTGGGCCCGGTGGAAGTCGACGAACAGCTTGATGTCGAGGGCCGGATTGCGCTGCTTGGCGGCGTAGAGGGCGGAGAGGATCTCCCGTCCCGCCTCGTCATCCTGCAGATAGAGCGCAACCAGATAGATGCGCCGGGTGGCACTGGCGATAAGCGCCAGAATGCGGCGTTTGAAATCCTGCGCGCTGTAGAGCACTTCAAACTGATCCGCCGCGACGGCGATCTGGGGCAGGCGCGCCAGCAGTTGTCGATAATGGGCCGATGAATGCATAGATAAACCTGAAATCACGGGGTTAAGCGTTCCACTCGGAGCGATGAATAGGCGATTCTAGCAATCTCGCCCTCTCAGCCAAAGAAAGAATCATCAGAAAGATGAAAAAGGCCTCACGAGTGAGGCCTTTTTGTCAGCATTTCGCCCTTGTCAGAGGAAGCTGTAGATGATCATCGCCATCACGCCGCCGGTGGTGCCGATGATGGTTTCCATCACGGTCCAGGTCTGCAGGGTCTGCTTCTCGGAGAGACCGAGGTAGCGGTTGGCCAGCCAGAAACCGGAGTCGTTGACGTGGGAGAGCACGATGGCACCGCCACCGATGGCGATGGTGACGGCGGCCAGCTGGGCGCCGTTGAGGCCGAGCGGTTCCAGCATCGGCAGCACCAGACCGCAGGCGGTCAGCATGGCGACGGTGGCAGAACCCTGAATCACCCGTACCGCAGCGGCCAGAATGAAGGCCAGTGCGACGATGGGCAGACCGGAGTCGGCCAGCATGTTGCCAAGGGCGGCGCCCACACCGGAATCAACCAGCACCTGCTTGAACACGCCACCGGCACCGGTCACCAGGATGATGACACCGGCGGGCTGGATGGCGCTGTTGCAGACGCTCATCACCTCGTCACGGGACATGCCGCGGCGAATACCCAGCAAATAGAAGGCGGCCAGACAGGCGACCATGATGGCGGTGAAGGGGTGACCGATGAACTCCAGCCAGTTGTGCAGGGTGGAGCCCGCCTCGACGAAGCGGCCGACGATGGTCTTGAGGCCGATCAGCAGCAGCGGCAGGCCGATGAGGCCCATGGCCAGCCCGAAGGAGGGCAGGGATTTGCTGTCATCGTGGACGCTGTTCTGGGCATCGGCAGGCAGCGGCACATCGACGATTTTGCTGATGAAGTCACCGAACAGCGGGCCCGCCAGGATCAGCGCCGGTACGGCGGCGATCAGGCCGAACAGGATCATGTAGCCGAAGTCGGCACCCAGCTGGGATGCCACCAGGATCGGGCCCGGCGCCGGAATAAGGAAGGCTTGGCAAGTGGCGATACCCGCCAGCAGAGCGATACCGATCTTCACCACGCTGCCGCCGCCACGACGGACGATGGCGAAGGCGACGCCGATCAGCAGCACCACGGCCACGTCAAAGAACAGCGGCAGGGCGCAGACAAAGCCGGTCAGGGCCATCGCCCAGTTGGCGCGCTTGACGCCGAACTTGCCGAGCAGGGTGTGGGCTACCCGGTCGAGGGCGCCGGTCACTTCCATCACCTTGCCGAACATGGCGCCCAGCGCCACCACCACAGCGACGAAACCGAGGGTGCCACCCATCCCTTTCTGGATGGTGGCGGCGATATCGGCCGGGTTCATGCCAGCGGCGAGACCCGCCACCATGGAGACCAGGATCAGGGCAACCACGGCGTGGAGCCGGGCCTTCATCACCAGGAAGAGCAGCAGCACAATCGAGCCAGCGGCCGTCATGATCAGGGAGAGGTCAGACATTGTTATGCGTTCCTTTTTCCAAGTTCAGAGTGACACCTTGCCGATCCGTCGGCAAACCATATCTTTATGATTTATTTAGATTTATGGCAAGGGCTCAACATCATATGCCCAGGTGACTATGGGTTTGCTCAGTCTGTGGCAGACTTCACATTTTCAATCGTTACCGGTAACATGTTACCGGTAACGTGTTAGATTAGAACCCATCAACAGCTGGTTTTTTGAAAAGTGGGACAGAGGTCAAATTATGGCGGGTAAGTGCATTATCGTGATGGGTGTGTGTGGTAGCGGCAAATCCAGCGTGGGTCTGAAAGTGGCCGAAGCGCTGGGCGCCAAGTTCATCGATGGTGATGACCTGCACCCCAAGGCCAACATCCAGAAGATGGCTGGCGGCAACCCCCTCAACGATGAGGATCGTGCCCCCTGGCTGGAGCGGATCCGCGACGCCGCCTACAGTCTCGAGCAGAAGAACGAGACCGGCATCATTGTCTGCTCCGCCCTCAAAAAGAAGTACCGCGACCAGATCCGCGAAGGCAACGAGTCGGTCAGCTTCCTCTTCCTCGACGGCAGTCAGCCGCTGATCCTCGAGCGGATGCGTGCCCGCAAAGGCCATTTCATGCGTGAAAGCATGGTACAAAGTCAGTTCGATACCCTGGAGCGCCCGGATGGCGAAGCCGGTGTATTCCACATTGATATAGACGGCACCTTCGAACAGGTGGTTGACCGCGCCGTCACAGCATTGGAGCAAGCCCAATGATTCATCAGGTAATTTCCGACGTCACCGCCCGGATCCGCGAACGCAGTGTCGCCCGTCGTCAGGCATTTCTGGCCCGTATCCAGCGTCAGGCAGAGCAGGGCAAGACCCGCGCCGCGCTGGCCTGCGGCAACCTGGCCCACGCCGTGGCGGCCTGCAGCAGTGACGAGAAGGGTCGCATCCTCGACATGACCCGCGCCAACGTCGGCATCGTCACCGCCTACAACGACATGCTGAGCGCCCATCAGCCCTATCAGGGCTATCCGGATCAGATCAAGGCCGTGCTGGCCGAGCTGGGCCACAGCGCCCAGGTTGCTGGCGGTGTGCCCGCCATGTGCGACGGCGTGACTCAGGGGCAGCCGGGGATGGACATGTCCCTGTTCTCCCGCGACCTGATCGCCCAGGCGACCGCGCTGTCACTCTCTCACAACACCTTCGATGCGACTTTGCTGCTCGGCATCTGCGACAAGATCGCCCCTGGCCAGATCATGGGGGCCCTCTCACACGCTCACCTGCCGACTGCATTTGTTCCTGCTGGCCCGATGGCGAGCGGTATCAGCAACGACGAGAAGGTGAAGGTGCGTCAGAAGTACGCCGCCGGTGAAGTGGGCCGCGACGCCCTGCTGGAGATGGAGTGTGGCGCCTACCACGCGGCGGGCACCTGCACCTTCTATGGCACCGCCAACACCAATCAGCTGGTGTTCGAGGCCATGGGCCTGATGCTGCCGGGCTCTGCCTTTGTGCATCCCCATAGCGAACTGCGCCGCGCCCTGACCGCCGAAGCGGCCCGCCGTATCAGCGCCATGATCCCGGGCTCCCCGGCCTATCGCCCGCTGAGCGAGGTGCTGGACGAGCGTTCGCTGGTCAACGGTCTGGTGGCCCTGCTCGCCTCCGGCGGCAGCACCAACCACAGCATCCACATGGTGGCGCTGGCCCGCGCGGCCGGTCTGGTACTGACCTGGGATGACATCAGCGCTCTCTCCGACGTGGTGCCGCTCTTGGTTCGCATGTACCCGAACGGCCCGGCCGACGTGAACGCCTTCGAACAGGCAGGCGGCGTGCCCGGCCTGATGCGCCGTCTGGCGCAAGAGGGGCTGATCCACATGGATGCTACTCCGGTCTTTGGCGAGATGCAGGATTACCTCAGCCGTCCGGCGCTGGTCGATGGCCAGCTGGTATGGCAGCCGGTCGGTGAAAGCAGCGATGCGAGCGTGCTCTCTCCCACGGGTAGCGTATTCAATGCGACCGGTGGCACCAAGCTGCTGGCGGGCAATCTGGGCCGCGCCGTGGTCAAGGTCTCTGCCGTCGCCCCCGAATATCGGGTGATTGAAGCCCCGGCGCGGGTCTTCTCCTCCCAGCATGCGGTGGAAGCGGCCTACAAGGCGGGCGATCTCAATCAGGACGCCGTGATCGTGGTACGCCACAATGGCCCGGCCGCCAACGGCATGCCGGAGCTGCACAAGCTGATGCCGGTGCTCGGCAACCTGCAGAAGGCGGGTTACAAGGTGGCGCTGGTCACCGATGGCCGTCTCTCCGGTGCCTCCGGCAAGATCCCGGCCGCCATCCACGTTACCCCGGAAGCGCTGCACGGCGGGGCCATTGGCCTGCTTGCTGATGGCGATCTGCTGCGGGTTGACGCGGTAAACGGCAGCCTCGACTGCCTGACCGATTTGAGTGGCCGCACCCAGGCCGAGATTGACCTCACTCCGGAACAAGAGGGGTGGGGCCGTGAACTGTTCAGCGTGATGCGTCGCGCCGTATCGAGCGCCGAGTGTGGCGCCACTATTTTTGACTAAGAGCCTTTGACTAAGGAAGAGCTATGCAGAACTGGAAAGTGACCCCGGCCGAGGTGTTTGCGGCCTCTCCGCTGGTACCCGTGATGGTTATCAACGAGCTGGATCAGGCCCTGCCAATGGCCAAGGCGCTGCTCGACGGCGGCATCTCCGTCTTCGAAATTACCCTGCGCACCCCGGTGGCGCTCGACGCCATCGCCCTCATCGCCAAGGCGATGCCGGATGCCATGGTCGGTGCCGGGACTGTGCTCAACTGCGAGCAGTTTGACGCTGCCGTCGCCGCCGGTGCCCGCTTTGTCATCTCCCCGGGGATGACGCCGGCCCTGCTGGCCCATGCGGCCAACAGCACGGCGCCGCTGATCCCGGGTGTGGCGACCCCGTCCGAAGTGATGCAGGCGCTGGAAGCGGGCTATGACCACCTGAAGTTCTTCCCGGCCGAAGCGAACGGCGGCACCAAGGCGCTCTCTGCCATTGCCGCGCCGCTGCCCCAGGTGAAGTTCTGCCCTACCGGTGGTATCGGCCCGAAAAACGTGGCCGACTACCTGGCGCTCAAGTGCGTCGCCACCGTCGGCGGCTCCTGGATGCTGCCGGCCGATGCGGTCAAGAGCGGCAACTGGGAAGAGGTAACCCGCCTCTCCCGCGAAGCGGTTGAAATGGTTAAACGCTAAGCGTCAGTTGTGCAGAAAAACCAGACAGGCCACCCTCGGGTGGCCTGTTTGTTATCGGCGTGACTTCAGATGGAGAGGGAGGGGATTACCCCAGACTCTCCCCGATATAGAGGGAGAAGCCGATATCCTTGCGGGTCTCTGGCAAGGAGTGGCCATTAAGGCGCGCCAGCAGCATGGTGGCTGCCTCCCGGCCGATCGCTTCCCGCGGGGTGGCGATACTGGCCAGCTTGGGGGTCATGGCGTGGCCGATGTCGAGGGCGTTGCAACCGGCGATGGCGATCTGCTGGGGCACCGGAATCCACTTGGCCTGACACTGCAGCAGGGCGCCCACCGCCAGGTCATCGTTGGTGCAGAACAGGCCGTCGAGGTCGGGATAGCGCACCAGCGCCTGATCCAGCAACTCGCCCCCCAGAGTGAAGCTGGAGGATTGCTCGGTCAGCAGATGCTGGCCGGTGAGGCCGAAATCGGTCATCGCCTGATAGTAACCCTCCATCCGCAGCTGGGTACGCACGTCGAGCCGCGCCCCCAGATAGACCACCTTGCGTCGGCCCCGGCGCAGCATCTCTGTTACCATGGCCCGGGCGGCGGCGCTATGATCCATGCCGACCACCATGTCGATGGGGGTATCAGACAGATCCATGGTCTCCACCACCGGAATGCCGGCGGTGGCGATCATCTTGCGGGTGCGCTCGGTATGCTGGCTGTCGGAGAGGATGAGGCCATCCACATGGTAGGAGAGCAGAGATGCGACCTGCTCTTCCTCCCGCTCCGGACTGTAGCCGTAGTGGGCCAGCAGGGTCTGGTAACCGGCCGGTCGGGTCACCGACTCGATGCCGTGGATCACCGCCGAGAAGACCTGGTTGGAGAGGGAGGGGATCAGAATGCCGATCGCCTTGCTGGTCGCGTTGGAGAGAATATCCGGCGCCCGGTTGGGGATATAACCCAGCTCTTCCACCGCCGCCGCGATCCGCTCACGGGTCCCCTCCGCCACGGTCTGCGGGTCGCGCAGATAGCGGCTGACAGTCATCTTGGTCACGCCGGTCTGGTCGGCGATATCTTGCAGGGTGGGGCGGCGCTTGCGGGTGGGGCTCATAGGGGTGTCCAGGGTGGATGTTACATGTAACATTACCGTTTTTGGCGAATAAAGTCAGCATATGAAGCCGTTTTTGCAGGAGTTTTCCGATGATCAGAGGCAAGCAGTTCGTGGATGTCCGGTTCGAGCAACAGGATGTGGAGGGGGAGCAGTTCTCGGAGTGCCGCTTTATCGGTTGCAACTTCTCCTGGCTGGATCTGGGCGATAGCCGCTTCATCGACTGCAGCTTCTACGATCGGGAGAGCGAGCGGGGCTGCCTGTTGCAGGGTTGCGACCTGCGCGAGGCGAGCTTCCTGCGCTGCGATCTCACCATGGCCGATTGCAGCCGCAGTCAGTGTCTGGGGCTGGAGATGCGCGACTGTCAGGCGGTCGGCATCAACTTCGGCCACGCCAGCTTCGCCAACCAGATCACCGCCAAAAGCTACTTCTGCGATGCCCATCTGACCGGCAACAACTTCAGTTACGCCAGCTTCGAGGGGTGTCTGCTGGAAAAGTGCGAGCTGACTGAAAACCGCTGGCAGGGGGCCAACCTGTTCGGTGCCTCGCTGGCGGGATCCGATCTTAGCGGCTCCGAGTTTGGCCAGATCGACTGGACCAGCTTCAAGCTGCAGGGCTGCGATCTGCGCCAGTGCGACCTGCCGGGGCTGGATTTGCGCCGGGTCGATCTGCAAGGGGTGCAGATCAACGAGGATCAGCAACAGACGTTGCTGGAGCAGATCGGTCTGGTTGTGTTTCCCTGAGCCGGGCGGAAAATTAGGTAATTTTTCATCAAATGGGACCGACAGTGGATGGCAGCGATCCTGAAATGACAAAAGCCTGCGTGATGCAGGCTTTTTGCTAGTGAGCGTGTGACGCGCTTGTCGGCCGGGTTAACTCAGCCCTTGGCCAGCCATTTGGTCGGGTTGATCGCCTCGCCCTGATAGCGAATTTCGAAGTAGAGGCCCGGTCTGTCCTGACCGCCACTGTCACCGACCAGTGCCACCGGTTCACCCTGTTCCACATTCTGGCCAACCTGACGCAGCAGCGACTGATTGTGACCGTAGAGGCTCATGTAGCCCTTACCATGATCGATTACCAGCAGCATGCCGAAACCGTCGAGCCAGTCGGCATAGACCACTTGCCCCGGTGCGACCGCCTTGACCTGGGTCCCTTCGCTGGCGCCGATCAGGGTGCCTTTCCACTTGAGCTGGGCGGTGCGTGGCGAACCGTAGGAGATGAGGATCGGCCCCTGTACCGGCCAGCGCAGGCTGCCATTGGTCTTGAGGCCGCTGTAGTGACCGGCAGTGCCAATGCCCGAGCCACGCTCCGGCTTGGTGCTGGCTACCTCTTCAACCGGTTCCGTCGGTTTGACGGTTTTGTTCTGCTGGGCGGCGAGTCGTTGCTGCTCGGCGCGGCGCTGTTCGGCCAGCTTGCGCTGACGCTCCTGCTCCGCTTTCAGCTTGGCCAGCCGTTCCCGCTCGGCCCGTTCACGGCGCTCCTGCTCTTCGCGCTTGCGACGCAGCTCTTCCAGCCGGGCTTTCAGCGCTTTCTCCGCCTTGACCAGCTTGGTGAGCTTCTGCTCGTCATCCTGCACCGACTGCTGCAACTGGTTGCGCACCTTGGCCCGGCTCTGCTGGCTGGCCAGCAGGGTCTGATGATGCTCCTGCTGTTCGCTCAGCAGGGTCTGCAATCTGGTTTCGGTCTCTTTGGTAGCCTGCTGGTTTTTCGCCAGCTTGTCGCGGGTGGCGCGCAGGGCGTCGATGGCCTCGATGCGAGCCTTGTTCAGGTAGTCGTAGTAGTCGAGGGATCGGCTCAGTTTGGCCGGATCCTGCTGATTGAGCAGCAGTTTGAGGTAGTCGTGGTTGCCCGCCTGAAAGGCGCTTTCCGCCTGCTTGGCCAGCAACTGCTTCTGATGTTTGGCTTGAACTTCCAGCGCCAGCTTGTCTTTTTGCAGGGTCGCCAGCGTCTGCTGGTTCTGCTTCAACTGCTGCCTGGTCTGGTTGAGTTTGGCGGCGGCGGCCGAGATGGCCTGCTCGTCAGCCTTGAGCTGGGTATTGAGCTTGGCAAGCTCCTGCTTGCTGAGCTTGATGGTCTTCTGTTGCTCTTTGATCTGGGACTGCATGGTGCCCAGCTGCTGATTGGCGGCAACGGCCGGGGGGGCGCCAAACGACAGGCAAAAAAACAGCGCGCCGGCCAACAGGCCGACGCGACTGGTTTTCTGTGAAATAACTTTGCATCCCCGCATGGGGAAGGATTATTTCAGAATCATCAGGGGCTTGCCAGTCATTTCCGGCGGCACCGGCAGACCCATCAGGGTCAGCATGGTGGGGGCCAGATCGGACAGTTTGCCACCTTCAGCAACCTCGGCTTTGCGACCGAAATAGATGAGCGGAACCGGCAGATTGGTGTGGGCGGTGTGGGCCTGACCAGTCTCTTCGTCCAGCATCTTCTCGGCGTTGCCGTGGTCGGCAGTGATCAGACACTCGCCACCCACTTCGGCCAGCGCCTCGGTGACGCGACCCACGCAGTGGTCAACGGCTTCACAGGCTTTGACGGCGGCATCGAACACACCGGTGTGGCCAACCATGTCGCCATTCGGGTAGTTACAGATGATGACGTCGTACTTGCCGCTCTTGATGGCCGCAACCAGCTTGTCGGTCAGCTCTTCGGAACTCATTTCCGGCTGCAGGTCATAGGTCGCCACTTTCGGGCTGGCCACGATTTCGCGATCTTCGCCAGCGAAGCAGGACTCTTCGCCACCGTTGAAGAAGAAGGTGACGTGAGCGTACTTCTCGGTTTCGGAGATGCGCAGCTGGGTCTTGCCCTGCTTGGCCAGCCACTCACCCAGGGTGTTGACCAGCGCAGTCGGCGGATAGGCACAGGCGGTTTTGATGTCGGCCGCGTATTCGGTCAGCATCACGAAGTTCAGCGCCGGGGTGGCGGCACGGGCGAAACCGGTGAAGTCGGCGTCAACGAAGGCGCGGGTGATTTCACGGGCACGGTCGGCACGGAAGTTCATGAAAATCAGCGCATCGCCATCTTCCATCGGTGCAGCTTCGCCGATGCGGGTCGCTTTGACGAACTCGTCGTTCTCGTCGCGGGCATAGGCGGCAGCCAGTGCTTCGGTGGCGCTCTCGGCGGTGAACTCGCCCTTGCCCTGAGTCATCAGGTCATAGGCTTGCTGCACGCGATCCCAGCGGTTGTCACGGTCCATCGCGAAGTAACGGCCGATCATGGAGGCGAAACGACCCTTGCCCAGCTTGGCGAACAGGGCGTCGAACAGCTCGATGGAGGACTGGGCGGAGCGCGGCGGAACGTCACGGCCATCCAGGAAGGCGTGCAGGTAGATCTTCTCGGCGCCACGCTTGGCGGCCATCTCGATCATGCCCATGATGTGCTCTTCGTGGCTGTGTACGCCACCCGGGGACATCAGGCCCATGATGTGAACGGCTTTGCCGTTGGTGACGGCAGCGTCAACAGCCTTGGCCAGCTCGACGTTCTGGAAGAAGTCGCCATCCTTGATGTCTTTGGAGATGCGGGTCAGCTCCTGATAGACGATGCGACCGGCACCGATGTTGACGTGACCCACTTCGGAGTTGCCCATCTGGCCATCCGGCAGACCGACGTCCAGACCGGAGCCGGAGATCAGGGTGCTGGTGTAGTCACGGGCCAGACGATCGAGGTTGGGAGTCTTGGCGGCAGCGACGGCATTGTGCTCTTGCTTGGTGCTGTAGCCCCAACCGTCCATGATGACCAGAACCAAAGGTTTCTTAGCTGTTGACATAAGACTATGTCCTCTCGGATTGGAAAAAATGCGGGAAATGAAACTAGCGTAATATTACTACATCTGCCGAAATAGTCACCTGATAGCCAAGGGGCGCTCCCGCTGCCCCGCAAGCCACGCCCTTCCTGCCATGCTCGCGGCCCGATGATGATGGGAGCCTGCTCGCGCTTTGCCGCCAAGATGGCTGATCTTATCAATACCCCCATGTATACTCGGGCCCTTGTCTTGGTCCCTGGATAGTAGAAGATGCAAGAGTATTTGGATTTTGCGGCCCGTAACCCGCTGCTGACCGCAGCCTGGTTGGGTCTGGCTGGCACTCTGGTTTACACCACTGTGCGTGCCCGTTTGTCTCCGGTAAAAACCGTCAACAATCACACCGCGACCCTGCTGATCAACCGCGAGAACGCCACCGTGGTGGATATTCGCAGTCAGGAAGAGTTCGCCAAGGGCCATCTGGCCGGTGCCCAGCACCTGCCGCTGACCCAGATCCAGAGCAATAATCTGGGTCCGGTTGAAAAGCATAAAGATGCCCCCATCATAGTGGTGTGCGAGTCGGGAATGACTGCGGGCGGCGCGGGCCGTCAGCTGAGCAAAGCTGGCTTCAAGCAGGTTTATGTGCTCGGCGGTGGCATGGCCCAATGGCGTGCAGAAAATCTGCCGGTAACCAAGAAACGCTGATTTAAGCAGGGCCTGAGCCCACTTATCCATATAACAAGGAATCAAACGAAATGGCTGACGAGATCAACAACCAGGAAGTACAACCGGAATTCCACATCCAGCGTGTTTACACCAAGGATGTCTCTTTCGAAGCGCCGAATACCCCGCACATCTTCCAGAAAGAGTGGCAGCCGGACGTCAAGCTGGATATGGATACCAAGACCAACATCCTGGCTGACAACGTGTACGAGGTTGTGCTGACCCTGACCGTGACCTGCAAACTGGAAACCGAAACTGCCTTCCTGTGCGAAGTACAGCAAGCCGGTATCTTCACCATCGGTAACCTGCCGGAGCCGCAACTGGCTCACTGCCTGGCTGCCTTCTGCCCGAACATCCTGTTCCCGTATGCCCGCGAAGCGGTGTCCAACCTGGTGAGCAAGGGTTCCTTCCCGCAGCTGAACCTGGCACCGGTCAACTTCGATGCCCTGTTTGCCCAGCACATGGCGCAAGCACAGGCCCAGCAGGCGACTGCGGAAGCCTAATAATGGCTGACCAGATCGCTATCTCGGTCTTGGGGGCGGGGTCTTATGGCTCCGCCCTTGCCATTTCTCTGGCGCGCAACGGTCATCCGACCCTGCTGTGGGGTCACGACCCCGCTCATGTCGCCGAGCTGGAACAAGACCGCTGCAACAAGGCATTTTTGCCTGATGTCCCTTTTCCTGCCGATCTGCAGCTGACTGCGGATCTGCAACGTGCGGTACAAGCTGCCCCTGTGCTGCTGCTGGTCGTGCCGAGCCATGTATTTGGTGATGTGCTGACCCGGATCAAGCCCTTCCTGCGCCCCGATACCCGTATCGCCTGGGCCACCAAGGGTCTGGAGCCGGACAGTGGCCGTCTGCTGCAGGATGTGGCCCGCGACGTGCTGGGTGACGAGATACCGCTGGCGGTGATCTCCGGCCCCACCTTCGCTAAGGAGCTGGCTGCCGGTTTGCCGACCGCCATCTCGGTCGCCTCGACCCACGACGAGTTCGCCGACGATCTCTCCCATCTGCTGCACTGTGGCCGCTCGTTTCGGGTCTATACCAATCCCGATTTCGTTGGCTTGCAACTGGGTGGTGCGGTGAAGAACGTCATCGCCATCGGTGCCGGTCTCTCCGACGGGCTCGGGTTTGGCGCCAATGCCAGAACCGCGCTGATCACCCGGGGTCTGGTGGAGATGCAGCGTCTGGGTGCCGCCCTCGGAGCCGATGCCAAAACCTTTATGGGGATGGCGGGGCTCGGGGATCTGGTGCTTACCTGTACCGACAACCAGTCGCGCAACCGTCGCTTCGGGCTGGCCCTCGGGGCTGGCAAGGATGTGAACACCGCCATGACCGAGATCGGTCAGGTGGTGGAGGGGTATCGCAACACCAAAGAGGTGCATCTGCTGGCGGCCCGCTGCGGCGTCGAGATGCCCATCTGCGAGCAGATCTTCAAGGTGCTCTACGAGGGTAAGAACCCGAAAGAGGCGGCCATCGCCCTGTTGTCGCGAGACAAGAAGGACGAGTAATCTGCCGATTGCCCATGCAAAAGGCCCCGCCAGATGGCGGGGCCTTTTCTTTGCGCCGCAATGGCAACAAATCAGTAGTAGGAGTGGTCGCCGCGCTGGTGCTCGGTGGCGTCTTTCACACCGTTGAGCTCGCCCGGGAATTTCTCCAGCAGCTGCTTCTCGATCCCCTCTTTCAGGGTGTAATCGACCATGGAGCAACCGTTGCAACCGCCGCCAAACTGCAGGATGGCCAGTTTGTCCTCGGTCAGCTCGACCAGGGTGACCTTGCCACCGTGACCGGCCAGCATGGGGTTCACTTCGGACATCAACACGTACTCTATGCGCTCGATCAGCGGCGCGTCATCGGCCACTTTACGCATCTTGGCGTTCGGTGCTTTCAGGGTGAGCTGGGAGCCCATCTGATCGGTCACGAAATCGATGGTGGCATCCACCAGGAAGGGGGCGCTCAGGGGATCGACCATGCAGTCGAAGCCGCTGAAGGGCAGGTGTTGATCTTCCGGGTCCACGGCATCGGGCGGGCAATACGATACGCCACACTCGGCATTCTGGGTTCCCGGATTGACCACAAACACCCGGATATTGGTGCCATCAGGCTGTTTTTCCAGCAGTTTACGGAAATGGGCCTGGGCGGCGTCGGAAATGCTGATCATCACTATCCTCATAAACCTGAGTGTACGACTAGGGTATTCATGATAACGCGGTTATTAATGCTTGGGTAGCATGCCGATGGCTACTTGCTGTGCCGCAGGGTACGACAGATTGCCCACACTTCTACCTTTGTGATGCCGCTCTCATGGAGCAAGCGGCTGAGCTGCCCGGCGGTAGCGCCGGTGGTCACGACGTCATCGAGCAGGGCGACATGGCGATAGTGGTGGGGGCGGATCCGGAATGCCCCGCGCAGATTGCGCCGCCGCTGCCCGGCGCTCAGGGTTGTTTGTTGCGGAGTCGCCTTGATGCGCTGCAACAGGGTGTTGTCGCAGGGAATGCCGGTGAGCTCGCCAAGGGTGTGCGCGATCTCCTCCGCCTGATTGAAACCGCGCCGCCACTGCCGCCACCAGTGCAGGGGGACCGGAATGATCGCCTCCGGCGGCTCGCGGCCATCCAGATGATCGGCTAACAGCTGAGCCAGTAGCGGCGCCAGCAGGATCTGGCCGGAATATTTGAGCCGGGGGATCAGTATGGGGTAGGGGGTTTGGTAGTCGCCGATCACCTGCAATCGCTCCCAGGGGGGAGGTCTGCGCTGGCAGCGGCCGCAGACCGGTATGCTCTCTTCTATATAGTCAGCCAGCGGTGCGGCGCAGAGGCGGCATCTTGGCTGTGACTGGTGCAGCGCCTGCCGACACCAGCTGCAGAGCAGGGGCTCGTTGTCGCAAGGTTGATGGCAGAGCAGGCAGCTCCCTTGCCAGTCGCCGTGGCTGCCGAGCAGCGGGCTTGCTTTAGCGAGCAGTCGCTTTAACATGCTGACCCCAAGAGCATGAACAGGGATCTTGAGTCTAGATGAGCATATCGGTAGAGCAGTTTGGCCAGGGGCCCGATCTGGTGCTGTTGCACGGTTGGGGGATGAATGGTGCGGTCTGGCATGGTATTGCCCAGCAGTTGGCGTCCCATTATCGGGTTCATCTGGTGGACTTGCCTGGTTTTGGCAACAGCCCGCTGGCTGATGAGGTGGATTACAGTCTGCCCTGGCTTGCCGAGCAGGTCGCCACCATGTTGCCAGAGAAGTGCCATCTGCTTGGCTGGTCGCTCGGCGGTCTGGTGGCAAGCCAGCTGGCGCTGACGCATCCCGATCGGTTGCACTCCCTGATCACCGTGGCCAGCTCCCCCTGTTTTATGGCCCGCGATGAGTGGCCGGGGATCGCCCCCAAGGTACTGACCGGTTTCAACCAGATGCTGGCGGGGGATTTTCGCCAGACCATAGAGCGTTTTCTTGCGATCCAGGCGATGGGCAGCGAACATGCCCGGGACGATATTCGCCAGTTGCGCCACTGGCTGGCTGAGCGCCCGGCGCCCCAGTTTGCCGCACTCGAGGCCGGACTGACTCTGTTGGCCGACATTGACCTGCGCGAACCGCTGCGGGAACTGGATCTGCCCTGGTTGCGGATCTATGGCCGACTGGATTCATTGGTGCCCAAGGCAGCCATTCCGCTGCTGGATGATTTCTACCCTGCCAGCCGCAGCGTGACCCTCAATAAGGCCTCACACGCACCTTTTATCTCCCACCCTGACGAATTCATTGAAATCGTTCGAGATTTTGTTGGCTAAAAAACAGCCTGCAAGCTTCATTAATCCTCTGGTCTGGCGGATAATTAAGCTGTGACCAGAGGAGTAACATCATGCGTATTGATTCTGCTTTCAACAGCGGGGTACAGGGATTTCAGCGAGCCGAGCAGATTGCCGACAAGGCATCCAATCAGATCGCCCGCCTCAACACCCCCAGCGGGGATCAGGTGCAAGTGACCGATGAGCTCGTCAATCTCAAGGTGGCCGAGCAGCAGGCTGGCGCTTCAGCCAAGGTAGTGCAGACCGCCAGCGATATGATGGGAACCCTGATCGACATCCGGGTGTGAGATGAACATCAATGTCAGTCTGCCCCCCCTTATTCCGACACAGCTGCAACCCCAGGTGGAAGCGGCCAGGACGGATAATCGCCGGGCAGAGCTGATCCCGCAGGCCCGACAGGGTCAAGCCTCCAGTGCCGAATCCGAAGTCGGCTCCCAGAAAGAGAAATCCAAAGCCGGTCAGGCCTCCAGCAATCAGAGCTCCCAGAACAGCCGTGAAACCGGGCAACCGGCGCCGACAACACTGCCAGATAATCGCTTTGTCGAAGCGACTGGCGAAGAGGGTCAGCGCAAACAGCAAGATCCCAAACAGCAGGAGCAGCAACAGCGGCAAGAGCAGCAGGTTCAGGATCTGATCGAGCGTGATCAGGAGGTACGCACCCACGAGCAGGCCCACCAGTCAGCGGGTGGTGAGTACGCCAGCTCGCCCACCTATCAGTTTACGCAGGGGCCGGATGGCAAGCGTTATGCGACGGGTGGCGAAGTCCAGATCGATACCAGTGCCGTACCCGGTGATCCTGCCGCCACCATCGCCAAAATGCAGCAGATCCGCTCTGCGGCACTGGCGCCTGCCGAGCCCTCCGCTCAGGATCTGGCCGTCGCGCGCAGCGCCGCCGCGAGTGAAGCCAAGGCGCGCAAAGAGATGATGGCCGAGCAGAGCGCGAAATCGGGCGGTGTGCTGAGCGCCTATATGGACAAACGCAACAGCGTCATCGCGGGCCACTATCACCAAGCCGTCAGCCCGGCCGCTAACCAGTCCCTCAGCCTGCATATCTGAATCACCCTCACCAAACTTTCAGCTGTGTGACCTGTTTTGCAACTAATCTGAAGATCAGGCCCATTCCAATTTCACAGGAGCTGTCATGCATTTCGATGAAGTCAAAGCGGAAGATTTCACCACCTTCTCCCGTGTACCGCCCCCCCACCTGCAGATGGAGCAGTTTCTGATGCAGCTCGGAGGAGGGGGAACCGAAGGAACCCATTTCAAGAAGAAAGTCATGCTGGCGGCTGGCTGGAGCCACACCGGCGTCGTCTCTTACGGCAAGTATCCGCAAGAGGCCTGCAAGGCATTCAACCGGTTGCGGGAGGTGCTGGCCCAGCATGGAGAGCCCGAGAGCATTCTTGCCGCCCTGGCCCAGTAATCCTGTACTTCGCGTGTAAAAAAGCCCCTTGCGGGGCTTTTTGCATTCAGAGGGCTTCTGGAAGGCTTCGTTACTTTTTCGCTTTGGAGAGCGCCGCCGCGAAGGCGTTGCCCATGGCGCCACCCGTAGGGGCACTTTGTCGCGGCTCATTTCTTGGCTTGGCGTTGCCAGCGCTGCTGTTGCGCGTTTCAGCCGGTTTGCGGGCAGCTTGCCC
Organism: Aeromonas allosaccharophila; assembly: GCF_016026615.1. Classification (NCBI taxonomy): domain Bacteria; kingdom Pseudomonadati; phylum Pseudomonadota; class Gammaproteobacteria; order Aeromonadales; family Aeromonadaceae; genus Aeromonas; species Aeromonas allosaccharophila. The sequence continues at coordinate 3,253,666 of NZ_CP065745.1, read as the reverse complement.
CGCTTTTTCATCGAGGCGCATGGTCAGGCTGATCCGCTTGCGCGGGGCGTCCACTTCCAGCACCTTGACCCGCACAATGTCGCCCGCCTTGACCACCTCGCGGGGATCCTTGACGAAGCGGTCGGTCAGGGAGGAGATGTGCACCAGCCCATCCTGATGAACACCGATATCGACGAAGGCGCCGAAGTTGGTGACGTTGGTGACCACCCCTTCCAGTACCATCTCGGGCACCAGGTCGCTGATCTTCTCCACCCCTTCCTTGAAGGTCGCGGTTTTGAACTCGGGGCGAGGGTCGCGGCCCGGCTTGTCCAGCTCGCCGATGATGTCGGTGACGGTGGGCACGCCGAATTGTTCATCGGTGTAGTCGGCCGGTTTCAGGCTGCGCAGCAGGCTGCTGTTGCCGAGCAGGCTCTCCACGGTTTGCTCCAGCCTGGCGAGGATCCGCTCCACCACCGGATAGGACTCCGGGTGCACCGCCGAGCTGTCGAGGGGATTGCTGCCGCCGCGAATGCGCAGGAAGCCGGCGCACTGTTCGAAGGCTTTGGGGCCGAGTCGGCTTACTTTCAGCAACTGCTGACGGCTCCTGAAGGCGCCATTCTCATCCCGGTAGGCGACGATGTTCTGGGCCAGCGTCTGGGAGAGGCCGGAAACCCGGTTGAGCAGGGCGACCGAGGCGGTGTTCACATCGACACCGACCGCGTTTACGCAATCTTCGACCACCGCATCCAGTCGGCGGGCCAGCTGACTCTGGCCGACGTCGTGCTGATACTGGCCTACCCCGATGCTCTTGGGGTCGATCTTGACCAGCTCGGCCAGCGGGTCTTGCAGGCGACGGGCGATGGAGACGGCGCCACGGATCGAGACGTCGAGATCTGGGAACTCCAGAGAGGCGAGCTCGGAGGCGGAGTAGACCGAGGCCCCCGCTTCGCTCACGACTATCTTCTGCGCCTTGGCGGCCGGGTAGCGCTCGAACAGATCGCTCACCAGTCGGTCGGTCTCCCGCGAGGCGGTGCCGTTGCCGATGCTGATGAGCTCGACCTTGTGTTTCTGGCACAGCTCGCTCAGGGTCTTGAGGCTCTGATCAATCTGGCGTTTCGGTTCGAATGGATAGATGGTTGCGTGATCGACCAGCTTACCGGTGGCATCCACTACGGCCACCTTGACCCCGGTGCGGATGCCCGGATCCAGCCCCATGGTGCAGCGCATGCCGGCCGGGGCTGCCATCAGCAGATCCTTGAGGTTCATGGCGAATACCTTGATCGCCTCGTCTTCGGCTGATTCGCGGATGCGGCCGATCAGCTCGGTCTCCATCTGCAGCGACAACTTGATCTTCCAGGTCCAGCTCACCACCCCTTGCAGCCATTTGTCGGCCGGGCGGTTCTGCAGATTGAGCTTGAGATGGTGGGCAATGATCCCTTCGCAGGGGCTGGCACTCTCATCGTCACCGGTGACCAGCGCCAGATTGAGGATCCCCTCGTTGCGGCCGCGCAGCATGGCCAGCACCCGGTGGGAGGGGGCCTTGTGCAGTGGTTCGTCGTGCTCGAAGTAATCCTTGAACTTGGCCCCTTCCTGCTCCTTGCCTGCCACCACGCGGGCGCGCAGGGTGGCGTTCTGCCACAAGTAGTCGCGCAGCTTCTCCAGCAGGTCTGCCTGCTCGGCGAAGCGTTCCATCAGGATATAGCGGGCGCCGTCGAGGGCGGCCTTGCTGTCGGCAATGCCCAATTCGACATTGAGGAAGGCGGCGGCCGCTTGCTCGGGATCCTGCATCGGATCGGTGAGCAACAGGTTGGCCAGCGGCTCCAGCCCGGCTTCGATCGCCATCTGTCCCTTGGTGCGGCGTTTGGGCTTGTAGGGGAGGTAGAGATCTTCCAGCCGGGTCTTGCTGTCAGCGCCGCGCAGTTCGCGGGCCAGCTCGGGGGTCAGCTTGCCCTGCTCCTCGATGGAACGAATGATCACCTGACGGCGATCTTCCAGCTCACGCAGATAGCCGAGGCGGCTCTCCAGAGTACGCAGCTGACTGTCGTCCAGACCGCCGGTCACCTCTTTGCGGTAACGGGCGATAAAGGGCACGGTCGAGCCTTCATCCAGCAGGCGCACCGCGGCCTGCACCTGCTCCGGGCGAGCATTGAGCTCACCGGCAATCTGTCTCTCTATGGTTTGCATCATGATGTTGTTGAGGGCCTCTGTGGTCGAGTCCGCGCCATCAGGCGCCAAGTGTGAGCACTATATGGGGTCGTGTAACGGGATGCCACCCTGCGCCGGGGTCACCGTCACGCAGATTGATGGGGCCGCGGGGGAGGGCGCTTATCTTGCCGCTGCACCTATGACTCAGGATGTGGCAGTGGTAGCCGCCCGCCAGCAGTCCGACTATTTGGGGTAGCTGATCTCGTTGATATACCAGCAGGCGTCACCCACTGGCGTACGGACGATGGCTTCGTCCCCGACCTCTTTCTTGAGCAGGGCGCGGGCCATGGGGGAGTCGATGGAGATGTAATCCTTGCGCTCGAAGATCTCGTCATAGCCGACGATGCGAAAACGCTTGGTCTCGCCCTCTTCGTTTTCCACTTCGACCCAGGCGCCGAAGAACACCTTGCCCTCCTGTGCGGGGGCATAGTCGACGATCCCCAGCTCTTCGAGGCACTTGCGCAGGTAGCGCACCCGCCGGTCGATCTCCCGCAGCCGCTTCTTGTTGTACTGGTAGTCGGCATTTTCGCTGCGATCCCCCAGGCTGGCAGCCCATGCCACCTTCTTGGTGACCTCGGGGCGCTCCTGACGCCAGAGGAAATCGAGCTCTTCTTTCAGCTTGTTGTAGCCTTCGCGGGTGATCAGCTTTGTCTTCATGGTGATGCGGACCTGGTCAAAGAGGGGTAATCATCGCTAACTGCTCGGGAATATTAGCTTTTGTCCCTTTTCTGTCGAGATAAATCGTACTGGTCTGGCGGGATCCCTCAAGAGGGTGGTGGCGAGGTCGGTGACTTGATGGCCGTCACGCTCTCGGGATGGGTAATAACCGGTAACATATTTATGCTTTGCTCCTGCTATATCCCCCCCTAGTATTGGGGGCAGCTAAAGAATAAGAGGCAAAGCAATGAGTCAGCAGCAATACAAGGTCCTGGTCGTGGACGATGACCTGAAATTACGTTCCCTGTTGGAGCGCTATCTCACCGAGCAGGGATTCGTGGTGCGCGGCGTGGCCAATGGTGAACAGGCCGATCGCTTGCTGACTCGTGAAAACTTCAGCCTGATGGTGCTCGACCTGATGCTGCCGGGGGAGGATGGGCTCTCCATCTGCCGTCGTCTGCGGGAAGCGGGCAACCAGATCCCGGTGCTGATGCTCACCGCCAAGGGGGATGAAGTGGATCGCATCGTCGGGCTCGAGATGGGAGCCGATGACTATCTGCCCAAGCCGTTCAATCCCCGCGAATTGCTGGCACGGATCCGTGCCGTGTTGCGCCGCCATACCGTCGAGTTGCCGGGGGCCCCCTCTGCCGCAGAGAAAGTCGTCAACTTCGGGGCCTTCCAGCTCAATCTGGCGACTCGCGAGCTGAGCCGGGATGGCGAGCCGATGGCGCTCACCAGCGGTGAATTTGCGGTGCTCAAGGTACTGGTCAGCCATCCGCGCGAGCCGCTTTCCCGCGACAAGTTGATGAATCTGGCCCGTGGCCGCGAATATACCGCCACCGAGCGCAGCATCGACGTGCAGGTTTCCCGCTTGCGCCGCCTGCTGGAGCAGGATCCGGCCCAGCCTCGCTATCTGCAGACCGTCTGGGGTCTGGGGTATGTGTTTGTACCAGATGGTGACGGTGCATGAAAAAGGTCGGCAGCATGTTCTCGCGCATGCTCTGGTTTCTGGCCGCCGTGCTGGTGGTCTATCAAGCGGTCTCCTACGTCACCTTCTACAACTATCTGCTGGCGCCCACCGTCAAGCAGATCAGTCACTTGCTGGCCAATCAGGTCAAGCTGATCTTTCCGGTCAACACAGAACAACTGGCGCTGAGTGAAGATGCCGAGGCGCTGGTCTATGTGACGACCGGCACCGATATCTATACCCAGAGCGAGGCAGTGCAGCATGGCTTCAACGATGCCAAGCCGTACCCCTATCTGGAGGAGAACATCAGCCGTGAACTGGGCGGCCCGGCCAAAGTGCGGGTCGAGATCCAGGATCACTACATCATCTGGATCCGGCCGCCGCAGGCCAGCAACATCTGGGTGCGGATCCCGCTGACCGAGATCGAAGATGACGATATCGAACCCCTCATTATCTATCTGAGCGTGCTGCTGGTGATCACCCTGTTTGCGGCCTGGCGCTTTGCCCGGCAGCTGGTGCGCCCGCTCGAGGATCTCGAGGCTGGCGCGGTGGCGGTGGCCAAGGGGCATTTCCCCGAGGCGCTGGGGGAGTTGGGGTCACGGGAAGTGCGGCGGCTGACCCGCACCTTCAACCACATGTCGCACTCCATCAAGAGCCTGATCGAGGAGCGTAACCTGATGATGGCGGGGGTTTCCCACGATCTGCGCACCCCGCTGACCCGCATCCGGTTGGCCACCGAGATGATGTCGTCCGGTGACGAGTATCTCAAGGAGAGCATCAATTCCGATATTGATGAGTCCAATGCCATCATCGATCAGTTCATCGACTATATCCGCCCTGATGAGGGGCAGGACCTGATGCCGATCGACCTGACCCAGCTGGTGCACGATACCTTGCTGATCTACTCGGAACAGGGGTTGGAGGTTGAGCTGGCGTTGCCGCAGGATGCGGTGCGGGTGGCCTGCAATCCGGTCAGCATGCGACGGGTGTTGAACAACCTCTCAAGCAACTCGCTGCGTTATGGGGCGAGCAGGCTGCATGCCGAATTGAAGGACGATGGTCACTGGGTGCGCTTGCGCCTGTCAGATGATGGCCCCGGTATTCCCGAGCAGGATTATGCCCGGGTACTCAAGCCCTTCACCCAGGGCAATGTGGCACGCACCGTTGGGGGTAGCGGTCTTGGTCTGGCGATTGTGGCCAAGATAGTCGCCCAGCACCACGGCACTATCCGACTGGGGAGTTCGGAGCTCGGCGGCCTGCTGGTTGAGGTGCGATTGCCGAAACACCAGCCGCAGGAGTGGATGGATTGAAAGAAGGGCGTATCGGTGGATACGCCCTTTTGCATGATCAGACCACTTTTTATCAGAGCACTTTCTCCGGTGTGGTGGCGGCCGCCTTGCGATAGCGTTTGCCATATCTCAGTTGCTGGATCAGCAGGGCCGCCACGATCAATCCCAGCCCGATGGGGGTGGCTGGGTGGATCGCCTCGCCAACCAGCAGGTTGAGCAGCACCAGCGAGGCAAACGGCGAGATGAAGATAAGGTTGCTGATGGGGGCCGTGTTGGTGGCATGGCGCATCGCCATCAGCCAGAGCACGAAGCCAAATCCCATCTCGATGACCCCGACATAAATGGCGCCCAGCCAGCCTTGCCAGGCGGTCAGCTGGAAGTCGGCCAGCAGCCAGGTGGCGAGCACGATGAAGGGGAGGCTGATAATGAAACCCAGCAGCAGGCTGACGACGGGGTCCCCCTGATTGCGGGTATTGAGGATCCAGTAGCTGGCCCAGATGAGGGTCGAGAGCAGCACCAGTGCCACCCCCAGGGGATTGTCAAAGTGCAGTCCGAAGACATCCCCCTTGGTGGCAATCACTAGCGCTCCGAAATAACCGAGCACGATAGCCACTCCGTCGCGGCGGCGCAGGGTCTGGCCGAGGAATGGCACCGAGAGCAGCGTGAGGGTGATGGCCCAGGTGTAGCTGAGGGTCTGTGCCTGCTGGGCCGGCAGCAGATCATAGGCTTTGAACAGCAGCAGGTAATAAAGGAAGGGATTCATCACCCCCAGCATCAGGTAATAGAGCGGGCGGCTGCGCAGATAGCTGCAGAGCAGCGGCAGTTTGCCCTGCTTGAGCACTATGGTGCCCAGCAGCAGGGTCGAGGTTAGCGCCGCAACCAGCAGCAGTTGCACCGGCGCAAAATAGGTGAGGGAAATCTTGAAGGCCGTTGCCACCGTGGACCAGAGCGCCACGGCGCAGAGTGCGTACTGGTAGGCTTTCTTTTGATCTTTGATCATTGCTGTCGTGTCATGAACGGAAGAAAGCGGCAGTCTATCAGCCCATTAACGAGCTTATCGTGACGCCGGACATTCCTTGAGGTGATTCCTGTCATGGATGTGCCTTTTCGGGGACGGTGACAGAGATCCATCTGTCACAGAAAATTGTGCACAATCTGTTCGCCCTCTCTTGCGCAAATTGAAAAAATCCGTATAATCCCCTCCGCTTACCCATGAGGTAAGCCAGACGATATGTCTGCTGCTGAGTTTACTGCTTGCAGAGACCAGCCATACAGTCCTCCCGATATGGGAGGAAACGTGAAAAATCACACCTCTGGCGGGAGTAATCTCTGTCGGGCGGTGTTGATTTATGTTCTTTTATCTATTGGAGCTCTGTCAATGCAGAACCAAAGAATCCGTATCCGCCTGAAGGCTTTTGATCATCGCCTGATTGATCAATCCACTGCGGAAATCGTTGAAACTGCAAAGCGCACTGGCGCGCAGGTTCGCGGTCCTATTCCGCTGCCGACTCGCAAAGAGCGCTTCACCGTCCTGATCTCCCCGCACGTCAACAAAGATGCGCGTGATCAGTACGAGATCCGCACTCACAAGCGTCTGGTAGACATCGTTGAGCCGACTGACAAGACCGTAGACGCCCTGATGCGTCTGGATCTGGCAGCTGGTGTAGACGTCCAGATCAGCCTGGGTTAATTACGGAAAGAGGTTGATAACAATGACAATCGGTCTTGTAGGTCGCAAAGTGGGTATGACTCGCATCTTCACTGAAGATGGCGTTTCTATCCCGGTGACTGTTATCGAAGTTGAAGCTAACCGTGTAACTCAGGTCAAATCTGTAGAAACCGACGGCTACAACGCTATTCAGGTTACCACTGGCGCCAAAAAAGCCAGCCGTGTGACCAAGCCGGAAGCTGGCCACTTCGCCAAAGCTGGTGTAGAAGCCGGTCGCGGTCTGTGGGAATTCCGCCTGAACAACGGTGAAACTTTCACTGTTGGTAGCGAGCTGAAAGTAGATCTTCTCGCTGACGTTAAGCTGGTAGACGTTACTGGCACATCCAAAGGTAAAGGCTTTGCTGGTACTGTTAAGCGCCACAACTTCCGCACCCAGGATATGACCCACGGTAACTCCTTGTCTCACCGCGTTCCGGGTTCTATCGGTCAGAACCAGACTCCGGGTCGTGTATTCAAGGGCAAAAAGATGGCTGGTCACATGGGTGCTGAGCGTGTAACGACTCAGAACCTGGAACTGGTTCGTGTTGACGCTGAACGCAACCTGCTGCTCATCAAAGGCGCAGTACCGGGTGCAACCAACGGCAACGTGATCGTCAAACCTGCCGTCAAAGCGTAACGTCTGAGGAGATAGTAATGGAATTGGTAATGAAAGACGCCAAGAGCGCTCTTGAAGTTTCCGAGACTACCTTCGGGCGCGAATTCAACGAAGCTCTGGTTCACCAGGTCGTCGTTGCATATGCCGCTGGTGCCCGTCAGGGTACTCGTGCGCAGCTGACTCGCTCTGAAGTGTCTGGTGGCGGCAAAAAGCCGTGGCGTCAGAAGGGTACTGGTCGTGCCCGTGCTGGCTCCATCCGTTCGCCCATCTGGCGTTCCGGTGGTGTGACTTTTGCTGCTAAGCCGCAAGATCACAGCCAGAAAGTAAACAAGAAGATGTACCGCGGCGCTATCCGTAGCATTCTGTCCGAACTGGTACGTCAAGAGCGCCTGATCGTTGTCGAGAAATTCGGCATCGAAGCGCCGAAGACCAAAGAACTGATCGCCAAGCTGAAAGAGATGGAACTGACTGACGTTCTGATCGTGACTGCTGAAGTCGATGAGAACCTGTTCCTGGCTGCTCGCAACCTGTACAAGGTCGACGTGCGTGATGTTGCCGGTATCGACCCGGTCAGCCTGATCGCCTTCGACAAGATTCTGATGACTGCTGACGCAGTTAAGCAAATCGAGGAGATGCTGGCATGATCCGCGAAGAACGTCTGTTGAAAGTTCTGAAGGCTCCGCACATCTCTGAAAAGAGCACCATGGTCGCAGAAAAGCAGAACACTATCGTGTTCAAAGTTGCTGTTGATGCCACCAAGGCGGAAGTCAAAGCTGCAGTTGCGAAACTGTTCGAGGTCGAAGTTGAGACCGTCCGTACCCTGAACATGAAGGGTAAGACCAAGCGCTCAGGTGCGCGTGTAGGCCGTCGTTCCGATTGGAAAAAGGCTTATGTGACCCTGAAAGCTGGTCAGGACATCGACTTCATGGGCGCAGCCGAGTAAGAGGAGTTCTCAAAAATGGCAATCGTTAAGTGCAAGCCTACTTCTCCGGGCCGCCGTCACGTCGTCAAGATCGTCAATCAAGAGCTGTACAAGGGTAAGCCCTTTGCCGCTCTGCTGGACAGCAAAAGCAAGTCCGGTGGTCGTAACAACAACGGCCGTATCACTACCCGTCATATCGGTGGTGGTCACAAGCAGCACTACCGTATCGTCGACTTCAAACGCGACAAAGACGGTATCCCGGCTAAAGTAGAGCGCCTGGAATACGATCCTAACCGTACCGCTAACATCGCTCTGGTGTTGTATGCAGACGGTGAGCGTCGTTACATCCTGGCTCCGAAAGGCCTGAAAGCTGGTGACGCAATCGCTTCTGGTGCTGATGCAGCCATCAAGGTAGGTAACGCCCTGCCGATGCGCAACATCCCGGTTGGTTCTACCGTTCACGCTGTAGAGATGAAGCCTGGTAAAGGTGCCCAGCTGGCTCGTTCCGCTGGTACTTTCATCCAGATCCTGGCTCGTGAAGGTAACTATGTAACTCTGCGTCTGCGTTCCGGCGAAGTACGTAAAGTTCTGGCCGAGTGCCGCGCTACCATCGGTGAAGTCGGTAACTCCGAGCACATGTTGCGTCAACTGGGTAAAGCCGGTGCAAACCGCTGGCGTGGTATTCGTCCGACCGTTCGCGGTATGGCGATGAACCCGGTTGATCACCCGCACGGTGGTGGTGAGGGTCGTAACAAAGGCATGCAGCCTGTGTCCCCATGGGGCCAGAAGGCTAAAGGCTTCAAGACCCGTAAGAACAAGCGTACCGACAAGTACATCGTACGTCGTCGTAACAAGTAATTGTTAACATAGAGGAATCACCATGCCACGTTCTCTCAAGAAGGGTCCATTTATTGACCTGCACTTGCTGAAGAAGGTAGAGAAAGCGGTGGAAAGCGGGGATAAAAAGCCGGTTAAGACCTGGTCCCGTCGTTCAATGATCATCCCGAACATGATCGGTTTGACCATCGCTGTCCATAATGGTCGTCAGCACGTTCCGGTTTTCGTTACCGAAGAAATGATCGGTCACAAACTGGGTGAATTCGCACCGACTCGTACTTATCGCGGCCATGCTGCTGATAAGAAGGCTAAGAAGCGCTAAGGGATAAATGATGGAAGCTATCGCTAAACACCGTTATGCCCGTACTTCTGCCCAGAAAGCTCGTCTGGTAGCCGATCAAGTACGTGGTCTGTCCGTAGACAAGGCTCTGAATATCCTGACCTTCAGCCCGAAAAAGGCTGCTGTGCTGGTTAAGAAAGTGCTGGAATCTGCCATTGCAAACGCTGAGCACAACGAAGGCGCCGATATCGACGCGCTGCGTGTTGCTACTATCATGGTCGACGAAGGTCCCTCCATGAAGCGCATCCGTCCGCGTGCCAAAGGTCGTGCGGATCGTATCCTCAAGCGTACCGCTCACATCACTGTAGTGGTATCCGACGCTAAGGCTGGGAGATAAGCAATGGGTCAGAAAGTACATCCTAATGGCATTCGCCTGGGTATTACCAAGCCTTGGAATTCTACCTGGTTCGCGAACACCAAAGACTTCGCTGACAACCTGTACAGCGATTTTCAAGTACGCCAGTTCCTGACCAAGGAACTGAAAAACGCGTCCTTGTCCAAGATCACCATTGAGCGTCCGGCCAAGAGCATCCGTGTGACCATTCACACCGCTCGTCCGGGTGTTGTCATCGGTAAGAAAGGCGAAGACGTTGAGAAACTGCGCAAAGCTGTAGCCACTATTGCTGGCGTGCCTGCTCAGATCAACATTTCCGAAGTCCGCAAGCCGGAGCTGGATGGCAAACTCGTTGCCGACAGCATCACTTCCCAGCTGGAGCGTCGTGTAATGTTCCGTCGTGCTATGAAGCGCGCCGTACAGAACGCAATGCGCCTGGGTGCCAAGGGCATCAAAGTGGAAGTTTCCGGTCGTCTGGGCGGCGCTGAAATCGCGCGTACCGAATGGTACCGTGAAGGTCGTGTGCCGTTGCACACCCTGCGTGCCGACATCGACTACGCAACTTCTGAAGCCCACACCACTTACGGTGTGATCGGCGTTAAAGTTTGGATCTTCAAGGGCGAAGTTCTGGGCGGTCTGGCTGCTGTTAACGCTGCCGCTGCTCAAGAGCAAGCTCCTGCAAAGCCCAAGCGTGACAACAAGCGCCGCGCTGCTAAGTAAGGAGATTCGGTAAATGTTGCAACCTAAGCGTACTAAATTCCGCAAGACCCACAAGGGTCGTAACCGCGGTCTGGCCACCTCTGGTAACGAAGTATCCTTCGGTACCTTTGGCCTGAAGGCGACATCCCGTGGTCAACTGACTGCTCGTCAAATCGAAGCAGCCCGTCGTGCCATGACCCGTCACGTTAAGCGTCAAGGTAAGATCTGGATCCGTGTGTTCCCGGACAAGCCCATCACCGAAAAGCCCCTCGAAGTTCGTATGGGTAAAGGTAAGGGTAACGTGGAATACTGGGTTTGCCCGATCCAGCCTGGCAAGGTTCTGTACGAGATGGACGGTGTACCTGAGGCTCTGGCGCGTGAAGCGTTTGCCCTGGCCGCAGCTAAGCTGTCTGTTCAGACCACTTTCGTAATTAAGACGGTGATGTGATGAAAGCCCAAGATCTGCGTCAAAAGAGCGTCGAAGAACTGAACCAGGAGCTGCTGGGCCTGCTGCGTGAGCAATTCAACATGCGCATGCAAGCGTCCACCGGCCAGCTGGCTCAGACTCACACTCTGAAACAAGTGCGTCGTGACGTCGCACGTATCAAGACTGTACTGACTGAGAAGGCAGGTGCGTAATGACTGACAAGATCCGTACTCTGCAAGGTCGTGTAATCAGCGACAAGATGGACAAGTCCATCACTGTTGCTATCGAGCGCAAGGTAAAGCACCCGATCTACGGTAAGATCATCAAGCGCACTACCAAGCTGCACGTGCATGACGAGACCAACGAGTGTAAAGCAGGCGATCTCGTGGAAATCCGCGAATGCCGCCCGCTGTCCAAGACCAAGTCCTGGACCCTGGTTGCGATCTTAGAAAAGGCCTAATCGGTACTTTGTAGTCCAAACGGCCCCCTTCAGGGGCCGTTTGTTTTTTAGGCTACCTTTTCTAAAAATCCTGTGTTATAGTTTCGCGCCTTTTGAAGGCAGCCAGATCCCATCAGGGATAAGAAGTAAACAAAGCGGAGCACTAAGATGATCCAGATGCAAAGTATGCTGGGTGTTGCCGACAACTCCGGCGCTCGCAGTGTAATGTGTATTAAGGTTCTGGGTGGCTCGCACCGCCGTTACGCCGGCATCGGCGACATCATCAAGGTTTCCATCAAGGAAGCTATTCCTCGCGGTAAAGTGAAGAAAGGTGATGTGTATAACGCGGTGGTCGTACGCACCCGTAAAGGCGTTCGTCGTCCGGACGGCTCTGTCATCCGTTTCGACAACAATGCGGCTGTGTTGCTTAACAACAACCAACAGCCAATCGGTACTCGTATTTTTGGCCCGGTGACCCGTGAACTGCGTAATGAGAAGTTCATGAAGATTGTGTCCCTGGCACCCGAAGTACTGTAAGGAGTCGAACGATGGCAGCTAAAATCCGTCGCGAAGACGAAGTGATCGTACTTACCGGCAAAGACAAGGGCAAGCGTGGCAAAGTCACTCAAGTCCTGATTGCAAAAGGTAAGGTAATCGTTGAAGGCATCAACCAGGTGAAGAAACACCAGAAGCCGGTACCCGCACTGGGTCAGGCTGGCGGTATCGTCACCAAAGAAGCCCCCATCGATGTATCAAACGTAGCGCTGTTCAACTCTGCCACTGGCAAAGCTGACCGCGTTGGTTTCCGGATTGAAGACGGCAAAAAAGTCCGTTTCTTCAAATCCACCGGCGAACTTGTGAAGTAATTGGAGTTTAACGATGGCGAAACTGCATGATTACTACAAATCCGATGTAGTAAATGAACTGTCAAAGCAGTTCGGTTACAAGACTATCATGCAAGTCCCTCGGATCGAGAAAATCACCCTGAACATGGGTGTTGGTGAAGCGATCTCTGACAAGAAATTGCTGGAAAATGCTGCTGCCGATATGGCTGCCATTTCCGGTCAGAAGCCGCTGATCACCAAAGCTCGCAAATCTGTTGCGGGCTTCAAGATTCGTGAAGGCTACCCGATAGGTTGTAAAGTAACCCTGCGTGGCGAGCGTATGTGGGAGTTCCTGGAACGGCTGATCTGCATCTCCGTACCGCGTATCCGTGACTTCCGTGGCCTGAACGCTAAAGCGTTCGATGGTCGTGGTAACTACTCCATGGGCGTGCGTGAGCAGATCATCTTCCCGGAAATCGACTATGACAAAGTCGATCGCGTCCGTGGTCTGGATATCACCATCACCACTTCCGCGAATACCGATGAAGAAGGCCGTGCTCTGCTGGCTGCCTTTAACTTCCCATTCCGCAAGTAAGGTTAGGGTTATGGCTAAAACATCCATGAAAGCGCGCGAAGCAAAGCGTGCCAAGCTGGTAGCCAAGTACGCGACCAAGCGTGCCGAGCTGAAAGCTATCATCGTTGACATGAACGCTTCTGAAGAAGCGCGTTGGGATGCTGTACTGCAACTGCAACAGCTGCCCCGTGATTCCAGTCCGTCCCGCCAGCGTAACCGTTGCAATATTACTGGTCGTCCGCACGGTTTCCTGCGCAAGTTTGGCCTGTCTCGCATCAAGGTGCGTGAGCATGCCATGAAGGGCGAAATTCCGGGCCTGAAGAAGGCTTCTTGGTAACGAATCTCGGGAGTTAGACTTATGAGCATGCAAGATCCGATCGCGGATATGCTGACCCGCATCCGTAACGGTCAGGCGGCGAGCAAAGTTGCGGTTTCCATGCCTTCTTCCAAGCTGAAAGTGGCTATCGCCAAAGTGCTGAAAGAAGAAGGTTACATCGCTGGCTACTCCGTAGCTGGTGACGTGAAGCCGGAACTGGAAATTGAACTGAAATATTTCCAGGGCAAGCCAGTTGTAGAACTGATCCAACGCGTAAGCCGTCCAGGCCTGCGTATTTACAAGCGCACTACTGATCTGCCGAAAGTTATGGGCGGTCTCGGTGTTGCTATCGTGTCCACGTCTAAAGGTGTGATGACTGACCGTGCTGCTCGCAAAGCAAGCATGGGCGGTGAGATCATCTGCTACGTCGCTTAATAGGAGGTAGGAAATGTCTCGTGTTGCTAAGGCACCCGTCACTATTCCTGCTGGCGTAGAGGTGACTCTGAACGGCCAGGAACTGACCATCAAAGGTGGTAAAGGTTCTCTGGTTCGCTCTATTCACGCCGGTGTAGAAGTGACCAAAGAAGACAATGTACTCAAGTTCGCCCCGCGCGGCAGCATCGCTGGTGCTGACGCTCAGGCCGGTACTGCCCGTGCATTGGTCAACAACATGGTAATCGGTGTTACCCAAGGCTTCGAGCGCAAGCTGCAGCTGGTTGGTGTAGGTTATAAAGCCTCCATCAAGGGCAATGCTGTTGCGCTGGCTCTGGGCTTCTCTCACCCGGTAGAGCATGCGCTGCCGGCTGGTGTGACCGCTGAGTGCCCGACTGCTACAGAAATCGTTCTGCGTGGCGTCGACAAGCAGCTGGTTGGCCAAGTCGCCGCCGATATCCGTGCTTACCGCGCTCCGGAGCCCTACAAGGGCAAGGGTGTACGCTATGCCAACGAGCAAGTGCGTACTAAAGAAGCTAAGAAGAAGTAAGGTAACACTATGGACAAGAAAGCAGCTCGTCTCCGTCGTGCTACTCGTGCTCGGAAAAAGATGCAGGAACTGGGAGCCACCCGTCTGGTTGTTCACCGTACCCCGCGTCATATCTATGCGCAGGTTATTGCAGCCAACGGTTCCGAAGTTCTGGCCTCTGCTTCCACAGTAGAGAAAGCCATCAGTGAAGCTCTGAAATACACCGGTAATGCAGATGCTGCTACCGCTGTAGGTAAAGCTATCGCTGAGCGTGCTATTGCCAAAGGCGTTCAGAACGTATCTTTCGATCGTTCCGGTTTCAAGTATCACGGTCGCATTGCTGCTCTGGCAGCTGCCGCACGTGACGCTGGTCTTCAGTTCTAAGCTAGGAGTCGAAGATGGCTAAAGTCGAATCTCAAGCCGGCGAACTGCAAGAAAAGCTCATTGCAGTAAACCGTGTTTCGAAAACTGTTAAAGGTGGTCGTATCATGTCCTTCACCGCGTTGACCGTGGTGGGTGATGGTAACGGCCGTGTAGGTTACGGTTACGGTAAAGCCCGTGAAGTTCCGGCTGCTATTCAAAAAGCAATGGAACAGGCTAAGCGTAACCTGAACAAGGTTGAGCTGAACAACGGCACTCTGCACCACCCGGTGCGTGGTGTTCACTCTGGCTCCACCGTGTTCATGAAGCCGGCCTCTCAAGGTACTGGTATCATTGCAGGCGGCGCCATGCGTGCTGTTCTGGAAGTTGCCGGTATCCACAACGTGCTGGCCAAGACCTACGGTTCCACCAACCCAATCAACGTTGTTCGCGCAACTGTAGACGCTCTGGTTCACGGTCAATCACCGGAACAGATCGCTGCCAAGCGTGGTCTGCGCGTTGAAGAAATTCTGGGGTAATGCGACATGGCTAACACTGTAAAAGTAACTCAAACTCGCAGCTCTATCGGCCGTCTGCCAAAGCACAAGGCGACTCTGCGTGGTCTGGGTCTGCGTCGCATTGGTCACACCGTTGAGCTGGAAGATACTCCTTGCGTACGCGGCATGATCAACCAGGTTTATTACATGGTTAAGGTGGAGGGCTAAGCATGCGTCTGAACACTCTGTCTCCGGCCGCTGGTTCCAAGCCTGAAAAACAACGTCGTGGCCGTGGTATCGGCTCCGGCCTGGGCAAGACTGGTGGTCGTGGTGTTAAAGGCCAAACCTCTCGTTCCGGTGGCGGCAAAGTCCGCAACGGTTTCGAAGGCGGCCAGATGCCTTTGAAAATCCGTCTGCCGAAGTTCGGTTTCTTCTCTCGCAAATCTTTGGTTTCTGCCGAAGTGCGTCTGAACGAAATCGCCATGGTGGAAGGTGATGTGGTCGATCTGAGCACTCTGAAGCAAGCCGGTGTTGTTACTAAGAACATCGTATTCGCTAAAGTTGTTCTGTCTGGCAACATTGACCGTGCTGTGACCGTTCGTGGTCTGTCCGTCACCAAAGGTGCACGTGCAGCCATCGAGGCCGCTGGCGGTAAAATCGAGGAATAATCAGTACAATGGCTAAGAAACCAGGATTGGATGTTAAAGCACAGGGTGGTCTGAGTGAACTGAAGAGCCGTCTGCTCTTCGTTCTCGGGGCGATTATCGTTTTCCGTGCAGGCTCTTATGTGCCGATTCCTGGTATTGACGCCGCCGTACTGGCCGAGTTGTTCCAGCAACAGAAGGGCACCATCATTGAGATGTTCAACATGTTCAGTGGTGGTGCACTCTCGCGTGCTTCTATTCTTGCGCTGGGGATCATGCCGTACATTTCGGCGTCGATCATTATCCAGCTGCTGACTGTGGTTCACCCCGCTCTTGCTGAACTCAAGAAAGAAGGTGAATCCGGCCGTCGCAAGATTAGCCAATATACCCGTTGGGGCACGCTGGTTTTGGGAACTTTCCAGGCAATTGGTATTGCAACCGGTCTGCCGAATATGATGCATGGACTCGTGACTCATCCGGGTTTAGGCTTCTATTTCACAGCGGTTGTAAGTCTGGTCACCGGTACCATGTTTTTGATGTGGTTGGGTGAACAGATTACCGAGCGTGGGATTGGTAATGGTATCTCGTTGATTATTTTCACGGGTATCGTTGCTGGTCTGCCGCATGCCATTGGCGCTACGGCCGAACAGGCACGTCAAGGGGAATTGCACATCCTGCTGTTGTTGTTGCTGGGCTTGATTGTTTTCGCAGTGACTTACTTTGTGGTGTTCGTGGAGCGTGGTCAGCGTCGTATCGTCGTTAACTATGCCAAGCGTCAACAAGGCCGCCAGGTATTCGCCGCGCAAAGCACACACCTGCCGTTGAAAGTGAATATGGCCGGTGTGATTCCTGCGATTTTCGCATCCAGTATCATCCTCTTCCCGGGGACCATTACCTCTTGGTTTGGTCAGGGCGAGGGTAAAGTAGCTGATATCCTGCAACAGGTCTCTATGGTCCTGCAGCCGGGTCAACCGCTTTACGAGATGCTGTATGCAGCAGCCATTATCTTCTTCTGCTTCTTCTATACCGCGCTGGTGTTCAACCCCCGCGAGACAGCAGATAATCTGAAGAAGAGTGGAGCCTTTATCCCGGGGATTCGCCCGGGCGAGCAGACAGCACGTTACATCGATAAGGTTATGACTCGCCTGACATTGGCAGGAGCGCTCTATATAACCTTTATCTGTCTGGTACCCCAGTTCTTGATGACTGCCTGGAACGTACAGTTCTACTTCGGTGGCACTTCGCTGCTGATTATCGTGGTAGTTATCATGGACTTCATGGCTCAGGTACAAACCCATATGATGTCTCATCAATATGGCGACGTCCTGAGGAAGGCCAACCTGAAGGGCTACGGCCGCTAAAGGTCGGCGTAGTTACGGAGTTAAGCAATGAAAGTTCGTGCTTCCGTTAAGGCAATCTGCCGTAACTGCAAAATCATCAAGCGTCACGGTGTGGTGCGTGTGATTTGCAGCGAGCCAAAGCATAAACAGCGCCAAGGCTAATTTTTTACGGTTAGTACTTGCAACAAATAGTTGTGCTGGCTAATATAGCCAGCCAACTTTTGTTGTGTATTGGTTGACCGCCACGTATCCGCTCACGGGCTTTGTGGTGGTCGTAATCTACTATATGTAGGAGTGAATAGTGGCCCGTATCGCTGGCATTAACATTCCTGACCATAAGCATGCAGTCATCGCTTTGACTGCGATTTATGGCGTCGGTCGTACCCGCTCCAAGGCCATCTGTGCCGCAGCCGGTATCGCTGAGAATGTGAAAATTAAAGACCTGGACGAAGCTCAGATCGAGAGTCTGCGTGAACAAGTAGGGAAATTCACCGTTGAAGGTGACCTACGTCGTCAGATTTCCATGAACATCAAGCGATTGATGGATCTGGGTTGCTACCGTGGTTTGCGTCACCGTCGTAGCCTGCCTGTTCGTGGTCAACGTACCAAGACCAACGCTCGTACCCGTAAGGGTCCGCGCAAGGCTATCAAGAAGTAACGGGAAGGTAGAAAATGGCTAAAACTCCGACTCGTGCTCGCAAGCGCGTTAAAAAGCAAGTGAGCGACGGTATTGCGCACGTTCATGCATCTTTCAACAACACAATCGTGACCATTACTGACCGTCAGGGCAACGCTCTGTCATGGGCTACCTCTGGTGGTTCAGGTTTCCGTGGTTCCCGTAAGTCCACTCCGTTTGCTGCCCAGGTAGCTGCAGAGCGTGCTGGTGAGATCGCCAAAGAATACGGCGTGAAGAACCTGGAAGTCATGGTCAAAGGTCCGGGTCCCGGTCGTGAGTCTTCCATCCGCGCTCTGAACGCGGCTGGTTTCCGCATCACTAATATTACTGATGTGACTCCGATCCCGCACAACGGTTGTCGTCCTCCCAAGAAGCGCCGCGTATAACGCAGTAGCAACTTGGTCTAGGATTGTTGGAGAAAGAAGATGGCAAGATATATCGGTCCTAAGCTTAAGCTTAGCCGTCGTGAGGGCACCGACCTCTTCCTGAAGTCTGGTGTTCGTGCGATTGATTCTAAGTGCAAGATTGACACCGCCCCTGGTCAGCACGGTGCGCGTAAAGCGCGTCTGTCCGACTACGGTGTTCAGCTGCGCGAGAAACAAAAAGTTCGTCGTATCTACGGCGTATTGGAAAAACAGTTCCGCAACTACTACCGCGACGCTGCCCGTCAAAAGGGTAACACCGGTGAAAACCTGTTGCAGCTGCTGGAAGGTCGTTTGGACAACGTTGTTTACCGTATGGGCTTCGGCGCTACCCGTGCTGAATCTCGTCAGCTGGTGAGCCACAAGGCCATCATGGTAAACGGTCGCGTTGTGAACATTCCTTCTTTCCAGGTTTCCCCTGAGGACGTGATCTGCGTTCGTGAGAAGGCTAAGAAGCAAGCGCGTATCAAAGCTTCCCTGGAAGTTGCTGGTCAGCGTGAGAAGCCGACTTGGGTAGAGGTTGACGCCGCTAAAATGGAAGGTGCTTTCAAGCGTCTGCCAGAGCGTTCCGACCTGTCTGCCGACATTAACGAACAGCTGATCGTCGAGCTTTACTCCAAGTAAAGCTAGCTT
>NZ_CP065745.1:2977500-3230000 GCF_016026615.1 Aeromonas allosaccharophila | reverse complement strand
GGGCGTCTAGTTGCAAGGTGTAGACCCGAAACCGGGTGATCTAGCCATGGGCAGGTTGAAGGTTGAGTAACATCAACTGGAGGACCGAACCCACTAACGTTGCAAAGTTAGGGGATGACCTGTGGCTGGGGGTGAAAGGCCAATCAAACTCGGAGATAGCTGGTTCTCCCCGAAAGCTATTTAGGTAGCGCCTCGGACGAATACTACTGGGGGTAGAGCACTGTTTGGACTAGGGGGTCATCCCGACTTACCAACTCCATGCAAACTCCGAATACCAGTAAGTAATATCCGGGAGACACACGGCGGGTGCTAACGTCCGTCGTGAAGAGGGAAACAACCCAGACCGCCGGCTAAGGTCCCAAAGTTCTGGTTAAGTGGGAAACGATGTGGGAAGGCTCAGACAGCTAGGATGTTGGCTTAGAAGCAGCCATCATTTAAAGAAAGCGTAATAGCTCACTAGTCGAGTCGGCCTGCGCGGAAGATGTAACGGGGCTCAAACCAGGCACCGAAGCCGCGGATTCATACTTATGTATGAGTGGTAGGGGAGCGTTCTGTAAGTCTGCGAAGGTGTATCGAGAGGTATGCTGGAGATATCAGAAGTGCGAATGCTGACGTAAGTAACGATAAAGGGGGTGAAAAGCCTCCTCGCCGGAAGACCAAGGGTTCCTGTCCAACGTTAATCGGGGCAGGGTGAGTCGACCCCTAAGGTGAGGCCGAAAGGCGTAATCGATGGGAAGCAGGTTAATATTCCTGCACGACTTGTAATTGCGATGGGGGGACGGAGAAGGCTAGGTGGGCCAGGCGACGGTTGTCCTGGTGAAAGTGCGTAGGTGGTGTTTATAGGCAAATCCGGAGACACAACACTGAGACACGAGACGAACGCACTACGGTGCGGAAGCCATTGATGCCCTGCTTCCAGGAAAAGCCTCTAAGCTTCAGATTACAAGTCATCGTACCCCAAACCGACACAGGTGGTCGGGTAGAGAATACCAAGGCGCTTGAGAGAACTCGGGTGAAGGAACTAGGCAAAATAGAACCGTAACTTCGGGAGAAGGTTCGCTCTTGACAGTGAAGTCCCTTGCGGATGGAGCAGTCGGGAGTCGCAGTGACCAGATGGCTGGGACTGTTTATCAAAAACACAGCACTCTGCAAACACGAAAGTGGACGTATAGGGTGTGACACCTGCCCGGTGCCGGAAGGTTAATTGATGGGGTTAGCGCAAGCGAAGCTCTTGATCGAAGCCCCGGTAAACGGCGGCCGTAACTATAACGGTCCTAAGGTAGCGAAATTCCTTGTCGGGTAAGTTCCGACCTGCACGAATGGTGTAACCATGGCCATGCTGTCTCCACCCGAGACTCAGTGAAATCGAATTCGCCGTGAAGATGCGGTGTACCCGCGGCTAGACGGAAAGACCCCGTGAACCTTTACTACAGCTTGGCACTGAACATTGAACCTACATGTGTAGGATAGGTGGGAGGCTTTGAAGGCGTGACGCCAGTTGCGCTGGAGCCGTCCTTGAAATACCACCCTTGTATGTTTGATGTTCTAACGCAGGGCCCTGAATCGGGCTCGCGGACAGTGCCTGGTGGGTAGTTTGACTGGGGCGGTCTCCTCCCAAAGAGTAACGGAGGAGCACGAAGGTTGGCTAATCCTGGTCGGACATCAGGAGGTTAGTGCAATGGCATAAGCCAGCTTAACTGCGAGACGGACAGGTCGAGCAGGTACGAAAGTAGGTCATAGTGATCCGGTGGTTCTGAATGGAAGGGCCATCGCTCAACGGATAAAAGGTACTCCGGGGATAACAGGCTGATACCGCCCAAGAGTTCATATCGACGGCGGTGTTTGGCACCTCGATGTCGGCTCATCACATCCTGGGGCTGAAGTCGGTCCCAAGGGTATGGCTGTTCGCCATTTAAAGTGGTACGCGAGCTGGGTTCAGAACGTCGTGAGACAGTTCGGTCCCTATCTGCCGTGGGCGTTGGATGATTGAAGGGAGTTGCTCCTAGTACGAGAGGACCGGAGTGAACGAACCTCTGGTGTTCGGGTTGTCACGCCAGTGGCACTGCCCGGTAGCTAAGTTCGGAATCGATAACCGCTGAAAGCATCTAAGCGGGAAGCGAGCCCTGAGATGAGTCATCCCTGACCCCTTGAGGGTCCTAAAGGGCCGTTGGAGACCACAACGTTGATAGGTGGGGTGTGTAAGCGCGGCGACGTGTTGAGCTAACCCATACTAATTACCCGTGAGGCTTAACCATACAACACCCAAGAAGTGTTCTGGGCCTTGTAGCGAATGAACGAACTACTAACTAATTCAGTGATAGCGAAGCCAACAGGCAAATCGTTATTCACGTCAGCTTTCTCAGATTGAAGAATTTGCCTGGCGGCCATAGCGCCGTGGAACCACCTGATCCCATGCCGAACTCAGAAGTGAAACGCGGTAGCGCCGATGGTAGTGTGGCATTCGCCATGCGAGAGTAGGACACTGCCAGGCACCCAATTAAACAGCGACGTGCACATCACGACGTTGGCCGAGAGGATGACACCTCATTGAAGCGGCAGACAATTT
The DNA here is from genome assembly GCF_016026615.1 of Aeromonas allosaccharophila. Lineage (NCBI taxonomy): Bacteria > Pseudomonadati > Pseudomonadota > Gammaproteobacteria > Aeromonadales > Aeromonadaceae > Aeromonas > Aeromonas allosaccharophila. The sequence goes on along the minus strand of NZ_CP065745.1, from coordinate 3,227,434 downwards.
AGCGAAAAGCTAACCAGACAGCGGAGCGGTAGTTCAGTCGGTTAGAATACCGGCCTGTCACGCCGGGGGTCGCGGGTTCGAGTCCCGTCCGCTCCGCCACTAATTTGAAAGGCCTTCCTGATTGGGAAGGCCTTTTTGCTATACGCAATTTATAAGTCTTGGTTTTATCATCTTGGGCCAAAAAGCCCTCACTCCTTGCTGTTTTGCCGATAAATCCCGCCCTTTTTTGGTCGTTCCTCAACCATTTCCCGCTCTGCTATCGGTCAAGTTAGGACGCTACCAGAGTCTGATTACAGGGGCGATTCACTCTTCGATCTGACCGCCGGCGTCTACAACCTGTTCGACAAGACGGTGGATTACAGCAGCTATGGCACTGTGCTGGACGGCCGCCGCTACAACCTAGGCGTGACCTACAACTTCTGATAGGGAGTCTGTCATGCGGCCGCCCTCTTCGGATGGCGGCCGTTTTTATTGCGCGTCCGTCAGGGGTTATGAATCGCCCCCAGCTCCCTAGACACCTCACAGCCTTAAAATGAGGCAACTATTGGAGGTGTTATGACCCGTCAGCGTTATCCAGAAACATTCAAAATCGAAGCCGTTAAACAAATCACCGAGCGCGGACGGCCGGTGGCTGACGTTGCACGAGCCCTTGGGGTATCCAGTCACAGTCTGTATGCCTGGCTCAGGCAGTACGGCAAGCCTGCTGACCAGCAGCGCGAAGAGTCTGCCTTGCAAGCCGAGATACGCCGCCTGAAAGCCGAACTGCGCCAGGTCACCGAGGAGCGCAATATCCTAAAGGAGGCCGCCGCGTACTTTGCCAGCGAGTCAAGGAAAGGTACGCGTTCATAACCTCCCGACTCGACCAGTACAGTGTCGTTACCCTGTGCCAGGCCCTGGGGGTTCACCGAAGTGGCTTCTACGCGTGGCTGAAACAGCCCACATCGCCACGCCATCAGGAGGACGAACGACTGACCGGATTGGTCAAACAATCCTGGCTGGAAAGTGGTGCTGTCTACGGTTATCGCAAGATCCATCGCGACCTTCGTGACGCAGGGGAGGCCTGCGGCAAGCACCGTGTGGCCAAATTAATGAGGCGGGAAGGGCTGCGTTCGCAAACGGGCTATCAACGCCGCAAGGGGCATTATGGAGGCAAGAGCCCGCAGGCTGCCCCAAACACGCTGGCACGTCAGTTTAAGGTGCCAGCCCCCAACATCTCCTGGGTGACTGACATTACCTACATCCGCACTCAAGAAGGATGGCTGTACCTGGCGGTGGTGCTCGACCTGTTCTCTCGCCAGATCGTCGGCTGGGCGATGAAGTCACGCATGACGGCAGACTTGGCGGTGGATGCGTTATTGATGGCCGTCTGGCGGCGCAAGCCCAAGCAGCCGGTACTGGTGCATTCGGATCAGGGCAGCCAGTTTACCGGTGGTGAATGGCAGGACTTTCTGAAGGCCCACAACCTGAGTTGCAGCATGAGCCGACGTGGCAACTGTCACGACAACGCTGTCGCCGAGAGCTTCTTTCAGTTGCTCAAACGTGAGTGGATCAAGCGCAGGATTTACGCGACAAGAGACGAAGCCCGCAGCGACGTATTTGATTATATCGAAATGTTTTACAACCCAATCAGGCGTCATGGTTCCAATGATGGGCTGTCGCCGGTAGAGTTTGAAAGGCAGTTTATTTTTCAGCAACAAAGTGTCTAGAAAACCAGGGGCGATTCATTATGCCTGATAGGGGGCGGCTTGCCAGGTATTGCGTCCCAGCCTCTTTGCCTGATACATAAGGGCATCAGCCTGCCGCAGTAGCAGGTCGGCATCAGCCTCTCTCTTTGCGTCTACCCAGACGGCCCCGGTGCTGATGGAGATGGTCACCTCCCCGCCGCTGGTGTACAGGGTTTGCCGGTTGCTCTCCAGGCAAATGCGCTCGGCCCACTGCTCTGTCTCTGCCAGCGTGGCCAGCGGCAGCAGCAGGCAAAACTCCTCCCCGCCGATGCGGGCCAGCAGAGCCTCTTCGGGCAACAGGTTGGTCACAGTCGTGGCCAGCTTTTCCAGCAACAGATCCCCGATGCCATGACCAAAGCGGTCATTGGTCTCCTTGAAGTGATCCACATCGAACAGCAGCAGAGCACAGGGCTCCCCGCTTGCCAGCCGTTGTTCCATGGCGGGCATAAATGCCCGTCGGTTGAGCAGGCCGGTCAGGGGGTCCGTGCTGGCCAGCTTCTCCAGTCTGGCGTTGGCGCGGCTCAGCTCGGCGGTGCGGCTGGCAACGGCGCGGCGCAGTTGCACTATGTAGGCCACCATGATCAACACCCCGGCCAGCAGCAGCCAGGGGCCGAGGTGGATGGGATAGACGGTCTCGACATGCATCCACTTGCGGATGATCCGCTCCCGATCGCTCTCTTTGATCTTGGCGAAGCCCTCTTCCAGCCGGTTTAACAGGGCAAGGTCGCCCTTTTTCACCGCAAAGCGGATCTGGTCGGTATAGAGGTGGCGAACCGGAATAAAGCGGGTGGGATCGTCCGAGGTATAGATGTAGAAGTTGGCGACCTGCAGATCGGCGATAAAAGCTTTTATGTCGCCCCGAAAGGCCGCCGCCAGCAGGGTGTCATTGTCATCGAAGGTCTGCAGTCTGGTGCCGGGGAAGTAGCGTTTGGCGTAATACTCCTCGTAGCCACCTGCCACCACTCCAACCGTTTCATGGAGCAGGTAGTAGTGGACATCGGTGCCGCGCAGTTCGCTCGAGAAGAAGAGCTGGGAGTCGAGCTGGGCGAGGGGCTGACCATAGTCGAACAGCTTGTCCCGCTCCGGTGACCAGAGCAGTCCGGCGTGAACGTCCGCCTTCCCCTCATGGAGCAAGTCGAGGGAGCCCTGCCAGTCGACCAGCCTGAACTCGATCTTCTGGCCGGTCACCCGGGCATATTCGCGCCACAAATCGATCAGCAAGCCATCCGGCTGGCCCGACTCATTGATATAGGAGAAGGGCTGCCAGGCTTTGGAGTTGGTAATGATGATCGGCTCTTCCGGGGCTTTGGCCCAGGCTGGAAGGGCAAGGGCGAGCAGCAGGAGCCCCCATCCGATACTGACTATGACTCCTGTCCTGGAAGAGGCCATCCTTGCTCCAATCCGTTGCCGTATACCGTCCCGTGGTCACCGATTATCACCGCCTTTCTCATCGAAGAACAAGCGTTCACATGATGAAGTTTGCATGATGCAAAAGGCGCCATGACAAGGCTAGCGGATAGAGTGACTACTTACAGCGGCAGGCTGATCCGCGCCTCCAGTCCCCCTTGTGGTCGATTGAGCAGGGTGAGCTCGCCGCCGTGTTGATGGACCAGAGTGCGAGCGATGGAGAGCCCCAGCCCCACGCTGCCCGACTCGGTGTTGCGCGCTTCGTCCAGCCGTACGAAGGGTTTGAACACATCCTCCAGCCGCGCCGGATCGATCCCCGGCCCGTTGTCGCAAACCCGGATCAACAGCTCTTCCTTGCAGCGTTCCAGCGACACTTCGGCGCTGCCGGCATATTTGATGGCGTTGCCGATCAGGTTCTGCAACACCCGGCGCAGGGTGTTGGCCCGGCAGGCGTAGACCTCTTTGCCCTCCGCCAGACAGGTGACCGGCTGGCCGGTATCGGCATAGTCATCGCACAGGCTGACCAGCAGGCTGACCAGATCCAGCTCGCGGGTGGCCTCCTGCTGCCCCTCCTCGCGAGCAAAGCTGAGGGTCGCCGCCAGCATCTGCTCCATCTGTTGCAGGGTCTGCTGGATGCGCTCCTTGTCCTCACCATCGGCCAGAAACTCGGTGCGCAGCCGCAGGCTGGTGATGGGGGTGCGCAGATCGTGGGAGATGGCCGCCAGCATCCGGGTTCTGTCCTGCACGAAGCGGTCGAGCCGGGTGTGCATCCGGTTAAAGGCCTGAATCGACTCACGGATCTCGGTCGGCCCCACCTCCTGTAGCGGTTCGATATCCTCGCCGCGTCCGAGCCGCTCGGCGTTGCCTGCCAGCTGCTGTAGCGGGCGGGTGGCGCGGCGAAACAGCAGCACCATCAGCCCGATCACCAGACTGGCGACCAGCATCAGGTTGAGGGTGGTCTGCCACGACCAGCTGCCCGCCTCCTTGTCGACCAGCGAGCTGAATTGCAGCCAGCCACCCTGGGGCAGTTCGATGGAGCCGTAGAGCCGCATATCCCGTGGCGGGGGCGGACCCTTGCGATCCCGCATCATGCGGGCGTGATGCTCCCACGCCTTGCTGCGCTGGGTATCCTCTTTCAGCTCGGCGCTGATCTCGACGGTGAGGCCGGGGGGATAGTTGAGGCGCGAGCGCACCAGTTGCTCGAAGCGGGGGCTGCGGTTGTCCGGTTGCAGTGGCTCGTCTGAGAGGCGCAGCAGCAGGGTCTCGCTGCGGCTCGCCTTGAGGATCTCGTCATAGAGGGACGGGGGGGAGAGGGAGAGCAGCCTGACCACCGAGATGATCCGCTGCATGGCGTTGCGGCTGTTGACGAAGCCGAGCGCCTCTTCCCGATCCGTGCGGTAGATCTGGATGCTGAGCAGCTGGATCAGGATCAGTCCTGCCAGCGCTACCAGAATGATCTGGCCGGTCAGCCCCTTGGGCCACATGCGAGCCCATAGCCGTTTCAATGCATTCACCGCTTATACCTGCGTCACATCGGCCGAGAACATATAACCGCCACCCCAGATGGTCTTGATCAGCTCCGGATTCTTGGGATCCCGCTCCAGCTTGCGGCGCAGGCGGCTCACCAGGGTATCGATGGCGCGATCGAAGGCTACCGCCTCGCGGCCACGGGCGAGATCCAGCAGTTGATCCCGGCTCAGCACCCGCTGCGGGCGTTCGAGAAACACCTTGAGCAGATCGAACTCGGCGGTGGAGAGGCTTAAGCCCACCCCATCCTCATCGACCAGCTCCCGACGATTGACGTCGAGCAGCCAGCGATCGAAGCGCAGATCCCGGGTCAGGGTCTCGGCGGCGGGCTGGGTCTCGGCCTGGGTGCGGCGCATCACCGCCTTGATGCGCGCCAGCAGCTCGCGCGGGTTGAAAGGCTTGGCCAGATAGTCGTCAGCCCCCATCTCCAGCCCGATGATGCGGTCGGTCTCTTCCCCCATGGCGGTCAGCATGATGATGGGCAGGTTCGATTTGACCCGCAGCTCGCGGCAGAGGGTCAGGCCATCTTCACCCGGCATCATCAGATCCAGCACCAGCAGGTCGAACTCCCGCTCCTCCAGCAGTCGCTTCATCTCCTTGCCATCCCGGGCGCAGCTGACCCGCAGGCCGTGCTGTTCCAGAAAGCGCTTCAAGAGATCGCGGATCTCGCTGTGGTCGTCGACCACCAGAATGTGGGTGTTGCCCTGGTTCATGAATACCTCCCCTGCTTGGCGTTGGCACGAGTATACGAAAATCCGCCCGGCGGTTTGTGTCAAAGTGTGCCAGATCCGCACGATGCCACACTCTGCTACAAAAAAGGGCGATGCTGGCAAAGTTCAGACACTGGACGGGTGTTTACTTGAGGGCAAGGCAAGAGCGCCGAACCAGAATCATCCCTACAGGAGATAGACCATGAAAAAGCTGACCAAAACCCTGCTGACCGCCACCCTGATCCTTGGCCTGCCGCTGGGCGCCTATGCCGCCAGTGAAGCTGCACCTACCGGCCAGCCCGGTGCCATGGTGGACTGCCCGATGGATGGCGGTGGCATGATGGGTGGCAAACACCACGGTGGCCGCCACGACAAGATGGCCCGTCTGCAGAACATGACCCCGGAGCAGATCCAGGCCAACCTGCAGCAACGTTATGACCGCATTGAAGATCCAGCCAAGAAGGCGGAGTTCATCAAGAACCTCAACGAGCGTGCCGCCGGCATGACCAAGCACGCCGAAGCGATGAAGCAGTTCGCCGAAGCGAACCAGTAACAGCGTCTGCTGTTGCACACGACAGTGACAAACCAAAGGGTGGCCGAGGCCTAATGCCAGTCAGTTAAGCCTGACTGGCATTGTTTTTATTGGCTTTTTTCACACTATACCTCTGTGGCCTTGGCTTCACGCAGCGGGGGTAACTTCGCTCCCTTCGTGCCGGCAGCACAAACTGCCCCGCCTGTTTCTCCAGGTCAGCTACCCGCTTCGGGATAGTCCCCGCTGACAGGTAGGGCATGCAGCTCAGTTCATGGATAAGATAGATCGACGCCATGTGAAAACTCAGCTGGCTCGCCGTGTATCCCTTCAGGCTCGCCGTCATCTTCACCATCTGGCTGCGCAGCAGGTTGTACGCCAGCAGCACGCCCCACAGCTCTTGCCGTATCCCCGTCGCCTTCTTGCTACGCAGGGTCAGTCGATGTTGTTGCAGGCTGTGCTTCATCTCCCGATAGCCCAACTCGATTTCCCAGCGATGGCTGTAGAGTTCAGCGATGTCAGTCCCCGGGAAGCGCATCGGGTCGACCATCGAGGTTAACACTTGGCGCTCCTTGCCGTTGATGTTGCGAGTCAGCAAGCGGGCTTCCACCGTATCCGGCAGTTGTGGCCACTTCTTGCGTGCCTGTGGACTGGTCGTCAGGCGCACCAGCACATCCTGGCGCCCCAGCTTGCGTACCACCTCGTATTGCGTGCCCTTTTTGAGCGGCAGCAGCCAGTGCCGCTCGCTACCCGCAGTTTGCCAGGCATGTAGCAGACCGAGGGAGTAAAACCCCTTGTCGAACAGGGTCAGCGAGTGGTCCGGCGTGCGCGCGACAAGCTGTTCGGCCAGCACCATCTCGTTGACGGCGCAGCTCTCCATGACAGCCTGAACAAGCAGGTGACTGGTCAGCTCCATCTGGCAGAGCATGCATACCTGCGGATAGGCCGTCTCGCCATGCTGGGTACCGGGCTTGGCAAAGGCGGCGGTATTGTCCGGGGTATCAGGCGTGCGCCACATCACGCCATCAACGGCGAGTAGTTGCAGCCCGGCCCAGCCGGGGTGATTGGCCTGCGGGTGCCAAAGCGAGGCTGTCTCGTGAAACAACCGCTCGATGCTCTTGTCCCCGAGCTTTTGGCGGGCTTGCAGGAAGGCGCTGGGGGCAACAAAGGGACGGTCACCGGGCAACAGGATATCGAGCTGATTGACCAGCTGGGTCATGGGGACATGGCGGAACATGGCCATGCCGATGATGGCCCAGACCAGGCGCTCCATGGGCATGCGGCGACGGCGCAGGGTCACGACATCCTCTTCGGCGAGCAGAGTTGTGATGAGCTCGGGGGAAATGAGGTCGGAGAGTGACTCAAACTGAGCGGGATTGCTGGCGTGGAGGAAGTCGAGAGCCTGTACGATACGCATAAAAAATCCGAAACCAATCAACAGGTTTCGGATTTTTACACATCAGAAGGATCGGTCAATGGATCCTTAACTGATCGGCATTATGGCCGAGGCCACCCTTTTTGTGATCCCATCGATCCATTTTTGCTCGAATCGTTATCTTGCTGTCGCTTATGTGAGCGATGGCAAACGCGCCGTGAGCGAATTGCAAGATAATGCCCGTTCTTATAACAAGCTGCAGTTAGCAGTGGCCGTAAACAGGAGAGGGTATGGGTTGGGATCTGGGGACAATCAAGGGGCGATATACCGCCGTTTTTCTGGGATTCATGGTGGTGGTCTGTGTGCTGACCGTTATCGGTATCCAGTTATGGGTCAAACCCGAGCTGCAACGGGCGGGTGAGCAGAATCTGGTGCTGCGAGTCAGCGAGATTGCGACCGACATTCGCGATCAGCTCAACGGGGTCCAGAGCCAGTCACGCAGTATCACCCAGCTGGTTGCCCAGCTGCCGAGCGAGCAAATCGATGTCGTTCTCCCTGCTCTGATCGATCAATATGGCAATGCCATGGTCTTTGGTGGCGGCATCTGGCCGATGCCGGATCAGCGGGAAGCCGGTCGCATCAAGTTCAGTACCTTCTTTCATCGGGATGGTGCCAACAAGCTGATCCCCAACACCTACTGGAACTCGGCCGAGGCGCCCAACTATTTCGAGCAGCCCTGGCACAGAGCCGGGCAGCAGGCGGCGAAAGGCATGTGTGTCTGGGCGGCGGCTTACAAGGATGGTGCCAGCCAACAGCCGCGAACCAACTGCGCCATGGGGATCTATCGTGACGGTTCCCTCTACGGAGTGTCGACCATCGATGTGACGCTGGGGTTCTTCAATGATCTGGTCGCCAAAAAAGAGCAGGAGATCGGTGGTCAGGTGATGATCGTCGAGGCAGATGGCAAGATCCTCAGCAAAAATGGCCGTTTGAACGGGGATGTGGTGCTGGGCAACCTCTCATCTCACGGGGACTATCCCTTTGCCAGCGCCATCGCCAGCCTGCTGGGGCCGGGTAATGGCGCCGCGTTGCAGCGCACCACTTTTCAGGATCTGGGTGAAGAGCAGACATTGCTGATGCAACCCATCGAAGGAACCCCCTGGCTGTTGGCGGCGGCGCTGCCGACCAGCACCCTGACCCACGACAGTCAGGAGGTGCTCAAGACGCTGGCAGCGATCCAGCTACCGCTGGTAGTGCTGCTGTTTGCGCTGATGTTGATGGCCATCAAGCAGCTTGGCAGTCGACTCGACACCCTCAAGCAGAACATCGATGCGCTCTCGGCCGGGGATGCTGACCTGACAGCCCGGATCCGGGTCAAGGGGCACGATGAGCTGGACCATATAGCCCAATCGGTGAATCGCTTTATCGCCTATCTGCAACAGATGATGTTGCAGGTGACCGAGACCACAGAGCTGATTACCCGTGAATTGGCCCAACTGGACCAGCAGACGGGACAGGCCAGACGCATTCTCGGTGAGCATGCCGCCGAGACCGATCAGATAGTGACAGCCCTGACCGAGCTCAGCTCCACTGCCGATAGCGTGGCACACCACGCGAGCGATTCTGCCAGCTTTACCGAGTCGGCCAATGGTCAGGCGATTCAGTCCCGCAAGGTGGTGGGTCAGGCCTCTGCCAGTGTGGCGGCGCTGATCGATGAAGTCGATCTTGCCGCGACCAAGGTATTGGGGATGCAGGAAGATGCCCGCAAGATCAGCAGTGTGCTCAGCGTGATCGGCGATATTGCCGCCCAGACCAACCTGTTGGCACTCAACGCGGCCATCGAGGCGGCGCGGGCCGGTGAGCAGGGGCGTGGTTTTGCCGTGGTGGCCGATGAGGTGCGAGCGCTGGCGGCGAGAACCCAGAATAGCACCGCCGAGGTGGGGAGCATGCTCTCCCGGTTGACGCAGGGGGTGGCGGAGGCCGTGGTGGCCATGGAGCACACCAAGCAGAGCTGTCAGGCGGCGACCGAGAATACCGAGCAGGTGACCGGCGGGCTCGACAAGATGGCGGATGCGGTGGTGCAGATCAACGATCTGGGCACCCAGATTGCGACTGCGGCAGAGGAGCAGAGCCGGGTGACCGAAGAGATCAACCGCAACATGGTCACTATCCGTGACATGGTCAATCTGCTGGTGGATAACGGCCAGAATACCGAACAGAGTTCGGCCACCCTGCTGGAGTCCAATCGCCAGCTGGTGGCACTGGTGCATCGCTTCAAGGTGTAACAAACCGATAATGAAAGAGGGGGAGCCTGATGCTCCCCCTCTTGCTATCTGCGCCGGTGCGGGCTTGTCGCCCTTGTCCACCGGACGAGCGAACTTAGCCCTGAGCCTTGTCGGTCAGGTCTACTTTCTTGACGGTTTCGCCTTCGAACTTGATAACCACGTTTTTCTTGGTCGCATCGGTATCTTTCAGCAGGGTCTTGGTGGTTTCTGCCAGCAGCGGAGAGGCCTTGTTCAGGGCATCCAGATCATAGGTCCACACTTCCAGGCCAGATTCGGTCTTGGTGGAGGCCGGTGCGCCCAGCTTCTCTTTGATAGCCTGCTTGTTGGAGCCGCCTTCCTTGATATCCAGTGCCTGCTTGATGGCTTCGTTGGATGCGCTGTCCACAGCACCGGATACGGCGGTATTGGCCGCATCTTTTACGCTGCTGGTGACGCTGTCGGTCAGAGAGTCCATCAGGCCAGCATTGGCAAACAGGGGCAGGGTGGTGAGGGCTACCAGCAAAGTCTTTTTCATTTTCTACAGCTTCCATGGGGTCAATGAGGCGGCTATGAAATCAGCAAAGATATTGGGTGTCAAGCGAGGCGCACAATTAACATTTCTGTTAACTGGATCTCATTTTTCACCGACCGCAAACAGTTTTGGGATCTCCCGCACCAGCCAGCTCTTGGCCTTGCCCATGGTGTCTCGCCGCCAGGCCTGCACCACCTGCAACTGATGACGATATTCGGGGCTGATCACCTTGAGCCGTCCGGCCCTGATGTCCTCCTCAATCCAGCTTTGCGGCATGGTGCCGACGCCGATACCCGCCAGCAGGGCGTCGCGTTTCTCTGCCATGGTGCTGACGGTGAGGCGCGGCTGCTTGTCCAGCAGGCGATAGGTGAGCACCGGTTTGCGCAGCGCCGAATCTGCTACCGCGATGGCGCGGTAGCGACGCAGGGTTTCGTCTGCCAGCGGCTCCGGCTCCTGATGCAGCGGGTGATCCGGATGGGCGACGTAGAGCATTACTTCTTCTTTAAGCACCTGATGCTTGATGCCGGTCATCATGATATCGGGGTTGATCGAGGAGATAAGCAGGTCGGCGCGACCATCTTCCAGGCACTCCCAACTGCCCGCCAGCACCTCGGCTCGCAGCCGCAGTCGGGTATCGGTCTGCTCGGCCAGCTTCTCCACCAAGGGGTAGAGGGCCTGCACCGGGACTAGCGCATCGACGGCGATGGTGATGTCGGTCTCCCAGCCGCGGGCCAGTGCCCGGGTCTCGCCCACCAGATGCTCGGCTGCCTCCAGCAGCACCCGACCCCGCTCCAGCAGCATGCGGCCCGCCGGGGTGAACTTGGTGCGGTGGCCGCTGCGGTCAAACAGCATGGCATCCAGCTCGTCCTCCAGTTTCTGCACCGTATAGCTCAATGCCGAGGGCACCTTGCCCAGCTCGTCGGCCGCTGCCGCGAAGCTGCCACGGCGGTCGATGGCGTCCAGCACCCGGATGGCTTCCAGGGTCAGCGCCCGTTCCTTGTTCGATTCCTTGGCCATTTCATACCTTCAATTTTTTTGAACATGTTTGCCAGTTTATCTCGCTAACAAGTTAGGCCAAGTGTCTTTAATATTCAATCAACGCTTCGGCAGGAACGTCGAGCGGCCAAATATGCGGGAAGTTCCGCACTGTGACACACCCAATCGGTCTGTCTGATGTCGGTGAAAGAACAACACACTATTTGAATAACCTCTTGCATGGATGCATTGATTCTGGCCGAAAAGGCCTTGGCAATGACATATAAAACAAGAGATTGAATGAACATGAAAAACGTAATCAAGATGCTGGCCGTTGCAGGCCTGATGACCACAGGTTTCGCCAACGCTTCCGTACCGGCTGACTTCAACGCCATGCCCGGCGTGCTGTTTGTGAACTGGAATGCCACCGCCGCAATGGATGGCAAAGCCAATCCGATGCTGGAAGTGCGCGATGAAGCCGGTGACCTGATCACCTCCGCGCATGCCGACCTGACTGGCACACAACAAATTCGCTTGCCGCTGCGCACTCAAGGCACAGTGACCGTCAGCCTGGCTGGCCAGAGCAGCGAATACCGTATTCCGTTCGGCATCGGTGGTGGCAACCCCCGCTAAGTCGAACCCCGGATAGATGAGGAGCAGACCATGATGCAATTGAGAGCCGCAGAAGCGCGGGGCAAGGCCAACTTTGGCTGGCTGGACGCGCGCCACAGTTTCTCCTTCGGTCACTACTATGACCCGGAGTGGATGGGACACTCGGTGCTGCGGGTGATCAATCAGGATCTGGTTGCGCCGGGTGGCGGATTCGCCACCCATCCTCACGCCAATATGGAGATCCTCACTTGCGTGCTGCAAGGCACCATAGAGCACAAGGACAGCCTCGGCCATGTCGAGCAGATCCCGGCAGGGGATTTCCAGCTGATGAGCGCAGGAAGCGGGATCCGCCACAGCGAGTACAACCCCTCGCAGACGGATCCTCTCTCCCTGTTGCAGATCTGGATCGAGCCGAACGAGTTCGGCACGCCACCCGGATATCAGCAGAAGAAGATCGAGTCCAGACCGGGCATGACGCTGGTGGCGTCACCGGATGGCGAGGATGGATCGCTGCGGATCCGCCAACAGGCCCGCGTATGGCGGCTGGAACTGGCCCCGGGCGAGACGCTCGAATGGGCACTGGCTGGCCGACACGGTTACCTGCAGATGATTTCAGGGGAGCTGACCGCCAACGGTCTGGCTGCCCGACCCGGCGACGGGGTACTCAGTCGTGATGAATACCGGTGGGAGTTGGTCGCAACCAGTGCCACTCAAGCCCTGTTGTTTGACCTGCCCTGATTGGTCAGTGGCGATACGAGATAAATGAGGATAGTGAAATGGACAAGATGAAAGATGTTGCGCTGCTGGCGAGTCGTGTACTGCTGGCGCTGATGTTCGTGATGGCGGGCTGGAGCAAGATCGGCGGTTACGCCGGTACTCAGGGTTATATGGAAGCGATGGGCGTGCCGGGCTTTATGTTGCCGCTGGTGATCCTGCTTGAGCTGGGCGGTGGCCTTGCCATCGTGCTCGGTCTCTTTACCCGCAGCCTCTCCGTGCTGCTGGCCGGTTTCACCCTGATGGCCGCCTTTATTTTCCACTATCAGCCTGCCGAACAGATGCAGATGCTGATGTTTATGAAGAACGTCTCAGTGGCCGGTGGTTTCCTGGCGCTGGCGGCGGCTGGTGCGGGTGCCTTCAGTGTGGATGCCCGCCTCGGCAAAAACTGGTAATGCCCTGAAGATTCAAGTTTTCCAACGCCTTTTGGCCGGTGCAACTGCACCGGCTTTTTTCTGTCTGCGTTTTCCGGGTCGGTGAGGCGGCGCGCCAAATCTGCGGCGCCCCTCATGATCCCGCCCCTTGCTTGCCACTGGCCGCAAGCGCCTTTTGCATCTTATCCCCCGATCCCCGACAATCCCATTTCGTGTGAAGTGACGGAAATGGCTCCTCTTTTCCGGCGCACACCCCTCTTCATGAAATTGGCGGGAGTCGTCCATGTTTACCCTCTACCACTCCAATCAGCTGGATCTGCTCAAGGAGCTACTGGTCAACCATATCCGGCAGGCCCCTCTCTCTCACCCCTTCGATCGGGAGCAGATCCTGGTGCAGAGTCCGGGCATGGCCCAGTGGCTCAAGCTGGAGCTGGCCAAGGCGTTCGGCATCGCCGCCAATATCGACTTTCCGCTGCCCGCCAGCTTTATCTGGGAGATGTTCACCCGGGTGCTGGCGGATGTGCCTCGCCAGAGCCCCTACAACAAAGGCTCCATGAGCTGGCAGCTGATGACCATTCTGCCTGCCTTGCTGGAGCGCCCCGCCTTTGCCCCGCTCGCCGTCTATCTGGGCGGTGGAGAGGACGAGGATCCCGCCAGGGATCCCGAGCAGGTGCGGCTGTGGCAGCTCTGCCAGAAGGTGGCGGATCTCTTTGACCAGTATCTGGTCTATCGGCCGGACTGGATCGCCCGCTGGGAAGAGGGGGAAGGATTGAGTCAGGAGCTGGCCGGGGTGAGCGGTCAGGATTGGCAGCCCGAGCTGTGGCGCGAGCTGGTGGCCCGCACGCTGGCGCTCTCTCCGAGCGGCTACCACCGCGCCAACCTCTATGAGGAGTTTATCCACGAGCTGGAGCGCACCGCCGATCTGCCGGGCAAGCTGCCGCAGCGGGTCTTCGTGTTCGGTATCTCGGCGCTGCCGCCGCGCTATGTGGAGGCGCTGCTGGCCCTCGGCAGTCGGCCGGAGGTGGAGGTGCACCTGTTCGTCACCAACCCCTGCCGCTACTACTGGGGGGATCTGCTGGATCGCAAGACCCTGGCTCGGCTGGAGAACAAGCTCAAACCCGGCACCGATATCGAGACGTTGCAGGGCCCCGCCAACCCGCTGCTCGCCTCCATGGGCAAGCTGGGGCGCGACTACCTGCACCAGCTGATGGAGCTGGAGGTGCCGCAAATCGAGGCTTTCGTCGATATCGACGAGGTGGATGGCAAAGGCAATATCAAGCTGCTGCATGCCATCCAGAAGGATGTGCTGGAGCTGGCCGAGCGAGGCGCCGGTCAGTTCGATCTCGACAGCAGCCATCACAAAAGCCCCATCGATCCGGCGGATGGATCCTTGCAGATCCACGCCTGCCACGGCCCGATGCGCGAACTCGAGGTGCTGCACGATCGGCTGCTGGCGCTGTTCGAGCAGGACCCGACCCTCACCCCGAAAGACGTGGTGGTGATGATGCCGGATGTGAACAGCTACGGCCCCTACATTCAGGCGGTGTTTGGCGCGCGCGGTCAGATCCCCTTTGCGGTATCGGATCGGGCGGCGAGTCAGGAGAGCCCGCTGCTGCAAAGCTTCCTCGCCCTGCTCAGGCTGCCCAACGCCCGCTTCGGGGCAGGGGAGCTGCTCGCCATTCTCGAGGTGCCCGCCGTGCTGCGCCGCTTCGAGCTGGATGACGACGAGTTCAACCAGCTGCGGGTCTGGGTGCAGGAGACCGGCATCCGCTGGGGGCTGGATGACGGTTACCCCGTCCGGTTCGATCTGCCGCCCATGTCCGGCAACAGCTGGCTGTTCGGCCTGCGCCGCATGCTGCTCGGCTTTGCCATGGGGGATGGCGAGCCGGTGGCGGGCATCCTGCCCTACGCCGATATCGAGGGTCAGCAGGGGCTGGCACTCGGCAAGCTCGCCTGGTTTGTCGACTCGCTGGCCGAGTTTTTGCCCCGGCTGCAACAGGCGCAGCCGCTGGCCGATTGGAACGCCTGCCTGCTGGCGCTGCTGGAGCGCTTCTATCTGGCCGACGAGGATGAAGAGCGTCAGCTCCAGCTCATTCGCAGCCAGCTGGCCGAGTGGCAGACCCGGCTTGGCGAGGCCCGCTTCGAGCAGCCCATTACCGCCGACCTGTTGCAGGACTACCTCGGCAGCGTGCTGGGGGAGTCCCGATCCAGCCAGCGCTTCCTCGCCGGTCAGGTCAACTTCTGCACCCTGATGCCGATGCGCTCCATCCCCTTCAAGCAGGTCTGCCTGCTCGGCATGAACGACGGCGTCTACCCGCGCACCCTGGCCCCCATGGGGTTCGACTTGATGGCGGTGGCGTCGCGGCGCGGGGATCGCTCCCGCCGCGATGATGACCGCTACCTCTTCCTTGAGGCGCTGCTGAGTGCCCAGCAGGGGCTCTATATCAGCTATCAGGGCTTCAGCGCGCAGGACAACAGCGACAAGGTGCCGTCGGTGCTGCTGGCGGAGCTGATCGACTATGTGCGGCAGGGCTTTGTGCTGGCGGGGGATGAGGATCTGGACGACGAAACTTCCGGCAAGCGGTTGCTCAACCACCTGATGGTGGCGCACCCGCTCACCCCCTACAGTCGCGACTACTTCTACCCGGCGGCGGGTTCACGCCTCTTTACCTATGCTGCCGACTGGCTGCCCGCTCTCAATCCGGTGCGCGGCGCGGCCAACTTCCAGAGCGGCGAGCTGCCTCTCCCCCCCGAATGGGGCAAGGAGCAGGGGCTGGAGCTGGCGGAGCTGCTGCGCTTCTATCGCCAGCCCACCAAATATTTCCTCAACCGTCGCCTCAAGGTGTGGTTTGAGCTGAACGAAGCCAACATCGAGGACAGCGAGCCGTTCGAGCTGGATGGCCTGCAACATTATCAGCTGAAAGATCTGCTGCTCGATGCCCATCTGGCGGAAGGTGAAAGTACCGAGCGCCGCGAGCGGTTGCAGCTCACCGGCCTGCTGCCGCAAGGGTGGTTCGGCAGCCTGCTGCTGGACGATCTGGATGTCGAGATGGGCAAGCTGGCGGACCGGCTGCGGCCATGGGTTGCGGCCAATGAGTCAGAAAAGCAGGCGGTGGAGATCGATATCTCCCTCACTCAGGGCCAGCTGCAAGGGTGGATCGACACCCAGAAGGGGCGCTTGCTGGTGGTCAAACCCGGCAGCTTCAACGGCAAGGATCTGTTGCTGGGCTGGATCCAGCACCTCTGCCTCTCATTGAGCAGCGCCCCCGGCGACACCCTGCTGTTCGATGCCAAGCAGAGTCTGCGCCTGCCTGCACTCGCTTCCGACGAGGCGCGCCCCAAGCTGGCGGCGCTGGTGGCGTGCTGGGCGCAGGGGATGAAGCGGCCGCTGCCGTTCTTCCCCAACACCGCCTGGGATTGGCTCAAGGCGATCGAGAAGGATCCCGACAAGCCGGAGGCGGCCGACAAGGCGGCCCTCACCCGTTTCAACGGCGGCTGGATGATCAATGGGGAGAGTGCTGATCCTTACGTTGCCCGCTGCTTCCCCGAACTCGATGACGAGGTGCTGGGGCAGTTGCAGGCGCTGGCTCGCGAACACCTGACCCCGCTGCTCAAGACCCTGGAGGAGCTGAAATAATGGCTAACCCGCTCAATACCCTGCGTTTTCCCCTCCATGGTGAACGACTGATCGAAGCCTCCGCCGGTACCGGCAAGACCTACACCATCGCTGGTCTCTACCTGCGCCTGCTGCTGGGCCACGGCCCCATGATCGGTGAGGGCGCCGATGCCGGTCAGCCCAGCGCCCACGAGCGGCCGTTGTCAGTGACCGAAATTCTGGTGGTGACCTTTACCGAAGCGGCCACCGCCGAGCTGCGCGGGCGGATCCGCGGTCGTATCCACGAGGCGCGCCTCGCCTTTATGCGTGGTTATAGCAATGACGCCCTGCTGAACATGCTACTGGCCGAGGTGGACGATCACGAACTGGCGGCCCGTCGCCTGCTGGCTGCCGAGCGGCAGATGGATGAGGCGGCGGTCTTTACCATCCACGGTTTCTGCCAGCGGATGCTGAAACAGAACGCCTTCGAGTCGGGCGCCCTCTTTGAAACCGAATTTCTCACCGACGATAGCCAGCTCAGGCTGCAGGCGGTGAGCGACTACTGGCGTGCCGAGTTCTATCCGGTGGATAAAGCCCTCGCCAGCGCGGTGCGCGCGCTCTGGCCGAGCCCCGCCGCCCTGCTGCGGGAGATGGGCAGCTGGCTCGACAACAGCGAGCTGGAGATCCATCCCGCGCTGGGGGATGAGACCCTCGCCGCCCGCCATCAGGCGGCCATGAGCCGCATCGCGGCGGTGAAGAGTGAATGGCTGGCGCAGACGGATGAGATCCGCCGCCAGACCGACGGCCAGATCAGCCGCTACACCGGCAAGAACTACGAAGGGTGGCTTGCCAAGATAAGCGACTGGGCACAGGACGAAAGCAGTGGCTACGCCATTCCCAAGGAGCTGGAGCGCTTCGGCCAGACGGTGCTGGAGGAGAACCTCAAGAAGGGGGGCGCAGTGCCGACCCTGCCGCTGTTCAGTCAGATAGACGAGCTGCTGGCGAGTCGCCCCGGTATTCGGGATCTGATCCTGCAACGGGCGGCCAAAGTAGTGCGTAGCCGGATGCAGGCCAGCAAGCGGCAGGCCCATCAGCTCTCGTTCGATGACCTGCTCAAAGATCTCGACGGGGCGCTCGGCTCCAGCCTTGGCGAGCGGCTCTGCGAGCGCATTCGCGCCACCTATCGGGTGGCGATGATCGACGAATTTCAGGATACCGACCCCCAGCAGTACCGCATCTTCCATCGGCTTTACGGCGGCCACACAGACACGGCGCTGCTGATGATCGGTGACCCCAAGCAGGCCATCTACGGCTTTCGCGGCGCCGACATTTTTACCTACATTCAGGCGCGGCGAAATGTGAGCGCCCACTACACCCTCGGGCGCAACTGGCGCTCCAGCAGTGCTCTGGTGGGGGCGGTCAACGGCCTGTTCGAGCGGGCCAAGGATCCTTTTATCTACGAAGCGGATATCCCCTTCCTGCCGGTGGAGGCGCAGGGCAAGAGCAAGGCGCTGCTGCTCGATGGCGTCACCGCCCCTGTGCTCCACTGCTGGCAGCTGACCGGCCAGCCGACCTTCAATCGGGGGGATTACCAGAGCAAGATGGCCCGCGCCACCGCCGCCGAGATCCACCGCCTGCTGACCCTGGCCCGCGAGGGCAAGGCGCTGATCGGTGACAAGGCGGTGAAGGCCGGGGATATCGCCGTGCTGGTGCGCACCGGAGCCGAGGGCAAGCTGGTGCAGCAGGAGCTGGCGCGGCTCGCCATCGCCTCCGTCTATCTGTCGAACCGCGAGAGCGTGCTGGAGCAGACGGAGGCGCGGGAGATCCTGCTGATTTTGCACGCCTGCCAGAACCCGAGCGAAGAGCGCAGCCTGCGGGCTGCGCTCGCCACCGGGCTGTTTGATCTCGACGCCAAGGCGCTCGATGGGCTGGCCAGCGACGAGCGGGCGTGGGAGAGCGCGGTGCAGGAGTTTATGGAGTACCGCAAGATCTGGCACCGCCGCGGCGTGCTGGCGATGCTGCGGGCCCTGCTGCACCGGCGCAATCTCGCCTCTTCGCTTTTGGCGAGCCCCTATGGCGAGCGGCGGCTGACCAACTTCCTCCATCTCGGCGAGCTGCTGCAACAGGTGAGCAGCGAGCTGGACGGGGAGTACGCCCTGCTGCGCTGGTTGGGGGAGGCGGTGAGCCGCCCCAACGGCCAGGATGCTGAGCAGGTACTGCGCCTCGAATCCGAGCGCAAGCTGGTGCAGATCGTCACCATCCACAAATCCAAGGGGCTGGAGTACCCGCTGGTGTTCCTGCCCTTTATCTGCAGCCACAGAACCGCCGAGACCCCGCTCTATCACGAGACGGATGAGGCGGGCAATCGCACCATTCTCGATCTGACCGGCGCCGACTCGTCGCTCGCCGAAGCGGACAGGGAGCGCCTTGCCGAAGATCTGCGGTTGCTCTATGTGGCGCTGACCCGGGGCGTCTACGCCACCTGGCTGGGGCTGGCTCCGGTGCGGGCGGGGGCGGGCAAGTCGGAGAAGACAGACCTGCACCACACCGCCATCGGCTACCTGCTGCAAAAGGGCGAGGAGGGGGATGCCGAAACCTTGGCGACCGCTCTGACCGAGCTGTCACAGGCGCTGCCCGGGGTGGCCGTCGGTGAGCCCTCGCTCACCCGTCCGGCCCCGCTGCCGCCAGAGGAGGAGCAGTTGGGCGAGCCGCAGGTGCGCCACTTTAGCGGCTCCCTTGAGCGGGACTGGTGGATCAGCTCCTACTCCGGGCTGGCGGCGCAGGGTCACGGCCACAGCAAGGGCGTACTCGCCAATCCCGGCTTCGATGATGAGGTGGTGACCGAGGCGGCTGCGCTGGCGGCGGAACAACCGGACGAGGCGCCCCAGCCCTCCATCTTCACCTTCCCGAAAGGGGCGCGCCCCGGCACCTTGCTGCACAGCCTGTTCGAGACCATCGACTTTCAAAGCGCCGCGGGCGAGCCGCTGGCAGAGCATATCGCCAGTCTGTTGCTGCAAGACGGCTTCGACGAGAGT
Source organism: Aeromonas allosaccharophila (assembly GCF_016026615.1). NCBI lineage: Bacteria > Pseudomonadati > Pseudomonadota > Gammaproteobacteria > Aeromonadales > Aeromonadaceae > Aeromonas > Aeromonas allosaccharophila. The sequence continues at coordinate 3,208,001 of NZ_CP065745.1, read as the reverse complement.
TGGGCCCCAGTGTTGCAACAGCAGGTGGAGGCGGTGCTCGATACTCCCCTTGAAACCGGCTTTGGCGAGCCGGTGCGGCTACGGGATCTGGCCCCCGAGCGCAAACAGGTGGAGCTGGAGTTCTTCCTGCCCATGGGGCGGGTGACGGCACCGGCGCTGACGGCCCTCTGCCAGCAGCACGACCCGCTGTCGCGGGGCAACAAGCCGCTCAGCTTTGCCACCGTGCAGGGGATGCTCAAGGGCTTTATCGACTTGGTGTTCGAGTGGCAGGGGCGCTGGTATCTGCTCGACTACAAATCCAACCACCTCGGCATGAGCCCCGCCGATTACAGCCGTTCGGCGCTGGAGCGGGCGATGACCGAGCACCGCTACGACCTGCAATACCTGCTCTACTCGCTGGCGCTGCACCGGCTGCTGGCCTTGCGCCTGCCAGGCTACGACTTCGAGCAGCACTTTGGTGGCGTTTTCTATCTGTTCCTGCGCGGCATGCCGCAAGGGGGCATTTTCCATACCCGCCCGAGTCGTGAACTGGTGCTGGGGCTGGATGAGTTGTTTCGCGAAGGCAGTGAGCTGCCAGCAGCGGGATCCCAAGCATTAAACGAGGTAGAGGCATGAGCGGCACCATGATCAGCACCGCGACCAGCGCAATGATGGTTGAACGGTTGAAAACACTGGCGCTGGCTGGCCGCATCCGCCAGCTGGATCTGCAATTTGCTAGGCTGGTGGCCGACCTTGGCGGCAGCCCCGAGCTGGTGCTGGGGGCGGCGCTCACCTGCTTCGAACTGGGGCGCGGCCATGTCTGTCTGCCGCTTGAAATGTTGACTGCCGGATTCCTGCGCCCGTTCGGGCTGGATCCCCAGCAGAGCCGGGATCTGCTGCTGGATCTGGCGGATCCTGCCCGCTGGCCCGCTCTGTTTGCGGCCAGCCCCTTGGTGGGTACCGAGCAGGATGAGGGGCCTGCCCCGCGCTGGCCGCTGCGGCTGTGGCACGGGCGGCTCTACCTCACTCGCTACCACGATCATGAGCAGGGGGTGGCCCGCCATCTGCGCGCCCTGAGCGAGCGCGCCGAATGGCCGGAGATTGCCCCGGCCCTGTCGCGGCTGTTTGCCCGCGACTACGGGTTGGTGTTCGCGGCGCTGCTCAAGGCCCGCCTCGCCCCCGATTTTTCGGCCCGCCACTTTATCGAAAAGTATCTGGATCTGGTGTTCCCGAACGAGGTGGATTGGCCCGCCATCGAAGGGCTGCTGGCCAGCGCCCAGGCGGCGAGCGACTTGAGCAAGCTGGATGCGCTGGTGCCCGAGGCGCTCTGCTGCAACGGCCAGAAGCTGGCGGCGGCCACCGCGGCGGCACGCCCCTTTGCGGTGATCTCCGGCGGCCCCGGCACCGGCAAGACCACCACAGTGGCCAAACTGCTCGCCATTCTGGTGGAGACCGGGCTGCAAGCAGGCAAGGCTCCGGCGATCCGGCTGGTGGCTCCCACCGGCAAGGCGGCGGCGCGCCTGACCGAGAGTATCGGCTCTGCCCTGCAGGCCCTCGATCTGCCCCCCGAGTGGGTGGAGGCGATCCCCACCGAAGCGGGCACATTGCACCGGCTGCTCGGGGTCATTCCGGGGCGCAGCCAGTTCCGCCACCACGCGGGCAACCCGCTGCACCTCGACCTGCTGGTGGTGGATGAGGCCTCCATGGTCGACCTGCCGATGATGGCGCGCCTGCTCGATGCGCTGCCGAGCCACGCCCGCCTGATCCTGCTCGGCGACAAGGATCAGCTCGCCTCGGTGGAGGCGGGGGCCGTGCTCGGCGATATCTGCAGTTTTATCGAACAGGGCATCAGCCCCGCGCAGGCGGAGTGGCTCTCCCGCCAGACCGGCTACCGCTTGCAGGGCACGCCCGCCGGTGCTCCGGTGCGTGACAGCCTCTGCCTGCTGGCCAAGAGCTGGCGTTTTGATCAGCACTCCGGCATCGGTCAGCTGGCACGCGCCTGCAACAGCGGCGATGCCACAGCGGTGGAGGCAGTCTGGGGCGCAGGATTCGCCGATATCAGCCTGCACCCTTGGGCGGGGGAGGCCTACGATGCCCTGATTGCCCAGGGGGTGGCCGGTTACGGCAGCTATCTGAAGGCAGTCCGCGCCGGGGAGGCGCCCGCCGCCGTATTCAAGGCATTCAACAGCTTCCAGATCCTCTGCGCCCTGCGTGATGGCCCGTTCGGGGTGTTGGGGCTAAACGAGCGGCTCGAACTGGCCCTGTCACGGGCTGGCCTGATTGCCCGCGATGGCGACTGGTATGCCGGTCGCCCGGTGATGGTGGTGCGCAACGACCACGGCGTTGGCCTCTACAACGGTGATATGGGGCTCTGCCTGCCCGATGAAACCGGGCGGCTCAAGGTCTGGTTTGAGCAGCCGGACGGCACCCTGCGGGCGCTTTTGCCCAGCCGGCTGCCGCCCCACGAGACCGTCTACGCCATGACCATCCACAAGTCCCAAGGCTCGGAGTTTGCCCATACCGTGCTGGTGCTGCCCGACAGCCCCAGCCCGCTGCTGACCCGCGAGCTGGTCTATACCGGTATCACCCGCGCCAAGGCGCGCCTCGATCTCTATGGCGATCGCGCCCTGCTGGCCCAAGCGGTACGGAAAAAGACCGAGCGTTATTCCGGATTGGCGGAGAGGTTGGGGGAGTGAGCTATTGGATGGCGGTAAAGGGATTTACCGCTGTTTTACTTGGTGATTACAGAATAAATAACTATATATAATAATTCGCGTCCATAATAAGATACTATCTTCTAGGGAAATAATTATTTGTTCCGAGTGGGCGAAGATACATAGAGCTTTAATGTTATGGGTGGCAGTATGAGAAAGAAAAATATGGATGACTTTTTATTTAAGGAATATGACTCAGCTCAAAATCTTACTTATCATGTAGATGATATGAGAAGCAAGTTAACTCAATTTTTTATTGCGTTGAGTAGTCAGGGCGAGATCGTGAACATTTTGTTAAAAATTAAAAATAGTTTTTTGCCTACAAAACAAATACTTATAGGCCTGTGATATGCAGTTAACTTTATAGTCAGGATCGCCTTCACACTTTTTAATCGTCACTGCACGTCATTTCAGCTCAAAAAATGCGCATGAAATCCAAAAAATGATAATTTCCATGATTTCCATAGTTAACAATTTGCTCACATCCTCACCCTGAAATTTGACCTGGTGATCCGGCTGTGATCTCATGCTCCTTTTCAGGAGTGCTCTCATGTCTATTGATGCCGTTTTCGCTCAGTTCTTCGACAATATTCACGACCCTCGCCAGCATGCCAAGATTTATTATCCCTTCTACGATGTCCTGTTTCTCACCGTCTGTGCCGTGATCGGCGGGGCTGAGGGCTGGGAAGATATTGAGGATTTCGGCGAGGTTCATCTTCCCTGGTTTCAATCCAAGGGACTGTTTAAAAACGGCATTCCTGTCCATGACACCATTGCCAGGATCATCTCCGGCATCAAACCAGAGCCGTTTCAGGCCGCCTTTGTGCGGTGGACTCAAGCCATTAACCAGCACACCGATGGCGCCCTGGTCGCTATCGATGGCAAAACCCTGCGCAGTTCCTATGACCGTGAGGATCGAACGTCGACCATTCACATGGTCAGTGCCTATGCCGCCGCCAATAAGCTGGTGCTCGGACAGATAAAAACCGACGCCAAGTCCAATGAAATTACCGCTATTCCCGAGTTGCTGGCGCTGCTCGACATCAAAGGCTGCCTGGTATCCATCGATGCGATGGGGTGCCAGACCGAGATCGCCGAGACCATCCTTCAGCAAGGTGGCGATTACTTATTGGCCGTCAAAGGCAACCAACCCAAGTTGTTCGAGGCGGTTCGACAGGCCCTCGCCCCGCTGGCGGCCACCCCGTTATGCGCAGAGACGATGACGCTTGAGAAGGCTCATGGCCGCATCGATGGTCGTGAGTACCATGTCATGGCGGCGGGCGAGTTGGCCGCCCAGTTTCCTCATTGGAAACAGTTGCACAGCATTGGCGTGGCCATCTCCTATCGCGTTGAAAATATGCAAAAAATTACCATAGAGCAGCGTTATTTCATCAGTTCCAAAGCGTTGGTGCAGGATGAGTTTGCGCGAGCGGTGCGTGGGCACTGGGCCATCGAAAATAGCCTGCACTGGGTGCTGGACGTCACGATGGGCGAGGATGATTGCCCGATTTATCGCGGTGATGCCGCAGAGATTTTGGCGTGCATCCGGCACATGGGGCTGAACATGCTCAGGGCCGAGACTTCACGCAAGGCGAGCGTAAGACGGAAGCAAAAAATCGCAGGAATGAGCAGTGAATATCTGGAAACGGTACTCAATGCGGGTCTCAAAAAACTGGGTGAAATTTAACAAAATGTTCACGCTCTCACCCTGGTTGAGTAGTATTGCCTTGGCAACTGTATCAGTCATAGTAAAAAAAGATGTTGACGATGATTTTCTAGGCGTGCCTTGGCTGTGGATTTCTGTTGTTTCTTTATTAGTATGCGTAATGCTTGGTTTTTTCTTTGTTCTTATAATTGCCAGGTTGCGGCGCACTCAAATAGAACATTTCCATATAACCAATAATATTAGAGAGTATTTTTTAGAGCAAAGTCCGGAGTCAGAAAAGCTCAAGGGCGTCGTAATGCTCTCTAAAGAAACTATACCTAAGCCAACCAGAAGTAGTGGTTCATATTATTGGGTGTTGTTAATAATAATGTTGACATCATTTCTATTTTCTTTTGCTGTATTTTTAATAACATCACACTTCTCCTTTGATAAGATATTTCAGTGTTTCAGCATGTTATTTGGTTTTATTATATTGGTTTATATACTAGATCAAACTTACATGAGAAATGCTGCATTCGCATTCATTTCTAAAAAGAGTTAACCGCTATTTAATGTTGATATCTTTATATCTTGGATGTTGGCCTTCGCAGGCTCAGCACCAACCTACCGATTGTGTAGGTTGTGGCTGAGCGTAGCGAAGCCCAACGTTTATCGCGTAATCTCTTTTTCCTCCCCCTCATCACCGACCCTTCTCCTCCTTTTCTAATAAACGGGAGAAGGGAGTAATGCCGTTACCGCTGTCCGATTACGCTTCGCTAATCGAACCTACACGGCTGACGATCATATTTCCGATGCTGTTTTATCCCCTCTCCCTCCGGGAGAGGGCAGGATGAGGGCGAGTAGGGTGCAAAGAACGAAGTGAATTGCACCGCTGCTATTTATCTGCCAAAAGGTGTAATGCGCTGCGATTATTACACCCTACTTACCCACGACAGGATGTCATTGCTTGAGACTTGAATTTAACACCATCGATCTGGATCGGGATTACGAACTCTGTGTGCAGGCGCGCAGGGATGCCTATTTTTGCAGTTTTCATACCCATGACGGCTTTGCCGACTTTATCGACGGCTATCGGGAGCGGATCCGCGAAAGGCTAGGGCAAACGCAATGGCACTACCTTCATGTCTGGGCGGGTGAACAACGGGTGGGCCAGCTGGAGTTTCGCAGTTTTTCCGATGAGCCCGAGACCGGTTATGTGCAGCTGATTTATCTGTTCCCCGAATATCGTGGCTGCGGGCTGGCCGCGCAGTTGCAGGCCTATATTCGCCAGCAGTTGCTGGGAGCGGGTTGTAAATGGGCGATCCTCTCCGTGAGTCGTACCAATGTGCGGGCCTTGAATCATTACCGGCGCTTTGGCTGGGTATTTCTGCGCCCCAATCCGAAACATCAGGAGACGGATTTTTATCGGCTGACTCTGGCCGATTGACCTCTGTGGTTGCTCCAGTGTATCCCCTCATTTTTCCTATCCCCCAAATGACTGAATCGTGAGTTAAATCCGGTAAATGGGGCGCGCTTGAGCCACACTTATGGCCACCCTGATTCAGCCTGCGCCGTGAGTGGCCGATAACCGGGGAAACGGTGGTGCGGTGGGGTTCTGGCTGACAGATCTGTTGCAATATGCCAAGGTAGCGCCTCACGACAACAGAGCGATTCCCCGTGGTGGCGCGGGGCGGAAGAACAAGGATAACTGCTATGGTGCAGGACAGTGACACGATCAGGATCTCGGATGTCAGCGAGGCCGTGGTGCATGGCATTCTGGAGGTGACCAGCGATGGCATCTGGGATTGGCATGCCAATACCGGTTTTGTCTATCGCAACCCCGGCTGGTACCGGATGCTGGGCTACGAGCCGCACACCCTCGGCAATACCGTCTTCACCTGGGAGGGGGTGATCCACCCCGACGATCTGCCCGGGGTGATGGCCAAATTCGATGCCTGTCTGAGCGGCCAGGCTTCCGAATATTGTGCCGAGTATCGTTGTCGCTGTCGGGATGGCAGCTACCTGTGGATTGAGGATTGTGGCCGCATCATAGAGCGCAATCCCGATGGCTCTGTGGCGCGGATGATCGGCGCCCACCGCGATATCCATGCCAGCAAGCTGTTGCTGGAGCAGCTGGAGCGGCGCAACCACTCGCTGGAGCAGCAGGTGGCGGATCGCACTGCCGAGCTGGTGCGGCTCAACGAGGAGCTGAAACTGCGGGTGGAGGAGAATCGTCAGTTGGCGGAGACCGATGCCCTGACCGGTGCCGCCAGTCGTTACCGGCTGGAGCGGGCGCTGCAGCTGGAGTGCGAGCGGGCTCGCCGCTTCCATCTGCCTTTTACGGTGATCGCCATGGATGTGGACAACTTCAAGCAGATCAACGACCGCTATGGCCACAACGCCGGGGATCAGACCCTGATCAACATAGTGGCGCTGGTGCGCAGCCATATCCGCGAGATCGATCTGCTGGCTCGCTGGGGCGGCGACGAGTTTATGGTGCTGTTGCCCAATACGAACCGCGAGGATGCCATGGTGGTGGCGACCAAGCTGCAGGCATTGATGGCGAGCGAGTCCATCTGCCCCCATGCCCCTGCGACCATGAGCTTCGGGCTGGCGGAGTATCAGCAGGATGAGCATAAAGAGAGCCTGATGGTGCGTGCCGATCGGGCGCTCTATCAGGCCAAGCAACTGGGCAAAGACCAGATCTGCTAACGGCGCAGCGTGTGGAAGAAGAGCAGTAAAAAGGGCCGCAGGATTGCAACCTGCGGCCCTTTTGTATCTGCGCTTTGCGCATCAGCACACGGTCGGGGCGGTGCGACTTAGAAGTGGTAGCGCAGGCCCAGCTTAAGGGTATCCAGAGAGTAGTGCTCGTCACCCAGACTCAGGGCGTTGAACTGGCGCTCGTAACCGATACCTGCCGAGAAGTGGTCGTTGAAGGCGTAGTCAAGACCCACTTCCAGATTGGGGTGCAGGGTGCCTTTGGTCTCGTTGAGGTTGCCCTGAACGCGGTAGCCCAGCATGGCACCGCTGCCGATGAGTTCCACTTCGGTGCTGGTGTAGGCGATGCCTGGCTTGGCGTAGGCGCTGAAGCCCCAGGCCAGTGGCTGGCTCAGCTTGGCGGCCAGGCTGATGCTGCGGGTGTCGATGGTGGTGTCGGTGAAGCCGGTCAGGCCCGGAGCGTTGACCCACATCAGCTGGCTCATCTGCTGGGCGTGCAGGCCCCCTTCGATGGCCAACCAGTGGTTGAGGTCGTAACCGACGATCAGGCTGCCGCCATCGAGCTGGTCATCGATGATCTTGGCGTCATAGGCCTGTTGGGCTGCGCCATCGAGATCCATATTGGAGGTGGCGAGGTCCAGACCGACATACCAGCCCTGGGCGCAAGCGGCACCGCTGAAGGTCAGGCCGAGCAGAGAGAGCATTGCAACTTTATTGAACTTGTTCATGGATGGATTTGCCCTGTTAATGCGAACTGCGTGTGATTGAATGGCCTCATCCATGAAGCTTATTTATATTCCATCGGGTCTCTATATCAGAGGGCGCGCAGTATAGAGAGACCGTTTGATAATAACAACCCATCGCTGACCAGTTAATGACTGGATATAAATGGCGAGCTGTTTGTGGCTGTTCAAATAATGGTTTGTTTAGAGCTATCACTTTATTTATAAGTGACTAAAATAAGGCGAAATATTTTTTGGCGGTTATTTGGTGCGATATTGGCGTGACGCGCTTGATCTGGCTGGCTATTTTTCTGCCCCGGTCTGCCCCGGTCGATCACCAAGCGCTCGTTAATTAATCGTTTGTCAATCGTGCCGATTGTCAACGGTTTGCCGGTTTTTTGTGCGTGGCCTCGCGAGGAGGGACACGCTACTTTTTTGCCGCTCATTGCATTTTTGCTCTGAAAGCCGATTCAGCAATCACGGTTTATTGCTGTATTTTTGTTCATACGTAGTCTCTTTTGCTGTCAGTTGCGCATCTTGCCCGCTGGCCGGAACGGCTCGTCATGGTGCTGTCGGCCGAGAGGTGATGCTGTTGTCTGCCAACCCTGATGGCTGGTTGGAGAGGGGCGGCATGGCGCGGCGGGAGCAGGAGAGAGGAGCTGTGTTTTCCGGCTGAAAATAGCGATGATGAGCACATTCTCTATTTTATGAAGCGCCGCACAGTCGCAAATAAATAAGTGCGACCATCCCCGCATCATGCATGCCGTGATTGTGTTAGCAATATATTTTTGTCGCAGCAGATGGTTGCCGAAATATTGTTTATTGCGGTGGTGATCACACCAGCCAATTCTATTTTCAGATTGTCACTGATACCCTCCCGAATCCCAATTGTCAGAAGTCATCTTCGCTGTGATTGGGCCGCAATCGTGCAGTAACAGGGGTATGTTTATGTCAACAATCTTGATTCTGGTGGTGGTGGGGCTGGTTGCCTACGCCATGCTCAAGCGGTTCAATCCGCAGGCGACCTTGCTGACCGCGGGTCTGGTGCTGCTGGCGTATGCCCAGTGGGCGGGGATCTCGTCGATCCTGCCAGCCGAAAACAGTCAGGGCTTCTGGTTCTTCGACCTGTGGGAGAAGTTCGCCATGGTGACCAACTCCCGCCTCGCCTCGACCGGTCTGACGCTGGTGGCGATCGCCGGGGTGGCGACCTACCTCAACCAGATTGGCGCCTCGGCGGCACTGGTGAAGGCCACATCGCGCCCCATCATGGCGCTGAAGAACCCCTATCTGCTGCTGGCGATCATCCTGCTGCTGGTCTCTATCCTCTATGTCTTTATCACCGGGGCAACCTCGCTCTCCCTGCTGTTGATGGGCACCCTCTATCCGCTGCTGCGCAACGCCGGGATCAGCGCCAAGACGGCGGTGGCGACCATCGTTATCCCCACCGCGTGGGAGTTTGGCCCCGGCCAGATCAATGCGGTGATCGGGGCCAAGGCGATCAATATCGAGGTGATGCCGTTCGTGGTGAACCATCAGCTGTTGTTCCAGATCGCACTGCTGGTGACCATTCCGTTCGTCAACATCATGTGGCAGCGCCACTGTGACCGCAAAGATGGCCACGATGCGGCAGCCGAGCGGGGCAAGTATCTGCACGAACTGGAGGCGAAACACGAGAACACGCCGGGTTATTACGCTCTGTTGCCGGTGATCCCCTTCGTCTTTCTGTTCGGCTTCTCCGAGCTGTTTGTCAGCGCCATCAAGATGACCATTCCGGTGGCCATGATGTCCACCATGACGCTCTGCATCATTATCGAGGCGCTGCGTTACCGCTCTCTCAACAAGGCGTTCGCCAACTTCGAGGCGTGGCTGACCGGCACCGGTATGATCTTTGGCAGCGTGCTGACCCTGATGCTGGCGGCCGAGTTCTTCTCCGCCGGTCTCACCAATATCGGCGCCATCACCCAGCTGATCGAGCTGGCCAAGTCGTTCGATCTCAATCCGCTCGGGCTGTCGCTGGTCTTCTCGCTCTTTATCCTGCTGACCGCCTTTATCACCGGCTCGGGCAACGCCCCGGTGATGGCCTTTATTCCCATCGTGCCGCTGGTCTCCGGCCAGTTCGACATCAACCCGCTGCTGCTGCTGGTGCCGATCCTGTTTGCCGCCGGGATTGGCCGCACCATTTCGCCGGTGGCCGGGGTGATCATCACGGTCGCCGGTATCGCCAATCTGAGTCCGGTGGATGTGGTGAAACGCACCTTCGTCCCCATGATGGCGAGTATGGCGGTGGTGATGGTGCTGACCGCGATCCGCTATATCTGATTGCTGAAACCAGGATGCAAGCGTCTGCCCTCGGCAGGCGCTTTTTTTGTGCCCGATAGCGGGTGGCAATAGCGATTTGCGCGATGGGAGAGGGGGCGGGTGTTGCTTTTATCGCCGGATGCGGGCAAAAGAAAAGAGCGGTGCTTTTGCAAGCCCGCTCAATGCCAGGAAAGAGAAAAAACCTTGCGGTTTAAAAGATAAAAATTTGGAAGCAAACAATCGATTTCTCAACCAGGAAGGGTCTTGAATTCGATACGTTTCGATTATGCGCGATGTTCTATGCAGCACTAGCAAAATGTTTGCGGGTTGAAAGATATGCACTGTCTGGTGTCACATTCTGCGACCTCATCGTTCAACTGGTCTGTCCTCACGGGAATATGCGGCGATTTTTTCTCTAGGCTGTTTTTTCGGTGTCAATATCTGAGCCTTGAAGGTAAAAACAGGTCAGAAGCTGACTCGGCATAACCATGCAATGAAAGTGCGATAACAAGGAAGAGTGGCATGACCTACAGCCAGACCCTGGCCAACAATATTCTCGACACCCTGAAGAAGACCCTGACCGACAAGGGGATCCGCTATCAGACGCTGGCGGAGGCGATGGGCGTCTCCATCGCGACCGTGAAGCGGATGATGAACAAGCCCTCCCTGCCGTTCGATACCCTGCTGGAGATCTGCCATCTGGTGGGACTCTCGTTCGAGGAGCTGCTGGATCGCACTCAGGACGCCCAGAGCCGCCGCGCCGTCTTTACCCAGGAGCAGGACGAGGCGTTTCACAACGAGCCGGGGCTCTACGCCTTTCTCGCCAATATCTTCTGGCGCGACAAGACGCTGATCGATCTCAAGCGGGAGTACGGCCTGACCGATGCCTCCTGCTACCTCTATCTGCGCAAGCTGGAGAAGCTCGGCATTTTGCAGCTCGGTATCGATAACAGCTACCACTTCCTCATCAGCGAGCGGATCAGCTTCGAGCAGCACAGCCGCTTCGCCCGCCAGCAGGCGCGGCAGGCGATGTCGGTGCTGGGGGAGTATCTGGTGGAGAACATGCACAAGTCGAACAACTATATGGCACTCTGTCAGCTGCACCTCAACGAGGGGGAGGCGATGGCGCTGATCGACCGGATGAAGGAGTACTGGCATCAGGAGATCAAGCTCAACCGCCCCGCCATCGGCCAGCAGGAGCACGCCAAGACCTACACCATGTCGCTGCAACTGGCCGACTGCGGCTATCAGAGCTTCGACGACATGATCCCCAATATCGACAACTGATCCCGGCGGATCCTGTGGGATCCGCTGTGTTGGCGTCCGATTATTCCGTGAGTTGAACGGTCTGCAATCTCCCTGTGGCCGGTTGCAACGCCCGCGTATCGAGACAGATGCGGATCGCATCCGGTCGCCAGTGCTCGATATCGCAATCCACCAGCCCCCCTCGCTCGTCATAGTTGACCCGCACCAGCCGCAGCACTGCGCTCCCTTCCGCCAGATTGAGGGCACGGGCGATGGCGCCCCGCGCCGCCGAGGGGGTGATCTCGAGACTCGCCCCGCCCTGGCCTATGCCATAACGCTGCTGATAGAGCTCGGTGAGGGAGCTGGCCAGCGGCGCACTGGCGATATCGGGAAAGCGGCTCGCCAGCAGGTGATGGCTGACGTGGAGCACGGGGCGGCCATCGATCAGCCGCTGGCGGCGAATTTCATAGAGCGGGGTAAAAGGATCCAGCCCCATCCAGCGGCACAGTTCGCTGCTGGCCAGCGCACTGCCGTGGGCCAGCACCCGGGTTTCGGCGGTGCGTTGCTGCTCGCCGATCCACTGGTGAAAGTGGGTGTGGATGGCGGGATCGTAGGTGAGGCGGGGCGGCGCCACGAACCAGCCGCGCCGCTCGGCCCGGTAGATCAGGCCATCCGCTTCGAGGCTGGAGAGCGCCTCCTTGATGGTGATGCGGGTAGTGGCGAATCGCTCGCTCAGCGCCCGTTCTGCGGGTAGCTGTTGCCCGGCCCCCAATTGGCCGCTGTCGATATAGCGGCGCAGGGTCTGGCAAATCTGTTCACACTTGGAGGCGCGGCCATCGGCCGCTACCCGTTCGCTCAATCTCGGTTCAATCACGCTCGTATCCCTGTCGCTCATTCTGGCTGTGCGGGCTGGCCTGGCCCTTGTTGGTTCAGCCCTTGCTGGAATAGTCCTGCCTCACTCGGGTTCAGAGTTGTAACCGCGCAGGATGACAGCGGCGTGACAGGGTGATTGTCATCAAACTGCCATCAAAGCGCCCCGCCACCGTCATATTTCCCCTCTAGCATCCCTCTCGAACCTTAACTGACCTAGTCCAGAGGGATGGGATGATGAAAAGCGTGATCGCAAGTGCACTGGCCCTGGTGGCCATCAGCCAACCACTTTTTGCAGCCGACAATATCGCGGATCTCGAGAAGGCCGCTCGCGGCGAGGGGCAACTCAGCAGTATCGGCATGCCCGACAGCTGGGCCAACTGGAAGGATACCTGGCAGCAGCTCGGCAGCATCTACGGCATCAAGCATCAGGATACCGACATGAGCTCGGCGCAGGAGATCGCCAAGTTCGCCGCCGAGAAGGCCAATGCCACCGCCGACATCGGCGACGTGGGCGGCGCCTTCGGTCCGGTGGCGGTCAAGCAGGGGGTGACCCAGCCCTACAAACCCTCCACCTGGGCCGATATTCCCAACTGGGCCAAAGATGCGGACGGTCACTGGATGCTGGCCTATACCGGCACCATCGCCTTCCTGATCAACAAGGATCTGGTCAAGGCGGCCCCCACCAGCTGGCAATCCCTGCTGGGGGGCGACTACAAGGTGACCCTGGGTGATGTGGGCGTGGCCTCTCAAGCCAACAACGGCGTGCTGGCGGCGGCCTATGCCACCGGCGGCAGCGAGAAGAACCTCAAGCCCGCGCTGGAGTTGTTCGGTCAGCTGGCCAAACAGGGTCGCCTGTCGCTGAACGACCCGACCATCGCCAACATCGAGAAGGGCGAGGTGGAAGTGGGGGTGCTGTGGGACTTCAACGCCTTGAACTACCGCGACCAGATCGACCCCAAGAAGTTTGACGTGGTGATCCCGAGCGACGGCTCCGTCATCGCCGGCTACACCACCATCATCAACAAGTGGGCCAAGAACCCCAACGCCGCCAAATTGGCCCGTGAATACATCCTCTCCGATGCCGGTCAAATCAACCTGGCCCGTGGCTATGCCCGCCCGATCCGCAGCAACGTTGCGCTGCCGGATGACGTGAAGGCCAAGCTGCTGCCGGCCGAGCAGTATGCCAATGCCAAGCCGGTGCAGGATCACGCCGCCTGGGAGCAGAGCTCCAAAGCCCTGCCGCGTCAGTGGCAAGAAACCGTCATGATCAACATGCAGTAAGGGAATCCAGTGCAACACAAGGTGATAGTGGTACTTGTGGATGGTCTGGCAGCCGAGGTAGCCCACACCATGGGCTACCTCGGTGGCATGGTGGAGGCGGGGCGGGGCCTGCATACGACCCTGAATGCTGCTCTGCCGTCTCTCTCCCGACCCCTCTACGAGTGCATCCTGACCGGCGTGCCGCCGGTGGCGAGCGGCATCACCCACAACGGGGTGAGTCGTCTCAGTCTGCATGACTCCATCTTCCATCTGGCCCGCGCCGCGGGTAAACGCACCGCAGCGGCGGCCTACTACTGGGTGAGCGAACTTTACAACCAGAGCCCCTGGCAGGCGGCTCGTGATCGCTATACCCATGACGAGCAGCTGCCGATCCAGCACGGCTGCTTCTACTGGGATGACAACTACCCCGACAGCCATCTGCTGATGGATGGGGAGTGGCTGCGTAGCCAGTACGATCCCGATTTTCTGCTGATCCACCCGATGGGGGTGGATGACGCCGGCCACAAGTTTGGCCTCGATTCACGCCAGTACCGCAATCAGGCGCGCCGGATGGACAGCCTGCTGGCCGACCTGCTGCCCCAGTGGCTGGCGGAGGGGTATCAGGTGGTGATCACTTCGGATCACGGCATGAACAACGATCTGAGCCACGGCGGCACCCTGTCCGAAGAGCGCACGGTGCCGCTCTGGCTGTTTGGCGATGCCTTTATCGAGCGCTGGCCGGATGGGGTGGTGATCGCCCAGACCCAGCTCTGCGCCCTGATGGCCGATCTGCTGGGCATTCCCCACGACAAGCCGGTGGCTCCCCCGCTGCTCAAGACCGCCTTTATGCGCGAGGTGCACTGATGATGCCTGCAACCACCGAGATCCTGGTGGATCAACCCGTGGCAACCAAGCACAAGGCGCGCCGCCACTGGCTGCCCGCGCTGGTGCTGCTGCCGTTTGTCCTGTTGATGATCCTGTTCCAGCTCGCCCCCATGGTGTGGGTGCTGGTGGGCAGTTTTCAGACCCCGGATGGCTGGGGCCTCGACTACTATCGGGAGATTTTGAGCTCTCCCTTCTACCTGCAATCGTTCGGCAACTCGTTGCGCATCGCCGGTATCGCCAGTCTGGCGGGGCTTGCCATCGGTACGCTGGGGGCGGCGGCGCTGCGCCACAGCGGCGAGCGGGTCAAGCGGCTGCTGCTGGCCTTTGTCACCATGACCGGTAACTTCAGCGGGGTGCCGCTGGCGTTCGCCTTCATCATCATTCTCGGCATCAATGGTGCGGTGACCCTGCTGTTGAAATCCTGGGGCTGGATCGACGGCTTCAACCTCTACTCGGGGTCGGGCCTTATCCTCATCTACACCTACTTCCAGATCCCGCTCGCCCTGCTGCTGCTCTATCCGGCCTTCGATGCGCTGCAGGATGAGTGGCCGCAAGCGGCCGCGCTGCTGGGGGCGAGCAAGGGGCAGTATGTGTGGCACGTGGCGCTGCCGGTGCTGACGCCTGCGCTGCTCGGCACCCTGATCATCCTGTTTGCCAACGCGGTGGGGGCCTATGCCTCCGCCTACGCCCTCACCACCGGCAACTTCAATCTGGTGACCATCCGGGTGGCCAGTCTGGTCTCCGGCGACATCTTCCTCGAGCCCAATATGGCGGCGGCGCTGGCGGTGATCCTGATGGTGCTGCTGGGGGTAGTGACGGCCGCCAACCAGTGGCTGCTGAAAAAGAGCTATGTGAACAAGGGGCAATCCCATGCATGATTTGACGCCGCGCTGGCCCAAGTGGGTGCTGGGTGGACTGGTTGCCACCCTGCTGTTGCCGCTGCTGGCTACCTTTCTCTACTCCATCTCCACCCGCTGGGGGGCGACCCTGCTGCCGGATGGCTTCACTCTCGACTGGTATCTCAAGCTGTGGGGCGATCCGCGCTTTCTCGCGGCGTTTGGCCGAAGCCTCTTGGTCTGCTTCGCCACCCTGCTGCTGGGCACGCTAGTGCTGGTACCGACCGTGCTGGTGGTGGCCTACTACTTCCCGAAGCTGGATCCCTGGATGAACCTGCTGATCCTGCTCCCCTTCGCGGTGCCACCCGTGGTCTCGTCGGTGGGGCTGCTGCAGATCTACGCCGACGGTCCGCTGCCCATAGTCGGCACGCCGTGGATCCTGATCGGCACCTGGTTCACCGTGGTGCTGCCCTTTATGTACCGGGCGCTGGCCAACAGCCTGCAAGGGGTGCCGCTCAGGGATCTGATGGATGCCGCCCACCTGCTGGGGGCCAGCAGTGCCCGCGCCTTCGCGCTGGTGGTGATCCCCTGCCTGCGCAAGGGGCTGCTGGCGGCGCTGTTTCTGTCGCTTTCCTTCCTGCTCGGGGAGTTCGTGTTTGCCAACATGCTGGTGGGCACCCGTTACGAGACCCTGCAGGTCTACCTCTACAACATGCGCGCCACCTCGGGCCACTTCACCAGTGCGCTGGTGATGAGCTATTTCCTGCTGACCCTGCTGCTCACCTGGGCGGCCAATAGATTTCATCGGTGATCCAAGATGTTTCATTTAGAAGTCAATCAGTTGCACAAATCCTACGGCGATACTCCGGTGTTCGAGGGGATTGAATTCGGCATTCGCAAGGGGGAGCTGGTGACCCTGCTCGGTCCCTCTGGCTGCGGCAAATCGACCCTGCTGAGGGCGCTGGCCGGGCTCACTCCGGTGGATGGTGGTCAGGTGCGGGTGGCCGGTGAAGACATCACCTGGCAGGCGCCCCAGAAGCGGGGAATCGGCATGGTGTTCCAGAGCTATGCGTTGTTCCCCAACATGACGGTGTGGGACAACGTCGCCTTCGGCCTCAAGATGAAACCCCAGCCGGGGCGGGAGCTCTCGGCCAGCGTGCAGGAAGCATTGGAATTGGTGGAGCTGACCGGCTTCGAGCGCCGCTATCCGGCCGAGCTCTCCGGCGGCCAGCGCCAGCGGGTGGCGCTCGCCCGTGCTCTGGTGGTGCAGCCACGGATCCTGCTGCTGGACGAGCCGCTCTCGGCGCTGGATGCCCGCATCCGCCGCAGCCTGCGCCAGCAGATCCGCGAGATCCAGCAGCGCCTCGAGCTCACCACCATCTTCGTGACCCACGATCAGGAGGAGGCGCTCACCCTGTCGGATCGGGTCTTCCTGATGAACAAGGGATCCATCGTCCAGAGCGGCACGCCGGAGCAGATCTATACCCGCCCCGCCAGCGAGTTTGTGGCGGGCTTTATCGGCAACTACAACCTGCTTGGCGCCGAGCAGGGCAAGTCGCTGTTCGGCCCCCGTTTTCAGGGCAAGCTGGCGCTGCGGCCGGAGTCCATCACCCTGCTGCCCGCCGGGGCGACCAGCAGCGAGCCCAGCCTGCCCGGCATCGTGCGTCAGCAACAGCTGCTCGGCAACGTGATCCGCTATCAGGTGGAGTGCGAGGTGGGGCTGTTGACAGTGGATTGCCTCAACCGCTCGGCTGGCGATCTGCTGGCCACCGGCAGTGCCGTGACCCTGGCGGTGGCCCGGGATCAGCTCTGTGAGGTAGCATGACGCCTCGTTTCATTTTCGTTGTTACCGCAAGGAGCCCTCATGGCACTGGCACTGTTTGATCTGGACGAGACCCTGATTGCCGGGGATTCCGCCAGCCTCTGGCTGGAGTACATGGTGGCCGAGGAGCTGGCCCCCGCCAGCATGATTGCCGAGGAGCAGGGGATGATGTCCCTCTACCATCAGGGCAAGATGGATATGCACCAGTACATGGCTTTCACCCTGCAGCCGCTGGTGGGCAAGTCGCGCCAGTGGCTCAGCCAGCAGTGCCACCACTTTGCCGAGCAGGTGCTGCGCGAGCGCCTCTACCCCGAGGGGCTGGCACGTATCGAGTGGCATCGGGAGCGGGGCGATGAGCTGGTGCTGATATCCGCCTCCGGCGAGCATCTGGTGGCCCCCATGGCGAAGATGCTGGGGATGGATCACTGTGTCGCCATCCTGCTCGATGAGGAGGAGGGGATGCTGACTGGTCAGACCCGCGGCACCCTCAGTTTTCGCGAAGGCAAGGTGGCCCGCATCAACCAGCTGTTTGCCGGGCGGGAGAACCTCTGGCAGGGGAGCTTTGGTTACAGCGACTCCCACAACGATCTGCCCATGCTGCGGGCGGTGAGCCATCCCCATACGGTCAATCCGGCCCCCGCCCTGCGCCAGCAGGCCGAGGAGCTGGGCTGGCCGGTGTGGGAGTGGCAGCGCTGAGTCGCATGCTCACACAGGCTTAACGTGCGGTAAGAGTCGCGATAAAAACCAAGAGAGAGGCAGTTGCCTCTCTCTTGGTTTTCGTGTCCCGCAGGGATCCCCTTCCACTTAATGGGCATGCCGTCGAGTCTGATCGAGGTGAGGAGGGGGTTCTTCATCCATCAGGTCGCTGACACGACACTGGGGGAAGCAGATGCGGTTTTTCCCCTCCCGCTTGGCCTGATAAACCCCGCTGTCGGCCAGTTCCACCAGCTCCTTGGCAGAGAGCCCGGAGTGACTGAAGGCCACCCCGCCGCTGATAGTGACGGTGAGATCGGGTTCGCGCCACTCAAGCTTTTCGACCGCGAGCCGGAATGCTTCCAGCAGGGAGGCGATCTCGCTCATTGTCGTTTCCAGCCGAAAGACCAGCACCAGCTCTTCGCCACCGTAGCGGCAGAACCAGCCCCACTGGTCAAACAGATTCATGCCCAGCTTGCTCACCCGCTTGAGCACCACATCCCCCGCCTGATGACCGTGGGTATCGTTGACCCGTTTGAAATCATCCAGATCGAACATCACCAACCCGAACGGCGCGCCACTGTTGAGCTGCTTTTGCAGGCACTCGTCGAAGAAGCGGCGGTTGTAGAGGCCGGTGAGCTTGTCCTGATTGGCTTGCTGCCGGATCTGGGCAAAGTCCTGGCTGGCGGCATCCATCTCTTCATAGACCTTGGCCAGCTCCAGCATGCGGCTACCGTGGTAGGCGATACCGCCGGAGCGACTGGCGCGGATCAGCAGGGTGATCTCTCCCAGCATGCGGCGGAAGTAGCGGGCCCAGAGCAGGGCCAGCAGCAGATAGAGAATGCAGGCGAGGGCAATCATCAGCTGCACGTTGACGGAAACGCTGTCGATCACCTGCTGCATGCTGGCGGTCGGCTCGACGCTGAGCAGGATCCAGCGCTGCTCGGGGATGCGGTAGTAGGAGACCATCATGCCGCTGGCATCATCGAGGAAGAAGCCCTGATCATCGTGCATGCGAGCCAGCCAGTCGGTGGTGGCGAGCGGTTTGAATACCCGTTCGCGATCCGGGTGGGCCAGCACCAGCCCGTCATGGTTGAGCAGGATCTGATAGCCCTTGCCCAGATGATGACTCTGCTCGTGCCGACCGTTGAGCCAGCTGGCGAGGGGGGTGAGCTGGGTATCCAGCGAGAGCACGCCAACCCGTTTGCCGTCAGGATCTTCAATCACCCGGGCCAGCGCCATGGTGAGGGTGCCGAGCGTGTAGTCGTAATAAGGATCGGTCCAGACCATCTGGTTCGGGTGGCTGGCGGCCAGCAGATACCAGGGGCGGGTTCTGGGATCGAACTTCTCGTCGGCCTGCCAGGAGGGGTGGATCAGCATCTTGCGATGCTCGGTACCCACGTAGACATAATCGAGCTCCATCACCTTGTGATAAGCCTGCCATTGCTGCAGGTAGCGCTCGCCGTTGCGGATCTCCGGGCCGCTGAAATCCTGATAATTTACCTGCTGATAAATGAGCGTAAACTGGCGTTTGAGCGTCGCCAGATAGGGTTCGATCAGGGTATGGAAATACTGGGTGTTGCGAGCAATCAGGTTCTGTTGCTGCTCATGGCGCAGGGTGCGCTCCATATGCAGGTAGTAGATGCTGCCGAGCAGCAATACGGGGATAAAGAGCAAGAGGAGGCCCAGCCGCATGCGGGTGATTAAAGACCAAGTGTTCTTGGGCTTGCCGGGAGACATGAATCCATCCTTTTCTGCTCGGGTGGCTCCAGCATATATGATGCAGCCCTGCGCGTCTAAAGGCAGAAAATGAGATTTTTCCGATGCTGAACCACACTCTGCTCTTCATGGCCCATTACGGCAGCATAGCGGTGCTGATCCTGGCCCTCTGTGTCGAGTATCTGATCTTTCGTCGCGGCCTGAATATGCTGCGGGTGCGCCGTCTGCTGCTGGCGGATGGGGTGGCGGCGCTGGCGCTCTTCTCCATCTTTGCCACCGGTTGTCTGCTGGCTCTCGAGCATGCCAGCTCGGTGGCGCAGATCTTTGCCCATCCTGCCCACGGCATCAAAATGGGGCTGTTTCTGCTGATTGTCGGCTCCCTCGATTACCCCAGTCGCCTCTTCTATCGCTGGCGTCGCGCCCTGCGTCTGGGCAAGGCGCCGATGATCTCCATTCAGCAGCACTTCCGGGTGGTCTGGATACTGCGAGGCAATCTGATACTTGTTGCCCTGCTGGCCGTGCTGACAAAACAGCTGTCGCTCTAAAGACAAGAGGGTAGAGAGACGGGTATCTTGGATCGGATAACCCGTCACGCGCCGATTTAAGGAAGAATCGCCATGCGCTCCAATCTGATGTTGCTGATGGCTGCCACCATCTGGGGTATGGGCTTTGTCGCCCAGCGCCTCGGGATGGATCACATGGGGCCCTATACCTTCAATGGCCTGCGCTTTCTGCTCGGTGCCCTCTCCCTGCTGCCGCTGCTCTGGTGGCTCAAATCCCGACAACCTGTTGCCGTCGCGGGCGACCATCGCCAACTGCTGACCGGTGGCGTATTGGCCGGGCTGGTGTTGTTCTGCGCAGCCTCCCTGCAGCAGGTGGGGCTGCTCTATACCACCGCCGCCAAGGCCGGTTTCATCACCGGGCTCTACATCATTCTGGTGCCCGTGCTGGGGCTGCTGCTGCGCCACAAGAGCGGGCTCAATACCTGGATCGGTGCCCTGATTGCCCTGACGGGCCTCTATGTATTGAGCGTCACCGACGAGTTCACCATCGGCTTTGGCGATCTGTTGCAGGTGGTCGGCGCCCTGTTCTGGGCCATTCACCTGCTGTTGGTGGATCACTACTCCAACCGGGTTGCTCCCATCAAGCTGGCCGGCGTGCAGTTCGTGGTCTGTGGCCTGCTCAGCCTCGCCACCGCTTTTGTTATCGAAACCCCGACTGTGAGCGGCGCCGTGGCCGGTTGGCAGGCGCTGCTTTATGCCGGGTTGGTGTCGGTCGGGGTGGGTTATACCCTGCAGGTGGTGGGGCAGCGGGGCGCCCATCCGGCCCACGCCGCCATCATCCTCAGTCTGGAGACCGTCTTTGCCGCCGTGGGTGGCGTGTTACTGCTGGGGGAGACGCTGGACGAGCGCGCCATTGCCGGTTGTGCCCTGATGCTGGCGGGGATGCTGATCTCCCAGATCCGCTTGAGATGGTGGTGGAAGTCGCGCCGGGACAAGGTGCCGCAGGCCAAGTAAACCGCGCTCTGCCTGCATAACAAAACGCCCCGACAGTCGGGGCGTTTTGCATGGTGGTCGCTCGGTCAGGGGCGCTGATCCAGCTCACGCTCCAGCTCTACCGCCTTCAGGCGGGCCGGATGGGTATTGAGGCGCTGCCAGTAGGCTTGCAGGTGCGGGAAGTGGGCCAACTGGCCGCTTTGCGCCAGCAGATCCACCAGGAAGGAGTTCATGATGTCGGCGCCGGAGAGGCGATCCCCCACCAGATAGTGGCGGGTTGCCAGTACCTCATTGAGGTAGCCCAGCACCTTGGCACACTCCGCCTTGGCGTAGTCCGGCAGGAAGCGCATCGGGCTGCCATCCTTGCGCACGAACATGTCGAGCAGCAGCGGCAGGATGCCGGAACTCTCGGCAAAGTGGAGCCACTGCAGATATTCGGGATAGTCGGGGCTATCTGCTGCCGGTGCCAGCCGCTCGGGGGCGTAGCGGGCGATCAGGTACTCGGTGATGGCGCCCGATTCGGCCAGTACCTGGCCGTCGAACTCGATGACCGGCGACTTGCCGAGGGGATGGATGGCTTTTAGCTCGGGCGGCGCCAGAAAGGTGGCTGCATCGCGCTGATACGCCTTGATCTCATAGGGCTGGCCCAGCTCTTCGAGCAGCCAGATGATGCGCTGGGAGCGGGATTTGTTCAGGTGGTGCAGGACTATCATAACGACCTCGATTCGGTGGCAGGATGGGGTATACGAGCGGGCGAGGGGGGCGGTTCACCGATGGCTAAAAAAGAGCGGGCTTGATGCCCGCTCGCTGGTTGACTGACTTATGCCTCCAGCGCCTGATCCAGATCCGCCAGTATGTCCTCGATCGCCTCGATCCCGACCGACAGCCGGATCATCTCCGGTTTCACGCCAGCCTTGGCCTGCTCGGCTTCGCTCAGCTGGCGATGGGTGGTGGAGGCGGGGTGGCAGGCCAGCGACTTGGCATCGCCGATATTGACCAGCCGTTTGAAGATCTTCAGCGCATCGTAGAAGCGCACGCCCGCTTCATAACCCTCCTTCAGGCCGAACGAGAGAATGGCCGAGGGGCGACCGGCCATGTACTTCTCCGCCAGCAGGTAGTGGGGGTGACCCGGCAGACCGGCATAGCTGACCCAGGCCACCTTGGGGTGATGCTTGAGGTGATTGGCGACCCGCAGGGCGTTGTCGACGTGGCGCTCCATGCGCAGACTCAGGGTCTCCAGCCCCTGCAACAGCAGGAAGGCGTTCATCGGCGCCAGCGCCGCGCCGGTATTGCGCAGCGGCACTGTGCGTACCCGCCCGATAAAGGCGGCGGGGCCAAAGGCCTCGGTATAGACCACCCCGTGGTAGGAGGGCTCGGGTTTGGTCAGCTGGGGGAAACGCTCGGCGTGATCCGCCCAGGGGAACTTGCCCGAGTCGACCACCACGCCACCCAGCGAGTTGCCATGACCGCCGACATATTTGGTCAGGCTGTGCACGACTATGTCGGCACCGTGTTCGATGGGTTTGCAGAGTACTGGGGTGGCGACCGTGTTATCGACGATGAGCGGCACGCCACGGGCGTGGGCTGCCTTGGCCAGCGCAGCCAGATCGACGATGTTGCCCGCCGGGTTGCCGATGCTCTCGCAGTAGACCGCCTTGGTCTTGTCGTCGATAAGGGCGGCGATAGCCTCGGCGCTGTCATCCTTGGCGAAGCGCACCTCGACCCCGAAGCTTGGCAGCATGTGGGCGAACAGGGTGTAGGTGCCACCATAGAGCTGGGGCGTGGAGACGATGTTGTCACCGGCGGCGGTCAGCGCCTGAATGGCGTAGGTGATGGCGGCGGAACCTGCCGAGACCACCAGTGCGGCGATCCCCCCTTCCAGCGCGGCCATTCGCTGTTCCAGCACATCGTTGGTGGGGTTCATGATGCGGGTGTAGATGTTGCCCGGCACCGCCAGATTGAACAGATCCGCCCCGTGCTGGGCGCTCTCGAATTCGTAGGCCACCGTCTGGTAGATGGGTACGGCGACCGCCTTGGTGGTGGGGTCGCTGGAAAAGCCGTGGTGCAGGGCCAGGGTCGCATCTTTCATCACACACTCCTTGTTGGATGTTGCTTGTCGCAGTTATAGCTGGGCATTTATAGATGGATAGACGTCCAATCTATCAGGCCCGTGGCCGATGTAAACAGCAAGATCCGGCAAAGCAATGTCGCCCGCAGGGGATGCGTGTCCCAAGTGGCGGGCAGGCCTGCCGTACTCAGAGGCGGCGGCGATACTCCTTGTCATCTATCTGGTTCATATCCCACTGCATCAGGCGGTTGAGCTGCTGCATGGGATCCTCGATGAGCGCCAGCGGGCGCGGCAGGATCCGCTTGAAGTAACGGCGCAAAGTCTGCTGGATCCGGTTCGGTTTGAGGGGGTTGGCGTGGCTCATGATGGTGCTCCTGTGCGGTGGTTCTCACGTTCGCCAGCAGTATTGAGCTAAAATGCGGAAGTAAAAACTGATGACTTACAGCAACAGGATTTCCTCTTTTATGCCGACCGGTCGCCTCTACCAGCAATTTCAACGACTCGCCCAGCTGCTTGGCAGCGATGAGCGGGAGATCAGCCTCGCCGAGGTGGCAGATCTGCTCTGCTGCACCCCGCGCAACGCCCGTCTGCTGCTACGGCGGATGCAGGATCAGGGCTGGCTCAACTGGACGGCGGAAGCGGGCAGGGGACGGCGCTCCCGGCTCACTCTGCTCGACAGTCAGGAGAGTTTGACCCGGCGCCGCTTGCGGGATCTGCTCAGTCAGGGCCAGCTGGCGCAGGCGGTGCGGTTGGCGGAAGATCGCCTCGATCTGCTCACCCCGCTGCTGATCGAACAGCTCGGTCAGGCCACTCGCGAAGGGCGCCAGATCCTGCGAGTGCCCTACTACCGGCCGCTGCCGCAGTTGCTGCCCACCGGCCCGATGCGCCGCTCCGAAATTCACCTGAGCCGCCAGATCTTCAACGGTCTGACCCGGAGAAATGAGGAAAATGGGGAAATCGAAGGGGATCTGGCCCACCACTGGGAGTGTCTGGGCCCCTGCCACTGGCGCTTCTACCTGCGTCCGGCGGTGCGTTTTCACCACGGCCGTGAGCTGGTGGTGGAGGATGTGATGGAGAGCCTGCTGGCCCTGCGGGATCGCCCGCTGTTTGCCCATCTGGACCGGCTGGAGAGCCCCTGGCCGCGCACCCTGGATCTCTATCTCGACAGCCCGGATCCCTGGCTGCCCCACCTGCTGGCAGAGCCGGTGGCCACCATCTTGCCGCGGGAGCTCAAGGGAGAGGCGGGCTTTGCCCTGCAACCGGTCGGCACTGGTCCCTACCGGGTCGCCGCCAACGATCCACTGCATCTTTGCCTTGCGGCGTTTGACGACTACTTCGGCCTGCGCGCCCTGCTCGACGAGATCGACATCTGGATGCTGCCTGAACTGGCAGAGCGACTGGAGACCCACCTGCAACTTGGGCGCGACCGCCCGGAGCTCGGCACCATGCGCGGCGAGTCGGAGCTGGAGTCGGGCTGCTACTTCCTGCTGCAGGACGATCGTTCCGGATCCTTGCAGGATCCCGCCCTGCGGCAGTGGCTCGGCCAGCTGTTCAATCCGGTGGCCCTGATGGGGCGGGTCGCCCCCGAGTTGCAACGGGGCTGGACCAGCGCCCTCGGCCTGCTGCCACACTGGCGCGAAGCGCTGCCCGCGCCCTTGCCTACACCGGCGCAGTTGCCGACGACCCTGGTGCTCGCCTGCTTCAACCAGCATCTGGAGTTCAACGAGTGCGCCAACGCCATGAGCAGCCTGCTAGGGTCGCAGGGCATTGAGCTGGAGGTGCGCACCCTGGATTACGGCCGCTGGGTGAGTGGCGAGGATGAAGACGTGGATCTCTGGCTCGGCACTCTCAACCTCGAGCATGCCGGTCCCTTTGCCCCCTACGTCTGGTTGCAGGGCACCCCGCTGCTGCGCAAGGTTTGGGCCAGCCAGCACGAGCTGTGGCAGGGGCTGATGCAGTGGCGGGCCAGCGGTGTCGAGCCCGGCCCCCGCGCTCTGCTGGCAACGGTGCAGCAGCAGAGCTGGTTTGTGCCGCTGTTTCACCACTGGCTGGAGCTGGAGAGCCGGGTCGGGGTGCACGGGGTGCGGATGACGGCGCTCGGCTGGTTCGATTTTCGCAGCGCCTGGCTGCGGCCCGAATCGACCCATCAGCCCGCAGAGGCGCCATAGTTCATCCAATTTCTGTCGCGGCTGACGAGTGCTCCGTGGCCGCTTGCGTGAAAGATCCGTAACGCGGCTGCCGCTGCACAGTTTGTGTCACGCCTCTGTGCCATGCTGTTTCAGGTTATGGACAGCAGAGCAAATGAGGAAAACGATGAGCAACAATTCAGACAGTTCCGCAGGAAAATGCCCGGTCATGCACGGGGGAACCACCTCGGTCGAGACGTCCAGAATGGCGTGGTGGCCGAAGAGCCTCAACCTCGACATTCTTCACCAACACGATACCAAGACCAATCCGCTGGGGGCCGGCTTCAACTATCGGCAAGCCTTGAAGGGGCTCGATATGGCGGCCCTCAAGCAGGATGTGACCGCCCTGATGACCGACAGTCAGGATTGGTGGCCCGCCGACTGGGGCCACTACGGCGGTCTGATGATCCGCATGGCCTGGCACTCGGCCGGGACTTATCGCATCGCCGATGGCCGCGGCGGCGGTGGCAGTGGCAACCAGCGTTTCGCCCCCCTCAACTCCTGGCCGGACAACGCCAACCTCGACAAGGCCCGTCGCCTGCTATGGCCCATCAAGAAGAAGTACGGCAACAAGATCAGCTGGGCCGATTTGATCATTCTGGCGGGCACCGTGGCCTATGAGTCCATGGGGCTCAAGACCTTCGGTTTCGCCTTTGGCCGCGATGATATCTGGCACCCGGAGAAGGATATCTACTGGGGTTCGGAGCAGGAGTGGCTGGCGCCCAGCAGCAAGCCGGGTGGTCGCTACTCCGGCGAGCGGGATCTGGAAAACCCGCTGGCGGCGGTGATGATGGGGCTAATCTACGTCAACCCGGAAGGAGTGGATGGCCAGCCCGATCCACTGAAAACCGCGCAAGATATGCGGGTCACCTTCGCCCGCATGGCGATGGATGATGAAGAGACGGTGGCGCTGACCGCCGGTGGCCACACCGTCGGCAAGGCCCACGGCAACGGCGACGCCAAACAGCTTGGGCCCGAGCCGGAAGGGGCCAGCCTCGAGGAGCAGGGGCTCGGCTGGATCAATCACCACAGCCGTGGTATCGGCCGCAATACTGTGACCAGCGGCATCGAGGGGGCCTGGACCACCCACCCTACCCAATGGGACAACGGCTACTTCGATCTGCTGTTCAAGTACGACTGGTGGTTGCAGAAATCCCCTGCAGGGGCCCATCAGTGGCAACCGATCAATATCGCCGAAGAGGATATGCCGGTGGATGTGGAGGACCCGTCGATCCGCTGCAAACCCATGATGACGGATGCCGACATGGCGCTCAAATTTGACCCCGCCTATCGCAAGATTGCCGAGCGTTTCCGCGATGATCCGGCGGCCTTCTCCGACGCCTTCGCCCGCGCCTGGTTCAAGCTGACCCACAGGGACATGGGGCCGAAGAGCCGCTATGTCGGCCCCTATGTGCCGACAGAAGATCTGATCTGGCAGGATCCGGTGCCTGCCGGACGCGCCGATTATGACGTGGCGGCGGTCAAGGCCAGGATTGCCGCCAGCGGCCTATCCATCAGC
This sequence comes from Aeromonas allosaccharophila, assembly GCF_016026615.1. Classification (NCBI taxonomy): domain Bacteria; kingdom Pseudomonadati; phylum Pseudomonadota; class Gammaproteobacteria; order Aeromonadales; family Aeromonadaceae; genus Aeromonas; species Aeromonas allosaccharophila. The sequence continues at coordinate 3,181,323 of NZ_CP065745.1, read as the reverse complement.
GAGCGGGTCACTACCGCCTGGGATAGTGCCCGTACCTTCCGTGGCTCCGACAAGCGGGGCGGTGCCAACGGCGCCCGCATCCGGCTGGCGCCACAGAAGGATTGGCCGGGCAACGAACCGGCGCGGCTGGCGAAGGTGCTGGCGGTCTATGACAAGCTGGCAGCCGAGTGTGGCGTCAGTGTCGCGGATCTCATCGTGCTGGGGGGCAACCTCGCCATCGAGCAGGCTGCGCAGGCCGCCGGGGTGACGGTGAGTGTGCCGTTTGCGCCGGGCCGGGGCGATGCCACTCAGGCCCAGACCGATGTGGCCTCGTTCGAGGTGCTGGATCCGCTGGCCGACGGCTTTCGCAACTGGCTGAAGCAGGACTATGTGGTGACGGCGGAGGAGCTGCTGCTGGATCGCGCCCAGCTGATGGGGCTCACCGCCTGCGAGATGACGGCGCTGGTCGGCGGGATGCGGGTGCTCGGCACCAACCACGGCGGTACCGGGCACGGGGTCTTTACCGATCGGGTCGGGGTGCTCAGCAACGACTTCTTCGTCAACCTGACCGACATGGGCTACCAGTGGCTGCCGAAAGCGAGCAATCTCTACGAGATCCGCGATCGCCACAGCGGTGCACTGAAGTGGACGGCCACCCGGGTGGATCTGGTGTTTGGCTCCAACTCGGTGCTGCGCGCCTATGCCGAGGTCTATGCCCAGGATGACAACAAGGAGAAGTTTGTCTGTGACTTCATCACCGCCTGGAACAAGGTGATGAATGCGGATCGCTTCGATCTGTTGGGCTAGTCCCCGAGCCGTTTGGTTAGCTGCACCAGCCCCGCACACCCAAGGTGTGCGGGGCTTTTTACTGCCTGCTTTTTGCATAGCCCCATAACCCGCCGCGCTGCGACACCCGCTGGCCGGTCGCGCAGGGCCGCTGGCATCCCTGTCCTTGGGCCAGCAGTATCATGTAACATGCTGATCCGCTGATGATGCCCGGCAGCCACCCATTGGCCACTGATGTCCAATCAACAGGATAAGGACGGAAACAAAGAGACAAGGAGTCACCCATGCTGGAAATGCAGATCCAACCCCGCTTTCAAGAGACGGATGCCCTCGGCCATATCAACAACACGGTGCCGGCGGTCTGGTTCGAGTCGGCGCGGGATCCCCTGTTCCGGATCTTCTCCCCCGAGCTGGATGTGCATAACTGGCATCTGATCATCGCGGGCTATACGGTGCAGTTCAAACGGGAGCTGTTCTACGGCCAGCCGGTCACCATCAAGACCGGCGTGCGCCGCATCGGCACCAGCTCATTTACGGTCTGGCAGGAGGCCTGGCAGGGCGGCGAACTGGCCGTCACCGCCGAAACGACCCTGATCCATTTTGACTACCGGGCCCGCCAATCCCTGCCCCTGAGCGATGCTCACCGGGAAGGGCTGCGGGCCTGGCTGACAGAGAGTTAACCACGGGCCGGATGGCCCATCACAGGAGTGCTATGTACAACTCAATGCGCAACACAGCGATCGCGCTGACCCTGGGATTCTGCTCCCTCCCTTCTCTGGCCGCGTCTCTCGCCGAGCAGTTTACCCTGATGGAGAAGGGGGCCGAGAGCGCCCTCGATACCCGTCAATTCAGCCATGACGGCGTCGATATCAAGGCCTGGATAGATGGCACCCCCGTCATCATCGCCGTGCCCATCATGAACGAGCTCGGCAAGCTGGAAGGGGAGAGCCGCTACTACTTCAAGGGCGGCAAGCTGTTCGGGGTCAAAGAGCCCGCCGCCCAGTTCGCCTTTGACGACAGCGGCAAGCTGACCCAATGGCTGGACGAGAAGGGCCAGCCCGCCGAGTTCGTCAGCAAGATGAGCATGCAGCAGCGTCAGGAGTGGCTCACCAAGCGGTCCGCCGAGCTGAGCAAGCTGTTTGTTGTGAGCACGGCCGAACAGAAGGCCGCCAAGGGTGGCGTCAAGCTGAAGGGGGCGGATCTCGCTCACTGGCTCTGCAACGGCAAACTGATGGAACTCGCCCACGGCGACAAGGTGATCTTCGAGCAGGATAAGCTGAAGATTGGTGAGCAGGGGATCGAGGGGGAGGTCTCCCTGCGTCAGGATAAGGGGTGGCAGGAGCTGAGCCTCAAGTGCGAGGTGCAGGGCACTCAGGTAACCCGCCTCACCTGGCAGCCGCTGCCGGGTGCCAACAAGCCGCAATAAGCGCAGCAGCAAGGGGGCCCATCGCGGGCCCCCTTCTCATTCGGCTGGTGGCTCCCCCAGCTTGAGCCGGGTGAGCGCCTCGACCCGGCGCCACTGTCCGGGCTCGAACCAGCGGGCCAGCAGCTCTTGATGCTGTGCGGCCCGGGCCTCGTTCGGCAGTTGCCTGAGCTCGGCCAGAAAGCCGCTGAGCTGCTCGTCGAATCCCTGCCGGTTCTGCTCCAGCTGGCGCATCCGATCCACCGCTTCCGGCCCTCCCGTCTCCAGCAGCAGGGCATCCCGTTTGGCCGGGTCCATCTGCGCCAGCCCTTGCAACTCCTCAAGCAGGCGACTGTTGGCCTCCGCCTCGCGAAACCAGCCCGGCTGCTCTGCCAGCCAGAGATCCAGCTCGCTGGCCAACTGAGACTTGTCGCTGTCTCTCGCCTCAGCCAGCGCCCTGCGGCGCAGGGTCAGCTGCTCCATCAGTCGATCCTCGCCAAACAGCTGCGCCTGCTCGGCGGGGGTAAAGCTCTGCTGGCGCAGTTGCTCCCGCTCGTCAAACAGGATCTGCAGGCTGGTGAGGGAGATCTCGGTGGGCATCGTCAGGCTGCTCTGGGCGGAGACAAAGGTGCGGTAGCGCGCCTGCAGGGCATCGGCGGCCTCCTGCTCGGGATCGTGCGGGTGGCTCTGGGCATGCTGGCTGGCTTGAGCGGATGATGGGCCTGCCGTCGGTGCAGTGGGCCAGAGCAGCACCCCGCCAAGCAGCAGGGTGATGGCGCAGGGCACGGCGAGCAGGGTGACTATCTTCATAGGCCCAGCTCCTTGAGGCGGTTGGCGTGCTGGCGATAGAGGGTGACCGGATCGGTCTCGAACAGATGGTGGATGCCGAACGACTGGTTCACTTCGTCCAGATGGTTCATCCGGTAGCCGGTGCCGATCACCTTGCCGAGATGGCTGCTGCAGACCCCGACCAGCCCGTCATTGGGCTCCTTGAAGAAGGCGCCGGTCAGCGCCAGCGCAGGATCCACCGGATCCAGCAGATTGGTCAGGTTGCCGCGCCCGCTCCAGGAGAAGTAGTAGACGCCGTTGCTGGCCTGCAGCGGCCCCTCGCCGCAATACTGGCTGGGCAGCCCTTCCGGATAGCGCTGGTTGAACTGGCTGGCACCCTTGCTGGTGAGGGCATCGAGGGCGGCGATCGGATCTTGCGGCAGCGGGCTCCCGCCCGAGAGCAGTGAAATCATGCCGGAGAGGGCGTGGGCCGCGGCAGCAGCCAGTTTCTCGGCGGCAGAGCCGGGGGCGGCATTGGCCCGCACCAGATCGGCAATCTCGGAGCCATAGTTGACCCCGCCGACGCTGGTGGCGGAGGCGACCAGCTCGGGGGCGACCGAGGCGACATAGCGGATGGTGGGGCCGCCGTGGGAGTGGCCGATCAGGTTGACCTTCTCGGCGCCGGTGGCGGCCAGCAGCAGCTCGACCTGGGCGAGCAGTTGCTCTCCCCGTTGTTCCGAACTGGCCGTGGCCGACACCTGCGCTACGTAGACGTTGGCACCATCCCGGCTCAGGGCCTGGGGGATGCCGTAGAAGTAATCGACCCCGAGCAGCTTGTCGAAGCCGAACAAGCCGTGCACCAGCACTATGGGGTAGCGGGTCTGGGTATATCCGCTGGCGTGTGCCAGCATGGGCAGGGTGCAGAGCAGCACCAGAAGCCATCTCTTCATCATCAGCATCCTTGTTGATTCGTGAGGAACAGATTGTGTGGCGTACTCCATGTTCGCCGGTGCCAGTATGGTGGCTGCTGACGGGAGAGGTTGTGAGGGGGATCGCAACTCAGGATTCAAAAGAGATTGTTGCTGGCCTGACCTAGCATAGGCACGGCGCAGGCGGGGAGGCTGAGCTCCCCGCCCTGCGGCTTATTGCCACTCCACCAGGTGATACTGCTTCTTGCCACGGCGCAGCAGCAGGTAGCGACCAAACAGTCGATCATTGGCACTCAGCTGCTCATCCTGCCTGATGGCGCCATTGAGGCTGATGGCGCCCGCTGCCAGCAGCTCGCGGGCGATGCGTTTTGAGTTCGCCAGACCGCAGTTGATCAGCAGGCTGACCAGATCTGTTTCGCTGCTGACGGTGCTGCTCGGCATGCCATCCTGCGCCAGCTGGGCCAGATCGCTCTCGCCAAGGCGAGCCACGTCGCCGCTAAACAGCAGCTCGCTGATGCGTTGTACCGCCGCCAGCGCCGCCTTGCCGTGCACCAGCTCGGTCAGCTCGTTTGCCAACACCTGCTGGGCCTGCTTGCGCCCCTGTCGCTTGGCATCTTCCGCCTCCAGTGCAGCAATCTCGCTCAGCGACATAAAGCTGTAGTAGCGCAGGAAGCGGTAGACATCCTCATCCGCGGTACCGAGCCAGAACTGGTAGAAGGCGTAAGGTGAGGTGAGCGCCGGATCGAGCCAGACCGCGCCACCCTCGGTCTTGCCGAACTTGGTGCCGTCCGCCTTGGTGATAAGGGGCAGGGTCATGCCGTGCACCTGTGCCTGATGGAGGCGACGGGTGAGATCCATGCCGCTGGTGATATTGCCCCACTGGTCGTTGCCGCCAATCTGCAGGGTGCAGCCGAGTCGCTGGTGCAGCACCGCAAAGTCGTAGGATTGCAGCAGGGCGTAGGAGAACTCGGTGAACGAGATGCCCTGATCCGGCCGGGCCAGCCGCTGGCGCACCGATTCCCGCGCCAGCATGGCGTTGACCGAGAAGTGCTTGCCGATGTCGCGCAGAAAATCGAGGGCGGACATCTGCCCCATCCAGTCGCCATTGTTGACCAGTTGCGGGGCCGACAGGCCCTCATCGGCGGGCAACAGCGCCTTGATCTGGGCCGACAGGCTGGCGACCCAACCCTGCACGGTATCGGCACTGTTGAGGCTGCGCTCGGTTGCCTTGAAGCTGGGGTCGCCGATAAGGCCGGTTGCCCCGCCCACCAGTGCCACCGGGGTGTGGCCCGCCAGCTGGAAGCGGCGCAGCATCAAGAGCGGCACCAGATGACCGATATGCAGGCTGCCGGCGGTGGGATCAAACCCGCAATAGACGGTGCGCGGGGTGGCGAGGTGGTTGGCCAGGGCCGCCGGGTCGGAATTCTGGGCTACAAGGCCGCGCTCGGTCAGCTCATCGAGCAGGTGGGGGTTGATCATGGGTGCTCCAACAGCAGGGGGAAAAGCCGTCATCCTCGCCGTTCTGGTCGGTGGCGGATATGTCCCCTAAGGGACAGTTTTGCCACTCTCGTGCTAGCATTCAGCCATAGTGGGGAATCGCTCCCCGCCACCGGAAACGTGCCACCATGACCCAGCCATTCACCACAGATACCCTGACCCGCAGCATGACCGAGGTGGTCGATGCCTTGCACAGCAGCGCCTTTCCTGCGGCGCTGGTGCGGCTGATCCAGCAGCAGGTGGCGTTTGATTGCACCCTGCTGCTCGGGGTGGGGCAGCGGCCCGTCTATCTCTACGACAACCTCAACCATCAGCGGGCTCTGCTGTTTGATCGCTACCTCACCAGCCACTTCAGTCAGGATCCCTTTATGCAGGCGCTGGAGCAGGGTTTGCCTGCCGGCGTCTGGACGCTGGCACAGGTCTCCCAAGGGCGGCTCGATCCCGAATATCGCCACCACTTCTATCAGGCCACCGGCTGGCAGGAGGAGGTGGGGTTGATCCTGCCGGTGCGGGACGGACTGACGCTGATGCTGTTTCTGGGGCGACTCGACAAGCGCAGTACCCTCAGTCGCGACGAGCTGGCGAGGCTGGAGCAGCTGTTCCCGCTGGTACATTCGCTCTGTCGCCAACAGTGGCAGCAGAGCCAGCCCTTGCTGGCCCAGAGCACGGCGCTGCCAGACAGCATCAGCCTCCGGAGTGCGGTGGAGCAGGCGATGGCGAGTGTCGGGGGGGATCGGCTCACCCGGCGCGAGCGGCAGGTGGCGGGATTACTGCTGCAGGGGCTGAATACCGAGGCGATTGCCGCCGAACTCGGGATTGGCAGCGGCACGGTGAAGAATCACCGCAAACATCTTTATGGCAAGCTGCGGCTCGGCTCGCGGGCCGAGCTGTTCCATTTCTTTCTGAACCACCTCATTACGGCGCCGGTAGAGGCATCCCCCGTCTCATCGACGGGAGATACAACGAGCCCACCATAGGGCGGGCCGGAGTTACTCGAGGCGCGGGATGGGGGGATTGGTTTCGGGCAGGATACTGAGCAACTGGTAGCGCTTCACCAGCTGCTTGTATTCATCCCCCTGCCTGACCTTGTCCAGCGCCTGTTGCAGACGTGCGATTTGCTGTTTGTCTGCCGCCAGATTGAAGGCGAAGCAGTTGTCTTGCTCTTCCAGAATCGCGACGGTGACAAAATCCTCGCTGGGAAAACCCAGCGCCTTGGCCTGATGGCGCAACATCACCTCGTTGCCCGCCACCAGATCGGTACGGGCCATGATGAGCTGGCGTACCACCTGCTCCATCCGCTCCACCGCCATCATATTGCTTGGGCTGATCCCGCGGTTGAGCAGCAACTGCTCCCCCACATCTGCCTGCATCACGCCGATCAGCAGCTTGGCGAGATCCGCTTTGCTAGCCACTTTGGGGGCATCCTGCTTGCGGCCGACCAACGAGACCCTGGAGTGGCTGATGGGGCAGACCCAGAGGAAGTGGGGATCCCGCTCCCTGGTGTGTGCCGTGGTAAACAGCACCGCCTCCGGCTGCTGGGTCAGCAGATACCAGCCGCGAGCCCAAGGCAGGAAGTGGATCGGTTGCTCCGGCACCCCCATTTCGCGCCACATCAGGCGCAGCAGCTCGACTGCCAGCCCGATAGACTGACCCTTGTTATCCTGGCCATTGAGCGGCATGTTCTGCTCCGAATAGTAGATAAGTGCCGGAGCCGGGAGCGCGATAAACAGCGCGAGAAAAGCGAGAGCAGAGAGCAGGTGGCGCATGGTGCACTCCTTGTGCGGGTAGTTACCTAACAGTCTATGTGGCCTTTGCCATAAGTTCATGATCCGGCTGCGCGATAAAACAACAGGCCACCTTGCGGTCGCCTGTCGGTCTATTTGAGCAGGGCTTCCATCTCCGCCTCTGCCTTGGCGCGTGCCTTGGCCTCCGCCGCTCTGGCGGCATCGGCGACACTCTCTCCGGCCGTATGGGCGGCGGCACTGACGGCCTGCTGGGCAGGTGCGGCCACAGCCTTGGTGGCCTCTTGCGTCACGGTGGCGGCAGCACTGCTGACCGCCTGTTTGGCGGGAGTGGCAACAGCCTTGGTGGCTTCCTGTGTCACGGTCGCGCTGCTGACGGCTTGTTTGGCCGGAGCGGTAACGGCCTTGGTGGCTTCCTGTGTCACGGTCGCGGTAGCACTGCTGACAGCTTGTTTGGCAGGTGCAGCCATAGCCTTGGTGGCTTCTTGCGTCACGGTCGCGGCGGCGCTGCTGACGGCTTGTTTGGCTGGAGCCACAACGGCCTTGGTAGCTTCTTGCGTCGCGGTCGCAGCGGCGCTGCTGACCGCCTGTTTGGCAGGAGCGGTAACGGCCTTGGTGGCTTCCTGCGTCACGGTAGCGGTAGCACTGCTGACCGCCTGTTTGGCTGGTGCGGCTACAGCCTTGGTGGCCTCTTGCGTCACGGTCGCTGTAGCGCTGCTGACGGCCTGTTTGGCAGGTGCGGCAACGGCCTTGGTGGCCTCTTGCGTCACTGCTGCTGCGGCGCTGCTGACGGTCTGTTTGGCAGGTGCGGCAACGGCCTTGGTGGCCTCTTGCGTCACGGTGGCGGCGGTGCTGCTAACCGCCTGCTTAGCGGCTGCGCCGCTGATAGCCTGACTGGCACTGTTGGTCAGCGAGCCGGTGACGCCGCGGGTCACTGTGCCCAGAGCGCTGCCTAGGGAGAAGGGGGAGGCGTCACTCTGACTGGTTGCCGCGCCGGTCAGGGCATTGGCCGTTGGGGTGAGCTGGCTGGTGGGGGTCTGCCAGCCCTGCATGGCGGTTGGCCATGTCGGTGCCGTGCCCGCCAGATTTTCGCCGAAGGTCAGGGTGGTGCCATCTCCTTTTTGCAGCAATACCGACATCTGGTTGGTTTGCGAGTTCCACACCATCCCCGCCTGCTTGGCGATATCCGGCACCGGCGCATACTCGGAGACCACATAGAAAAGCGGCCCCTCCTGCTGTAACTTGTCGGCAGTCTTGAGCAACTGCATGGTGCTGTCGTAGTTGGGACCAAGGATGGCGGTCATCCGATCCTTGATCAGGGGTTGTTCGAACAGATTGACCTCGTTCGGGTCAAAGCCGACCAGCGGCTTGAGCAGGGCCCACATCAGCTGGCTGGTGGGGCTCATCATCAGCAATGGGGCAACGCAGGCGGACAACATCAGGCTCAGGCAGGCCGCCTGAAGCAACGGCATGATACGCATTGGGATAATATCCAAATAACGATTTGATAAATAAGGTTATATTTTGTCAGGACGTGACAAATTCACCGGAAGTTTGCGGGTGGCAGCGAGAGACTGCCCGCAGGCGCTGGCAGGCTACCATATTGGTTCCACAATGCCAGCAGGCAGTATGATTGTCAGTCAAGTAAACCCCAGCGCTGGTCGATTCTTCGAGAGTGCCCCGCATCGAAACAGGATCCCTCTCATGAAAAATTTACTGCTCTGCCTGCTGGCCTCCATCTGGCTCATCCCCGCTCTGGCTGCGTCCAAAACCACAGTAGTGGGCGAGTCTGCCAGCCCCGAGCTGGTGTTGCCACTGGGCTCGTTGCCCGAGCGGGTCTGCTGGTTTGCCGATCAGAAGTATTCCGAAGGGGCCCGCATTCTGCAGGGAGATATCTGGCTGGAGTGCGGCCCGCTCAACGATCTCGAGAGCAATGGCCCGCTGGCCTGGCGCTCTCCTGCGGTGGTGTTGCCTGCCACTCGTGGGGCGAAAGATCAGAAGACGATTTCCGTGGGTCAGTGAGGCTTTTCTTGATCCAGCTAAAGACATGGACGTGATCCCTGTCGCATAATGCAGCTCCTTTCTTCTCTTGGCTGGAACCTAAGAAATGGCTCGTCGCTCTTCCAATGCACAACGTCGTCGCAGTAGCTGGTGGTACAAACGCTTGTTGGCAAGGGAGCGGGAAGAGCGTGAAGCGCGTTCCGTAAGGGATTGATACTGCATTGAAAAACGGAGCCTCGGGCTCCGTTTTGTATTTATCACCAGCTCGGCGGTACTCTTCCAATGCACAGCCTGGTTGCTGTAACGGGTGGTTCAAACCCTTGTTGGCAAGGGAGCGGGAAGAACATGAAGCACGTTCCGTCCGGGATTGATACAGCATTGAAAAGATGGAGCCTCGGGCTCCGTTTTTGCGTTTATTACTGTTAGCAGAATAACAACGGGGGCCATCAGGCCCCCGTTTTGCGTTTGCAGATGTTGCCTGCTTGCGACTTAGCGCTGCAGGGCGGCCAGTGCCAGTTCGACCCGCTTGGCGTACTCGGGGTCGGCCTGCTCGAAGTGCTTGAGCTGGGCCTGGACGATGGCGTCATCCTCCACATTGATAAGGGAGCGGGCCAGGTTGGCGGCGAGCCGTGAACGCTGCCCCTCGTCCATGATCCGGAACAGGTTGCCCGGCTGGCTGTAGTAGTCGCTGTCGTAGTCACGAAAATCGTAGTGCAGGGCGGCCCCTTCCAGACTCAGCGCCGGTTCGTGCTGTTCGCTCGGCTGCTGGGTACCGAAGCGGTTCGGCTGGTAGTTGGGGCTGGCGCCGCCATTGCTGTCTGCCCGCATGGCACCGTCACGATGGGCACCGTGATGGAACGGGCAGCGCGGGGCGTTGACCGGCAGCAGACCGTGGTTGACGCCAAGGCGATAGCGCTGGGTGTCACCGTAGGAGAAGAGTCGCCCTTGCAACATGCGATCCGGCGAGAAGCCGATACCGGGGACCACGTTGGCCGGGGTAAAGGCGGCCTGCTCCACATGGGCGAAGTAGTTGTCCGGGTTCTGGTTGAGCTCCAGCACGCCCACCGGGATCAGCGGGTAGTCACTGTGCGGCCACACCTTGGTGAGGTCGAACGGGTGGATGTTGTAAGTCTGGGCTTCGGCCTCCGGCATCACCTGCACATAGACCTTCCAGCGCGGGAAGTCGCCCCGCTCGATGGCATTGAACAGATCCGCCTGACTGGTCTCCCGATCCTTCCCGACGGCGGTGGCGGCCTCTTCATCGGTGTAGAAGCTGTGGCCCTGCTCGGTCTTGAAGTGGAACTTGACCCAGAAGCGCTCGTTGGCATCGTTGATAAAGCTGAAGGTGTGGCTGCCGTAGCCGTTCATCTCCCGCAGGCTCTTGGGGATGCCGCGATCGCTGAACAGTATGGTGACCTGATGCAGGGATTCCGGATGGCGTGACCAGAAGTCCCAGGCGGCGGTGGCGCTGCGCAGGTTGGTGCGCGGATCCCGCTTCTGGGTGTGGATGAAGTCAGGGAATTTCAGCGGATCGCGGATGAAAAAGACCGGGGTGTTGTTGCCCACCAGATCCCAGTTGCCCTGCTCGGTATAGAACTTGAGAGCGAAGCCGCGCACATCGCGTTCGGCATCGGCGGCGCCCTTCTCACCGGCCACGGTGGAGAAGCGCAGGAAGACCGGGGTCTGCTTGCCGATGGCGCTGAACAGATCGGCCTTGCTGAACGCTCTGATGTCGTGGGTCACGGTAAAGGTGCCGTAGGCGCCCGAGCCCTTAGCGTGAACCACCCGCTCGGGAATGCGCTCGCGGTCGAAGTGGGCGAGTTTCTCCATCAACCAGATATCTTGCATCAGGATGGGGCCGCGCGGGCCAGCGGTGAGGCTGTTGTTGTTGTCGACGACGGGGGCGCCGTTGGCGCTGTGCAGGGTCTTGTCAGTCATGGCTTCTCTCCTTGTTGATATGGGGTCAGCCTACGGATCTGCGCCGTGCTCGGCCAATGGGCCTTTCCTCGCCCTTTGATAGGCAAGACAAATGGGTGCGGGTAGGGGATGTGTAACCGCGCCGGATGTTGCATGATGGTGGCTTCGAGAAGGAGCCTCATATGCAGATTACTATCCGTCATGCCGAACCCGCTGATGCCCCCGCCTTGCGGGATCTCTACGCCATGCCCAATGCCCAGGCGGGCACGTTGCACCTGCCCACACCTCCCCTTAGCCAGTGGCAAAAGCGGCTGGAGAATGGTGATGTGGTCGCCTTGGTGGCGGAGAGCGATGGGGGGCTGGTGGGCCAGATTTCATTGCATGTGGAGCCCAATCCGAGACGCAAGCATGTGGCCGGTATTGGCATGGGGGTACGGGATGACTGGGCTGGCAAGGGGGTTGGCTCTGCCCTGATGGCTGCGGCGCTGGATCTGGCCGATAACTGGCTCAACCTGCACCGGATTGAGCTGACGGTTTTCGTCGATAACGAAGCGGCGTTGGCGCTCTATCGCAAGTTCGGTTTCACTCAGGAGGGGCTGGCCCGCGACTATGCCTTCCGCCAGGGGCGCTATGTGGATGTGTTCTATATGGCCAGAGTCGCGGGGGGCGCCAGTCGCTAACGGCATGGTCGATTATCAGGCCAGATTGCGCCCGGTGATCCGGGCGCTGGAGCAGAATCCCGAGCTCTGCCTCCGCGAAGCGGCCAGTCTTGCTTCTCTCTCCAGCTATCACTTTCATCGGGTCTTTACCGCCGTCACTGGCGAGACGCCGGCCGAGATGCAGCGTCGCCTGCGGCTGGAGCGGGCGGCCCGCTCCCTCTGCTACAGCCGGGATCCGGTGACCGAGATTGCCTTCTCGGCCGGTTTCGCCAGCTCGCAGGCCTTTGCCAAGGCGTTTCGCAAGCAGTTTGCCATGACGCCGGGGACGCTGCGCCAGCAACCCTCACTGCTGCAATTGAGCAAGAATGGACACGCCGTTGCCCGTGAGGCTGGTTATGCTGAAAGCCGTTCCGATGAAAGGAGGCTACCGATGAAAACCGAACAGATGGCGCCGCGCACGCTGGCCTATATCCGGGTGACCGGCCCTTACGGCACTGGCTACGAGCCGGTGTGTGACCAGCTCTACCAGTGGTCGGCCGAGCAGGGGCTGGCCGAGGGGGAGTGGATCTTTATCTACCACGACAACCCCGAGATCACCGCACCCCAGCAGTGCCGCACCGATATCTGCGTCACCGTTCCGGCGGGTACCAAAGGCGGCGGTAATGTGGAGATCCAACAACTGGCGGGCGGTCGTTATGGCCAGTCACGTTTCACCGTGACCGATCCGGCCCAATATCCCGCGCTCTGGCAGCAGCATATCGGGGAGGTGGTGGCGGCCGGTTTCGAATTTGATGATCGACCCTGTTTCGAGCTCTATCACAGCTTCGATCCGGTGACCAAGGTGGCCGATGTGAGCTTCTGCTCCAGCCTCAAGGGGTAGGGCGCAAGAAGATGGAAGGGGCGGTGCAGCACGTCGCGCAGATGCAAAAGAGCCGGACAGTGTCCGGCTCTTTTGCATCTGGCGGTTGGGTGGCGTTTAGCGCTGGAACCCCTTCTGGGCGAACTTGGGTCTGGCGTTCATGATCTGCTCCACCTGTTCGTCGCTCATCTTGCCACGCGACAGCCCCAGCACCTTGTAGGTGAGCAGCGGTCGGGCGGGCAGGGCGATCATCAGGGCGCGGATCTGGTTCTCGTCATCCTTCTCCCGGGTCGGCTTGCCGTAGGCATAGGTGAGGACGCCAGCATCCATCAGGTTTTTGACGGCGGGCTCGGTGATCGGCAAGTTTATGACGCTTTTACGCTGCAGCACGAACTCGCGCAACACCGCTTTTTCGTTGAAGTCGAGGAAGCCGATCATCTGGGCCAGCTGGTCCTGCTGACGGCGTGCCTGCCACTCTTCGCACGCCCACTCCCAGGCGATCAGGAAGCCCTGACTGCAGAAGTAGGAGATGGCGATCAGCATGCCGACCCCCAGCCAGGCCGCATGATCCGCAGCCCACTGGCTGACGGCCCCTTTCATCAGCCCGGCCGGAAACAGCAGAATGATGCTGCAGCAGAGCAACAACCAGACCATCAGCCAGTTGAGGCGGTTCAGTTGATAGAAATGTTGGATCCACCGTTTCATTGTTCATCCTTCCCAAACTGTTGTGGATAGTGAACTACCTACAGCAATCGGTGTGCCAACAGCGCAATGGCGGCGAGGAGGGGGCGCTGGCGAGGTTACATTCCCTTACAACTTATTGAATGAGTTGTCATTAATTTGCCTTGTGAGGCGGCGGTCGAGTTGGTAAAACGTCCCCTCAGTCATTGGGGAGTAGCAACCCGCTCGCATTCCGGGCCGGGCCCATGTCAACACTCTTGGATCCTCGCATCCATGGCATGGGCGGCGATAGGCACTATCGCTCTGCAAGACCTTTGGCCTCGATATGCACGCCAGCCGGGCGAGCCATGTCGGGTCCATCGGTTATTCTGCTCGCCTGGCGGTATCTATTATGTTGATTACCCTGCTGTTATTTCTCGTCTCTGCGGTCACCATCTACCTTGCCTGTGAATACTTCGTCAACGGCATCGAGTGGACCGGCCACCACTTCAAACTATCCCAAAGCGCCACCGGTTCGCTGCTGGCGGCACTGGGTACGGCGCTGCCCGAGTGCATCGTGACCCTCACCGCCCTGCTGATGGGCAACACGACCGCCCAGCAAGAGATCGGCATCGGTGCCGCCCTCGGCGGGCCGCTGGTACTGGCCACCATCGGCTATGCAGCGGTCGGTCTCACCCTGCTGCTTTGCATGGGGCGTACCGAACGGGCCATCGATGGCGAGGTGCAACGGGAGATTGGCCGGGATCAGCGCTGGTTTATGGGGATCTTTCTGGTGGCAACCGCGCTGGGTCTGGTCGCTTTTACCGGCAAGAGCTGGCTGGCCCCGCTCTTTGTGCTGGTCTACCTCGTCTATGTAAGGCGCGAGTTGAAACAGAGTGACAGCCACGAGGTCGAGTTGCCGGAGCCCCTCAAGCTGGCCCCCGATGCGGGGATCCCGCCCCTTGGCAAGGTGCTGCTGCAGACGCTGGCTGCGCTGGTGGTGGTTGCGCTGGCGGCGCAGCTGTTCGTCCATCAGCTGGAGAGCATGGGCGAACTGTTTGGCCTCTCGCCGGTGCTGGCGGCCCTGCTGCTGAGCCCGGTGGCGACCGAGATGCCGGAGCTGATGAACGTGCTGATCTGGGTGCGACAGGGCAAGAACAGGCTGGCGCTGGCCAATATCTCCGGGGCCATGATGATTCAGGGCACTATTCCCAAGGCGTTCTGTCTGCTGTTTACCCCCTGGCTGCTGGATGGCGCCATGATGGCCTCCTCGCTGGTGACGCTGCTGGCGGTCGGTTTGCTCTGGTGGGGGTTCCGAAAGGGGGCGATGACTGCCGGACGGCTGGCGCTGGTCAGCCTGCTCTATCTCGGTTTCTGCGGCTGGCTGTTGGTGAGCTGAAACGGGAATCGCGGATATGAAAAAGCCCCCTTGGGTCAGGGGGCTTTGCTGTAGCGGTTGGTCGCGGCGCTCTTACAGGGCGGCGATCTCGGCCTGCTGGGCTTCCAGCTTGGTCAGCTGGAGACGGTAATCTTCCAGCTTCTCGCGCTCTTTGGCGATCACCGCTTCCGGCGCCTTGGCAACGAAAGCTTCGTTGCCGAGTTTGCCTTCGATGCGACCACACTCACCCACCAGACGGGCAACCTCTTTGGCCAGACGGGCCAGCTCGGCGTCCTTGTCGATGAGACCAGCCATCGGGATCATCAGCTCGGTAGCGCCGATCAGCTTCTTCACTGACAGGGGAGCCACTTCACCGTCTGCCAGTACGCGGATAGATTCCAGACGGGCCAGGGACTTGAGGAAGGCCTCGTTGTCACCGGCGCGCTGGCTATCCTTGGCATCGCACTTGAGCAGCACGTTCAGGGCCACGCTCGGGGCTACGTTCATCTCGGCGCGGATGTTGCGGATGCCGACGATAAACTCCTTCACCCACTCCTGATCCGCCATCGCGGCTTCGTCCACCTTGGCGGCGTCGAACTCCGGGAAGGCCTGGATCATGATGGTGTCGGCGTGCACGCCAGCCAGCGGCGCGACCGATTTCCAGATGGTCTCGGTGATGAACGGGATGATCGGGTGCGCCAGACGCAGCAGGGTTTCCAGCACGCTGACGAGCGTGTGGCGGGCAGCGCGCTGCTCGGCCTCGGAACCCTTGCCCAGTACCGGCTTGGTCAGCTCCAGATACCAGTCACAGAACTGGTTCCAGATAAACTCGTACAGCACGCCCGCGGCGATATCGAAGCGATAGGTATCGAGGGCGGTGCGGAAGTCACGAATGGCCACTTGCAGCTGGGACTGGATCCAGCGATCCGCCAGACTGAACTGCATCTCGCCGCCGTTGAAGCCACAATCCTGATCTTCGGTGTTCATCAGCACATAGCGGGAGGCGTTCCACAACTTGTTGCAGAAGTTGTTGTAGCCATCCAGGCGCTTCATGTCCCAGTTGATGTCACGACCGGTAGAGGCCAGCGCTGCCAGCGTGAAGCGCAGGGCGTCGGTACCGTGTGCCTCGATCCCTTCCGGGAACTGCTTGGCGGTACGCTTGCCGATCTTCTCGGCCATCTGCGGCTGCATCATGTTGCCGGTGCGCTTCTCCAGCAGGTCTTCCAAGGAGATACCGTCGATCATGTCGAGCGGATCCAGCACGTTGCCCTTGGACTTGGACATCTTCTGGCCTTCTTCGTCACGGATAAGGCCAGTGATGTAGACGGTCTTGAACGGGACTTGCGGCTGGCCGTTTTCGTCCTTGATGAAGTGCATGGTCATCATGATCATCCGGGCAATCCAGAAGAAGATGATGTCGAAGCCGCTCATCAGCACGTCGGTCGGGTGGAAGGTCTTGAGTGCTTCGGTGTTGTTCGGCCAGCCCAGGGTGGAGAAGGTCCACAGGGCGGAGCTGAACCAGGTGTCGAGTACGTCTTCGTCCTGACGCAGGGTGGTCACGGACGGGATGCTGTGCTTGGCACGCACTTCCGCCTCGTCACGGCCCACGTAGACATTGCCGGCGTCGTCATACCATGCCGGGATGCGGTGACCCCACCACAGCTGACGGGAGACGCACCAGTCCTGAATGTCGCGCATCCAGGAGAAGTACATGTTTTCGTACTGTTTCGGCACGAACTGGATGCGACCATCTTCCACCGCTTCGATGGCGGTCTTGGCCATCGGTGCGACGCGCACGTACCACTGGTCGGTCAGCATCGGCTCGATGGGCACGCCACCGCGATCGCCGTAAGGCTGTTGCAGCACGTGATCCTTGATCTCGTCCAGCAGACCCAGCTCTTCCAGCTTGGCCAGAATCGCCTTACGGGCGGCGAAGCGCTCCAGACCGGCGAACTCGGCCGGCAGGGCGGCGTCGTAGGCGGTGCAGGGGTTGCCGTTGGTGTCGACCACTTCGGCCTCGGCACGCACATGGGCGTCCAGGGTGAAGATGTTGATCATCGGCAGGCTGTGGCGCTTGCCCACTTCGTTATCGTTGAAGTCGTGGGCCGGGGTGATCTTCACGCAACCGGTGCCCTTCTCCATGTCGGCGTGTTCATCGGCGACGATGGGGATCAGACGGTTCACCAGCGGCAGCAGGATGTGCTGGCCGATCAGCGCCTTGTAGCGCGGGTCTTCCGGGTTCACAGCCACGGCGGTATCGCCCAGCATGGTCTCCGGACGGGTGGTGGCGACGATCAGGTAATCCTTGCCTTCGGCAGTCTTGGCGCCGTTGGCCAGCGGATAGCGCAGGTGCCACATGTGGCCCTTGATCTCGCGGTTTTCCACTTCCAGATCGGAGATGGCGGTGTTGAGTTTCGGATCCCAGTTCACCAGACGCTTGCCGCGGTACATCAGGCCATCTTCGTAGAGACGGACGAACACTTCCTGCACGGCGGCGGAGAGACCCTCATCCATGGTGAAGCGCTCGCGCTCCCAATCCACGGAGTCGCCCAGACGGCGCATCTGGCGGGTGATGGTGCCACCGGACTCTTCCTTCCACTGCCAAATCTTGTCGATGAAGGCATCACGGCCGTAATCGTGGCGAGTCTTGCCCTCTTCTGCGGCGATCTTGCGCTCAACCACCATCTGGGTGGCGATACCGGCGTGGTCGGTACCTGCCTGCCACAGGGTGTTCTTGCCCTGCATGCGGTTGTAGCGGATCAGGGTATCCATCAGGGTTTGCTGGAAGGCGTGACCCATGTGCAGGCTGCCGGTGACGTTCGGCGGCGGGATCATGATGCAGAAGGAGTCTTTGCTGGTGTCGCCGTGGGGCTTGAAGTAACCCTGGGCTTCCCAGTGCTGATAGAGCGCCTGTTCGATGGCGTTGTGATTAAAAGTCTTTTCCATGGTCTCGCCGTAATCTGGATGGATGGAGTCTGGTGTTGATTCTTTATGGATCAATTGGTTGCAGTCAGGGCTGCGCCGGATCCGGTGCGGCAAGGACGGGCTGATCCCTCATTTCGAGGGTATGGCCTGCCTGGCGATAGTGCTTGTAGCGCTCGCGGGCTTGCTGCTTTTGTGTTTCATCAGTGGGGACAAAATCTACCACTTGAGCGAAGTGTCCTGCAAACAAAGGTGTCGCAGTGGCCAGATTGATGAGGCGGGCGTAGCGCCGTTTCGGCGGCTGAAAGCCGATCTCCACAGGGGCCATGCCGCTTTCGCCTTGCAGCTGGTGCGGCACGAAGCGCTCCGGCGGCAGTTGCCACAGCAGTTCGTCGAGGCGCAGGGCCTGCGCCTCATCGTCGCACAACAGGTAGATATGGCCCGCGCCCCACGACTCGGCCGCAAGGGTACAGGCCAGTCGCTCGACCGCAGAGGCCTGCGCGTCATCCTGTTCGCTCATCAGGTAAAAGGTCACTTGGCTCATCAGGTTGATCCCGTTTTGCGGTGACGGACTGTTGACCGCCTCATGAGGCTTGCGGGATGTTTCTCCGCTCGCAACTCACTGATTCAAGAATGAAACAAGGAAGAGGCTGGCCTCTTCCTTGTGGTACTGGGCAACTCCCGGGCTTCCGATACATTCATCGAAAGGGGCAGGGAAGTTACTCCTTCTCTTCGATATCCACGCCAGCCCGGTTCAGCAGGAACTGGGTCAGCAGGGGCACCGGACGACCGGTAGAGCCTTTATCCTTGCCACTCTTCCAGGCAGTCCCGGCGATATCCAGGTGGGCCCAGTTGTACTTCTTGGTGAAGCGTGACAGGAAGGCGGCCGCGGTGATGGTACCGGCCGGACGACCGCCGATGTTGGCCATGTCGGCAAACGGGCTGTCGATCTGCTCCTGATACTCGTCAAACAGCGGCAGACGCCAGGCGCGATCACCCGCCTGTTCGGAGGCGTTGAGCAGCTCGTGGGCCAGCGGGTTGTGGTTGGCCAGCAGACCCGAGGTGTGGTGACCCAGCGCGATGACGCAGGCACCGGTCAGGGTCGCCACGTCGATGACGGTTTCCGGATCGAAGCGGTCCACATAGGTCAGCGCATCACACAGCACCAGACGACCTTCCGCATCGGTGTTGAGCACTTCGATGGTCTGGCCTGACATGGAGGTGAGAATGTCACCCGGGCGATAGGCGTTGCCACCCGGCATGTTCTCGCAGCCTGCCAGTACACCGATGACGTTGATCGGCAGTTGCAGCTGGGCCAGCGCATGCATGGTACCGAGCACGGAGGCGGCGCCACCCATGTCGTACTTCATCTCGTCCATGCCGTCGGCCGGCTTGATGGAGATGCCGCCGGAGTCAAAGGTCAGACCCTTGCCGACCAGCACGATGGGCTTGGCATCCGGATGACCCTTGTATTCGATGATGGCCATCATGGCTTCGTTGTCGGAGCCGCGGGCCACCGCCAGATAGGAGTTCATGCCGAGTTCGGCCATCTCCTGCTCGCCCACCACCTTGGTGGTGATGTTGTCGAAGGCATCGGCCAGACGACGGGCCTGGGAGGCGAGATAGGCCGGGTTGCAGACGTTGGGCGGCATGTTCGCCACGTCGCGACAGACCCGCACACCCTTGGCCACGGCCAGACCATGAGCGATGGCTTTTTCACCAATGGTCAGTTCCCGACGCGTCGGCACGTTGAACACCAGCTTGCGCAGCGGGCGACGTGGTTCGGCCTTGTTGGTCTTGAACTGATCAAAGCTGTAGAGGCCCGCCTTGGTGGTTTCTACCGCCTGGCGTACCTTCCAATAGGTATCCCGACCCTTGACGTGCAGCTCGGTGAGGAAGCAGACAGCTTCCATGGAGCCGGTTTCGTTCAGGGTGGTGATGGTCTTGTTGATGATCTGCTTGTACTGGCGTTCGTCGAGTTCCCGCTCCTTGCCGCATCCGACCAGCAGTACGCGCTCGCTGAGCACGCCCGGTACTTGATGCAGCAGCAGCATCTGGCCTGGTTTCCCTTCCAGGTCGCCACGGCGCAGCAGCGAACTGATATAGCCATCGCTGATCTTGTCCAGTTGTTCGGCAACCGGAGAGAGGCGACGAGGCTCAAATACGCCGACTACGACGCAGGCGCTACGTTGCTTCTCTGGACTGCCACTCTTTACACTGAACTCCATGGAATCTCCTACATCCTAAAGACAAAAGGCACCTTTTATTGAATAATGCGGTGCTTGTTGGGGTATCAGAGGCGGAGCGAACAGCCACAGGCTCCGCAGTTCAAACTGGTAAAAATCCAATATACGGCCCTATTTTTCAGGCATTCGACTAAAAACACAAGTTTACTTGGGAATGACTGTGATCGTTTTCCGATATTTGTTCAGGGAAACCCTGAAAACCCAGCTGGCAGTGTTATTCGTGTTGCTGCTTATCTTTGTCAGCCAACAATTTATCAAGATCATCGGTGATGCCGCCGATGGCGAGGTGCCGACACGTCTGGTCTCCACCCTGCTGCTGCTCAACTTGCCCAATATGGCGCTGTTGATGCTGCCTATCAGTCTCTTTTTAGCCATTTTGTTTGCCCATGGTCGCCTCTACGCCGAAAGCGAGATGACGGTGATGCATGCGGTCGGTTTCAGTCACCGTTTCGTGATGCGCAGCGCCATGTTGCTGGCCTTGCTGACTGCTGCCGTCGCGGCGTTCAACACCGGCTGGATCGCCCCGCAAGCCAAGGAGCGCGAGTATCAGGTGATCGACGAGTTCAAGGCGGATCCGGGTATCTCCTTCCTGCAGGCAGGCCGCTTTATGGAGCTCGACAAGGGACGTCTGGTTGCCTATATCCAGGATTTGAACGACAACGGCTCAAAACTGCAAAAGATCTTCGTGCTGCAGCGGGCGGAGGGGAACAATCCTCCCTCGGTGGTGGTGGCGACCGAAGGGGTGGTGACGGTCGATGAAAAAGGCCTGCAGTGGCTGACCCTGATGGATGGCTCCCGCTACGAGGGGAACTTCTCCGGCAAGCAGTTCCAGATCTCCGATTTTCGCGAATATGGTCTGGTGATCCGCCAGCAGGAGATGGAGCGTTCCAACCGCAAGGCGGCGGCCAAGCCGACCATGGAACTGTTCGGTACCCAGGACAACGCCATGATGGCGGAATTGCAGTGGCGCATCTCGCTGCCCCTCTCCATTCCGGTGCTCACCCTGCTGGTGGTACCGCTGGCGCGGGTCAATCCCCGTCAGGGGCGCTACGCCAAGCTGTTGCCGGCCATCATGCTCTATCTCTCCTACTTCCTGCTGCTCAGTGCCGCCCGTTCGGCCATTGACAGCGGTCGGCTGCCCTACTGGCCGGGGATGTTCCTGGTGCCGCTCGGTTACCTGCTGTTTATCGGCTTGCCCCTCAATGTGCAGGGCACCAGCTGGTGGAACGGGGTAAAGAGCAAATATTTCATAAACAAATCAAAATGATGAAGCCACATAGGAACTACCGCTGATGTTTGGCATTCTCGACAGATATGACAATCGGGTCATTTTGATGCCGACCCGGTGTATCGCTCTTCAGGAAAAAAGCAGCATGAAGCTGCAAGATAGGAGTCTCGGCTGATGTTCGGCATTCTCGATAGATATATCGGTCGGGTCATTTTCATGTCGATCCTGCTGTGTGAAATCACGCTGGTTGGTCTGGCGGGGCTCATCAAGTATGTGGAGCAGCTCAAGTCGGTCGGTGACGGCAACTATGACATGATCAACGCCCTCTACTATGTGCTGCTCTCCATGCCCAAGGAGGCGGTGCTGTTCTTCCCGCTGGCCGCGCTGCTGGGTGGCCTGATTGGTCTGGGTCAACTGGCGACCAGCTCCGAGCTGGTGGTGATGCAGGCGGCGGGTCGCTCCAAGATCAGTATCGTGATGGCGGCGCTCAAGACGGCGATCCCGCTGATGATCCTGGTGGGGCTGATGGGGGAATATGTGGCCCCCATCGCCAAGCGGATGGCAGATGACATCAAGGCGGGTGCGCTGTCCGAAGGTCGTCTGACCGTTTCCGCCTACGGGGTGTGGGCTCGCGATGGCAACAACTTCGTCAATATCAACGGGGTGCGCAACGATGGCGCGCTGACCGGCATCACCCTCTATCGCTTCACCCCCGAGCGCAAGCTGATCGATGTGGTGCAGGCACAGGAGGGAGTGTTTGAGCGCCACCACTGGCTGCTCAAGCAGACCCAGGTTACCCGCTTCGACGACCCGGCGCAGATCCGCAGTGAACAGCACGACAAGATGGAGTGGAGCTCGGAGCTGACGCCCAAGCAGCTGGGGGTGGTGAGTATCGATCCCGAGAACCTGTCGGTCTCCGGTCTGCTCGACTACATTGGTTACCTGGATGCCAACAAGCAGGATGCCGGTCGCTACAAGCTGGAGATGTGGCGCAAGCTGCTGTCACCGCTCTCGGTGGTGGCGATGATCCTGCTGGCCTCCTCCTTCATCTTCGGCCCGCTGCGCTCGGTGAGCATGGGGGCGCGGATGCTGATGGGGATCATGACCGGTTTCGCCGTCTACGTGAGTGATCGGGTGTTTGGCCCCATCAGTCTGGTCTATGCGGTACCGCCCATTCTGGCGGCCGTCGCGCCCAGTCTGCTGTTTGGCGGTATCTCCTTCTACATCCTCAGTCGCAAGCAGTAATCCGCACGAGGTTATGAGGAAATGCAAAGAGGGCACCTGTTGGTGCCCTCTTTCGTTGCTGCATTAAATCGATATTACTTGTTCAGCAGCTCCAGATTTTCCTGTTTGCTCAGCACAATAACTTCGCACTCGGCCCAGATATCCTGGAATGCCCGCGGGCGCTGGCGGTTGAACAGGCACATCAGGTTGCCCAGTCCAAAGGCGGCAGTGGCGAGACGGATCAGCGCCTGGGTAACGCGGATATGGCTGCCATCCTCGTTCTGAATGCGCAGCCGCCAGGCGCGCATGCCGACGGTCTGGCCTGCACGGGTCCAGAACCAAGTGTAGAAACCGCAGATGACAAAGGCGAGCCAGAGGGTGTAGATCAGGCTCAGGTGGTGGCGGGTCAGCAACCAGACGGTATCTTCACCCGCCGGTACGCTTGCCATACCGGTGACCAGCAACAGCTTGGCGACACCCATGCCGATAAAGCCGGCGATGATCAGCAGCGAGGTCACGACCAGCGCATCATAGATCAGGGCGCCGAGGCGACGCAGCAGACCCGCTGACGGGTATGGTTGAGTGGCAGGAGAGGGGGATTTTTGTTGGACTTTTTTAGGCTTGGCCATCGTTTTTATTCCATTAAGATGATGGCGGCATTCTATGTAACTGGCCCCGCATCGGCAAGGCGTTGAATAAATGAACAAACGGGTGTGTTCAATCGAAAAACACCTTGCATGGCATCGCGCCATTCGTATAATCCCTCGCAGTTGCCCGGGTGGCGAAATCGGTAGACGCAGCGGATTCAAAATCCGCCGGTGAATAACCGTGTCGGTTCGAGTCCGACCCCGGGCACCATCAAATTCATGACAAAAGGCCATCAGCAATGATGGCCTTTTGTTTTTTGGCGTTCCTGCGGATTGGTGCGTTACTGCTGAACAGGCCGTGCTTCCCGTTGCTGTCTGGTATCCCTTCTCTTTTCCCGCTCTCCGTTATTTCCTTTTCTTGATGTAGCCGCTGACGGCATCACCGCCAGCGGCCTGTTTCTATTGCGGTTTTCTTTCATTTCCTTGCTACGCAGTAGCATGGTCGCGAGCTATCCCAGCAGGGCAAACAGCAGGGTGCCGAGGGTGCCTGCGAGAGTCAGCGCGATGATGGCTCTGGGTGTGCCGTGCAGCTTGGTCCACATAAACAGGCTGGTGAGGGCGAGCAGCAGCAGGGCAAGGGCGGCGATGTCGCCAAACAGCTGCCAGCCGAGGCCGGTGCCCATGCCGCGATGTAGCCGGTTGAGGCTGGCGGCAAAGTTGGCTTGCTGCAGATCGGTGCGCACCAGCAAGGTGCCATCGACATAGCTGGCGGCCACGCTCTGGCTGAGGGTAACGCCGCGCATCTCCCATTTGGCGGGCAGCGTGATTGGGCCGTTCGGGGTGGGCAGGGTCTGGGCCGGGGTGATCATGGTTCGCCCGTCGGCAAAGGTCTCGGGATAACGCTGTTGCAGCAGGCTTTTCAGCTGCTCCGAGCTGGCGAGCGGCGCCTCCAGCACTATCTCTTCACTCGATTTGTCGGTGTGGGGGCCGGGGATGGGCAACACGGCGCGGTGTTGCAGCCAGAGGCCGGTGATGCCGTACATCAGCATCAGGGCGAGGGTAAAAAAACCGGCCCAGGCATGGAGGCGGCGTACCCATTTGTTGTTGTGAAGGGGAACTCTTCTGCGTTTCATCGTGGTTGCTTCATAAAAAACTGGCCAGCAAGGGCTGGCCAGTCGGGGTGGTTGTCACTGGGATCAGAAGCGGTAGGTGCCAGTCAGACTCAGCTGACGGGGTGTGCCCGGCATGATCTGGGTGGCACTGGTGGCGCTGACGAAGTACTCGTGATCGGTCAGGTTCTCGGCGCTCAACTGGGCTTCCCACTGCTGCCAGCGATAACCGGCGCGCGCATCGAAGCGGGCGTAACCGGGCAGTGTGGTGGTGTTGGCGTTGTCGGCGAAGCGATCGCCCACCGCCGTCACGCCGGTTTCACCGAACCAGCCCTGCTCGCCACTCTGGTAGCCGAGATAGAGCTGGCCATTCTGGCGGGAGACGTTCATCGGGCGCTTGCCCTGCAGATCCGCATCCGCCTTGACCTGTTCCGCATCCTGAATGGCGAAGCCGCCACGCAGGTAGAGCTCGTCGGTCAGCTCGGCGCGGGCGCTCAGCTCGACCCCCTCGGTGCGCTGCAGGCCGGTGAGGATCACCTTAGTGGGATCCAGCGGATCCTTGGTGCGCTTGTTGTACATCTCCAGTCGATAGAGGGAGAGGGTTGTCGCCAGCTTGCCATTCAGCCAGTCACTCTTCACACCTCCTTCGTAGAGGCGGGTGTGCTGGGGTTCCAGCCCGTTATTCTTGTCGCCCGGGGTGATGCCGATCAGCTCGCCGCCCACCGGAGTGAAGGTCTTGCTGTAGGAGGTGTAGAAGGCGTGATCCTCGAGGGGATTCCACACCAGACCGAGGCGCGGGCTCAGGCTGTTGACCGAGATGCTCTCCTCCTTGTTGAGGTCATAGCGGCGACTGGTGACGGTGAAGTCGTCACGGCGCAGCCCGCCCACCAGATGCCAGTCACCCAGGCTGAGCTGATCCTGCAGATAGAGGCCATTGCCACGCACCTTGTGTTTGGCGTCGCTGGAGAGCTTCATGGCGCCATTGTAGGTGGGCAGCGAGCCCGGGTCGTAGAGGTTGCCGGACGGGATGGCGGTGGCGTTCTGGTAGAGCTTGGGTGTGCGCTCCTGCCAGTTTTGCTCGAAGCCGACCAGCAGGCGATGTTCCAGCGGGCCGGTCTGGAACAGACCTTCGGCCTCGGTGTTGCTGATCAGGTTCTTCGCTTTCAGATCCTGCTGCCAGCGGGAGCGGGTCACCTGATCCCCTTTGACGCTGGTGACATAGGTGTTGTCAAACTGGCTGTCGAGGGTGGAGTAACCGAGCTGCTGGCGCAGCTGCCACTGATCGTTGATATCCCATGAGAGGCGGGAGCGGGTGGATTGCGCCACGTCATCGATGAAGTCGCGACTGGTATCGCTGTAGACATACTCCCGCGGCACATCGGCCGGTCGGCCATTGACTCCGGGAATGCCGCGATCCGGGGTGCGGTCATGTTCGTTGCGCTCGTACTGCACCAGCCAGTTGAGGTTGTCGCTGATCTCCCAGTTGGCGGAGGGGGCCAGCAGAGTGCGCTTGCTCTTCACGCCGTTGCGGAAGCTATCTTTGTCCTCTTGCGCCATGTTGAGGCGCAGTTGCACCTGCTCACTCGCCTCGCCATTGAGGTCGGCGGCCAGCCGCTGGCTGTCAAAACTGCCAACCCGGGCGGTGACGCTGGACTCCTGTCCTTTTTGTGGCTTCTTGCTGACCCGGTTGACGATGCCCCCCGTGCTGCCGCGGCCGTAGAGCACGGCTGCCGGGCCCTTTAGCACTTCCACCCGCTCGATGTTGCCGAGATCCCGGGTGTACTGCATGTCGTCGCGGAATCCGTCGAGATAGAAGTCGTTGCTGGCGCTGAAGCCGCGGATATTGACCCCGTCGAAGCGGGTGTCACCGCTGGCGTTGACCCCGGGGATGCCGCTCAGGGCTTCACTCAGCGTCGGTTGGCCGAAGGCGGTCAGCTCGCTGACCTTGACGCTGTCGATGGTCTGGGGAACCAGCTTGGCTGGCGTATTGGTACGGGTTGCGGTGGCAACTTCCTGATGCTGGGAGCGTTTGCCAACCACAGTCATGGTTTCATCGGCGGCCTGGGCAGTGAAGCCGGTGCCCAGCAGTGCCAGCGAGACCAGCGTTCTGTGAAAGTGAGGGTGCTGCATATTCAATATTGACTCTTTGGATGTCGACCTGACGGCTCGAACATATTGATTTAATTATAATTAGCCTGACCCGCCAAAGCGGGATGCCAATGATATTGATTTTCATTTATCTAGCAAGGTGAAAATGGCGGTATCTGTGGCGGTGGTTGTTGCGGTTGGGAGAGCGCGGTTGAAACGCAGATCCCCTGCAGCAAAAGCGCGAGAACGAAGCGAGAGGAAAAAGGGTGAAGCGGAAGAGAAAGGGACGAAACGTGAAGAGATATCCGGCCCGATAGGGCGGGCCGGATACCGGACTCAGTGGGTGCGCAGTAGTCGGCGGGTGAGGGGCCGGGCTGCCAGCAGGCGATAGGCCAGCAGAGACGCTCCCAGCAGCAGCGGCACCTTGGCAATTTCCCAAGGGATGGATGCGCCCTGCGGTCCAAACATGAAGAGCCAGACCACCAGCATCATGTGCAGGCAGTAGATCCCGAGCACTTTGGGTGCCTGGCGTTCCAGCCAGCTGCCTTTGCCCCACTCGGGGTTGGCCAGCAGCAGGCCAAACAGACCAAGAGCCCAGGGAAGGGAGCCGAGCAGGAAGTCGTGGCGGGTGAGCGGCACCGCGGCGAAGTGCTGCAGCGCCCAGGCTTCACATCCATAGAGCGCCACGCCCGCCAGCAGCAGTTGCCAGCCGGTGCGGGCATCCGGCTGCCACTGACGCTGGCGCAGCAGGGCCCCCAGCGCGACAAACAGCAGGGAGAAGAAGGGGCCGTTACGGGTGAGCAGTGGCCACTCGGCGCCCAGCAGCGGTTTGGCATAGGAGCCCCCCAGCAGCGCCAGCAGGTAGAGGCCAAGACCCAGCCAGAGGGCAAGCACTGGCCTGCCAAGCCGGTAACAGAGCGCCAGCAGAGTCACCGCCATGATCAGGGCTGGCAGGAACCAGAGGTGGATCATGCCGCCCACCAGCCAGCCGTTGAGGGGGTCGGCGAGCTGGAATTGCCACTGCCCGCGCAGGGAGACCAGATAGCCCTGCTGCACGGCATCCAGTGGATTGAACGGCACCAGCAGGTAGACCAGACTCCATATTAGCCAGAGCTGCAGCAAGGGGCGGCAGTAGCGCCAGGCCACGGTCAGCGGCGCCTCGCGAGTCAGTCTCGGCTGCAGAAAGTAACCGGCACAGAGGAAAAACAGCGGTACGGCAAAGCGGCATAGCTGGTTGATGGTGCCGCTCAGCCAGAGCCAGGATTCGCTTCCCCACAGGGCGGGGTTGAACGGATTGGCGAAGGGGGAGACGTGAATGGTCATCACGGCCAGAATGGCCAGCACCCGCCCGCACTCGATACTGGAAATACGCATGGTGGCTCGTCGTTACAGGGGTTGTGACGGCACGCTAAAACCCGCACAGTCTACTTGCAACCAATTGATTTTATTCGTGTGAGTCACGTTGTTGAGCGGTTACGTTTTGTAACGGGATGGCGGGAGGTGTTACCTGTAACGGGAGCTGGCTCCCGTTTTTTTGGCGCAGCCACGCAAATAAAAAAAGCGAGGCGGGGCCTCGCTTCGACAGGGCGGATTCGGGCTTACTGGTGGGTCATCATGCTGCTCTGGTTGGCTGCCAGAGTGGTTCTGCCCGAGCTCTCCAGCCAGGTTTTGATCCGCTTGGCGTCGGCGACCCGGTCGTTGGTCGTTTCGGCATTGAGCAGCACCATGATCACCGGTTCGTGATTGACCTTGGTGCCCAGCACCAGACAGCGGCCCGCTTCGCGGATATAGCCGGTCTTGGAGAGGGTGAACTCCCATTGCCCCTCGCGGATCAGCCGGTTGGAGTTGAGGTAGTGCAGCTGGCGCTTGTTGGTGCGCACATAGCTTTGCTGGTCGGTGGAGTACTGGCGGATCAACGGATAGGAGGCGGCAGCGGCAGCGAGCTTGGCGAGATCCTGCGCGGTGGAGACATTGCGCGGGTTGAGCCCGGTGCTGTCGGCATAGCGGGTATTCCACATCCCCAGCATGCGGGCCTTGGCATTCATCGCCTCGACGAAGGCGCGCTGGCCACCGGGATAGTGGCGAGCCAGCGCCGAGGCGGCGCGGTTTTCAGAGGACATCAGGGCGATATGGAGCATTTCGGCGCGGCTGAGCTTCGAACCGATGGCCAGGCGCGAGCCGGTCCCCTTAATACGGTCGATGTCGGCATTGGTCACGGTGAGCATTTCGTTGAGCCGCAGGTTGGCATCCAGCACCACCAGCGCCGTCATCAGCTTGGTGAGCGAGGCGATGGGCATCACCCGGTTGCCATTGCGCTCGGAGATCACCTCGCCGGTTCTGTGGTTGGCCACCACGAAGGCAGCCGAGCTGAGGTTGGGCACATCCCGCCGCTCGAGAAAGCCGCTGCTGCTCTTGCTGCTGGCGGAAAAGGGGTTGGCATGGGCACTGTCCATAGTGGCCGGCAGCATGACTGCGCCAAGCAACAGGGGAAGGAGGGAACGCATCATCATGATCAGCTCTACCGGACGAAATACAGGGATATCTGGCTAAGTTATATGTCGTGAACTGGCGCTTCACAATCATTCTCACCTTGATATTGATAATTTGCGGCGTTAAAGGGGCTCTGGCAGCGAAACGCGGGTGAAAATGGCCTCTCTGGAGTCTATTTATGGGGGCTGCCGACAGGACATCATGGTGAGGGTTTGCCGGGGCATGGGCATCGCGGAGTAAGAAAAATCGGGACCAGAGCGGTCCCGATTGGCATGGAGTATTGCTCACCGTTTAGTGGGCATCTTCCTGCTTGATCTTGAAGCGCATGGCGATCACTACGAACAGCAGCGGGCCAATGATGGTCCAGACGCCGGTGGAGATATCGCCGGAGATAAAGGGGGCGACCACGGTAAAGACGTTGCCGAAGGCGACCAGGATCAGGCTGATGATGGTGGCCAGCAGCACGGAACCCGCGCTCTTGAAGAAGATCAGATCCTTGCCCAGCACCGGGTTGTTGCGATAGCGATACCAGGCGTAGATGAGGAACATGTAGGGCAGGGTCATGCCGACGTTGGTCATGGTGATGATCAGCTCATAGAGGGCGGCGGCCCCTTCCGGGTTGATCAGGGTAAAGATGGACTTGGCGGCAATGAACAGACAGACCACCCAGGCTTGCACCTTGAGCGCTTCAATCCGCACGCCATTCTCGTTCTCGCGCTGGAAGCGCTCCGGCCAGAAGTAGCTCGGGGTGCCGGTGATGAACTGGCGCAGCGGTGCATAGGAGAGGGCGATAAAGGCGCCGAGGTAGCTCAGGAACATGCCCAGCCCGGCAAAGCGCATGAACACCTGCCCCAACCACTCGCCACCGAGATGGCGCCCCAGCTCCAGCATGATGATGAAGAGGGCGGAGAGTGAGGTGATCCCCTCGGCCGGGAAGTCGCTCCAGCGCATGATGGAGCCGACCGCCAGAAAGCCGATGATGTAGCAGAGCACGATGAAGGCGCCGGAGAGGAAGATGCCACGCTTGAGGTCGCGCTCGGGATCTTCCAGCTCGTCAGCCACCCCGGCCATCGCCTCGACCCCGCCGTAGGCGAAGATGGCGAATAC
The DNA here is from genome assembly GCF_016026615.1 of Aeromonas allosaccharophila. NCBI lineage: Bacteria > Pseudomonadati > Pseudomonadota > Gammaproteobacteria > Aeromonadales > Aeromonadaceae > Aeromonas > Aeromonas allosaccharophila. The sequence continues at coordinate 3,151,745 of NZ_CP065745.1, read as the reverse complement.
CATGAAGCCGAGGAAGGGGATGATGTCGTTGAACGCGGCATTGGGAGAGGCTGCCAGTGATGCCTGAGTGAGGGGCTCCTGCAGGGTCATGCCGCTCACCGCGAAGGTGAAGACGCCACCGACCAGCAACAACACGTTGAGCGCCACCACGGAGAGACCGCCGATGGCCGCCACCTTGGCGAAACGGGCGCTACCAAAGGTGATGAGCTTGGTGACGGTAGCAACCAGGGCGATGGCGACGACCCCCAGAATAAAGGGGCCAAAGTCGATGCCGGTGCCCAGGGTGACCGGGATGACGGTGATGTCGCGGCCAAACAGCATGAAGGAGAGCGGCACCCACATGGAGAGCGCCTTGCCAAACATCCAGATGACGTAGGAGGCGAACCACATGGTCAGACCGATAAAGGCGAATCGGGTCGAGACCGAGTGGCGCATCCAGGTAAAGATGCCGCCCGCCTCCTTGCGAAAGCCGGTGCCAAACTCGATCATCATGAGGATGAACGGAATGAAGAAGAACAGACCGCCGATCACGAACATCGGAATGGCGGCATATCCCATTCGATAGAAGCCAATCCCGATATTAGTGACGCCAAATACCGATGTTAATATCATCAATATAAAGGCACCCAACTTCAGCTTTTTTGCTGACATATTGAAAACTCCCTGATGGTGCTGGATTTAAAGTAATCAAAAATTAAACAGACGAAACCGGGCCAATTAATAACGCTATCGCGCCATGTCATCCTGTTGTGGCTGGCACGATCGGGTCAGCGCTGACCGGGCTGGCTTACCCGTCAGGCGGTCAATGAATGTATGGGCGGAGCTGCATGGCCTTGGCCACGAGCGGTATTGGTCTGCGTTGCCGAAATTAACTGTGAACGATTTTATCATTAATGCTGCTGGGCAGGTAAGTTCCCCGAATGAAGCCGCAGCTAAAATAAACAGAGCTGCCAGTTAATTGATACGTTGCGGATGTAAACATTTACGCCCTGGCCAACACTTATTTCCATTATTCGTGTTCGGAATAATTGGCGGAGTGAATTAAACCATCCTGCCAGATAGACCCGCGCCAATGGTGACAGGTCCCATCATCCCAGCCGGGTCAGCAGCACGCCGCCAGTGATGATGGCCGCTGCGGTCAGTCGCACGCGCCCGAGCGGCTCTTTCAGCAACCAGACCGAGAGCAGCATGGCAAACAGCACGCTGCTTTCACGCAGCGCCGCGACCACGCCAATGGGGGCTTGGGTCATGGCCCAGATGACAATCCCGTAGGCGAGCAGTGACATGGCGCCTCCTGCCATTCCTGACAGCGCATGGCGGCGGATCTGGCGCCATGCGTTGCGCCTCTGGTGGACGATCAGCACTAACAGCATCGCCAGACCGGTACAAGCAAAGAGCCAGAGTGTGTAGCGCACAGGTTCACCCCCTGCGCGGGCACCGGCCCCATCCGAGAGGGTATAGGTCGCCGTGAACATGGCAGTGATCAGTGCCGCCCGAACCGCTTTGCTGCCAAGGCGCTGCTGCCCCCCTCGCCAGGCCATCAGCAAGACCCCCATGATCAGCACGCAGGCGCCGAGGATGCCGCCGTAGCCGGGGTAGTCCCCCAGCAGCATGGCACTGAGCACCATGGCAAGCAGCGGGGCACTGCCGCGGGCCAGCGGATAGATCTGGCCAAAATCGCCCTGATTGTAGGCATGACTGAGAAACAGGCAGTAACCGGTATGGAGCAGAATGGAGAGGCCGAGCCAGGGCAGCTCGGCTGCGGAGGGAAGCCCCATGGGCAGCAGCGCCACGGCGGCGATAAGCCCGGAGAAGATCGCCACTAGTGAGACCCCCACCAGCCGCTCTTCGCCAATTTTGACCAGCGCATTCCAGCTGGCGTGAAGCAGGGCGGCCAGCAGAACGGCAAAAAAGACGGTGGTACTCATGGGGGCAGGCTCTCGGGCGATGGGGGCCAACAGCATACCCGCCCGGAGCCTGATTGGCCGAGATCTGTATCAAGGCTTCGGCTTTTCGGGGCTCGCCTCCTGCGTGGAGGCGTTGCCCAGTTGTCCCAGCACCAGCTTGGGATGAGGGTCGGTCTGCAGCGGTATATCCTGCAACTGTGTTCCCTGCTGGTGGCGGTGGATGATCCCGGCGGCCATCTTGCCCAGCGCCTCGTAGCTGCTGATGGTGCCAACGCTACAGCCGTGCTCGACGAACAGTTCGGCACTGCAGATGGTGGGGATGGCAGCTTCGTTCAGTGCATTCAGCAGACGGGGGGCGATGGAGAGCAGATAGCTGTCTGCGGCCAGAAAGACGATGTCGTTTTTGGCATCCTGTTGCAGCCGCTTAAGTTCGTTGTCCAGCCGCCGTGGGTCAGGGGCCATCCGCCAGGTGACCATCTGCCACTGATAGCGTTTCGCCTCGTTGAGCAACATATCGGCCACCAGCAGGGTGTTCTGCTCCCGCGGGTTGAAGGGCAGTAGCAGCCGCTTGCTGGTGGCCAGATGCTCGCTGGCGTTGGCCAGTTGCAGCGCCATCGGCACCATGTTGCTCACCCCGGCCACCATGCTGTTCTGGGCTTTGTCTTCCGAGAGGATGTCTGCCCCGACCGGATCGGAGACCACGTTGAAGATCAGAGGTTTGCGGTTGGCCAGCAGACTCTTGGTCATGGTGGTGGCGGTGGTGCCAAAGGTGTAGATGTAGTCGTACTCTGCCAGTTTCGGCAGCATCTGCTGGCGCAGCATGGTCGCCAGCGCCGTGCGATCCTGATCGGCGTTATAGGTGGTGATGGTGGCCTGATAGCCAAGTCTGGTCAGCTCTGACCGAAAGCCCGCTTCGGCTGCGGTTTCGCCGCGCCACAGCACCATGGCGATAGAGAGGGCGTGTGCTGGCAGGGACAGCAACAACAGTAGTGTGACAAGCAGTTGACCCCTCATTTTCTCACCTCCCGTGCAGACCCTTGTCTGATGAGCCTAGGCCACTTTCTCCGGTCGTGAATGGCGCGCAGCAAAAAGCGCGATGGCAAGCCATCGCGCTTTGGGTATCCGCAAAACTTCGATTAGAAGTCGTAGCGGGCAGCCAGCTGGAAGTCATCCTGGTTGGCCGTCGCCTTGCCGGCAACGCTGTCCAGATTGTTGATGCGGTACTCGCCAATCACCCGCAGGTTCTTGTTGAATTTGTACTGGGCACCCAGGGTGTAGTAATCCACGTTGTCTTTCTTGGTACCGGCTTTGTCCTGCTCCTGCTTGTTCCACAGCGCCATCAGACCGAAGCCGTTCTCGAAGTTGTAGCCCAGTGCGGCTTCCCAACCGGTGTGATCGGTACCGGTCGCCAGGAAGTCGCTGCCATCGGCATAGCTCAGGGCGGCGTAGGCGGCCTTGTTGTCGAACTTGGCGGAGATCAGCCACAGCTTGGCATCTTCTTCACCGCTCTTGTCGCGGATACCGACGTTGTAGGCGGTACCCAGTGACAGGTTGAACGGGAAGGTGTAGGCCACGGCAGCACCGTAGGCCGCGTCGCTATCCTTGCTGGTGGTCTCTTCGGTGTCACCACCGTCGAACTTGTAGCTGGTGTCGAGCTGGAAGCCATTGAACAGGCCGGAGTATTTCAGCACGGAACCGGCACGGTTGGTGGCGAAGGTGTCGGTCTTGGCTCCCAGCGCGTCGTTGCCGTAGCCGTCAGAGAGGGAGACATCAGTCCAGTCGGCCAGGAAGCCCGGGGCCCCTTTCTGGCGACCGAAGGTCACGGTGCCCCAGTCAGCGCCCACACCGGCGAATGCCAGACGGGTACGCAGGTTGTCGGAGCTCTCGCTGATGGTCTTCTCGCTGTCGTTGATGTACATCTGCACTTCGTACTGGGCCAGCGCCTTCAGACCACTCTGGATCTGGGTCTCGGCCTTGGCGCCGAAGCGGACAAACTGGTTGGCCCCTTGCTTGGCGCTGTAATCCTTGGTGCCATTCGGGTTGGTAGTATCGACGTTTTCTTTCTTGTCACCGAAGAATTGACCGGCGTAGATACGGCCATAGAGATCCAGCATGGCGGTGTCATTTTTATACACTTCAACGGCTTGAGCCTGGAAGGTTGCGGTCAGAGCCAGTGCCACTACAGTCAGCTTTTTCATCTTAATCCCTTGTGTTGCAAGCTTTTGTTTTGAAGACGGGGCCATGCTAGGCAGCAGGGATGACAGCGGGGTGACAGTTGGGTGAAGAGTCGATGGCAGTTGGATTGCATTTGGATGAATTGGCTACATTCTTGCCCGCAACGGCTACTTTTGTGCGCAAAGGTTTGCCCTTGTGGTAGAATGCCGCCCGTTTTCGAGCTCCATAGGTTGGATATGCGATGAGACGTGAACTGGCAATCGAGTTTTCCCGAGTGACGGAAGCGGCTGCACTGGCTGGCTACAAGTGGCTCGGACGTGGTGACAAGAATATCGCTGATGGTGCGGCCGTAGCGGCCATGCGCCACATTCTCAACCAGATCGAGATCGATGGTGAGATTGTTATCGGCGAAGGTGAAATTGATGAAGCGCCGATGCTCTATATCGGCGAGAAGGTCGGTACCGGACACGGCGACGCGGTGGATATCGCGGTCGATCCCATCGAGGGTACCCGCATGACCGCCATGGGTCAGGCCAACGCGCTGGCCGTACTGGCGGTGGGCGACAAGGGTTCCTTCCTGAAAGCGCCTGACATGTACATGGAAAAGCTGATCGTCGGGCCCAAGGCCAAAGGCGCCATCGACCTGAATCAGGCTCTCGAGCTGAACCTCAAGTCTGTGGCCAAGGCGCTGGGCAAGCCGCTCTCCCGTCTGACCGTCATTACGCTGGCCAAGCCGCGTCATGACAAGGCGATCAAGGAGATGCAGGGTCTGGGCGTGCGGGTGTTCGCCATTCCTGATGGTGACGTTGCTGCCTCCATCCTCACCTGTCTGCCGGACAGCGAAGTCGACATGCTGTATGGCATCGGCGGCGCACCGGAAGGGGTAATCTCCGCTGCGGTGATCCGCGCGCTGGATGGCGACATGCAGGCCCGTCTGGTGCCGCGTCACCGCGTCAAGGGCGACAGCCCGGAAGTGCGTGCGCTGGGCGAGCAGGAAATTGCCCGCTGCGAAGCGCTGGGTATCGATGTGAACAAGGTGCTCAAGCTGGAAGACATGGCGAAGAATGACAACGTCATCTTCTCCGCCACCGGCATCACCAAGGGTGATCTGCTGGACGGTATCACCAGCGATGGCGTGATGGCGACCACCGAGACTCTGTTGATCCGTGGTAAATCCCGTACCATCCGTCGCATCAAGTCGATCCATTACCTGGAACGCAAAGACAGCGTGGTACGCGACATCATCCTGTGATGATGGCTCGCTGAACCGGCTGTGTTGCCTGAAGCCCGATCGCCCGTGCGGTCGGGCTTTTTGTTGTGCGCCAGCTACGTTTGTGCCGCCGCTTCGGCTATGGTGGCTCGGACCGTCCCAAAGGAGTGGAGTGTATGGAGTGTCGTAGCGGCTGCGCTGCCTGTTGCATCGCCCCCAGTATCAGCAGTGCCATTCCCGGCATGCCAGATGGCAAACCGGCTGGCGTCCCCTGTATCCAGCTCGATAGCGCCCTTGGCTGCAAGATCTTCGGTCAACCGGAGCGACCGGCGGTGTGCGGCGGTTTTCGCCCCATGATGGATGTGTGCGGCAGCCACCGCGCCGAGGCCATCTGGCTGATCGGCGAGCTGGAGCGGCTCACCACCTGACGAGGGCGGGCGAAGAGATAAAAAAAGAGGCCGCATCATGCGGCCTCTCGCGTTTCAGTTCGCCGGGGATCAGATCCCCGCCAGCGCCAGTGCCTGACGATAGTACTCGTTGGCCTTGTTGGTGAGGCGGCGCTTGTCCATCAGCTGGCCGAGGGCGTGGTAGGCGGCGGCGTTCGGCGCCCGCTCCACTTCCTGCTCCAGCAGCTTCTGGGCGTCGTCCAGCTGACCGGCCAGCAGATAGAGCTGGGCCAGTGCGGTGTCTACATCCGGTTGCCCCTGCTGTTTTTGCAGCAGTGCCAGCAGCGGCTGGTAGCTGTCGAGTTTCAGCTTGGGCAGGCGAGCCAGCAGCTGCGGCATCGGCTGTTTGCGCAGCGCCTCCTGCCACAGGGTGGCGGCCTCGTTGTCGGCACCGAGCTGGCGCAGCAGATCGCCGTAGCAGGCCAGCAGTTCCGGCTCAAGGCGCAGCTTGCGCGGCAGATCCTGCCATACCGCCTTGATGGTTTCGAGACTGCCGGCAGCCTGTTGCAGGCGGCCACACCAGGCCTGTTTCAGCAGATCTTCTTCCTGTTTCGGGGTCAGCTTGCCCACCTTGTGCAGTGCCGGGATCAGGTCGCACAGGGCGCTCCAGTCCTGACGGGCCAGATGCACCTGACGCAGCTGATCCAGCACCATGGGGTGGCGCGGGTTGAGGGCGTAGACCGACTCCAGCATCGCCAGTGCGGTATCGTACTGCCCCTGCTCGATCTGCAATTGGGTCTGGGTCAGGGTGAGCGCCAGCTCGGCCTTGGGGTTCTCCTCCTGCGCTTTTTGCAGGTATTGATCCCGGCGGGCGTCGTCACCACGGGCCTGCGCGGCCTTGGCGGCACTAAGGTAGTTGAGCAGCGGGGTGTCGCTGTTGCTGGCCCCCTTGATCAGCAGCTTTTCAGCCTGACTGTATTGTCCTTCGGCCATCGCCAGGGTGGCGGCAACGGTCTGCTGATTGGCCTTGCGGCGGCGGCGCGAACCGTACCAGCCGAGGGTCTTGCGGCGCAGGCCGAATACCCGACCCAGCAGCCACTCGACGATCAGCAGGGCGCCGTAGAACAGCACGGCCAGGATCACCGCGCTGGTGACGGAAGATTCGATGGTGTAATTGCCAAGGGCAATCAGCACATAGCCCTTGTTGCCGGAGGCTTGCGGGCCAAAGATCAGCCCTGCGACCATCACGGCAACCAGAATGATTATACGGATCATGGTGCCCTCCTCAGCTGCTGGCCAGAATGCGTTGCAGGCGTTCAGTCAGCACCTGTTCCAGCATGGCCTGGGTCTTGAACTGGGCCGGATAGTCGATCTGGATCTGCTCACCCTTGAGCTTGTCGATCTCGCCCTGCATGTAGCGGGTGGCGCTGTTGTCGGTATCGAAATACTGGGTCAGCCAGCGCTGGGCCTTGTCCAGGCTGTCTTCGTAGAGCGCCTGCTGCTCGCGATAGACGGAGAGCTGGGCCTGCAACAGCTTGGTCTTGAGGTTTTCACGCAGGAAGATCTCCTGCTGCGGCGAAAGCAGCGCCTCGACTGCGCCATCGCGGCGACGGATGGTGACGAAGTTCTCGGTGAACTTGACCCAGTTCTTCTTCAGGTTGCTCTCCCACTCGTCGGGATTGGTGCTGACCGCCTGATCCGGCTCGGCCTTGGCTTCCGGCATGCTGACGGTGGAGAGGGGCAGCAGCTCGATCTGGTCGGACAGTGCAGCCAGCTTGAGGGTCAGCCCCTCGCGGTCGATGCGCGGCATCCCCTTGAGCTTGGCGATATCCTCGGCCAGCGCCTTGCGGATCGGCATCAGGCTGGGATCGTTGAGGGCGGCGATCCGCTCGTCAGCGTTGCCGAGCAGGGTGATGGCGGAGACGAGGTCATGTTCCAGCCACAGCTTGCGGCCCGCCATTCGAACCAGATATTCGGATTCGGCCAGCATCCAGTCGTTGGGGCGCTTGTCGTTGAGATCCAGTACCCGATTCTGCAGGCCCTGCATCTCCCCTTGCAGCCGCTGCTGGGTTTGATCCAGCGCGGCCAGCTGCTCGGCATCCTTGCTGCTGGTCTGGTCGATCTTGCTCAGGGCGCTCGCCAGCTGCTGCTTGAGCTGGGCCAGTTCGGCCTGCTGGGCAACGGCGTTCTTGTGACCGTGCAGATAGAGACCGCCGGTCAGGCCAAGGGCCAGCAGGATGGCGACCCCTCCCAGTACGGCACCGGAGCGGCTCTTGCTGCCATTGACCACAGCGGTCGGCTGGGGTTTGACCTGGGATTCTTGTTGTTCTGTCATTCCATCTTCCTCAGTTCCAGTGCGGCCGTCAGGGCCTGGTTGGATGCACCTTGGGCAATCGTGATATGGATAAAGCCCGCTGTACTGGCCATCTCGGCCACGCGCGGGCTGGGGACCACCAGCAGGCGGTCAAAAAGCCAGGGCCGCTGGTGGTCGGGAACCAGCTCCAGCAGCCGTTGCAACAGTTCACCACTGGTAATGAGCAGGCTGTCCAGCCCCGCTGCCTGCCAGTGGTGTGTCAATGTGTCCCCGTCCAGCTCGGGGTAGTGGCGCTCATAGGCTGCACAATAGTGCACCAGAGCACCGCGTGAGGCCAGCGTGCTGGCGATGAGATCCCGCCCGCCATTGCCACGCAGGATCAGCACCCGTTTGCCTGCTACCTGCTGCAGGGCGGGCAGGGCCAGCAGCCCTTCGCTGCGCGGGTCATCCGGGCAGATCGCCGCGATGCCGATGGCGGCAAAGGCATCTGCGCTGGCCTGACCCACCGCAAAGTACTCAATATGTGGCCAGGTCTGACCAGTTTGCAACAGAAAATCGTGTGCAAAATGAACGGCATGGATGCTGACGGCGATAACCACGTCGGCACTGCGCAGCAGGTCGGGCAGGAGAGGGAGTTCGCTGCCCGCCACGGTTTCCAGCAGCGGGCAGCAGAGTGGTGCATGGCCGTGCTGGCGCAGCAACTGCACCAGCTCGGCGGCCTGAATGGCCGGACGCACCACCAGCGGGGTCATGCGCGGTAGACCTCGGCCAGGATTTCGTCGGCACCGGCGGCCAGCAGGCGCTGGGCCAGTTGCTCGCCGAGCGCTTCGCCATCGGCCAGCGGACCGCGGATCTCGTCGCGGATCACCTGGCTGCCATCCGGGCTACCCACCAGACCACGCAGCCAGATCTGCTCGCCTTCGACCAGTGCGTAGGCACCGATAGGAACCTGACATCCCCCTTGCAGGGCGCGATTCATGGCGCGTTCGGTCAGCACCCGGGCGCGGGTCTCGGCGTGCTCCAGCGGCGCCAGCAGGGCGTGCAGTTCAACATCGTCGAGGCGGCATTCGATGCCGACTGCCCCCTGACCGTTGGCGGGCAGGCTCTGCTCCGGCTCGATAAAGGCAGTGATGCGGTGCGCCATCTCCAGTCGTTTCAGACCGGCGGCGGCTAGGATGATGGCGTCGTACTCACCGGCATCCAGTTTGGCGAGGCGAGTGTTGACGTTGCCACGCAGGTCGCGGATCACCAGATCCGGGCGCGCGGCGCGCAGCTGGCACTGGCGGCGCAGGCTGGAGGTGCCGACCACGGCCCCTTGCGGCAGTTCGGCAATGGCCTTGAAACGGTTGGAAACGAAGGCATCGCGGGGATCTTCCCGCTCGCAGATGGTGTGCAGACCGAGCCCCTCGGGGAACTCCACCGGCACATCTTTCATGGAGTGAACGGCGATATCGGCCCGTCCTTCCAGCATGGCGGTCTCCAGCTCCTTGACGAACAACCCTTTGCCACCGACCTTGGCCAGCGGGGTATCGAGGATCTTGTCACCCTGAGTGCTCATGGGCACCAGTTCGACCTGCAACTGCGGGTGCAGGGCTTCGAGCCGGTCTTTGACAAAGTTGGCCTGCCACAGGGCCAGCGGGCTCTTGCGAGTGGCAATTTTCAGGGTTCGGGCTGCCATATCAATCAGTTGTTTCATTTTTAGAAGGAAATCGATATTACCACCCTTTGCCCGGGCTTTCATGGCGGAGCCGGCAAAAGCGGGGCCAAGCTCAAAAATGCATGCTGAAAATGATTTTCATTAAGTCATGTCTGATGATTAATTCATTGAATGTATTGGAATTTAACGATTTCTCCTGATACTTTTTGTGGTCATACCAGAAATAATCTGACGATTAGCGGAAGGCTTGTTTACCACTGCTGTTTGCATTGTTAACATGATCACACTTTTTTGACGTATCCCCCTTTTGGTGCGTCATTTTCACTTAGGTGATAGGCAGGGCATTGCAGGAACACATCGATACGCTGGTTGCGCGTTATGACGACATTACCCGTCTCAAGACGCAACGGGCGTTAGGCCTCATGAGTCGCTATGGGCAGCAGGTATTCCAACTGCTGCCCGTCATGCTGCACTTCAATCACCCCCTGCTGCCCGGTTATGTTTCCGGTGATGTTCCTCATGGCATCTGGAGCTTCAGCGCCACCGCCGAGCAGCAAGCCTTTATCGATGACCTTTGCCGCAACGCCAATTGTCAGAGCGGTCTTGCCACCCATGATCGGGCCATTCAGGGGCTCTACTCCATGGGCAGCACCTCCTCCATCGGCCAGTGCTGTCACTCCGATCTCGATATCTGGGTCTGCCACGTGGCCGGTTTGTCGCAGGAGCGGCTCGATCTGCTGGAGCTGAAGTGCCAGCAACTCTCCAAGTGGGCCGAACAGCGCGGGGTCGATCTCAACTTCTTCCTGATCCCGGAAGACAAGTTCCGCCAGACCAATGATGCCCAGATGCAGGGGGAGAGCTGCGGCAGTGCCCAGCACCTGCTGCTGCTCGACGAGTTCTACCGCAGTGCCATGCATATCGCGGGCAAGCGCTTGATCTGGTATCTGGTGCCCATCGAGTGTGACGAGCACTACGATGAGTATGTGAACGAGCTGTTCGAGAGCGGCAAGCTCAAGCAGGACGACTGGCTCGATCTGGGCAGTTTTGACCGTATTCCGGCCGAAGAGTATTTCGGTTCTGCTCTGTGGCAGCTTTACAAGGGGATCGACTCCCCCTACAAGGCGGTGCTCAAGTCGGTGCTGATGGAAGCCTACTCCCACGAGTACCCCAACACCCGTCTGCTGTCGATGACTGGCCGCGACTGGTTCCAGCACAACGAGGGGATGCACTACCGGCTCGACAACTACTGTCTGATGCTGGACAAGGTGACCAACTACCTCAAGTCCATCGGCGACATGGCGCGGCTCGATCTGGTGCGTCGCTGCTTCTACCTCAAGGTGTGCGACGGTCTCAGCCATCCCAAGGATGATCACTCCCCCGAGTGGCGCCGCGAGCAGATGAGCCAGCTGGTCTCCTACTGGGGCTGGAGTCAGGACAAACTCTATCAACTCGATCACCGCCACGAGTGGAAGATCGAAGAGGTGAAGATCGCCCACGCCGAGCTGCTGGAAGCCCTGATGCAGAGCTACCGCAACCTGATCCAGTTCGCCCGCCGCAACAACATCAGCGAGTCGATCAACCCGGAAGATATCGGCATTTTGTCGCGCAAGCTCTACGCCGCATTCGAGAGTCTGCCGGGCAAGGTGCAGCGCATCAACCTCAAGATTGCGCCGGATCTGAGCGAGCCGGATCTCAGCTTCGTGCAGGTGCCCCACGGTCGCCTCAACCGCGCTGGCTGGTATCTCTACAAACATTCGCTGGAGCCGGTGGATATCATTGGCCGCGCGCCGCTCGAGTTCAACGGTTACATCAGCAAGCTGGTCTCCTGGGCCTATTTCAACGATCTGCTGACGCCCCAGTCGCGGGTGCACCTGTTCAATCAGGGCTCGGATCTGCACATCGATAATCTGCACCAGTTCTGTCGCGATCTCTCCGGCTGCTTCCCCGAGAAGTACCCGCTCGCCACCAACCTGGCGCTCAGTCGGCCGTGCGAGATCCGTCAGCTCTCCATCTTCCTCAATCTGGAGATGGACCCGACCAGTCACTGGGTCGGTCAGGTGATCGAATTTGATGCCAACACCGTGGATGTCTTCTCGTTCGGCCGCAATCAGGAGTGTCTGGTGGGCTCGGTGGATCTGGTCTATCGCAACTCCTGGAGCGAGATCCGCACCCTGCACTTCCAGGGGGACGAGGCGGTGGTCGATGCCCTCACCACTATCCTTGGCAAGATGCATCAGGATGCGGCCGCCCCCGAGATGATCGAGGTGTTCTGCTACAGCCAGCACTTCCGCTCTCTGGTGCGCTCCCGCTTCCAGACCCTGGTGGCAGAGTGTATCGACCTGCGCCTTGCCCGCGACAAGCAGCAGCTGGTCAAGACCATGGCCCTTGGCCGCGAGAAGTACGGCATCTTCTTCGAGCGACGCGGGGTATCGGTGAAGAAGCTGGAAAACGCCATCGACTTTTACCGCCACATCTCCCACAACAAGCTGGATCACCTGCCGCTGCGGCTCGACAAGACCCACAGCCAGCATCTGCCGAGCATCGTCGATGCTTACGCCAGCGAAGGCTTGGTGCAGTTCTTCTTCGATACCCGGGATGCGGGTACCAACATCTACATCCTCGATGAGGCGAACCGGGTGGAGATCTACCAGCACTTCGCCGGCAACAAGGATGAGCTGGTGGCGGGGGTCAACCGCTTCTACACCTCCAATCACGAGCGGTTCAGCGATGATGGCCAGTTCATCAACTTCAACCTGCCCCAGTACTACGAGATAGTGCAAGTGAACGGCGAGCTGGATGTGATCCCCTATCGCAGTCAGGGCACTCTGCGCGAGCAGGTGCCGCCCACCCGGGAAGTGGGCTGACCCGTCCGTTGGAATCGCTATAAAAAACGGCCTGCAGATGCAGGCCGTTTGCTTTTGCGGGGTAGCTCAGGCGCCGAGGCGAGCCAGCAGCCAGCTGCGAATATCGCCGAGCTGCGGACGGCAGATCTCGTGGCGCATCGGGTACTCGTGCCACTCGGGGGCGAGTCCGGCACTTTCCAGCCGGTTCTTGGCATCCCAACCGAGCGACAGGCTCACCACATCGTCATAGATGCCGTGCATGTAGCAGATGGGCAGGGTGCGAGCGGCCTCGCTCATCTCGCCGAGCAATTTATCGGGGGCGGCCAGATAGGTGGACATGCAGAGCAGGCCTGCCAGCGTTGCCTGATAGCGCAGCGCGGTGAAGGAGGCAATCACCCCGCCCTGAGAGAAGCCCGCCAGCACGATGCGCTCGGGGGCAAACCCGTCGGCCACCAGCTGATCGAGCAGGGTGGCAATCTGGTCGGCCGAGTCACGGACATGAGACTCCACGGCCCGCTCGGCGGGATCCTCGAAGCTCTTGATGTCGTACCAGCCGCGCATCTTGTAGCCCATGTTGATGGTGATGGATCGCTCGGGGGCATCCGGCAGCAGGTGACGCACCGGCAGATCGGCGGGCAGGTCCAGCGCGTCCACCAGCGGGGCGAGACCGGCGCCGGAATCACCCAGCCCGTGCAGCCAGATCACCGCGTGACGGGCGCCCTGCGGGTGCAGGTCGATCATGGGAACACCACGGTTTCGCCAGCCTGGGCGGTGCAGGACTTGCTCAACAGCGCCTTGAGCTCGTGTCCGAAGCGGTTGTCGATCCAGGTGTCACCCTGCAGGTCGAAGTGGAAGCCGTTCTCGCGGGTGGCGACCCAAATCTGGTGCAGTGGCTCCTGCTTGTTGATGATGACCTTGGTCTTGTTCTCGAAAGAGAGGGTCAATACGCCGCCGTTGCGTTCGCAGTCGATATCCGGATACCCCTCGTCGAGGGTGTCTTCCACATATTGGAAAAAGGCGTCGGTCAGGGCGTGATACTCGTGATCCTTCATCGGTTTATCCTGTTGCTTTTAACAATGTGAGTGCGATTATAGAGGGCCAAAAATTTTTTCGCAGCGAACCATTATGATCACCCAGTTCACCAAGTGTCTGCTTGCCACTCTTCTGTCCCTCGGGTTGGCCGCGTGCGGTCTGAAGGGGCCGCTCTATATGCCGCCCCCCGAGCAGCCACAGAGCCAGAGTACACCGCAAGCAGCACCGCCTGCGACCTCCGAGGCTGCCACCGAGGCCGCGCCGCACTAATGCCGCACCCATTCTAGGAAGGAACCGCCCCCTTGGATCACTTTAACTACGACGCCGACGGCCAGCTTCAGGCCGAGCAAACCTCGCTGCAACAGCTTGCCGAGCAGTACGGTACCCCGCTTTACGCCTACTCCCGTGCGACCCTCGAGCGCCACTGGCACGCCTTCGACCAGGCCGCTGGCGATATTCCCCATCTGATCTGCTATGCGGTGAAGGCCAACTCCAACCTGGCGCTGCTCAACCTGCTGGCCCGTCTGGGCTCGGGGTTTGACATTGTCTCCGGTGGCGAGCTGTCGCGGGTATTGGCGGCGGGCGGTGATCCGGGCAAAGTGGTCTTCTCCGGCGTGGCCAAGAGCGAAGCCGAGATGCGTCTGGCGCTGGAAAAAGAGATCCTCTGTTTCAATCTGGAGTCGGAAGCCGAGCTGGAGCGCCTCAATCGGGTGGCGGGCAGCATGGACAAGAAGGCTCGCGTCTCGGTGCGGGTCAATCCGGATATTGATGCCGGTACTCACCCCTATATCTCCACTGGCCTCAAGCAGAACAAGTTCGGCATTCCCATCGAGCTGGCGCCTGACATCTACCGCAAGGCGGCCGCGATGGCGAACATCGAGATCGTCGGGGTGGATTGCCATATCGGCTCGCAACTCACCGAATTGAATCCCTTTATGGAAGCGGCTGACAAGTTGCTGCGGCTGATCGACGGTCTGGCTGCAGAAGGGATTCATATCCATCATCTGGATGTGGGCGGCGGTCTCGGGGTTAACTACGGTTCCGAGCAGCCACCCCATCCGACCGAATATGCCGAAGCGCTGAAGCAGAAACTGGCGGGTCGGGATCTGACCCTGCTGTTCGAGCCGGGCCGCGCCATCGTCGCCAATGCCGGCGTGCTGCTGACCCGGGTTGAGTATTTGAAGCCGGGCGAGACCCGCAACTTCGCGCTGATCGATGCCGGCATGAACGACATGCTGCGTCCCTCGCTCTACGGCGCCTGGATGAACATCATCGAGGTGGATAGCCGCGCCGGTCACGCTCCGGCGCTTTATGACGTGGTGGGGCCGGTGTGCGAGACCGGTGACTTCCTCGGCAAGGATCGCACTCTGGCCATCGCTGAGGGTTCCCTGCTGGCGGTGCGTTCGGCCGGAGCCTACGGCTTTACCATGTCATCCAACTACAATACCCGTCCCCGCGCTGCCGAAGTGCTGGTGGATGGCACCGAGGCGCACCTGATCCGCGAGCGGGAGCAGCTGGCCGATCTCTGGCGCGGTGAGCACCTGCTGCCCTGATGGCGCAGGCTGGGACAATGATTTCATAACGGTTGACGGTGAGTTTTTACAGCCCTGACAGCACAGGAATGCACGATGTTGATAGATTGTTCCAGGATGCATGGGGCTTTGGACAACGACTTCATGGCGCTTGACGACCCTTGGGTCGGTGAATTTTTACAGCCCTAACAGCACAGGAATGCACGATGTTGATAGATTTTTCCAAGATGCATGGCTTGGGCAACGACTTCATGGTGGTGGATGGCGTCACCCAGAAGGTATTTTTCAGCAATGACGTCATCAAGAAGATGGCTGATCGCCACTTCGGGATCGGCTTTGACCAGCTGCTGCTGGTGGAGCCGCCCTATGACCCTGAACTCGACTTTCACTATCGCATTTTCAATGCAGATGGCAGCGAGGTGGAGCAGTGCGGCAACGGCGCCCGCTGTTTTGCCCGTTTCGTGCGCCTCAAGGGGCTGATCAACCGGGATCGCATCGCGGTCAGCACCGCCCGCGGTCGCATCGTGTTGCAGCTGGAGGGGGAGAATCAGGTCACGGTAAACATGGGGGTGCCCCAGTTCGAGCCGGGCAAGATCCCGTTCCGGGCCCAGAAGGCAGAGAAAACCTATCTGCTGCGGGCGCAGGAGCATACCGTGATGTGTGGCGTGGTCTCCATGGGCAATCCCCACTGTGTCATCGAGGTGCCGTCGGTCGCCGATGCGCCGGTCGAGACGCTGGGCGCCATCATGGAGCGCCATGAGCGTTTTCCCGAGCGGGTCAACGTCGGCTTCATGGAGATGGTCAACGCCACCGAGATCCGCTTGCGGGTATTCGAACGCGGGGTGGGGGAGACTCTGGCCTGCGGTACCGGTGCCTGTGCGGCGGCGGTGATTGGCATCAGTCAGGGCAAGCTCAAGGAGCGGGTCACCGTCAGTCTGCCGGGCGGCAAGCTGACCATCGCCTGGAAGGGGCCGGGTCAGCCGGTCTATATGACAGGTCCCGCCGAGCATGTGTTTGACGGCCAGATAGAGGTTTAGCCGATAAAGGTTCAGGTACGGGGGGCGCTGGCCCCCTTTACCCATGATGTCGGGGCAGCGAGCCCCATTTCTCTGATGGATCAAGCAATTTATGAGCGAACTCAAACGGCAGGAGCAATCGGTGGATGAAGCCACTGTGCTGGAGTACCTGGCCCGTTATCCCGAGTTTTTCCAACGCCATGCCGCCGTGCTGGACAGGATCCGCATTCCCCATGAACGCAAAGGGTCGGTCTCGTTGGTCGAGCGCCAGCTGGAGCGCCAGCGCGAGCGGATCGAACAGCTGGAGCAGGAGATCACCGAATTGATGGGGATCGCCAGCGAGAACGAGCGGATCTTCCGGGTCTATGCCGATCTCTACGGCGAGCTGTACGGTTGCCAGACCCTGTTCGAGGTGAGTGCCGTGATGGGCAAGGCCTTTGTCCAGCGGTTGCGCCTGACCGGGCTGCGGCTCTGGCTCAATCCCAAGAAGTTTGCCCTGAGCGGGCCCGAGCAGCGCTTTCTGGCGCAGGGCAAGCAGCTCGAATCCCTGCTGGGTCAGCGTCTGCCGGGGCAGGATTACTACTTTGGCCGCCTGAGCCAGAGCGAGAAACAGGCGCTGTTTGGCCACGATGTGCTGGTCAACTCGGTCGCCCTGATGCGGCTCGGCGATCTCGGTGTGCTGGCTTTCGCCAGCTCGGATCCCAGCCACTTCACTCCCCACAACGACACCTTGCTGCTGGGCCAACTGGGGCGCTTGTTGCAACTGCGTCTGCCCGAGCTGACTCATGGCTAGAACACCGGCCAGGGCGCCCGCCAAGGCTTCCGTCGTCGCGCCGCCACTGCCCGCAGCATTGGCGGAAGAGCTGGCGGCCTTTATCGAATACTTGAGGGTCGAGCGTCAGCTCAGCCCTCACACCCGCAATAACTATCAAGCCCATCTGGAGGCGATGACCGCTGAGCTGGTGACGCTGGGTCTGGCTGACTGGGGCCGGCTCGAGGCGAGCCAGGTGCGCACTCTGGTGACCCGGATGCACAAGGGAGGGCTGGCACCCCGATCGCTGGCCACCAAGGTCTCTGCCCTGCGCAGCTTTTGCGACTGGCAGGTGCGGCAGGGGCGGCTGACCGCCAATCCGGCCCGCGGCATCGTCACCCCCAAGCAGGGGCGACCGCTGCCGAAAAACCTCGATGTGGACGAGATGTACCAGCTGCTCAACATCACCGACGAGCAGGATCCGCTGGCGGTGCGGGATCGCGCAATCATGGAGCTGATGTACTCCTCAGGGCTGCGTCTCGCCGAGTTGGTGGGGATCAATCTGGTGGATCTGAAGCTCGACGACCGTCAGCTCAAGGTGACCGGCAAGGGCTCGCGGGAGCGGGTGCTGCCCATCGGCCGGATGGCGGTCGAGTGGCTGCAGAAATGGCTCAAGGTGCGCCCGCTGCTGGCCGGGGACGAGAGCGAGGCGCTGTTTGTCTCCAGTCGCAAGCAGCGGCTGTCGGCCCGCTCGGTGCAGGCCCGCCTCGATGGCTGGGGCAACAAGCAGGCGCTCAACGCCCACGTCCATCCCCACAAGCTGCGCCACAGCTTCGCCACCCATATGCTGGAGTCCTCCGGCGATCTGCGGGCGGTGCAGGAGCTGCTGGGACACGCCGATCTCTCCACCACCCAGATCTATACCCACCTCGACTTCCAGCATCTGGCCAAGGTTTACGACAGCGCCCACCCAAGGGCCAAGCGTGATCCGGATGCGCAGGACGATGAATAACGGGCACAGAGCCCCCGTTGCAGAGGAGAGTCCATGCACTTCTATCGCCGCTGGCAGCCGGTTGCTGCCATCTCGTTTGACCTCGATGACACCCTCTATGACAACGGCCCCGCCATCGTGCGCGCCGAGCAGTGGATGCTGAGCCATCTGCGTAGCGAATATCTGGCCACCGCCATGCTCGACAAGCCGCGCTGGCTGGAGCTAAAACGCGCGGTGTTGCTGGCCAACCCCGAGCTGCGCCACGATGTCAGTCTGGCGCGCCAGCAGACCATCCGCGCCGCCATGGTCGAGGGGGGGATGGCCGACCAGCAGGCCAGCCGCGAGGCGGAGCTGGTGTTTGCTGCGTTTCTGGCGGAGCGCTCGAAGATCGAGGTGAGCGAGTCCACTCATCAGCTGCTGGCCAGGCTGGCCGAACGCTATCCGCTGGTGGTCATCACCAACGGCAATCTGGATCTGGCGCAGGCACGGCTGGATCGCTACTTCACGCTGGTCTGCAAGGCGGGGGCGGGCGCCAGAATGAAACCGGCGCCGGATATGTTTGAGCAGACCCGCAGCGCTCTCAAGTTACCAGCGGAGCGGATCCTCCATGTCGGGGATCATCCCGAGACCGATGTGCTGGGAGCCCGTTTGCACGGCTTTCGCGCCGCCTGGCTCAACGAGCGGCAGCAACCGTGGCAACAGCTGCAACTGTTGCCGGACGTGGAGCTGACGGCGCTGGAGGAGCTGACCGAGCTGCTGCTCTGACGAGGTTGGCGGTGGCCATGCTCAGGCGGCAATGGCTAGCGGTGCATAGTCGTCATGGGGAACCGTTCAAGACCGCTATTTGCGGCAAACCAGCCCGAGCAGGGTGTAGCGATCGCGCTGGTTGATGCGGCAGTAACTGATGCCGGCGGGCAACGTCTGCTGCAGGGTGATGGCGCTGTTCTGATAGCGGCAGACCAGATAGAGGGGGCTCAGGCTGCTATCGAGCTGGCTCCAGTAGTGGATCTCGTCGTTGTCGCCGTTATCCGGTTTGAGCTGGGCCAGCTCGGCAGGATCTCCGTCAAACAGGGCCAGATTATCGAGCCGGTGGCTGAGGGTTTCGTCCGGTTTGCCATCGTCATCTCGGGTGAACGCCTGCCAGCCCTGCTGCGGGGTCAGCAACTGCTGGCGAGTTTCGATGGTGGCAGGGCAATCAAATTGCAGGCTGGCGGCAAGGGCCAGGGTGGTCAGTAACATGGCTGCGGCTCTCTCTTCACGTCCTCAATATCGCGCCATGTTACGTCATCTTCCTCCGAACAGCTTCATCAGTTTATCAAGCAGATCAAGCTGTTGTGGTGGCTGTTTCATGGCTTCCGCCTCCCGCTCCAGCAGCGCCCGCTGCTCCTGCTGGCGGTCGCTCAGCACCCGGTAGAGGGGCTCGACCAGCGATTCCCGCTGCATCACCAGCTCCTGAAACATCGCCTGATTGATGCGATAGGTTTCGACGGTGGCCACCGCCCGTACCGTGAAGGAGCTGGGCTCGCCGGTGAGCAGGCTCAGTTCGCCAAAGAAGTCCCCCGCGTTGAGGGTGCCCAGTTTAAGCTCCCGTCCCTCGACGTTGACCACCATCTCGGCTTCCCCTTTGACCAGCACGAACAACCAGCTGGAGACATCCCCCTGCTCCAGCATGATGTCGCCGCTGACGAAGGGGGCGAACTTCACCTGATCGGCCAGCTGGAGCAGCTCGTCCTCCTGCAACATGGCAAACAACGGCAGTTTGCGCAGGGTGTCGGTACGCTCGGCGGTGTGGCGCTTGTGGCGCGCATCCTGATGTTGTTTCTCCTTGCTCATGAATACGTTGAAGATCGGCGGGGTGAGGCGGCGATCGTTGCGGCGCAGGGCGGCATCGATCAGGCTGCGCACCATGGAGTCGGTCGGATCATCGCGAGCCAGATCGGTCAGCCAGTAGCGCACCGCGTAGCGGGCAATCCCCCCTTCGACGTTCATCAGCAGGCAGTCCGGTTGCGGATACTTGGCGACGCAGGGGAGCTTGGTCTCCCGCAGGGATTTCTCAATCAGCGCGATGATCTGGGTCGGCAGGGTATCCAGCGTCAGATCGAACCAGACCCAGCGTCGCCACTGCAGCGGCTCGCCCCGACGGCGGCCGAGCACGGTGAAGCGCTGCTTGAGCAGGTGGCTGTTGGGGATGACGACAGTCTCCCAGTTGCGGGTCTCGATGGTGGTGGCGCGCCAGTTGATCTCCACCACCCGGCCCTGGGTGGTATCCACTTGCAGCCAGTCACCGATGGCGATGGAGTTGTCGAGCTGAATGGAGACCCCGGCCAGCAGGTTGCCGAGGGTATCCTGCATGGCGAAGGCGATGACCGCAGTGATCACCGCCGAGGTGGTGACTATCTCCCCGAGCGCCATGCCGGAGGCGTAGAGGCGAAACAGACCCCAGCCGATATATCCGATGGTGATGACGATATCGGCGATGATCCGCGGGATCCGCACATGGCAGAGAGGGAGCAGAAACTCGAACAGCAGGATCCCCCACACCTTGACCAGTATCAGGCCGGCCAGCAGGGTGGAGATCTCGACCAGCAGTTGATGGGGCAGCGGCAGTTTGAACCAGCCCCCCTCCAGCTGGATCAGCAGGATGACCACCGCGCTTATCATCACGAAGCCGAGCTCGGAGAGCAGCTCCCGTCGCTGTCCCGGGCGGCGCCAGAAGTGGGTCAGCATCAGGGAGAGGGTGAGCAGGGTCCAGAACGGGTGTTCGCCAATCCAGATCAGCGTCGGTAGCGCAGTGAAGTTATCGCCAGCCATAGCAGCACCTTATTGTGGTTTACCTCCAGCATAGCTGCTGCGGTGCGGGGAAATGGTGCGTTGGGGCGGCAATTTATTTATCCTGTGCAGGACAAGGCAAAGGAGTGCGATTACGTGGAATTTTCAAAGAAAATCATCTGTTTGATGGCCCTGTTGCCACTGGTTGGCTGCGATCTGCTGACGGACAAGTACCGGGTCGAGTTCGGGGATGGTTCCTGGCGCGAAATAGCTATTACCCCTTTCGCCAGTGAGGCGCGCTGGCGCGAGGGGTGTGCCACCGGCGAGGTGTTGACCGATATGAAGGTGCCCATCAAGCACGGTGACACGATCAATGGTCGGGAGCAGTTGCTTATCGGGGGCGAGAAGTTCGAGCTGGATGACAACAACCTCTACCGCAGCAACGGCATGGTGTTTGGCCAATCCCCTGACCATATCCAGCGTGGGCTCAAGGGGATGGATATCTGCCGTACCCTGCGCCCCGAGCGAGGCGGACTGCCCAAACTCAAGGCGCGGGGGTTTGGCGACTGAATCTATGGGGCTTAGCGGCCTGCCATCAATGCACTGTGCTGACGGCAGGCATCGCCAAAGGCCTGGAAGATCTTGATGGAGTGAGGGTTTTCATTGGCCTTCCACTCCGGATGCCACTGTACTGCCAGCAAGAAGGGTGACAGGGTGGGGGCATGAAGTGCCTCGATCAGCCCATCTTCTGCGTGGGCCAGTGGCTCCAGCCCGCTCCCCAACCGGTTGATGCCCTGTCCATGCAGGGAGTTGACCGGAATCCGCGCTTCCCCCATCAACTCGGCAAACCAGCTGCCCGGCAGCAGTTCAATCTGATGGCTCGGCCCATACTGATCATCGACCGGATCGTCGGCATCCTCCCGATGATCGTCATAGCCCGGCTCGTTGTAGACCTTCTGATGAATATCTCCCCCCAGTGCCACGTTGATCTCCTGCATGCCGCGGCAGATCCCGAGGATCGGCAAACCACGGGCCAGCGCTCCTTTGATCAGCGGCAGATCGAACAGGTCGCGATCCCTGTCCTGCTGTTTCTCTGGCGTGAGGTTCTCCTGGCCGTAGAGGGCCGGGTCGATGTTGGAACCGGCGCCGCTCAGATAGACCCCATCGGCCAGATCCAGATACTGCTCCAGATCGGCGGTGCCGCAACAGGTGGGCACCAGCAGCGGGACGCAGTCGCTGATGTCGACCAGCGGCATGATGTATTTGTGGGTCATCACCTGATAGGCGTGGCCGTTACGGGGCTGGGCGCCCATTGTCATCAGCACGACCGGTTTTTTACGGGTAGCGGGAGGCAGGGGATTTGGCATAGGGCACCTTGATTATCCTTGGCGTTGAAGTCTCATCCTGCGCCTTGGGTAGGCCCTTGCAAACCGACCGGGCAAGGGCATGCCTCAAGGCATGGTCATGGGATCCGGCGTCGGGCAGGGTGGCAGAATCGTCGGTCAGCCTGGGCAGCAACAGCCTGGATCCTCTCTCCAGTCTGCCAAGGCCGTTCAATATGTCAAACAAAATGATGCCAAATTGTTAACGAGTTTGTTTTGGCCTGCTCTGAAGTGGCGATTTAACTGGGCTGTTCAGATGGGGTGTCGTGGCCGTGTCGCCTTAATGGTGGATATATTAAACGCGCAGGGATGGCGGGGAATGGGGAGGGGCAAAGACATCAATAGAAACACGCCTCCGCAAGGGGAGGCGTGTTTCGGGGATCACAGCAGATCTTCGATCTCGCCGCGCAGATACTGGTACATCTCGCGATAGGCGACCGGTGGCTTGTTCAGCTCCCGCTCCTTGTTGGCGGAACGGATCAGCTGGCGCAGCTTCTGGCGATCCAGATCGTGGAACTGGGACATCAGCTCGTTGAGGGCGCTGTCACCTTCGGTGATCAGGCGCTCACGCCACTGTTCCAGTCGATGCAGGCGGGCATTCACGGTGGAGTGACGATTCTTGAAGATCGACAGGGCTTCGATGATCGGCTCCGGGTCGCGGCTGCGCATCAGACGGCCGATGAACTGCAGATGGCGACGATAGGATTCGTCTTTCTTCGGCTTGAGCTTGCGCCCCAGCTCGATCGCATCAGCCAGCTCTTCGTCCATCGGCACTTTTTCCAGTTCGCTGTGGCTAAGGCTGACCAGCTCATCGCCCATTTTTTGCAGGGCGTCGGCGTCGCGTTTTAGCTGGCTCTTGCTCGGGCCCCAGTCTTCGAACTCGTTGTCGTCTTGATATTGACTCATCGGTCTCTTGATTCCTGTCATTCACGTTTGGTGGATATGTTACCAGCTTCTCCCGCTGGGCGCAGGGGTCTGATATGCTTACCCCCCTTTCCTTCTTTCATATAGATGTGAGTTATGGATCAGCAAGACCAAATCCGCCAGGATCAAGCCCATCTCGAGGCCGTGGTTGCCGAAGCCCTGGAGATAGCCAAGGGACTGGGCGCCTCGCTGGCCGAAGTCTCCATCAGCAAGCAGACCGGGTTGTCGGTGAATACCCGGGGTTGTGAACTGGAAAGCATTGAATTCAATAAGGATGGTGCCCTCGGCATCGCCGTCTATCGCGATGGTTGCAAGGGATCCTCCTCGACCACCGATCTGAGCAAACCTGCCATTCGTGCCGCCGTTGAAGCGGCCATCGAGATTGCCCGCCACACCTCGGCTGATGATTGCGCCGGTCTGGCTGATGCCGAGCTGTTGGCCTGGGATGCCCCCGACCTGCAACTGTGTCACCAAATCGAACTGGATCCCCAGCGCGGCATCGAGCTGGCCATCGAGTGCGAACGCTTGGCGCTCGGCCGCGATGCCCGCATCAAGCACTCCGACGGAGCCGGTTTCTCCAGCCATCTCGGCATCAAGGTCTATGGTAACAGCCATGGCTTTGTCAAAGGCTACGCGGCCTCGCGCAACTCCCTGAGCTGCGTGCTGATCGGCGAGCATGATGGCGACATGCAGCGGGATTACGGCTACTCCTCCAGCCGTACCCTCGACGGGCTCTGGAGTCCGCAGCGCATCGCCGACGAAGCCGTTGAGCGTACCGTCTCCCGCCTCGGCGCCCGCAAGATCTCCACCCGCCATGCGCCGGTGCTGTTCCACCCCGATACCGCCTCCGGCCTGTGGGGCCATCTGGTGATGGCCATCAGCGGCGGCAACCTCTATCGCAAGTCGAGCTTCCTGCTCGACAAGCTGGGCAAGCAGATCTTGCCCGAGTGGCTCACCATTCAGGAGTTCCCCCATCTGCTGGGCGGGTTCGCCAGTACCCCGTTCGATGGCGAAGGGGTGCGTACCCGCGATATGGATATCATCCGTAACGGCGAGCTGATGAGCTGGCTGCTCACCTCCTACTCCGCCCGCAAGCTAGGCTTGACCACTACCGGTCATGCCGGTGGCATTCACAACTGGCAGGTTTCCAACTCCGGCCAGGACTTTCAGGGCATGCTGAAAGAGATGGGCACCGGCCTGCTGGTGACCGAGCTGATGGGGCAGGGGGTCAATATCGTCAATGGCGATTACTCCCGCGGCGCTGCCGGTTTCTGGGTCGAGAATGGCGAGATCGCCTATCCGGTCGAGGAGATCACCATCGCTGGCAATCTGGCCGAGATGTTCAGCCACATCGTGGCGGTGGGCAGTGACGAAGATGAGCGCTCCAGCCTCAAGACCGGCTCGGTGCTGGTGGAAAATATGAAGCTGGCGGGTCACTGATCCCGGTTTCAACAGAACCGAAACCATGAAAAAGGCCCCCTCGCCAACGCGAGGGGGCCTTTTTATCGGCCTGCGATCAGGGGGTTATCAGCCCTTGATGCGCTCGATGCGGCCGCCGAGGCCTTGCAGTTTGTGCTCGATGTCTTCGTAGCCACGGTCGATGTGATAGATACGGTCGACGATGGTGGAGCCTTCGGCCACGAAGCCGGCCAGCACCAGACTGGCAGAGGCGCGCAGGTCGGTCGCCATCACTTGGGCACCCTTGAGTTGCTCGGTGTCACGGCAGATAGCCACATTGCCCTGCAGTTCGATGTCTGCACCCATCCGTACCAGCTCGGGAACGTGCATGAAGCGGTTCTCGAAGATGGTCTCGGTGACCATGCCGGTGCCTTTGGCGACGGCGTTCAGCACGGTGAACTGTGCCTGCATGTCGGTCGGGAAGGCCGGGTAGGGTGCGGTCTTGATGGTGACCGGCTTGAGGGTGCGGCCAGTCATGTCGAGGGTGATCCAGTCTTCACCCTTCTCAATCAGGGCGCCAGCCTCTTCCAGCTTGACCAGTACCGCTTCCAGCAGGGTCGGGTCGGTCTTGCGGCAGGTGATCTTGCCACCGGTGACCGCGGCGCCCACCAGGAAGGTACCGGTTTCGATGCGGTCAGGCTGCACGCTGTAGTTGCCACCGTGCAGACGCTCAACACCGTCGATGGTCAGGGTGTCGGTGCCCGCGCCCTGGATCTTGGCACCCAGGGTATTTAGGAAGTTGGCCAGATCGACCACTTCCGGCTCGCGCGCGGCGTTTTCGATAACGGTACGGCCATCAGCCAGGGTCGCAGCCATCATCAGGTTTTCGGTACCGGTGACGGAAACCATGTCCATCAGGATGTGGGCGCCTTTCAGGCGGCCATCGACACGGGCCTTGATGTAACCATCTTCGATGGTGATCTTGGCACCCATCAGCTCCAGGCCGTGGACGTGCAGGTTGACCGGACGGGCACCGATGGCGCAACCGCCGGGCAGGGAGACGTCGGCAGCACCGAAACGTGCGGCCAGCGGGCCCAGCGCCAGGATGGAGGCGCGCATGGTTTTCACCAGCTCGTAGGGGGCGACGTGGTTGTTCACCGCACCGGTCAGCACGGTAACGTTGCCGTTGACCTTGGTGGTCGCGCCCAGCATCTCCAGCAGCTTGATGGTGGTGCCCACATCTTTCAGGCGCGGCACGTTGGAGAGGTGTACCTCTTCATCACAGAGCAGGGTTGCGAACAGGATCGGCAGGGCGGCGTTTTTGGCGCCGGAGATGGTCACTTCGCCGTTGAGAGTGCAACGACCATCGATTTTGAATTTGTCCATTTTTACTTCGTTACCAAATCAGGAGGGCAGTAGGAATTTACGTTCGCGTTTCCACTCGGCGTCGGTGAACGCCTTGATTGAGAGGGCGTGAATGGCGTTGCTGGCGATCTTGTCCATCAGCGGGGCATAGATGGCCTGCTGCTTCTTGACCCGGCTCATGCCGTCAAACATGTCACCGACGGCGATCACTTGGTAGTGACTACCGTCCCCTTTGACATGGACTTCGGACAATGGCAGAGCCTCAAGGAGTATCGCTTCAATTTCAGAGACTTGCATTATGCGTCCTCGGTTGTGAGCGGGGTTGACTGAAACAGCCCGGCCACCCCGTAGAGGTTGGCCAGGGTATAGAAATCACTGGAGGCGCCCACCAGTAGCGGTGTGGCGCCTCGCGCTAATGCGGCTTTGGCCCATTTGACCAGCAGTGCCAGTCCGGCGGAGTCGAGGGTGGTGACGCCGCCGAGATCGAGCCGGTCATCCTGCCACCAGTCGGCACGGCGTTGCCACAGGTCATTGACCTGTGGCGCCTGCAGATCACCGCAGAGGGTCATGACTTGAGCACCAGTGGCTTGGCGTTGTGTTCGCGCAACTGGGCGATCACCGCATCGATGCCGTTCTGGCGGATCAAACCGCCGAGCTCGCTCTGTTTGGCGGAGAGCAGGCTGATCCCCTCTGCCACCATGTCGAAGGCTTTCCACTCGCCGGTCTTGTTGTTCTTGCGCAGCTTGAACTCGAGGAAGATGTCCGGCTTGCCGGCCTCTTTCACGCTGACGTTGACGGCGGTGATGTTGCCGCTGGGGGCTTTGCCCGGTTCGACCTTGACGGTCTGCTTGTCAAAATGGGCCAGCGCGTCGGCGTAGGAGCTCACCATGTACTCGGTGAACACCTCGACGAAGGCATTGCGCTGCGCTTCGGTGGTCTCTTTAATCTGGTTGCCAAGCACCTTGTAGGCGGCGAAGCGGTTGTCCACATAGGGCAGCAGCTCTTCGCGGATGATCACCCGCAGGTGATCAGGATTGCTCTTCACCTGGGCCTGATCGGCTTTCAGGCGGGCAAAGGTCTGCTTGGCAGCCTGATCCACCAGCGCGTTGGGGTCGGTGGCATCGACTGCGGCCTGGGTAGACAGGGAAAAGAGCATGCTGGTCATCAGGCCCAGCAGCAGGGCGATTTTCTTGAACATGATTACTCCTTCTTGCTGTCTGATTTGCTGTCGGAGGATTGGCTGTAGAGGAACTTGCCAATCAAATCTTCCAGCACGATGGCGGATTTGGTGTCTTCAATCAGGTCACCGTCTTTGAGCATGGCGGTGCCCATCTCCTCATCGCTGAAGCCGGGCATCAGGCCGATGTACTGCTCGCCGAGCAGACCCGAAGTGAGGATGGAGAGCGAGCTGGTTTCGGAAAACTCACCGGCACTCTTTTGCATCATCAGGGTCACTTCGGGCACCTGGGTTTTCGGATCCAGTGCTATATCGCTGACCCGACCCACCACCACGCCGCCGACCTTGACCGGCGACCGGACTTTCAGGCCGCCGATATTATCGAAATGCGCGCGCAGGGTATAGGTTTCTCCTTCCGGTTTGAAGCTCAAACCGGCCACTTGCAGGGCCAGTGCCAGAATGGCTGCTATGCCAGCCAGCATGAAGGTGCCGACCAGGAATTCTACTTTGCTGAACTTCATCTTTACCTTATCCAAACATGACTGCGGTGAGTATAAAATCCAGGCCGAGCACGGCGAGGGATGAGTGGACCACGGTACGGGTCGTGGCCTGACTGATCCCGGCCGAGGTCGGCTTGGCATCATAGCCGTTAAAGAGCGCAATCCAGGTGACCACCAGAGCGAAGATCAGGCTCTTGATGGCGCCCTGCATGATGTCTTCCCCCCAGTCGACGGAGGACTGCATGGCAGACCAGAAGCCCCCTTCGTCGACCCCCAGCCAATCCACGCCAACCAGTTTGCCACCGAAGATACCGATCAGGCTGAACATAAAGGCCAGCAGCGGCATGCTGATGACACCGGCCCAGAAGCGGGGTGCCACCACCCGGCGCAGCGGGTCGACCGCCATCATCTCGAGGCTGGAAAGCTGCTCGGTGGCCTTCATCAGGCCGATCTCGGCGGTCAGGGCCGACCCGGCGCGGCCGGCAAATAGCAGGCCGGTTACCACCGGGCCCAACTCCCGCAACAGGGAGAGGGAGACCAGCGGCCCCAGGCTCTGCTCGGCGCCGAAGTCTTTCAATACGTTGTAACCCTGCAGCGAGAGCACCATGCCGATGAACAGGCCGGAGACCAGGATGATGGCCACCGACTGCACGCCCACCACATAGAGCTGCTGGACCAGCAGCGGGAAGTGCTTGCGCGGCTCGGGTTTGCCCGCCAGCGCATGAAACAACATGATGGTGGCGCGGCCAACGGAGCTGATGACGCGCACGCCGACTCGCCCCAGCTTGCTTATTTGACTTATCAACATCACAGATCCTGTAGCAGGTCGCCTGCCGGAAAATGAAACGGAACAGGACCGTCGGGCAATCCTTTGAGGAACTGCTCGACTTCGGGATTGTGCTCCTCGCGCAGCTGTTCCGGTGTGCCGTGCGCCACCACCTTGCGATTGGCGATGATGTAGGCGTAATCGGCGATGGTCAGCACCTCGTTCACATCGTGGGTGACGATGACGGAGGTGATGCCGAGGGCATCGTTCAGCTCTTTAATCAGCTTGACCAGCACCGCCATGGTAATGGGGTCCTGCCCGACAAACGGCTCGTCATACATGATGAGGTCGGGATCGAGCGCAATCGCCCGCGCCAACGCTGCCCGGCGCGCCATGCCGCCGGAGAGCTCGGAAGGCATCAGTTTCGCCGCCCCGCGCAAGCCCACCGCCTGCAACTTCATCATGACGATGGTGTGGATCAGCTCCTCCGGCAGGCCGGAGTGCTCCCGCAGCGGGAAGGCGACGTTGTCGTAGACCGTCATGCCGGTAAAGAGGGCGCCGCTCTGGAACAGCATGCTCATCCGCTTGCGCACCTCGTAGAGACGACTGCGGGAGAGGGTGGGGATATCTTCCCCGTCAAACAGAATGTGACCGGACTCCGGTTTGAGCTGGCCACCGATCAGCCGCAGCAGGGTGGTTTTACCTATGCCGCTCGGGCCCATGACGGCGGTCACCTTGCCACGAGGAATGGTCAGGTTGATCCCGTCATACAACAGCCGATCTCCGTGACTGAAGGTCAGATCGGAGATGGTGATCAGGTCATTGTTCAAACAATTGTCCATCCGGTGTAAATGAGGTGCGAATTTTATGGGGTAGTCTAGGTCTAAGCAACAGCAAGGAACAACTATTGAACAGGTCGCCAGCCCATTTGCACGACAGTTTTCTGCAACAAAGAGCGTTATCGGGAGCGGGGCTTACCATCCGATTCGCTTATCCGGGCAGACTTTTTTATAATCCCGCAGCTAATTTCGGCCCGGAGCTGTGTCTTTATGTCTGTAAAGCCTGAGAAAGTGTCTGAACTGTTCGATTTTCGTCGCAGTGCCCGCGCGGTGCTGGACACAGAAAAGCAAGCCATTGATGGACTCTATCAGTATCTGAACGACGCCTTCGACAAGGCGTGCGAGATGGTACTGCGCTGCGGTGGCAAGATAGTGGTCACCGGAATGGGCAAGTCGGGTCATATCGGCAGCAAGATCGCCGCCACCCTCGCCAGCACCGGCACGCCAGCCTTCTTCCTTCACCCGGGGGAGGCGAGTCATGGCGATCTGGGGATGATCTCCAGCGGCGACCTTATCATCGCCATCTCCAACTCCGGCGAGAGCGACGAAATCCTGGCCCTGCTGCCGGTGCTCAAGCGCCGCGGCATTCCGCTCATCTGCATGACCGGCAATCCGGCCTCCACCATGGCCAAAGAGGCCAACGTGCACCTGTGCATCAAGGTGGAGAAAGAGGCCTGCCCGTTGGGGCTAGCGCCCACCTCCAGCACTACGGCAACCCTGGTGATGGGCGATGCCCTGGCCGTCGCCCTGCTGGAAGCGCGCGGTTTTACCGCCGATGACTTCGCTCTTTCCCATCCGGGCGGTTCCCTTGGCAAGCGTCTGCTGCTGCGGGTTGGCGATCTGATGCATCGCGGCGAGCTGTTGCCCCGGGTAGGGATCGATGCCACCATCAGTCAGGCGTTGCTGGAAGTGAGTCGCAAGGGGCTCGGCATGACCGCTGTGGTCGATGGCAACGGCCTGCTGGCCGGGCTGTTTACCGATGGTGATCTGCGCCGCATTCTCGACCAGCAGATCGATATCCATCATACCCCCATCAGCCGTGTGATGACCGCCAACTGTGTTACCGTAGGCCCAGAGATGATGGCTGCAGAAGCCGTCAAGCTGATGGAAACGAGAAAAATCAACGGATTACTGGTTGTGGATGAAGAGAAGCGCCCGCTCGGTGCCTTCAACATGCACGACCTGCTGAAAGCCGGAGTCATTTGATGCAAAACGTACCGACCCTCTATGGTCCGGTGACGCGCAGCCAGTACGACAAGGCGGCGCAAATCCGCCTGCTGGTGTGCGATGTGGACGGGGTGCTCTCCAACGGCCTCATCTACATGGGAAACAACGGCGAAGAGCTGAAAACCTTCTGTACCCGCGATGGTGCGGGCATGCGAGCGCTGCTCAATGCCGGGATCGAGATCGCCATCATCACCGGGCGCAACTCCCGTATCGTCAGCGATCGGATGAAAAGCCTGGGGGTGGCTCACGTGGTGCAGGGGGCCGATAAAAAGCTGCCTCACTTCGAGGCGTTGCTGGCCAAGCTGGGACTGACGCCGGAACAGGCCGCCTACATGGGCGATGACGCCATCGATCTGCCGGTGATGACCGCCTGTGGCCTGGGTATCGCGGTGGCCGATGCCCATCCGCTGGTGCTGAGCCGTGCCGATCTGGTCACCCGTCTCGGCGGCGGCATGGGGGCGGTGCGCGAGGTGTGCGACCTCATTCTGCAGGCGCAAGGCCACGGCGACTATCAGCCCGAGGCCTCGGTATGAGCAGACAGACCCTGTTGTTCGCCTTGTTGCTGCTGGTGGCGCTGGTCGCCTGGCAGTTGGGCAAGGTGGAGCTGGTGCCGGAGAGCGCCGTCAAAATCGAAAACTATCAGCCGGATTTTGTCGCCAAAGATCTGGTGACCACCCGTTTTGATATCAATGGCAAGCGCACCGAACGGCTGGAGTCGACCTACGCCGAGTATTATCAGATCCTCGAGCAGGCCACCTTCGACAAGCCGGTGGTCTACATGTATGACGAGCAAGGTGCCGCCGAGTGGAAGGTCACCGCCGAAACTGGCGTGCTCAACACCGGCGACAACGTCATCCTGCGGGACAAGGTGCATCTGGATGGTCTGTTGCCCACCTCCTTCATCTCCACGCTCGATACGCCCTATCTGGAGCTGGATCTGGTGACACAGGATGTGCGCAGCAACCGGGAAGTGAACATTCTGGGTCGGGATTTCCAGACCCAAGGGGTTGGCCTCAAGGGCCATCTGGACCGCAAATATTTTGAGTTACTGGATCAAGGTCATGCAATCTATTTCAATGAAAAACGCTAATCTGGCCCTCGCAGCCCTGTTGTTGTGTAGTGCGGTGACCGCCAAAGAGTCCGACTTTGCCGAGAAGGTCTACGTCGATGCCGTCAAGCAGGTGGCTGAGATGCAGGACAACCGCATCACCTTCGAAGAGGATGTGACCATCAATCAGGGCACCATCAAGATCAAGGCTGACAAGGTGGTGGTGACCCGTTCCGGCGAGAAAGGGGCCGAGGTAATGACCGCCTACGGCAAACCGGCCACCTTCTTCCAGATCCTGGATAACGGCAAGCCGGTCAACGCCCATGGCAACACCATCCGCTACGAGCTGAAAAACCGGCTGGTGACCATCACCGGTAACGGTCAGCTCAAGCAGGAGGATAGCCAGGTCAATGGCGATCTGATCCGCTACGACATCGTCAAACAGAAGATGATTGCCGAGAGCAAGAGCCCGAACCAGCGGGTCAAGACCGTGTTCCTGCCGGATCAGGTAGAGAATTTCGACAAGCCCGCCGATCAGCAGAAGCAGGGAAAATAAACCATGGCAGTGTTAAAAGCAGTGGGCCTGCAGAAGAGCTACAAGCGCCGCATGGTGGTGAGTGACGTCAGCCTGGAAGTGGGCACCGGCCAGATTGTCGGCCTGCTCGGCCCCAACGGTGCCGGCAAGACCACCTCGTTTTACATGATCGTCGGGCTGGTGCAGCGCGATGCAGGTCTCATCACCATCGACGATCAGGACATCAGCCTGCAGCCCATGCATGTGCGGGCTCGCAACGGTATCGGTTACCTGCCGCAGGAGGCCTCCATCTTCCGTCGCCTGTCGGTGTTCGACAATCTGATGGGGGTGATGCAGACCCGCAAGGGGTTGAGCCGCGAGGAGCGTGAGGACAAGGTTCAGCAGCTGCTGGAAGAGTTCAACATCACCCACATTCGTGACAACTTGGGTCAGAGCCTCTCCGGTGGTGAGCGCCGCCGGGTCGAGATCGCCCGCGCACTGGCGGCCGAGCCGCGTTTTATTCTGCTGGATGAGCCATTTGCAGGGGTTGACCCGATTTCTGTGATAGACATCAAGAAGATCATTCAGCATCTGAAAGATAGAGGCCTCGGCGTCTTGATTACCGACCACAACGTCAGAGAGACTCTGGACGTATGTGAGAAGGCCTATATCGTCAGCCACGGCAAGATGATTGCCGAAGGTGCACCGGCTGACATCCTCGCCGATGAACAGGTCAAGCGCGTCTATTTGGGCGATCAATTCAGTCTATAGTAAGGGGGCATGCCTTCATTTCCTTTGACGCCTGCCTCGCTGAACATAAGGATATCCCGACGTAGATGAAGCCGACATTACAGTTGCGTCTCGGTCAGTCCCTGACCATGACGCCGCAATTACAACAAGCGATTCGTCTGCTCCAGCTCTCCACCCTGGAACTTCAGCAGGAAATTCAGCAAGCGCTCGAAAACAACCCTCTGCTGGAGCAGGAAGAGAGCGAGCAGCAGGAGAGCGCACCGGAAGCGCCGGTCGATGACAGTCAAATGGACTCCAGCGATGCCATGGCTCAGGAGCAGATGCCGGACGAGTTGCCGGTGGATACGACCTGGGATGAGGTCTACTCCGCCGGCACCGCCCAGAGCGCCGGCCCCATCCACGATGGGGAAGATAGCGTCTATCAGGGGGAGACTACCGAAAACCTGCAGGATTATCTGCTGTGGCAGATGCGACTCACCCCGTTCAGCGACGTGGATGCCGCCATTGCGCTCGCCATCATCGATGCTATCGACGAATCCGGCTATCTGACCGTTGCGCTGGAAGACATTCAACAGGCGGTGGGCAGCGACGAGCTGGAGGTCGAACTCGACGAGGTCGAGGCGGTGCTCAAGCGGGTGCAGCATTTCGACCCGGTCGGCATTGCCGCCCGTTCGGTGCAGGAGTGCCTGCTGATCCAGCTGGAGCAGTATGACCCGCAGACCTCCTGGCTCAATGAGGCCAAGGAGGTGATCCTCGAGCACATGGAGCTGCTCGGCAACCGCGATTATCGTACCCTCGCCCGCAAGACCAAACTCAAGGAGAGCGACCTCAAGGAGGTGCTGGATCTGATCCAGCTGCTGGAGCCGCGCCCCGGTAACGGCATCATCCAGAGCGACTCCCAGTACGTGATCCCCGATGTTTCCGTGGTCAAGAAGGGCAACAAGTGGGTGGTCGAGCTCAATCCCGATTCCGCTCCCCGCATCAGGGTCAACGAGACCTATGCCGCCATGGCCCGCAACGCCCGCAGCAGCACCGATACCCAGTTTATCCGCTCCCATTTGCAGGAAGCCAAGTGGTTCATCAAGAGCCTGGAGAGTCGCAATGACACCCTGCTGAAGGTGGCCAGTTGCATTGTCGAGCAGCAGCAGGGCTTTTTCGAGTATGGTGAAGAGGCGATGAAGCCGATGGTGCTCAACGACATCGCCGAAGCGGTGGAGATGCATGAGTCGACCATCTCCCGGGTGACGACCCAGAAGTACATGCATACCCCCCGTGGTATCTTCGAATTGAAGTTTTTTTTCTCCAGCCATGTGAACACCGAAGGAGGAGGAGAGTGCTCATCGACCGCAATTCGCGCGCTCATCAAGAAGCTGGTGACGGCAGAGAATCCTGCCAAGCCGTTAAGTGATAGCAAGATCGCGGATTTGCTGGCCGAACAGGGTATTATGGTGGCGAGACGCACGATCGCTAAGTATCGCGAATCCTTGTTTATCCCACCTTCCAATCAGCGCAAACGCCTGGTTTAGGCAAAACAAAAGGATGATGTTATGCAAATTAACCTGACCGGACACCATGTCGAGATCACCGAAGCTCTGCGTGATTATGTGAACAACAAATTTGCCAAACTCGAGCGTCACTTCGACCACATCAACAATGTTCATGTGGTGCTTAGCGTGGAAAAACTGAACCAGATAGCGGAAGCCAAATTGCACGTCAGCGGTGGCGAAGTGTTTGCCAACTCTGAACATGCCGATATGTATGCTGCGATAGACACCTTGCTCGACAAGCTGGACAGGCAGATCATCAAGCACAAAGATAAGTTAAACAAAAAATAACTATGCAACTTGAACACATACTGAGTCGGGACTGCACCAAGAGTGCAGTCCCTTGTACCAGCAAGAAACGCGCCCTCGAAATCATCAGCGAGCTGGCCGCCGAACGCCTTGGCACTTCCCGTCAGGCGCTGTTCGAATGTTTGCTGGCCCGCGAAAAAATGGGCAGTACCGGGATCGGTGCCGGTATTGCGATCCCCCACGGTCGTATTGACGATGAATTCCCGCCAACCGCGATCCTGATGACCTTTGCCGATCCTATTCCTTTCGACGCCATCGACAATCAACCGGTTGACCTGCTGTTTGCCTTGCTGGTGCCGGAAAGCGAGTGCAAGCAGCATCTCAAGACCCTTTCCCTGATGGCTTCCAAGCTCGGTGACAAGGCGGTCTGCCGCCAGTTGCGCCAGGCAACCAGCGATGAAGAGCTCTATCAGATCATGACCTCGGCCTGACAGCAGGCCAAGGATGAGACACCCGTTTTGGCGTGAGGGAACAAGATGCAGTTAATCGTGGTAAGTGGACGTTCGGGCTCCGGTAAAACGGTAGCCCTGCGAGTGCTGGAAGATCTGGGTTACTACTGTGTGGACAACCTGCCGGTCAATCTGCTGCCGCAGCTGATTGTCTCGGTCGAGAGCCAGTATGACAAACTGGCGGTCAGTATCGATGTGCGCAACCTGCCGAGCGAGCCGGAGAAACTGGAAAATCTGCTGGCCCAGGTGCGCAATGAAGGGCGGGTAAAGTTCTCCAGCTTCTTCTTCGATGCCGACAACGGCACTCTGCTGAAGCGTTATGGCGAGAGCCGCCGCTTGCACCCCCTGTCACGCAACAAGCTGTCGCTGGATGAGGCCATTCGGGAAGAGACCAACCTGCTTTCGCCCCTCTCTTCAACTGCGGATCTGCGTATCGACACCACCAACCTCAGCATTCACGACCTGAGCGAGCTCATCAAGACCCGGGTGCTCGGCAAGAAAGAGAACGAGCTGGTGCTGGTGTTCGAGTCGTTCGGGTTCAAGTACGGCATTCCCAAAGATGCCGACTTCGTGTTCGATGCCCGCTTCCTGCCCAATCCGCACTGGATCCCCGAGCTCAAGCCGTTTACCGGCAAGGATGAGCCGGTCGCCAACTACCTCTCGGCGCAGGCCGATGTGATGTTGTTTACCCAGCAGATCGAAAACATGCTGGTAACCTGGTTGCCCCATCTGGAGCGCAATAATCGCAGCTACCTCACGGTGGGCATCGGTTGCACCGGCGGTCAGCACCGTTCGGTCTTTATTGCAGAACGGTTGGCCAGCGCATTCCGCCTGCTTGGCAAAAATGTGCAGATCCGCCACCGCACTCTCGACAAAAGTGCCCCCCAATCCTGACGGACCAATAGGACGACCCGATGACTGTTTCCGCCTCGGTTGAAGTGAAAAACAAGCTGGGTATTCATGCCAGACCAGCCATGATGCTGTTCGAGCTGGTGCAGGGGTTCGATGCCCACGTACTGCTGCGCAATGAAGATGGTGTGGAGGCAGATGCTGACAGCATCATCGGCCTGCTGATGCTGGATTCCGCGCAAGGGCGGCAGGTGGAAGTACAGGTTGAGGGCCCCGAAGAGGTCGAGGCCCTGGCCGCCGTCGTGGAGCTGTTCACCTCCGGCTTCAACGAGGAGTAGTCACTCCTCGTTTTTATTCTGATCCGCAATGCAGTGATCGGCTGTGTAATGATTCAGGATTCGCAGTATGGCCGCAGGGGGTAGTCGACCTCATTGTTGCATCGATGAATCCCAGTCGCGGTCGATTATCTCGTCAGTAATATAATCTCCCTCATGACAAGCATGCCGCTCCACAGCCGGAGCTGCGCCTTAGCTGGCCATTCTCTGCTGATAGCGCAGATCTTCTTCTATGGTGACCACCACTTCCAGCGGCTTGCCGGAGCGGAATACCGAGATGGTGAGCTTGGTGCCGGGGCGGCTCTCGACAATCTTGTCCATGGCGCTGCGCACGCCACTGATGGCTTCTCCGTTGATCTTGAGTAGCACATCCCCCCGCTGCAGGCCGCCTTTGGCCGCAGGACCATTGGGATCCAGACTCTCCACCACCAGGCCACGCAGGTCGCCCAGGTTCATCATCCGCGCGACGATGGGATTGATCTCGACGCTGGAGACCCCGAGGTAGCCGCGGATCACCCGGCCGTTGGCGATCAGCTCATCCATGATCCGTTTTGCCAGCCGGTAGGGGATGGCGAAGCTGATGCCGTAGCTCTCCTGATTGCCGTTGAGGTGGTAGGTGGCGGTGTTGATGCCCACCAGATCGCCGCGGCCGTTGACCAGCGCACCACCCGAGTTCCCCTCGTTGATGGCGGCATCGGTCTGCAGCAGATCCTGACGGCCATTGCTGTCGGGCCCCATGCTGGAGAGGCCGGTACGGCCGGTCGCACTGATGATACCCTGGGTGATGGTCTGGCCGACGTTGTAGGGGTTGCCGATGGCGAGCACCACATCCCCCACTTCTGGCAGTCGCTCCGGATCCTGCGGGATCACCGGCAGGTTGTCTGACTCGATATAGAGTACGGCGAGGTCGGTGAGCTGATCGGTGCCGACCAGCTCGGCGCTGAATACCCGGCCATCCTGCAACGCGACGATGATCTGGTCGGCATCGGCGATGACGTGGTAGTTGGTCAGCACATAGCCGCGCTGGTTCATGATGACGCCGGAACCCAGCCCTTGCGGGCGTAGCTCCCCCTGATTGCCCTGATTGGGGGCAAAGCTGCGGGTGTAGATGTTGACGACGGCAGGGCCTGCCCGATGGGCGGCATAGGAGAAACTCAGTTCACGGGCATTGGTGATGATGCCGGGCAGTTGGGCACCACCGCGAAAATGGGGAAACAGCAGCAACAGCAGCGCCGCGACGGTCAAACCAAAACCGACAGACTTGCCCAAGTAACTGACTAAAGGGGGGATTTTCATGTCATTCTCATCCGTACAGGCTGCGCGCAGAGAATAACACTATCGGTGGATAAAAATCACCCGCGGTGAAGGCCGCGGGTGATAGAGGGATTGGCGAACAACCCGAGTGTTAGCGGATCACCAGATAGAGCGAGGAGTCGCCGCGCTGGATGTTGAGGGCCAGCACGTCAGGCTTGTTCTTGAGCGCCTTGGTCAGCTCGCCCAGGGTGTTGATGCGCAAGCGGTTGACCCCGATGATGATGTCACCCTTCTGCAGGCCGGAAGCGGCTGCCGGAGAGCGAGGATCAATGTCGGCCACCGCGACGCCGGAGACCGGGTCGGTAGTGGTGCTCAGCTTGGCTCCTTCCAATGCCGGATGCAGCGCGCTGGCGCGTACTTCGCTGTCATCGGCCTGCTTCAGGGTCACCTTGGCAGTTTGTGACTTGCCATCGCGGATCAGTCCCAACTCGACCTGCTTGCCAGCGCCCATAGTGGCGATCTTGGCGCGCAGCTCGCCGAAGGAGCGAACCGGTTTGCCATCGATGCTGACGATGATATCGCCCGCCTTGATGCCCGCCTTGTCGGCCGCCGAATCAGGCATGACCTGATTGACGAAGGCACCATCCTTCTTGTTGTAACCGAAGGTTTTGGCGATGTCGGAGGTGAGCTCGGTGCCGGTAATGCCCAACTGGCCGCGACGCACTTCACCATACTTGACGATCTGTTCAGTCAGATCCCGCACCATGTTGGAGGGGATGGCAAAGCCGATGCCGATGTTGCCGCCGTTCGGGCCCAGAATTGCGGTGTTGATACCGATCAGCTCGCCGCGCAGGTTGAGCAGGGCGCCGCCGGAGTTACCGGAGTTGATGGCTGCATCGGTCTGGATGAAGTTTTCCAGATTCTCGATGTTGAGGCCGCTACGACCGAGCGCGCTGACGATACCTGAGGTGACGGTCTGACCCAGACCAAACGGGTTGCCGATGGCCAGCGCGTAGTCACCCACCCGCAGCTCGTCGGAGTCGGCGAACTTGATCTGCACCAGATCCTCGGCCTTGATTTGCAGCAGGGCGATGTCGGACTGTTTGTCTTCACCGATCTTCTTGGCCGCATACTCACGGCCATCCTTCAGGTTGACCTTGATCTCGTCCGCCTCGTGCACCACGTGGGCGTTGGTGATCACGTAACCCTTCTTGGCATCGACGATGACACCGGAGCCGAGCGCCTGGAACGGCTGCTCGCTCACCTGTTCGTCGGGCATGTTGGGGCCGAAGAAGAACTTGAACTGTTCCGGCAGACGCTGACGGGTAATTTTTTTGCCAGAAACCGAGATATTGACCACAGCCGGGGTGACCTGTTCGAGAACGGGCGCCAGGCTTGGCATCTCCTGATTTGAGCCTAACAGGGAAGGCAGTGCAGCCTGAGCAGGGGCCGCAGACATGGCGATACCGACACTGAGGGCTAGCACACTGAGCATGGAAAGAGGTTTACGCATATGAAAAACAGCTCCCAGAAAAAGTTGCATTGCAATCGTCAAGGTCAGACCACGGGACTGGCCAATTAGTTCCGCGAGGAACTAGTTTGGTTGTTTGAGCAGTCCGGAAGAGGCGCCCGCATAGTCGCGAGGCGGAACGCCCGGCTCTTCTGCGACATTGGCTGGGGCTTCTTCTACCAATGACTCGCGGAACAGGGGCTCCTGCGCTTTGGCCAGGAATTTGCTCTGCTCGGCCATGTGGCGATAGAGGGTCTGATACTGCTCGGCCAGTTGTTCCATCAGGGCGGCACTGTCGGCGAAGTGGGTGTTGATCTGGCCCTGATAACTCTCGAGCTCCTTGTGGGCCTTTTTCAGTTCCTGTTCCAGACGGCCAGCATCGCGGCTACGTACCGAAAAACGGCCGAGAACGATACCGATAATCAAGGCCGCGACAGCCAGCAGGATCCCAGTTAACAGACTCATAGATGCTCCTTGTTACAGCTAAAACAGTATGGGTTTATGCGGTCGTCATAACCGCCATGCCTTGATGGCACTATACCGTGCGTCCTGAGGCCGTGATACCATTTTGTCCTCGATTCAGGGACTTGGAGAGGCGCTCAAGGATGACACCGCAGCAAAAATACCAGCAGGATCTGCTGCGCCCCGGCTTTGTGGCCGACCCCGCGCAGGGGATGGCCATCAGCAGGCTGGAGCGACTGTATCAGGATTTGCTACGGCGCCCGACTCCGACCAGATCTCGAGGGCTGCTGGGTTGGCTGCAAAAGCCCAAGCCGCCGGAGCCCGTCCTGGGTATCTATATGTGGGGCGGAGTGGGCCGAGGCAAGACCTGGCTGATGGATACTTTTTTTGACAGCCTGCCGGGGACGCGCAAGATGCGCAGCCACTTCCACCGCTTCATGCACCGCATTCATGATGAACTTCAGGGGCTGAGCGGGCAGTCCGATCCGCTCAAGCTGGTGGCCAGCAAGCTTGCCAGCGAGACAGACATCATCTGTTTCGACGAATTTTTTGTCTCAGACATCACCGACGCCATGCTGCTGGGCACACTGTTCCAGGAGTTGTTTGGTCACGGTGTCGTACTGGTTGCCACCTCAAATATTCCGCCGCAAGATCTTTATCGCAACGGGCTGCAGCGAGCCCGTTTTCTGCCAGCTATCGAGCTTATCGAGCGCCATTGCGAGGTACTTAACGTGGATGGCGGTATCGACTATCGCCTGCGTACGCTGGAACAAGCCGAGATTTATCACTGCCCGCTGGATTTGCAGGCAAAAGCCAATCTCGACCACTATTTTCAGCAATTAACCGGTGGTCACTCGGCTTGCGAAGGGACGTTCGAGGTCAATCATCGTCAGCTGACGTCACTGGGGATGGGGGAAGGGGTGCTCTATATGGAATTCGAGCAACTTTGCTGTACTCCTCGCTCCCAGAACGACTATATCGAACTGGCTAGGCTGTTCCATACCGTCTTGCTGGCCAATGTGCAGCCAATGGGCACAGGCACGGATGACGCGGCTCGCCGCTTCATCGCCATGGTCGATGAGTTCTACGAACGGCACGTCAAGCTCATCATGTCGGCGGCGGTTCCCGTGGCAGAACTCTACGGCGAAGGGCTGCTGAATTTCGAATTCAAACGCTGTCTTTCGCGGCTTCAGGAAATGCAATCGCACGAATACCTTGCCAGAGTGCACCTTCCTTAGTCACAATACCGCGCCTGCCAGTCGGATGGGCATCTGCGGCAGGTAGGGCCGGGCGACATTTGCTAGCTTCATGGCAGTGAAATTAGCAGGTGATATTTAAGGCAACTTCACTTATAATCGCCCGGCCCACGTTACAGCTGTCGATAAGACAGCAACACTTTAAGCTTTACTTGTATTCGAAGGGGTACAGGTAGGCCATCGTTTGTTGTTTGTGGGAGAGCCCCCATAAGCAATTGGGTCTGTAACAGGTAATTGGGTTTAACTTAATGAAAACTTTCGTTGCCAAGCCAGAAACCGTAAAACGTGACTGGTACATTGTGGACGCAGAAGGTAAAACTCTGGGTCGTATCGCAACCGAGATCGCTGCTCGTCTGCGTGGTAAGCACAAAGCTGAATACACTCCGCACGTTGACACCGGTGATTACATCATCGTTGTAAACGCTGAGAAGGTACACGTAACCGGTAAGAAATTTACCGACAAAATGTACCACGCTCACTCCGGTTTCCCGGGTGGTATCAAGTCAATCAGCTTCGACAAGCTGATTCAGCGTAAACCGGAAATGGTAATCGAAGCAGCCGTCAAAGGCATGCTGCCGAAAGGTCCTCTGGGCCGTGCCATGTTCCGTAAACTGAAAGTTTACGCAGGCGCCGAGCATGCTCATGCTGCTCAGCAACCTCAAGTACTGGATATCTAATCGGGAACTGGCAACATGGCAGAAAATCAATACTACGGTACCGGCCGTCGCAAAAGCTCCACTGCTCGCGTATTTATCAAAGCGGGTAGCGGCAAGATCGTAATCAACCAGCGCTCCCTGGAGCAGTACTTCGGCCGTCCGACTGCCCGCATGGTAGTTCGTCAGCCGCTGGAACTGGTTGAGATGACCGAGAAACTGGATCTGTACATCACCGTTAACGGTGGTGGCATCTCCGGTCAAGCTGGTGCGATCCGCCACGGTATCACTCGTGCTCTGATGCAGTACGACGAAACCCTGCGTTCCGAACTGCGTAAAGCTGGCTTTGTTACTCGCGATGCCCGTAAGGTTGAGCGTAAGAAAGTCGGTCTGCACAAAGCTCGTAAGCGTCCGCAGTACTCCAAGCGTTAATTCGCTTTTGGTACTCACTCTTTCGAGTGTCAAAAAAGCCTGGCAGCCGCCAGGCTTTTTTTATTGGTAATATTACCGACATCAATGCTAACCACGCGTCACAAAAGACAAAAAATTGTTTCTTTATTGTTTTCATTGCTCACCGCTCTTTCTTGTCAAGTTGTTATCTTTTCTTTAAAATTTCCCCTGTTTTCTGTGGCAATTGTAAATCCAGCTTCCGCCGCTGTTGTCACGGGAAAAATGGGGAACAGGGACACTATAAGAATGTGCGGAGTCCACATGGGAGAGTTTTTGGATGAGCAATGCGCCAGTTGATACCGGTCGCCGCAGATTTCTTACCTGGTCAACGGTTGCCGTTGGTGGGGTAGGAGCTGCGTTTACCGCAGTGCCGTTTATAAAGTCATGGAATCCGAGTGCCAAGGCCAAAGCAGCCGGGGCGCCGGTTGAAGTCGATATCAGCAAGTTGGAACCGGGTCAGCTCATCCGTGTCGAGTGGCGAGGCAAGCCTGTCTGGGTGGTGAAACGCACCAAACAGACGCTGGATGCCTTGGCTGCCCATGATGACAAGCTGCGGGATCCCTCATCTGAAGAGCCACAGCAGCCTGACTATGCCCATAACGGGTACAGATCGATCAAGCCCGAAATTTTTGTCGCGGTCGGTATTTGCACCCACTTGGGGTGTTCACCTTCCTATCTGCCTGACAGCTTTGGCGAGCAGGTGCAGGGCGTCACGTCCGGCTTCTTCTGCCCGTGTCATGGCTCCAAGTTCGACATGGCCGGCCGTGTGTTCCAGGGGGTGCCTGCACCGCTGAACCTGGTCATTCCGCCCTATCAATTCATTAATGACACCACCATTCAGGTCGGTGCCGATGGCAAGGAGGCCTGACCATGTTGAGTAAACTGATGGGCTGGATCGATTATCGATTCCCGCTCACGGCCATGTACAACGACCATATGGCCAAGTATCCGGCACCGAAGAACCTGAACTTCTGGTACTTCTTTGGCTCGCTGGCCATGCTGGTGCTGGTCAACCAGATCATCACCGGTATCTGGCTGACCATGAACTACAACCCCTCCGCGGAAGGTGCGTTTGCCTCCGTGGAGTACATCATGCGTGATGTGGAGTACGGCTGGCTGCTGCGTTACATGCACTCAACCGGCGCGTCTGCATTCTTCATCGTGGTCTACATGCACATGTTCCGCGGCATGATCTATGGCTCTTACCAGAAGCCGCGTGAACTGCTGTGGATCTTCGGCATGCTGATCTTCCTGGTACTGATGGCGGAAGCCTTTATGGGCTACTTGCTGCCCTGGGGCCAGATGTCATTCTGGGGTGCCCAGGTCATCATCTCGCTGTTTGGCGCCATTCCGGTCATCGGTGACGATCTGACCCTGTGGATCCGCGGTGACTACGTCATCTCCGGCGCGACCCTGAACCGCTTCTTCGCGCTGCACGTCATCGCGTTGCCGCTGGTGTTGGTGATGCTGGTTGCCATGCACATTCTGGCGCTGCATGAGGTAGGGTCCAACAACCCGGATGGTATCGACATCAAGAAGCACAAGGACGAAAACGGCTGGCCGCTGGATGCGGTGGCGTTCCACCCTTACTTCACCGTCAAGGATATGATCGGTGTGGCAGGCTTTCTGTTCTTCTTCTGCGCCATCATCTTCTTCAAGCCGGATATGTGGGGTTACTTCCTCGAGAAGCCGAACTTTGAAGTGGCCAACGGGCTTAAGACCCCGGCGCATATTGCGCCTGTGTGGTACTTCACGCCGTTCTACGCCATTTTGCGGGCGGTGCCGGACAAGCTGCTTGGCGTCATCATGATGGGCCTCTCCATTGTGGTGCTGTTCCTGCTGCCGTGGCTGGATCGCTGCAAAGTGCGCTCGGTGCGCTATCGCAGCAAGCTGCACAAACTGAACATTGCCCAGTTTGTGGTGTGCTTCGTGATTCTGGGGATCCTCGGGGTGCTGCCGTCGACGCCGACTCTGACGCTGATTGCCCAAATTTGTACCTTGGGTTATTTCGGGTTCTTCGTCCTGCTGTTCTTCTATAGCAAGAACGAAAGCACCAAGCCGCTGCCGGAGAGGGTGACATTTAAATGAAAAGAATAATATTTGCAGTGCTGACCCTGCTGCCTTCACTGGTGTTTGCCAATACCGGGGCCGTGCATCTGGACAAGGCCAACTATGACCTGAGCGACAAGGCTTCTCTGCAGCGTGGCGCCGCCACCTTCATGAACTACTGCTTTGGTTGCCACAGCACCCAGTACCAGCGTTACAACCGGGTGGCAGAGGATCTGGGGATCCCGGCCGATCTGATGGCTGACAATCTGATCGTCAATGGCGCCAAGATTGGTGACCTGATGGAAAACTCGGTCTCGGAGAAGGACGCCGCCAAGTGGTTTGGTGCGCCGCCTCCCGATCTGACGCTGGTTGCCCGGGTGCGTGGTGCAGACTGGATCTACACCTATCTGCGCTCCTTCTATGTGGATGAAACCCGTCCGTTCGGGGTGAACAACGCCGTATTCCC
Source organism: Aeromonas allosaccharophila (assembly GCF_016026615.1). Lineage (NCBI taxonomy): Bacteria > Pseudomonadati > Pseudomonadota > Gammaproteobacteria > Aeromonadales > Aeromonadaceae > Aeromonas > Aeromonas allosaccharophila. The sequence goes on along the minus strand of NZ_CP065745.1, from coordinate 3,107,686 downwards.
GTCCGTGGGCATGCCCCATGTACTGGAGCCGTTGCAGGGAACCCCGCGCGCCGAGTTTGCCACTCACACGGTCGATGGCGTGGAAACCCATCAGGTTGTCAGCATCAAATCTGACGGCAATGGTGAAATGAATAACGAAGAGTATGATCAGACGGTGCTGGATCTGGTAAACTTCTTGGTCTACTCGGCTGAACCGGTACAACAGGAGCGTGAACGTATGGGCTTCTGGGTGCTTGGCTTCATCGTGATCTTCTTCATCTTCACTGTGCTGTTGAAGAAGGAATTCTGGCGCGACGTTCACTAAGCGACCAGATACGGGTAATATAATGCACGGCAATGAAGACCAAGATGCTTCATTGCCGTTTCTGCTTTTTTATGACGGGAGGGTTCAATGGCTGTAGCTGCCAATAAGCGTTCGGTAATGACGCTGTTTTCCGGTGCCAACGATATGTTCAGCCATCAGGTGCGTATTGTCCTGGCGGAGAAGGGTGTTAGCGTGGATATCTGCCAGGTTGACCCAGCCAATCTGCCGGATGAGCTGGCCGAGCTGAACCCGTACAACTCTGTACCGACCCTGGTGGATCGTGAGCTGGCACTCTATACCTCACGCATCATCATGGAGTATCTGGACGAGCGCTTCCCGCATCCGCCCCTGATGCCTGTTTACCCGGTTGCTCGTGGTAACAGCCGTCTGATGATGCACCGCATCGAGCTGGACTGGTACTCCCTGGCCGACAAGATCATGGCCGGTACCGATGCTGAAGCGGCACGCAACGAACTGCGTGACAACCTGCTGGCCATCGCGCCGATCTTCGGTGAAATGCCCTATTTCATGAGCGAAGAGTTCGGTCTGGTGGATTGCTACATGGCACCGCTGCTGTGGCGTCTGCCGAGCCTTGGCATCGACCTGACCGGTCGTGGCGCCAAAGAGCTGAAGGCCTACATGGTTCGTCTGTTCGAGCGTGAATCCTTCCAGGCCTCTCTGACCGAAGCCGAGCGCGAGATCCGTTCTGGCGTATGAGCATGGAACCGACAATGACACCGAGCCGCCCGTACCTGTTACGGGCGTTCTTTGACTGGTTGCTGGACAATGACCTGACCCCCCATCTGGTGGTCAACGTCAACATTCCTCATGTGATGGTGCCGATGCAGTTTGCCCAGGATGGTCAGATTGTATTGAACATTGCGCCCCGTGCCGTGATGCAATTTCATATGGATAATGAGGCCATCAGCTTCAGCGCCCGCTTTGGCGGGGTATCCCAGCAGGTCTATATCCCGATGGCGGCCGTGCTGGCTATCCATGCCCGGGAGAACGGCGTGGGCACCATGTTCCCGCCCGAGCCGGGTTATGACATCTGGCTGGAACAGGCCGAAGCGCCGGTGGAGCCTGAGCCGGAACCGCCGCGCCCCAGCGGTCGTCCGACCCTGAAAGTGATCAAATAAAAAACGCAGCCGATTGGCTGCGTTTTTTTATGCCGCGTGGTTTTAGTTCTGGGCGAACTCGAAGGCCTTGATCACGCGCTTCACGCCCTCAACGTGGCGGGCAATCTGTACTGCCTGTTCCCCCTCCTGACGCGTCACCAGCCCAATCAGGAACACCTCGCTATTCTCGGTGACCACCTTGACCTTGGTGCTGTCGAAGTTCTTGGTACCGAACATGTCGGCCTTCACCTTGGAGGTGATCCAGGAATCATTGCTGCGAGTGGTGAAGCTGGCGGGCTGGCCAAGGCGCAACTCGTTGTAGACGTGGCGGACCCCTTCGATGCGACTGACAATTTTGCCCGCCTCAATCTTGTAAACGTCAGAAGGTGTCTGGCCGACCAGCAACACGCGGCCATTGTTGCTATAGACGCTGATCTTGCTGGCTGCGCTGAGCGGTTTGTTGTCGGCCAGCAGATTGGCCGCTTTCAGCTCGATGGTCTGGTCATCCCACTGCGCGCCCAGTGTTCGGCGATCGCCAGAGGCCTTGGCAGTCCCTGCGGCGCCGCCAACAACCACGGCTGCGCAGCCTTGCAGCAGCAGGCTGCTCACCAGCAGACCGAGCAGGATAGTGTGCTTTTTCATGGTTTCAATCTTCCTGTTGCGGGAAAAGTGTCTGGTCGATGAGATCACACAGGCAGTGCAGGGTCAACAGGTTCACTTCCAGAATGCGAGGCCGACGGGCGGATGGCACGCGGATCTCCACATCATTCGGACCGAGCAGACCTGCCATTTCGCCACCGTCACCCCCGCTCAGCACCACTATGGTCATGTCGCGGGAGAGGGCGGCCTCGGCAGCCTTGATCAGGCTGCGGCTGTGGCCGGAGGTGGTGATGACCACCAGAATGTCGCCGGGTTGGCCTAGCGCGCGGATCTGCTTGGCGTAGACCTCTTCAAAACCGTGATCGGTGGCGATGGCGCTGATGGTCGCCATGTCGGGCGTCAGGGCCATGCCGGGCAGGGAGGGGCGCTGGGTCTCGTAGCAGTTGACCAGCTCGGAGATGAACAGTTGCGCCAGTGCGGCAGAAGGACCGTTACCGCATGCCAGCACCTTGTGGCCATTGAGCAGGCAGATGGTGATCATCTGGGCTGCAGTATGGATGGCATCCGGCAGCGCCTCGGCGGCGGCTATCTTGGTCTGGATGCTTTCGGTGTAGTTCTCTTTGATGCGGTCAGTCATAGGGTCCTCTTAAAATGCGTTCTGGATCCAGGCTGGCTGGTCGCCCTCGAACGCAATCACATCGAATCGGCAGGCCTGATTGGCCTCGTTGATGGCATGTTGCTTCAAATAGTGGCGCGCTGCCAGCATGATCTTGTGCTGTTTGCTGCGGGTGACCGAACTGGCGGCCCCGCCATGGCTGCTTGTGGCCCGGTAGCGCACCTCAACAAACACCAGGGTCTGGCCCTGGTGCATGATGAGATCTATTTCACCGCCACGACAGCGGTAGTTGCGCGCTACCGGTTGCAGGCCCCGGGCCTGCAACCAGCGTTCAGCGACTTGTTCAAAGTGCTGTCCCTTGCTCGTCGGTGAGGAGAACAGGCTCGGCAACTGCTGGCGCATCCGTTTCCATAGTTCCTTCATTGGAGGGCTCCTCCAGCTGCTGAACGGCGTTCTCGTCGACCAGTTTGCCGTTCTGGTAAGTACCCCAGCTCAGCATCCGCACGATATTGCCCTGGGCATCCACGCTCAGCTGACCGCTCATGCCAGCCTGCTGAATGCCACCCACCTTGCGCATCTGCTGCAGGTTCTCTGCCAGGCTGACGGCATCGTAACCCATGGCAAACAGCCGCAGCAGGTCACCCTGGGTCTGCGGCCAGAGCAGGGCGATCTGCTCGCGCTGTTTCTCGTAGCCGCCAAGCAGCAGCGGCATATCGGCGATATGCATGCCATTGAGCTCGGAGGCGACCTCGGTGGCAGCGCTGTCGTAGCCACGGGAGCTGGTGTAGATGGGCAGGCTGCCCATCGGATTGACCGAGACATCCACGTAGGGCTTGATCATCCGGGTTTCCAGGCTGTTGGCCACCACGTAAACGGCATCGATGCTGCGCGGTGCGGCATCAGAGAGTTGCACCACTTCACCAGCACGGGCGGTAGAGCGGCCGCTCAGGGCATTCTTGACCATCCCCTGAACTTCGTTGCGGGCACCGAAGGTGGCAACGACCGGTTTATCCTGGCTCAGGGTGGCCCAGCTCTGCTCGAACGCCTTGATACTGCTGTAACCGATCCGCCCCTGAGCGGCGATCAGCAGCGGTTTGCGGTAGCCCTGTGTGTAGAGGTACTGGGCTGCCTGCGCGGCATCTGCGGCGGCAGAGAGAGAGAAGTAGTAGGTGGTATCGTTGACGATCGGCTTGTCCAGCTCGTTGAGCGCCAGCACCGGCACGCTCGGATTGGCCTTGAGCAGCTCCTCGACCCGGTCTTTCAGCAGCGGGCCGATGATCATGTCCGCCCCTTCCTGAATCGCCTGCTTGTAAAGATCGCCGGTCGACTTGCTCTGGGTGTCGTAGAAGTTCAGGGTAAATTGCCCCTGATTCTCCTTGTAGGACATCAGCATACCGTTGCGGATGGCGGCGCCCTGCGGCTCCAGATTACCGGAGAGGGGCAGCAGCACGGCGATCTGCTGTACCGAGGTGCTGGCAGTGGTAGCCAGATCGCCCAATCCTGCCGGCATATCTTTCTGAGCCGGATGGTTGGGGAAGTCGCGTTTCCAGCCTGCCAGCTGCCGCGCCAGCAGGTTCGGCTGGGCGCCAAACTCGTTGACCAGTGCCGCCAGTCGCAACCAGCCGGTAGTCACATCAGGAGCCGGTGCCTCTTCCAGTGCTTGCAGGGTGGAGGGGGTCATGCTTTTGAGCAACGACCAGATCTGCTGATGGTTGGTGGCCTGCTCGCTCTGATTGAGGTAGGGTTCCAGTGCAATCAACGACTTGGCTGCGCCAAACTTGTTGTTGATGTCGAGCTGTAGCACCACGCGCTGGCGATACCAATTCTTCTGGGTATCGGCATCCAGCACCACCTCGGGTTTGCCTTCCAGCAGGATCAGCGCCTGATTGGCGTGGCCCTGCGCCAGCAACAGATGGGCTTGCAGCAGTTGCAGCTGCGCCTTCTGGGCGGGCTCCTTGGCCTGCTTCTGCAATTGTTGGAACAGTGCCGAGGCCGGTTTGGCCTGGCCCAGCGCCAGATAGCTGCGTGCCGCCAGCATCTGCCAAGTAAAGGCTTCAGCCGGCTTGGCCGGGTCCACCTGCTCAAGATACCACTGGGCATTCTTGGTCAGATTGGAGAACGCAGAGGGCATGCCTGACTGCCCTGACGGTTGATTGGGCTCCGACGCACAGGCGGCGAGCAGTACTGCCGCGAGTATGATGCCGAAGAGTCGTGATACACTTAGCTGCTTTGTAACCCGGTTCAAGTTCATTCCCCGACCAGTGTTGAAGTTCCCCATAGTGTAAACGGGCCAATATGGCGACACAATTGTCGGGGCACTCGGAGATCCCATGAGTGACATCCCAACCCTGTATATAGTCCCCACTCCGATCGGCAATTTGGCGGACATCACCCAGCGTGCATTGGATATTTTACGCAGTGTCGATCTGGTGGCAGCAGAAGATACCCGTCATAGCGGTATCCTGCTCAGCCACTACCAAATCTCGGTGCCGACCTTCGCCCTGCACGATCACAACGAGCAGCAGAAGGCCGATGTGCTGATCGGCCGGATCAAAGAGGGCAAGAGTGTTGCGCTGGTCTCCGATGCCGGCACTCCGCTCATCAGCGACCCCGGTTATCACTTGGTCACCCGCTGTCGTGAAGCCGGGGTCAAGGTGGTGCCGCTGCCTGGCCCTTGTGCCGCCATCACCGCCCTGAGCGCCGCTGGTCTGCCCACCGATCGCTTTGCGTTTGAAGGTTTTCTGCCCGCCAAGAGCAAGGGACGCGACGATCGTCTGCAAGCGGTTATCGAAGACACCCGCTCGCTGGTGTTTTACGAGTCGCCACGCAGGGTGAAGGATACGGTGGAAGCGATTGCTCGCATTCTCGGCGAGCGCCAGGTGGTGGTGTGCCGCGAGTTGACCAAGACCTTTGAGTCGATCCACGGTCTACCAGCGTCCGAAATGCTGACCTGGCTCGGTGAGGATGACAACCGCTGCCGCGGTGAGATCGTGCTGGTGGTGGCTGGCGCCTCCAAAGATGAAGAGGATCTGCCGGCCGAGGCGATCCGCACTCTGGGGCTGCTGGTAGCCGAACTGCCACTGAAGAAAGCGGCTGCCCTGACCGCCGAGATCCACGGCGTGAAGAAAAATGCCCTCTACAAATACGGTCTCGAACACCATTGAGCCGATGAAATAGGCCAGCAGACTGTTTTCTGACCTGTGCAATCCCCCGAACCGGCAAGCATTCAGCCTGTCAACGGGGGTCAAAGCGCGATAAATGGCTGTAAACGGGAATTGCCGGTTTACCCCGTGTGTATCGCAAGGCTATAATCCGCGCTCGGAGTTGGCTGGGCAATCGCTGCTTCGTCGTTGTGTCCCTCGGGACAGACGGGCGGAGGGGAGGAAAGTCCGGGCTTCATAGGGCAGGGTGCCAGGTAACGCCTGGGGGGCGTGAGCCTACGACCAGTGCAACAGAGAGCAGACCGCCGATGGCCCGCAAGGGATCAGGTAAGGGTGAAAGGGTGCGGTAAGAGCGCACCGCGCGACTGGCAACAGTTCGTGGCACGGTAAACTCCACCCGAAGCAAGACCAAATAGGCCCCTATTGGCGCGGCCCGCGTTGGGGGCGGGTAGGTTGCTTGAGCCAGCGAGCGATTGCTGGCCTAGAGGAATGATTGCTACCCGGGGCAACCCGGTACAGAACCCGGCTTACAGGCCGACTCCGACCTCATTCCGAAGAGCCTCGCGATTTATCGCGGGGCTCTTTTTTATGCATGAGAAAATATGGCTTTGTTGGTCGGATATTTTTTGTCTCGCCATGTTGAATGAAATTATATGTTTTAAATCAGTCGAATAGTCTCGTATTTAGCGCAATGGCAGCGATAGATAGTGATAGGACACCGGATGGCTGTTCGCACCCGCATATTGTGTCTGTTCTCAGTTCATTCACTTATTTCAATTAATCACCAGAGTTTAACGCCAAATAACTTGTGGAAAATCAACCCACTCAATCCGCAGTATGCAAATGCTGCGTCAATATGTTCCCTCTGTCCCATCTCCTTGCTTGAAAAGCCCCCTGCACGTCCTTAAACTTCAACGTGGGGAAAAGTGGATCAAAGTGGTTTTTAGAGGGGCAATCTGCCTGCTCACTCACCTTCAGGGACTGCAATTTGTTGCGTGGCGCTCATGCCATCAGCCTGGACAGTAAAGGGCGGCTGGCTATTCCGACCAAATTCCGTGATTGGCTGCGCGATGAAAGCGACGGCCAGCTGGTCTGCACCATCGATATTGCCCATCCCTGTCTGCTGCTTTATCCCCTGACTGAATGGGAAGAGGTCGAGCGCAAGCTCAAGACCCTCTCCAGCATGAATCCGCAAGAGCGCCGTTTGCAGCGACTGCTGCTGGGACATGCAACCGAATGCGAGCTGGATGGCAATGGCCGTCTGCTGCTCAGTCAGCCACTGCGCAACCATGCGGGGCTGGACAAGAAAATCATGCTGGTGGGCCAGCTCAACAAGTTTGAGTTGTGGGATGAAGCCCGCTGGCAACAACAGGTCAATGACGACATCTTGGGTCTGCCCGGGGACGATTGGGCAAGCTCACCACGACTACAGGATTTCTCTTTATAAATGACCCAAGCCGCTGAACACATCACAGTGCTGCTGCACGAAGCCGTTGAAGGTCTGGCCATCAAGCCGGACGGTGTCTACGTCGACGGTACTTTTGGCCGTGGTGGTCATTCTCGTCTGATCCTGCAGCACCTTGGCCCCAATGGCCGCCTGATCGCCATCGACCGCGATCCGCAGGCGATCGCCGAAGCGGCCAAGATCCAGGATCCCCGTTTCGAAATCGTGCATGGTCCCTTCTCCGGCATCGCTTCCTATCTGGATGAGCGCGGTTTACTGGGCAAGGTGGATGGCTTCCTGCTGGATCTGGGGGTCTCTTCACCCCAGCTGGATGATGCCGAGCGCGGCTTCAGCTTCATGAAAGATGGTCCGCTCGATATGCGGATGGACCCCACTTCCGGCCAGAGCGCCGCCGAGTGGCTGGCCAAGGCCGATGTGGATGACATCGCCTGGGTGCTGAAGACCTTCGGTGAAGAGCGTTTTGCCAAGAAGATCGCCCGTGCCATCGTGCATGACCGCGTGACCGAACCTTATGTGCGTACCCGTCAACTGGCGGAGATGATTGCCCGGGTCAATCCGAGCAAGGAGAAGGGCAAGCATGCGGCAACCCGCAGCTTCCAGGCCATCCGCATCTATATCAACAGCGAGCTGGACGAGATCGAAACCGCGCTCAACGGTGCGCTGGAGGTGCTGGCACCGCACGGCCGTCTGTCGGTGATCAGCTTCCATTCGCTGGAAGACAGATTGGTGAAGCATTTTATCCGCAAGCACGAGAAGGGGCCGGAAGTGCCTTACGGCATTCCGTTGACCGAGGCTCAGCTCGCTGGCGGTCGCAAATTGAAGTCGGTCGGCAAGGCGCTCAAGCCTTCTGATCATGAAGTATCTGAAAACAGCCGGTCACGTAGCTCGGTGCTGCGCGTTGCCGAGCGGCTGGCGGAGTAAGCGATGAGCGAAGTGCGTGTTCATCTGGCCAAGGAGATCGTTGCCGATCTCTGGCGGCACAAGCTGCAGATTTTTCTGTCGGTCGCCGTGCTGGTGACCGCGTTTGCCGTGATTCTGGTGACCAACATGACCCGAGGTCTGACGGCCCAGCAGAACGATCTGATGGCAGAAGAGGATCGCCTCAATATCGAATGGCGCCATCTGCTGCTGGAGCAGGGCACCCTGGCTGAACACTCCCGGGTGGCGAGTCTGGCGATGGACAAGTTGCAGATGGGGCGTCCGCTGGTGACCACCGAGAAGGTAATTACCCAACCATGAAACGCAAGGCTACAGCCAAAGCTGCCAAAGCGACTGTCAAAGCGCCATCGATCTATCCGTGGCGCTTTCGCACGCTTGCGGTGTTTATCGGCATCGCGTTTGTGGGTCTGATCCTGCGTCTGGCCTGGATCCAGGTGATCAATCCGGATCGTCTGCGTCAGGAGGGGGACATGCGCTCCCTGCGAACCACCTCCACCCAGGCGGTGCGCGGCATGATCACCGATCGCAACGGCGAGCAGCTGGCGGTTTCGGTACCGGTCGAAGCAGTCTGGGCCGATCCCAAGACCGTCCACGAATCCGGTGCCATCAATAATGAGCGAGCCTGGCTGGCGCTCTCCGCCGTGCTCAAGCTAGACATCAATACCCTCAAACACCGCATTGCCAACCCCAGCAAGCGCTTCGTCTATCTGCAGCGTCAGGTGACCCCTGCCGTGGCGGAATATATCAAGGGGCTCAAGCTGGGTGGCATTTACCTGCGTCCCGAAGCGCGCCGCTTCTACCCGACCGGCGAGATCAGCGCCCATCTGGTGGGGGTGACCAATATCGATGGCAGCGGTATTGAAGGGATTGAGCGCAGCTACAACGAGTGGCTGACTGCGACGCCCGGCGAGATGCGGGTGCGCAAGGATCGTCAGGGACGAGTCATCGAGCGACTTGGCCTCGTCAAAGAGGGCAAGAACGCCAACGATCTGCAACTCAGTATCGATCAGCGGGTGCAGGCGCTGGCCTACCGCGCGCTCAAGCGGGCAACCGACGAGAACAAGGCGACCTCCGGCTCCATGGTGATGCTGGATATCAAGACCGGTGAAGTGCTGGCCATGGTCAACACCCCCTCCTACAACCCGAACAACCGCGGCCAGTACCAGAGCTTCCGGGTGCGCAACCGGGTGGTGACCGATACCTACGAGCCGGGTTCTACCATCAAACCATTGATTTTGCTCAGTGCCTTGCAGGCTGGCGTGACCAGCTGGAAAGACACCATTCAGGGCGGGCCGCTCTTTATCGGGGCAAAGCAGATCAAGGACGTCAGTATCCACAAGGCGACCAACCTCTACGACATCCTGCGCTACTCCTCCAACATCGGTATGTCGCGCATCGCGCTGCGGATGCCGGCGCAGGAGATGATCAACACCCTCAGCATGTTCGGTTTCGGGATGGATACCGGCAGCGGGCTGATGGGCGAGAGCAGCGGCATGCTGCCCCAGCGTCGTCGCTGGTCCGATATCGAGCGGGCGACCCTCTCGTTCGGTTATGGCCTGCGGGTCACTCCGCTGCAGCTGGCTTCCGCCTATGCCACCCTGGCCAACAAGGGCAAACGGGTGCCGCTCTCTATCGTCAAGGTGACCACGCCGCCCAAGGGTGAGCAGGTGATCGACCACAACAACGCCTCTGCCATGTTGCAGGCGCTCGAGTATGTGGTCGACAACGCCATTCCGAAAGCCAAGATCCCGGGCTATCGGGTCGGCGGCAAGAGTGGTACCGCCAAGGTCGCCGTCGCCGGTGGCTACGGCAAGGATTACATGGCCTGGTTTGCCGGTTTCGCACCCGCCAGTGATCCCCGTTTCGTTATGGTGGTGGTGATCAACGAGCCAAAAGGCAGCGCCTATTATGGCGGCGCCGTGGCGACCCCGCCGTTTGCAGAGGCCATGGGCGGGGTGCTGCAGCTCTTCAATATTCGTCCCGATGCGGTGCCGCCAGTGGTGCCCACCAAACTTGCCCGTACGGAGGCCTCTCTTGTCCCGCGCACTTGATGTATTACTGCGCCCCTTCGGTATCCAGGCGCCGGCGCTCACCCTGACCGATATCCAGCTGGATAGTCGGCGGGTCGGCCGCGGCTCGCTCTTCGTGGCCATTCGTGGTCATCAGGTGGATGGCAGACGGTTTATCGAAAAGGCGGTGGCTCAGGGAGCGACCGCTGTTGTGTTTGAGGAGGATGGTGAATTTATCGCGCCAGCGGTTTCCGTTCCCTGTATCGGGATGCGGGATCTGCCCGTTCACCTCTCTGCGCTCTCCGGCTATTTCTACGACCAGCCAGCAAAAAAACTGGCTTTGGTCGGGATCACCGGCACCAACGGCAAGAGCACCACCGCGCTGCTGGTCGCCAACTGGCGCACCCTGCTGGGTGGCAAGGCCGGCGTGATGGGCACCATCGGCAACGGCCTGTTTGGCCATCTGATCGAAGCGGAAAACACCACCGGCAGCGCCGTGCAGGTACAAGCCAATCTGGCGGCCCTGCAAGAGCAGGGGGCGGATCTGGTGGCGATGGAGGTCTCCAGCCACGGTCTGGTGCAGCACCGTGTCGCCGCGCTGCCGTTTGCCGCCGCTGTCTTCACCAACCTGAGCCGGGATCACCTCGACTATCACGGCACCATGGAAGCCTATGGCGCCGCCAAGGAGCAGTTGCTGCAACTGGTCGATGAGTCGAATGCGGTGATCAACCAGGATGACGAGTTGGGTGCCAGGTGGCTCGAAAAATACCCGGCTGCGGTGGCCTTCAGTGTGGATGGCCCGATTGAACACCATTCTGGTCGTCAATTAACGGCGCAGCAGCTCGATTTTCACCAGCAAGGTTTTCGCGCGCAGATTAACTCCAGCTGGGGGAATGGTGTATTATCCGCCCCCTTGCTCGGGCGCTTCAACGTCAGCAATGTGCTGGCCGCGATGGGCGTGATGCTGGTGCTCGGTTACGACTTCCACGAGCTGCTGGCGACTGCGCCTCAATTGCAGCCGGTGACCGGTCGCATGGAGTGTTTTGGCGGTGGCGATACGCCGCTGGCGGTGGTCGATTACGCCCACACCCCGGATGCGCTGGAAAAGGCATTGCAGGCCCTGCGGGTGCACTGCACAGGCCAGCTCTGGTGTCTGGTCGGCTGTGGTGGCGACCGCGATCGCGGCAAGCGCCCCATGATGGCGGCCATGGCCGAACAGTATGCGGATCGCGTGATCCTGACCGACGACAATCCCCGTACCGAGGAGCCGGCCCGGATCATGGCCGACATGGTGGCGGGGCTTCGCGATCCTGCTGCGGTGCAGGTGGAGCACGACCGGGTCAAGGCGATTGCGCTGGCCATCGGTCAGGCGAGCAAACAGGACATCATCCTGGTGGCCGGTAAGGGCCACGAGGATTATCAGATCATTGGAACCGACAAGCGGCACTACAGCGACCGGGAAACCGTCGCGGCCGCCTTGCACACATTATTGGAGTCATTCACATGATGACCCTCAGGCTTGCCGAGCTGGCGCAGGTACTCGATGCCCGTCTGATTGGTGACGATGGCGAGATCACCGTCGTCAGTACCGACACCCGCACTCTGGGCGCGGGTGCCCTGTTCGTTGCCCTGCGCGGCGAGCGCTTCGATGCCCATGATTTTTGTGAGCAGGCCGTTCAGGCAGGGGCCTCTGCCCTGCTGGTCGAGCGCGAGCTGCCGCTGGCCATCCCCCAGCTGGTGGTGGCCGACAGCCTCAAGGGGCTGGGCCGACTCGGCAAGCTGGTGCGCGAGCGCATCAATCCGAAAGTGCTGGCCATTACCGGCAGTTGTGGCAAGACCACGGTGAAGGAGATGGCGACCGCCATCCTGCGCAACGAAGGGGAGGTGCTGGCCACCGCTGGCAACTTCAACAACGAGGTGGGCGTGCCGCTCACCCTGCTGCGCCTCGAGCCGCAGCACAAGTTTGCGGTGATGGAGCTGGGTGCCAACCATCCTGGCGAAATCGCCTGGACTACTTCACTGGCCAAACCCGATGCCGCCATCATCAACAACGTGGCGGCGGCCCATCTGGAGGGCTTCGGCTCGCTGGAAGGGGTGTTCCACGCCAAGAGCGAAATTTTTGAGGGGTTGAGCGAGGGTGGCACCGCCATCGTCAATGCCGACAACGAATTCTGGCCGAAGTGGCGGGAGCGCGGCATTCAGTGCGCTTTCTCTATCGAAGATCAGAGCCAGCCGTTCCACGCGCGCGACATGGCGCTCAACGAGCAAGGCTGCGCCGAGTTCGTGATGGTGACCCCGCAGGGCGAGCTGAGCCTGACTCTGGCGATCCCGGGTCGCCACAACGTGGCGAATGCGCTGGCTGCCGCCGCGGGCTGTCTGGCCCTCGGCGCATCCCTCGCTTGTGTCAAAGCGGGGCTGGAGCAGATGGCGCCGGTCAAGGGACGCTTCTGCGTCCAGCGCTGGGGCGGTCTGACCCTGGTGGATGATACCTACAATGCCAGCGTGGAATCCGTGCTGGCGGGCATCGATACCCTGACCGCCATGGGTGGCTTCAAGGTGCTGGTGTTCGGTGATATGCGGGAACTGGGTGAGGAGTCTGCCGAGCAACACGCCCGGGTTGGCCGTCATGCCCGCGAGCGCGGCCTGGATGCCGTGCTGACAGTGGGGGAACAGAGTCGCCACACCGCAGATGCCGCGGCGGGCCGACATTTCGATAACAAGGCATCGTTGTTTGAAGTGCTTGCGCAAATGATAAATACACATCAGGAAATTTCGATTCTGGTCAAGGGGGCCCGTGGCTCCCGCATGGAAGATATCGTCGAGATGGTCAAAGGCCATCAGGAGTCAGCCACATGCTAGTCTGGCTGGCTGAACTGCTCACCCCGCACTTCACCTTCTTCAACGTCTTCTCCTACCTGACGTTTCGCGCCATCCTGTCGATTATCACCGGACTGGGGGTTGCCCTCTGGATGGGGCCGCGCTTGATCCGCCGCCTGCAGATCCTGAAATTCGGCCAAGTGATCCGCAACGACGGTCCCGAGTCCCACCTCAGCAAGCGGGGCACCCCGACCATGGGTGGCCTGATGATCATTGCTGCGATCTTCACGTCTGTACTGCTCTGGTGCCGCCTCGACAACCCCTATGTCTGGCTGGTGCTGTTTGTGCTCGGAGCCTACGGCGCCATCGGCTTTGCCGACGACTACCTCAAGGTGGTGCGCAAGAATACCGACGGTCTGATCGCACGCTGGAAGTACTTCTGGCAATCCGCGGTAGCGCTCGCGGTGGCGGTGTTCCTCTATGCGACTGCAACCCATGAGGGGCAGACCCAGCTGGTGGTGCCTTTCCTCAAGGATGTGATGCCGCAGCTTGGCCTGATGTTTATCGTGCTGACTTACTTTGTCATCGTCGGCACCTCCAACGCGGTCAACCTGACCGACGGTCTTGACGGCCTGGCCATCATGCCGACCGTGATGGTGGCAGGGGGCTTTGCCCTGATCGCCTGGGCCACCGGTAACGTCAACTTTGCCAACTACCTGCACATTCCCTACGTGCCCTATACCTCCGAGCTGGTGATCGTCTGTACTGCCATCGTCGGGGCGGGTCTGGGCTTCCTCTGGTTCAACACCTATCCGGCCCAGGTCTTCATGGGGGACGTTGGTTCCCTGGCACTGGGCGGCGCGCTTGGCACCATCGCCGTGCTGGTCCGTCAGGAGTTCCTGCTGGTGATCATGGGCGGTGTCTTCGTGATGGAGACCGTCTCGGTGATCCTGCAGGTGGGTTCATACAAACTGCGCGGCGTGCGGATCTTCCGCATGGCGCCGATCCATCACCACTACGAGAAGAAGGGCTGGCCGGAGCCGCGCGTCATCGTGCGCTTCTGGATCATCACCCTCGTGCTGGTGCTGCTGGGTCTTGCCACCCTGAAGGTGAGGTAAGACCATGGTCATCATCATCGGATTGGGCAAAACCGGACTCTCCTGTGTCGATTACTTCCTCGGCCGTGGCGTCACGCCACTGGTGATGGATACCCGCGCCAACCCGCCCGGCAAGGATCAACTGCCGCCGGAAGTGGAGTTGATCCATGGGCTCGACGAGGCGCTGCTCAAGCAGGCGCACATGATCGTCGCGAGCCCGGGTATCGCGCTGGCGACCCCCGAACTGAAAGCCGCCGCCGAGCGTGGCGTGCAGATCATCGGGGATATCGAGCTGTTTGTCCGCGAGACCCAGACCCCGGTCATCGCCATCACCGGCTCCAACGGCAAGAGCACCGTCACTACCCTGGTGGGCGAGATGATTGCCGAGGCGGGACTCAATGTCGGAGTGGGCGGTAATATCGGTACACCGGCGCTGGAGTTGCTCAAGCATCCGATGGATCTCTGCGTGCTGGAGCTCTCCAGCTTCCAGCTCGAGACCACCTACAGCCTGCGTGCTGCCGCCTCCGTGGTGCTGAACCTCTCCGAAGATCACATGGATCGCTATCAGGGCATGGCCGACTATCGCGCCGCCAAGATGGAGATCCATCAGCACTCCAAACACATTCTGGTCAATCGCGACGATGCCCAGACCCTGCCCGATGTGGGTCAGGTGTGGCAGAGCTTTGGCCTCGACTGCAATGGTTACGGCCGCTGCCTGCTGGATGGCCGCTACTGGCTGACCCTGCACGGCGAACCGCTGCTGGCGGTGGACGAGATGAAGATCGTCGGCGCCCACAATCAGGCCAATGCGCTGGCCGCCATGGCGCTGTGCGATGCGGTCGGCATTCCCCGCGCTGCCCAGCTCACCGTGCTGCGCCGCTTTGAAGGCTTGCCCCATCGCGCTCGCTTCGTGCGCGAGGTGAACGGGGTACGCTGGATCAACGACTCCAAGGCTACCAACGTGGGAGCCACGCTGGCTGCCGTTGCCGGTGTGCGCGAGTCGGTCAAGGGGCGCCTGTTGCTGCTGGCCGGTGGTCAGGGCAAGGGGCAGGATTTTGGCCCGATCCAGGCGCTGCTGGGCAACCGGATCGATCACATGTACTGCTTCGGTCAGGATGCCGAGGTGCTGCTGGCACTGGGCGAGCAGACCGAACGGGTGGCCGACTTGGCCGCTGCGGTTGCCAAGGCGGCGGCCGATGCCCGGCCCGGTGACTGGGTGCTGCTGGCGCCAGCCTGTGCCAGCCTCGATCAGTTCAAGTCGTTCGAGGTGCGCGGCGATCGTTTCACCGAGATGGTGCTGGCACTATGAACGCCCTTCGCGCAGCAGCAGGTCTGTTCCAGCGCTGGTTGTTACCAGCGCGTCCTGCCGGTCTCTACGATCGGCAGCTGGTACTGCTGGCGCTCTCCCTGATGGCGGTCGGGGTGGTCATCGTGGCCTCGGCGTCGATCCCCGAAGGGATTGCGCTGGGAGATGACCCCTTCATGTTTGTGAAGCGTCACGCCCTGTTTCTGGTGATGGCGCTCGGTATCTCCTGGTTTGTGTTGCAGGTGCCGATGGCGCGCTGGCAACAGCACAACGGCCCCATGCTGCTGCTGGCGATCTTGATGCTGGTGCTGGTGCTGCTGGTCGGTCGCAACGTCAACGGTGCGGTGCGCTGGTTGCCGCTCGGCCCCTTCAACCTGCAGCCTGCGGAATTTGGCAAGCTGGCGCTGTTTGTCTATCTGGCCGGTTATCTGGTGCGGCGCCAGAGCGAAGTGCGCGAAGCCTGGATCGGCTTCCTGAAACCGCTGGCGGTGTTCGGGGTGCTGGCAGTCTTGCTGCTGTTGCAGCCTGACCTGGGTTCCACCGTGGTGATGTTCGTTACCTCGTTTGGCATGCTGTTTCTGGCCGGTGCCCGACTGGGGCAGTTTTTGACCCTGATCGGCGCGGGCCTCGGCTCGGTGGTGATGCTGATCATCGTCGAGCCCTACCGGATGCGGCGGGTGACCTCCTTTATGGATCCCTGGGCCGATCCGTTCGGCAGTGGCTACCAGTTGACCCAGTCGCTGATGGCGTTTGGCCGTGGCAGCTGGTTTGGCGAAGGGCTTGGTAACTCCATCCAGAAGATGGAGTACCTGCCGGAAGCGCACACCGACTTCGTGTTTGCGATCCTCGGCGAAGAGCTGGGTTACGTCGGGGTGCTGGGCGCCCTGTTCCTGATTTTTGCGCTGGCGATCAAGGCGCTCAAGCTGGGGCATCGCGCGCTGGTGGCAGAGCGGCTCTATGACGGCTATCTGGCCATCGGCATCGGCATCTGGTTCAGCTTCCAGACCTTCGTCAACGTTGGCGCGGCCAGCGGCATGATGCCGACCAAGGGCTTGACCCTACCGCTGGTCAGTTACGGTGGCTCCAGTCTCATCATCATGGCGGTGGCGGTGAGCATGTTGATTCGAATCGATTTTGAGTTGCGTCAGGCGACAGCCCAGGCGCGCGTGCGGGAGGTTTAGTGAGCAAGACTCTGTTGGTGATGGCAGGTGGTACCGGTGGACATGTGTTCCCCGGTCTGGCCGTGGCCGATCGCCTGAAGGCCCAGGGCTGGACTGTCCACTGGCTCGGCACTGCCGACCGGATGGAGGCGGAGCTGGTGCCCGCCCACGGTTATCCCATCTCCTTCATCGATATTCAGGGAGTGCGTGGTAACGGCATCAAGCGACTGCTGGTGGCGCCCTATCGCATCGTCAAATCGATCCTGCAGGCACGTCAGGTACTCAAGACCGTTCGCCCTGACGTGGTGCTCGGTATGGGCGGTTTTGCCTCTGGCCCGGGTGGCGTGGCGGCCTGGTTCTCCGGCATCCCGTTGTTGCTCCATGAGCAGAATGCTGCTGCCGGCATGACCAACAAGCTGCTGGCGCGTATCGCCAGGCGGGTGCTGATGGCATTTCCGGGCGCCTTCGCGCCGAGCCGTCGCACTGCAGTGGTCGGTAATCCGGTGCGTCCCGAAGTGGTCGCCCTGCCGGATCCGCAACTGCGCAGTGGAGCCGAGCCACTGCATCTGCTGATCGTCGGTGGCAGTCTGGGTGCCCGGGTGCTCAACGAGCAAGTACCTGCTGCGGTGGCGGCTGCCGGTGTGCCCATTGAGGTGCGTCACCAGTGTGGCAAGGGCAATGCCGAGGCTGTCTCTGCTGCCTATGCCCAACACGGCATCAATGGCGAGGTGAGCGAATTTATCAAGGATATGGCCAGCGCCTACGCCTGGGCCGACCTGGTGGTCTGCCGTGCCGGTGCCCTGACCGTTTCCGAAGTGGCTGCCGCCGGTGTGGCTGCCATTTTCGTGCCGCTGCCCCATGCGGTGGATGATCACCAGACCCGTAACGCCCTGACCCTGGTCGACGGCGGTGCGGCCGAGTTCTTGCCCCAGTCCGAGCTGAATACCGCCTCACTGGCGGCGCGCCTGACCTGGCTGGCTGGCCGCCGGGAGACCCTGTTTAACATGGCGAAAGCGGCTCGCCGCGTCGCCATTACCGATGCGGCCGAGCGGGTTGCCGATGAGTGCAAACAGCTCGCAACCGGGCAGAGTGGTAAAGATTGATGAGCAAGGTTGCAGCGGTGACACCGTGCAGCCTTGTACCTGTATGTATTGATGCCGCTGTGCGGCCGCGTTTTGACGGCACATGGCCTGCGGCAGACTAAAGAGACGATTATGACCAAGGTTGAACTGGCAAAACTGCGTACTGTGATCCCCGAAATGCGCCGCGTGCGTCGCATCCACTTTATCGGTATCGGTGGTGCCGGTATGGGCGGGATCGCCGAAGTGCTTGCCAACGAAGGGTATCAGGTAACGGGTTCTGATCTGGCTCGCAACGCCGTGACCGAACGGTTGGCCGGACTGGGCGCGCACATCTTTGTCGGTCACAGTGCCGAACATGTCGAGGGTGCCAGCGTGGTGGTGGTCTCTACCGCCATCAAGCAGGACAACCCTGAGCTGCTGGCTGCCCGCGAATTGCGGATCCCGGTCGTGCGCCGCGCCGAGATGCTGGCCGAGCTGATGCGTTTCCGTCACGGCATCGCCATCGCCGGTACCCACGGCAAGACCACCACCACCAGTCTGGTGGCGAGCATCTATGCCGAAGCCGACCGCGACCCGACCTTCGTTATCGGTGGCCTGCTCAACAGTGCCGGCACCAATGCCCGTCTGGGCAGCAGCCGCTACCTGATTGCCGAGGCGGACGAGAGCGACGCCTCTTTCCTGCATCTGCAGCCGATGGTCTCTATCGTGACCAACATCGAAGCGGATCACATGGACACCTACGGCGGTGACTTCTCCAAGCTGAAGGCCACCTTCATCGAGTTTCTGCACAACCTGCCTTTCTACGGTCTGGCGGTGGTCTGCATCGATGATCCGGTGATCCGTGGCATGTTGCCCGAGATTGCCCGCCCGACCCTGACTTACGGTCTCTCTGACGATGCCGACGTGCAGGTGCTGGATTTTGTCCAGACCACCAACCACAGCTGCTTCCGGGTTCGCCGCAAAGAGGCTGGGGAACTGCAGGTCACCCTCAATTTGCCGGGGATTCACAACGCAATGAACGCCGCAGCGGCGATAGCTGTCGCGACTGAGGACGGTGTCAGCGATGAGGCCATCATCCGTGCGCTGGCCAAATTTGAGGGGGTCGGCCGTCGCTTCCAGCAGTATGGCGAGTTTGAAACCGGTCGCGGCAAGGCGATGCTGGTGGACGATTACGGTCACCACCCGAGTGAAGTGAAGGTCACCATCAACGCCGCCCGTGCCGGTTGGCCCGAGAAGCGTCTGGTGATGGTGTTCCAGCCGCACCGTTATACCCGCACCCGCGACCTCTACGAGGACTTCGCCGATGTGCTCTCCAAGGTAGACGTGCTGGTGATGCTGGAGGTTTATGCTGCCGGTGAGGAGCCGATCCCGGGCGCTGATGGTCGTGCGCTGTGTCGCTCCATTCGCTCGCGCGGCAACCTTGAACCCATCTTCGTCGCCACGCCAGATGACGTGCCCGCCGTGCTGGCCGACCTGATCGGCGAGGGGGATTTGGTGCTGACTCAAGGCGCCGGGAACGTCGGGGCGCTTGCCCGTCGTCTCGGAGAGATGAAATTGAGCGTAGATAGCATGAAATCTGGCGCCTGAGGGCCCAATGAGTATTTTGACCGCCAAGCCGGGGCCTATATAATGGCGAACCGGTCTGTCAAAAGGCCGGATTAGCGCGTTACACGGGGAACGATCGGGTGGAGGCAAGGGCACAGGGGCGCACCAAGGGTGGCTTCATCGCAGGCGTAGTGTTTTTCCTGCTGGTGATATGGGGCTGCTACCGGACGGCGCTGGACGTTAAAGGTTGGCTAACAGATGCCAACCGGTTGCCCATGAGCGAGCTGTTGCTGCAGGGGCAACATCAGTATTTGCAAACCGAAGAGCTGCGGATGGCCGTGCTGGATGGCGCCGAGCTGCGCAACTTCTTCGAATTGGACGTCAACGAATTGCAGGCACGGCTCAACGCCCTGCCATGGGTAGCTCAGGTCTCGGTACGAAAGAAGTGGCCGAACAAGATCAAGATCTACCTCACGGAACAAGATGTGGCGGCGCGCTGGAATGGCAATCGCTTCGTCAACACCAGGGGCACGGTCTTCAGTGCCCCGGATCGGGTCAAGACGCCGCTGTTGCAGCTGTCAGGGCCGGATGACCAGGCCGCCAGGGTGTTGAAAGAGAGTCGGCAGTACGAGTCGCAACTGGCTGCCAAGGGATACAAGTTGCTTGGGGTGAATCTGACCCCCCGCCATGCCTGGGAACTGACCCTGGATGGCAATATCAAGCTGTTCCTGGGACGCAATGACATTGCGCTCCGGCTGCAGCGGTTTATCGATGCCTTCCCGGTTATCGAACCCCGTGCGCAAGTTGCCTACGTGGATCTTCGATACGACACCGGAATGGCAGTTGGCTGGAAGAAGAGCGAAGAGAAAGTGCATGACCAACACCGCAGATAGGAATTTGATTGTCGGACTGGATATCGGCACAACCAAGGTGGCGGTTCTGGTCGGGGAAGTATTGCCGGACGGTGAACTCAACGTCATCGGTATGGGCAGTCACGCTTCCCGCGGAATGGAGAAGGGCGGGGTCAATGACCTCGACTCCGTGGTCAAGTCACTGCGCCGCGCGGTGGAAGAGGCCGAGATGATGGCCGATTGCCAGATCAGCTCGGTTTATCTGGGTTTGTCCGGCAAGCATATTGACTGCCGCAATGAGACCGGTATGGTGCCCATCTCCGATGAAGAGGTGACCCAGGAGGATGTGGACAACGTGATCCACACCGCCAAGTCGGTTCGCCTCTCCGACGAGCTGCGGGTGCTGCATGTGCTGCCTCAGGAGTTTGCCATCGATTATCAGGAAGGGATCAAGAATCCGGTTGGCCTCTCCGGTGTGCGGATGGCGGCCAAGGTTCACCTGATCACCTGCCACAACGACATGGCTCGCAACATTGAGAAATGTGTGGAGAAGGTCGGCTTGCGGGTGGATCAACTGATCTTCTCCGCGCTGGCCTCCAGCTATGCCGTGTTGACCGAAGACGAGAAAGAGCTGGGTGTCTGCGTCGTAGACATCGGTGGCGGTACCATGGACATGTCGCTGTTTACCGGCGGTGCCCTGCGCCACACCAAGGTGATCCCGTACGCTGGCAGCACTGTGACCAGCGATATCGCCTACGCCTTCGGCACGCCGCCGCTCGACGCAGAAGCGATCAAGGTGCGCTACGGCTGCGCCCTCGGCCGTCTGGTCAGCAAGGAAGACAATATTGAAGTACCCAGTGTCGGCGGTCGTCCGGCGCGCAGCCTGCAACGGCAGACACTGGCTGAAGTGATTGAGCCCCGTTACACCGAGTTGCTCTCCATGGTGAATGATGAGCTGGTGCGGGTACAGAGCGAGTTGAAAGCGCAGGGGGTCAAGCATCAGCTGGCAGCCGGTGTGGTCTTGACCGGCGGCGCTGCCCAGATTGAAGGCATTGTGGAGTGTGCAGAGCAGATCTTCCAGAGCCAGGTCCGGGTGGGAGAGCCCATGAACATACGTGGTTTGAGTGATTACGTGCAGGCACCGGTGTACTCGACTGCGGTCGGGTTGCTGCAATATGGCCGCACCCATCAAGCCACAGGTAGCAACAAAGAATATGCCGCCAAGGCAAGCGTCGGTGGCCTGGTCAAACGGGTTAGCAACTGGCTGCGTGGCGAGTTCTAAGAATTTTGCTGAGTCAGGCAAATAAAGCGGAGAGACAACATGTTTGAATTTATGGATAGCCACACTGACGAAGCCGTCATTAAAGTGATCGGTGTAGGTGGCGGCGGCGGTAACGCTGTCGAGCACATGGTTCGTCAAAATATTGAGGGTGTTGAGTTCATTACCGTCAACACCGACGCCCAGGCACTGCGTAACTCCAGCGCCAACACTACCCTGCAGATCGGCGGTGGCATCACCAAGGGTCTGGGTGCCGGCGCCAATCCGGAAGTGGGTCGTGATGCGGCCATGGAAGATCGCGAAGCGCTGCGTGAGCTGCTGACCGGTTCCGACATGGTGTTCATCGCCGCCGGTATGGGCGGTGGTACCGGTACCGGTGCTGCGCCGATCGTGGCCGAAGTGGCGCGCGAGATGGGCATCCTGACCGTTGCCGTCGTCACCAAGCCGTTCTCCTTTGAAGGGAAGAAACGGATGGGCTTCGCCGCGCACGGTATCGAAGAGCTGTCCAAAAACGTCGACTCCCTGATCACCATCCCCAACGACAAGTTGCTGAAGGTGCTGGGTCGCGGTATCTCCCTGCTGGACGCCTTCAAGGCGGCCAACGATGTACTGCTTGGCGCGGTACAGGGCATTGCCGAGCTGATCACCCGTCCGGGCTTGATTAACGTCGACTTCGCGGACGTGCGTACCGTGATGCGTGAAATGGGTACCGCCATGATGGGTACCGGTTCCGCCTCAGGTGATGACCGTGCCGAAGAAGCGGCCGAGAAAGCTATCTCCAGCCCGCTGCTGGAAGACGTGGATCTGGCCGGTGCCCGTGGCATCCTGGTCAACATCACCGCCGGTATGGACATGACCATCGAAGAGTTCGAAACCGTGGGTAACGCGGTCAAGGCCTTCGCTTCCGAGAACGCCACTGTAGTAGTGGGTACCGTAATCGATCCGGAAATGCACGACGAACTGCGTGTGACCGTGGTTGCTACCGGTATCGGTGCCGAGCGCAAGCCGGACATCACTCTGGTCAAGAGCAGCCAGGTGCAAGAGCGCCCGGTGCGTCAACCGCTGGTCAGCGACATGATGCAAGGCCGTGTGATGGACGAAGCCCCGGCCAAGGTGGTCAACGCCGAGCCGCAAGCTCGTCGCGAACCGGATTACCTGGATATTCCGGCGTTCCTGCGCAAGCAAGCTGACTAAGCCTCTTATGGCTCTTGTTTGTTTGTTGTTCAAGGAATGTGCTAAGATGGCCTGCCAACGACCATCTGGTCCGGATTTTAAGCTGTTTAGGGTACACCCATGATTAGACAAAGAACCTTGAAAACGAGTGTACAGGCGACTGGTGTCGGCCTGCATTCGGGCCGGAAAGTCACTATGACGTTCCGTCCGGCGCCTGTGAACACAGGGATCGTTTACTTGCGTACCGACCTGAATCCTGTGGTGGAGCTGCCAGCCAATGCCGATCAGGTGCGCGATACCGTGCTCTGTACCGCTCTGGTCAACGAAGCCGGTGTCCGTGTCTCTACCATTGAGCACCTCTCTGCCGCGCTGGCCGGGATGGGGATCGACAACCTCTATGTCGAGGTCGACGCGCCCGAGATCCCGGTGATGGACGGCAGTGCGCATCCCTTTATCTACCTGCTGCAGGAAGTCGGGATCCGTGAGCAGAATGCTGCCAAGCAGTTTGTGCGGATCAAGAAGAGCATCCGGGTTGAAGACGGCGACAAGTGGGCGGAATTCCACCCCTATCGCAACGGCTTCAAGATGGATCTCGAGATCGATTTCCAGCATCCGGTCTTTGAAGGGCGCAATCAGCGTTGCGTACTGGACTTCTCCGGTGCCTCCTTCGTGAAAGAGATCAGCCGTGCCCGTACCTTCGGGTTCATGCGTGATATCGAGTACCTGCGTTCCCAGAACCTGGCGCTGGGCGGAAGCCTGGAAAACGCCGTGGTACTGGACGACTATCGAGTGCTGAACGAAGACGGTTTGCGTTATGAGGACGAGTTCGTCAAGCACAAGATGCTGGACGCGATCGGTGACCTCTATATGTGTAACCGCAGCATCATCGGTGAGTTCCGTGCCTACAAGACCGGACATGCCCTGAACAACAAGCTGCTGCGTGCCTTGCTGGCCGAGCAGGAGGCTTGGGAACTGGTGACCTTCGAGGGTGAGGGCGACAAAGCGCCTATCGCTTACTACGATAACGGTCTGGTTCTGGCCTGATAGCTGTGCAACGGAACGTCGGTCCTCTCTCCGCACCGACGTTCCGTCATTTGTTTACTCCATCCTTTAATACCGATTATCTCCCGGTTTTATTTCCCGTGCAGGCTCCTGGCCGCACCTGACCGAGCAGACTTAGTTCTATGAGCATTACCCTGATCCTCCACGGCAAGCAGCGACGCAAGTTGCACCTGCCCAAACAACGTCTGGCCTGGGTCGGCGGTATTCTCTTCTCCCTGTTGGCTCTAGGTGGTGGTTGGCTCTGGCAGAGCTGGCACCAGAAAATGGAGGCGCTGGAAGTGGCGCTTGCCGTTGCCGAGCAGCAGTCCGTCGACCAGAGTGGCGACGAAGCCCGTGAACAGTTGGCAATGCTGGCTGCTCAGGTGGGCACCATGCAGGGCCAGCTTGGCCGTCTCAATGCCCTCGGCGAACGATTGACCGAGCAGGCCGATCTCGATCCCGACGAGTTCAATTTCAAAGAGCTGCCCCCGATGGGCGGCCCTTCTTATGATGAAGATCTGGAAGTGAGCCTCAACGAGCTGCAAGCCTCGATGAAACACCTCAGCCAGCAGCTCAGCAGCCGCGAAGAGCAGCTGTCGGTACTTGAATCTTTCATCATGAATCACCATATCACCGATGCCGGTTTTATTTCCGGCACGCCAGTCAAACAGGAGCGAGTTTGGGTCTCGTCCGGGTTTGGTGGACGGGTCGATCCGTTCAACGGGCGTGCCAAGATGCACAAAGGGGTCGATTTCCGTGGCAAACCCGGAACCCCGATTCTGGCCACCGGACCTGGCATTGTCAGCTGGGCGGGCCGTCATCCGGAATTTGGCAATATGGTGGAGATTAATCACGGCAATGGCCTGGTCACCCGCTATGCCCACAACTCCAAATTATTGGTCGAGGTGGGCACCCTGGTTGATCAGGGTCAGAAGATTGCCTTGATGGGACGTACCGGTCGCGCGACCGGGGTCCATCTGCATTACGAAGTGTTGAAAGACGGTCGTCAGGTCAACCCCGCACGCTTTCTCAGTGCCAGCCGGGGTTAGGTTTTTTTCTTCAGTTCCAGTGACGGAACGCTTTTATAACCAGAAATAGTTGGTACCCATGATTAGCACACTGCTTACCAAGATTATCGGCAGCCGGAACGACAGAACGCTCAAGGCTTTGCGCAAAATTGTAAAACAGATCAATGCCATGGAGCCGCAGTTCGAGGCTCTGTCCGATGCCGAGTTGCAGGCCAAAACGGCCGAATACCGTCAGCGTATCGAGCAGGGTGAAACCCTGGAGCAGTTGCTGCCGGAAGCGTTCGCGACCGTGCGTGAAGCCTCCAAGCGGGTGTTCGGTATGCGTCACTTCGACGTGCAGCTGATCGGCGGCATGGTGCTGAACTCCAACCGCATCGCGGAAATGAAGACCGGTGAAGGTAAGACCCTGACCGCAACCCTGCCAGCTTACCTGAACGCCCTGAGTGGCCGTGGTGTGCACGTGGTAACGGTGAACGACTACCTGGCCAAGCGTGATGCGGAAGCGAACCGTCCGCTGTTTGCCTTCCTCGGCATGACCGTCGATTGCAACGTGCCCGGTATGGATGCGTCCCAGAAGCGTGACGCCTACGCCGCCGACATCACCTACGGTACCAACAACGAATTCGGTTTTGACTACCTGCGCGACAACATGGCGTTCTCGCCGGAGCAGCGCGTCCAGCGTCCGCTTAACTACGCGCTGGTGGATGAAGTTGACTCGGTGCTTATCGATGAAGCCCGTACTCCGCTGATCATCTCCGGTCCGGCCGAAGACAGCTCCGAGCTCTATATTCGCGTCAACAAGCTGATCCCGCTGCTGGTCAAGCAGGACAAGGAAGACACCGAAGAGTACACCGGCGACGGTCACTACACGGTGGACGAGAAGAACCGTCAGGCCCTGCTGACCGAAAACGGCCAGATCTTCGTGGAAGAGCTGCTCAAGAAAGAGGGGCTGCTGGACGAGAACGACTCGCTGTTCTCCGCCTCCAATATCAGCCTGCTGCACCACGTCAACGCCGGTCTGCGTGCTCACACTCTGTTCGAGCGCAACGTGGACTACATCGTCCAGAAAGACGAGATCGTCATCGTCGACGAGCACACCGGCCGTACCATGCCGGGTCGTCGCTGGTCTGATGGTCTGCATCAGGCTGTTGAAGCGAAGGAAGGGGTGAAGATCCAGAACGAGAACCAGACGCTGGCTTCCATCACCTTCCAGAACTACTTCCGCCTCTACAACAAGCTGGCGGGGATGACCGGTACTGCAGATACCGAAGCCTTTGAATTCCAGCAGATTTATGGCCTGGATACCGTGGTTATCCCGACCAACAAGCCGATGGTGCGCAAAGACATGGGCGATCTGGTCTACCTGACCGCCAATGAGAAGTATGCCGCCATCGTCGAAGATATCCGTGGTTGCGTTTCCCGTGGTCAGCCGGTGCTGGTGGGTACCGTCTCCATCGAGAACTCCGAGCTGCTCTCCGGCATCCTGACCAAGGAGAACATTCCGCACAAGGTGCTGAACGCCAAGTTCCACGCCATGGAAGCGGAGATCGTCGCTCAGGCTGGCCAGATTGGTGCGGTCACCATCGCCACCAACATGGCCGGTCGTGGTACCGACATTGTGCTGGGTGGCAACTGGCAGGCAGAGATTGCCAAGCTGGAAAATCCGACCAGCGAGCAGATTGCCGAGTTGAAAGCCGCCTGGCAGGTGCGTCATGATGAAGTGCTGGCCGCCGGTGGTCTGCACATTATCGGTACCGAGCGTCACGAATCCCGTCGTATCGACAACCAGCTGCGCGGCCGTTCCGGTCGTCAGGGTGACCCGGGTTCTTCCCGTTTCTACCTCTCCATGGAAGATACCCTGATGCGGATCTTCGCCTCCGATCGCGTGACCGGCATGATGAAGAAGCTGGGCATGGAAGAGGGCGAAGCCATCGAGCACCCGTGGGTCACCAAGGCGATCGAAAATGCCCAGCGCAAGGTGGAAGGTCGCAACTTCGACATCCGCAAGAGCTTGCTGGAGTTTGATGACGTTGCCAACGACCAGCGCAAGGTGGTCTACGAGCAGCGCAACGAGCTGCTGGATACCAACGACATCTCCGAGACCATCCATGTTATCCGTGACGACGTGTACGGCGCGGTGATCGACGAGTACATTCCGCCCCAGTCTCTGGAAGAGATGTGGGAGGTGCCGGGTCTGGAAGCGCGCCTGAAGGCCGACTTCGCGCTGGATCTGCCGCTGCAGCAGTGGCTGGCGGAAGATGACAAGCTGTATGAAGAGAAACTGCGCGAGCGCATTCTGGACGAAGCCACCAAGCTCTATGCCCACAAGGAAGAGCTGGTCGGCAAAGAGGTGCTGCGCAACTTCGAGAAAGCGGTGATGCTGCAAACTCTGGATGGTCTGTGGAAAGAGCATCTGGCGGCCATGGATCACCTGCGTCAGGGCATCCATCTGCGCGGTTACGCTCAGAAGAACCCCAAGCAGGAGTACAAGCGCGAATCCTTCGATCTGTTCACCCAGATGCTGGAAACCCTCAAGCGCGACGTGGTCAGCATCCTGAGCCGTGTTCAAGTGCAGGAGCGCGATGTGGAGGCGATGGAAGAGCAGCAGCGCCAGCAGGCGGAAGCCGCTCCACGTACCTACACCCACGCCGCCGCAGAGAGCCAGCTGGCCGATGAGGAGGCCACAGGCGAAGAGGGTCACACCACCTTCGTGCGCGATGAGCAGAAGATCGGCCGCAACGATCCCTGCCCGTGCGGCTCCGGCAAGAAGTACAAGCATTGCCACGGTCAGTTGACCTGATCGACGCAGTGCCATGACAAGGCGGGCCCGGTGCCCGCCTTGTTTTTGTCAGAGGGTGGCAAAGTCACAGTGGTGGCGCCACTTGGCGAAGGGTTATCGGATATCAGGCATCATCGGCCGTTCACCCAGCCGGAGGTTGGGCGCATCGAACGGCCCGGTCAGGCATAGTGTGCAAAGGTAACAAGATGGAACAGAAAAAGCGGATCTGGGTGGCGGTTGGCGTCATCGAGAATGAACAGGGCGATATCTTCATCGCCAGACGCTCCTCCGATCGCCATCAGGGGGATCGCTGGGAGTTTCCCGGTGGCAAGGTGGAGTCGGGCGAGGATCTGCTCACCGCGCTGGATCGGGAGCTGTGGGAAGAGATCGGTATCCGGGTACAGGATTGCGCTCCCTTCATGGAGTTGCAGCACGACTACCCCGAGAAGCAGGTGTTGCTGGATATCTGGAAGGTGACCCGTTTCAGCGGCGAACCGTTCGGCAAGGAGGGGCAGGAGTGTCTGTGGGTGCCGGTGGCAGAGCTGCACAACTACCACTTCCCCGATGCCAATGGCCCGATTGTGGCGCGGCTACAGGGCCTGCTGGCTTGAACCGGTAGCAATCAACAAGCATCAAAAAAGGGCCCATCGGCCCTTTTTTCATATTGCAGAGGTGAGTGACCACTGGCTTATAGCCACTGATCGCCCTCTTCCGGCTCCGGTAGCAGATCCGGGTTGATCTCCCCCGGAATGCGCTTCTCTTCATCGGCCCATTCGCCGAGATCGATCAGCTGGCAGCGCTTGCTGCAGAAGGGGCGAAACGGACTCTGCGGGCCCCATTCCAGCTCGGTTTGGCAAGTCGGGCATTTGACCTTGGTGACCATCAGGATGTCTCCTTAGCAGCAGGCAAGCTGGAACGTCACATCGCCAATCGGTTGTTCTGCGGTGGGCAGAAAGCGCAGGGCGAAGCGGTTCTTGTGGCCGCTCAGGGTCGGGTAGCAGAACAGATTGCCCGGCAGCTTGATGCGGATAAGCTCGGCGCTCTCGGCGGTGTCCTGGAAGAAACCGTTACTGGCAACCTGCTCACTGAAACTGCCTGACTCACGCCACAGGCGCAGCAACAGGGTGATGGCATTCATCAGCAGGTTGATGTCGCTCAGCCACCCCTGCATCTGCTGGTGACGGGTGATGGCCGGAGTACCGAGCCAGTGGTGCAGCTGCGGCACATCGAAGGCACACAGGCCACCGGGGATGGAGAAACGCTGGCGGATGGAGCCGAGCAGACGATCCTCTTTCAGGCGGGCGCCCGGGCGTGGCGAGTTGAGCAGGTTGCGGGAGAGCTGGCTGCTCTCTTGCTGCATCTGCTTGATCTGTTCCAGATCGACATCGGGCAGGCTGGCCCAGTGGCTCAGACGCTGGCCGAGACGCTCCAGATCCTTGATGAGATCGGCGCGCAGGTCACCACGCTCCAGCAACTCCTGCAGATCGAACAGCCCCTTGAAGAAGGCGATATGTGCCCAGGATTGTTCACTCTCCAGATTGTCGCGGATCTGGGAAAACAGGGACTCCAGACGAAGATAGGTCCGGCTTTTTTCATTGAGGGGGAAATCGTAAATCATGCCTAATCCTGGCCAGCCATAAACCGGCCTAG
This sequence comes from Aeromonas allosaccharophila, assembly GCF_016026615.1. Taxonomy (NCBI): domain Bacteria; kingdom Pseudomonadati; phylum Pseudomonadota; class Gammaproteobacteria; order Aeromonadales; family Aeromonadaceae; genus Aeromonas; species Aeromonas allosaccharophila. The sequence continues at coordinate 3,078,666 of NZ_CP065745.1, read as the reverse complement.
TGTACTCACACTTGGCGGGCTTGTTGAGAGGCAATTGCCAGATATGTCTCGTGCAGCGCCAAAATCCGCGTTTTAATCGCCATTTCGCTGCCATTGTGGTTTTCGATGACATCATCCGCCGCGGCAAGGCGCTCCGACCGGCTCGTCTGGGCGGCGATGATGGCCCGGGCCTGCTCGGCCGATACCCCATCCCGGCGGCAGGTGCGCTCAATCTGGGTGGCTTCATCCACATCGATCACCAGCACCCGATTGGCGAGGCCGGTGAGTTTGTTCTCCACCAGCAGTGGCACCACCAGCAGGCAGTAAGGTGAGCGGGCTGCGGCACACTGGCGCAGCATTTCGCTGCGAATAAGCGGGTGAAGCAGGGCATTGAGCCACTCTTTGGCCTGTGGGTCGCTAAAGACCCGCTCGCGCAGGGTGCGGCGGTCGAGTTGACCGCTCGGCTCAATCACATCCGGGCCAAAATGGTCGGCGATGGCGGCAAGGGCCGGGGTGCCCGGCTCAACGACTTCGCGGGCGATCACATCGGCATCCACTACCTCGATACCCAGCGCGGCAAACTGATTGGCGATAGTGGTCTTGCCGCTGCCGATACCACCTGTGATAGCAACTACATACATGGGGGCCTCTTGCTCAAAGCAGGGTAGAGAGATACCAGCGGGTGATGGTATCGCCCCACAACAGGGCGATCCAGCCCGCGATAGCGAGGTAGGGGCCGAAAGGGATGGGCTTGCCCTGATGGTGTTTGTGCAAGGCGATCAGGCTGATGCCGATCACCGCGCCGACCAGGGATGAGAGCAGCAGAATAATGGGCAGCGCCTGCCAACCGAGCCAGGCGCCGAGGGCTGCCAGCAGCTTGAAGTCGCCATAACCCATCCCCTCCTTGCCGGTGAGCAGCTTGAAGGCCCAGTAGAGGCTCCAGAGCACCAGATAGCCCGCCATAGCACCGATCACGGCATCCGCCAGCGGCACGAAGCCACCTGCCAAATTGAACAGCAGCCCGCCCCACAGGAGTGGCAGGGTGAGCTGGTCTGGCAGCAACATCTTGTCGAGATCGATAAAGGTGAGGGCGACCAGTACCCAGGTGAGCAGCAGGGCGGCCAGCGTGCTCCATCCCGGTGTAATCACCATAGCAACAGCCACCGAGAGCAGGGCGGTCAGCAGCTCTACCAGCGGATAGCGGGCCGAGATGGGGGCCTGACAGTCACGGCAACGCCCTTTGAGCCAGAGCCAGCTCAGCAGTGGGATGTTTTCGAGCGCAGTGATGGCGTGACCACAGTGAGGGCATGCGGATCGCGGTACCATCAGGTTGTAGTGCTCTGGCGCAGTGGCCTCCTCATCGGGGGCGAAGTAGCTGCGATACTCGGCCTGCCACTCCTGCTCCAGCATGATGGGCAGGCGATGGATTACCACGTTAAGGAAACTGCCGATCATCAGGGAGAAGAGAAAAACCAGCGAGAAGTAGAGCCAGGGCAAGCCGTGAGCCAGCTCGAGAAGAAGTGTCATAACCAACCGTCAGTCATTAAATGAGGGGGAGGGTATGGCGGTGGTGCCATGCCCTGATGAATCAGCCTACCACGTCGCCCAGCTTGAAGATGGGCAGGTACATGGCGATAACCATGCCGCCGACCAGCACCCCGAGCACCACCATGATAAGGGGTTCCAGCAGGCTGGTGAGACCATCGACCAGATCATCCACCTCCTGCTCGAAGATGGTGGCGACCTTGGAGAGCATATCATCGATGGCACCGGACTCCTCACCGATCATCACCATCTGGATCACCATGTCGGGGAAGAGATCGACGGTACGCATCGCCACGTTGATCTGCATACCGGCTACTACCTCGTTGCGGATCGCCATGACCGCGGTGCGATAGACATAGTTGCCGGAGGCTCCGGCCGCCGAAATCAGCGCATCCACCAGTGGAATACCGGCGGAGAAGGTGGTCGACAGGGTGCGGGCAAAGCGAGCCATCGCCGCCTTGTGCAGGATCATCCCGACCACCGGAATGGTGAGTACAAACTTGTCGGTGTTGTCTCTCACCTTCTGGGAGGCGCGCCAGGCTCGCACATAGAGGAAGATGCCAAGGGCTGAGCCACCAAAGAAGACATACCACCAGTTCTGCATAAAGCGTGAGATACCGATGACAAACTGGGTGAACACTGGCAGCTCGGCACCGAAGCTTTTGAAGATATCCTCGAACTGCGGAATGACGAACAGCAACAGGATGGAGGTCACCACAATGGCGACCAGAATGACCATGGTGGGGTAGAACATCGCCTTCTTGATCTTCGACTTGAGTGCTTCCGATTTCTCCCGGTAAGTGGCGATACGGTCGTAGATGGTCTCCAGCGCACCGGATTGCTCACCGGCTTCCACCAGATCGCAGTAGAGATCGTCAAAGTAGCGGGGGTGACGGCGCAGCGCCTCCGACATGGGGGTACCGGTCTCTACATCGGCGGCAATCTGCCCCATCAGCTCGCGCATCGAGGCTTTCTCGTGGCTGCGGGCGATGATCTGCAGGCTCTGCACCAGTGGTACACCGGCGGAGAGCATGGTGGTGATCTGGCGGGAGACGATGGCGATATCCATCGGTTTGATCTTGGCTCCGCCCTTGGAAAAGAGCCCCTGGGATTTCTTGGCCACCTTGGTGACGTTGACCCCCTGCTTGCGCAGTTCGGCCTTGACGGTGTTGATGCTGTCGGCCTGCAGCTCGCCGGAGACCTTCTGCCCCTTGCGGTTTACCCCGTGCCAGCGGAAGGCGAAGACTTTCTTGGGGGCATTGTTCTTCTTGGTTAGGGTTGCCATCTTTGCATCCTGCAATTGGGTCGGGCGCCAGCCCTTATGACACAAACGTCCGATGACGCTGCGTGAATCCTGTTTCCCTGCGCGAATGTCCGATTACGCCACGCTAATCGAACCTACGCACCGAGTGTTAGCGGCGACTGTTTCGCCACGCGAATTAGTTGGTGGTAACCCGGTTGACCTCGGCCAGACTGGTGACCCCGAGTCGGGCCTTCTCAAGCCCCGAGGTTCGCAGAGTCCGCATCCCCTCTTTCTGGGCAATCGCGGCGATTTGCAGCGAGTTAGCCCCCTGCATGATCAATTTGGCGATGTTCTCCGACATCAACATGATTTCGTAGATGCCGACCCGCCCCTTGTAGCCGCCGGAACACTCCTTGCAACCGACCGGTTTGAACAGTCGTAATCCGGCCGCCAGTTGCTGTGGGGTAAAGCCCAGCTCCAGCAGTTCGGCTTCTGGCACCACCTCCGGCGCCTTGCAGTGGTCGCACAGCTTACGGGCCAGCCGCTGGGCCATGATCAGGGTCACCGAGGAGGCGATGTTGAAGGCGGGCACCCCCATGTTCATCATCCGGGTCAGGGTCTCGGCGGCGGAGTTGGTGTGCAGGGTGGAGAGCACCAGGTGGCCGGTTTGGGCTGCCTTGATGGCGATTTCGGCGGTTTCGAGATCGCGGATCTCCCCCACCATCACCACGTCCGGGTCTTGCCGCAAGAAGGAGCGCAGGGCGCTGGCAAAGGTGAGCCCCGCCTTGGGGTTGACCTGCACCTGGTTGACGCCGGGCAAGTTGATCTCTACCGGATCTTCGGCGGTGGAGATGTTCACCTCAGTGGTGTTGAGAATATTGAGACCGGTATAGAGCGAGACGGTTTTACCCGAGCCGGTGGGGCCGGTCACCAGGATCATCCCCTGCGGCTTGGAGAGGGCACGCAGATATTGCGCCTTCTGCCGGTCGTCAAAGCCGAGTTGTTCGATATTGAGCCGCGCAGCGGAGGAGTCGAGCAGACGGATCACGATCTTCTCCCCCCACATGGTGGGCAGGGTGTTGACCCGCATATCCATCGACTTGTTGCGCGACAGCTTCAGCTTGATGCGGCCATCCTGCGGCAGCCGCCGCTCGGCGATATCGAGCCGCGCCATTACCTTGAGGCGGGCGGAGAAGCGGTTGGCCAGATTGACCGGCGGGGTGGCGATCTCGTGCAAGATGCCGTCGATGCGAAAGCGTACCCGATACTTAAACTCGTAGGGTTCGAAGTGCAGGTCGGAGGCGCCGCGCTTGATGGCATCCATCATGATCTTGTTGATGTACTTGACGATGGGGGCATCGTCATCGGCAGTATTGACGCTCTCGTCGAGCCGACTGTTCTCGTCGGAGACCTCGAGATCCGAAATCTCGGACTCGTCGATATCTTCCATGCCGAGGGCGTCGTTCTCGTTCTCCAGCAGCTTGGCTATGGCGGCGGTGAGCTTGTTTTCCTCTACCAGCAGCGCCTCGGTATGGAGCCCGAAGCTGAAGCCGAAATCCTCCAGTGCCGACACATTGGTCGGATCCGACATGGCGATATAGAGGGTATGGCCCTGGGTGTAGATGGGCAGGACGTGGTGCTTGTCGATCAGCTTTTGATTGAGGAACTTCTGCGGGATCTCGGCCAAATCGAAGGCGGCAAGATCCAGCAGAGGTACCCCATACTCCAGCTCGCAAAAATCGGCCAATGCCTTGCTGTCGAGGATGTTGTTCTCGATCAGAAAGGTCACAAAGGGTTTGCGCTGGGCCTTGGCCTGGCTCAGATAGCGCTGGGAGTCCTCTTCACTAATGAGGGAAGAGGCGGCCAGGCTTAACGCCAAGCCGCTATTAGGGCTAGAGGTCATAAATTAGGAGCAATTTGCCCCTGAGATGGAACCCCACGAAACTTTGCCGTTATTAGCGTCTCTGGTGCCAGAAAGAGAACATACCATGTTATTGATAGCCGCGGTGCCGGTTCCAGTCACTGTTGCTGTCCCTGCGCTGGTAATTGAGCCAGCTACGCTCGTGACATATGTTGAAGCTGCACCTGACGCGCTGCATGGAAGTGTGCTTGTTTGAGAGCATATTTCCAACTCTGTTTTGACCTGCCCCATTGCAGTGGTTAATTCGGTAGCCTTCGCTTTTAGGGTGTAACTCTGATACGCCGGCAGTGCCACCGCCGCCAGAATAGCCACGATCGCGACCACGATCATCAGTTCAATAAGGGTAAAACCCGATTGTTTCTTCATTTCAAATGTCCTTTTATCCTTGGTTCCTGGGAAGTGCCGGTAGAAAACCATCCGCACGTCAGTATCTTATCCGAGCTGTCAGGGGTGGCAACAGAGATTGCTGTCTTTGTTAACCACTTTTCTATCATTTATCAAAAACATGATATAAATCATAAAATAAGAGGCTTCTAACGACTCTTTTTCATGGGGGGAAGCGGGTCCGTCATCACACTCCTTTGCCGAGGGATCCTGCTTAAAGAAAAGGCGCCTATGGCGCCTTTTGCAAGTTGTTTATCCGGTTATATCGAGTGTTTGCTCAAGCCTGTGGGGGGAATCTCACTGCTGGATAAAACGCATGGAGAGATCGAGCGCCCGCACATGTTTGGTGAGCGCCCCGACAGAGATAAAGTCGACACCGGTGGCGGCAAATTCAGCCAGGGTGTCCAGCGTCACATTGCCGGAGACTTCCAGCTTGGCACGGCCCTGATTGATTGCGACGGCTTCCCGCATCATGGTCACGTCGAAGTTATCCAGCATCACGATATCGGCCTGTGCCGCCAGCGCCTGCTCAAGCTCTGCCAGCGATTCGACCTCCACCTCGACCGGCTTGCCCGGATTGAGATGACGAGCCTCATTAATCGCCTCGGCGATGCCGCCGCAGGCGAGGATGTGGTTCTCTTTGATGAGGTAGGCGTCATAGAGGCCGATGCGGTGATTCTTGCCGCCGCCGCAGGTGACCGCGTACTTCTGGGCCGTGCGCAGCCCGGGGACGGTCTTGCGGGTGTCGAGCAGACGGCAGTCGGTGCCTTCCAGTTCTGCCACATAACGGGCGGTGAGGGTGGCAACGCCGGAGAGGGTCTGGACAAAGTTCAGCGCATTGCGTTCGCCGGTCAGCAGCAAGCGGGCAGGGCCATGGAGGCGGAACAGCTCCTGATTGGGGGAGAGCACTTCCCCATCCTGCACCTTCCACTCCACCTTCACGTCGCCGCCCAGCTGGGTGAACACTTCATCCACCCAGGGCTGGCCGCAGAATACACCGGCTTCGCGGGTGATAACCCGGGCGCTGGCAATCCGATCGGCCGGGATCAGCTGGGCGGTGATATCGGCGCTGGCGTCCGGTTGGTCCAGCGTGGTGAGGGCATCGCCCAGATCTTCGAGTAGTGCGGCGCGCACGGCGCGGCTGACATCCTGTTGAAACATGCCTTATTCCTGCAAGGGTCTGAGCAGCAACTGCCGCTCCTTTTGAACCAGCTCCAGCCGACCGAGGGCGTTCATGCCAACCAGCACTTCGTCACCGTCTGCCGCCGGATTGATAAAGATGGCCAGATCGTACAAGGTCAATGGCCCCATCGCCAGCGTTTCGATGGTGCCGTTGCCGACCCGGATCTGCCCCGCGGCGGTATTGACCTGGCTGCTGCCATGAGCGGTCAGGCCGAGCCGCTCGGCAACCTGCTGCGGGATGGTGATGCGGGTGGCGCCGGTATCGAGCAGCAGTTGCACCGGCTGACCGTTGATGGCACCCTCCAGACGATAGTGGCCGCTCTGGTCGGCCCGCAGCAACAGCTCGCCGCTGGCGGTGACGCTCGGCTGGTTGCGGGAGTGAAAATAGAGGGTCAGCAGGCCCATCAGAGAGAGCCAGGCCAGTAACCACATCCAGCGTGCCGTGTGCTGCATACCCCATCCATATCGAGCGAAAGATGACTCAGCCTAACATACCATTTCCCGTTGATTCAGTGAGTTGGTGCTGGCTTGTCCATCACATCTCATCTTTTCGCCATTAATCAGCCAACTCGAGTAGCCGATGACTCAACTCGCTTCGCAACCTTGCTTTTCTATCGATGCCGCTGGCTGGTGCCAGCAGGCGCGTCGGGTGCCTTCCCCCCATCACAACGAACGGGCCGCGCCGGGCGATATCTCCCTGCTGGTGGTGCATGGCATCAGCCTGCCGCCGGGGGAGTTTGGTGGCCCCTTTATCGATGATCTCTTTATGGGGCGGCTCGACCCCGAGGCTCACCCCTATTTTGCCGGTATTCATCAGTTGCGGGTCTCGGCCCACTGCCTGATCCGCCGTGATGGCGAGCTGGTGCAGTATGTGCCGTTCGGCGCGCGCGCCTGGCATGCGGGAGTATCGAGCTGGCAGGGGAGGGAGGCGTGCAATGACTTCTCCATCGGTATCGAGCTGGAAGGGACTGACGAGACCCCTTATACCGAGGCCCAGTACCGGGCGCTGGCGGGGCTCACCCGAGCCATCTCAGAGCGCTATCCGGCTATCACCCATGAAAAAATTGTCGGCCATTGTGACATCGCACCAGGGCGCAAGACGGATCCCGGAGCCAGTTTTCAGTGGGATTACTACCGGCAGCTGCTAAACAGCTAAAGTAATTATTCAAATTTAGTTTGGATTTTAAAATCAATGGCTTGCCGATCTGGCAGGCCATTTTCGTCTCTGGTTGCGCAAATGTTATTTGTGAGCGCCGTCAAGAATATTGGTCAGACCATTTTCTATGAGCTAAATCATGTTTGCCCTGTTTTACCCCTTAAGTGGTGGGGGTGATTCTTGACTCAGATCATCTTTTGGGTGGACTTTTCAAAAGGGCTCTGCTAATTTTCGCCCCATCCATGAAATTGGTAATACCAATTTAACAAAGTAGCCTCATGCCCTATCGCAAGATTACGCAACCCAAGTTGGCCGACTCCATTGTCGCCGAGCTGGAACAGATGATTCTGGAAGGCAGCCTGCAGCCGGGGCAGAAATTGCCTCCCGAGCGGGAACTCGCCATCCAGTTTCAGGTATCGCGCCCCTCGCTGCGCGAAGCCATCCAGCGGCTGGAAGCGCGCGGGTTGCTTTATCGCCGTCAGGGCGGCGGCACTTACGTGCAGAATGCCCTGAGCAAGGGGATGGCCGATCCCCTGTTCGAACTGCTCAGTACCCACCCGGAAGCCCGGTATGACCTGCTGGAGTTTCGCCATGCGCTGGAAGGCATCTGTGCCTACTACGCGGCCTTGCGGGGAACCGGGTCTGATTTCGAGCGCATTCGTCAGGTGCAAACCGCCATCGAAGAGGCGGGCCAGTCGGGCTCGCTGGTGGCCGAATCGGCAGCCGTGACCCAGTTCTATCTGGCGGTGGCCGAGGCGTCCCACAACGTGGTGCTGCTGCACCTGCTGCGGGCCATGAGCCCGATGCTCGAGCAGAACATTCTGCAGAATAACGAGATTTTGAATCGCCGCCCGGGAGTGGTAGCCAAGATACGTCGCCATCGCGCGAATCTGATCGAGGCTATTCTTTCGGGGGCTCCGGAGCGGGCCAGAACAGCTTGTCATGAGCATCTGGCCTTTATCGAGGACACCTTGTTGGATATGCAGAGGGAAGACAGCCGGATCCAGCGATCCATGCGTCGGATCCGTCAGCAGGAAAACTAATCCCACAAGGCTTTATTGTCGAATGCTTGCGCCTTTTGCCGTGCAATGCCGTGCAATCACAACAAAATAGGAACCAGCCATGTCTGATATCCTGAAGAACGATGTGGACCCGATAGAAACGCTGGAGTGGCTTGCCTCTCTGGAATCCCTGCTGCGTGAAGAGGGTCCGCAACGCGCTCAGTTCATCCTTGAACAGTTGGCCGAGAAAGCCCGTGTAAGCGGTGTGGACGTGGCTGCCAAGGCAAATCGCGATTACATCAACACCATCCCGTCCAGCGACGAGCCGGACTACCCGGGCGACCTGGAGATGGAGCGCCGCATTCGCGCCATCATCCGCTGGAACGCCATGATGATCGTGCTGCGCGCGTCCAAGAAAGACCTGGACCTGGGTGGTCACATGTCTTCCTTCGCTTCTTCTGCGACCATCTATGATGTCTGCTTCAACCACTTCTTCCGTGCTCGCAACGAGAAGGATGGTGGTGACCTGGTTTACTTCCAGGGTCACATCTCCCCGGGCATCTATGCTCGCGCCTTCGCTGAAGGTCGTCTGACCGAAGAGCAGCTGGACAACTTCCGTCAGGAAGTGGACGGCAAGGGTATCCCTTCCTATCCGCACCCGAAACTGATGCCGGACTTCTGGCAGTTCCCGACCGTATCCATGGGGCTGGGCCCCATCGCCGCCATCTATCAGGCTCGCTTCCTGAAGTACCTGACCGACCGTGGTATCAAGGATTGCTCCGAGCAGACCGTTTACGCCTTCCTGGGTGACGGCGAGATGGATGAGCCGGAAGCCAAAGGCGCCCTGACCGTTGCCGTGCGTGAAAAGCTCGACAATCTGGTGTTCGTGGTCAACTGCAACCTGCAGCGTCTGGATGGTCCGGTTGTCGGTAACGGCAAGGTCATCAACGAGCTGGAAGGCCTGTTCGCTGGCGCCGGTTGGGATGTCACCAAGGTCATCTGGGGTCGCAAGTGGGATGAGCTGCTGAAGAAAGACACTTCCGGCAAGCTGATCCAGCTGATGAACGAGACCGTGGATGGTGACTACCAGACCATGAAGTCCCGCGACGGTGGCTACATCCGCGAGCACTTCTTCAACCGTTATCCGGAAACTGCCGCGCTGGTCAAAGATATGACCGACGAGGAAATTTTCGCTCTGAACCGCGGCGGTCACGATCCCCGCAAACTGTTCGCTGCGTTCAACAAGGCGACCCAGACCAAGGGCAAGCCGACTGTTATTCTGGCCAAGACCATCAAGGGTTACGGCATGGGTGAAGCGGCTGAAGGCAAGAACATCGCTCACCAGGTCAAGAAGATGGAGCTGGACTCCGTGCGTCACCTGCGTGACCGCTTCAACCTGCCGGTGGCCGACGAGCAGCTGGCCGATCTGCCTTACCTGAAGATCGAAGCCGGTTCTGCCGAGCACAAATACCTGCACGACCGTCGCGCTGCCCTGAAAGGCTATCTGCCGACCCGTCTGCGCGAAAGCACCACCAAGCTGGAAATCCCGGCGCTGGATGCCTTCGGCCCGCTGTTGGGTGAGCAGGCGCGCGAAATCTCCACCACCATGGCGTTCGTGCGTTCCCTGAACGTGATGCTGAAAGACAAGTCCATCGGCAAGCGCATTGTGCCGATCCTGGCTGACGAAGCCCGTACCTTCGGTATGGAAGGTCTGTTCCGCCAGATCGGTATCTACAGCCCGCACGGTCAGCAATACACTCCGCAAGACCGCGACATCGTCTCCTACTACAAGGAAGACAAGCAGGGTCAGGTTCTGCAAGACGGTATCAACGAGCTGGGCGCCATGTCCTCCTGGCTGGCTGCTGCGACCTCTTACAGCACCAACGACTGCCCGATGATCCCGTTCTACATCTACTACTCCATGTTCGGCTTCCAGCGGATCGGCGACATGGCGTGGGCAGCCGGTGACCAGCAAGCCCGTGGCTTCCTGCTGGGTGCAACCTCCGGTCGTACCACTCTTAACGGAGAGGGCTTGCAGCACGAAGATGGTCACAGCCACATCCTGGCCGGCACCATCCCGAACTGCATCTCCTACGACCCGTCCTACGCCTATGAAGTGGCGGTGATCGTACAGGACGGCCTGCGCCGCATGTACGGTGAGAACCCGGAGAACGTGTTCTACTACATCACCACCCTGAACGAGAACTACGCCATGCCGGCCATGCCGGAAGGCGCCGAGGAAGGCATCCGCAAGGGTATCTACAAGCTGGAATCCGTCGCCGGTGCCAAGGCGAAAGTGCAGCTGCTGGGTTGTGGTTCCATCCTGGGTCACGTGCGCACTGCTGCCCAGATCCTGGCAAGCGAATATGGCGTGGGCTCCGACGTGTTCAGCGTCACCTCCTTCAACGAGCTGGCTCGTGATGGTCAGGATGCGGATCGCTGGAACATGCTGCACCCGACCGCCGAAGCTCGCGTACCGTACATCGCTCAGGTACTGGGTTCCGAAGCCACCATCGCTGCGACCGACTACATGAAGTCCTTCGCCGACCAGGTTCGCGCCTTCGTTCCGACCGAGAACTACCGCGTGCTGGGTACCGACGGTTACGGCCGTTCCGACAGCCGTGCCAACCTGCGTCGTCACTTCGAAGTGAACGAGTTCTACGTGGTGGTTGCTGCCCTGACCGAGCTGGCCAAGCGCGGCGAGATCGACAAGCAGGTTGTGGCCGATGCCATCGCCAAGTACGGCATCGATGCCGACAAGATCAACCCGCTGTACGCGTAAGTGGATCAAGGGGCGCGCCGTCATGCGGCGCGACCCTGCCAGGGTTTAAAACGGTTAACGCGAGATGTGCGTGGCGGCATCAGCCAGTTACGCGGATCGACGCAAGAGGATAAAGCACAATGTCCAAACAGATTATGGTGCCGGATATCGGCGCCGATGAAGTTGAAGTCACCGAGATCATGGTGGCCGTGGGTGACAAGGTCGAGCTGGACCAGTCCATCATCGCGGTAGAAGGCGACAAGGCCTCCATGGAAGTACCGGCCCCGTCCGCCGGTATCGTCAAAGAGATCCTGATCAAGGTAGGTGACAAGGTTGCCACCGGTTCCCAGATCATGATCTTTGAAGCGCAAGGCGCTGCTGCACCTGCAGAAGTGGCCGCTCCTGTTGCTGCAGCTCCGGCTGCCGCACCGGTCGCTGCCGCTCGCAAAGATGTCAATGTACCGGACATCGGTGGTGACGAAGTTGAAGTCACCGAGATCATGGTTGCCGTGGGCGACATGGTTGAAGCCGACCAATCCATCATCGCCGTGGAAGGTGACAAGGCCTCCATGGAAGTGCCTGCGCCGTTTGCCGGTCGCGTGGTCGAGATCAAGGTTGCCGCTGGCGCCAAGGTTTCTACCGGCTCTCTGGTAATGGTATTTGAAGTGGCTGGCGCGGCTCCTGCCGTTGCTGCTGCACCGGCTCAGGCTGCAGCTCCTGCCGCCGCCCCGGTTGCTGCTGGCGCGAAAGACGTCAACGTACCGGATATCGGTGGCGATGAAGTCGAAGTCACCGAGATCATGGTTGCTGTTGGTGACAAGGTTGAAGCCGACCAGTCCCTGATCGCCGTGGAAGGTGACAAGGCCTCCATGGAAGTGCCTGCGCCGTTCGCCGGTGTGGTCAAAGAGATCAAGGTGAAGGCGGGTGACAAGGTCTCCACCGGTTCCCTGATCATGGTGTTCGAAGTGGCTGGCGCTGCGCCTGTCGCCGCGCCGGTTGCTCAAGCTGCCGCTCCGGTCGCTGCTGCACCCGTTGCTGCTGCTCCGGCTCCGGTTGCTCAGGCTGCAGCCTCTTCCGATTTCGTTGCCAACGACGCTTACGTACACGCCTCTCCGGCGGTACGCCGTCTGGCGCGCGAGTTCGGCGTCAACCTGGCCAAGGTGAAAGCCTCCGGTCGCAAGGGCCGTATCGTCAAAGAAGACGTACAAGCCTACGTGAAGGATGCCATCAAGCGTGCCGAGTCCGCTCCTGCCTCTGCCGGCGTGGCCGGTGGCAACGGTCTGGGCGTACTGCCGTGGCCGAAAGTAGACTTCAGCAAGTTCGGTGATGTGGAAGAGGTCGAGCTGACCCGCATCCAGAAGATCTCTGGGCCGAACCTGCACCGCAACTGGGTCATGATCCCTCATGTCACCCAGTTCGACGAAGCCGATACCACCGAGCTGGAAGCGTTCCGCAAAGAGCAGAATGCGATGCTCGAGAAGCAGAAGGCAGACGTGAAGATCACCCCGCTGGTGTTCATCCTGAAAGCCGCCGCCAAGGCGCTGGAAGCTCACCCGCGCTTCTGCAGCTCCCTGTCCGAAGATGGCAGCAAGCTGATCATGAAGAAGTACATCCACATCGGTGTGGCGGTTGATACCCCCAACGGTCTGGTTGTGCCCGTGGTGCGCGATGTTAACAAGAAGGGCATCATGGAGCTGTCTCGCGATCTGGCCGAGATCTCCAAGAAGGCTCGTGCCGGCAAGCTGACCGCTGCCGACATGCAGGGCGGTTGCTTCACCATCTCCAGCCTGGGTGGCATCGGCGGTACCAGCTTTACCCCGATCGTCAACGCGCCGGAAGTGGCTATCCTCGGTGTCTCCAAATCCGAGATGAAGCCGAAGTGGAACGGCAAAGAGTTCGCGCCGCGCCTGATGCTGCCGCTGGCTCTGAGCTACGACCACCGCGTGATCGATGGTGCCGATGGAGCTCGCTTCATCACCACCATGAACGGCGTGCTGTCCGACATTCGTCGACTGGTCCTGTAAGTGAGAGGGCGGGCCCAGAGCCTGCCCTTTTTACTTCTCATTTCATTAACATGATCGTAAACTTGCCCCGTTTTTTCACGGCTGCAGCGGCCTCTTGTTTTACAACGAAAAGAAGGCATAAGACTGCGCTGTCCGGGGATATAAGAACGACAAAGAGGTCATGATGAGTAAAGAAATCAAAACCCAGGTCGTAGTACTGGGTGCTGGCCCTGCCGGTTATTCCGCTGCTTTCCGTGCAGCCGATCTGGGTCTGGATACTATTATCGTCGAGCGTTACTCCACCCTGGGTGGCGTCTGCCTGAACGTGGGCTGCATCCCCTCCAAGGCGCTGCTGCACGTCGCCAAAGTGATTGAAGAAGCCAAGGCGCTGGCCGAGCACGGCATCGTCTTCGGCGAACCCAAGACCGACATCGACAAGATCCGTCTGTGGAAAGAGAAGGTCATCAACCAGCTGACCGGCGGTCTGGCTGGCATGGCCAAGATGCGTAAGGTTCAGGTTGTTAACGGCTTCGGTAAATTTACCGGCCCGAACACCCTGGAAGTGACCGGCGAAGAAGGCAAGACCACCGTGACCTTCGACAACGCCATCATCGCTGCCGGTTCCCGTCCGGTGAAGCTGCCGTTCATCCCCCACGATGACCCGCGCGTATGGGACTCTACCGATGCGCTGGAGCTGACAACCGTTCCTGGCAAACTGCTGGTTATCGGTGGCGGCATCATCGGTCTGGAGATGGGTACCGTTTACTCCTCTCTGGGTTCCGAGATCGACGTGGTGGAATTTGCCGACCAGCTGGTACCGGCTGCCGACAAAGACATCGTCAAGATCTACACCAAGCGTGTGGCCAAGAAATTCAACATCATGCTGGAGACCAAGGTCACCGCAGTTGAAGCCCGTGAAGACGGCCTGTACGTCTCCTACGAAGGCAAGCACGCCCCGGCCGAGCCGGTTCGTTACGACAACGTGCTGGTTGCCGTAGGCCGTGTGCCGAATGGCAAGATGCTGGATGCCGAGAAGGCTGGCGTTGCCGTGACCGAGCGCGGTTTCATCGAGGTGGACAAGCAGCTGCGTACCAACGTGGCGCACATCCACGCCATCGGTGACATCGTGGGTCAGCCGATGCTGGCGCACAAAGGTGTGCACGAAGGTCACGTCGCCGCCGAAGTGATCGCTGGCAAGAAGCACTACTTCGACCCGAAAGTGATCCCGTCCATCGCCTACACCGAGCCAGAGATGGCATGGGTCGGTCTGACCGAGAAAGAGGCCAAGCAACAAGGTCTGAACTTTGAAGTCGCCACCTTCCCGTGGGCTGCTTCCGGTCGCGCCATTGCCTCTGATTGCTCCGACGGCATGACCAAGCTGATCTTCGACAAGGAGAGCGGCCGCGTCATCGGTGGTGCCATCGTGGGTACCAACGGCGGTGAACTGCTGGGTGAAATCGGTCTGGCCATCGAGATGGGTGCTGACGCCGAAGATATCGCGCTGACCATCCACGCTCACCCGACTCTGCACGAGTCTGTGGGTCTGGCTGCCGAAGTGTTCGAAGGCTCCATCACCGACCTGCCCAACGCCAAGGCCAAGAAGAAAAAGTAATTTTCTTCTCAGCTTGGATAAAAAAGCCGCTCGAATGAGCGGCTTTTTGCTATCTGGCCTTCGGAGTCCGGTTAGCAGCGCCCCTTCTTGGCCTGCCCCGGCGGGCAGAAGGTGCCATAGCCACCACTGCCGTCACTGACCCGGATCCGGGTATCGTCCACGCTGACATCCGCCCCGTGTACCCGTACCGGCCCGCTGCTGCAAGCGCCGAGCACGCCCCCCAGCAATATCATTACGATCAGCTTGCCCATAACTCCTCCTCATATTTCCCTGATTATGAGGCATTTCGAGAGCCGCATAACGGCGTTTCAATGGCCGTGCGTCACCGTTTGCCGTGGCTATGACAGAGGGCGCCGCAGCGCCCTCTGGTGAGTCTTCAGGAGTGGGATGACAGACTACAGACGGAAGTTGCCGACCAGCTTGTCGAGTTGACCGGAGAGCTGCTGCAGGCTGCGGCTGGACTCGGTCAGCTGGTGGGCGATGTCGGCGGTCTCCATGGTGAGCTGGTTGATATCTTCCACGTTGCGGTTGATCTCGCCAACCACGCTCGACTGCTCCTCGGTGGCGGTGGCGACCTGGATATTCATGTCGTTGATCTGGGTGATGTGGGCGGTGATCTGGCCGAGGGCGGCGTTGGCCTCATCGGCCTGGCTCACCACCTCCAGACTCTGGTTACGCCCCTGCGCCATGGCGCTGACGGCGCGGGCACTCTGCTCCTGCAAGCGGTTGATCATCCCCTGGATCTCGGCGGTCGAGGCGGCGGAGCGGTTGGCCAGATTGCGCACCTCATCCGCTACCACGGCGAAGCCGCGACCCTGTTCACCGGCGCGAGCGGCCTCGATGGCGGCGTTCAGTGCCAGCAGGTTGGTTTGCTCCGAGATGCTGCGGATGGTTTCGAGGATGCTGCCGATGGAGTCGGTCTGGCTCGCCAGCGATTCTATGACCCCGGCCACCTGCTCAATTTCGCCGGAGAGGCCGACGATGCCGTGGCGCGCCTGCGCCACCACCACAGCCCCCGCATCGGCCTGATCGTTGGCCTGTCTGGCTACTTCGGCTGCCAGCGAAGCGTTACCGGCGATCTCGCTCACCGTGGCACCCATCTCGTGGATGGCCGTTGCCACCTGCACGGTGCGGTCACGCTGTGCAGTACAGTTGTGCTGGGTCAGTTGCGCCTTGTTGGCCACCTCGTTGGCGGTGTCGGCGAGCTGGCGGGAGTTCTCTGCCACCTGCTCGATGGAGCCGTGGATTTTGGCGACGAAGTTGTTGAAGCCGGTGGCGACCTGACTCAGCTCGTCACGCCCCTCCACCTTGAGGCGCTGGGTGAGATCCCCATCGCCGCTGCCCAGCTCCTTGAACAGGCGGGCCAGTTCGTTGAGCGGACGGCTGACCGAGCCAGCCAGCAGCATCCCCATCAGCCCCATGGCCAGCGCAATCACCAGCGAGATCATCAGGATCTCGTTGCGGGTCTGATCCAGCTCGGCATAGATCTCGGCTTGCGGCACCTGGGCCACCAGATACCAGTCGAGCAACGGGATATAGCTGCTGGCCAGTACCATAGGCTCGCCATTGACTTCGGCGTTGATAACGGCAAAGGGGCGTTTGGCCAGCAGGCTGCCGGTATCACCGCTGGCGATGCCGCCCAGCGTATCGCGTTCGATGCGGTTGGCCTCGGGGTGCAGCTTCACCTTGCCGCTGCCATCGACCATAAAGACGATGCCGCTCTCTTCCAGCCGGAAGTTGGCGACCATGGTCACCATGGTATCGAGGGATTTGGCAAAGCCCGCCAGCCCGCGACCGTTGAGCTGCTGGAAGTTTACGAACAGCTTCACCTCGCCGTTGCTCTCGCGGAAGATGCTGAGGGTCATCTCCTTCTGGCTCTTGGTGTAGTCATAGAACCAGGCATCCTGCGTAGGGGTCAGGTTGCGCAGGAAGCCATCCTGGTTGTAGTAGGCGGCACTCTGGCGATCGGCGAAGGAGGCGGTTACCAGACCGTACTGGTTGGCCACATCCTTGAGCTGGTTAATGAGGATCGGCTCCTGCTCTTTGGGCATGCCCCGATCCACCCAGTCGAGAATGAAGCGGTCGGTGGCCAGTTGGCGGGCAGCCTGGGCGATACCGTGGAGATCCTGCTCGATCTCCTTGCTGATCCGTTGGGTCAGGTTGGGCAGCTCCTGTTCGAACATCCGGTTTTCGATCAACTGCTGGGCCGAGCGTTGACTGAAGTAGCCCACCAGCAGGCAGGAGACGACCACCGCCAGGGTGACCGTAGCCAGTATTTTCTGTTTAAGCGTGAGGGTTGCCAGCATAAAGGTGCTCAAAAGGTTGAGGATTGACGACTCTCATATTAGCGGCAGCGCAGCCCCGCCCATGAGGCTGGTGACCCTTTATTTGCGGATTACGTTTGCGCTCACAGCGGCGGCGGCTCGCTCCTCCGGCGTGCAGGCCATTCGGGATACGGATTGCCGGTTGCGCTAACTGCCCGGCCCCTTATAGTAGAGGCCATCCTTGGTGACTGACCCTCTGAATAATATGGAAAATATGATGCGCAGCTTAGGTGCGGGATGGACCCGTCTGCTTTTGGTGATGCTGGCGGCCTGCCCGCTGCTGGCCATGGCGGCAGCAGGGGAGCGCCCGAAAATTGCGGTGGTGCTCAGCGGCGGCGGCGCCAAGGGGTCGGCCCATATCGGCATTCTCAAGGTGCTGGAGCAGAAACGGATCCCGGTCGACATCATCGTCGGTACCAGCATGGGCTCCTATGTGGCGGGCATGTACGCCATGGGGCTCAGTGCCGAGGAGGTGGAGCGCATGACGCTCGCCATCGACTGGAACAAGGGGTATCAGGACAAGGTCGGTCGTGACGAGCTGTCGCTGCGCAAGAAGCAGCAGAACGAGCAGTATCAGCTGCGTACCGACATCGGGGTGAATGGCGACACTACCCAGCTGCCGGACGGTTTCTTTCAGGGGCAATCCATGGCCAGCCTGCTGCGTGGGGCTACCTCCAACCTGCCGGTGCAGGAGAGTTTCGACGATCTGCCGATCCCCTACCGCGCCATGGCAACCGACATGGAGACGGTGACGCCTTTCGTGCTGGATCACGGTAGTCTGGCCAAGGCGATGCAGGCTTCCATGTCGATCCCCGGCGCACTCAAGCCGGTGGAGTGGGAGGGCCACATCCTGGCGGACGGCGGCAGCGTCAACAACATGCCGGTGGATGTCGCCAAGGCGATGGGGGCCGACGTGGTGATCGCGGTGGATATCAGCGCCAAGTTGCGCACCCGTGAATCCCTCAAGTCAGGGTTGGCGATGATTGACCAACTCACTACCTATATGACCCAGGTCGGCACCGACAAGCAGAAGGCGCTGATGGGGCCCAAGGATATCCTGCTCGCCCCCGAGTTTGGCGATATGGGGATCGCCGACTTTACCCGGATGCCGGAGGGGATCAAGTTGGGTGAAGCAGCGGCGGACAAGGCGTCGCTGCAACTCGACCGGTTATCGCTCACCAAGGCGCAGTACAACGCCTATCGCAACCAGAAGCTGAGCCGCCGTGCCGAGCGCAGCGGTCAGCCCGCCTACTTCATCGACAAGGTGGAGATCATCAACAAGTCGCGCCTCTCCGACGAGACGGTGCGCGCCATGCTGAAAGTGCGGCCAGACAAGATCCAGACCAACGAGAGCCTGGAGGCAGGCATTCGCCGGCTCTATGCGCTGGAGTCGTTCGATCGCATCACCTATGAGGTGGAGGAGCGCGACGGGGAGAACGTGCTGGTGGTGGATGCCAGCGAGAAGAACTGGGGGCCGGGCTACCTCAACTTCCAGTTCGGCTTCTCCGACGACTTCGAGAACACCTCCAACTACAACGTCGGCATGTCCTATACCCTCACCAACGTCAATGACTGGGGGGCCGAGTGGTTGACCGAGGCGTCACTGGGCACGGCCAAGCATATCAAGACCGACTTCTATACCCCGCTGGAACCCTCCCAGACCTTCTATGGCGAGGCGAGCCTGGCCTATGACCAGACCCAGAGAAGCCTCTTCAACCCGGATCCGGACGATCCGCTGTTCACCTATCTCGATGCCGAGTACTCCTTCTTCAGCGCCGATCTGGCGGTAGGCTGGAATCGTCAGCCCTGGAGTCGCCTGTCGATGGGGCTGGAAGGGCAGACAGGCAGTATCGAGATCAAGAACGTCAAAGAGCTGCAAGGGGATGCCACGGCATGGGGGCCCTATGCCCGCTTCGAACACGACACCCTGGACAGCAGCTATTTCCCCTATCAGGGGGTCAAATGGGATGTGAAGATGGGCTACTCCCACGTCAATCTGGATGGGGATGGCTTCCAGGCCTCCCGTAGCGAGGGGTGGAACTATCGCCTCTCCATGGTCAAACCCTGGTCCTGGGACAGACACAGCCTCAACCTGATCCTCGATGGTGGTGGCTCGGGCAGTGAAGAGAGCATCCCGCTCTATATCCAGGATCTGGGGGGGCTGTTCCACCTCTCCGGTTTCCAGCGCTACCAGCTGAGCGGTCGCTACAGCCTGTTTGGCGGCCTGCGCTACATCTATCGGGTGGCGGACAACGACTTCGGTGCCCTCAAGGTGCCGCTCTATCTCGGTGGATCTCTGGAGCAGGGCGGGGTCTGGAACAAGGGGGCGGATATCAGTCTGGATAGCTCGTTTACCGCCGGTTCTGTGTATGTCGGGGTGGAGAGCTTCCTCGGCCCGGTGTTCCTCGGCTACGGCATGGCGGAGGGGGGCAATGACGTCTTTTATCTGCAATTGGGCAGTACGTTCGAATAATGCCGAATTGATGCTAATTTGTTAACTATGGTTGTGGCTGGCCAATTAATTTTCAAAAAATACCAGTCTGTTTAATTGGTTACGATTTTGTGGTGAATAAGTGAACAGGGTTTGGATTTTAATTAGTCGTTAAAACTTATATAGTGGGGAGCACCCTACGGGGTGTCCCGCAAGGACGATCGCCGCGAGCCTGGGCGAACCCCAAAAAAAGACCAAAGAGGAATTAGTCGTGCTTGAAACATACCGTAAACACGTCGCAGAACGTGCCGCCGAGGGCGTGGTTGCCAAACCTCTGGATGCAGAGCAGGTCGCCGCCCTGGTCGAACTGCTCAAGAACCCGCCCGCTGGTGAAGAAGATTTTCTGAAAGAGCTGTTGTCCTCCCGTATTCCCCCCGGTGTTGATGAAGCGGCCTATGTCAAAGCCGGTTTCCTTACTGCCGTCGCCAAGGGCGAAGCCCACTCTCCCATCCTGACCGCCGCGCAAGCCGTTGAGCTGCTGGGCACCATGCAGGGTGGTTACAACATCCAACCGCTGATCGACCTGCTGGACGATGCGACTTTGGCTCCTCTTGCCGCCAAGGGCCTCTCCCACACCCTGCTGATGTTTGACTCCTTCCACGACGTGGAAGAGAAGGCCAAGGCGGGCAATGCGCACGCCAAGCAGGTGATGCAATCCTGGGCCGATGCCGAGTGGTTCCTCTCCCGCCCTGAACTGGCCGAGAAGATCACCGTCACCGTGTTCAAGGTGACCGGCGAAACCAACACCGACGACCTATCTCCTGCGCCGGACGCCTGGTCCCGCCCGGATATTCCGCTGCACGCGCTGGCGATGCTGAAGAACGCTCGTCCAGGCATCACTCCTGACAAAGACGGCGCCATTGGCCCCATCAAGACCATCGATGCGCTGAAAGAGAAAGGTTTCCCGCTGGCTTACGTGGGTGACGTGGTCGGTACCGGCTCTTCCCGTAAATCTGCCACCAACTCGGTGCTCTGGTTTATGGGCGATGACATTCCGTTCGTGCCGAACAAGCGCGCCGGTGGCGTTGTGCTGGGTGGCAAGATTGCCCCTATCTTCTTCAACACCATGGAAGATGCCGGCGCCCTGCCCATCGAGGTGGACGTTTCCAAGCTGGAAATGGGTGACGTCATCGACATCTACCCGTTTGCCGGCAAGATCTGCAAGCACGGCACCGAGCAGGTGCTGGCGCAGTTTGAACTGAAAACCGACGTGCTGATCGACGAAGTGCGCGCCGGTGGCCGTATTCCGCTGATCATTGGTCGCGGCCTGACCGACAAGGCCCGCGAAGCGCTGGGTCTGCCGTTCTCCACCGTATTCCGCCGCCCGCAGCCGGTGGCCGATACCGGCAAAGGCTTCACCTTGGCCCAGAAGATGGTGGGCAAGGCGTGTGGCGTGAAAGGCATCCGCCCGGGTACTTACTGCGAACCCAAGATGACCACGGTCGGCTCCCAGGACACCACGGGCCCGATGACCCGCGACGAGCTCAAAGATCTGGCCTGTCTCGGCTTCTCCGCCGATCTGACCATGCAGTCCTTCTGCCACACAGCGGCCTATCCCAAGCCCATCGACGTGCAGACCCATCACACCCTGCCGGACTTCATCATGAACCGCGGCGGTGTCTCTCTGCGTCCGGGTGACGGCGTCATCCACTCCTGGCTGAACCGCATGCTGCTGCCGGATACCGTGGGTACCGGTGGTGACTCCCACACC
Source organism: Aeromonas allosaccharophila (assembly GCF_016026615.1). Classification (NCBI taxonomy): domain Bacteria; kingdom Pseudomonadati; phylum Pseudomonadota; class Gammaproteobacteria; order Aeromonadales; family Aeromonadaceae; genus Aeromonas; species Aeromonas allosaccharophila. Next base: position 3,057,353 of record NZ_CP065745.1, on the reverse strand, counting down.
CGTTTCCCCATCGGCATCTCCTTCCCGGCGGGCTCCGGTCTGGTGGCTTTCGCCGCCGCTACTGGCGTGATGCCACTGGACATGCCGGAATCCGTGCTGGTGCGCTTCAAGGGTGAGCTGCAACCGGGCATCACCTTGCGTGATCTGGTCCATGCCATCCCCTACGCCGCCATCCAGAAAGGGCTGCTGACCGTCGAGAAAGCAGGCAAGAAGAACATCTTCTCCGGCCGTATCCTCGAGATCGAAGGTCTGCCGACCCTGAAGGTAGAGCAGGCGTTCGAGCTGGCTGACGCTAGTGCCGAGCGTTCCGCCGCAGGTTGCACCATCAAGCTGGATAAAGAGCCGATCATCGAGTATCTGAAGTCCAACATCGTCATGCTGAAGTGGATGCTCTCCGAAGGTTACGGCGACGTGCGCACCATTACCCGCCGCATCAAGGGGATGGAAGAGTGGCTGGCCAACCCGACCCTGATGGAAGCGGACAAGGATGCCGAGTACGCCGAAATCATCGAGATCGATCTGGCCACCATCAAGGAGCCAATCCTGTGTGCGCCGAACGATCCGGACGACGCCCGTCTGCTGAGCGACGTGGCTGGCGACAAGATCGACGAGGTGTTCATCGGTTCCTGCATGACCAACATCGGCCACTTCCGCGCCGCCGGCAAACTGCTCGAGAAGTATCAGGGCGAGCTGCCGACCCGCATGTGGATCGCGCCGCCTACCAAGATGGACAAGGATCAGCTGACCGAAGAGGGCTACTACGGCATCTTTGGTCGCGTCGGTGCCCGCATCGAGATCCCGGGTTGTTCCCTCTGCATGGGTAACCAGGCGCGGGTTGCGGAAGGGGCCTCCGTGGTCTCTACCTCCACCCGTAACTTCCCGAACCGTCTGGGCAAGGGGGCCAACGTCTACCTGGCCTCTGCGGAGCTGGCCGCTGTTGCCGCCATCCTCGGCAAGATCCCGACCGTGGCGGAGTACCTGCAGTACGCCAAGGCGCTGGATGCCACTGCGGCAGATACTTACCGCTACCTCAACTTCAACGAGATCGCCTCCTACACCAAGAAGGCCGATGCGGTGATCCTGCAGCAAGCCGTTTAACGGAGTTCTTGCGCGATTTGCGCGATAAGAAGCCAATAATGCCGCGTATTTACGCGGCATTATTTATTTGTGTGTTATTCACCGTCTTTTTTGAAGATTGTTTGCACGATCCTTGCTAGAGAGATCCAACCACCTGCTTGGTGGTTCGTTTTATAAACGCTTTGGGTTATGTTGTTCGGTTATGTGCGGTAATGATGGGGCATCGTTATCGAGGGAAAGTGGATATCTGTTCACTGGGTGCTTGCGTTGGCTGGCCCGACGAATTGCGGCGTGGTTCTTTATGTTTTTGTTCAGGATCGATCTTTCCCGAACCCGGTTACGCTTCGGCGGCGCCTTGCTGGTCTTCGTCCTGCCACTGCTGGCGGGCGGCTGGATCATCCACAGCAACTATATGCAGGATCTGAAAGCGGACTCCAGCGCCTCGGCCCACAAGGCCAGAACCCTGCTGGAGGCGATGCTGGATCATGCGGAACAGGCCAATCGCTCGGTATTGCCACTGGTCAATGCGCCCTGTGACGAAAACCTGCTGGTATTGCGCAAAAAGGTGGCCATCGAGCCCTTTCTGCGTTCGGTCAATCTGGTGCGCGACGGCATCATCAGCTGTACCTCCCTGTTCGGCGCGGTGAGTGATGCCGATGACAGGTCGATCTATACCGGCAATAAGCTGTTGCTGATGAGTGGCAATCGGGTGCGGCAGAATCACCCGTTGATAGTGGTGCGAACCAAACAGGGCAGGAATGCCGCATTGAGCGCCATCGACAGCACCCAGCTCAGCTTCATGCTCTCTCTGAGTGGCAAGTCCAGCGCCCTCTATCTGCAGGTGGGGTCGGCCTGGCTCGACGCGTCGGGTCGCTATCTCAATGAAGCGCCCACCCTGCATCGCAGAACCAGTCTCGCCCTCGGCTCATCCCATTATCCTTTCACCATTCACGCCGGTTATGCCATGCCGATCTACTGGAAATCGCTGTGGGACGCCAGGCATCAGGCGCTGCTGTGGTTGGCCGCAACCTCTACGCTGCTGGCCTGGCTGGTGTGGTGGGTGCTGGGGCGCCCCGGCTCGCCGACGGATGAGCTGCGACGTGCCCTGCGAGCCAAGGAGTTTGTTCCCTATCTGCAGCCGCAGATTGCCAGCCACGATGGCAAGATGATGGGGGCAGAGGTGCTGATGCGCTGGCAACATGCCAATGAAGGGGTGATCCGGCCCGACCTCTTTATCCCGCAAGCGGAAGAGTCGGGACTGATCGTCCCCATGACCACCCATATCATGAAGCTGGTTGCTACAAGGTTGAATCGGGTTCAGGCGCAGTTGCCCGATGGCTTTCATATCAGCTTCAACATCAGCGCGGCCCATTGCCACGATTTTGCCCTGCTGGCCGAGTGCCGCACCTTCCTCGGCCACTTTGCGCCGGGCAAGGTAGTTCTGGTGCTGGAGCTGACCGAGCGGGAGCTGCTGATGTCCGATCCCCAGACGCTCTCCCTGTTTCGCCAGCTGGACGAGATGGGGGTTAAACTCGCCATCGACGACTTCGGCACCGGCCACTCCAGCCTGGCTTACTTGCAGCAGTTTCATGTGGATTACCTCAAGATCGACAAATCTTTTATCGCCCGCATCGGCACCGAGTCGCTCTCGGAACATATCGTGGACAACGTGATCGACCTGGCCACCCGACTCGGACTGGCGCTGGTGGCGGAAGGGGTGGAGACCGAACGTCAGGCTGATTACCTCAGGGCCAAGGGGGTCGATTATCTGCAGGGCTACCTGTTTGCCCGCCCAATGCCGTTGCGCCAGTTTTGCGAGGAGCTGCTGGCGCAGGAGGCTTCGCCAGTCGAGGGGAGGCTTGAGCCAGCCTGAATCAGCCTTGCCACTGTGGCGGCATCGCGACCTGTGCCGCCGCAACTCGCCCTGTTATCAAGCCCCGGCAAGTGCAGGGGCTTTTTTGTGTAGCCTAAAACGACGGGTCAGGCAGAGAAACCGCCATCAATAGTCAGGCTGGCGCCAGTGATATAGCCCGCTTCGGGCCCTGCCAGATAGGCGACGAAGCTGGCGATCTCCTCATCCTTGCCGTAACGGGCCAGCGCTATCATCCCCTTGAGCTGCGCCGCCGATTCCCCGTCAGCCGGGTTCATATCGGTATCAACCGGGCCTGGCTGCACGTTATTCACCGTGATGCCCCGCGGGCCCAGATCCCGTGCCATGCCCTTGGTCAAGCCGACCAGTGCCGATTTGCTCATGGCGTAGACAGCCCCTCCCGCCATGGGGATGCGGTCAGCATTGGTGCTGCCGATGTTGATGATGCGCCCCCCCTTGCCCATATGGTGAGCCGCCTCCTGACAGGCCACGAACACGCTGCGGATGTTGACCGCCAGGGTGCGATCGAGGGCGTCCATGGTCAGCTCTTCAATGTTGCCCCATACCAGCACCCCGGCGTTGTTGACCAGGATGTCCAGTCGACCAAAGGTAGTGACGGTTTGGCGGATGGCGTGCTGAACGGCCACGGCATCTGCGCTGTCGGCCCGGATGGCCAGCGCTTTGCCGCCAGCGGCTGTGATGGTCGCGACTATCTCCTCTGCCTTGCTGGTCGAGGAAACGTAGGTGAAGGCCACGGCGGCACCGTCGCGAGCGAGGCGTTTTACAATGGCGGCGCCGATGCCGCGCGAACCACCTTGTACGAAGGCAACTTGTCCACTGAGGGGTTTAACGGTCAACATCTGGTCTCTCCTGTCTGGTGATAAAACAACGTCTGAGCGAGTCGGGAACTAAGGCTCTCTGGGTCACCCCAAGCCAGGGATGGCGTTGAATGAACCTGTTTACAGTGTGATTGATTCCTTGGGATTGATTAAGTAGCTATTATTCCAATCTCTATTTCCCTCAAGGACCGAGTCGATGGCAGAGCAGGACCCTTTTCTGAGCGTCAGACACTTTGTCGCCGTGGCGCAGGCGGGCAGTTTTACCGCCGCCGCATTGGCGCTGGGGCTGACCGGTTCGGCGTTGAGCAAGAGCATAGTGCGGCTGGAGGCGCGACTGGGGGTCAAGCTGTTGCACAGAACAACCCGTCGGGTGAGCCTGACCCTGGAGGGGGAGGCATATCTGGCCAGCTGTCTCCAGGCCATCCAGGTGCTGGAGGAGACGGAACAGAGCTTTGCATCAGGAAAACAGAGCCCGTCGGGGCGCGTGCGCATCGATCTGCCCGCTGCGTTTGGTCGCAGGCATGTGCTGCCGATCCTGCTGGAACTGGCGGGCAAGCATCCACAGCTGGATCTGTCGGTGAGCTTCAACGAGCGTAAGGTTGATCTCATTGAGGCCAACATCGATCTGGTGGTGCGGATTGGTGCGCTGGAAGATCAGGCCGATCTCGTTGCTCGCCGCTTGGGGGAGCAGCTGCTGGTCATCTGCGGGGCGCCCGCCTATCTGGCACGGCGTGGGGTTCCTCTTACCCCGGATGAGTTGTCACGGCACGACTGCATCATCGACTGGCGCTCTGGACATCGTCATAGCTGGCTGCTCCGCAACGGGGCGGGGAAAATGGAAGATTACGATATCCCGGTACACTACGAGATGGGGGATGGCGAAGCCGTACGAGCAGCGGCGCTGGCTGGTCTTGGGCTGGTTCAGGTACCGACCTGGCTGGTCAGGGAACAGCTGGACGCGGGATCGCTGGTCTGTGTGCTCAATGACCAGTCTGGTGGCGAGATGCCGATCAACGTTATCTGGGCCAGGAGTCAGCACATGCCGCTCAAGGTGCGTATCGTGGTCGATGCCTTGTTGCAGGCGGCGCAAGAGCATGGCAGTGGTTTTCGGGCCCGCTGAATCTGTGTCGTCACTGTCCAGCGGCCACACGCGAGGCAGGGATGCAGGTGGGGCCCGCGAGGTGTCGTGACCTATTTGCTCAGGGATTGCAGCCAGTTCGCCAGCTTTTCATGGGGGCTGCCGGGAATGGGCGGCGCGGGGGCGAGCAGGTGATAGCCGGTGCCATCCGGGATGAATCCTAGCGGGGCGGCCAGCAGGCCGGCGGCGACATCGTCGCACACCAGTCGGTAGGGGCCGATGGCGATGCCAAGGCCCGCCACGGCGGCCTGCAGGCTGAAGTAAAAGTGTTCGAAGGTCTGGGTCGGCGCCTCATCGCTTGCACTCAGCCCGGCCTGTTCCAGCCAGCTTTGCCAGGCGGCGGGACTGGTCTTGGTGTGCAGGCGGGGGGCAGAGGGGCGCAGCGCTGGCAGCCCTCCTTGTGGCTCGAAAAACTGCGCCACCTTGCCCGGCTGACAGACTGGCCCGGTCTGCTCCTCAAACAGCAGCTGGCTGTAAAGGTCATCAGGCCAGTGAAAGTCGTTGCGCCGAATGGTGAGGTCTATGCCGTTGCCAAAGCTGAGGGCGCCACCGCCCGCCATCAGATGCACGTCCAGCTCGGGGTGCAGGGCTTGAAAGGCGGGCCAGCGCGGGATCAGCCAGCGCATCAGCAGGGAGGGTTCGCAGGAGATGACCAGTGACTGGGGCTTGCTCTGCTGGCGCAGTGACTGTGCGGTCTGGCGGATGCCACCTAAACCCTCTCTGACCGCCTGATAGAGCCGCTCGCCCGCCTCGGTCAGAAAAACCCTGCGCTGGCGCCGTTCGAACAGCCTGATCCCCAGATCCTCTTCCAGCAGGCGTACAGCACGGCTGACGGCACCGTGGGTGAGGTGCAGCTCATCGGCGGCGCGGCTGAAGTGCTCGGTGCGGGCCGCCACCTCGAAACAGCGCAGTGCCGTCAGGGAGGGGAGGGAGAGGTCTTTCTGTGAGTTATTATCACCATTCATGTCAGAAGTTATCGTTCGTTATTGGTGTTGATGCCAAATAAAATAGCCGATATCTCTCTGCATCAGGACTCTTTTTCATGACCGAACTGTTAGCCGTAGTGGCCATTACCTTCTTTGCTGTCATCAGCCCGGGGCCCGATTTTGCCATGGTGTCGCGCAACAGCCTGCTGCTCTCCCGTCGCACCGGCGTGCTGACGGCGCTCGGCATTGCCGCCGGGGTCTGTGTTCATGTGACCTACACCCTGCTCGGGGTGGGCCTGCTGATCCAGCAGTCGCTCTGGTTGTTCAACCTCATCAAGCTGGCGGGGGCCGCCTACCTGATCTTCCTCGGCATCAAAATGCTGCGCGCCAAACCGGCGACAGATGAGGTGCTGGTCGCTCAGCCCGCTCTCTCCAGCCTGAGGGCACTGCGCACCGGTTTTCTGACCAATGTGCTCAACCCCAAGACCACCATCTTCATCGTCAGCCTGTTTATGCAGGTGGTGCAGCCGCAGACGTCGCTGGCGGTTCAGCTCGGTTATGGCGCCTTTATCGTGCTGGCCCACGCCGTCTGGTTCAGCGCAGTGGCGATCTTCTTCTCCACCGACTCGGTGCGGGGTCGGCTGTTGGCGGTGCGCCACTGGATTGATCGGGTGTTTGGCGGGCTGCTGGTCGGATTCGGCATGCTGCTGGCATTGACTCAGCAGACACGTTGAAGCTCGGGGAGAGACCTTCTCCCCTATTCCCCCTCTAGTGCAGGGGCTTGTTTTCCATGCCTTGTGACTCGCTTTTCGGTAGAATCAGCGCTCATTTTGACGTCAGTAAAAGATGAGGCGCGGTATGACGGTTCAGTTCCAGGCATTTCACAGCATCAAGGCGATCGGTAATCGGGAGGTGCTGTTCAACTGGTCGAGAACCAATCCCCTCGGGGCGCTGGATCAGGTGTGGCGCCCGAAAACCCGCGACCAGTTGCAAGCGCTGCTGCGGGAACATCCCGAGCGCAAGCTGCGCCTTATCGGCTCCGGCCTCTCTTTTGAACCCATTCACAGCGTCTATGCCGAAGGCAGTCAGGCGCTGCTGGTGGATTTGCACCACCTGCGTGGCCAGTTGGCTCAGACCGCCGATACCGTCACCTATCAGGCGGGGACGCCGCTCGATACCGTCTATGCCGAGCTGATTGCCATGGAGCGGATGCTGCCCGCATCCCCCGGTGTTATCGGCATCCAGACCCTGGGCGGCGCGCTCAGCACCGGCACCCACGGCCAGGGGCTGCATCAGTCAGCCCTGTGCGATGCGGTAGAGGCGATGACGGTGATGCTGGCCAATGGCGAGATTATTCGGGTGGATCGCACCGACCCGCGCTTCGGCGCCTTCGTGATGGGCATGGGCATGCTCGGCATATTGCTCGACGTGCGCCTTCGCACCGTGCCTAACCGCATCATGCGCTGCACCAAGTTCACCACCGATTACCCCTTCCTCTTGGAGCACAACGAGCGGCTCAACCGCGAGCATGGCTTTGTGAAGAGCTGGTGGTTTGCCTGGACCGGCGAGAGCCACATCTGGCTGGTGGACCCTGCTTCCGATGACGAGGTGGCCCGTTACCGCGCCGGCGGCAGCGAGCCGCTGCTGCTGGAGGGCGATATCGACGCCCGCATGAATGCCACTATTGATGCCACTTTGCAGAAGATGGCGAAAGATACCAAGGATGAGGCGCTGGCTGGCGAGCACTTCGAGACGGTGCGCCGCTTCAAGGATGCCTCCGATCTGGTGGGCAACGTCTACCAGATCCTCTGCAAGGGGATCCCGGCCCCCCAGATCAACTGCGAGGTGGCGGTGCCGCTTAATCGCATGAACGAGGCACTGGAGACCCTGCAAGCGTGGCAGCAGGCCAACCCGGGCGTGTTGCACTACCCCTTTATCCTGCGTTGCACCGGCCCTTCCGAGGCCTGGCTCAGCGCTGCTTATGGCCAGTCGGTCTGCTGGATCGGGTTTCTGGTCTATCTGGCGGCGGACGGCACCTTCGTCAACGGCTCCATGGAGCAGATGCGCGAGCTGCAGCAACTGCTGGCGCCCCTTGGCGGCATCCCCCACTTCGGCAAGCATCTGGCGATGGATCTCTACGATTTCCCGGCCCTGCTGCCGCGCTGGAACGACTTCGTGGCGTTGAAAGCCGAGCTCGACCCCCACGGCCGCTTTGAAAACCGCTGGCTCAGCGACCTGTTTGCCAACCGGTAAGGACTCGACATGACCGATATGCAAGATACTCGTATCCCTGTGACCCTGCTGACCGGCTTTCTCGGTAGCGGCAAGACAACTCTGCTCAACCACTGGGTCAAGCAGCCGGAGCTCGGTGAGTGTGCGGTACTGATCAACGAGTTCGGCTCGGTGGGGCTGGATCACCATCTGGTGCAGCAGGTAGACGAGCAGGTGATGTTGCTCGACTCCGGCTGCATCTGCTGCTCGGTGCAGGGTTCTCTGGTGGAGGCGCTGCAGGGACTGTTTATGAAGGCCATCCAGCGCAAGATCAAACCGTTCAAGCGGCTCATTATCGAAACCACAGGTCTGGCAGATCCGGCCCCCGTTCTGTTTACCCTGCGCGAAGAGGGTTTTATCGCCCAGCGCTACCGCTTCGATGGCACCGTCACCGTGGTGGATGCCGGTCATATCGAGCAGCAGTTGGCGGCCCAGTATGAAGCGGTGAAACAGGTGGCGCTGGCGGATCTGCTGGTGGTGAGCAAGGGGGATTTGGTTGATAGCGAGCAGTTGGCGCGGGTCGAAGCTCAGTTGGCGGCACTCAACCCCGCGGCCCCGATCCAGCAGGTGACCAATGGCGAACTGTCGCCAGCGGTGCTGGAGAAGCTCGGCGCCTACAACGAAGCGGCGGGGCGCGATGTGCGCCAGCTGCTGGCCTGGTTGCGCACCGAATCCCCCAAGCAGGGGCTGGCGTCACCGATGCAGCCGAAGATGCAGCCGTTCGCCGCCAAGGTGGGCACAGCGGCGCCCACCCACTTCGAGCACGGTAGCGCTTTTGCTCACAACAATATTGAGAGTTTCTCTTTGCGTATCGGTGAGCCGCTCAAGCCCTCGCGTCTGCTGGCTGCCATCGATGCGGTGCAGGCGCAATATGGCGATGCCCTGCTGCGGCTCAAGGGGATCTTGCAACTGGAAGGGGAGAGTCAGCCGGTGGTGATCCACGGCGTACACGGCCAGCTCTATCCGCTGCAGGCATTGGGCGACTGGCCGGAGGGCAAAGCTCAGTCCCGGCTGGTGTTTATCGTGAAGAGTCAGGACAAGGCGGGGATAGAGCGGCTGTTCCTTGATACGCTCAAGGCCCCCGAGCCTACTCTGGAAGAGCGGCTCAAAACCATGCTCGGCCAACCGGACGCCTGATATGCTGAAATGACCCGCTTTCGTGCGGGTCATTTTTTATCTGAAGAGGAGGTGGCTGCTCATGCCCGATAGCACAAACATGGTGACTCCCGCCCAGCGCAAGTGGCTGCCCCTGCTGGCGGCGGTCGGTTTCTTTATGCAGGCTCTGGATGGCACCATCCTCAACACCGCCCTGCCCAGCATGGCCGAGACGTTGGGGGAGAGCCCGCTGCAGATGCAGTCGGTGATCATTGCCTACATGCTGACGGTGGCGCTGCTGATCCCGGCCTCCGGCTGGCTGGCAGACAGATTTGGCACCCGCCGTATCTATCTGGTCGCCATCTCGCTCTTCACGCTCGGTTCGCTGGCTTGTGCCGCCTCCAATTCGCTTTCCATGCTGGTGGCCGCCCGGGTGCTGCAGGGGATTGGCGGTGCGCTACTGATGCCGGTGGGACGGTTGGCGGTGCTGCGGGTCTATGACAAGCACGAGCTGCTGCGGGTGATGTCGTTCGTTACCATCCCGGGGCTGCTCGGCCCGCTGATGGGGCCGGCGCTCGGTGGCTGGCTGGTGGAAGTGGCGAGCTGGCACTGGGTGTTTCTTATCAACCTGCCGGTGGGGCTGCTCGGCTTTATCGCCAGCTGGCACTTTATGCCGGAGCTGCGGCAACAGACCGCCCGGTTCGACTGGCAGGGATTTGTGATGTTCAGCGTCGGCATGGTGCTGGTGTCGGTCGGTTTGCAGGGGCTGGGGGAGCACAGCATCTCCACCGGTTGGGCGCTGTTTGCACTGATTTTCGGGCTGGCGGCGATGGCGAGCTACTGGCTCTATGCCGCCAATGCGGAGCAGCCGCTCTTTAGCCTGGCCCTGTTCAAGACAGCCACCTTTGCCATCGGCATCTGGGGCAACCTGTTTGCCCGCCTCGGCAGCGGCGCCATGCCCTTCCTCACCCCGCTGTTTCTGCAACTGGGGCTCGGTTTCTCGCCAAGCAAGGCGGGGATGACCATGATCCCCACCGTGATTGGCGCCATGCTGACCAAGACGCTGGTGAACAAGCTGATTCCGAAGGTGGGCTATCGCCGCATTCTGATCGGCAACACCCTGCTGCTGGGGGCGATGATCGCCAGCTTCTACTTTATCGACAACCAGCTCCCCTACGGGGTCTTGCTGGGCTGGCTGGCGATCTTCGGCGCCATCAACTCGCTGCAGTTCTCCGCCATGAACACTCTCACGCTGCAAGATCTCAGCCCGACCCTGGCCAGCAGTGGCAACGGTCTGCTCTCGGTGGTGATGCAGCTCTCCATGAGTTTGGGGGTGGCGATTGCCGCCAGCCTGCTCGGGCTCTTCTCGGCGGGCACGTCAGCGGGCACCTTAGCGGCCGAGGGTCAGTGGCTGGCCGGGTTCCACCTTACCTACCTCTGTGTCGGGCTGCTCTCCATGCTGGCAGCGCTGATCTTCGCCCAACTGGCGCGCGATGGGGCTACGCCGCCGGGGCGGGCAGATAGCTGACCTCGCAGGGGAGCTGTGCCAGCACCTCGGCCAGATGCTCGGTCGCCAGCAGAAAGGTCTGCTCCGGGAGTCCCGGAGTCCAGGTGAAGGCTGTGTGGTTGAGCAGTTGCGGGTCCACCAGTAGCGGAATATCGGCACGGGGCAGGAAGGGGCAGACCGCTCCCGGCAGGCAGCCGATCTCCGCCTGCATCTCCTCGGCGGTGCAGATGGAGGGCTTGGCACCGAGTGCGGCCTTGACCGCCTTGTTGTCGAGCCGGCCGTCCCTGTGGGTCAGCAGCAGGGCGAAGCGGCCATCCTTGAACTTGAGAAACAGGGTCTTGCTGAACTCCGCCTGCCAGCCGAGGCGGGCTTTGACCTTTTCGTCGGTGGCGTAGTCGAGGATGGGCTCATGTTCGAAGCGTTGGTGGGGCAGTTCGGCCAGCAGCTGGCAGTTGAAATGGTGAATGGTATCGAGTGGCATGGGGTTCTCCTGTCGTGGGCGCTATCCTGCCAGCCTCGCAGGGTCAGGCCCTCTTATCCGCTATAAACAAAAAGGGCGCCGTGAGGCGCCCTTGTCGATCAGTGATGCTGCAATTCGCACGCTTCCCAGTGAAAGGGAATGGGGCACAGCTGCTGGGAGGCCTTGTCATAGGCCTGCCACAGCTCGCCCATGGTGCGGCCATCGACGGGGTGGTGCAGGGTGGGGGCCAGCTCGGCCAGCGGCCACAGCACGAAGGCGTTGGTGAGCACTTCACCGCGCGGCAACACCAGCGGGGTCTCGCAGACCAGCTCGCCATAGAGCAGCAGATCGAGATCCAGGGTGCGCGGGGCGAACTTCTTGGCATCCGGCTCGCGGCCGTGGGCGAACTCCATGGCCCGCAGTCGCTGGCAGACGATGGCCAGCGGCAGGTCGGTCTCGGCAGCCGCTACCAGGTTGTAGAAGGGGCGGCCGTTGAAGCCGACCGCCTCGCTCTCGAATACCCGGGAGACCCGCAGCTCGCCAAACTCGGCGTGCAGGGCATCGAGTCCGGCGCGAATATGGCGATCCCGCTCGATGTTGGAGCCCAGGCTGATATAGATGGTGGTCATCAGTTGCTGCTCGCGGCTGGCGTGCGATGGCGCAGGATCTCGACGCCGACCCCGGCGGCATTGGGCACGGCGCCCGGCTTGGTGAGGGTGACCTTGACCCACTGTACCCGCTCGTCGGTGAGCACCAGCATGGCGACCTGCTCGGCCATGGTCTCGACCAGCTCGACCACCTTGCCGGTGACATGCTCGCAAATCTTGTTGGAGAGGTCGGCATAATCCAGTGCCAGATTGATGTCGTCGGTTGCTGCCGCGGGGCGGTTGTCGAACCCCATCTCGAGGTCAAAACGGAGCTTTTGGCGAATGCCCTTCTCCCACTCATATACACCTATGGTGGTCAAAACTTCGAGTCCGCGAATAAACACCTTGTCCATGACTGTACTTCTTCTTTACTCTTGATGGGCTGTGATGACAGCGCAGGGATGCTGGCCGGGCAACAGGCTTGCCGAGGCGCTCTGGGTGGGCATGGGCCCATGCCAGCGTATGTGGCCCGCATCATACCCCATTCATATCGTGGTAAAAACGACCAAGATGACGGCCCTGACGATTTTGATGATTATTCTGGCCTACCTGGGTGGTTCACTATCCAGTGCTGTGCTGGTCTCCCGCTGCACCGGTCTGCCCGACCCGCGGGATCATGGCTCCCACAATCCGGGGGCAACCAATGTGCTGCGCCTCGGTGGCCGGATGGCGGCGCTGGTGGTGCTGCTGCTCGATGTGCTCAAGGGGACTGTGCCCGTCTATCTCGCCTGGTATCTGCAGATCAAACCCGTCTACCTCGGCTTTATTGGGGTCGCCGCCTGCCTCGGCCATATGTACCCCATCTTCTTTCATTTTCGTGGTGGCAAAGGGGTCGCCACCGCCCTTGGCACCATGATGCCCATCGGCTTTACCATGGGGGGCGCCGTGATTGGCACCTGGCTGCTGGTGCTGCTGGTGAGCGGCTACTCCTCGCTGGCCTCCATCATTACCGTGTTGCTGACGCCGCTCTTTACCTACCTGCTCAAACCCGAATACACCCTGCCAGTCTCGCTGCTCTCCTGCCTTATCCTGATCCGCCATCACGAGAACATCTCCCGCCTGCTCAAGGGAGAGGAACCCAGAGTCTGGGGGCGAAAACGCGCGGCCTGTGCCGAGGAAGTGGCAGAAATGAGCGATGTTGCGCAAAAAAGAGACGAACGAGACAAAAAGTGAAATTTCCCGTTGACCATCCGGCTTAAAATCCGTTTAATAGCGCCCACGCCCAGATAGCTCAGTCGGTAGAGCAGGGGATTGAAAATCCCCGTGTCGGCGGTTCGATTCCGTCTCTGGGCACCAATTTTGGTGCCATGAAATAAAAAATTTGTTCATGCACAATGGTTTAAAGTGTGCCGGCTTAGCTCAGTAGGTAGAGCAACTGACTTGTAATCAGTAGGTCACCAGTTCGATTCCGGTAGCCGGCACCATTTGCCCAGATAGCTCAGTCGGTAGAGCAGGGGATTGAAAATCCCCGTGTCGGCGGTTCGATTCCGTCTCTGGGCACCAATTAAGGTTGATGAGATAGCGATATCTGGTCTCCGAAGTACAATTCCTCCTTAGTTCAGTCGGTAGAACGGCGGACTGTTAATCCGTATGTCACTGGTTCAAGTCCAGTAGGAGGAGCCAATTCAAAAAGCCCTTGTCGCAAGACAAGGGCTTTTTTCTATTGGGCCCAGCCCGTTTACAACCATAAAAACAACCACACACGCACAGATGAACCGCAGGATAGATATGGAAAATCATGTAGTTATAGAGTCAAAGGGGCGACTTGCCGCCATTCGGGACTGGCTGGAGCCGGTGCTGGTGCTGCTTATTCTCGGCAGCCTGTTCGGTTACCTCGGCAGCCAGATGGGCCTCTCTGCCATGGTCAACACCCTGTTCAATACCGCCCACCAGCTGCTGCTCAATACCGTGCTCTTTATCATGGGGATCACCGTGCTCTCCGGTGCGCTCAGTCAACTGCTGAGCGAGTTCGGGGTGATCCGGCTGCTGGAGGTGCTGCTGGCCCCGCTGATGAAGCCGGTGTTTCGCCTGCCCGGTCGCACCGCGCTGGCGGCGCTGATGACCTTCTTCTCCGACAACCCGGCGGTGATCAGCCTCGCCAAGGACAGCCGTTTTCGCAAAGGCTTCACCCCCTGGCAGCTGGTATCGCTGACCAACTTCGGCACCGCCTTTGGCATGGGGCTGATCGTGGTCACCTTTATGGCCACCCTGCAGCTGCCGAGCGGTGAATCCACCGCCAGCGCGGCGCTGATCGGTCTGCTCGGCGCTCTGGTGGGGTCGGTGGTCTCTACCCGACTGATGCAGCGGATGATCCGCCCCTTGGTGGGTGAAGTGCTGATCGATGAGCTGCCTGCGGGCAACGGCCCCAAGGTAGGGGTGACCAAAGAGGCCGCCCCCGGCTGGCTGCGGATCCTCAACTCCCTGCTCGATGGCGGCAAATCCGGTGTGGAGCTGGGGATGGCGGTGATCCCGGGTGTGCTGATCATCAGTACCTTCGTGATGCTGCTGACCTTTGGCCCGGGCGACAAGGGCTATACCGGCGAAGCGTTTCAGGGGGTAGCCCTGCTGCCAGTGCTGGCCGCCAAGGTGAGCTGGCTGTTTGACCTGCTGTTTGGCTTCCAGCAGCCGGAGTTGGTCGCTTTCCCGGCCACCTCGCTTGGTGCGGTTGGTGCCGCCATGTCACTGGTGCCGCCTTTTATTGCCAAAGGGTGGATCACCGGTAACGAGGTCGCGGTGTTTACCGCCATGGGGATGTGCTGGAGTGGCTTCCTGAGCACCCACACCGCCATGCTTGATGCCCTCGGCTATCGCCACCTCACCTCCCGCGCCATCGTCGCCCACACTATCGGTGGCCTGTGCGCCGGTGTGGCGGCTCACCAGCTTTATATGCTGCTGGGCTGAGTCGGGTTCAGGCACGGATATAAAAAGAGGATCTTCGGAGCCTCTTTGCATTTCTCCCTGCCGGTTCTGTTCACGGGCATACCAATCACCCTTGTGGCGTGATGCCCTGCACCTTCAACCAGAATCGCTCCTGACAGTGGTTGTGAAACAGCTTGCTGGCTGGAGTGATGGGGATGGGACTGGCGATGACCCGATAGCTGATCCAGCACTCGGCACAAAGTTGCTGCGATGGTGCTTCGTCCTGTTCGGTTTGCTGGCGGATGACGACTCCATTGGCAAACCAGCTGGTCGTTATCTGGTGCTGGATCACAGTGCCGCTCTCATCATGCTCGCTATAGTGTTCACTCTCTTGGCGTGTGAGGGTGACGGGGCTCGCCTGTCGATGAATGGCCCTGATATAGCTGATTAGTTGATTCATTGCCGATCTTGCCGTGATGGTTGGCCTGCACTGGATGAGCTGCACAGGATGAAGAGGGCTGGCGTAACGTGCTGCCTTGGTTGCGGCAATCGCCTCGGCTGCGCCGCAAGCAAATCTGACAAGGGGAGATCAATGGGGAGCCCGCAAAACAAGGCCGAGCTGCTACTCGTGATCGATACCAATTTCAGCAAGTTGTTCAAGGCGTTGCAGGCCGTCCCCGAGAGTCGGGTGCGGGAGCCGACCCTGGCAGGGCACAGCAAGGGAACCACCATGAGCGTTGTCAATCTGTTGGCCTACCTTATCGGCTGGAACGAACTGCTGATCAAGTGGATCGAGCGGGATGCGGCAGGTCTGCCAGTGGATTTTCCCGAAACCGGTTTTAAGTGGAACGAGTTGGGCGGGCTGGCCCAAAAGTTCTATCGGGATTACGAGGGGCTCTGCTATCCGGCGTTGTTGCAGCGGTTGGTAGCCGCCAGAGGACGCATCATCGAACTGGTGGAGGCGCGCAGCGACCAGCAGCTGTATGGCTGCCTCTGGTATGAGAAGTGGACGCTCGGGCGGATGATCCAGTTCAATAGCGCCTCCCCCTATCTCAATGCCAACGGGCGGCTGCGCAAGTGGCTCAAAGAGTTGGCGATCCGGGTGTAAAAGGAAGGGGTAGAGGCTCGGGTGGGCGGCAAAACACTTTGCCACCACATTGCCACTACCGTTCGTGGCGGCAGCTACTGGCCGCCTGACTGCCTTTTGTGCTCGGCTATCTCCTGCGTGCTGCTTGAACAAATAGATCAGCCATTCAAGGGATTAGCCGGTGCGGTGCGTTTTATCGCCGTGCTGGCCCCGCTTATGCACATCTCTTGGCAACACCATTCAGGGTCGTTGTCGCGGAGAGATATCATGATCAGCAACCTGCTCCCCCTTGCCTCTATCGCCCTCAAGCTGGGCAGTCAGCTGCTTGGCAGCAGTAGCAAACCTGAGCCTGTGCAGCCAACCGTGCAGGAGGAGCGCCTCGCCCCGACCGTCCAGAGTTTGTTCCAGCGACTCGGCATCAAGGATGCCAATAGCGAGCAGAACCGTGCTGCCATCAACCACTTTATGGGGGAGCTGATGCAGACCCTAGGACAGGAGAATGGTGGCCAATCCCTCCCTGCCGCCATCGATAGCGCCCGTGGCCAGTTGGCAAACGGCACCCAGAGCACCCGCCTCGATGCCTTGCAGATCGAGCTCGATACCCTCAAGGATTCCCTCGGTGCCAGCAATCTCAACCTCGACCAGCTGCTCGGCGCCTTTAAACAGACCCTGCCCAATGGCAAGGGGGAGGGGGTTGGCAAGCTGCTAAATGCCAGCGCTTGAGGGGAGTTGTAATTAGTGCTCCCGAGGTTATTATTCTGCAGATTTAAATGTTGACATGGAATAATCATAAAATAAGATGTTAGATCTGAAAGTAACTATGTTTTTAGTTCGTTTTTTAAATGAGTAATGTTTCCTCTAGAGGTCGATGTGTCTATGAGTGGGGTTATGATTTTTTTACAGTGCCTAATTCTGTTAGGTATAGGTTGCGTATTCTTATTTCGACGTTACTTATTTGCTTATTCATCTGAAAAAGGTAAAAACTTAGCGACACAAGAAGATATTGAGGAGATAACAAGGAAGGTTGAGGATGTAAAGGTAGTTTACTTGAAAGAAATTGAACGATTAAAGGTGGATTTATCTTTACTATCTAAAAAACAAGATGTTTTGTTGGATGAAAAAATTAGGGTTTTCAAAAGGCTTCAAAATCAACTTGTTGATTTTAAGAAGTATTGTGAAGCATCACTTGGTGAGCATGATGTGCGAGGGGATTTTCATCCTACATTAGATTCGCTATCACCAGAGATTTACACTTCCGCCTTGCTTCATCTAACAGCTTTGCATTATATAATGCAGGAGGATTTCATCTTCCTCTCAAAAAAATCAAAAGATATTTTGAATGATTTGCACAGTCGTTGCTCTACTCTATGTAACATAGAGCTTTACATGTCTGCTGGTAATAAAGATTCAGAATTATCAAGCAGCGCAATATCTGTGTATGGAAACTCAATTAAATTGATTGAGCAATGCCTACAGGAACTGTACGATGAGCTGCGATTTCCTAATGAATAATGGATGCGTTTTCAGTTGCCATAGTGAGTAGCTTTATAAGCCTATAGTTTTGGTATGAATATGTGCTGAGTGATTTATATGAGAATAAAAAACGGCAACCTCAGGTTGCCGTTTTTCTTTCTATTTCGGATGAGTATGACCGTGGATTAACCCACCCGTTTGGCCAGCCACTGCTCTGCGGCGGTAAGGGCCGCTTCTACCTGCTCGCGGGCGACGCCGCCTTTGGCGACCCGCTTGGCCAGGGTCGCTTCCAGCTCCAGATTGGGGTAGACGTCGAACTCGATCACCGGACTGAAGCGCTGGAACTCGCCGATGGAGAGCTCCTCCAGCGGGCGGCCCACGCTGATGGCAAAGACCACGGTTTCGCCGACGATATGGTGCGCTTCACGGAACGGAATCCCCTTGGCCACCAGATAGTCCGCCAGCTCGGTGGCATTGGCGTAGCCGCCCTGCGCAGCCGCCATGGTGCGCTCGCCATTGACCTTCAGATCGATCAGCACCAGCGCCGCCATATCGAGGCAGTCGTGCCAGGTGTCGAGGGCATCGAACAGTCCCTCCTTGTCTTCCTGCATGTCCTTGTTGTAGGCCAGCGGCAGCGCCTTGAGGCTCATCAGCATACCCATCTGGGCGCCGACTACCCGGCCGGTCTTGCCGCGGATTAGCTCCAGTGCATCCGGGTTTTTCTTCTGCGGCATCAGCGACGAGCCTGAGGTCACCGCATCGGAGAGCTCGACAAACCCAGCCTCGCCGGTGTTGTAGAAGATAAGGTCTTCGGCAAAGCGCGACAGGTGGGTCATGGAGAGGGACGCTACGTGCATCAGTTCCACTACGTGATCCCGATCGGAGACCGAATCCAGACTGTTGCGGGTGGCACCACTAAAGCCCATATCCAGCGCCAGCGCTTCGCGGTCGATGGCGTAGGCGGTGCCCGCCAGCGCACCGCAGCCGAGCGGGCTGGTATCGAGGCGCTTCAGCGCATCCTGCAGGCGAGAGTAGTCCCGCTCCAGCATCTCCACATAGGCCAGCGCCCAGTGGGCGTAGGTGACCGGTTGGGCCCGCTGCAGGTGGGTATAACCCGGCAGCACCGCGGCCTGATTGGCACGGGCGGAGGCCACCAGCCCCTGCTGCAGGGCAGTGATGGAGCCGAGCAGCAGCTCGCCCTGCGCCTTGCACCAGAGTTTCAGGTCGGTGGCGACCTGATCGTTGCGCGAACGGCCGGTGTGCAGCTTCTTGCCGAGATCGCCGACGGCGGCGATCAGCTGACTCTCGACCCAGGAGTGGATATCTTCGGCGTCCGAGCTCAGGATCTGCTGGGGATCCTGCTGCACCGAGGTGAGCAGCACCTCCATCGCCTGTTGCAACTTGCCCTGCTCATCGGCGGTCAATACGCCCACTTTCACCAGCGCGCGGGCCCAGGCCATAGAGCCCTGAATATCCTGCTCCGCCAAGCGGTAATCGAACCGCAGCGAATCATTGAACTGCTTGAACCGGCTATCGGCTCCCTGACTGAAGCGTCCACCCCAAAGTGCCATACTGCTCTCCTTGAATCCGTTGTCGGCGGCACCTTGGCCACCGAGAATAAATTAATGTTGTAGTGTGCTAACTGGTCATCTATCCAGAGCATCAAAACAGGGTGTTTGCAATTACCATGCAAAATATGACCGACATGATTAACGATACCATGCCAGGCAATAAAAAACTGTGGTTTACAACATATCCACCCAATCTGGTTGAGCCGGTCCGGTCAAATGCCACGCAGGCAATTTGAGCGCCTCCGGGGATAATAAAGACGGCACATGCAGTCGGTAATAATGCAATCAGGGTGTATGCTGGTAATCCCATGGCAACCCCCATTGGCATTAAGGCTATGATGGTTGCAGCCGGGCTATATATCAAAATGGATAGTGAGAACAAGATTAATCCAAACAGCATCGGATATTCATTTAGCATATTCGAGAAATTGCTGATGAACATATCGTTGTAATGACCAAATAAGGTGCCAGTCATCCACGATAAACCAAATATACCCACCACGCCGATTAGCCCGGATTTAAAGGTTGATCCCTCGTGAAGCGCCTCGGGTGAAATGCGGCACAGAATCATGATGAGGCTGGCTGTCGTCAGCATCAAAATCTGCAAGGTGGTGGCAATCGACATGGGTTGATGATCAAACACCGGCCGCAGCCCCTCAAACGAGCTCAGTATGACGGTGGACAAGATCCCGATGGCAAAAATGGCCAAGCCAAGCCTGGCTTGGGCCGGGTTGTCGACCTGTTTTGCAGACACCTTTTGCGGGTTGAACTCACCGCTTTGCTGGCGCCGGACAAACTCTTCATCATCAGTGAGTTCGGCCCCTCTTTTATAGACAAATAGACAACCAGCCAGACACCCGAGCAGGGTGCCCGGAAGTGTAATCGTTAAAATATCGAGCAGTGAAATGTGTAACGAGGCGGCTTTTGCCAGCATTCCTACGACCACGGCACTAATAGGACTGGCGACCAGCGCCATATTGGCTGCGATCACCGACATCGACATGGCTCTTTCTGGTCGTACTCTGGCATCTGTGGCAATTTCGGCGATGACTGGATAAACCGAGAAGGCGATATAGGAGGTGCCACACAGGACGGTAAAAATATAACAAATTAATGGCCCGAGAAAGGTGATGGCATTGGGTCTGGCCCGTAATATTCTTTCTGCCAAGCCAACCAGCAGATCTAACCCGCCTGCAGCTTGTAAAATTGCGGTGCAGGTAATAACTGCGATGATAATGAGAATGACGCTGACTGAGGGGGCATCTGGTGCCAGATTGAATATGAACGAGAGGATGAATAACCCCATCCCTCCTGCAGCCCCCAAACCTATACCGCCGAATTTTCCACCAATGGCGATACATACCAGCACGACCGCTAACTGTGCCCAAAATAATTCCATAGATGCGCTACTGTCCTTATCGGTTGAGGTGAAAAAATCAAGGCCTCTTGCCGTTGGGCGAGGCCTTGCTCACCTCTTGTGAGTATCGGGTCAGGGTTTAGCCCCTGACCCATGCGACGGGATCAATGATCGCGGATCAACCGTGGGTGTGATCGCCACCGATGGCCTGATGCTGCTCCTTCATGGCGCGGATCCGGCTGGCCAGGGTGTAGAGACGGATGAAGCCTTCGGCATGGCTCTGGTCATACACTTCGTCGGCACCAAAGGTGGCGAAGTCTTCGGAGTAGAGGCTGTTCGGCGATTTCTTCTGCACCGCAGTGACCTGACCCTTGTACATCTTCAGGATGACTTCACCATCCAGATCTTCGGCGATGGCGTTGGCAGAGGCGACGATCGCCTTGCACAGCGGGGTGAACCAGCGGCCGTCATAGACCAGGTGGGAGAACTCGGCACCCAGCTTCTCCCGCCAGGCGCGGGTCGGGCGATCCAGTACCAGCTCTTCCACGGCGCGCAGTGCGGCGACCATCACGGTACCGCCCGGGGTTTCGTAGCAGCCGCGGGACTTCATGCCCACCATCCGGTTCTCGGTGATGTCGATGCGGCCCACGCCGTGCTTGCCGGCACGCTCGTTCAGGGTCATCAGGATCTGGTGCGGGCTGAGCGGCTGGTCGTCAACGGCCACTACTTCGCCTTTGGCCACGGTCAGCTTGACGTACTCCGGCTGATCCGGGGCCTGCTCGGCCGATACGGTCCACTGCCAGACCGCTTCGGACGGCTCGTTCCAGGTGCTCTCCAGCTCGCCACCCTCGGTGGAGATGTGCCAGGCGTTGGCGTCGCGGCTGTAGATCTTCTTCAGGGTCGCCTTGCAGGGGATGCCGCGGGTCTCCAGATAGGAGAGCAGATCTTCCCGGGAGCGCATGTCCCAGATCCGCCACGGGGCGATCACTTTCAGCTGGGGCGCCAGTGCGGCGACCGCACCTTCGAAACGCACCTGATCGTTACCCTTGCCGGTGCAGCCGTGGGAGATGGCATCGGCCCCTTCCGCCAGTGCCGCTTCGACCATCGCCTTGGCGATGATCGGGCGGGCCATGGAGGTGCCCAGCAGATAGGTGCCCTCATAGACGGCGCCGGTCTTCAGGGTCGGGTAGACGTACTCTTTGACGAACTCTTCCCGCAGATCCTTGATGATGCACTTGGTGGCGCCGGAGGCGATGGCTTTTTGCTCGATCCCTTCCAGATCGTCACGCTCCTGACCGACGTCGGCGACGAAGGCGATGATTTCGGCGTCATAGTGCTCTTTGAGCCAGGGAATGATGGCCGAAGTATCCAGTCCACCCGAGTAAGCCAGTACGATCTTGTTGATTCCGCTCATGTTACTTCTCTCCGTGATGATTCGATGATGATTCAATAAAAGGGTCGTGATTCAGGTTGATTGCCGCGTTACTTGTTGCCCTGACTATTTATGCCCAAACAGGGTCAGCAACACGGCGTTCTGGATATGCATCCGGTTTTCGGCCTCGTCCATGATGAGGGAGGCGGGGCCATCCATCACCTGAGAAGTGATCTCCAGCTCCCGGTGGGCCGGTTGGCAGTGCAGCACGTGCTGGATGCCGGTCCGGTCGAGCAGGGCCTGGTTGATCTGGTAAGGCATAAAGAGCTCGGTGACTTGCTCCATCGGGGTGTTGTCGCCCATGGAGACCCAGGTATCTGTGTAGGCCACGTCGAACCCTTCGATATCTGCCACGTCATCACTGATGTGGATGGTCGCCCCCGACTTGGCCGCCAGTGCCTGCGCCTGCAGGAAGATCTGGGTATCCGGGCCGTGGCCTTTCGGGCAGATCAGGGTGACGTCGGTGCCCAGAGTTGCCCCCAGCAGCAGCAGAGAGTGGCTAACGTTGTTGCCATCACCGAGGTAGGCGAGTTTCACCTTCGACAAGTCGTCGTAGTACTCGGCAATGGTCATAAAGTCGGCCAGCCCCTGACAGGGGTGGTAGAGGTTGCACAGGCTGTTCACCACCGGCACTGTGCCGTGCTCAGCCAGCTCGACCAGAGTCTGGTGATCGAACACCCGGGCGACGATGGCATCACACCAGCGCGACAGGTTGGCGGCGAAATCCTTCACCGACTCCCGTTTGCCCAGCGCGCCGTTTTGCTGATCCAGATAGACGCTGTGGCCGCCCAGTTTGGCGATGCCGATGTCGAAGGTGACCCGGGTACGCAGGGAGGGTTTCTCGAACAGGGTGACCACGCTCTTGCCGGCCAGCGCCTGGCTGTACTTCTTCGGGTCGGCCTTCACTGCTTTGCCCAGCGCAATCAGCGCCTCGATCTGGGCTTTGTTCAGATCACTGTCTTTCAGAAGATGTTGCATCGGATGTTCCTTGTTCCGGTGGAGATTAAATGGCCACTTGGGTGCCGACCGCGCCGCCAGCCAGCAGCTTGAGCAGTTGATCCGGGTAACGCCAGCTGGCGACACAGACCGGCTTGCCGAGGGTCTCGGCGGCGTGCAGGGCCGCTTCTACCTTGACCGCCATGCCGTCCGTGATTACCCCTTTCTCCATCAAATCCAGTGCGGTCAGCTTGTCGAGCTGGGGTACCAGCTTGCCCTTGCCATCGAGGATGCCGCTCACGTCGGAGAGCATCACCAGATCGGCACCGAGGGCCTCGGCAATGGCGGTGGCCGCCTGATCCGCGTTGACGTTCATCAGCTGCCCCTCGGCGGTGATGCCGATGGAGCTCACCACCGGCAGGAAGCCCTGACCGAGGATCCCCGCCACCAGCGCCGGGTTGCCCGGTTTGCACTCGCCGACCGCGCCGAGGTCCGGGTCGAGCTGGGTCACCTGACAGAGGCCGCCATCTGCCAGACAGAGCCCCACCGCCGGAATGCCGGTGGCGATCGCCTTGGCCATCATCTGCTTGTTGGCAGTGCCCGCCAGCGCCCCGGCAATAAAGGGGATCTGTTCGAACGGGGTCACTCGCAGACCGTTCTTCTTGGTGGAGGTGAGACCCAGTCCCTTGAGCAGGTCATCCACCAGACAGCCACCGCCATGCACCAGCACCAGCGGACGGTGCTGATCGTCGAGAAAGGTTTTGAGGGTGGCGAACAGGGCGGTCAGCGCCTCGTCGTTTTCTATCAGGGCGCCGCCCAGCTTGATTACCAGAGTCTGCTTGTCCATCGTTGCAATCCTTCCTTGAGTCCTTAAATCAGGCCGGTGGCCGGTTCAAATCCGAATTTGATATTTATGCACTGAATCGCTTGCGAGGCGGCGCCCTTGAGCAGGTTGTCGATGGCCGAGACCACCACCAGCATGTTGCCCTGCTGTTGCCAGGCGATGTCGCAGTAAGGAGTGCCCGCGACGCCACGAATGGAGGGCATCTGGCCGGTGAGGCGCACCAGCGGCTTGCCTTCGTAAGCCTTGAGGAAGGCCTGATCCACCTGGGTGGGGGGCACGCCGTCCGCCAGCTGGACATAGATGGTGGCCAGAATGCCGCGCACATAGTTGCCGAGATGGGGCTGGAACAGCACCTCCTTGCCGAGGTGATGGCTGATCTCCGGCTGGTGTCTGTGATTGAAGGTGCCGTAAGGGTTGAGGCTCACTTCGCAGAAGCTGGTGTTGATGGCGGCTTTGCGACCGGCACCGGAGACCCCGGAGACGGCGTTGATGATCGGCTGCCAATCCTTGGCAATCAGGCCATCCTGCTGCAGCGGCTTGAGGGCGCAGAGGGAGGCGGTCGGGTAGCAACCGGGTACGGCGATCAGCTGGGCGTTGGCAATGGCATCGGCGTTCCACTCGGCCAGACCATAGGCGGCCTGATCCAGCCACTGCTCGCTGTCATGGGTGAAGCCGTAGAAGCTGTCGTAGAAGCCCTGATCCTTGACCCGGAAGGCGCCGGAGAGATCGAACACCGGCAGCCCCTTGGCGAGAAACTTGGGCGCCAGCTCGGCGCTCACCTCGTGGGCGGTGGCCAGCAGCACCAGATCGGCCTGGGTCAGGATCCGGGTCATGCCGTCGTCGTCCAGCGGCAGCAGCGGCTGATCGAGGGCGCCGACCCACTGGGGATGCAGGGAAGAGAAGCGCTTGTGGGCATCCTGACTGCCGGCGGAGACATAGAGGCCGAACAGTTTGAGTTGTGGATGGTTCTGTACCAGTGCGGCCAGTTCGGCTCCCGCGTAGCCACTGGCACCGACGATGACGGTGTTAAGCATGTTGAATATTCCAAGTCAGAGTTCGAGATTCACAGCATGACGCTGTAGTGCACAAGGGTGTTCGATCGCCCCTTTGCACAAGTGCGGAGGGGCAAGTCAGGCGGGTGTGTGTCGTCGGTTATAGATCAGGTGACAGAACATTAACTTTCCCTTACAACTAGAAGCCTTTGTTGATGAGCCAGATATTCAGGTAAAATTACAGAATATTCATGCACTCACTTTGCATTTGTATTTTCTAACAGAAACATTCCGGGGACGCAAGGAGGAGCTGATGGCCAATCTGGATTTTTTTTCACTTTATAAGAATATTATTGCGATTCCCTCTATCAGCAGCACGGATCCCAAGTGGGATCAGAGCAATGAGGCGGTGATCCGGCTGCTGGCCGACTGGTTCGGTCAGCTCGGTTTTCAGTGCGAGGTGACGGCGCTCCCCGATCTGCCGGGCAAGTTCAATCTGGTGGCGACGATCGGTCAGGGGGAGGGCGGTCTGCTGCTGGCGGGTCATACAGATACAGTGCCGTTCGATGAGGGGGGCTGGAGCAAGGATCCCTTCAAGGTGACCGAAGAGGGCAACCGTCTCTATGGCCTCGGTACCATCGATATGAAGGGCTTCTTCGCCTTTATTGTGGAGGCACTGAAAGAGATCGACCTAACCACACTGACCAAGCCGCTGCGCATTCTCGCTACCGCCGACGAAGAGACCACCATGGCGGGGGCCCGCGCCATCGCTGCGGCGGCCGAGCTGAAACCCGACTACGCCGTGATTGGCGAGCCGACCGGGCTGGTGCCTGTGGTGGCCCACAAGGGGCATATGTCGGAGGCGATCCGCATTACCGGCAAGAGCGGTCACAGCTCGGATCCCGCCAACGGCGTAAACGCCATGGAGATCATGCACAAGGCGATGGGCCAGGTGCTGCGCTTGCAGCAGGATCTGAAAGAGCGCTACGCCGACCACCGCTTTGCCGTGCCGCAGCCGACCCTGAACCTCGGTTACATTCAGGGTGGTGACAGCCCGAACCGCATCTGCGGCTGCTGCGAGCTGCATATCGACCTGCGGCCCACTCCGCAGGTGGGGCCGGACGAGCTGATGGGGATGCTCAAAGAGGCGCTGTCACCCATCGAAATCCACCAGCCGGGCTGCCTGCATCTGCAACATCTGCACGAGCCCATTCCCGCCTACGCCTGCGCGGACGACTCTGTGCTGGTGCGCGAAGCGGAGAAGGCGAGCGGCCGCGCCGCCGAGTCGGTCAACTACTGCACCGAGGCACCGTTTATCCAGCAGCTTGGTTGCGAGACCATAGTGATGGGCCCCGGCCATATCACCCAGGCGCACCAGCCGGATGAGTATCTCGACCTCTCCTTCGTCAAGCCGACCACCTCGGTGTTGCAGCACTTGATCAGACGTTTTTGCCTGTAGCGGCGGCGGTGAAAGGGGCGTAAAACTGTAAGTAAGTTACATAACAAGCCGGTTGTGGAGTGGTGACGGAAATACATGTTCTGAATCGGCCTGTTATTTGACCTTGCGCAGACAATCTGGGTAGATTGTCACCCTAAGATGACGGAGCATATGTTGTAATCGCACAACAATAAGTGAGGTCGTCTCGCACCCCGGATGGGTGTCAGGCACCAACAAGATAAGGATGTGGAATGAACGAAAAGTACGCCGCACTACGCGCCAACGTAGGCATGCTGGGTCAGCTGCTGGGTAAATCCATCAAGGATCATCAGGGTCAGGCCTTTCTCGACAAGATCGAAACCATTCGCCAATTGGCCAAGTCCTCCCGCAAGGGCAATGAATCAGACCGGGAACGTCTGCTCGATACCCTGCGCACCCTGAGTGATAGCGAGCTGCTGCCGGTGGCGCGCGCCTTCAGCCAGTTCCTCAATCTGGCCAACGTGGCGGAACAGTTCCACACCATCTCCCGTCGCTGCGAAGAGCAGGTCTGCACCCCGGATCCGCTGGAGCAGATGTTCGACAAGCTGAAAGCCTCCAACCTGTCGCAAGAGGCCATCATTCAGGCCGTGCGCGAGCTGGATATCGATCTGGTGCTGACCGCTCACCCCACCGAGGTGACCCGTCGCACCCTGATCCACAAGCATGTGCAGCTCAACGACTGCCTCGAGGCGCTGGAGCTCTCCGACCTGCTGCCCCGCGAGCGGGACAAGATCCTCAATCGCATCGAACAGCTGATCAATCAGGCGTGGCACACCAACGAGATCCGCGAACAGCGCCCGACTCCGGTTGACGAGGCCAAGTGGGGCTTCGCTGTGGTGGAGAACAGCCTGTGGCCAGCCATTCCCGAATTCATGCGCAATCTGGACGAGCGTCTGCAACACCATCTGGGTGTGCGGCTGCCGCTGGATGCCGCGCCGGTCAAGTTCACCTCCTGGATGGGCGGTGACCGCGACGGCAACCCCTTCGTCACCGCCAAGGTGACTGCCGAAGTGCTGGAGCTGGGCCGCTGGATGGCGGTGAGCCTGTTCTACAAAGACATCAAGGAGCTCACTTCCGAGCTCTCCATGTCCGACTGTACCGACGACGTGCGCGCCCGCGTTGGCGATCACCCCGAGCCCTACCGTGCGCTGGTGCGCGAACTGCGTGAAGCGCTGCGCGAAACCAAGGAGCACCTCACCGCCAAGGTGCAAGGGCAGGTGAGCGAGAGTCGCGACCTGATCACCACCACCGCCCAGCTGCGCGAGCCGCTGGAGCTCTGCTACCACTCATTGCACGCCTGCGGCATGGGCAACATCGCCGATGGCATGCTGCTGGACGTGCTGCGCAAGGTCGCCTGTTTCGGCATCCATCTGGTCAAGCTGGATATCCGTCAGGATGGCGAGCGTCATGGGCTGGTCTTCTCCGAGCTGACCCGCTATCTGGGCCTGGGTGACTACGCCGAGTGGAGCGAAGATGACAAGCAGGCCTTCCTGCTCACTGAATTAAGCTCCCGCCGCCCGCTCATTCCCCACGACTGGGAGCCGAGTGCCGAGGTGCGCGAGACGCTGGATACCTGTCAGGTTATCGCCCAGCACGACCCCGATGCGTTCGGTATCTACATCATCTCCATGGCCGGAGCACCGTCCGATGTGCTGTCGGTGCAACTGCTGCTCAAAGAGGCGGGCTGCAAGTTCCGCATGCCGGTCGCCCCGCTGTTCGAGACCCAGGATGACCTGATGGCAGGCACCGCCGTGATGGAGCGTTTGCTCTCGGTGGACTGGTATCGCGGCTACATTCAGGGCCGTCAGTACGTGATGATCGGCTACTCCGACTCCGCCAAGGATGCGGGCATGATGGCCGCTGGCTGGGCCCAGTACGCTGCCATGGAATCCTTGGTGGGTCTGGCCGAAGCCAACAATATCCGCCTCACCCTGTTCCATGGCCGTGGCGGTACCGTCGGCCGTGGTGGTGCGCCTGCCCATCAGGCGATCCTCTCCCAGCCGCCGGGATCCCTGCGCGGGGGTCTGCGTACCACCGAACAGGGGGAGATGATCCGCTTCAAGTTCGGCCTGCCGAAAGTGGCGATCAAGAGTCTGGCGCTCTACACCAGCGCCGTGCTGGAAGGGAACCTGCTGCCGCCGCCCAAGCCGAAAGAGTGCTGGCGCGAGGTGATGGAGCAGCTGGCCGCCGACTCCTGCGATCACTACCGCAGTATCGTGCGCGGTCATCCGGACTTCGTCCCTTACTTCCGTGCCGCCACCCCGGAGATGGAACTCGGCAAGCTGCCGCTCGGTTCCCGTCCCTCCAAGCGCAAACCCAACGGCGGCGTCGAGAGCCTGCGCGCCATTCCGTGGATCTTCGCCTGGACCCAGAACCGCCTGATGCTGCCGGCCTGGCTCGGTGCCCACAAGGCGCTGCAACAGGCCATCGACGGCGGCAAGCTGGCGGTGCTAGAAGAGATGAGCGCCCAGTGGCCCTTCTTCCGCACCCGCCTCGAGATGCTGGAGATGGTGTTCCTCAAGGCGGACGTCTGGCTCGCCGAGTACTACGACACCCGTCTGGTGCCGCAGGAGCTGTGGGGCCTTGGCAAACAGCTGCGTCAGGAGCTCGCCGAATCCATCGAGGTGGTGCTGAAACTGAGCCCGCGCGGGGATCTGCTGGAGGATCAGCCCTGGATCAAGGAGTCCATCAAGCTGCGCAACCCCTACACAGACCCGCTCAACGTGCTGCAGGCCGAGCTGCTCAACCGCTCCCGCAACCACCCGGAGACCCTGCACCCCGAGCTGGACAAGGCGCTGATGGTCACCATCGCCGGTATCGCCGCAGGCATGCGTAATACGGGTTGATAGCCAGCCCAAGCCAGCAGGCTTCAGCAATATCAATCAAGCCAAAGGGCGCCGACAAGGCGCCCTTTGTTGTTTCTACGATCTTGCTGGGTTTGCAGGTTGCCTCTAGCGGGTTGCCGCTTCCAGCGTGGCTATTTCGCCGCCGCTTATCAGCGCCAGATTGCGGCTGATCTGCTCTACCGGCCAGTCCCACCAGGCGATGGCGTTGAGACGGGCGATGGTGTCGTCGTCGAAGCGGTAGCGGATCACCTTGGCCGGGTTGCCACCGACCACGGCGTAGGCGGGCACGTCACCGGTGA
The DNA here is from genome assembly GCF_016026615.1 of Aeromonas allosaccharophila. Taxonomy (NCBI): domain Bacteria; kingdom Pseudomonadati; phylum Pseudomonadota; class Gammaproteobacteria; order Aeromonadales; family Aeromonadaceae; genus Aeromonas; species Aeromonas allosaccharophila. The sequence goes on along the minus strand of NZ_CP065745.1, from coordinate 3,028,350 downwards.
CCACGGATCGGGCGGCGATAATGGCGCCGTTGCCGACCTTTACCCCCGGCATGATCAGGGCGTCATAGCCAATCCAGACATCGTTGCCGATCACGGTATCCCCCTTGTAGGGGAGGCTGCCCGGTGCGGGGGTGGAACTTTCCCAACCGTTGCCGAAGATAAAGAAGGGGTAGGTGGAGAAGCCGGAGGTCTGGTGGTTAGCGCCGTTCATGATGAACTTCACCCCGCGGGCGATGGCGCAGAACTTGCCGATGATCAGCTTGTCGCCGACGAAGGGGAAGTGGTAGAGGACGTTGCGCTCGAAGCCCGCCGAATCCTCCGGGTCGTCGTAATAGGTGTAGTCACCCACCTCGATATTGGGCCCCTTGATGGTGTTCTTGATAAAGCACACTTGGGGGAAACCGTTCATGGGGTGGGGATTGGCGGGATCGGGTCCGTGCATCAGGGCTCCTTGGGTTGGCCGGGTTAGAGCGCCGGAAAGTAGCAGGCGCTCATGTCGATGGGGTGATCGGGGCAGCCCGGCAGATAGAATTGCCAACCCGCATCGGAGAAGGCGCACAGTTCGGTTTCGACAAATTTGATGGCGAGGCTCAGGGCCTGCAGGCTGTCGACACCGTAGATAAAAGTCTTGTCGCTGAGCCCCGCCAGCTTCACCTTGCAGCGCCAGTCACCGCTGGCGGACTTGGGATCCGGCTCGGGGGCCTTGATGGCGATCTTGAGGACGAGCTGTTCCCCTTCGGTGCTGATGGCGTCGAAGCGGGCGGTGACGATGGCGTTTTTCATCTGGCGATTCCTTTTCCGTGGTACAGCCCCTGCGGTTGCGGGTGGCTGGCTCCCTGATGGCTGATGAGCTGAAAACTGGACTCAGGACGGCCAGCGTAAATGAACTTGTGAGTTGAAACAATGGGATATCCGCGACCGGATGAGGGGGCTTTCGCTACTGTGAGCGAGCGCGGGGTCGGGAGGCGGAGCACGCTGGTAATCGGTGTTGGCCGAGATGTTGACGGGCGGCTAGATGTAAAGGATTGTTGGCTGTGGCGGTAAATTAACCATCCGGGTCGATGAGGGCCGTTGAGTCCTCTTGAGGCAGAATATCTCCCCCCTGTTTGACGCTGAAGTACAGGAGTCTCCGTGGCGCTTTCGGTAACCCAGCTTTATGAAGTGATGGCCCAACTGCCAGACCCTATCTTTATCCTCAGTGAGGATGGCTATTACGTGGAATATATCGGCGGCATGGAGCAGCAATCCTATCACGATGGCAATCCGCTGGCGGGCAAACAGCTGGCCGATGTGCTGCCCCCCGAGATGGCTATGTGGGTCAAGGCGCAGGTGGCCGAGTCGCTGGCAAGCGGTCAGGTGCGGGTGGTGGAGTATGAGCTCTCCGCCGCCGAGGTGGGGGGGATCAACGCCGCCGTCGGGCCGCAAGGGGTGCAGCGTTTCGAGGGCAAGATTGCGCCGTTGCCCTCCCTCTATGACGGCAAGCGGGCGGTGGCTTGGGTGACCCGCAATATCACCCGTCAGTTCGAGTTGCAGCAGCGACTGCTGCGCCAGAGTGAAACCGACCAGCTGACCGGCCTCTACAACCGCCGTTTTTTCTTCGAGCACTGTCAGTCGTTGCGGGCAGGGGATGCGCCCTGTGGCCTTATCATGCTCGACATCGATCACTTCAAGCAGATCAACGATCGTTACGGCCATCAGCAGGGAGATCGGGCGTTGCAGCGCTTCAGTGGCTGCATCGATGCCCTGTTGCGGGCGGACGATCTCTTTGTGCGCAGCGGTGGTGAGGAGTTTCTGATCCTGCTGCCACGGATCGATGAAGCCGGTTTGCTGCAGATGGCGGAGCAGATCCGCGCCGCCGTCGAAGCGCTGCCTGCCGATCCGGTCGCTATGACAGTCAGTCTGGGCACGACCCTGGTGCGGCCGGAGGAGGAGATCAATCAGGCGCTGGCCCGTGCCGATGAGTGGCTCTACCGGGCCAAGCGGGCAGGGCGCAACCGGGTGGCACACTGCCCGGCACGCTGAGCTGATTGGCCCTGTTATTGGCCAGAAATGACCTGTCCTTTTGCCATCAATAATTTGGCTGACATCACTGTCAATTAGTGGAAAAGTTCGCCGTATTATTTCACTCATATTCCACTGGCTAAGGTGTTAATATTATCGGCCTGATCGCTGGTCTTATTTGTATTGTTGGGCAACAGGATGAGGTTTTATCGGTATGTTATCAAACAGACTTGAATCGGGTTTTGGGTGACGGATGTGACACATCTCGCTCTCTTTTGAAACAATCCGATTCAAACAGTCATGAATTATTAACCTTGACCCGGATAGCGATTTCAACGATGGTAGCGTGGCAGCTCCGTCTTCCTCCGGTGGCCCTGTTGGCCGCTGGCGGCGTTGTTTTTTCATGTACAGGGCGATATGCAATGACATATCTCCAGCCTGTTATTTGGGCCAATAAAAATAATGATGACAGACTAATAAGGTATATATTGCAATGAGTGTTTCTATTGCTGAAAAGAGTCACCATGTTTCAAAGTTGAAATGGGAGAAAAGCGATTCGGTATGGACCATGGGCTTATATGCCACGGCTGTCGGTGCCGGTACGTTATTTCTCCCTATTACTGTTGGCAGTAATTCTCCGGTTATTTTGCTGTTTATTTTATTGCTGGCTTTTCCGCTCTCTTATTATTCCCACCGGGCATTGAGCCGCTTTGTGCTCTCCAGCTCCCATCGGGAAGGGGATATCACCCATGTGGTGGAGGAGCACTTCGGTGCCAAGGCGGGCAAGCTGCTGATGCTGGTCTATCTGATGGCCTTCTACCCCATCATTCTGGTCTACAGCATCTCCATCACTAATGCGATCCAGAGCTTCGTGGTCCACCAACTGGGCAACGCCGAGCTGCCGCGTGGCCTGCTGGTGCTGGGGGTGATGCTGGGTCTGCATCTAATCCTGCTGGCTGGCAAACAGATCGTGGTGTCGGCCATCAGCGTGCTGGCACTGCCGATGGTCGCCTTTCTGATTGGCCTCTCTATCTATCTGTTGCCCCAGTGGAGCCTCTCCTATTTCAGCGAGAGTCAGGCGGTGGACTGGCGTGATCCGGCATTCTGGAAATCCCTCTGGCTGATCGTGCCGGTGATGGTGTTCTCCTTCAGCCATGCGCCCATTATTTCCTCCTTCAGCGCGGCGCAGAAGAAGCGTTGTCAGGAGAGTGCCGACTTGCGCGCCAAGCGGATCATCAAGTGCAGCAGCATGTTGATTTGCGGCAGTGTGCTCTTTTTCGTGGTGAGCTGCGTGATGAGCCTGAGTCAGGCGGAGATGGCGCTGGCCCGCACCGACAATATCTCGGTGCTGTCGGCGCTGGCGAACAAGTTCTCCAACCCGCTGATCGCCTATGTGGGGCCGCTCATCGCCATTCTGGCCATGTCCAAATCCTTCCTCGGCACTTCCATGGGGGTGAGCGAGGGGACGGTGAGCATGGTGAGCGGTGCCTGTCAGGGGCTGGGGCTCTCCCTCAGAGAGTCGACCATCGCCCGGGTGTCGTCGGTGATCCTGTTTATGGTGACCGCCGTCATCACCTATCTGAATCCCAATGTGCTCGACATCATCGAGCGTGTCAGTGGCCCGCTGATCGCGGTGATCCTGTTTCTGCTGCCAGCCTGCTCCATTTATCGCTTGCCCGCACTCAAGCGTTATCGCGGGCCGAGTACCCTTTTTGTGTTGGTGATGGGGCTGCTTGCCATCTCGGCCCTTATCTACGATCTGCTTTGACCGGGCGGTATCCCGCACAAATCAAAAAGGGCGACCATATGGTCGCCCTTTTTCTGTGCATCGGGTTTAGCCGAGCAGGCCGCTGGCGCTCTGGCCCGCCATTAGCAAGCCGATGGCCAGCACGCTGAACCAGACCAGGGTCGCGCTCACCAGCAGATAGCCGCTGGCGACGAACAGGCCGTCCCGCTGCAACATGCCGGTGGCCAGCAGCAGGATGGCCCAGGCAGGCATGGCATTGGTGAAGGGGATGGCGCCCAGGGGCAGCATCAGCAGCAGTGCGGCCAGCATGATCAGCAGGCCATTGCAGCGGTTGACCGTGCTGCTGCCGGTCAGCAACAGCAGACGCGGGCGGATCACGCGATCGACCCGTGCCAGCAGATCCGCTCCCTTGTGCAGGGTGGGCTTGAGCTGATCGGCGGCGAAGCGGCGCTCCATCAGCATGGCGGGCAGCCAGGGCACCCGGTTGAGGGTGATGCCGATGCCGATAAAGAGGATCAGCAGGCCAAACGGGGTGCTGACGCCGGGAATGGAGACCGGCAGCAGAAAGGGGACGGTGAGCAGCACGCAAAACAGCAGCATGCCCTGCTCACCCACCAGCGCGAGCATCTGGCGCAGGCTGATATGGCTCTCGTCGATGGCATGCGCGGTGGCCCTCAGGGTATCCGCGAGGGTGGTTTTGGGGTCGTTGAGTTGCGCGGCAACCATTCCCTGATGTCCTTCTGAGTGGTGATAACGGGCCCCTATGGCCCGATTTGGCGCCAGCATACGTGGCAGAGGTTAACCGTTGATGAATGGTGGCAGGGGCACATGGCGGCGGCAGTGGTGCTGGCCTGCAGCGCCATCGGTGAGTGTGATCACCGCCATGAAATTGAACCGGTACAGCCGCCATTTAGGATTGGAGCAGGATGACTCTGGTATGCTCTTTGAACAATCACATTCAGTTCAGGGATCGATGATGAAGAGAGCAGGGATCGTGATAATGGGGCTGCTGCTGCCATTCGGGCAGGTCTGGAGTGCCGAGGGCGCGGCCACATCCGGTTGGCAGGTGACGCCGTTTTTCGGCTACAGCTCGTCCATTGACTTCGAGAAGAGCGATGAGGTGCAGCCGGTGCCGCTTTCTGCCTCGCTCGATTCACTGCAGGGGCAGAGCTCCGGCAGCTGGGGCCTCTTTATCAGCAAGGAGGTGGATGATCCCGGCATGATCGAGCTGCTCTACAGCCACCAGTCCACCACCCTCTCTCCCGACCAGCCTGATCGCCTGACGGTCGATACCCTGCACTTTGCCGGTGCGCTGACCCTCTCTGACAACCTGATGGCGCCCTATATCGGCGCCGGGATCGGGGTGACCCGTTTCGCCGCCTACGACAGCGAGGTGACCCCCTCCATGTCGCTGGCGCTCGGGGTGCAACCGCGCCTCGCCGAGCATCTGGCGCTGCGGGCCGAGGTGCGCGGCTATGGCTCGCTGGTCAACGACAGCAGCCAGTTTCTCTGCAACCCGGAGCAGTGCGTGTTCAAGGTGCGGGGCGAGCTGGTGACCCAGTGGCAGGCCAATATCGGTCTCACCTTCCGCTTTTAAGCTGCAACAATTTCATGCTGGAAAAAGGGGCCGTATGGCCCCTTTTGTCTGGATGTTTGCTGCAGCGCTCATCATTGCTCCGGCAGATGCTCACGTCCCGTGATTGACCGGGGTTGCCCACACGGCGCAATTTCTGCCCGCCTCCTTGGCGCCATAGAGCGCCTGATCCACCCGCTTGAACAGCGAGATTGCCGACTCCTTAGGCTCGCGGATCCCCACCCCCAAGCTGACTGTCAGGGGATGGGCCGGGTCAGGGGCAATGGCGCGGGTCGCCGCCAGCAGGGTGTTGGCCAGTTGCTGTAAGCGGGCTTCGTTTGCTGCGGGCAGCAGCAGGGCAAACTCCTCTCCGCCGATGCGGGCTGCCAGCGCCCCGGGCGGGCAGTGCTGCTGCAACAGCTCGCCAAACTGCAGCAACACCCGATCCCCGATATCGTGACCGTAGTTGTCATTGATCACCTTGAAGTGATCGAGATCCAGCAGGATGAGCCCCTGGCACTCGCCCTGCTCCAGAAACAGCTGCTGATGAAAGTAGCGCCGGTTTGGCAGGCGGGTCAGATCGTCAAACAGCGCCTGTTGTCTGAACTGGGCGTTGACGTGAAAGAGGTGGTGCATGGTGCTCAGGATGCCGATGCTGCTGAGCAGGATGCCGCTGGATCGCAGCAGATCCTCGGCATAGATGGCGATCCAGAGTGGTTGGGCGACCAGCTCGTCCATGATGTCGGCGGTGGCGCCCATGATCCACAACATCAGGCCGTAGCAGAGCAGGCGATAGGTTCTGGTGGGCAGAGGGGCGCACTGCACCACCCAGAACAGGAACAGCATGGTCAGCCAGTTGATCCCCTCGAAGCCAAAGCTGATGACATGAAGGCGAGCGAACGGGAAATGGGGCAACAGCAACAGATGAAGGACCATGATGACCAGCATCAATCCCCCCAGCAGCATGATGTGGGCACGATGCTCCCGGTCGAGATGGCGGTAGTGGGAGAGTCTGATGTCGAGACGATCGAACTGCATGGTGTTCCTCGGATTGGGCCTGCCATCACCTTGCAAACAAGGGGCTGCGTAATGGTATGCCGTAGTCGGATAACAGGAAGCGGCTGGTCTGTCAGTGTAAACGAGCGGGCCCTCAGCAGGCGATATCGATGACGTCAGCTTGTGGGCTGGCCCCGGGTTTGCGCACTTATGGTGCGCACGTTATCGCCTGCCCTGTGACAGGGCGGCCCTGGGCGGGTTGGCGCAGTCAGCGCGCCATGTTGGTGCAAGCGGGGTTTCGTCGATAGTTAATTTTATGATTTTAAAGGATTTAAATTTATGGCCCGCTTTATGCTTATTATCTGTCAGACGGTCTCTTGCTGTCATCGGCGGCAGACGCAGTGATGAGGAGGTAGCAAGAGACATCCCCGTGCCGGGCACGGGTGTGATTCTGGCGGGTTGCTGCAACACCTTGCGGCTCGCCACAGATTCAATCAGGGAAATGGAGCCGGTCTCGTACCGGTACGACAGGGAAGGAGAGTGCTCTATGGTCAAAAAATGGATGATGGCTGGTCTGACGATGTTGCCTGCCTTGCTGGTTACCCCAAGTTGGGCCGAAGAGGTCGCTCAGGTACAGGCGGCGGTGGCACCGGTTGCCGCCGTGACAATCAACAAGGGTGACAACACCTGGATGCTGCTCTCGGCGGCGCTGGTGATCCTGATGTCGATCCCCGGTCTGGCCCTCTTCTACGGCGGTCTGGTGCGAGCCAAAAACATGCTGAGCGTGCTGATGCAGGTCTTTACCCTGTTCTGCCTCATCTGCGTGCTCTGGGTGATCTACGGCTATTCGCTGGCCTTTACCGAGGGGGGCAATTTCTACGGCTCCTTCAGCAAGGTGCTGCTCAAGGGGGTGACGCCTGACTCCATCGCCGCCACCTTCAGTAAGGGTGTCGGGATCAGCGAGCTGATCTATGTGGTGTTCCAGGGGGCCTTTGCCGCCATCACCTGCGGCCTTATCGTGGGGGCGTTTGCCGAGCGCATCAAGTTCGCTGCCGTGCTGCTCTTCTCGGTGATCTGGTTCACCTTCGCCTATATCCCGCTGGCTCACATGGTGTGGTATTGGGCGGGTCCGGATGCCTATACCAGCGCCGAGGCCGCAGCAACCGCGACCGCCACTGCCGGTTATCTGTTCCAGCATGGTGCGCTGGACTTCGCCGGCGGCACCGTAGTGCACATCAACGCCGCCGTGGCGGGTCTGGTGGGGGCCTATCTGGTGGGCAAGCGTCTGGGCTACGGTCGTGATCCCATGACCCCGCACAGCCTGACCATGACCATGATTGGCGCCTCCCTGCTCTGGTTCGGCTGGTTCGGTTTCAACGCCGGCTCCGCGCTGGAAGCCAACGGTATCGCCGCACTCGCCTTTATCAACACCTGGGTGGCACCGGCTGCGGCAGCGCTGTCATGGACGCTGGCCGAGTGGGTGATGAAAGGACGCCCTTCCCTGCTGGGTGCGGCCTCTGGCGCGGTGTCCGGTCTGGTGGTGATCACCCCGGCGGCCGGTTTCGTCGGAGTGGGCGGTGGTCTGATAATGGGGCTTATCAGTGGTGTGGCGGGTCTGTGGGGTGTCCACGGTCTCAAGCGCCTGCTGGGGGCCGATGACAGTCTGGACGTGTTTGGCGTGCACGGGGTGTGCGGCATTCTCGGCGCCCTGCTGACCGGCGTCTTTGCCAGCCCGGATCTGGGCGGCACCGGGGTGTGGGACTATGTCACCAATCAGGTTGCCGAGGGTTACTCCATCCTGACTCAGGTGAAGATCCAGGCCATCGGGGTTGGTGTCACCATCCTCTGGTCCGGTGCCGTGGCGGCGATTGCCTTCAAGGCGGTCGACATGCTGGTGGGTCTGCGGGTGAACGGCGATGCCGAGCGGGAAGGGCTGGATGTCACTTCCCACGGCGAGAAGGCTTACAGCATGTAATCCTGAACGTCAGATAACAAAAAACCGCCGGTTCCGGCTAATGCCGATCAGTTAAGGATCCATTGACCGATCCTCCTGATGTGTAAAAATCCGAAACCTGTTGATTGGTTTCGGATTTTTTATGCGTATCGTACAGGCTCTCGACTTCCTCCACGCCAGCAATCCCGCTCAGTTTGAGTCACTCTCCGACCTCATTTCCCCCGAGCTCATCACAACTCTGCTCGCCGAAGAGGATGTCGTGACCCTGCGCCGTCGCCGCATGCCCATGGAGCGCCTGGTCTGGGCCATCATCGGCATGGCCATGTTCCGCCATGTCCCCATGACCCAGCTGGTCAATCAGCTCGATATCCTGTTGCCCGGTGACCGTCCCTTTGTTGCCCCCAGCGCCTTCCTGCAAGCCCGCCAAAAGCTCGGGGACAAGAGCATCGAGCGGTTGTTTCACGAGACAGCCTCGCTCTGGCACCAGCAGGCCAATCACCCCGGCTGGGCCGGGCTGCAACTGCTCGCCGTCGATGGCGTGATGTGGCGCACGCCCGATACCCTGGACAATACCGCCGCGTTTGCCAAGCCCGGCACCCAGCATGGCGAGACAGCCTATCCGCAGGTACGCATGCTCTGCCAGATGGAGCTGACCAGTCACCTGCTTGTTCAGGCTGTCATGGAGAGCTGCGCCGTCAACGAGATGGTGCTGGCCGAACAGCTTGTCGCGCGCACGCCGGACCACTCGCTGACCCTGTTCGACAAGGGGTTTTACTCCCTCGGTCTGCTACATGCCTGGCAAACTGCGGGTAGCGAGCGGCACTGGCTGCTGCCGCTCAAAAAGGGCACGCAATACGAGGTGGTACGCAAGCTGGGGCGCCAGGATGTGCTGGTGCGCCTGACGACCAGTCCACAGGCACGCAAGAAGTGGCCACAACTGCCGGATACGGTGGAAGCCCGCTTGCTGACTCGCAACATCAACGGCAAGGAGCGCCAAGTGTTAACCTCGATGGTCGACCCGATGCGCTTCCCGGGGACTGACATCGCTGAACTCTACAGCCATCGCTGGGAAATCGAGTTGGGCTATCGGGAGATGAAGCACAGCCTGCAACAACATCGACTGACCCTGCGTAGCAAGAAGGCGACGGGGATACGGCAAGAGCTGTGGGGCGTGTTGCTGGCGTACAACCTGCTGCGCAGCCAGATGGTGAAGATGGCGGCGAGCCTGAAGGGGTACACGGCGAGTCAGCTGAGTTTTCACATGGCGTCGGTGTATCTCATCCATGAACTGAGCTGCATGCCGTACCTGTCACCGGGTACTATCCCGAAGCGGGTAGCTGACCTGGAGAAACAGGCGGGGCAGTTTGTGCTGCCGGCACGAAGGGAGCGAAGTTACCCCCGCTGCGTGAAGCCAAGGCCACAGAGGTATAGTGTGAAAAAAGCCAATAAAAACAATGCCAGTCAGGCTTAACTGACTGGCATTACCGGTTCCGGCGGTTTTTTTATAACTCGAGCGTGGCGAAACCTGAGTTCACACGCTTAATTCACGACGGCCACGTTGATGCTGCCATTGCCCTGGGTCATGCGCACCCGCGCGCCCGGTACGAAGGTGGGGCTGGCTTTCTGCACCACCACGATGGCTTCGCCGCTCTCTTTCTTGATCTCCAGCTCGACGCCGTCGACCTGATTCACCTTGTTGCCGATGGCGTTGCCTGCCGCTGCACCGGCGATGGCACCACCGGCGGCGGCGATATCGCTGCCCCGGCCACCACCAATGGTGCTACCGAGCAGGCCGCCGACCACGGCGCCGCCAATGGTGCCCACCAGTGAGTTCTCATCGGCCTGGATCTTCACTGGGCGGGTGGAGATGATGGTGCCGTAGCTGACAGTCTGCACCTGTTTGGCGCGGTCTTTGGTGTACACATCGCCGGAGTAAACGTCACTGTTGGCGCATCCGGTGATGGTGGTCGCTGCCAGCAGGGCAATAAGGGTCATACGCTTCAACATGGTGGGCCTCCTGGGCTGCACGTAATTTGAACAATCCGGTTGATGAGTGAACTCTACTCCAACCCCGTCACACATGAAATCGGCAAAATGTAACCAATTATGCGTTCTGTAACCGGTTTTGTCCTTGAATCGCAGCTGTACCGGAGAGCGTTTTCACCAGCAGCAGACGGTCTTCTCCGGGGCCGAAATAGTCGGCGACCTCCGCCTGCAATGTGTAACCGAGCCGGTAGTAGAGGCGCTGGGCCGGATTGACCGGATCGACCGTGAGCCGCAGTTCGCTGATCTGCAGCGCCTGCTGGTTGGCCTCCATCTGGCGCATCATTCGCTCGGCCAGACCGAAACCGCGTGCCTCGGGCAGTACCGCCAGCGAGAGCACCCAGCCTTGCGACCGCTCCTGACCAACGCCACCCAGCACATAACCCACCAGTTGCCCCTCGTACTCGGCCACCAACAGCAGCTCGGGCCACAAGTCCATCGCCTGACGGAAGAAGAAGGCGGGATAGACATCGTCGCCAAAGACCTTGGCATCGATCTGCCAGATGGCGTGCATGTCATGGTGGGTGGCGGGGCGTAGCAGGGGCGGGTTGTGGTGCATCAGGACTCCATCGGCAGCAAGCGGATCAGCAACGCCGCTGACGGTTGGGTCAACGGCAGAAAAGGAGTCATAGGGTAGTGGTCATCCCCTGCCGGATGCAAGGGATTGGCGGTTATGGTGGCAGTGGCCGGCTCTGGGGCTGTTTGGGGGCTTTGCGCAAGCCATCGAGCAGATGACGGAGGGTGAGCCAGGGGTGGCGCAGCAACATGCGCGGGCCGCTCCACTTCATCACCTGCTGGATCTCTTTGCGCATCGCCGGGGCGTAGCAGTGGATCGTGCAGTTGGCGCAGGTGGGTTTGTTGCCGTGGCCATAACGGCAGCGACGAAGGCGCTGATGGGCGAAATCCCGCAACTGGCGACAGTGGCGGCAGTGGGGATCCTGATGATGGTGGTCGCAGTAGAGGCGGATCATGGCGCTGACCGTCTGCTGCTCGCGCATGAGTCTGGGGTGGTCACTCGCCTTTTTGCTGGCTGCGGCGTGTGAGCCCCGGGCTGGGCTGGCATGATGACTTTTCATGGCCGCCATTCTCCTGACCTGCTCGTTCGGGGTGTTGATACAGGTCAAAAGGGGCGATAAAAAAACAGGGCCCGCAGGCCCTGTGTCATCAGATGAGGCTGGTTGCCTGCTCCAGCCAGGCGAGATCTTCGCCCTCGAGCAGCGGGCTCAGGCGGCGGAACACCTCGACGTGGTATTCGTTGATCCAGCGGAATTCGGCCGGGCTCAGCAGGCTGCGGTCGATCAGGCGGGTATCGAACGGCACGTAGGTCAGCCGTTCGAAGCCCAGCATCGGCAGCTCGCCAACCTGTTCCAGCTCGGTCACCACCACCAGGTTTTCGCAGCGGATGCCAAAACCATTTTCGCGGTAGTAGCCCGGCTCGTTGGAGAGCACCATGCCCGGTTGCAGGGCGACCATGCTCCCTTTCGGCGCGATGCGCTGGGGCCCTTCGTGGACGCTCAGGAAGTGGCCGACGCCGTGGCCGGTGCCGTGGTCATAGTTGTAACCGGCTTGCCACAGCGGCATGCGGGCCAGCACGTCGAGCTGGATACCGGCGGTGCCACGGGGGAAGCGGGCCTGATCCAGCGCGATATGGCCCTGCAGCACCCGGGTAAACATCGCTTTCTGCTCGTCGCTCACCTCACCCACCTTGATGGTGCGGGTGATGTCGGTGGTGCCATCCATGTATTGCGCGCCGGAGTCCAGTAGATAGAGGCTGTCCTGGCCGAATGCACGCGGCACACCGTTGGTGTGGTGGTAGTGGCACATGGCGGCGTTGGGGCCGAGCGCGGAGATGGTATCGAAGCTCGGCTCGACGTAGTGCTCCTGCTCGCGGCGGAACGCTTCCACCTGATCGGCCAGAGTGCCTTCATCTATCCCCTCGAACTCGCCGGAGGCGATCAGCCGATCCAGCCAGGCGAGGAAGCGGGTCATGGCCACGCCGTCGCGCAGGTGAGCGGCGCGCATGCCGGTCAGCTCGATCTCGTTCTTGCACGCTTTCGGCAGCATGGTCGGGTCTTGGCCGGCCACCAGAATGGCGCCCGCCTCTTCCATGATGAGCTGGGTCCAGGCGTTGGCGCTGTCCGGATCGGCCAGCACCTTCTGCTGATCTTCACCGATGCGTTGCAGCACGTCGCCCAGCTTGTCGATGGGGTAGACGGAGACGTCTTGGCCTACGTGTTGGGTGAAGGCGAAGCAGTCAATTTTGTCGGTATCGACGAAGAAATCCATGCTGGTGTTGGCGTAGAGCACCGCAAAGCCCAGCACCACCGGCAGCCGGTCGATGTCGCGACCGCGCAGGTTGAGCAGCCAGTTGATGGGCTCGGCCTGGGTCAGCAGCACTGCATCCAGCCCGCGCTTGCGCAGGTCGGCCGCCAGCTGTTCACGTTTGGACTGGCTGGACTGGCCCGCCAGCTCCTCGCTGTAGAGGATGACCGGGCTCTTGGTCGGCTCCGGGCGATCGCTCCAGTGCTGGTCGATAGGGTTCTGCTCGACGCGGATCAGCTCGATACAGCGATCGGCCAGCACCGCTTTGGCATTCTTGTACCAGGTCAGGCTGTGCAGGCGGGCATCGAAGCCAACCCGGGAGCCTGACGGCAGCTGCTCGGCCAGCCACTGGACGTGGGGATCTTCATTGAGGTGGAGGAATTCGAACAGTTCGGCGGGGGTTTGCATCCGCGCCTGCACCGTATAGCGACCATCGACAAAGAGGGCTGCTCGCTGGGTCATGATGATGGCGACCCCGGCAGAGCCGTTGAAACCGGTGATCCAGTCAAGCCGCTCGGCATAGGCGGGGATGTACTCGCCGAGGTGCTCATCATCGTGGGGGACGATAAAGGCGTCCAACTCCTGCATGGCCAGCTCGGCCCTGACTTGGGCGACGCGGGTTTCAATTATCTCGAAATTATTCATGTCGTTAGTGCCAGATGGTTGCTATATGAGTGTTCAGTTTTTATGGCCGCTGGCCAGGATCCGCTTGATCGACTGGCCCGCCGCTTCGATATGCTGTTTGAGCAGCACCACCGCCTCGTGCTTGCGTCGGGCGCGGCACAGTTCCAGCAATTGGGCGTGTTCACGCTCCGCCTTGTCCACGCCGTCGCTGGCAAACAGCAGCTCGAAGCGGACATAGCGGTCACAGCTCAGATTGATCTGGGCGATGAGATCCAGTGCCTGGGGGCGACCGGCTGCCTGATAGAGGGTGGCGTGAAAGCTGTGGTTCAACTCGGCCCAATGTTCGATCTGGGTGCCTGACTCCAGGGCGTGATCAAACTGGGCGAGGATCGCCTCCGCTTGCGCGAAGGTGGCTTCCGTCATCTTGTCGACGGCGTGAAACAGGGTATCGGCTTCCAGCAGTGCTCGCAAATAAAAGAGCTCTTCGATGGCCGAGGCATCCAGCATGGTGACCACGGCGCCGCGATGGGCCTCGAACTTGACCAGCCCCTGTGCCTCCAGCTGCATCAATGCTTCGCGCACCGGAATGCGGCTCACGGCCAGCTCTTTGGCAATGGCATCCTGACGCAAGGGGGCGCCGGCGGGGAACTCCCCACGGAGGATCCGGCCACGGAGGTTTTCCATCACCATCTGGGTTCGGGTCTTGTAGGGTGGGGTCATGGTCGGGTCACGATTGGGCGTTACAAAATTGTATATTGTATAAAGTTTGGCTGAATCTACCCCGTCAGGAGTGGCAAGGCAAGGTTTAGGGGCTCGCCGCCGCGTGGCTGGCGGCGTTCGGGGCTCCATAAAAACAAAAATGCCGGTCAGCGTGGCTGACCGGCATGATGTCACTGATAGGAAGCGGGGCTATTACAGCTGCGGACCTGCCGCAACCAGACGTTTGCCTTCGTCGTTATCGGTGAAGCGCTCGAAGTTCTTGATGAAGCGGCCTGCCAGATCGACGGCCTTGGCATCCCACTCGGCCTTGTCGGCGTAAGTGTCGCGCGGGTCGAGGATCGCCGGGTTCACATCGTGCAGCGCAGTCGGGATCTCCAGATTGAAGATCGGCAGCACCTTGGTCTCGGCCTTCTCGATGGAGCCATCCAGGATGGCGTCGATGATGGCGCGGGTATCCTTGATGGAGATGCGCTTGCCGGTGCCGTTCCAGCCTGTGTTGACCAGATAGGCTTCTGCACCTGCCGCTTCCATCCGTTTCACCAGCTCCTGACCGTACTTGGTCGGGTGCAGGGAGAGGAAGGCGGCGCCGAAGCAGGAGGAGAAGGTCGGGGTCGGCTCGGTGATGCCGCGCTCGGTACCGGCCAGTTTGGCGGTGAAGCCAGACAGGAAGTGGTACTTGGTCTGCTCCTTGGTCAGTTTGGAGACCGGGGGCAGCACGCCGAAGGCATCGGCAGTCAGGAAGATCACCTTGGTGGCGTGACCTGCCTTGGAGACCGGCTTGACGATGTTGTCGATGTGATAGATGGGGTAGGAGACGCGGGTGTTCTCGGTCTTGGAGCCATCATCGAAGTCGATGGTGCCATCGGCAGCAACGGTCACGTTCTCCAGCAGCGCATCGCGACGGATGGCGTGGTAGATGTCCGGCTCTGCCTCTTCGGAGAGCTTGATGGTCTTGGCGTAGCAGCCACCTTCGAAGTTGAATACGCCGTCATCGTCCCAGCCGTGCTCGTCATCGCCGATCAGCTGACGCTTGGGATCGGTGGAGAGGGTGGTCTTGCCGGTACCGGAGAGGCCGAAGAAGATGGCGACGTCGCCGTCCTGACCCACGTTGGCGGAGCAGTGCATGGAGGCAATGCCGCGCAGGGGCAGGAAGTAGTTCATCATCGAGAACATGCCCTTCTTCATCTCGCCACCGTACCAGGTGCCGCCGATGAGCTGGATCTTCTCGGTCAGGTTGAAGGCAACAAAGTTCTCGGAGTTGAGGCCTTGCTCCTTCCAGTTCGGGTTGGTGCATTTGGCACCGTTCATCACCACGAAGTCAGGCTTGAAGGTTTTCAGCTCTTCATCGCTCGGGCGGATGAACATGTTCTTCACGAAGTGAGCCTGCCAGGCCACCTCGGTGATGACGCGCACGGCCAGACGGGTATCCGGGTTGGCACCGCAGAAGCCGTCGACCACAAACAGACGCTTGCCGGAGAGCTGTTTGGTGACCAGCGCTTTCAGATGTGACCACACTTCCGGGCTAATGGCTTTGTTATCGTTTTTACCCTGGTCAGACCACCATACAGTGTTCTGGGTAGTGGCATCTTTGACGATATATTTATCTTTCGGGGAGCGACCGGTGAAGATACCGGTGTTGACGTTGACGGCGCCCAGCTCGGTCACCACACCGCGCTCGAACCCTTCCAGGTCAGAACGTGTCTCTTCCGCGAAAAGCTGGTCGTAAGAGGGGTTGCGAACGATTTCTTGGCTGTTTGTGATGCCGTACTGGTCCAGTCCTAATTGTTGGGCCAGGGTGGGTTCTGCCACGATTGTCATTGTATTCTCCTGGGTTCAGAGGTTGGTAGGGTTCTATCTGACGGTCATCCTATCACTTAGGTGGTAGAGTTTAGCGATCGCCATCAAACTTTATAAAATAGGGTATTTTTTTGTTATTAAAGTTAAAGGCGGGTTTTGCCCGCCTTTAATTAGTGTAACTGGTTTGCATCATTGCCGGGAGCCCTGCTGAACAGGGTTTCGACATCGATCCCATTAAATTGGTACTGGGCGCCGCAATAATCACAGTGCATGTCGATCTTGCCGAGCTCCTGCACCATCTCCATCACCTCTTCCTTTTCTATCTGCAACAGGGCCCCTTCGCAGCGCTCGCGGGAGCAGGTGCAACGGAACTCGACCGCCTGCGGATCGAACACCCGTACCTTGTCCTGATGGTAGAGACGGTAGAGGATCTCTTCCGCTTCCAGCCCGAACAGCTCTTCATCCTTGATGGTGCTGGTGAGCTGGGTCAGGTGATCGAAATCGTTGCTGTGATCCTCGCTCTGGGCGGGCAGCTCCTGCAGCATGATGCCGGCGGCACGCGGTACACCTTCGTGGTAGCCGGTGCGGATCCACAACTTGGTCGCCAGCTGTTCGGAGCGGGCGAAGTAGTGCTCCAGGCAGCCTGCCAGGGTGTCGGCGTCCAGCGCGATGATGCCCTGATAGCGCTCGCCCTGTTCCGGGGTGATGGTGATGATCAGCTGGCCATTGCCGATCAGGCTCTGCAGCTTGCCATCGCTCGGCAGCTCGCCTTCATAGCGGGCCACACCGCGCAGTTGCTGGTTGTTGTCACCGTTGATCACGGCCAGACGCACCGGGCCATCGCCCTGCAGCTGTACGGTAATGGAGCCTTCAAACTTGAGGGTGGCGGTCAGCAGGCTGGTGGCGACCAGCAGCTCGCCCAGCAGTTTTTGCACCTGCACCGGGTAGTTCTGGGCTTCCACCACGTGGCGGTAGGTGTGATCCAGCTGGACCAGCTCGCCACGCACTTCGTACTCTTCAAACAGATAGCGATACAGCAGATCTTGGTTGCTCATCATGTATTCCTGGCTTTTCGGTGAGGTAAATCGGGCGGGCTGGGGTTGCTGCCAGCCCGGTATCAAATCGGGGTCGGTCAGTACTGTTTGACCTTGAGCAACTGGCGTCGCTCCTGCTTGTCGGGGCGGCGCTCGGGGCTGGGGGCAAACTGGCTGTTGAAGCGACGTGCCTCGCTGTTCTCGGCCCGTTTTTTCAGGCTCTCGGCGGTCTCTTCATAGAGCTGCTGGGCCAGTGGGGCCGATTTGCGCTGCTCGCTCAAGGCCAGCACCCGCACTTCGCGCTCGTCCTGCCCCTGCCAGAAGCGGATCAGAGCACCCACTTCCACCTGTTTGCCCGGTTTGCTGCGCTGACCATTGTAGTGCACCTTGCCCCCGTCTATCTGATCCCGCGCCACGGAGCGGGTCTTGTAGAAACGGGCCGCCCACAGCCACTTGTCGAGACGAACCTCGAGGGCACTTTCTGCATGATTGGGCATGAACAGGCTCCATAACGGGGAAAAGAGGTGGTCGATTATACCAGAGCACGGGGTCGGGATAGAAACCGGGCAGCCGCCGCGCGGGGCGCAAACCATGTCAAGGTGATGCAACATATGGGCAGTTTGCTGATTCACAAGGGAAAGCCGGTGCTTTATCGGGCATTCATGGGGCAGGGAAGGGCCTTCATACCGCGCATATAACGCTGCCGCCCCTGTTGGGAGCGGCAGCATTCACATCTATCGACCACGGCAGAGTCAGAAGTGATCGTGCTGATCCGGCTTCTTCTGGTCGTGCGGACCTTCGCTGTGGGCGATGGCGGTACGAATGAGATCAACCCCGGCGCGGATAATTAGCACCCCCATGTTGACCAGCTTGACGCAGACCCACATGAAGGTGATGAGCAGGATCAGCTTGAGCACGGTCTGGAACGCTTCCAGGAAGTTCTGCTCCAGCTGGGAGGTCAGGCCGTTGGCGCTGGTCATCAGCCAGGTGTAGACCTCGCGTACGAACGGGATGCGGCTTGGCATCTCCAGCACATCCAGTGCGGCAGGGAGCGCCTGGAAGATGACGATGCTGCCGAACAGGATCAAAATGACACCGATGGCGATGCCGAGGAAAAAGCCGAACTGTCTCATGGAGGGCTCCAGCATTTGCTGCATGAAATTGAAGATAGCCGCCAATAGTAGGGAGTGCCCCGCTTCATCGCAATCTTCCGTGCACCGCCATCGCGGCGGGAACGGCGGCGATCCGGCCGCTACCATTGCCCAACTATCTGATTTCTGGGAGGCTTGTCGCCATTACGCATAGGGAAAGCAAATTGATGTCGAGAACCCTCTTTTTACTGTTGCTGGCGCTGATTGCCGTAGTGCCTGCGGTGAGTGCCGAACCGGCGGCTCCCTCGGCACCCTCGGCGGCAGCCTGCGCCATCCGCCATCAGGATCAACTGTTGCTGGTGCAGGATCGCATCTCCTCCCGCTACAGCCTGAGCGGCGGCTATATCGATGGCGGCGAGAGCCCGCAACAGGCGGCGCTGCGCGAACTCCATGAAGAGACCGGCTTGCAGGGCGAAATCGTCGAGGATCTTGGCCGCTGGCAGAAAGCGCAGGTCTTTGCCTGCCGCACCTTGGAACCGATTGTCGCCCAGCAAGACTCTGCGTTTGTCTCGATCCTGACGGCCCCCAATCTGGGGGGCGAGATCCTCAACGCCCGGCTGATCGCCACCGACCAGCTCCCCCGCGAGCAGCGCCGCTTCCCGGATCAGCTCGACTGGCTGCAATCCCGGCTTGAACAGGTGCCCGAGAGCGAGGTGCGCTGGCAGGCCGATTTCGTGGCGCAGGGCAATGCGCTGCATCAGGCCGAGATCCCGCTGATGATGCGTCTGCAGCAGTGGCTGGGGCCGGATGTCTGGTGGCTGTCGGTCAGCAATCTGTTTGGTTCAGGCGGCTTTCAGCTTGCCCTGATACCTTTGCTGCTCCCGCTGTTGGGGTGGCCACGGCTGCGCCAGCTGCTGTTCGCCATGCTGTGGCTCGGGCTGCTGGTGCAGGTGAGCAAGGAGGGGATCGGCTGGCCGCGCCCCTTCCATCTGCAACCGCTGCTGGCGACTCACAGTGCTCAGGGCTTTGGCATGCCGAGCGGCCATACCGCCTCGGCGCTGCTGTTCTGGGGGGCGCTGCTTGGCTGGCTGTGGCCGACGCACCGCTGGCGGGCGCTCTCACTGGCCTTGCTGCTGGCGCTGGTCACAGGTCTGGCGCGGGTCTGGCTCGGGGTACACTTTATCTCTGACGTGGCGGCGGGCCTGCTGATCGGTGCCTTGCTGCTGGCTGCTCGCCCCTGCTGGCGTGCCGATGGGCATGCGGTTGGCTGGCTGCTGCTGATTGCCGCCGCGCTGGCGCTCGGGGGACTGACCCAATCTGCCCATCTGACCGGGATCGGCCTGACGGCGCTCGGGCTCTGGATGGGCGGTTTGCTTACCCTGAGTCGCGGCGGTTATCCCCCCATCCTGACCTGCGCAGTCACGCTGGCGGGGGGCGCGGTGATCGGGGCCGGGCTGTGGGCGGTGCCGCTGCTGACCAGCAGTTCGCTTAACATCCTGCTCGGCCAGTTATCGCTCTTTTTCGGGCT
The DNA here is from genome assembly GCF_016026615.1 of Aeromonas allosaccharophila. Lineage (NCBI taxonomy): Bacteria > Pseudomonadati > Pseudomonadota > Gammaproteobacteria > Aeromonadales > Aeromonadaceae > Aeromonas > Aeromonas allosaccharophila. Next base: position 3,008,920 of record NZ_CP065745.1, on the reverse strand, counting down.
GGGGCTCTGGTTGAGCGCGGGCCTCTGGTGGATACTCTCTTTCTTGAAATGCGACACACGACCCAAGGGCAACGGCTCTGACAAGGGAACTCTATGAATGTGAAAAAAGTGGATTTGGCCAAGACAACCCTGGGGGTGCTGTTTATCAGCCTCCTGATTATCTCCTGTTTCTTGGTGTTGCAGCCCTTCCTGCCAGCACTGGTGTGGGCCACCATGATCACCATCGCCACCTGGCCGCTGATGCTGATGATGCAGCGCCTGCTGTGGGGCAAGCGTTCGCTGGCGGCCCTGTTTATGACGCTGGTGCTGCTGCTGATATTTGTCATCCCGCTCTTTATGACGCTGGCCAATGTGGCGGAGAAGGCCCCCATGCTGATCGAGCTGGGCACCCATATCAGCCAGTCGCCGCCACCGGAGCTGCTCTGGCTGCAACAGATCCCGCTGGTGGGTACCAAGTTGTATGAGTTCTGGCAGCAAATTCTGGCGAGTGGTGGTCAGGTGCTGTTTGCCAAGCTGGCGCCCTATTTCGGTCAGACCGCCCGCTGGCTGGCCTCTCAGGCCGGTAATCTGGGGCTGCTGTTCGTTCACTTCCTGCTGACGGTCGGTATCTGCGGCCTGCTCTATCACTCAGGTGAAGTGGTGGCGACCGGTATTCGCCGCTTTGCCCACCGGCTGGCGGGCCAACGGGGTGACAATGCCACTGTGCTCGCGTCACAGGCGATCCGCGCCGTGGCGATGGGGGTGGTGGTGACCGCGCTGGTGCAATCCACGGTGGCCGGTGTCGGCCTGCTGATTGCCGGTATCCCCTACGCCATGATTTTGGTGGTGGTGATGTTCCTGCTGATCGTCGCCCAGATCGGCCCCTTCCCGGTGTTGCTGGCCTGTATCGGCTACCTCTACTGGAGCGGCGACACCACCTGGGGCACCTTCCTGCTGGTGTGGTCACTGTTTGCGGGCACCATGGACAACTTCCTGCGCCCCTTCCTGATCAAACGCGGCGCCAATCTGCCGCTGATCCTGATTCTGGTGGGTGTTATCGGCGGCTTGCTGACCATGGGGATCATCGGTCTGTTTATCGGCCCCGTGGTGCTGGCGGTGGGCTACACCCTGCTGGATGCCTGGATCAAGGAAGATGACCAACCGGCGGCCGCTGCGGTTGAAGCGCCCAAGGCCCAATAACGATTCAGTAAAAAGACGATTCAGCCAGCAATCGCTGATGCAAAGAGCCGCCCATAAGGGCGGCTCTTTTGTTTATTGCCGTCCCATGCCGGTTCGATTGGCGAAGCGTGATCGGACGCTCGAGATGCCGCTGTTCCGGCGTTTCCGTGAATCAGCGGCATCTGCCAGAGGGGAAATATTGGTACCCGTTATATCGGAGAAATTGATTTGCGCGAGCGACCTATTACGCCTTGCGGCTAATCGAACCTGCGGGTTAATATATGCTCACTCAATATTAATATTGATCTTTCCACTCTCATTTTTTATTAGATGGTAACTTTTTGGATAGTTTTCTCCGACGGCTTTATATATGTCAACAACATCTAATATATTTATGAAGTAGATGGACTTCTTGCGCTGATAGTCAGAGCAGATAAAAAAACCTACTAGTGACTTACCGTCCGGTATGACAGGAAGGAAATAATAACTGTGGATAAACTGATTGCAAATATCAGCAATTGATATGTTAATATGATTATATTTTTTGAAATCAAACTCTTTTGACGGATTATCAATTAATGAAATGTTAAATTGACTATTTTTGGGGAATTCAATGACTTTGTAACTCTTGCCAGAAACAGAACTGGAGACTTTTTTTGATTCAATTAGCTTGCGAATAGAGTAAAATCCAAGAAAAATTTATTTTTCAACCGCAAACAATGAGCGTTGGCTCCATCTTCGTTGGGCCAACCTTAGACCTACCTTTTGAGCTAGCTTTAGCAGCTCATCTTTCCAAAATAAAGAATCTGAGATCAAAACCATCTCCTGAAAATATTTATGTAATTAGGTGGAAAGCAGCATCGATCCGTTAATAGAGCATTGTAATAACATCAACCAGATCTGATAACTGCCATGTAAAAAATAATAATGTTACCAGTCTACCTCGAACGCTAATGGAAATCGCTACCGAGACTCTGCTTCTTGAGTAACTCGGTAGTGTGATCGCGGTGACACCCCGTATGGCATCACTGGCCAAGATTTAGGGTGGCGGGTCAGGGGCTCGTGGTTAACAACAATGGGTATGGCGATATAACCCGGGGCGGGGCAACGCCCCGGGTTATCAGTGGGTAGGGGAGGGTCAGGCCGGTTGGTGCAGGGTGATGCAGTGAATGCCACCGCCACCGGCGGCGACCGGATCAATATTGATCTGCACGATTTGGCGGCCGGGGTAGAGCCTGGCCAGCAGATCGTGGCAGTAGCGGTCGGCGGCCTTGTCGCCAAACTCGGGGGCGATCACCGCGCCATTGATCGGCAGATAGTTGATATAACCGGCGGCAAAGTCGCGGCTGCGGCTAAAGCGGTTGTCCCGCACATCGAGCGGTGGCGGCAACATATGCAGCTCCAGCTTGTTGCCGTCCGCATCGGTGGCCTGCTTGAGGATGGCCAGATGCTGGCGGGTCACCTGGTAGTCGTGGGATGCCGGATCGTTGTCCAGATTGACCACTACCACCCCGGGGCGGACAAAGCGGGCATAAAAATCGACGTGGGCATCGGTGATGTCCTTGCCCTTGATACCCGGCAGCCAGATGATTTTGCGCAGCCCCAGATTGGCTTTCAGCTCCGCCTCCAGTTGCGCTTTGCTCACACCTGGATTGCGGTTGCTGTTGAGCCAGCAGCTCTCGGTCATGATGGCGGTGCCGTTGCCATCCACCTCGATGCCGCCCCCCTCGCCAGTCAGCTTGCTCTGCAGATAGTGGGCATCCGCCTGCTTGCTGACCAGCTCGGCGACGCCCGCATCCTGTTCGTGCTCCTGCTTGTCACCCCAGCCGTTGAAGTTGAAATCCACCAGCCCCAGCTCCCCTTCGCCATTCTGAACGAAGACGCCGCCGGTATCGCGCAGCCAGATATCGTCCAGCTCTGCGACGATAAAGCGGGTGTTCTGCTCGCCACAGAGCTTGCGGGCCAGCGCCTCCTCCTCTTCGCGGCAGAGCACGCTCACCTTGGTGTAAGGGGTCATGGCTTGAACCAGCCGCCCGATGGTGGCCTGCACTTCCTTGTAGTCGCGACCCCAGATATCGGCACTGGCGGCAAAGGCGACCCAGACCTGCGTCTGAGGGGCGGCTTCATCGGGCATATGGAATTGCTCGCCGCTGGCAGCATCCTCACCGGCATTGCCGCTGGCCGCGTGGGCCTTGCCCGGCAGATTGCCGAGCCCGGCCAGCACGCCAATGGCGGCCAGCTGTTTCAATACGTTGCGTCGGGATGGCATGAAAAACTCCTTGGATGAGGGCGCTCTTTGCTGTCGCTGAATGACCGGAAGTGACAAGCGCTGTTAATCGAATTGCGTTGAGTAATAGACTATCCGTGGCCGTAGCGGCGAACAAACGATCAATTTTCCGTAAATGTGATAAGTGGAGCTAATCAATGGTGTTCAAGCAGTGGCCCCCGCTCAACGTGCTGCGGGGCTTTGAGGCGGCGGCCAGACTCGGCAGTTTTCATCAGGCGGCGCAGGAGCTGCACCTGACCCAGTCCGCCATCAGCCAGCAGATCCGCTCGCTGGAGGAGCTGCTCGGCCAGCCGCTGTTTCACCGGCAGGGGCGTTCGGTCGCGCTGACCGATGCGGGGCAGGATCTGCTGGAGACCACCCAGAGCGTGCTGTTGCAGCTGGCGATGGGGATCCAGCGGTTGGAGCAGTACCGCAAACCGAACCAGCTGGTGCTCAACACCAGCACCGCCATCGCCCGCCACTGGCTGCTGCCGCGATTGGGGGAGTTTCATCGCCTGTATCCCGACATCGATCTCTGGCTGTTCACCAGCGATGAAGAGCCCGACATGGCCGAGCAGACCGTTGATCTCGCCCTGCGCTGGGATCTCGCGCCGCAGGCCGAGTGTCGCCATCAGCACCTGCTGGCGGATCGCTTGCTGCCGGTGGCCACCGCAACCGTGCTGTCCCGGCCCGCGGAGGAGCGCACTACCCTGCACGGCGAGCGGGAGCTGGATTGGCATCACTGGACGCTGAGAGGAGGGGAGGATCTGCATCTGCAGACCCGGGGGCTCAACTTCTCCGATCCCGGCCTGCTGCTGGAGGCCGCCAGCGCCGGACTCGGTGTGGCGCTGGTGAGCGAACTGCTCTCCCGTCCGGCCCGTCAGCAGGGGTTGCTGTTGCCGCTCTCTGCCCATCGGGTCAAGGGGCCGCAGTGGGATCTGCTGGTGCATCAGGAGAGCGAGGGGATGCCGGAGTGCCGCGCATTCTGTCACTGGCTCGGCCAGCAATTTGCCGACGGTGAGCTCGAGCGGGAAGATGACGGGCTTGCCACCCTCTGAGGCAGGTCACTGAATTGGGGGCGCTGGCGTGGTTAAATGGTCGGCTCACATCTTGCCGGATATTGCTGTGACCATGCCATCTGACCTTCAGCCGCTGCTCGCTTGGCCTGACTATCTGCAGGCATCCTGGCTGCGCTGCGCCCACCAGACCAGCGCCACCCTCTGGCATCCGCCCCACAGCGCCAAGGGCCAGACCTTGCAGAGCCTGCGCCAGCGCAAGCGGGACTTGCTCACTACCGGCGAGATGGCCCTCGAAGATCTCTACGAATTTATGGAGGGGCGTCCCTGCGCCCTGCTGCTCACCGACGAAAGCGGCTGCCTGCTGGCCCGGACCGGCCACCCCGACACCCTGCGCGAGCTGGCGGCGTTGGGGTTTGGCCCCGGCGCCTTTTTCAGCGAGGGGCGCATCGGCACCAATGCCATCAATCTGGCGGCGCTGGAGGGAGTGCCGCTCTGCGTCAGCGGCCCCCAGCACTTCAACCAGACCCTGCACCCGTGGCACAGCTGTGCCAGTCCGGTCTACAACAGCAATGGCCGTCAGGTCGCCATCATCGCTTTGATCTGCAAGGTGGAGGAGGCGAGCGCCGGCGATCTGGCGCTCACCGTCAGCGCGGGGCGCGAGCTGGCCCATCTGCTGCAGATGGAGACCCTGATGCAGGAGTCCCAGCATCACCTGAGCGAACTTTACGCCCTGCTCGATGGTATGGATGACGGCGTGCTGGCCTGGGATCCGCAGGGCCGACTGCGCTACCTCAACGCGCTGGCGGCACACCGGCTGCGGCTCGATCCGGCGCTCTGTCTCGGCCAGCCGCTGGAGCAGCACCTGCTGCTGCCCCAGCGGTTGCAGCTGGCCATCAAGGGGCAGACGCCACTGAGTCATGTGGAGGTGACGCTGGAGCGGCTCGGCGCTCAGCAGGGGGAGTTTATCAATGCGCTGGTGAGCCTCAAGCCGCTGCCGGGGCCGGAGGGGGTCAGCTTTATCGCCCTGCTGCACCCGGTCGATCGGCTGCGGGCCATTCACCAGCTACGGCAGACGGTGCCCGAGCTGTCGGCGCTGGTGGGCGAGTCGAGCGCTATGCGCAAGCTGCTGCGCTATGCCCGGCAGGCGGCCCAGAGTCAGGGGCCGATCCTGCTGCGCGGCGAGGAGGAGGTGGGCAAGGCCCAGCTGGCGGAGGCCATTCACTTTGGCAGCGAGCGGGCCGCCGGGCCGCTCATTACCCTCAACTGCAAGGCGCTGCCGAGCGAGCGGATGGCGCTGGAGCTGATGGGCTCCGATGAGGCGGGGCAGGAGCGGGCAGGCAAGTTCGAGCTGGCCCACGGCGGCACCCTGGTGCTGGAGCAGGTGGAGTGTCTCTCTGCCCCCATGCAGGCGGCGCTGCTGCAACTGCTCAAGACCGGCCGCATCCAGCGCTTCGATTCGGCCCGTATCCTGCCGCTCAAGGTGCGGATCATCGCCACCAGCAGCGCCCCGCTGGAGCAACTGGTGCAGGAGGGGCTGTTTGGCCGCCAGCTGCTCTATGCGCTGCAGGCGTGCGAGCTATGGCTGCCGGGGCTGCGTGAGCGCGCGGCCGATCTGCCGGGCCTTATCAGCCAGCAGCTAGGGGCGCAGGGGCGCGAGCCGGTGCGCCAGTTCAGTCCGGCGGCCCTCGACTGTCTGCTCGCCTATCCCTGGCCCGGCAATCTGGGGGAGCTGCGCAGTGCGGTGGAGCATGCGCTGCTTCATGCCGGTCAGGGGCCGATCCCGCCTGAGGCGCTGCCTGCCGCCATTCGTCACGGCTATCAGCAGGTGGCGGACGAGGTGGTGGGGCAACCGCTGCTCACGCTTGCAGAGCTGGAGCGGCAGGCCATTTTGCGCTGCGCCCACGCCTGCAAGGGGCAGGTGAGCCAGATGGCCCAGCATCTTGGCATCAGCCGCACCACCCTCTGGCGGCGGCTCAAATTGCTCGAGATCGATCCCGCCGACTATCACGGCTAACGCCGACCTGAACCGTCGCCAAGCAGCCCGCTGAAAACGAAACGGCCCCGCAGTTGCGGGGCCGTTGTATATGGCAAGGTCAGCGGTGGCGCGGTTACAGCCCCAGCTGGTGGGCGGTGACGATGGCCGCCAGCACATCCTCGGCGGTGACCTTGAACGGCATATTGTGGATGGTCTCCCCCTCGGCGGTGGAGGCTTTGGCCACCTCCATCAGGCGCGCCATATCCAGCTCCTTGACCCCCATCATATGCAGGTTGGTCGGCAGGCCGATCGAGCGGCAGAAACCCAGCACGGTTTCGATCTCCGCCATCGGGGCGTTCTCCAGCACCAGCTGCACCAGGGTACCGAATGCCACTTTCTCACCGTGGTAGAGGTGGTGACACTCGGCCAGCTGGGTCAGGCCATTGTGGATGGCGTGGGCGGCGGCCAGTCCGCTGCTCTCGAAGCCGATGCCGCTCAGATAGGTGTTGGCCTCGATGATGTTCTCCACCGCCTTGGTGCAGAGCCCCTGTTCCACCGCCAGCTTGGCCTTGTAGCCATCGGCCAGCAGGGTCTTGTAGCAGAGCTCGGCGATGGCCTGCGCCGCCAGCGTGGAGGCACCCCCGGCCATGGTCTGGCAACCGGAGACCTTGTTGGCGCGCGCCTCGAAGTAGGTGGAGAGCGCATCCCCCATGCCGGAGACCAACAGCCGTACCGGAGCGCGGGAGATCACGCCGGTATCCATGATGACCATGTTGGGGTTGGTCGGGATCATCAGGTATTCGCTGAACTGCCCTTCCGGGGTGTAGATGACCGCCAGCGCGCTGGTCGGCGCATCGGTGGAGGCGATGGTCGGCACTATGACCACCGGCACCTTCTGGTAGAAGGCGACCGACTTGGCGGTATCCAGCGTCTTGCCGCCGCCGATGCCGATGATGACGTCAAACGGGGTCTGGTTGCAGCGGGCCAGCAGGCGGTCGATCTCGGGGCGGGAGCACTCGCCATTGAAGCAGTCGAACTCTGGCTTGATACCGGCGCCGTGGAAGCTGGTGGCCACGGTATCGCCCACCAGCTTGGTGACGAAGGCGTCGGCCAGAATCAGTGGCTTGGCGCCGAGCGCTTTAACGTAGTTGCCGATATTGGCGAGGGCCCCGTTGCCTTGCACGTATTTGCTGGGGCTGATGATAATGCGGTCCATATTCTATCCCTCTCTCTTTATGAATTAAGAATCGGGGCGAAGGGGCGGCAGTGCCGGGGACTCCTTCGTCTTCTTTTTACTTGCACGAAAGTGGTGCTGCACAGGCTCAGCGAGCGAGTGCAGCCCCTTGAAACAGTGGCGTGCGGCGTCAGTCGCCGAAACGCTCGTCGGCCAGTTGCTGGAAGCAGGTCAATGCGGCGGTGGCATCTTCCCCACGCGCCAGCAGGGTGAGCGTGTCGCCCTGACGCACGTTGAGCATGGCGAGCCGGGTCAGGCTGCGGGGATTGGCCTCTTTGTCCCCCTTTTGCAGCTTGAGTTCAGCGGCAAAGGGTTTGAGGGCGGCCACCAGTCGGGCGGCGGGGCGCACATGCAGGCCGTGGGGGTTATCCACCACTACCTCGCAGCGCATCCAGTCGTCGTCGGGGGCTGGAGCGGCCTCGACATCCTGCGGTTCCGCCTTGCCCGGCAACATCGCCTGTTTCGGCCCCAGCGCGCCGAGTGCCTCGGCGGCCACCTCATCCAGCGTCAGGCCGGAACCGGCTGCCACCACGGCGGCCAGGGTGCCCTCGACCAAGGGAGCGGGGCAGAGCCGCACCCGGGCGCTTAACTCGGGAGGCAGCAGTTCGAGGGCGGTCTCGGCGCTCAATAGAGCGCTGCCCAAGTCCATCAGCACCAGCACGCCGCTGCCGTCATCCGCTTCTTCAATCGCACTCATCACGGCGATGGCATCGGTGCCGATGGGGTGGTCGGGGTCATCGACCCCGGCCGCCAGCAGCAATCGGGCCGGGCTGCCGAGCTGGTCGGCCAGTGCTTTCAAACCGGCCGCCAACATGGCGCTGTGAGAGACAACTACGATTCCGATCATGTCACAACCTCGCTCTGTCACGCAGGGCGGTCAGCAGCAGCAGGGTCGAGGTGGCCCCGGCATCCTGATGGCCGATGCTGCGTTCGCCAAGATAGCTGGCGCGCCCCTTGCGGGCCTGCATCTGGATGGTGGCCTCGGTACCGGCTGCGGCAGCTGCCACCGCCTTGTCCAGCGCCTCGTTGAGCGGCAGCTCTTGCTGCTGCGCCTGTTGCAGGGCGGCCAGCGCTGGCCACCAGGCATCGCACATGGTCTTGTCGCCCGGCTCGGCACGGCCGCGGGAGACGATCCCCTCGACCCCGTCGCTCAGCATTTTGCACAGCTGACTGAGGCTCAGGCTCTGGCAGGCGTCGGTGCTGGCCGCCGCCCGGATAAAGAAGGTGCCGTAGAGCGGGCCGCTGGCGCCACCGACCGAGGAGAGCAAGGTCATACCGGTGGTTTTCAGTACCTGACCGATATCCTTGTCTGCCACCGCGGGCAGCTTCTCGGCCACTTTAGAAAAGCCGCGCTGCATGTTGAGGCCGTGGTCACCGTCACCGATGTCGGTATCCAGCGCGGTGAGGTAGTCACGCTGCTCGGTAAAGATGTGTTCGCAGTCGAGCAGCCAGTTGACGATGTGATGCTTGCTTAACATGGGTTCTCCTTAGCAGCCGCGACGCAGGGCGGGGGTGTGAACGGGGGCATCCCACAGGGTCATCAGTTCATCATCCACCTTGAGCAGGGTGATGGAGATGCCGGTCATGTCCAGGGAGGTGCAGTAGGGGCCAATCAGGTTGCGCACCAGATGGATGCCCGCCTCTTCGCACAGGGTGGCGAGGCGACCATAGACGCCATAGAGCTCGGAGATGGGGGTGCCGCCGAGGCTGTTGACCAGTGCGATAACCCGATCGCCCTTGTTGAGCGGTTCGATAAAGGTGTGCTCTTCCTGCCAGTTGCCGGAGGCTCTGTCCCAGTGACGCAGAGTACGGCCATAGGGAGTGTTATCCGCCAGCTCGCTGAACATGTCATCCACCAGGGTATTGAGGTCGGTGAAGGGGCGGCGCTCGATGCCGGGTTCACCGTGAATGCCCACGCCGAACTCCATCTCGTTGTCCGCCAGGGTGAAGGAGGGCTTGCCAGCGGCAGGCACGGTACAGGCGTGGGTGGCAACGCCGATGGTGCGGCTCTGGTTGTTGATGCGGCGGGCCAGTGCCTCGCAGCGGGTCAGGTCATAGCCCGCTTCGGCAGCGGCCCCCACCAGTTTTTCGCATAGCACGGTAGTGGCTACGCCACGGCGGCCGGCGGTGTAGAGGCTGTCTTTGACCGCCACGTCGTCATCGATCAGCGAGAAGCCGACCTTGACGCCGTCTCCGTGCAGCAGTTCGACTGCGGTCTCGAAGTTGAGCACGTCGCCGGTGTAGTTCTTCACCAGAAACAGCACGCCCGCGCCGCCATCAACGGCCTGACCGCACTCGTACATCTGATCCGGTGTCGGGGAGGTAAAAATCTCGCCGGGGCAGGCGCCATCCAGCATCCCCTTGCCCACCAGACCGCCGTGCATCGGCTCGTGGCCGCTGCCACCGCCGGAGACCAGCGCGACCTTGCCCATCACGGGGGAGTCGGCGCGGGTGATGTAGTGGGGTTCGATACGTACCTTGAGCTCGGGGTGGGCGGCAGCCATCCCCATCAGTTGTTCACGGACCACAGCATCGACGGCATTGATCAGTTTCTTCATGGCTCACTCCTTGGCTTGCCACCGCACGGGTGGGCAAATGGTTGATAGAGCCAGTCTAACGACAGAAAAAAGGATAAAAATGACGGTCGGTTTGGTTCTGATTTGAAACAGCTAAGGGGAGGTTGGTGTTTCAATTTGAAACTACGTGGGGCAAACGGGCGGGAAACTGTTAGCGGCCTCACAGCCATGAAAAAGGGCCCCGCAGGGCCCTTGGCTATAACCGGAATATACGGGCAGGTTAGATGGCCCAGCCACCGGCATAGAAGATCACCAGCGCCAGAGCGATGATGACGGTGCCGATGTTCAGCTTCTTCCACTCGGCAGCGAAGATGCGGCCAACGACCAGCGCCACGAAGCCCAGCATGATGCCGGTCACGATGTTGCAGGTCAGTACGATGAAGACGGCGCACAGCATGCCGGCCAGGGCATCGACCGAGTCATTGAAGTCCAGCTTGGTGACGTTGCCCAGCATCAGCAGGCCGACGTACATCAGCGCCGGTGCGGTGGCGTAGGCAGGCACCAGGTAGCTCAGCGGGGAGAGGAAGATCATCAGCAGGAACAGCACGCCGACCAGCGCAGCGGTCAGACCGGTCTTGCCGCCAGCCGCAGTGCCTGCGGCAGATTCGATGTAGACGGCAGCCGGAGCACCACCTACCACGCCAGCGACCATACTGCTGACGGAGTCGGCAGTCAGCGCCTTGCCGCCGCTGATGATGTGGCCACGCTCGTTGATGAGGCCCGCCTGACCGGCCACGGCACGGATGGTGCCGGTGGCGTCAAACACGGCGGTCATCACCAGCGCCAGCACGGTCGGGATGACCACAGGATTGAGGGCACCCAGCAGATCCATGCTGCCTACCAGCGAGCCTTTCTCGCCGGTCAGGCTCGGCATGGCGAAGAAGCCCTGCCAGGTCACTTTCGGATCGAAGATGAGGCCGAGGATGGAGATGGCGATGATCACCATCAGGATGCCGCCCGGCACCTTGCGACGCTCCAGACCGAAGATGGCGGCCAGACCCAGCACCGTCATGATGACCGGGAAGGAGGTCACTTCACCCAGTTGAACCGGCAGACCGGCCCCTTCGTTCTTGATCACCATGCCGACGCCGTTGGTGGCGATCAGCAGCAGGAACAGACCTATACCAATGCCGGTGCCGTGGGCGATGCCGGAGGGGAGGTTATCCAGGATCCACTGGCGCACGCCGGTGACGCTGATCAGGGTAAACAGCACACCCATCAGGAAGATGGCGCCCAGGGCGACCGGAATGCTCAGTCCCTGACCCAGTACCAGACTGAATGCGGTAAAGGCGGTGAGGGAGATGGCGCAACCTATGGCCATCGGCAACTTGGCCCACAGGCCCATCAGCAGGGAGCCGAAGGCGGCGATCAAGCAGGTCGCCACGAAGACGGGGCCCTGCTCGAAGCCGGCGGCACCCAGCATGTTCGGCACCACTATGATGCTGTAGACCATGGCCAGGAAGGTGGTCAAACCGGCCAACAGCTCCTGGCGCACACTACTGCCGCGCGCAGAAATGGAAAAATAAGAGTCCAAAAAGCCGCCCTTTGCTCGGTTGGCGGCCATATCTTGCTTTGCCATAACTTATCCTGAAAGTGTGAAGGAAATCGTTTGCTTTTGTGGCGCGCAAAATAGCAAGAATTCGCGGCAAATACAGCGGATAACCTGACTTTTTCGTCACTATTTTACATTTTGAGCTCACTTGGAGCTCATTGTCAGACTCAAGCGGTGAGAGTTGTGTAAGGAAGGGATCAAATGGTTGGGCGGTGGGAGAACCGTGAGGAAAAAATCGGGGAACAACAAAAAACCCGCCTAGGCGGGTTTTTTTAATTCTTGCAGAGCTGTCAGCGATTGGCGTGAGCCATCAGCGGCATGCTCAGGCTTGAATTACAGACCAACTACGTTGGCAGCAGCCGGGCCTTTCTGGCCTTGCTCGATGGTGAACTCAACGCGCTGACCTTCGTCCAGGGTTTTGAAGCTGGTGGACTGGATAGCGGAGAAGTGTACGAACACGTCTTTGCTGCCGTCAGCCGGGGAGATGAAACCAAAACCTTTCTCAGCGTTGAAGAACTTAACGGTACCAGTCATTTTGTTAGACATAATAATTTCCTTAAATAGTGTTGAATGCCACCTAGATGGCAATTTTTGATTTTTCGTCAGCAATACGTATGGGGAGCACTAAAGAAGGAGAATTATTTGATAAGAATTATCCGAGGATAACGCTTATGCTAATCACTGCTTTACTAAAATGACTGCCTAACATAATCAGGTCTGAACTGCCGAACCATCGAGAAAGATTAAAACACGCTCTCATTTTTAAAGCAAACTTTATCTCGATATTAATGTTTTGTAACAGCCGAAAATCTCATCTTTTATAGTAAACATGATGTATTTCAACTGCATAGCGAAATCAGCAAAGATTAGCCTTACCCTCTAGAAAGCCGGATTTGGCTTTTTTGTCCTGACTATGTAGCCAGTTCTGGCAAAAAATATGAAAAAACGAAAGGGTGGCGATGGCTGGGGCGTCAGTTTGCTTGGGTGTAGAACCCGTCATGCAAAGCAACCATTTGACGCTGGGATGAACGCCAGAGCAGTGAATCAGTTAACAAGATAACAAGACCACATCGGATTCATCGTGCGCGGGCCAGAAATGCAAACGCCCGCTGGCACCAAGTGCGAGCGGGCGTTTTGGAAGCTGGGGGTCAGCGCTTGCTGCGAAACTTGTTGCTGACCGAGTCGATCCAGCTGAAGGTTTCTGGCAGTACCTGATTTTTGGCGCGTTCTTTGGCTTTCTCGCGGGCCAGCTTGGAGGCTACCTTGGCCGCTTCGGCGCGGTCGGCCACAATTTTCAGGCGACCCTCTTCGCGGATCTTGTTCCGCTCTCCGTTGGTCAGCTGGTGGTCTGCATTGGCTTGTGCCTTTTGCAATAACAAGGCTATCTCGGCTTTTTCAGCCTCGGTCAGATCTTTCATTTCCAGCTTTTTCACGGCGCGCTCCTGCGGCAGGGGGGTTAGATACCCTAACACAGTTGTGCCGATCACTTCTTATGCAATCGGCATTTAGGCCGCAAAAATGCGGGTTTGTGCCAGATCTCCGGTATTTCGCTGCCACTTTACCGCCTGTTTGCCACATTTCAGTTTATTGCGAGAGGGGATAGTACGCCTTGCTCCTCCGGCTCGACGTGGATCAGTACGATGGCGTGGGGCAGTTGTTGCATGATGGCGTGTTCGATGCGATCACAGATGTCGTGGGCTTCGCCGATGCTCATCTGCGGGGGCAGGGTGAGGTGAAAGTCGATATGGCGGCGGCGACCGGCACGACGACTGCGCAGATCGTGAAAACCGCTGGCGGCGGGGCAGCACTCGGTGATGATGCGGCTGGTCATCGCCAGCTCTTCCGGGCTCATGCTCTGGTCGATCAGAGGTTGGAAGGCCTCGTTGAGCATGCTGATCGCCTCTCTGACAATAAAGATGGCGACGGCAATGGCGACCAGCGGGTCGAGGATGGCGAGGGAGTGGCCGAACAGACCGGCCAGCCAGATGCCGCCAAGACCGGCGGCCACCCCGGCGGAGGTGAGCACGTCAGCCTTGAGGTGGAGTGCATCGGCAGCCAGCGCGACCGACTCCTCCTCTCTGGCGACTTTATATAGGTAAGCCGATACCCCGCTGTTGACCAGCGCCGAGATCACCATCACCAGTACGCCCCAGCCAATGCTCTCGATGGGGCTGGGTGAGATCAGCTTGTCGACGGCTTCGAAGATGATCCAGCCTGCGGCCAGCAAGATAAGCAGTGCTTCGATGACGCCGGAGACATTTTCAATCTTGTCGTGGCCATAGGGGTGACGCTCGTCGGGCGGGAGATCGGATTTTTTTACTGCGAACAGGGCGATCAGGGCGGCGACCAGATCCATCGCGGAGTGGATGGCCTCCGAGATGATACTGACCGAGCCACTGGCGAAACCGGCTACGACCTTCATGATAATCAGACTGATATTGGAGCAGACCGACACCATGGCGGCTCTGGTTTTTCTGTTCATGTCACAGCTTCCTGAATAAAAACGGATATTTCGGTGCGGCGCGCATTATATCTGGCTGACCGGAAATAACCTATTCGGTGTTGTAACCTGATGTTTCTGGTGATATTGCGAATGCTTATGAAAATGGTGACGGCTTGAGCGGCAATAAATATTGAGTGAGGTTTATATTTATCCGTAAAAATATCTAGAAAGTGATGCGTTAATATAAGCATGACAACATTTAATAATGCGAATTACTCTTTTTTGGTCTTTCATGTCGAGGTTGTGTGGCGTCAGTGTTCCGGAGGCTGAGCACTGCATTTTTTGGGCGAGAATGAGGCTGGATCCGGATGCCGCTGGAGGGTATGCTGAGTCTGGTGATGGTCTTGCACCATCCCACCAAGCGTACTGAAGTTGATGATTCGGATGGCATGCTGGCTCCCATGAGGAACCAACTGTCTGGGTAACATTTTTGGAGTTTGATGATGAGTAACAAAGAACATCACAACGGCAAAGATGCCAAGAAAAAACCGCAGATGTCACTGAAAGAGAAACGCGAAGCCAAACGTCAGAAAGCAGATCTGAAAAACGGCAGCGCAATGAAGTAACGCTCCTTTACTGCTGTTCCTTCGGAGCCAGTACAAAGCCAGCCTGTAATGGGCTGGCTTTTATGTTTCCGAGTTCGGGGCTGTCGTCTTGAACTGATGAATGTCTAGGGCTTGGCGCCGTACACCTCGAAAATTCGCTGATAACTGCCATCCTTTTTCATGGCCTCAAGACGAGCGTTGAACAACTTGAGGGCATCAGCCGAGCGAAAGGCGAAGTGATAGACAGTGGGTGGGAAGAGGTCCGCTTGCCTGACCTGGCTGCGTTCGTAGCGCTCGCCAGCCTGCGCCGTGGCGATCAGCTGGTCCAGATAGTAGTAGAACACCCGCTCCTCCAGTACCACCGCATCGACCCTGCCGCGCATCAACTGATGAACCTGTCCCTGCTGCTTGGCCACCTCCTCATAGTGGGGATTCTGGTTGGCCATGGTGGCAAACTCGCCCCCCAGAATGATCCTTGCCCGTTGAAAGGCGGTGACTCGTTTTGAATGCAGATCGTCCAGGATACTGATATGGGTAGTGCGTAGGCTGAAGATCCGGTTATGGAAGGTAATGACGGGGCGGGTCAGAAAGAGGGTATCAACCATGCCGGGTCTGACGTTGATAATGGCATCCAGCTTGCCCGACTCGAACAGGCGGAAGGTGCGCTCCAGCGGCAGATATTCAAAGCTGGGCTCATAGCCGCTACCGGCGAACGCCTCTTTCAACAGATCCAGTTCGATGCCGCGGTTATCGCCTTCGATGACATAAGGAGGGATGGCAAAGCTGACCCCTACCTTGAGCGGTTGTGCCAGTAGTTGTCCGGGGAGAAAAATCGCCAGCAATAGCAGCATCCGGGCAATCGGTTTCATCGCACCTTTCATCAAGTGCTCCTGTGGCGCCGGTTCATGGCTGAATATGGGCCGTCACTAATAGAATACTCTTCCCTGCTGGTAGAGGTGCTCGGCTTGAATTAAAAAGACCCTGTTTTATCAGGGTCTTTTTAATATGTCTGTTCTTAGAACGGGATATCGTCGTCGAAATCCATCGGTGGTTCGTTATATACCGGCGGCGCAGATTGTGGCTGCTGGGCCGGACGGCCATAACCGCCTTGCGGCTGCATGTTTTGCTGCGGAGCCGGCGCCGGGCGCTGCTGGTTCATCGGCTGCTGGGCAGGCATGCTCTGCTGCGGCTGACCCCAGTTACCCTGGGATTGGCCACCCATGTTCTGGCCCATACCCTGACCGCCTTGTGGACGGCCACCCAACATCTGCATCACGCCAGTGAAGCTGTCGACCAGCACTTCAGTGGTGTAACGCTCCTGGCCGCTCTGATCTTGCCATTTGCGGGTTTGCAGTTTGCCTTCGACATAGACCTGGGAGCCCTTCTTCAGGTACTCGCCAGCCACTTCGGCCAACTTGCCCATGAAGACAACGCGATGCCATTCGGTACGCTCTTTCTGCTCACCAGTCTGCTTGTCGCGCCAGGTTTCAGAGGTAGCCAGAGTAATGTTGGTCACAGCACCGCCACTCGGCATGTAGCGTACTTCCGGGTCTTGCCCGAGGTTACCGATCAGAATGACTTTATTGATGCCTCGACTGGCCATAATCTCTCTTCCACCTTTATATTCCGGCCAGACTGAAAGCCTGGGCCAACCAAATGAGTTACCGCGCTTTTATCTTTCCCCATGTTGTTATCATATTGAACAACATAGTTTTTCTATATCCGTTGCAGCAATCAGGCTGATGTTTATCCATTACCTGGCTCACGTTTAGCCCCCAATAGTAACAGTTGATCACTCCGCGGGCGAGCGGTTGCTGGCATGGATTGAGGGTGGGGCCCCCTGCTTGGTCAGGGGATGACGGCGCTGTTGTTCACCGTGAAAAAGGATGATGGCGATAGATAATGCCTGTCTATTCATCCAGTAGTCTCTATGCCATACTGACTCGCTCAGGTTTCCGTATCGAGCGTGCAACAAGATGGAAAAGATCGTGGTCCGGGGTGCTCGCACCCACAACCTCAAGAACATCAATCTGACCCTGCCCCGCGACAAGCTGATCGTGGTCACCGGCCTATCCGGTTCGGGCAAATCCTCTCTGGCGTTCGATACCCTCTATGCCGAGGGGCAGCGCCGCTACGTGGAGTCGCTCTCTGCCTATGCCCGCCAGTTCCTCTCCCTGATGGAGAAGCCGGACGTCGACCATATCGAGGGACTCTCGCCCGCCATCTCCATCGAGCAGAAGTCCACGTCCCACAACCCGCGCTCGACCGTCGGCACCATCACCGAAATCTACGACTACCTGCGTCTGCTGTTTGCCCGGGTCGGTGAGCCTCGTTGCCCGACTCATGCCATCCCGCTCGCCGCCCAGACCATCAGCCAGATGGTGGATCAGGTGCTGGCCCAGCCACAGGGGAGCAAGCTTATGCTGCTGGCCCCGGTGGTGCGCGATCGCAAGGGGGAACACGCCAAGCTGCTGGAGAATCTGGCGGCGCAGGGCTATATCCGGGCCCGCATCGATGGCGAGGTGTGCGATCTCTCAGACCCGCCCGCGCTGGAGCTGCACAAGAAGCACACCATCGAGGTGGTGGTGGATCGCTTCAAGGTGCGTGACGACCTGGCGTTGCGGCTGGCCGAATCGTTCGAGACGGCGCTGACCCTCTCCGGTGGCATCGTGCAGGTCGTGCCGATGGATGGAGAGGAGGGGGCTGCCCCCATGACCTTCTCCGCCAACTTCGCCTGCCCGGAGTGCGGCTACTCCATGTCGGAGCTGGAGCCGCGCATCTTCTCCTTCAACAACCCGGCCGGTGCCTGCCCGACTTGTGACGGCCTCGGGGTGCAGCAATATTTCGATCCGGCCAAGGTGATCGGCGATCCTGCCATCAGCCTGGCCAACGGCGCCATCCGTGGCTGGGACAAGCGCAGCTTCTATTACTTCCAGATGCTGAAATCCCTCTCCGAGCACTACAAGTTCGATCTGGATACGCCGTGGGAAGATCTGCCGCCGAAGACCCAGGAGGTGATCCTGCGTGGTTCTGGCCGCACCGAGATCGAGTTCCGTTATATGAACGATCGCGGCGACGTAGTGGTGCGCAAGCACCCGTTCGAGGGGATCCTGCACAACATGGAGCGGCGCTATCGGGAAACCGAGTCCAACTCGGTGCGCGAAGAGCTCTCCAAATACATCGCCAACAAATCCTGTACCAGCTGCGGTGGCAGCCGACTGCGGGAAGAGGCGCGTCATGTCTTCGTCGACAACCGCAACCTGCCCGCTATCGCCGAGCAGTCTATCGGTGATGCGCTCGCCTTCTTTGAGGGGCTGAATCTCACCGGCCAGCGCGCCCAGATCGCCGAGAAGATCTTGAAAGAGATCGTCGAGCGACTCGGCTTCCTGGTGAACGTCGGTCTCAACTACCTGAGCCTGTCGCGCAGCGCCGAGACCCTCTCCGGTGGTGAAGCCCAGCGCATTCGACTGGCGAGTCAGATCGGTGCCGGTCTGGTGGGGGTCATGTATGTGCTCGATGAACCCTCCATCGGCTTGCACCAGCGCGACAACGAGCGGCTGCTCAAGACCCTGACTCACCTGCGCGATCTCGGTAACACGGTGATCGTGGTGGAGCACGACGAGGATGCCATTCGCCTCGCCGACCATGTGCTCGATATCGGTCCGGGGGCGGGCGTGCATGGCGGCGAGATTGTTGCGCAGGGCACCCCCCAGCAGATCATCGACAATCCGGAGTCGCTGACCGGTGACTACCTCTCCGGCCGCAAGCAGATCGCCATCCCGGCCGAGCGCACGCCGCTCACCGGCAAGTGGCTGAAACTCAAGGGGGCGAGCGGCAACAACCTGCGTAACGTCAATCTGGATCTGCCCATTGGGGTGATGACCTGCGTCACCGGCGTCTCCGGCTCCGGCAAGTCGACCCTGATCAACGACACTCTGTTCCGAATCGCCCACCGTGAACTGAACAAGGCGACCGAGTCTACGCCTGCGCCCTATCGCAGCGTCGAGGGGCTGGAACATCTGGACAAGGTGGTGGATATCGACCAGAGCCCCATCGGCCGTACGCCGCGCTCCAACCCGGCCACCTACACCGGTCTGTTTACCCCGATCCGCGAACTGCTCTCCGGCACCCAGGAGGCGCGCTCGCGCGGCTACCAGCCGGGCCGTTTCTCCTTCAACGTCAAGGGCGGTCGCTGCGAGGCGTGTCAGGGGGATGGGGTCATCAAGGTGGAGATGCACTTCCTGCCGGATGTCTACGTGCCGTGCGATGTCTGCAAGGGCAAGCGCTACAACCGCGAGACCCTGGAGGTGAAATACAAGGGCAAAAACATCCACGAGATCCTCGACATGACAGTGGAAGATGCCCGCGAGTTCTTCGATCCGGTGCCGGCAGTGGCGCGCAAGTTGCAGACCCTGATGGATGTGGGCCTCTCTTACATTCGCCTTGGTCAGTCAGCGACCACTCTCTCTGGCGGCGAGGCGCAGCGTGTCAAGCTGGCGCGGGAGCTCTCCAAGCGGGATACCGGTCAGACCCTCTATATTCTGGACGAGCCGACCACCGGGTTGCACTTCCACGACATCCAGCAACTGCTCAAGGTACTGCACCAGTTGCGGGATCGCGGCAATACCATCGTCATCATCGAGCACAACCTGGATGTGGTGAAAACAGCCGACTGGATCGTCGATCTGGGGCCGGAGGGGGGCGCCGGTGGCGGCCGAATTCTGGTGACGGGGACGCCAGAGGAGATATGCGGCCATAAAGAGTCTCATACAGCACGTTTTTTGCGACCGCTATTGACCAGATAAACCGTTATAATCGGGGGGCCTTTGGCCCCTTTTTACTATGAAGTTCGGGAGCCTGCAGGTGCGGCTCGTGTGATGCGGGCAGGCTGGGTATCACGGCATCATGGTAATGGATATATCGGGTTATGGCTCAGGCTCCGCGCACGATTGATCATCAGTTGGCTTACTCCATGTTCCCCATCTGGCTGGGGGCTATCCTGCTGCTATTGTTCCTGCTGGCATGGGCCCAGATCCCGGCGGCCAGCCGGATTGAAGAGCAGCGCATGAAGGATCACCTGCTGCGAGTTAGCCGGGTGGTGCAGTCCGATGTCGCTGCTCTCGATGCATTCAGTCGGGATTGGGGCATCTGGGATGATAGCCACCGCTTTATAGGCAACAGAAACAGGATGTACATCGAATCCAATCTGTTCAACGACATGCCAATGCGGGATTTCAGCCTCAACCTGATGAGCTTTATGGATCTCGGGGGGCACGAAATCTGGACGCGCACCCTGCTGCCCGATGCGCCCGGGATCAATCCTGATCAGTTTCCCTATTTCCTCGACGAGCTGAAAAAACAGCTCAAAGAGCAGTCTATGGCGCAGGGGGGGGCCAACCTGCATGGCATTCGAGCCTCCCAGTGGGGGCCACTGATGTACTCCTGGCAGCCGATCAGAAACAGTGACGGCTCTGCGCCGTTCAACGGTTTTTTGCTGGTGATGCGTTGGCTCGACACCGCTTATCTCGAGCAGGTATCGCAGCGAACCGAACTGCCACTGGCGATCTCCCATACCAATCTGGATGTCACCGCCTCCTTCAAACCGTTGAAATCGCAAATGACCTATCGCCTGATTGACCTGGGGCTGGATCGGCTGAGAGGAGAGGTGCGGCTGCTCAACAGCGATAACCTGCCGGTGTTGACGCTGGTCATCGAGGAGGAGCGCAAAGTATTGGGTAGTGTGCTGGAAGGGGCGCTCTGGACCTTTGTGGGCATGCTGTTCATCAGTTTTATCTGCATCATGATTGCCATGTACCGACTCAACAGTATTGTGCTTACCCCGTTGCAGCAGCTGGTTTCAGCGTTGCAGCGTTTTGGCGATCGGCCAGATGCCAATTTGATCCCGTTTATCGACAGCAGTGCCGAAATGGCGACCTTGAGTGGCAAGTTCAGGGAGATGGCCAGCAAGGTCAGCCAGCAACACGATGCGTTGCTGGAGCGATCCTGTCAGATGGAGATGGCGGCGTTCACCGATCCCTTGACCCGTTGCTTCAATCGCCGTTATTTGGATGGCTGGTTGCAGGCTAACGGAGCCAAGCCTTGTCTGCTGTTGCTGCTGGATCTCGATCATTTCAAACGGATAAATGATCGATTTGGTCATGACATCGGGGATCTGGTGTTGAAGCAACTGGCTGAACTGCTGCGCAAGCTGGTGGTGAGTGAATCAGAGCCGATTATCCGACTGGGGGGAGAGGAGTTTTTACTGTTGTTGCAGGTGGATAACGAACAGGAGTTGGCGCTGCGAGCCGAATACCTCAGGCTGCGTGTTGCCCAGCACCGCTTTGGTTTCGAAGACAGGCCGCTATGGTTGACGGTGTCGTTGGGATACTGTCGCTATCCGTTGCATCCGGAGTATCCGGATTCATTTTGGAGCCACAGTTTCAAGCTGGCTGATATGGCGCTTTATCAGGCCAAGCTGGGAGGGCGCAATCGGTGGTGCGGGTATGGTGGTTCCCCGTCTTCTCGCGATGTGATGGGCCAGACCCCGGAACAACTTGTCGAAGGGGCGGTTCTCACTCAATACTCATCTGCAAGCCTTGATTAACCGTGTTTTACCAGGACCAGATAGGCCAGCGCGACAATAAAACCGAGCAGGATAAAGAGAAAGGATCCGATTCCCCACACGGCCGCGAGAAAGGCCCCCACCTTTTGCCATCTCGACTCATTCTTCATAAATAAACCATTACTTCCCAATAACTTGCGTGGCGCAAAAATACGCTGATTTGCTCATCTTAACAACAATTAATCGTTGTCCTACATGGCTGTAAGGTGTCATTGACATGCGCCTTTTGGCGTTGGGTGCAGGCGGCGCAGGCATCCAGGAATGGGCATGGCGGCGTGTTATCTGGGGGAACGACAAGATTGGGATGGTGCGCAAAGATGTCACAGCAATCGATTTATTTCTGTGCAACTTTTGCTTCAGGTCAATAACTTTGCATTTACAAGGGCATATAGTCAGCGGGCTTACAGCATCAAATGAAAACAAAAAAAGGGATTACGTGATGAAAAAATTACTTCCTCTGATGATTGCCGCTGCAGTGACCTCTCCCTTCGCCATGGCCCACCAGGCTGGCGACATTCTGGTTCGTGGTGGTTTGGCATTTGTATCGCCGCAGGAAAGCAGCACGCCTGTAGAGCTGGAAATTAATGACAACATGCAATTGGGATTGACTCTCTCTTACATGATTACTGATAACTGGGGTGTTGAGTTGCTGGCTGCAACGCCCTTCTCTCATTCAGTCAAACTGGGTGGCTCTGAAGTTGCCAAGATCAAGCATCTGCCGCCGACTCTGATGGGTCAGTACTATTTTGGCGATGCTCAGAGCAAGGTTCGCCCGTATGTCGGTATTGGCGTGAATTACACCACCTTCTTTGATGAAGAGGGCCGTGGTGCATTGTCCGGGACCGATGTCAAAGTCGATGACTCCTGGGGTGTTGCCGGACAAGTTGGTATCGATATGGCGATCACCGATCGCTGGTTTGTGAATGGCTCGGCCTGGATCATGGATATCGATACCGATGTACATACTGCGATTGGCACCATTAATACCAAGGTCGACCCGATGGCCTTTATGGTAGGTGTCGGCTACCGCTTCTAATGATTCTGACTGCGGTTCTGAAAGGATCGCGGAAGATAGCAAAGTACGTCTCTTTCAGCCCGGCTTGTGCCGGGCTTTTTTTATTTGACTGATCTGGTCCGGTCCGGACTGTGATCCAACCCGATACAAATCAATTAAATACCCACAGCTTTATTTCAGTTATTCGCCACCCCTGCCGATAGTGACTATGTTCACTTTACCTTCCCCCAATGAGTGAGGATGTCTCCATGGGTTTATCTATCGTGCAGCGGATCATCGCCGGATTTGTGTTGATGCTGCTGTTGCTGATCCTGCTTGGCGTGATCAGTACCTTTAAAATCAAGGGTATAAATGACGGCCTCTCCGCCGTATCTGACCGGGCAACCCCGCTGGTGGTGGCTGTCGCAGGTCTCAAGGGGGCGCTGCAGGATAGCAACCGCTGGGTGCTGGTCTACCGCACCAGTGAAGATGCCGCCCAGTTGCCGCAGCTGGCTAATCAGTTCAAGGAGCAGCAGAACCGCTTCGCCCAGCTGAGTCAGGAGATGGGTAAATTTACCGGCGTGGCGGATGCCCGCGCCCGCTTCCAGCAGGTCGAGAGTGCCACCACGCAATTTTATGGCTTGGCGGATCAGATGCTGGCCCAGCATCGGCAGTGGGTCAGTGCACTGGATCAGCGCCACAAGCTGGAGATGGAATTTATCCGGCTTGAGGATACCTACCAGTGGGCGGCGGATCTGCTGCTGCAACAGACTGCTAGCAAACGCTCCATGCGCAACAAGGCGGAGCTCATTACCTCCGGTATCGCCCGCGATCTGAAGAATATCCGCCGTGCCGGTGCCAAAACCGATTTGAACGAGCTGGAAAAGGTGTTGAGCAAGGATATCGAGATGGCGCGCAAGCGTCTGGAGCGAGTGACGGTGCCGGATGATGTGAAAGCGCGCTTTGTCTCCAATCTCGACCGGATGCAGGAGTTGGCGCTTGGTGCTCAGGGATTGCTGGCAACCATGCGTCAGGCTCAGCAACTGGAGCTGTCGCTGGCCACTCAGAATCAGCAGCTGGATGCCAGTCTGGTCAACAGCCTCAATTTGCTCGATGAGATGGGCAAGTCTGCCGGTGCCATTGCCAGCGATAGCCGGATCAATGCCGATGCGGCGGTCAGTAGCGCCAGCTTCTGGATCCTGGTGGTTGCCGCGATGTCGGCTGCTGCGGCGCTGGTGATCGGCTATACCACGGCGCGCAGTATTCAGCGTCCGTTGCAGATGATCAACAAGGAGCTCGATTACATGGCGGCCGGTGACATGACCCGCCGCATTAACTACCGCAGCAGTTGCGAATTTGGCACGCTCTCCCGCTCCATCGATACGCTGGCAGGCAAGACCGGCGAGCTGCTCTCCCAAATCAATGCGGGCTCACGTCATCTGGTGGATGAGGCGAGCCGTGCCGCCGAGATCAGCGAACGGGCCATGTCCCGGGTGCAGGAGCAGAAGAGCCAGACCGATCAGGTGGCCGCCGCCATTACCGAGCTGGAAGTGAGCGCCACCGAGGTGGCCCGCTCTACCGATGGCACCAAGCGGGAGGTGGATCTGGCCGATGAAGAGGCGCGCAGTGGTCGCCAGAAAGTAGCTACCACTCGCCGGCTTACCGAGCAGTTGGCCGGTGCCATGGAAGAGGCGGTCGGGATCACCTACAAGCTTGGGGAATTCAGTAACAACATTGGCAGCATTCTCGATGTGATCCGCAGTATTGCCGAGCAGACCAACCTGTTGGCTCTGAACGCCGCCATCGAAGCGGCTCGTGCTGGCGATGCCGGTCGCGGTTTTGCGGTGGTGGCCGATGAGGTGCGGGCATTGGCCAATCGCACCCAGACCTCGACCGAAGAGATCCAGGGGATGATTGAGAACCTGCAAAGCTCCAGCAAGCATGTGGTTGAAGTGATGGGGCGCAGCCAGGAGCAGACCCAAAGCTGTGTCGAGCAGACTCGCGAGATGGATGTGGCGCTGCAATCCATTGCCGATCGGATGGGGGCCATCAAGTCGATGGCCGATCAGGTGGCCCATGCCGCTCAGGAGCAGATCTCCGTCAGTCAGGGGGTTGCTCGTCATATTGCCGGTATTGCCGATGTGGCATACGAGACAGAGCGGGAGGCGCGCGAATCCGCCAGCAGCAGCGAAGTGCTGGCCGACCTAGTCGCCAAACAGCAGCAATTGATCGCACATTTCAAGGTCTAGGAGGGCTTATGTCTAAAAAGTGGATTGGAGCCCTGAGTCTCCTGTTGTGTGGCCAGCTGATGGCCAGTGAGCTGGTGATTGAAAGTTGGAGAACCGATGACAAGGCGCTGTGGGAGCAGAAGATCATTCCGGCGTTTGAGGCGGCGCATCCCGGCATCAAGGTGAGTTTTCATCCGGTGCAGAACGTCAATTACATGCCCACCCTGTGGGAGAGTCTGAAAGGGGGCAAGGCGGGGGATCTGATCACCTGCCGTCCGTTTGATGATTCGCTCGCCCTGTTCAAGGCGGGCCATCTGGCCGAGCTGACCGAGATGGCGGGGATGGAGAACTTCCCGAGTTTTGCCCAGTCACCCTGGCAGACCGATTCCGGTGCCCAGACCTTCTGTGTGCCGATGGCCTCGGTGATCCATGGCTTCTTCTATAACAAGAAGATCTTCAGTGAGTTGGGGCTCACATTGCCGCAAACCCGCGATCAGTTCTTTGCGGTACTGGACAAGATCAAGGCCGATGGTCGCTATGTGCCGCTGGCCATGAGCGGCTCCGAGAGCTGGGTTGCTTCCGAACTGGGCTTCCAGAATATTGGCCCCAACTACTGGAAGGGGGAGGACGGCCGTCTGGCGCTGATCGGCGGGCAGGAGCGGTTGGATAACCCGCAATATGTGAAGGTGTTCGACGAACTGGCCCGCTGGCGCTCCTACCTCGGTGAGGGGGGCGAGAGCCGCGATTATGCGACCAGCAACGAGTTGTTCACCTCGGGCAAGGCCGCCTTCTACGTGGCGGGCTCTTGGGAGATTGCGCCCTTCACCGACAAGGTTGATTTTGGCGTCATGCGTCCGCCGGTGGCCAAACAGGGTGATGGCTGCTTCTTTACCGACCACACCGATATCGGTATGGGGATGAATCCGGCCAGCAAGAACAAAGAGGGGGCAATGGCCTTCCTGCAGTGGCTGACGACGCCGCAATTTGCCGAGCTCTATACCAACTCGTTGCCGGGATTCTTCTCCCTCTCCAACCACTTCTTCGATGTCACCAATCCGGCGGCTAAAGAAATGATGGAGTGGCGCGATCAGTGTGATTCGACCATTCGGGTGGCGACCCAGATCCTCTCTCGTGGTACGCCCAAGTTGGGGGATGAACTGGCCGAAGTGAGTCAGGCGGTGCTGCTTGGCAAGATGGAGCCCAAGGCGGCCGCGGATCGACTGGAAGGTGGCTTGAAGGGCTGGTATGCCCCTCATCAGGGCAACAAGGCCAAGAGCGCGGATTGTCAGTGTGATGCCGTCACGCCAGCTCCGGTTTCAGCACCGGCTGCTGTGTCCGCTGCACCCGCGACCAGTGACACGCCGGCCGTGGTGACACCCGCTGTGACTCCCGCAGAACCTGCATCAGCTGCGACGGCGCCAGTCCCCGCTCCTGCGGCTGATGTGGAGCAGGCGCTCTCCAACGAGCTGGAAGCACCGCAGCAATAACTCATCAGCATAAATAACAAGCGGGAGGCATCAGCCTCCCGTTTTTATTGATGGCTCGCGGCCAGAGCGAATCGCTTTATGGTGTGTCGTGGGGCCAGCGACAGAGGCTGCCGATGCGGGCTACCGGGGCGAACCCCAGAGAGCGGTAAATGCGCTGGGCATGGTAGTGCTCGTCGGCCACGATGATCAGCTGCTTGGCGCGGGACAATCCTGCGCGAGCTACTTGACTCAGCAGCTGGCGGCATAACCCCTGGTTGCGCCACGCCTGGTGAGTGCGTACCAACTGGAAACGACCCAGCGTGCCGCAGAAGAAGAGACCACAACTGGCGACCAGTTGCCCCTCTTGCCAGATCCCCCACCAATCCCCGAGCCCATCGGCAATCATGGCCTGATAGAGCGCCCGGCGGGATTGCAGATAGGGGAGATAACTCTCTGCCGTGTGCCCCTCATCCTTCTCATGGAGTTCGAAGTCGAGCCACTCTTGCCAATCCGCAGTAGTGAAGGTGCGAGCCTGGGGACCATTGATATCACCATGAGGCTGCCAGCTCTGCTTATCCAGCGCCAGCACCACGCACTCCATATACTGGTATCCCGTTGCGACAAAACCGGCGATCCGGCTGTTTTGCCCTGCTGCCAGTGGCCACTGGAAGGTGCGATGGCGGACTCTGTGGTCGTGACCGATCAGTTGATCAAAGGCGGCTTCCAGCCAGCCTTTGTCACGGTCGCTGGGCGGGGTGGTGAGCAGCAGGTAGTTGCCAAAGTAGTAGTCGGGAGCATCCGGTGTGCGAACCGCCCAGAACTGCTCATGCTGAGTGACCTCGCCTTGGTAGCGATCAAACAGCAAGTCGGTGGCAAAGCCGGGGTGGGTATCCATGATGGTGCTCCTGCAAAGACTCATTCTGTTATCGGCAGGAGTGGGAAATAGATGAAAAGGGGCCGGAGAATCCTCCGGCCAAACAATCACACGCAGATTCAGAACGTCCAGGACGATCTGGCCCCATCATAACTCGACTGGGGCGATTTTGGGATGGGCACTTTTCGGTTACGTACCGTTAATTTTGTAAATATGACGTTCGTCAGATCGGATGTGAGGTAAATCCCTGTTGACTTTGTATCGTTTTACTCATAAATATAAAGACGTTTAGACGTCCAAACATCCGTTTTGACGTAGGAAGATGGATTGCAGGACAGGGAGAAGAGCAGATGGGATTTCACAGTGCACGTCAGGTTGAGGCGCTCAACCAGAGCTTGGCAGATTTGAATGGCGATATATCGGTCAGTTTCGAGTTTTTTCCGCCCAACAGTGAAGGGATGGAGAATACCCTCTGGCAGTCCATCGAACGGCTAAAAGTGCTGGAACCCAAGTTCGTCTCTGTCACCTATGGCGCCAACTCCGGCACCCGTGATCGCACCCATAAGGTGATCAAGGACATCAAGGAGCGGACTGGTCTGATTGCGGCGCCGCACCTGACCTGTATCGATGCCAGCCGCGACGAGCTGCGCACCATCGCCCGCGACTACTGGAACAGCGGTATTCGTCATATCGTGGCTCTGCGCGGTGACTTGCCGCAGGGGTTGGACAAGCCGGATATGTATGCCACCGATCTGGTTGCCCTGCTCAAGTCAGAGGCTGATTTCGATATCTCGGTTGCCGCCTATCCGGAAGGCCACCCGGAGGCCAAGAGTGCGCAATCCGATCTGCTCAACCTCAAGCGCAAGATCGATGCCGGTGCCAACCGCGCCATCACCCAGTTCTTCTTCGATGTGGAGACTTACTTGCGCTTTCGGGATCGCTGCGCCGCCATCGGTATCGATGCCGAAATCGTGCCGGGGATCCTGCCGGTCTCCAACTACCAGACGCTGGCCAAGTTTGCCGGTTTCACCAACGTGAAGATCCCGCGCTGGATGCATCAGCGTTTCGAGGGGCTGGATAACGATCAGATGACCCGGAATCTGGTGGGAGCGAGCATCGCCATCGATCAGGTGCGCGTGCTGAGTCAGGAGGGGGTGAAAGATTTCCACTTCTATACCCTGAACCGCTCCGAGCTGACCTATGCCATCTGTCATACCCTGGGGGTTCGTCCCAAGGGCTGACCATTGGTCACCGCGATAAAAGCAAAAAGCCAATGAGTTGCTCATTGGCTTTTTCGTTATGGCCGTTGCTTAAGGCCGGGTCACCGGGATCTCTTTCGGTTCAAGATCGATAACCGCATTACCGGCCGCCCCCGGATACTGGTGATAGACCTGATCCTGCTCCAGGGTGTAGAAGGTATCCAGATAGTCATCGTTGTTGGTCATCCAGGAGTCGGGCAGCGCCTTGACGATGCGACCGCCGAGATCGAGGAAGGGCAGCGCTTCCGGCACCCCACCCGCAGTAAAGCCGAGCTTGAGGGCTTCAATCAGCAGAGCGCTCAGCTCCTTGTAGTTGACGTTGTCATCCTGCTCCATCATCACCACGTCGACGGCACCCCAGCGATAGCGATCCCAGTAGACCAGGATCTGGTTAGGGGTGTAATCGGTGTTGTCATAGTCGAGGT
The DNA here is from genome assembly GCF_016026615.1 of Aeromonas allosaccharophila. Lineage (NCBI taxonomy): Bacteria > Pseudomonadati > Pseudomonadota > Gammaproteobacteria > Aeromonadales > Aeromonadaceae > Aeromonas > Aeromonas allosaccharophila. Next base: position 2,980,224 of record NZ_CP065745.1, on the reverse strand, counting down.
AGGGCATGTCGACAATATCGACCACTGGCTCATCCCGACCGGGATTGACCCCTGCGACCACCGCATACACTTCGGCCGCGCCGAGCAGCCAAGGTTCCTGATCATCCTTCAGTCTGATCTTTTTCAGGACACTGGTCTTGAGCGGCGCCGTGCTGGCCGCCGCTTGCGGGGCGCTTTGCAGATCCGCATCGGCCAGCGCCTTGCGCATCACCTTCAAGCCTGCATTTTTGGCTTTGACGGGATCGGCTTCGACCACCAGAACCGGCCGGGCCGGTGCCTTGTCCACATCCAGATAGACGGGATTGCCGGCGCTGTCGAACGCCTCGATCGCGCTCCAGCTCTTCTCATCCCCGCTCGGAACATAGGCGACCAGCGGTTCGACGCCCTGTTGCAGTGCGGCGGCCTGATCGGTGTTGGCCAGCCGCAACTGCATCAGTTGCTTGACCTCGCCATCCAGTCCTTGCCGATTGATGGCCGCCTGGTTGGCATCGGTCGCCTGCCGTTTAAGGCGCGGGCTGGCTTTTTGCAGCAGGTTGGGAAGCGGGCTCTGGTATTGCTGATTGCTCAGCAGGGGCAGCAGGTTTTTCTGCTGAAGTGCGAGCTGGCGAGCCAGCTCTCTGTCCGTGTCGGCTGCGTGTGCCGTGCTGACGCCCAGAAGCGCCAGCAAAATGATGAAAGCCTGATGTTTCATTATTATTCTCCGTTGCATGAACCTGACAGGGCAACATGTCCGGGAAGAGTGGTGCCCTGACACCAATAGAGGGTAATTAGTTTCATCTGTGAACTAATTTTTCCGGATCTTGCGCAGGTCATCACGGTTTGATGTCTCATTGATTTTCTTGTCGATATAAATGAAGCCAGTGCAAGGCAAGTCCGATGAGCAGACCCCAGCAGGCTGCTGCGATGCCGAGCAGACTGATCCCGGACGCGGTAATGATGAAGGTAAGCAGCGCAGCTTCTCGCGCTTCATCCTGGTGCAAGGCAGAGTGCAGGCTGCTGCCGATGGTGCCTAGCAGGGCCAATCCGGCGATGCAGTTGACAAGGGCTGCCGGGAAGGCACTAAACAGGGCGGCGACGGTTGCGCCAAAACAGCCGGTCACAAGATAAAAGCAACCCGCCCAGACCGCAGCAGGCCAGCGGCGCTTGGTATCCGGGTCGACCTCTTTGCCCATGCAGATGGCGGCGGTGATGGCGGCCAGATTGAAGGCATAGCCGCCAAAAGGGGCCAGCAGCAGGCCGGTCAGGCCGGTCCAGCTGATCAGCGAGGAAGTGGCAGGCTGATAACCATGGGCCCGCAAGATGGCGATCCCCGGCATGTTTTGCGATGTCATGGTGACAATGAACAGCGGCAGTGCGATGCCAAACAGGGCATCAAGGGAGAAGGTTGGCCAGGTCCAGACCGGGCTGGCGAGCTGCCAGTGCAGGGCTGCCAGCTGCAACTCCCCCCGCACGCTGCAGATCAGCATCCCCACTCCCAGCACCAGTACCATGGTATAGCGGGGCCAGAGATGACGCCCCAGTAGGAAGGTCAGCAGCAGGGTGCCAAGCAGCAAGGGATCTTGCGGGGCGACCTTGAACAGATCCAGCCCGAATCTGAGCAGCACGCCAGCGAGCATGGCGGCGGCCAGTGGAGCCGGAATATGTCTCATCAAACGGTCGAACCAGCCGCTGATGCCACACAGAGTGATCAGCAAGGACGAGATCACAAAGGCGCCGATGGCTTCCGCCAGAGTGAAGTTGCCCAGCGTGGTGATCAGCAGTGCCGCGCCCGGGGTGGACCAGGCGGTCAGTACGGGCATGCGGTAATAGAGAGAGAGGCCGATACAGCTCACCCCCATGCCGATCCCCAGCGTCCAGAGCCAGGAGGCTACTTGGGCAGTATCAGCACCCGCCGCCGTGGCGGCCTGGATGATCAGGATGACGGAGCTGGTGTAACCGACCATCACGGCGATAAAACCTGCGACCAGATGGGGGAGGGCGAAGGGCATTGGGCTTCCTCTTGGCGTTGTGACGCGCTGTGCGTTATTACGTACAATCTGGTTTTGACTATATCGTCGTGCGCTATAGCGCACAAGGCGCATTGTGCAAGAGTAATAAAGAGGCAGTTATGCAAGAGATGAGTCAGCATCTGGCTGCTCGACTGAAGGAGCTGCGCAGCGAGCGCGGCTGGAGTCTGGATGCCGCCGCGCGCGAAACGGGTGTCAGCAAGGCGATGCTGGGGCAGATTGAGCGGGGGGAGTCCAGCCCGACGGTGGCAACACTATGGAAGATTGCCACCGGTTTTCGAGTCTCATTTTCCAGTTTCATCGAGCCCGCACCAGCCGCGCAGGAAGAGGTGCTTTATCGCACCGCCGATGCCATTCGCCAGCAGCCAGCGGGAGAGGGCATGCAAGTGGCGCCGCTCTTCCCTTATGAAAACCGGTTTGGCTTCGAATTGCTTGAGCTGACCCTGTTGCCGGGTTACCAGCGTGAATCCGAGCCCCATGAGCCGGGAGTGACCGAACATGTCATCGTCATCAGCGGCATGATGGAGGTGCTGGTGGAAGGGGAGTGGCACTCACTGGCGCAAGGGGAGGCGGTGCGCTTTGCTGCCGACCGCCCCCACGGTTATCGCAATCTGGGCATTGCTCCGGCTATTTTCCACAACCTGATCCACTATCCGGTGGCAACACCCTGAACATGCCCTGCAGAGATCAACCCGGTCGGCCATCAGCTCTGGGGCTG
>NZ_CP065745.1:2652500-2972500 GCF_016026615.1 Aeromonas allosaccharophila | reverse complement strand
GTAAGTAACGATAAAGGGGGTGAAAAGCCTCCTCGCCGGAAGACCAAGGGTTCCTGTCCAACGTTAATCGGGGCAGGGTGAGTCGACCCCTAAGGTGAGGCCGAAAGGCGTAATCGATGGGAAGCAGGTTAATATTCCTGCACGACTTGTAATTGCGATGGGGGACGGAGAAGGCTAGGTGGGCCAGGCGACGGTTGTCCTGGTGAAAGTGCGTAGGTGGTGTTTCTAGGCAAATCCGGAGACACAACACTGAGACACGAGACGAACGCACTACGGTGCGGAAGCCATTGATGCCCTGCTTCCAGGAAAAGCCTCTAAGCTTCAGATTACAAGTCATCGTACCCCAAACCGACACAGGTGGTCGGGTAGAGAATACCAAGGCGCTTGAGAGAACTCGGGTGAAGGAACTAGGCAAAATAGAACCGTAACTTCGGGAGAAGGTTCGCTCTTGACAGTGAAGTCCCTTGCGGATGGAGCAGTCGGGAGTCGCAGTGACCAGATGGCTGGGACTGTTTATCAAAAACACAGCACTCTGCAAACACGAAAGTGGACGTATAGGGTGTGACACCTGCCCGGTGCCGGAAGGTTAATTGATGGGGTTAGCGCAAGCGAAGCTCTTGATCGAAGCCCCGGTAAACGGCGGCCGTAACTATAACGGTCCTAAGGTAGCGAAATTCCTTGTCGGGTAAGTTCCGACCTGCACGAATGGTGTAACCATGGCCATGCTGTCTCCACCCGAGACTCAGTGAAATCGAATTCGCCGTGAAGATGCGGTGTACCCGCGGCTAGACGGAAAGACCCCGTGAACCTTTACTACAGCTTGGCACTGAACATTGAACCTACATGTGTAGGATAGGTGGGAGGCTTTGAAGGCGTGACGCCAGTTGCGCTGGAGCCGTCCTTGAAATACCACCCTTGTATGTTTGATGTTCTAACGCAGGGCCCTGAATCGGGCTCGCGGACAGTGCCTGGTGGGTAGTTTGACTGGGGCGGTCTCCTCCCAAAGAGTAACGGAGGAGCACGAAGGTTGGCTAATCCTGGTCGGACATCAGGAGGTTAGTGCAATGGCATAAGCCAGCTTAACTGCGAGACGGACAGGTCGAGCAGGTACGAAAGTAGGTCATAGTGATCCGGTGGTTCTGAATGGAAGGGCCATCGCTCAACGGATAAAAGGTACTCCGGGGATAACAGGCTGATACCGCCCAAGAGTTCATATCGACGGCGGTGTTTGGCACCTCGATGTCGGCTCATCACATCCTGGGGCTGAAGTCGGTCCCAAGGGTATGGCTGTTCGCCATTTAAAGTGGTACGCGAGCTGGGTTCAGAACGTCGTGAGACAGTTCGGTCCCTATCTGCCGTGGGCGTTGGATGATTGAAGGGAGTTGCTCCTAGTACGAGAGGACCGGAGTGAACGAACCTCTGGTGTTCGGGTTGTCACGCCAGTGGCACTGCCCGGTAGCTAAGTTCGGAATCGATAACCGCTGAAAGCATCTAAGCGGGAAGCGAGCCCTGAGATGAGTCATCCCTGACCCCTTGAGGGTCCTAAAGGGCCGTTGGAGACCACAACGTTGATAGGTGGGGTGTGTAAGCGCGGCGACGTGTTGAGCTAACCCATACTAATTACCCGTGAGGCTTAACCATACAACACCCAAGAAGTGTTCTGGGCCTTGTAGCAAATACCAAGCGAACTACTAACTAATTCAGTGATAGCGACAAGCCACGAGCAACATCGTTATTCACGTCAGCTTTCTCAGATTGAAGAATTTGCCTGGCGGCCATAGCGCCGTGGAACCACCTGATCCCATGCCGAACTCAGAAGTGAAACGCGGTAGCGCCGATGGTAGTGTGGCATTCGCCATGCGAGAGTAGGACACTGCCAGGCACCCAATTAAACAGCGACGTGCACATCACGACGTTGGCCGAGAGGATGACACCTCATTGAAGCGGCAGACAATTTAGCGAAAAGCTAACCAGACAGCGGAGCGGTAGTTCAGTCGGTTAGAATACCGGCCTGTCACGCCGGGGGTCGCGGGTTCGAGTCCCGTCCGCTCCGCCACTAATTTGAAAGGCCTTCCCGAATGGGAAGGCCTTTTTGCTATGGGCGATTCTTAAGTCTTGTTTTTATCATCTTGGGCCAAAAAGCCCTCACTCCTTGCTGTTTTGTCTATAAATTCCACCCTTTTTTGGTCGTTCCTCAACCAGTTTGAACTGGTTTACTTTTGGCCAAACTCGGCTCATGGCGCGTGATTAGGGTTGTATCTCGCTTATAACTCGGTAGAGTAAGGGCATCTTGAGTTTGCCTGTCCCGCGCCGCGTTTGCCGGGTTCCAGGTGTAACTTGGCCAGTTTTTATCAACCTTAAGTCAGTGGTATCGATATGGAACAAGTAAACAAGTCCACCTTTAGCGATGTACTGGAATATGTGCGTATGTCCCGTCGCCAGAACAAACTCAAGCGTGAAATTGCGGATAACGAGAAGAAGATCCGTGACAACCAGAAGCGCGTACTGCTGCTCGACAACCTGAGCGACTACATCAAGCCGGGCATGAGCATTGATGATGTACAGGCGATCATTGCCAACATGCGTACCGACTATGAAGAGCGCGTGGATGATCACATCATCAAGAACGCCGAGCTTTCCAAAGAGCGTAAAGAGCTGAGCACCAAACTGAAGGGCATGAGCTCTCACAAGTAAGCGTTCCGCTTTCGCTCAAGAGACACCGGCCACTGGCCGGTGTTTTGTTATCAGCTCGGATCTCTGCCACTCCTGCAACAATCGGCTCCCCTTTTTAGAATTGCCCTGTTACCATCACTACAAAGCGGTCAATAGTTTCAAGCCATTGACTTGAAAAGACTAAGCTTGAGTGAAACACAATAAATTGCGCAACCATGGTGGGGCTGATATGGGCGCATCAGAACAGACGGATTTGACACAAGTGGCATCTCAAGATTCATCTGTCCAGACCACGGACGGGAACCCAAAGCGCAAGCGTCGTCCCTGGTGGCGTTGGCTGTTCTGTTTTCTCTTTTTATTGTGCCTCGGGGCGGTGATCGCTCTGGTTGGCTATGAGATGAAAACCTCGAAGCTGCAATCTCAGGAGATCTCCCGCTATGCCGCCAAGCTCACCTATCAGGTCGAGCCAGGCCAGAGCAAGCAGATCGCCTTCCCTGAGGATGGCCCGTTCGACAAGCGGCTCGGCTATGTGCAACTGCCGATGATGCAGGAGCGTCTGCTGCAACGGGGCTATGAAGTCAGCAAGCAGGTGCATTTCTCCGACGCACTCTATGACTACGCCAGTCGTGGCTTCTTCGTGCCTTATACCGAGAAGGTGCAGGCCGGACTGACGCTGCACGACTGCCGCGCCGAGCCCTTCTATCAATTCAAGTATCCGACCCATCACTATCCGGATTTTGACTCCATTCCGCCGCTAGTCATCCAGTCGCTGCTGTTTATCGAGAACCGCGATCTGCTGAGCAACGAAGAGCCGCTGGCCAACCCGGCAGTCGACTGGCCACGTTTTGCCAAGGCAGCGCTCTCTCAGGTGGGCAAGGCGCTCGATATGCAGGATCAATCTGCCGGCGGCAGTACCCTGGCGACCCAGGTGGAGAAGTATCGCCACTCGCCGGATGGTCTGACCCTGTCGCCGACCGAGAAGATCCGCCAGATGGCCTCTGCCAGTGTGCGGGCCTATCGTCTCGGGCCGGAAACCCTCGAAGCGCGCAAACTGGTTGCCTGGGCCTATCTCAACTCGGTGCCGCTCTCGGCTGCGCCGGGATATGGTGAGGTGCATGGTCTGGGGGATGGTCTCTGGGTCTGGTTTGGTGCCAACGTCGATGACGTGAACCGTCTGCTGGATCCCGCCCGCAACCAGAATGCACCGCTGGCCGAGCAGGGGCTTGCGCTGCGTCAGGTGGTCTCGCTGATGATTGCTCACCGCCGTCCCTCCTACTATCTGGCTCAGGGGCGCGAGTCGCTCGCAGCTCTGACCGACAGCTACCTGCGTCTGTTTGTGCAGGAGGGGATGATCACACCACCGCTGATGGAGGCGGCGCTCAAGGCCAAGATCTCGTTCCGTGACTTCCTGCAGTCCCCGGCCATCACCCGGGTGAACAATAACAAGGGGTTGCAGGTTGCCCGTACTCGCCTGAGCCGTCAGCTCGGGGTGCAGCTCTATGACCTCGACCGGATGGATCTGACGGCCGATACCAGCCTCAACATGCCGCTGCAGAACGAAATCTCCCGTTACCTGCAACAGCTGGCCGACCCGACATTTGCCGCTCAGGTAGGGCTGTTTGGTGAGCGCCTGCTCTCGCCGGAGAAGACGGGCGATGTGCGCTACAGCTTCACCCTGTTCGAGAAGTCGCCGGAAGGGTTCAAGGTGCGGGTGCAGACCGACAACACCGATCAGCCGTTCGATATCAACGAAGGCTCCAAGCTGGAGTTGGGCTCAACTGCCAAGTTGCGGGTGCTGACCACCTATCTGGAGATCGTGGCCGAGCTGCACGACAACTATGCGGGCATGTCGCCCGATAGCCTGCGCAAACTCGCGTCGGCCTCTCAGGACAACCTCAGCCGCTGGGCCATCTCCTATCTGATGACGGCTCAGGACAAGAGCCTGCCGGTGATGCTGGAAGCGGCGCTGGATCGCAAATACTCCGCTAGCCCCAACGAGGGGTTCTTTACCGGTGGCGGCATGCACACTTTCAACAACTTCCGCCGTGAGGATAACGGGCGTATTCCTCCCATCCGCGATGCGTTGCGCGAGTCCATCAACCTGCCGTTTGTACGGCTGATGCGCGATATCGTGCGCTACAGCCTTTACAAGGAGGGGAATCGTGCCCAGTTGCTCAAGGATGACAAGGATCCCCGTCGTCAGGAGTATCTGGCCAAATTTGCCGACAAAGAGGGGCAGACCTATCTGCTGCGCTTCTGGCGCAAATATCGCGGCAAGACTCCAGAAGAGCAGCTCGATACTTTCCTCGATGGCCTCAAGCCGAGCGCGGTACGTCTGGCTGCGGTTCACCGCTACCTGATGCCGGATGCCAATGAGGCGACCTTTGCCGCCTTCCTGGCGGAACGGTTGCCGCGGGAGAAGCTGAGCGCGAAGCGGATCAACCAGCTCTATGTCAGCTATGGCCCTGGCAAGTATTCACTGCCGGATCAGGGCTATATCGCTCGGGTGCACCCCTTGGAGCTGTGGCTGCTGGCCTATCTCAAGGAGTTTGACAAGGCGACCTTTGCCGATGCGGTGGCGGCCAGCCGTGACGAGCGGCAGGAGGTCTACAGCTGGCTGTTCAAGACCCGTCATCGCAGCGCCCGCGACAGCCGGATCCGCACCATGCTGGAGGTTGAGGCGTTCCTCGATATCCATCAGCGCTGGGCCAAGCTGGGTTATCCGTTCGACCATCTGGTGCCTTCGTTGGCGACCGCGTTGGGCAGCTCCGGCGATCGCCCGGCTGCGCTGGCTGAGCTGATGGGGATTATCCAGAATGGCGGAGTCCGTTCGCCGACCCTGCGTATCGAGCACCTCTCGTTCGCCAAGGGGACGCCTTTCGAGACCGAGTTCGAACCGACCCATGCCGAAGGCACCAGGGTTCTGCCTGTTGAGGTCGCGACCGCCCTGCGTAATGCGCTCTCCAAGGTGGTGGAAGGGGGGACGGCAAGACGTATCGCCGGGGCATTTACCCTGCCTGATGGCACTGTGCTGCAAATGGGTGGCAAGACCGGGACCGGGGATAACCGGATTGAGACCGTGGGCCGTTATGGCAACGTGACCAGCTCGCTGGCGCGCAACCGTACCGCGACTTTCGTCTTCTATCTGGGTGAGGATCACTTCGGTACCCTGACCGCCTATGTGCCGGGCAGCCAGTCCGACAAGTTCCGCTTCACCTCGGCGCTGCCGGTGCAGGTGCTCAAGGGGATGGCTCCGCTGCTGATACCTTATCTGCAGCCGGGATCCCATACCCAGTGCTTGGCGAACCAGTGATACGGGTTGATTGCAGCTAATCACGCAGATAACTAACCAGAAAAAATGGGGAGGCTGACAGCCTCCCCGTTCTCTTTTCCTCAGCGGGCGCAGCGGCGGCGCCGAAGCGATCAGACGTTCAGCACGAACTGCTCGATCACCCGGGCCACGCCATCTTCATCGTTGCGTGCGGTGGTGTGCTGGGCGAGAGCCTTGATCTCGTCGGTGGCGTTGCCCATCGCAACCCCAAGGCCTGCGTACTCGATCATGTGGTGGTCGTTGCCGGCATCTCCGACGCAGATCACCTGCCCGGCGGTCAGGCCAAGGTGCTCGGCCAGCGCGGCAACGCCGGTTCCCTTGTTGCTGTGCTTGTGCATGAACTCGAGGAAGAAGGGGGCACTCTGTACCACGGTATAGCGCTCATAGAGCTCTGCAGGCAGCTGCTCGATGGCGCGGGAGAGCTGGGGCGGCTCGTCGATCATCATCACCTTCATGATCTGCTCGTCGGCAGGCAGGGTGGCGAAGTCGATCAGATTGATCGGCATGCCGATCAGGCGGGATTCGTGCTCGGTGTAGGTGCTGACACGGGGACTGATGAGGCCCTGGGTGACCGAGAAACCGTGAACGTTCACCTCCAGCTCGTCAGCCAGTCTGGCGACGGCGCTGGCGTCACTGCCGGTCAGCAGCTGGCTGCGGATAATGCGCTGATCGGCAACCTGCTGCACCAGGGCGCCATTGTAGCAGATGACGTAATCATCTTCGGTAGTGAGGCCGAGCTCGGCCAGATAGCGGCTCATCCCTTCCAGCGGGCGGCCGGAGGCCAGCACCACGGTAACCCCTTTGGCGCGCGCAGCGCTGATGGCGGCGTGGGTGCGGGGAGTAATCTGGCCCTGCGGGTTGAGCAGGGTGCCATCCATATCCAATGCGATCAGCTTGTACATCTCTCACTACCTGAGTCTGGGTGGCCCGCCCGGTGGGGCCAAGGAAGTGGCGAGTGTAGCGAAAATCGGCGGCGGGATCACGGTCGGTTCAGCGATGGCGCTGTGCCGATTGATCTATTTGTGCCCCTCATAGGGGTTCATCAGCAGTTGATCTTCGCGGATGCAGAAGTGGATCGGGCCATGTTCGATATCGACCCGTTTGTGATGATGAGCCATCTCCACCTCGACCCCGGGGAAGAGGTGTTGGGTCGCGATGATGTCCATTTCAGCCATCAGTTTCTGCAGCTCTTCATGGTTGGCGGCCAGTTGATCTTCCAGCTGGCGCAGCTCGAGTTGATGGCGTTCGCGGATGGGTTTCAGTTTGCGCAGGGTATCCGGATTGCGCTTGTCGCTGGGCAGTTGCACCAGTCGCATCACCAGCTCCTTGAGCTTTTCCAGCTGATCCAGGCACGCCTGTTGCTGCTGCTTGAGCTGATGCTCCTGCTCCTTGTGGGTGAAGTAGCCGCCTAGGATCTGCAGCCGGGTCTGATTACCGGCAGAAGCCCCCAACACCGGCGAGATGATGAGGCGATTGGCAATGCTGAGGCCACCCAGCAGGTTGCCTTTACGCATTCCGCCGTCACCCACCTTGATGTCCTGCCCGCTGCGGCTGTAGCAGTGGCTGAGTTGGCTCTGGATCTGGATATCGCCCCCCGCTTCCAGCTGGGCATACTGGGCGTAGCTGGCGTGGATCTCCCCCTGGGCATTGAGCTGGCAGAGGAATTCCCCCTGATCGTCACGGCGGCCAATGATGCCGTGCCGAACCGTGATGCTGCCCCCTGCCTCGATCCAGCCCCCCTCGATAAAGCCGCCGATGACGATGTCGCCGCTGACCGAGATCCTCATGCCCGGGTTGACGTCATCATTGACGATCAACCCCCCTTCAAAGGTGATATGACCATGGCGCGCATCCACCCGTTTGACGCTAAGCACCTCATCTACCTTCATGCCTGATTTTTCCTGGCAGGGCAGCCCAGCACGGCTGGCAATCAGCAGGTCGGGGTCATCGGGGGAGAAGAACGTGCCCTCACCAGCACTCATCGGGCTGTCCTTGCCATGCTTGGCGGGCAGTTCCTGGCCGGTTACGGTAAAGCCGGGTACCCCCTGGGTGGCAGGGTGGCGGCGCATCAGTTGGGCGCCAGCTTTGACGGTGACAAGGGAGCCGAGATCCCGCAGGTCGACCCGGTCATGATCCAGTTCCTGCGGTTTGAGGATCCGCTCGGCCGGGGTCTCCACCAGCCGCTCATAGCGGGTGTCCTGACCATTGACGGCAGGCTGGCCACGGGCAACGACCAGCTTGAGCTGGCTGCCGGGTGGGGCCTCTTTGGCCGACACGATGGCGGCGGTGAGGCGTGGCTCACTCACCCCCTGTTTGATCTCGCTGAGGGCGATCGCCTCTTGCAGTTGTTCCATCGTCACATACTTGCCACCCCAGTCGGCGGTGATCTGGGCACTGGCGCTCATCCGGTCTTTTTCCACCACTATGGTGACTCTGGCATCCTGACGTTTGCCGATGGGGATCGGCTTGGTAGGCACCGGGGCGGCAGGGTTGGTAAGCAGGGTATTGAGCAGACTGATGGCCTGTTTGAACCCCTCTGGCAGTGGCTGATAACGGCGGCAGTTGGAAGCGAGCAGCAGAGCCTGCACATCCTGTTCCGTGACCGGTTTGGTGAGACCGGCGGCAATCCGCAGGCAGACCAGTTCCATGTCGCTTGATAGCAGCAGCCACTCTTTGCTTAACACCGTATCTCCTTGCCTGGTGGGGAGAGGGGCGCTCGGTTTACCCCTCTACTGTCATTAAATCTCTCAATGTCAAAGAAAGCGAATCACCGACCGAGAGAGCGGGCAGTATTCAGACATTTCTTCTGAATGGTCAATGGATTGAGATCAAATCGGTGATGATGGCCGGATAAATTCGGGCGCTGTTCGGCAATGGCGCTGGGTGGTTCGCCGGATCGCGGCAGGGGAGCTCTGCCAGCGACATGGGCTGCGCTGACAGGGGGAGGCATTTTGGTGATCAGCTGCGCTGCGCCGTTCTGGTCAACGTGAGGTAATCGCCGAGTACCGGCTCGCCCAGCAGATGGCGGCGCAGCATGTCGAGCGCGGCAAAGGCGAGGATCTTGCGGCGGCTCTCCGGGTCAGGGTGGCTGACCTTTAGCGTCTGGCCAATCTGCTGGCCATCGGCGCAGAGCAGCAGTGGCACACCCTCTGCCCCCTCTCGCCCTATGGTCAGTTGCAGACCCGTATCGGCAGTCGGCAGCCGGGCCAGATCATCGGCCAGTTGCGTGCTGAAGCGGGCGTCCAGTCGGTGATGACCGTGACAAAGTGCCAATAGTGCGCCGCCACTCTCCCCCTCCAGCAGCGTCAGTGGCCGGCCTTGCAGCAGCGCGAGGATCTGCTGCGCCGGTTCCGTATCGCCGCTGCCAATCAGCCAGGGGCGGATCCTGTTCAGCAGCCGGTGCTCGGCGCTCTCCATGTCAGCTGCGCTGGCGCTGTGGCCGATCAGCTTCAGCTCGATAAGGGGCATGGCGGAGCGATAACCCAGCTCGATACCCATGGGCCAAGGTTCGGCATCCAGCATATCGCTGAGGGCTGATTCCGAGATGCCGAAGGTGTAGAAGCGACGCAGCTCGGTATCGACTTGTGCCCCGGCCAGCAGTTTGAGGCGCGGCAGAATCTGCTCGCGCACCATCTGCTTGAATTCGAACGGCACGCCCGGGGTGAAGAAGAGCTGGCTCTGGCCACTTCGCACCACAAAGCCGCAGGCGGTGCCGACCGGGTTGTCGAGGATCTCGCCTCCCTGCGGCAACCAGGCCTGTTTGGCATTGCTCTGTGCCATCGGGCGGCCACGGCTGGCGTAGCGCGCTGTGATGGTGGCGAGCCAGTCGGGGAAGATAGTCAATGGCTGGTCAAAGGCTTCCGCTGCCGCTTGAGCGGTCAGGTCGTCGGCAGTGGGCCCGAGCCCGCCACACACCAGCACCACCTCGGCGCGGCGGGCACTCTCTTGCAGCACCGTTTTCAGGTCGGCGAGGTTGTCCCCCACCGTCAGGCGACGGCGCACCTGCCACCCCTGTTCCAGCAGCAGAGCGCTGAGCCAGGCCGCATTGGTATCCACCACCAGACCCGTCACTATTTCGTCTCCGGTGCTGATGATCTCGATACGCATGGCGGGCTCCTTGGGTTAAACGGGTGACAACGGTTGGCCTGGGGCCAGGGCAATCAGGCTTTGTTGTGTTCGAAGTAGTAGCTGATCCGGGTGCGCGGATTGAGATACTCGAATACGGCGGGCGGCAGCCGTTTGGGGTGGATCACCTTGGCGATCGACAGTTCAGCTTGCTGCAGGTCGATGATGGCGGCTTCCTGACGGGGAATGCGCGGATCGTAGACCAGCACCGAGGGGTAGAGCAGACGCGAGGCGTTGACCGACATCACCAGCCCGACCTGACCGTTCGAGAGTTGCACCACGCTGCCGGGGGGATAGATCCCCATCAACCGGATCAGCATGCTGAGGTACTCCGGATTGAACTGCGCCTTGCGCTGCTTGTAGAGGCCGCTCAGGGCCGAGTAGGGCACCTTGGCCTGCATGTGGCAGAGGTTATCGTACTCGTTGATCAGCGACACCATCTGGGTCAGCGGATCGAGCTGGCCACCCTTGAGCCCTTCCGGCCCGCTGCCATCGAGATATTCGTGGTGATGGAGCACGATCCCCTTCGCCTCGGCGGGAAAATCCTTGGCCAGATTGAGCAGGTCGAGGCCGTAGCGCGGATGCTGGGCCATCAGGTTCTGCTCCGGCTTGGTCAGCGGCTCGGTCTTGCGCAGGATCTGGCTCGGGATCTTCAGCTTGCCGATATCGTGGAACAGCGCTCCCATGCCGACCTGACGGATCTGGTCGGCCGACATGCAGCACTCCTTGGCCAGCAGCATGCTGAGCACGCTGACGTTGAGGGAGTGGAAGTAGAGGTTGTTGCCATCCTCGCCGTCGGAGACCAGATGGAGCACCATCTCGTCCACCGAGAGCAGTTGCTCGGTCATGGCGTTGATCAGCTCCTGTGCCTCGCCGATGGCGTTGAGGGGGCGGGACTGGATCTTGCTCATCACGCTGCGCACCTGCGCCAGCGACTGCTGGAACTGCTTCTCGCACTGCTGCAGATCGCGGCGGTACTGTTGCAACTGCTCGATGCGGCGATCTTTCTCCTGCTGCATCTGGGCCTGGCGCTGGGCGGCGTCTGAGCTCTCTTGTGGCTGAGGCTGTACCTGACTGAGGGGTTTGGGCGGGACGTCGCTCTTGTCGGGAATGATGGTGACCAGTTTCAGGCCGAGCCGGCGGATCAGCTCGATCTCCTCTTCACTTTTGATCTTGAAGCTGGAAAACAGGAACGGGTGTTCGCGCCACCCCAGTGGCAGGGAGACATAGTTGCCGACTTGCAGTCGATCTACGGAAATCTTGATACCGGTCATTATCTTGGAAGCAGGAGAGACACTGAGCCGTATGCTAGTCAAAGGCGGGGGTGAATACAAAAGGTATCTGATGACAGGGCGGGAGCTTTATTATAGGCTTCTGGATGTCCAGACATATTTACCGATGCAGTACAGGGAGTAAGCATGCCGATCAAGATCCCGGATCAGTTACCCGCCGCCGAAGTGCTGGGGCAGGAGAACATCTTCGTGATGACGGAATCCCGGGCCGTCACCCAGAACATCCGCCCGCTGCGGGTGTTGATCCTCAACCTGATGCCCAAGAAGATTGAGACCGAGATCCAGCTGATGCGGATGCTCTCCAACTCGCCGCTGCAGGTGGATGTGGATCTGCTGCGCATCGATGACAGGGAGTCGAAGAACACGCCACAGGCGCATCTTGAGAACTTCTATCACGACTTTGAGCAGGTGCGTGGCAACAACTACGACGGCATGATCATCACCGGGGCGCCGCTCGGTCTGGTGGAGTTCGAGGAGGTGGTCTACTGGCCGCGCATCGTCGAGATCATCGAGTGGTCCCATCAGCATGTCACCTCCACCCTGTTCCTCTGCTGGGCGGTACAGGCGGCGCTGAAAGCCTTGTATGGCATGGAGAAGCAGACTCACGGCGAGAAGCTCTCCGGGGTTTACCGTCACCATCGCCTCGACGAGCATGAGCCGCTGCTGCGCGGTTTCGACGACGAGTTTGTCGCGCCCCACTCCCGCTATGCGGCGTTTGACGGCGACCTTATTCGTGCTCATACCGACCTGCAGATTTTTGCCGAATCGGAAGAGGCGGGGGTCTATCTGGCGGCGACCAAGGATTGTCGTCAGGTGTTTGTCACCGGGCACCCGGAGTACGATGCACTGACGCTGGACGGGGAGTATCAGCGGGATCTGGCGGCTGGGCTCGACCCGGTCATTCCGGTCAACTACTACCCGAATAACGATCCGGGCCAGACCCCGCGCGCCAGCTGGCGCAGCCATGGTCATCTGCTGTTTGCCAACTGGCTCAACTACTACGTCTATCAGCTCACCAGTTATCGGGTGGAGGATATCGGCAAGGTCTTCACCTACGACCAGGGGGGCAAGTAGTCAGTTGCCCTGCTCCAGCCGCTCGGCCAGCTGGTCGAGCCATTGGCGGTGGCAGGCCAAGGTAAACGCCTTGGGTCTGTGGGCCTTGATGGCGGCCATCGCCTCTTGCTGCGGTTGGCCGAGGGTCATCAGCAGTGCGGCGGCGACCAGACCGGTACGACCGCTGCCCCCTTTGCAGTGGATGACCAGATGCTTGCCATCCCCCAGCAGCTCGCGCAGCTGCGGCAGTGCCTGTTGCCAGGCGGTCTCGAAGGCGGCGTCGGGGGCCAGATCATCCTCGATGGGCAGATGGAACCAGCGCATGCCGCTCGCCTCGACCTGCGGGCCAAGCTGGCTCAGTGCGAGCCGGGCCAGTTCGGCCTCCGTCATCAGGGTCAGCACGCCGTGGGCTCCCGCCAGCCTGAGCTGATCCAGTGCCAGTGGCAGCGCCACCTGCTGGGTGCCGGGGCAGGGAGTCAGCAGTAACTGGCCATCGACACGGGGAACCTCAAGGCTCCAGAAGGGGTGAAACAGGTGCATGGCGGATCCTCGCGTGGTGGCCGCAGGGCCGCGGCCGGTGAATGGCGCCAAGGATAGGCGGGGCAGGGGGGATGTCAATGGCCGTTGTGTTTGCCCCGGTTTACGGGCAGAGTCTAAAAAATTGAGCGGTTCAAGGAGTTAAGATGAGAAACCTGGATCAACTGGATTTGGATATCCTGGCCCATCTGTTTCGGGATGCGGGCATGACCAACAAGGATCTGGCCGCGCTGGTGGGCGTTGCCCCCTCCACCTGTCTGGAGCGGGTGCGCAAGTTGCAGCAGGATGGCGTGCTCAAGGGCGCTCACTGCGAAGTGGATTATCAGGCCCTGGGTGGCCACATTCAGGCCATGGTCTCCCTGCAACTGGCCCGTCACAGCCGCCAGATCATCGATGCCTTCCGCGATGCCATTCTGGCGCTGCCCGAAGTGATCAGCCTGTTCCACATGGGGGGCAAGGATGATTTTCTGGTGCACCTGTGTGTCTCCGACACCGAGCACCTGCGCAACTTCGTCTTTGACCACTTCACCTCCCGCGAGGAGGTGGTGCACCTCGAAACCTCGCTGGTGTTCGAGCACAAGTTCAGCCGCTCGCTACCCTGCTTTCCCCAGCCATAATGGCCTGTGGGCCGACAGTATGGGGAGATGGAAAAAACCGCCAGCTGGCGGTTTTTTCCATTCTGCTATCGGTTGAATCAGCACGAGCGGCTCAATTGGCGGCGGTGCGTTCGTCCTTTGCCGTCTGATAGAGACTCTTCTGATAGGCCATGCTGCCCCACAGGGCAAGACCCAGTGCATCCTCCTTCAAGGCGTCCGGTTGCGCTGCCGGGGTCAGCTTCTCGCTGGCATCATCGTAGACATAGCCCTCCGCCGCGCGTTCCGGTTGCAGGATCACCACATCCTTGCCGCGCATCAGGGCGAAGTTCTTGTCGTATTGCATGATGGCGCGCCCCGGCCAGTCGGCAGGCATGCGGGTCAGATCCTTGCCCAGCATGGGGTAGTCGGCACTGATCCCCATCAGGGAGAGCAGGGTCGGCGCCATGTCGATCTGGCTGACGATGCGGGGATCCCTCTTCGGTGCAATGCCGTCACCCACAATGACGCCGGGGATATGGAAGCGGGGGATGGGCACCAGACTGGCGCCACCGACCCGGCTGTCGTGGTCGGCGATGACCAGGAACAGGGTGTCCTTCCAATATTCGGACTGTTTCGCCTTCTTGAAGAACTCACCGATGGCGTAATCCGCATACTTGGCCGCGTTGTTGCGGGTCTGCTTGGGTTGCTCGAACAGTTCGATGCGGTTGTCCGGGAATTCGAACGGATCGTGGTTGCTGGAGCTGAATACCAGACTGAAGAAGGGTTTGCCCTCCTTGTGCAGCGCCTTGAAGGTCTCGTCGGCCTTGGCCATCAGATCCTCATCGGAGGCGCCCCATGAGCCCTTGAACACCGGATTGTCGAAATCCTTCTGCTCGACGATGGTGGTGAAGCCGTTGCCGAGGAAGAAGCTGCGCATATTGTCGAAGTGGCTCTCGCCCCCGTAGATAAAGCTGGTGTCGTAACCCCGCTGTTTGAGCAGATCCGCGATGGTAAAGAAGTTGGTCTGGCTCTTGCCGAGTTTGACCACCGCCTGCGCCGGGGTCGGCGTGAAGCCGGTCAGTACCGCCTCGATACCGCGTACCGAGCGGGTGCCGGTGGCGTAGAGCTGCTCGAACGCCCAGCCCTGCTGCGACAGGGCATCGATGTTGGGGGTGAGCGGCAGGCCACCGAGGGAGCCGACAAACTGGGCGCCCAGGCTCTCCTGCAGCAGGATCACCAGATTCTTCGGTTTGCCCTGGAAGCTTGCCTCGTTGAAGGTCTGGCTGGGCAGCAGATCGGAGTTGAAATCACTGGCCGGACGGCCACTCTCCTTGCGCATGATGTCGAGCACCTTCTGCTCGGACATCTTGCCGTAAAACTGGCTGGCATCCTCCTCGGCACCCATCTGCTTGATGGCAAAGAAGAGGGAGTAGGCGGAGTTGACAGTGAGTGAGTTGACCAACGGATCTTCGGCAAAGGCGACCATGGCCGGGTTCAGGGCGCGGTGGCCGAGACTGGAGCGGGCACCGAGAAAACCGATGGCCAGGATCAGCAGGGCGAAGGCCGGACGCAGATACCAGCGCGGGAAGCTGAGGCCACGCACCAGACGGCCACTCAACCACCAGCCACCGGCCAGCACGGCACCACTGAAGAGCACCGCCAGCAGCAGCTCGGCTTTGCGGCCCGCCCACAACATGGACAGCACCTCTTTCGGATAGATGAGGTACTCCACATAGAGGCGGTTGGGGCGCACGCCATATTCGGTGACAAATGAGGGGGTGGAGATCTCGAGGAACAGCATCAGCCAGAGTCCGACGGTCAGCCACACTCGCATCAGTTGCAGCCAGCCGCGACCGATGGCGTGGGGGCCTGCCAGCAGCAGGGTGAGCATGGCGGGGACGCCCCAGACCCAGCAGAGGGTGGCAAAATCGACCCGGATCCCTTGCAGCAGCATCTCCTGCCAACCGGCCACGGCATCCACCCGTTCCAGTTGCCAGACACCGAGGGCAATTCGACTGAAAGAGAGAGAGAAGAGCGCGAGCGCGCAGAAGATGGCGAAGGGCCAAAACGGGCCGAGGCGCTGTTTTAGAGCTGTCATGTTTGTTCCTGAATGAGCCTGTAAGCGTCTGTCCACAGACGCTTTTTTATTTGTTGTGCTTTTATGACAGGCAGATGTGGATAAGGTTGCACTCTATCTTGCCAAAAGAGGCAATTAACATATCGCTTATCTAAAAGTGTGAACTCGACCGGTTACTGAGTGCAGAATAAGCTGCTGGATAAAATGTGAGCCGCAGCGCGAATGGAAGGGGGGACTCCATTTATAATTGCCGCGAATTATCTCAATCGGAGCCGAAGGGATGCCGGTCTTTATCGATGTCGAGTATGTGCAGGGATGGCGCCTGTTTGTGGTGTTATCGGATGGCACCACGGGCGTGCTGGATCTGACCCCCTGGCGAGGTCAGCCCCTGTTTGCAAAGCTGGAGAGCGAACGCCACTGCGCTCGGGTCTTTATCAATCGCCACCACCAGCTGGAGTGGCCTGTCGGATGCACCTTGTCTGCCCACGAGGTTTATCACCTGATCTCCCCCATCGATGAGCGGGAAGCCTTCAGCTAATCCCCATTTTTTGTGAGCCAACGCCAGATTCCTGTTACTGGAATGTTTGCCCGTTTGCCTTTCTGAGCCAACTTGGGTAAAACCTGCGCAACATTTTGCCAACTTGCCTTCGCTTCACCTGACAGAGGCTTGCCGCTTTCGCGCCGCAGGCCTTTTTTGCGGCCTGATGGCAAACCTTTCCCTTGCTGAAAGGTTTGGTTGGTTGAATGAAAATAACAAAACAAACAAATACATAAGGAAAATGTATGGCTTGTCATATGCGCACCCCCCTTGCCCTGCTGGTTGGTGGGCTCGCCTGTCACGGCGCTGCCGGTCAGGAGTCGGTTCAACAGCTGGATCCCATGGTGGTGGTGGCAACCCGCCCGGCCAGCACACTTGAAGTGACGCTGGATCCCAAGAAGCCCGGTTCCCCCATGCCCGCTGCCGACGGCGCCGGTTATCTGAAGAATGTCACCGGCATGAGTATGGTGCGCAAAGGGGGGCTGGGTGGCGATCCCGTGCTGCGGGGGATGGGGATGTCCCGCCTCAACGTGCAGATGGATGGCGGCATGCTGGCTGGCGGCTGCGGCGGCCGGATGGACCCGCCCACTGCCTATGTGTTCCCCCAATCCTTTGACCGGATCCGGGTGCTGAAGGGGCCGCAATCTCTCGAGCAGGGGGCCACTCTGGCGGGAACCGTGCTGTTCGAGCGGGACAGACCCGAATTCACCGCACCGGGCCTCAAGGCCGATGCCTCGGCCCTCTATGGCAGCTTTGGCCGCGATGATCAGATGGTGGATATGACGGCGGGCTCGACCGATGGCTATCTGCGCGGTCAGTTCACCCACTCCGACAGCGACGATTACCGCGATGGTCACGGTAACAAGGTGCGCTCTTTCTATCGCCGCGAGAATGGCACCGCGCAGCTGGGCTGGACGCCGGGGGAGCACACCTGGCTGGAACTCACCGCCGAGCGCAGCAATGCCCGCGCCGCCTATGCGGACCGCACCATGGATGGCTCCATGTTTGATCGGGAGTCCTTCGGGTTGAAGCTTAAGCAGGAGGAGATCACCACTCACTGGCAGCGCAGCGAGCTGACTCTGTGGGACAACCATATCGATCACATCATGGACAACTTCAGCCTGCGGCAAAACAGCGGCATGAAGATGCTCTCCAACCCGGATCGCCGCAACAGCGGCGGTCGCTGGGCCAACGACATCGCTTTACCTGCCGACTGGTTGCTGACCGCCGGGTTAGATAGCAACCGGGATCAGCACAGATTTCGCAAGGATCTGGATTATGCAGACAAGCCACGCCAGCGCACCCTGCGTTTCGAGCAGCAGGGCGGTTTTGCCGAGCTGGGCCGTCAGCAGGGGGCGCACAGCTACAAGGGCGGTTACCGGCAGGATCGGGTAGAGACCACCCGCTATGGCGCCGGTGAACAGACCCTCTACAGCGATACTCTGAGTCTGAACAGCGGGTTTGGCCGCTACGAGTATCAGTGGTCGCCCCGCTGGTCCAGCTATCTGGCCTGGGGGCAGGCAGAGCGGGCGCCGGACTACTGGGAACGCAATGCGGATAGTGTTCCCTTCACTCTCAGCCCGGAGCGCAGTCGGCAGTGGGATGCGGGGCTGGCCCTGCGCAGTCGCGAGCTGGATCTGACCCTCTCCCTCTTTAGTTCCGATATCAAGGACTACCTGCTCTACAACAGCAGTACACGTAAGGTGCGCAATATCGACGCCCAGACCCGGGGCGGTGAGCTGGAGGGGCGCTGGCAGTTTGCCGAGCAGTGGCGTCTCGATGGTGGTCTGGCGGTGGTCTATGGCGAAAACCAGAGTGACAACAAACCGCTGGCCCAGATGCCGCCGCTCGATGGCAAGCTGGCGTTGGGCTGGCAGCCAGACGAGGCGTTGAACTTCACCCTGCTGGGCCGTGCGGTCGCGGCGCAGGATCGGGTGGATCTCTGGTCCGGCACCGTGGCGGGTCAGGATCAGGGGGAGACACCGGGCTTCTTCACCATGAACCTGAGCGGTGCCTGGCAGTTTGCCAAGGGATGGCAGCTCTCGGCCGGCGTAGACAACCTGTTCGACACCTTCTACTACGAGCACCTCTCCAAGTCGGTGCACGCCAGTCAGGCGGGGCTTGGCTACGAGCAGAGCGGCCGTATCCCCGAGCCGGGCCGTTCGTACTGGCTCTCTGTCAACTACCGTTTTGCTTCGGCGGGCGCAATTTAAAAAATAGATTTTTACGAGTCGGCAGGAGGGATAGATCCTGCTTGCCATGCGAGAGAGGGCCCCATCGCGGGGCCCTCTCTGTCATTTGGTCGGCGAAAAGGTCATGGCGGGTTATGCGGTGGTCTGGCCCCGGTTTTCCAGCCGCTGGCGGAAGGCTCGGGCCAGTCGCTCGTAGAGATCCTGCGCCTCCTTGTCTTCGATATCGCCACGGATCCAGGGGTTGTCGACGATCTCCAGCAGCACGCAGTCACGCCCCTGCTGGCGCAAGTCGAGTCCGTAGAGGCCATTGCCGAGCTGATGAACGGCGCGGCGGGCGGTCTGCAGCACCCGCTCCGGCACCTCGTTAAGGGGCAACGCCTCGATGCGGCTCATGTCGAGCGGGTGCTTGCGGCGGCGAATGCGGTTGCCGGGCTCGGGGCGAAAACGGCGACAGGCAAACAGCGGCGAGCCGTCGAGAAAGCCGATGCGCCAGTCGAACTCGGCGGGGATCCGGCTCTGCACCAGCAGCAGGGCGGAGCGGCTCAGCCCCTCATCCAGCAGCCGGGCCAGCTGCTGCTCGTCGCTGGCCATGGCGAGGTCGCGCCCCTGCGCGCCGTCGGGTACCTTCACCATCAACGGCAGGCCGAGCCGCTGCACCAGCTCCTCCACGTGGTGGCGGCCGCGACGGGTCACCACCATGGTGGGCGGCATGGGCACGCCGCTGCGCACCATCAGCTCGTAGAGATAGAGCTTGTTGCTGCAGGCGAGGATAGCGCGGGAGCTGTCGATCACCGGCATCTTCAGCTGCTCGGCGCGGCGGGCAAATTCGAAGGTGTAGTGGCCGACCGCGGTTTCGGCACGCAGCCAGAGGGTGTCGAACTCCGGCAGTCGCTCGATGGCCGACGGTGGCAGGATCTCGGCCCGGATCCCCTGGGCGGCAGCAGCCCGGATAAAGCGCTCCAGCGCCAGCCCATCGCTGCTGGCGCGGCCATCATCGGGATCCACCAGAATGGCGAGCTGGTAGAGCGGCGCCGCCTGCTCCTCATCACCGGTGCCCACCAGCGCCTGAGCGTGGTGCAGCATCAGCGCTTTTTCGCCTGGGCTCAGCTCCAGCGGTGACAGGCTCTGCTGCTGGCGCACCGACCAGCCGTGGCGGCCGCGCTTGAGGGTCAGCTCCTGCAGCGGCAGCTGGCTCAGGCCGTAGTAGTAGCGGGCTAGCCCCGCCAGCTCGCTCTGTTCACACTGGCCGAAGATGGCGCGCACTCTAATCCGATCCTCGCTCTGCTGGGCCAGCCACCCCTGCGCCTTGCGCCACAGCTTGGCCGGTGGCTGCTGGGGTTGCAGTCGGCTGATGGCCTGCAGACCCGGCAGGCAGTGGTGGCCGCGGGCCTGGGCCAGCAGCGAGCAGTAGTAGCCTGCGCTCAGGTGCTCCAGATTGCGGCAGAGGTTGATGATGCGGGGTCGGCCGCCGGTGGTCGGCACGCCATGTTGCAGATAGGTGCGGGCGGTCAGCAGATAATCGGCATGGCAAGGCCAGTCGCCCAGCTCTTCGACGATGACATAGGTACTCATATTTTCGGCTCCACAGATCAGACTGCCTGAAAAAAGGCAGGATCCCCAGTGGGCTTCGATGCACCGACAAGCACGACAATGGCGCGAGGGGAAACAAGAGGTTACAGTGCCTAATATGACGCTTTGGTAACTTGTGATACAAGTCGCATTTTTGGTGCTGAAGATAAATAACCGAACAAGGACTCCCCGTGTTGACCGTACGTGCGGCCCGAACCGATGATCTGGGCGCCATCGTTAATCTGGAACGCTACTGTTTTCCCCCTGAAGTCGCCTTTGGCCGCAGCCGCTGGCACTATCTGCTGGCCCACGCCAAGGGGCGCACCCTGTTGCTGCTGGATGAGAAGCATCAGCTGATGGGCTATCTCTGCCTGCTGGAGCACAGAGGCTGGGATCGGCTGGTCATTCAGGCACTGGCTATCCGCTGGACGGTGCGCCGTCTGGGCTGGGCCCGCCGTTTGCTGGAGCAGGTGATCCGCGAGGGCAAGGCCGCTGGCTGGGGGGCGATTCGCCTCGAAGTGGGGGACGCCAACGAAGAGGCGCTGGCCCTCTATCACGGGTTGGGATTTCGTCCCCAGCAGCGGCTGGCGGACTACTATGGCCGCGACCAGCATGCCCACCGGCTGGTGCTGCCGCTGGTGAGCGATGAGGAGCGTGAGCGGCGCAGACTGGCGCGCAAGCCGTCTGTGCAGACCAACTGACCATGTTGCATGAGCAGAATCGAGGAGCAGGATGAGCTGTGACAACTGCCTTGCCACCGCCATCAGGGCCAAGCTGGGGCGCTGCCCGGTCTGCGCCATCCAGACTTTCGTCATCGGCCTGAGTGGCTGGCTGGTCTGGTGGTGGTGTGGCGCCGACACCTCGGTCAACGCCCTCACCGGCCTGCTGTTTGCGCTGGGGGGCTCGGGCCTGTTGCTGCTCCATCTGGTGGTATTTGTCTGGCGCAAGGCGACCGGACGTGAATTGAGCGATGAATGAATCTGAATAGATTCAGACAGATAAATAACAATATCGGTGTAGATATGGAGGTTCAGATGATTGCAATGGTAACGGGCGCCTCGTCCGGTTTTGGTGAAGCCATCAGCCGCCAGCTGGTGCAGGCGGGCTACAAGGTGATCGGCACCGGTCGCCGTGCCGAGCGGCTGGCCGCGCTGGCTGACGAGCTGGGCGAGCAGTTTCTGCCGCTGGTGTTTGACGTGCAGGACAAGGCGGCCACCCGCGCCGCGATCGCCGGTTTGCCAGCCGCCTGGAGCGAAGTGGATCTGCTGGTCAACAACGCCGGTCTGGCGCTGGGGCTGGAGCCTGCCCACAAGGCGGATCTGGAAGATTGGGAGCAGATGATCGCCACCAACATCAGCGGCCTGACCCTGCTCACCCGCCTGCTGCTGCCGGGCATGGTGGCGCGCAATCGCGGCCACGTCATCAATATCGGCTCCATCGCGGGCACCTACCCCTATCCGGGTGGCAACGTCTACGGCGCCACCAAGGCGTTTGTGAAGCAGTTCAGCCTCAATCTGCGCGCCGATCTGGCGGGTACAGCCATCCGCGTCACCAACGTGGAGCCGGGCCTGTGCGGTGGCACCGAGTTCTCCAACGTGCGCTTCCACGGTGACGATGCCAAGGCGGCCACCGTCTATCAGGGGGTGGAGGCGATCCAGCCGGACGACATCGCCAATACCGTGCTCTGGATCAGCCAGCAGCCCGCCCACGTCAACATCAACAGCATCGAGATAATGCCGGTGGCCCAGACCTTCGGCCCGCTCAATATCAGCCGCCGCTGATCGCTGCATGGGGTGAAACAAAAGAGGCTCCCTCGGGAGCCTCTTTGCGTTGGCGAGCCGATTAGAGGCTCATGATTTTCTTGAACTCCTCCTCCGAGTACTTCTTCTCGCTGCTCTTGGTCAGATCCGTCATCAGCTTGTAGCGCAGCGCTTTGGCCATCTGATAGGTCTGCTCCAGCTGCCCATAGGAGTAGTCGGCGGCCAGCCCGATGGCGGTGCCCTTGTCGTTGGCGTAGGTCTGCTTGAGGCTCTTGTCGAGCACGGCGACCTCCTTGTAGAGCTTGGTGCTCTCCTTGCTCCAGACGTTTCGCAGCAGCGGCAGGTATTTGTCCGGGTTGGTGTTGGCCAGTGCGGTCAGGCTGCGGAACTGCCAGTAGGCGGAATCGTCGGAGTAGCTGTCGCTGCCGGTGCGATAGGGCTGGGGATAGTTTTCCAGGGTGTTGTAGAGCGGCACCATCACAGATTCGGCCAGCACGCCGTAGCTCTGCCAGATCAATCCTTGCAGCTCTTTGGGCATATCCTTGCGCAGCTGGATGACGTGGGATTCGAGCTGGCGATCGATGCGGATCGGCCGCTCCGCCTTGCCCGCCAGCGGCGTGCCGTCATAGGTGGCGCTCAGCAGCCTGGCCACGTCCGGCACGGCGATGGGGGCATCCGGCTTCATAAAGAGCGGATATTGCGCCTGCCGGGTCGGCTGCGGATGGCTGGCTGTCAGCATTTTCTGGCCGAGCCACTCCCGATCCACGTTATACGGGTCAGCGATGACCCCGAACGCCTTGGCGAAGTTGAACTCTTTCGGGTCGGCGTTATCCAGCAGTTTGTGTTCGCGTACGAACTCCAGCAGCTTGGGCGAGTGCAGCACATCGGCGCTGTCGAGAGCGACGCCGTGGATGCGCAGACCGTTGGCCACCATGGCGTAGCTGTCGTCCGGCACCCGCACCGCGATCCAGTGGTGGCCGGAGCCAATCTCCATCAGCCAGGCCTCGTCCACATCCGCCAGATAGAGGCTGTTGCCCTCACCAGCGCCATATTGCTCCACATAGCGGCCGAGCAGCTCGACCCCCTCTTTGGCCGTTTTGGCCTGCGGCAGGATCAGGGTCGGGATGATGGCTTCAATTACTCCCTTCTCGATCAGCGGATCGGCTTTCTGGGCCTTGTCGTTAACTTCGGCACTAGTGGTGGCCGAGATGGCGACGTTGAACTCGTTGATGCCACGCTCTTCATAATATTTTCCTGCCGGGTCGCTGGTAGTGGCATCCCAGTCGTGGATGGCGGAGTAGGCGAAGAATGCCTTGGGCATCGGCACTTCCAGCCCGTTGCCCAGTTTCCAGCTCTTGCCCTCGGTCTGTTGTGCCGGGTGGAAGGCCAGATACTTGTTCCAGTTGTTGACGCCAAAATCCTCGTTTCTGGCGATCATCACGCTGCCATCGGCACTGGCTCCCTTGCCGACGATAAGGCCGGTACAGGCATCGGCACTGGTGCCAAGCAGGGTGAGCAGGGTGGCGGAGAGAAGACTCAAGGTGTGTTTTTTCATAGGTGTACCCGAAGGGTTGCGGTGAGTGAGAGTCAGACGAGGGGATGAGGTGTGGGGAGGCTGCAACTCCGAACTGGCAGCGGAGTGAGCACGGCAGATTGGTCTGCCTGTTATTGGTTTTACGAACAGATCATCCATGACACGGCTGGCTGGTTGTGATGTGCGCCAAAATTGTATGCCTCGCTGGTTGTTTGTTTTGTGATCGAACTGCTGTTCCTGACTTTTCTCTGGCGCTGTGACGCGCAGACGGTGAAATGTGCCAAAACAGCATGAACCGGCAGCAGATGAGTCATGATTCTGACGCCTGTTTGCGTGGGGGGCGTGGTGAGCGCCGCCATAGCGCGGGATCTTGCACCATCTGACAAGTTGGCCTGTAACTTGCTGGTTTTATTGATAATGGTGGGGCCTGACGCCCCATTTGACCGGATCAGCCTGTGCGCATGGCTACAGATGTGCACCGAATTGGAGCCCCCATGGATATCAAACCCTACAGCCAGCAGCTTGCCCAGAGCGCATCCAACAACCGCGCCCTCGCCACCCTCAACAGTGCCGGTAGTGGCGGTCAGGGCGGTGGCTGGGAGGAGATGGTCAGCCTCTCCACCCAGCGCATGACCGGTCAGGCCCAGCAGGTGCTGACCTACGAACATCTGGCCAAGAACAACAAGCTGCCGCCTGCGCTGGATATGAGCTCCGACAAGGGGGGCGTGGTGCAGCAGCTGGTGGACAAGGCGCTGGGCTTCGATCGCAAGAAGTTCAACGAGATAGAGGAGAAGCTCAAGACGATCGCCGACAACAAGCAGCTGACCGCCGAGGAGCGGGCGGAGCAGAGCAAGCCGCTCAACGAGCAGCGAGAGAAGATGTTGAAAGAGGCGATGGATCGCCTGACCGGCCAGAAGTAGGGGCGGCGATGTGCCGGATTGGCCGGCAAGCCGGGGCGAAGAGGCAAGATCTTGCCCTGAATGGTGACTCGGGGAGTGAACGGTCTGGGTAAGGAAGGCGGGAGGCAAGATTGCCTCCCGCTTGATATGGCGCCCGCGCAAATGGCCGCGAGTCGTGCGTCATTACACTGGCATGGCAGCCTGAGCAGCCCGGTCGGGACTATTCGCTAGCGACGATGCCGATCCCGATGGCTTTGGTCTGAACCGCCTTCAGCTGGTCCCCTTCTGCAATCAGGTTAAACTGCTCCGGGTTGTTGATCTTGATGGTCAGGGTCTCATCCACCCCTCTGACGGTGACGGTCTGCTGTTGTTTGTCCAGCCCGATGACATCGGCATAGATGGTCACTTTCATGCCGACACCGCCACCCGGTTTCTCATCTGCCCCGGCCCGTTCGCCATCCACTTCCACGATCCGTTTTCTGATGCCAGCGGTGCCCTTCAGCAGCTCTACATCGAGTATCTGCAGATACTTGAGCATGACCTTGTCCCCGACCTTGACGTTCGGCAGGTTGGCAACCTGCTCGCCAGCGACGATATCGAAGGTTTCACCCTCTGCGTTTTTCAGACTGACCTGGCGGGTCTCCAGGTCGATGGCGGTCACGGTGGCACTCGCCGTGAGTTCTTGCGCCAGACTGGCTTGCCCAGGAGCGACGTCGACCCCTGCGTTGACCTCGGCGGCTTGTACCAGAGTGGTCGAGAGGGTAAACAGACCAGCAATCCATGCATGCTTCAGTTTCATATTTCAGACCTTCCTGTATGACGAGGGATTGGATGAAAACTGACGGGGCAGCAGGATGGGAAAGTGATGGGGAGCCTGATCACCAGGGTGCTACCCGCCTTCCTGACAGACCATAGCAGAGCCATCCCTGAAAATGCCGCTGCAACGACCGGCAATCTCCATTCTGATAACCCGCTCCCGTTTTTGACCTGATGGGGCGGCAGGCGCACAATGTCCCCGTGCTGTTCAAGTCGAGGATCCCGCCGTGTACAACTTCCAATATGCCAACCCGACCCGCATCTGTTTTGGTGAAGGGCAGATCGCCAGCCTGCCAACGCTCATCCCGCCCGGCAGTCGCCTGCTGGTGCTCTATGGCGGCGGTAGCATCAAGCAGAACGGCGTCTATGAGCAGCTGACCCGAGCGCTGGAAGGGGTGACGTGGCAGGAGTTCTCCGGCATCGGCGCCAACCCCAGATACGAGCTGTTGATGGAGGCGGTGGCACTGGTGAAGCGCGAGCGCATCGACTTCCTGCTGGCGGTCGGTGGTGGCTCGGTAGTGGATGGCACCAAGTTTGTCGCGGCGGCGGCCTGCTATGAGGGGAGCGACCCCTGGGATATCTGCGGCAAACAGGCTAGCGTGCACCAGGCGCTGCCGATGGGCTGCGTGCTGACCCTGCCCGCCACCGGATCCGAGAACAATCCCACCTCGGTGGTGAGCCGCGGGGATGTGAAGATCTCCTTCAGAAGCCCGCTGGTGCAGCCGCAATTTGCGGTGCTCGATCCGGCGACCACCTACAGCCTGCCTGCCCGTCAGACCGGCAATGGGGTGGTGGATGCCTTCATCCATATCACCGAGCAGTACCTCACCTTCCCGGTCGGCGGCGATGTGCAGGATCGGCTGGCGGAAGGCTTGCTGCAGGTGCTGGTGGAGAACGGCCCCAGAGCGCTGGCGGAGCCGACCAACTATCAGGTGCGGGCCAATCTGATGTGGGCCGCCAGTCTGGCGCTCAACGGTCTCATCGGTTGCGGGGTGCCGCAGGATTGGGCCTCTCACGCCATCGGCCATCAGCTGACGGCGCTCTACGGGCTGGATCATGGCCAGAGTCTGGCGGTGGTGCTCCCCTCACTGCTCCGTGAGCGGGCGAGTCAGAAGCAGGACAAGCTGGCCCAGTTTGCCGAGCGGGTGTGGCATTCGACCCGCGAGGACAAGGCCCTGCGTATCGAGGAGGCGATCATCCGCACCGAGCAATTCTTCCAGAAAATGGGATTGGGCACCCGGCTGGCCGATTATGGTCTCAGCGAAAGCTGCATTCCGGCGGTCTGCTCCAACCTCAAGCGGGTGGGGCGCACCGCGCTCGGTGAACATCAGGATATCGATCCGGATCGGGTGGCACGCATTCTCGCCCGGGCGCTATAAGCCGACATCGGTTTGTTTCTCAATAAAGAGGGCCGCATATTGCGGCCCTCTTGCATGACGGGTTAGCCGATCACTCGGTGCGCGCCTTGAGATAACCGGCGTAATCCGGGATCTGCACGCTGAATGCCTGCTGCATGTGGGGGCTGTCCATGATGAAGTCGGCGGTCGCTTCATTGGTGGCGACCGGGATGTTCCACACCGCAGCCAGCCGCAGCAGCGCCTTCACGTCCGGATCGTGCGGCACCGCATTGAGGGGATCCCAGAAGAAGATCAGCACGTCGATCTTCCCCTCGGCGATCAGGGCGCCGAGCTGCTGGTCGCCCCCCATGGGGCCGGAGAAGAGGCAGGTGATGGGCAGTTGCGCCTTCTTGCCGAGCATGGTGCCGGTGGTGCCGGTGGCATAGAGATGGTGGAGCTTGAGCTCCTCCTTGCGGCGCATTACCCAGTTCAGCAGAGGGGTCTTCATGTTGTCGTGAGCCACCAGTGCCACCCGTTTGTGGGGCGCCATCTCGCGTGCAATCTGTTCCATGGAAATCGTCCGTAGCATTGTTATTGGCAGAGAGCCGTATCCTAATCGAAAGCCATGACAGATGCTGTGTCGGGCGTATTAACTGTGATCCTGTCGAAAAGTTTTCGGGTTATGGCGACCCAAATATGGCGGCCCAAATGAAGAGACCCGCGCTGGCGGGTCTCTTTGCTTGCTGGCCTGTTGGCTCAGGAGCCGTGGTGCAGTTGCGACTGTTGATAGTTCTCCAGCCCGATGCGATCGATAAGGTCGAGCTGGGTCTCCAGCCAGTCCACATGTTCCTCCTCGTCTTCCAGGATCTCCTGAAACAGGTCGCGGCTGATGTAGTCCTGTACCGACTCGGCGTAGGCGATGGCGACCCTAAGGTCGGGGATGGCATCCATCTCCAGCGACAGGTCGCAGCGCAGCATCTCTTCGACGTTCTCACCGATGCGCAGCTTGCCGAGATCCTGCAGGTTGGGCAGCCCTTCCAGAAACAGCACCCGCTTGACCAGCTCGTCGGCGTGTTTCATCTCATCGATAGACTCGTGATACTCCTTGTGCCCGAGCGCCTTGAGGCCCCAGTCATCGTAGATGCGTGCGTGCAGGAAGTATTGGTTGATGGCAATCAGCTCATTGGCCAGCACCTTGTTGAGGTGGACAATGATCTTGGGATCTCCTTTCATCGACAGTGCTCCTTGGTTCGTGGCTGAGGCTTCGATCGTTAGAGCTTAGTCCAGAAAAGTGACAACAAGAGGTCTGGCGAGTCAGCTCGCCCGAGAGGAAGGGTGACCCTGCTGGCGGGTCAAATCAGAAGAGGGTGGGGCCGGGTCAGGCCACCTCGTAGTAGAGCACGGGTTGTTCCTGCTCCATCTTGTCGAGCTCGGCGGCGATGATCTCCATGGTCATGCGCACGCATTTGCCACACTGGGCGCCCACCTCGAGAGACTGCTTGAGCTGGCGGAATTCGCTGTTACCTGACTGCACCGCCTTGCGGATCTGGGTATCTGTGATGCCGCGGCACAAACAGACGTACATGATGATCACCTCTTGTGGAATGGAGTGAAATCTAAATGAGAATGGTTCGTTATGCAAATAACCATTGGTAATAAGATCCCCTGCTTGCCACTGTGCAACCCCTTGGGGACAATGCTGGCAACCAGAGGAGATCACCATGCTCAAGAAACTGTTCAGCACCCTGTTCGGGGGTGAGCCGACCAAGGCTGCGGAAGTCACTCCCACCGAATATGCCGGCTATCTCATTTATCCGGAGCCCATGGCCGAAGGTGGCCAGTATCGTTTGGCGGGCCGTATCACCAAAGAGCTGGATGGGGTGCTGCAAACTCACCGCCTCATCCGATCCGATCTGTTTGCCAATCCGGCCGATGCCGAGCGTTTCATGGTGCAGAAGGCGCACACCTTTATCGATCAGATGGGGGAGCGCATGTTCGAACCCCGCAAAGCGGCTGACAGCCAGGCTTCATGACGCCGCAAGAGCTCAACAGCCTGCGCGAGGCGCTGGCCCGCGCCGGTGAGCGGCGCCTGATCTGGCTGGAGGGAGAGGAGGCGGACTGCATTGCCCGCGCCGAAACCCTGCTCGGCGAGCGCATCTTCTGGCTGGGGGCGGGGCCCGAGTGTTATGCCCCGCAGCCTGCCGCCAAGGCGCTGCAGCGGCTCGGTCAGGAGTGCGACACGCTGGTGTTCAATGCCTTCAGCGGTTTTCACCCCGACGCCTTCGGGGCGCTGGCAGGCACCTTGCGCGCCGGTGGCTTGCTGTTGCTGCTGACCCCGCCCAGAGAGATCTGGCCCGCATGGCCGGATCCCGACCGGATCCGGCTGGTGGCGCAGGTGGAGGAGGCAAGCCGGGCCGGTCACGGCTTTATTGCCCGGCTGGTTCGGCTGCTAACTGGCGATCCGGCCCTCTCTCTGGTTCCGCCAGTTTGTCTGCAGCCGTGGCAGCCCATCGGGCCCGAGCGGCCATTGAGCGACGATCAGGCCCAGGCGCTGCCCGCCATCCACAAGGTGTTGCACGGCCATCGCCGCCGTCCGCTGGTGCTGAGTGCCGATCGTGGTCGTGGCAAGAGTGCACTGCTGGGGCTGGCCGCCGCCGAGCTGCTGCGCCAGCAGCCCGAGTTGAACATAGTAGTGACGGCCCCCTCACAGGCGACGGTGGCGACCCTGTTTGCCCACGCCGCTCGCGGGCTAGATAGTACGCCGGACCAGCTAACCGGGCTGAGCTACTGCTCGCCTGATCGGCTGGTGCACGAGGTGATTAATCCCGATCTGCTGCTGGTGGATGAAGCGGCCGCCATTCCGACCCCATTGCTCGAGGCCATGCTGGCCCGCCACAGCCGCATCGTGTTTGCCACCACCGAGCACGGTTACGAGGGAACGGGACGCGGTTTTCACCTGCGCTTCAAGCGAGTGCTGGATAGCCAGACCCCGCAGTGGCAGGAGATCCACTTGGGCGAACCGATCCGCTGGAGTGAGCACGATACGCTGGAGCCGCTGATTTTCCGCCTGCTCGGCCTCAATGCCGAAGTCGCCACTCCCATGCCACCGACCAACCCGAGCTGGCGTCTTATCAGTCAAGAGGCGCTGGCGAGCGACGAGGCGCAGCTCAACCAGCTGTTCGGCTTGCTGGTGCTGGCTCATTACCAGACCACGCCGAGCGATCTAAGATCCCTGCTGGAGAGCCCGGCTCTCGACATCCATCTGCTGGAGCAGGACGAGAGCCTGCTGGGAGTGGCGTTGGTTGCGCGGGAAGGGGAGATAGATCCCGATCTGGCCGAGGCGATCTGGGCAGGGCGCCGCCGCCCGCGCGGCCATCTGCTGCCCCAGTCGCTGCTGGCCCACGCCGGTTTCAAGACGGCGGGGGCGCGCAGTTACGCCCGGGTGATGCGTATCGCCATCCATCCGGCGCTGCATCGCCATGGGCTGGGTTCGCAACTGCTTGGCAAGCTTGAGGAGCACTATCGCCAGATTGGTATCGACTACCTGGGCTCGGCTTTTTCGGCCAGCGCCGACCTGCTCCCCTTCTGGCGCAAGGCAGGACTGACGGTGCTGCGCATCGGTTTGCAACGGGATGCCGCCAGCGGCTGCCACGCAGCTCTACTTCTAAAGGCGCTTAAACCTGAACATGAGCCCGAGCTTAATCAGTGGCAGCAGATATTTGCACGCCAACTACCGACCTTGCTGGCGGGCGAGTTGGATGCGTTGGATCCCGAGCTGGTATGGCAATGCCTGCAAGGCAGTACCGTCACCGTACCGGATCTTGGCGAGTTCGAGCGCGATGAGGTTGAGTGCTTTGCTTTGCATCACAAGCCGTTCGAATTGTGTCAATCCAGCTTGCAGCTATGGCTGGCGCGACATCTGGATGTGCTGGCCTCGCTCACCCCTGCCGAGCGCCAGCTGCTGATCGCCACCATCTGGCAATATGCCGACTGGGGATCGCTGGCCGCGAGGTTGCAACTGGCGGGCAAGCCCGCCGTTATCAAGGAGCTGCGGGCGCTGCTGGCGCGTCTCTTGAGATCTCCTACCACTCGATAGGTTTGCCCTGCCAGTCGAGAAAGCTCAGTTCGCCATCCGGTTGCAGCCGGTTCATCAGCTGCACCAGATGGTCGGCTACCAGCTCGGGACTCTGCACGTTTCCCGCCGGTACATTGGCGTGAAACGGGCGGGAGAGTGGGGTATCCACGGTGCCGGGATGGAAGGCCAGCAATTTGACGCCGGGCGCCCGCCGGGCCAGCTCGATGGCTGCACACTTGAGCAGCATGTTGAGGGCCGCCTTGGATGCGCGATAGCCATACCAGCCGCCAGCGCGGTTGTCGCCAATGCTGCCGACCCGGGCGCTGAGAACGGCCAGGGTGCAAGGCTCGCGGCCAAACAGCGGTAACAACTGGCTGATCCAGCGCAGCGGCAGCAAGGCGTTGGTCTGGTAGAGGCGGGTCATGGCAGCGAGATTGAGTGCTTCGAGCCGTTTCTCTGGCTGGATCTCCCCCTGATGCAGGATGCCGTTGCAGATCACCACCCGATGCGGTCTCGGCGCCAATTCCGCGATACGGGCCACCGCAGCTGCCATCTGCTCATCGCTGTAATCACAACATAGCCAGTGAAGATCTGGCGACGAGAGGCCCGCAGGTGCGGGTTGACGACTGATGGCGATGACCCGGGTTGTGCCGGTTGCCAGCCATTGTGTCACCAGTGCTGCCCCGATCCCGCCGCTAGCCCCTATCACTACCACGCTCTCATTCATGACCCCTCTCCTTGTGACGCTGTGATGGCCTTCTCCATCGCACCGCAATTTTCCTGATAGGCTGGTACGAGCCCTCCGGCCTAGCGGATCAAGTGGTTATAGCTGCAATCTTGACCGGATCAGCGCAGCAGAGTGCATTCCATTCCTATACTGAGAGAAAACCGCAGCGGTCTGCTGCCCGCGCAACCAGAATGAGAGTCACCATGATGTCCAAAGATGGGGAAGAGCGTAAATCTATCCTGACCGAGAGCGGTACCAACGAGCTTGAGATCATCGAGTTTCACCTCAAGAAGCAGTTGCCGGACGGGCGAGAGAAGATCGCCTACTACGGGATTAACGTCGCCAAGGTGCGTGAGGTGATCCGGGTGCCGGAAACCACCGATTACCCCAATGCCCAGCGCCATATGGTGGGGGTCTTTTCCCTGCGGGAGCGCCTGATCCCGCTGGTGGATCTGGCCGGTTGGCTCGGTATCAAGACCAACCCTGACCCCAGCCACAAGGTGGTGATCGTCACCGACTTCAACAAGATGGCCAACGGCTTTCTGATCGACAGCGTCAGCAGGATTCACCGGGTCTCCTGGGAGGATGTGGAGTCCCCCAGCCAGTTTCTGGAGGCGGGGGAGAACGACTGCGTGGTGGCGGTGGTCAGGCGCGATGGCAACCTCATCATGATCCTCGATTTCGAGAAGATCATCGCCGACATCAACCCCGAGCTCAGCATGGAGAAGTACGACGTCACCCAGGATCGCAAGGTGCTCATCGACGATCGCATGATGGCGCTGCGTCAGGGCAAAACCATTCTGGTGGTGGACGATTCGGCCTTTATCCGCAAGATGATCGAGACCACCTTGCGTACCGCCGGCTATAACGTGATAACGGCCAAGGACGGGGGGGAAGGGCTGGAGATGCTGACGGATTTCGATCGTCTGGCGCAGGAGGAGAAGATGCCGGTTTCCGGCTTCGTCAATGCGGTGATCACCGATGTGGAGATGCCGCGCATGGATGGCATGCACCTGCTCAAGCGACTGCGGGATACCCCCTCCTACAAGGAGATGCCCATCGTGATGTTCTCCTCCCTGATGAGCGATGATAACCGCCAGAAGGCCCTGCAACTGGGGGCCAACGATACCATCACCAAACCGGAGATAGGGCGGATGGTGGGGATGATGGATCATATGCTGCTGGGGATCGCCCCGCCCTCGCCAGCCAACAACATCTGATCTGCTATTAACTTGCCATTAACCGGTCGAATCTTCTGACCGGTTGCCTCAAGCGGCCACTCCTTGCCAAGGAGTGGCCGCGCTGTTTTGGTTGTTTGCTGCGCCCCACACACCCCTTGTCTCCCGGATATGACTCATGTAATGATAATTATTATCATTTGTTGGTGTGAAGCGTATGACAGCAAGCTGGGTGAAGGGGTGGGTCGAGTCGACCGAAGGTGGCAGCAGTATGACCCACTGGAAGCAGCAGACCAGAGAGGGAAACCGGCTGTTTGATTGCGGCGAGTACCATCAGGCGCTGGCCCATTATCAACAGGCGCTCTGGCTGGCTCGTCAGCAATTGATGCAGTGGCACGACGCCGACGAGGCGGTGGCGGCGCTGGTTGTGGCTCACCACAATCTGGCGGATCTGCTGGTGGCCATGACCCTGCCCGATCGAGCTGCTGACCTGCTCTGCTATGTGCACGACTGCCTGCTGGCGACCTGTCACTCCCCCGCTTGCTCCTCCCGCCTGCGAGAGGCCGCTTTGCGCCATACCCGCACCACCCGTGCCGAGTTGCTGACGTTCGTACAGCGCCACGGCAGCCACGCCGCGATCATGCGTTCGCTCGGTCACTGCCTGTGCCAGAGCGATCCCTCATCCCGACTCCATTAATCCGAACAGAGGTCATCATGAGCCATACCCTGCCAGCCCTGAACTATGCCTACGACGCACTGGAACCCCATATCGATGCCCTGACCATGGAGATCCACCATAGCCGTCACCATCAGACCTATATCAACAACCTCAACGCCGCGCTGGAAGGGGCGCCCGAGCTGGCCGCTCTGCCGATTGAGGAGCTGCTGCGCCGCTTCGATACTCTACCCGCGACCCTGCTGGGGGCGGTACGCAACCACGGTGGCGGCCATGCCAACCACTCCCTGTTCTGGCGGGTGATGAGCCCGCAGGGGGGCGGTGAGCCGAGTGGCGAACTGGCGCTGGCCATCGAGCGGGAATTGGGGGGATTCGATACCTTCAAGCAGGCTTTCACTCAGGCGGCTCTGAGCCGCTTTGGCAGCGGTTGGGCCTGGCTGGTGGTGGACAAGGCGGGCAGATTGCAGGTGGAGAGCAGTGCCAATCAGGATAGCCCCCTGATGCATGGCCATGCCCTGATCCTGGGGCTGGACGTGTGGGAGCACGCTTATTACCTCAAGTACCAGAACAAGCGTCCTGACTATATCGCCGCCTTCTATCAGGTGGTGGATTGGGCCGAAGTGGCCCGCCGCTATCAGGAAGCGCGAGGCTGACCTGGTCGTAGGGAATGGGTGCGCAGGATCGCCGCCACAATCCGCGCTGCAATAACAGGACCCGCCAGTTGGCGGGTCGTCTGTTTATGGTGTGGCAGTGCTGGCGCTGGCGGCTGAAGGGGCCACCGGCAATATGGGCAAGGCCGCGCTGGGCGTCTCGGCGGCGGCTTCTGCCGCGGGTTTGGCGGGAGTGAACGGCTCGGTCGTTGCCGCTGCGGATGCAGCTGCAGTGACTTGTTCAATCGCAGCCGAGACAGCCGGAGTGACCGGTTCAGTGGCAGCCGCTGCAGATACCGCCGCTGGCTTGGTCTTATCCACGGCCGGTTTGGGCTGTTTGAGGCAGGGTTGCAGGCTGCCGATGGTGCTCAGCGAGTGGCAAGGCACAGGCAGACCGATGGGGACAGGTGCCCCGAGGAACTTGGGTCCCTTGTCCAGCACATAGAGATCGAGCAGCCCCATCAGGCGGGCAAAGACTTCCCGCACCCGGGTACGGATACCCTGATAGGCGCTGGGATCCTCGGCATTGAAGCCGACCGCGTCGATACCGAAATGGCGGGCGATGAAAATGGCTCGCTCGTTGTGAAAGCCCTGGGAGACCACGGTAAAGCGATCCTGACCGAATACCTCCCTAGCGCGAACCACTGAGTCGAGGGTGCGGAATCCGGCGAAATCCATATAGATGGCGGAGGCGGGGATGCCCGCCTTGATCAGGGCGCGCCGCATCTGGCGTGGCTCGTTGTACTGCACGGTGGCGTTGTCACCGGAGACGATGATGAAGTCCACCTTGGCATTGTTGTAGAGCTCGGCCGCCGCCTTGATGCGGTATTTGAAGTAGTGGTTGGGGCCGCCACCGGAGAGATATTTGGAGGTACCCAGCACCACCGCAACCCGGTTGTAGGGCACTTCGTCCACCTTGTCGTGGGTATAGTGGCGGGCATCCGAGACGATCCACTCGCTGTAGCCCAGCAGCATGGCAATCAGGGCCAGCAGCAAAACGAGGCAGGCGAGGAGGATCTTGGCAAACTTCTTCATGCGCGGTGCGGTCAGGGTCTGAAGTTGGGAATGGCTTTCGGCATTCTATTACAACTCGGCCGCTGGCGTCAGGCTTGATGACGGGCGGGCCGCTCATTCGGGCAGAGGTTGTCGCAGGAGAGGCCGGGAGAGCGGGAGGATGAAGCGAGGGGCTGCGGTGGCAGCCCCTCATTTTGTTGGGAGTCTATCAGTGGGCGGAGTCGTTGCCCTTGCAGGCGTCTGACTCCTTGTTGGCTTGCCACCAGGGCAGCAGATCCCGGCCGAGCCACGCCTGATAGGCATCGCTGTCGTTGGCGATCAACTGGTCCAGCTCCCCTTCGAAGTCGCTCATCGCCTGCTGCCGATCCGGATTGCGCAGCGCCTGTGCCAGCGCCAGCCAGCTGGCGCCGCGACCGGTCTCGTTGAGGAAGCGGTGCACGGTATAGGACCAGGAGTAGACCATTTCGCCACCCTGCTCGTAATCGAGGTGGAGGATCGCCGCCAGTGTCGGGCGCTGGTTGGCGGGGCGGTTTGCCACGTTATCCAGACCCCGGGCAAAGCACTGGCCGTGGGCGATGTACTCTGCAATCCCCTCGGCCCACCAGGTGGTGCGGTTGAGCGGATAGTGGCCGAAGCTGCCGTACTGGTTGAAGCGGCCATCCAGATAGTGAACGTACTCGTGGCGCAGGTTCCACACCTGGAAGGCGGGGCGTTTCCACTCCGCCTCATAGGCGAAGAAGCGGGCTTGATTGCCGGGGCGAGCCGGATCCCCCTCGATATAGATGCCGCCATTGTCGGTGGAGACACCAAACAGCGCGCTGCCGTAGCGGCCCCAGTCGGCGGAGGAGTTGAAGATCACCAGCTCCAGCGCCTCGTTGTGATCGTCGGCCACCGGTTGCTCGCCCGTTTCCATCTGCTGGTGGAAGCGCTGCTCCTCGTCACCCAGCTCGCGGCAGATCCCCTCGGCCTGAGCCAGGGTCAGATCCTGGGCGCGCAGACGCAGGGTGGGCGAGCAGGTGTGCTCGAACGGCAGGATCTCCTCCATGCGGATTGGAGTGCAGAGCCCGGCGAACTCGCCGCTGACACAGGCCTCGCTGGTGCGATCCGTGTAGGTGAGGTAGTAGCTGGAGAGGGTCAGGGAGACCTCTTCCAGCATGGCGGCCGGATGCTGGCCGCCCGGGACCAGCCCCTGCTGGCGGATGATGGCGATGACATCGCGATCCAGCTGTTGGCGATAGGCGATCGCCTCATCCGGGCTGGTGTGGTGGAGGTAGCGCATCATCTGGTAGAGACGGCTATGGGCATCGAGGATGTTGTTGAAGATGAATAGATCCCGTGAGCCATCGCGCTGTTTCCAGAGGGCCAGCTCGCTCAGGCCCAGTTGCAGCAGGTGCTGACGCAATGCCACCTCCTGTTGCAGCACAGCTGCGCTGAAGTCTGCCTGCTGACCGTAAGAGGCGCTCTGATCGATCAGATTGAGCAGTTCGAACAGGCCATCGGCCCAGGGTTTGTGGCCATTGATCTGCGCCGCATGTTGCACCGCATAGCCGAGCGCCTGGTTGAGCTGGGCCAGCATGGGGGCGGCACTCTGGCGGAAGGCGGCCTGGCCAAGTTGTCCTTGTGCCGCCACGCTCCAGGCTTCCAGCACTGTGCCAGCCTGATCCTGCGGTTCGGCACCCAGCAGCAAGGGGTGGTTGAGCAGATCAATCATCACCCCGGCCAGTGCTCGGGCGGCCTGATCACTCTCTTTGCCAACGCCGCCGTGGTAGTTGTGGGCGCGCACATAGTAGAGCAGCTTGTCCATTGCCGGATGGGTCGGCTGGTTGGCCGCCAGCAGGGCACGCATGCCGCGCACCACCGCCATCAGCTTGGCATCATCGTGGCCGTAATCCGCCTGCCAGGCAGGGCTGTTCTGGCCGCTCACGTCGGCCACCAGTTTGGCGGCATCGCTGTCGAGCAGATCCACATCGGGCAGCTCTGGCTCGGAGCAGAGACGACCGTTGGCACGGCGGCACTCCAGCTGCTCCTCCTTGCTGGCCAGCACGATGGGGCGATTGAGTACCCGGCTCTCCTGCCACGCTTTGCTCTCTGGCAGAGATTGCCACTCGCCGCCTGCGACCGGGTATTGGTAGCCGTTATCTTGCAGCGTGACCTGCACCTCGCTGCCTGCAGGGATCACCTGACGGCAGATGCGATAGCGGATGGTGTTGCTCCCCTCCTTGCGCTCCTGCGGCTCATCACACTCCTGCTGAGGCGTGAGCTGATCCAGCTGCCACTGATAACGGCGCCAGACGTGGATCTCGCTGACCTGAGCGGCAGCCTGACTGCCTGCCACCGGTTGCAGACGGAAGAAGATCTGCTCCAACCGGCCATCCCGCTCACTCGGGGTCTCTTCAAGTACCTGCAACTGCTGCCAATCCTGCGGCTGATAGTGCCACTCCGACTCGGCGCAGCGGCCCTGCGCGTTGAGTTCGCAGCGATCCAGCTCCCTTTCACTCTGACCCAGGATGATGGCTTGTGGCAGCGGCAGACGATCCTGCCGCTGGGCGGTCGGCGTGCCCGCCAGCTGCTCCCAGCGACCCTGCTTGAGGCCATAACCGAAGTCATGACTGCTGGCGGGGATGAGCTTGCCTGCCGGAATCCGATCTTCACAGCGAACGAAGCGGATCTGCCAGCCTGCATCCACCTTGAGTTGCGGCTCGCCACACTGCTGCTCAGCCAGTGCGGCGAGATCGCTGCTCTGCCAATCGAAGCGGCGGTAGACCCTAAGCTGCTGGTAAGGAGCGTTGCTGCTGCGTGCCTTGAGTTCGTAGGTGATCTCGGTGATGCGTGCGGCCAGTTGTCGGCTCGATTCGCCAGTCAGCTGATACTGTCGCCAGTCATTGGGGGAGTAGTTGGCTTGCGCCGAGGATGTCGCCAAAAGCAGGGGGCCTGCCAGCAGTAGCCACCCGGTACCCGAACGGTTCATTTTTATCCCTTTGTTGTTGTTTGTGTATTGCCTTGCGAGTAATCGCAAGGCAATTTAACCAGTTCCAAAGGGATATCAATCGCCAATTAAAAATCAGATAAATCAATAAGATGATGGCTTTTTGAGTCTGATCGAATTTTCGTGGGCTGGCGCCGCAGTGAGGACTCACATGTTTCTTTTTGTGTTTTCAGAGCAGATCGGTAAATTGTGAGTCCGATCTCATTCAGCTTGTTGTGCCCGAGTGGTTTGTTGTCGGGCGACCTTGCCCAGCCGTTGGCGGGAGGGTTTGAGATTGCCGCCGAGATCGGGCCAGGGGAGCCAGTGGTCGGGCACCATAAAGCCGGGCAGGGCGCTGCGGATCCAGGCGGCCAGTTCGGGGTAGGGCACCGGCTCGCCGTGCCAGTCGATAAAGGCGGCGGGGCGTTGCCCCCACTCGTCGCTCGGCACCGGCACCACCAGCGCCTGGGCGATGGCGGGATGATCCACCAGTCGCTGCTCTATGGTTTCGGGCTGGATATTCTCACCGCCCGAGATAAAGAGATTATCGAGACGCCCCTCCACCAGCAGTTCCCCTGCCGCAGTGAAGCGCCCCTTGTCGCGGGTATGAAACCAGCCCTCGCCATCGAGCGGCAGTTCCAGCTCGCCCGCCCGGTAGTAACCGGCAAACAGGGTGGCGCCGCGCACGCAGATCTCCTGCTCCCGAATGCATACCTCCCGCCCCGGTAGCGGTTTGCCAACCACACCGGCATCGCCGGGGATCGCAGTGCAGACCTGACTGCCCATCTCGGAGAGACCATAGCTTACCTTGGGTGCGAGCCCCATGGCGCAGAGGCGACTCACCAGCGGCTGCGGAATGGCGGCACCACCGAGCAGCAACTCGCGCAATCGGGTACGGGCGGGATCAAAACCCTCTGCCAGCAGGCGCCAGAGCTGGGTCGGCACCAGGGACAAGTGAGTGATGGGCTGGCACTCCAGCCGCTCCTTGAGGGGCCGTTCACGCTGATCCAGCACCAGAGTTGCGCCCGCCAGAAAGACCCGAAACAGGATGGCGTAGCCGCCGATATGGAACAGCGGCAGGGAGAGCAGCCAGCCGGATTCCTCATCGAGGGGAATGAGGGTGGCAGAGCCGCGCGCCGAGGCGAGGTGGTTGCAGAGTCGATGCACCACCGCTTTCGGCGTACCGCTGGAGCCCGAGGTGAGGATCATGTTGTTGAGCTGGGTCGATGCCAGCGGCCACGTTTCCTCGCTTGTCGGCAGTTCGTGCGTGAAGTCGAGCCGCAAGGGTTGCCACTCTCCTGCCGGGATCTCCCCTGCCGACCAGAAGGCATCGGCATCGAGTTGCGTGGCCAGCTCGCGCTGCTTTTCAAGGGGAAAGGCGGGATTGAGTGGACAGAACACCACGCCGCTGCGCACGCAGGCCCAGGCCAGCAGCACATCTTCCAGCGACCCGCGCACCACCGCCGCCAGATGATCGCCACGGCGCACCCCAGCCTGTTCCAGCTGTTGGCACAGGCTGTTGAGGCGGGCATCGAGCTGGCGATAACTGAGGGGCGAGGCGGCGTGGATGGCAATGCGGTTCGGGGTGGTGATTGCCCGGTGGCGTACCGGGCAA
This sequence comes from Aeromonas allosaccharophila, assembly GCF_016026615.1. Lineage (NCBI taxonomy): Bacteria > Pseudomonadati > Pseudomonadota > Gammaproteobacteria > Aeromonadales > Aeromonadaceae > Aeromonas > Aeromonas allosaccharophila. The sequence continues at coordinate 2,933,292 of NZ_CP065745.1, read as the reverse complement.
GGCGTCTGTTCGGGTGAGCGTGAGGGGTCAATCACGGTAATACAGTTTCTCCAGTCGGCTCAGATCCGGTTTGCCATCTTCCCCCAGCAGATTGCCCGCCATCCAGCGGCGGGTATCGAGGCCCGGGGCCTGTTCCGGTGCCCATTCGCCCGCCAGATGGAACAGCTGGTTCAGGCCCAGATCCGATTCGAAGCAGGAGGAGATGATCACCTTGAGCCGCAGTTCGCGGGCGCGGGCGATCAGCGTTTCGCAGTTGGCCAGTGAACCGAGCAGGGTGGGTTTGAGCACCAGTGCGCGCAGTTGCGGGATCGGCTCCCACGGCTTGCCTTGCGCCAGCAGCTCGTCCAGCGCCACCGGCATGCCGGTACGGTTGGCGACAAAGGCGATGTCGGCAAAGTCGGCGCAGGGGTCTTCCAGATACTCGATGCGATTAGGGTCGAGGTGGCCACAGAAGGTCCACGCCTCCTCGCGGGTCCAGCCCTGGTTAGCATCCAGCACCAGCTTGAGGGAGGGCACCCGATCGCACAGCAGGCGGATCAGCGCCAGCTCGTCACGCATCGGGTAGCGTGCCACCTTCAGCTTGGCCTTGCTGGGTGTGCGGTGCAGCCACTCTTTCCAGTTGCGCAGCAGCTCCTGGGGGGAGCCTTGAATGAGGGGATAGGGCTCCGGCAGCGGGTTGCGCTGCTCGGGCCATGTCCGGCGCGCGCAGTCGAGGCCAAATTGCACCGACGGCAGCACGGGGTTCGGGGTGTCGCCGGCGGCCAGGGCCGCCAGCGCGGCAAGGGCTTCCGCCTCTGCCTGTTGCAGGCTCTCTTTCGAGAAGCCGGGCAGGGGGGCTATCTCCCCCCAGCCGTCGTTGATGCGCACCAACAGCCCCTCTCGCGCCACCTCCACCTTGCCGTGAAAGGTCAGTGGCTGGGTAAAAGGCAGTTGATAGCGATACAGGGCTAGTGTCATCAGGGATTCCGCTTGTATTTGGAGAAGTCGGGGCGACGTTTTTCGTTGAAGGCGTTGCGGCCTTCCTGACCCTCTTCGGTCATGTAGAACAGCATGGTGGCATTGCCTGCCAGCTCCTGCAAGCCCGCCTGACCATCACAGTCGGCGTTGAGGGCCGCTTTCAGGCAGCGCAGCGCCATCGGGCTGTTTTGCAGCATTTCGCGGCACCAGCGCACGGTTTCGCGCTCCAGTTCGGCCAATGGCACGACGGTGTTGACCAGACCCATGTCGAGGGCTTGGCTCGCATCGTACATGCGGCAGAGGAACCAGATCTCGCGGGCCTTCTTCTGGCCGACGATGCGAGCCATGTAGGAAGCCCCCCAACCGCCGTCGAAGGAGCCCACTTTCGGCCCGGTCTGGCCAAACTGGGCGTTGTCGGCGGCGATGGTCAGGTCACACATCATGTGCAGCACGTGACCGCCACCGACCGCGTAGCCTGCTACCATGGCAACCACCGGTTTCGGGCAGGTGCGGATGTCGCGCTGGAAGTCGAGCACGTTGAGGTGGTGAGTCCCCTCGTCATCACGGTATCCACCGTAGTCGCCACGGATCTTCTGGTCACCGCCAGCGCAGAAGGCTTTCTCGCCAAAACCGGTCAGGATGATGGTGCCGATATGATCGTCATAACGGGCATCGGCCAGCGCCTGCAGCATCTCTTTGACGGTGCGGGGACGGAAGGCGTTGCGGACCTGGGGACGGTTGATGGTGATCTTGGCAATGCCATCGCCGGACTTGTGATAGAGGATGTCCTCGTAACCGGCGGAGCAATCCTGCCACTCAACAGGAGCGTACAGTTCCGCTTCGGTCATTGCTTCAATCATGGTTTTTTCCTTCTGATCTGGTCGAGCGCAGTTGAGCACCGAGTTGAGCAAAGAGTTGAGCACAGCGTTGAGCAATCCCGGCATGTTGAACAGGTGCGTACAGTTCAGCTTCCGTCATTGCTTCAATCATGACTCGTCTCTTCTTGTTGGTTGACCCACTCCGCGAGGAGTCGGGCAAAGGTTTCTGGCTGATGGGCGTGCAGGTTGTGGCCGCCTTCCAGCACCAAGTGGTTGATTTTGCGATGTTGACTCGCCAGCTGGCAAGCCAGCTGATGGAATTTGTGATCCCGCTTGCCACTCACCCAGGTGACCGGCAGCTGGCACTGCATGAGCCAGGGGGCGAGATCCGGCTGCTTGCCGAGCGAGGTGGCGTGCAGCATGGTGGCGATGGCCTTGCCATCATTGTCGAGGCGGCGGGCGATCTGGCGGGCGCGGGCCGCGTCGTCGAGATCGGCAAACACCCCTTGTTGATACCAGTCTGCCAGCACGTCAGCCAGGGGCTCCTGCTCGAAACGCTGCGCCCATTGCTCATCGTGCTGGATGCGGGCGGCCCGCTTACTGGCCGGTAGCCCCGGGTGGCAGTTCTCCAGCAGCAGCCCTTGCAGCCCGGCGGGCTCGCGGCTGGCGTGATAGAGCGCCAGTCGCCCCCCCAGCGAGTAACCCGCCAGCAGATAGTGTTCAATATTGCGGCTGGCCAGCTCGGCAACCAGCCACTGGTGACTCTGCTCAAAATCATCGACGGTCAGCGTGCTATGACTGCCATGACCCGGCAGATCGAGGGCGATGCAGTGGATGGCGGGCAGCCGGTCGATCACCGGTTGCCAGTCGCCGCTATCCCCCAGCAGGCCGTGCAGCAGCACCAGCGGCACATGGGTATCTTTATTTGCCACGGATGGCGGCCCCCAGCGCCTTGAGATCATCGGCTACCTGCTCGCTCGGTACCCGGATCTCGATCAAGGTAACGCCATCTTTGAGGGCGGCGCAGTAATCCTGTTCGAACCCGGCCAGGGTGGTCGGCGCGCGATAGGCGAGGCCAAACATGGTGGCGGCATGTTCGAAACCGAGGCCGTGGGGCAGCCGGTAGTAGCTCTCCAGCAGCTCCCCTTCGGTGGGCACCGGCAACATACGGAAGATGCTGCCGCCATCGTTGTTGAGCAGGATCACCACCAGCGGTCGACTCGCCTTGCCGAGCAGGGCCAAGCTGTTGAGATCGTGCAGGGCGCTGAGATCGCCAAGCAACAGGGTCGTTGGCTGGTCGCTCGACTGGGCAAAGCCATAGGTGGTGGCGATCAGGCCGTCGATGCCGGAGGCGCCGCGGTTGGTCATCACCCGGCTCGGCCCCTTGCCCGTGTCACCGAGCATATCCATCAGTCGGGCTGGCATGCTGTTGCCGACAAACAGTTGCCCTTCGATAAGGGAATTGAGGCGATGGCAGACCCCGAGCTCGGAGAAGCGCTCGCAGGCAGCGGCGATCTGCTGGCTGGAATTGTGTTGCTGCTCGGCCAATTTGTGCCAAGGGGCTTGTGTGGTGACCGGATGGGCGGCAGCAAAGGCGCTGGCACTGCAGAGCAGCCGGTTGCGCAGCCGATAGTCGGGGTCGAGCCGCGCCGGTTGCGGATCCACCAGCCAGTAATCCTGCCATGAATGGTGCTTGATGAACTGGCCGAGTCGCTTGGAGACAAGCCGCGCGCCAAATTGCAGCAGCACCTCGGCGCGGCCCAACTCGGCGACGAATTCGGGGTCGTTGAGCGCCAGATCCATGTGGATGAGGTTCCGGTTATCGCAGCGGAGCTGGCTCTGCAGATCCGCCAGCAGCGGCCAGCCGAGTTGTTCTGCCAGCGCGGCGACCGTCTGTGCCTGTTCGGGATCCGTGATCCGTCCGGCCACAATTACCCCGCGCTTGTGCTGCCATTCGCGCCACTCGGGTTGCGGCGGGCAGCTCGGCTCGCTTTGCTGCCACGGGCTCCATGGCCTGTGGGAGCTGAGCCAGTTGCCGAGGGGGGCCAGATAGTCGGAGAAATCCTGATAGTGCTCGCCCGGGTAGAGCGGCTCGGGGTACATGCAGTTGAAGTGCACCACCCCGGGGGTGAGCGCCTGTTTGGCCAAGGCTTGATCCACCGAGCTCAGCACAAACGCCGCCGGAATGGTCGGGGTGGGGCTCGGCAGGTTCTGTTGATAGACGGGGTAGCGGCCGAAGATCCCCTGCTGGTCTATCGCCTGATTGGCGCCGTTGTCGATAAGCTCGTGAGGGCGATCGGCGGAAAGAATAATCAGCGGCACGCCGGTGAGCTGGGCCTCTGCCACTGCGGGCCAGAGGTTGGCCACGGCTGTGCCGGAGGTCATGATCACCGCCACCGGCCGGTTGCTCCCCTTGGCCAGCCCCAGCGCCATAAAGCCGAGGCCGCGCTCGTCAAAGTGCAGGTGACGGCGAAAGCCCTGATGGGCCGCTGCCGCCATGGTCAGCGGCGCAGAGCGGGAGCCGGGGGCCAGCGCGATGTCGCGTACCCCGAGGCGAAAGAGCTCCTCCAGCAAGAGGGAGGACCAGACGTGGTTGAAGGTGGCGTGCTGGCTCGAAAACGGGGGGCAGGCAAACTCTTCGCTGGCAGGCTCTTTACTGATCGGCATAGGGGCTCTCGCGGGTTGAAAAGGGGTCATGGCTATCCCAGCAGGGAGAGCACATTGGCGATCTTGTTATCGAGTTCAGCCCACTCGGCGGCAGGCTCGGAACCGGCGACAATGCCAGCACCGGCAAACAGGGTGACGCTGCCCGGTTGAATGCGGGCGCTGCGAATGGCGACCGAGAACTCAGAGGTTTCCCGGCTCAGCATGCCGCAGGCGCCAGCGTACCAGCCCCGGTCATAGGGTTCGAACTCGCGGATGAAGGCCAGCGCCGCCTCGCGCGGAGCACCTCCCACCGCAGGAGTCGGGTGGAGGGCGTCGAGCAGTTGCCAGTCGCAGACACCGGGCTTGAGTTCGGCCTCGATATCGCACTTGAGATGTTGCAGCAGCCGCAATTTGAGAATGCGTGGCTCGGTCAGGGTGGCATCGTGGGCCAGCGGCGCCAGCCTGCTCAGGATGTCGGCGTGCACCAGCCGGTTCTCCAGCCGGTTCTTGCTGTCGGCCAGCAGCTCGGCGGCCAGTTGGGCATCCACCTCCTCATCGCCGGAGCGGCGGATGGTGCCCGCCAGCGCCTCGGTAAAGAGGTGGCTCCCTTCCCGGCGGTAGAGCCGCTCGGGGGAGCAGGCGATAAAGGCCTGCTCGGGGGAGAATTGAAAACCGAAGTGGAAGCAGTCCTGAGCGTGGCGGGCCCACTGGTCGAGCATGGCCCAGGGACACACATCACCATTGCCGTGCTGGCTGGTCAGCACGCTCTCCCGCGACAGCACCACCTTGGGGGTGTGGGCCTGAAAATCGGGGGCGGTGACGCGCTCCACCAGCGTCTGCCACTGGGTGGGGCCGGGGCAATCCTGTCGCTGCCAGGGCTGCTTTTGCAGGGCGGGCAGCGGGGTTTCCGGGCGCAGGGCATCGAGGGCTGCTTCGGCGGCCTGCAGTTCGGCCTCGAGATTGTGGTCATCCAGCCACAGGTTGAGGCAGAGGCTGACGCACTCGCCACGGCGCACCAGCTCGATGCGTGGCAGCACGAAACGGCAGGGGCCAAACCCTTGCCAGCCGGATTGGGCCGGATCGAACGCCAGTCCGCCATAGTAGCGGGGGCTGTCGTCGTGATGCTGGCTGGCGTTGGCGCACACCTGCTTGATGGCGTGCGGCTCGGTCAGTTCATGGATGGCGCCCAGCGCGACATACTCGGGACGATCCTCTCCACGGGCCTGCCAGTAGATGCGGGGATAGAGGGTTTGCGCCGCGAGCCAGCCCAGAAAGGAGCGGATCTCGATTGCCACTCGCAACCGCACGAAGCCGCTGACGTTGCTGTGACGCAGGGCGTCCAGTTGTTGCTTGATATGGGTCTGAGCCAACATGGATTCTTTTCTGAGCCGGGTAGTAACGAGCGATCCGGTAGCAGGATGCCGTAGGTTTATGCCAAAGGGCGATGATTTCCTATATATTATCTGCCCATTCGTCCATGTAAATCGCCCGAGGGAGCTTCACTCTCCGGGGCCAAGTATACCCAAATCCGGTTCGATAACCCTTAACACGATCAATATCCGATTGTTTGGCCATCACAATATGACAAATACCTTCTCTGTTTGGTTGCTGGCGGCGCGTTTGCGAACACTGCCGCTCGCCTGCTCTTCCATCCTGCTGGGCTCGGGGCTGGCTGCCAGTCGTGGTGCCTTCGATGGCACCATCATGGCGCTCTCGCTGCTGACCGCCATCCTGCTGCAGATCCTCTCCAATCTGGCCAACGATTACGGCGATGCGGTCTCCGGCGCCGACAACGGCGAGCGGATCGGCCCGCAGCGGGCGGTGGTCTCCGGCCTCATCACCAAAAAACAGATGTGCGTGGCGATGGCGCTGACCGCGCTGGCGGCGGTGGCCAGCGGCCTGCTGTTGCTCGGCTGCGCCTTCGGTGGTCAGTGGCTGCAGATCCTGGCATTTGTGGTGCTGGGTGGCGCGGCCATCGTCGCGGCGGTGACCTACACCGTCGGCAAGACCCCTTACGGCTATCGCGGGTTTGGCGATATCTCGGTGTTCCTGTTCTTCGGTCTGCTGGGGGTGCTCGGCTCCTACTACCTCTTTACCAAGAGTCTGGAGTGGGATCTGTTGCTGCCCGCCACCGCCTGTGGTTTGCTGGCCACCGCCGTGCTCAATATCAACAATGTGCGCGACATCGAGACCGACGCCGCCAGCGGCAAGATCACCCTGGCGGTGCGCCTTGGCCGCAATCGCGCCATCGCCTATCACTGGGTACTGCTGGGGGCGGCGCTGCTGGCGACTATCGCCTTTATCCTGACCCTGCCCGCCAGTTTCTGGCCGTGGATCTTCCTGCCCGCCATGAAGCCCCTCAGCGATGCGGCGCGTACCCTGCGCGAGAGCTTCGATGGCGAGGTGCTGACCGGCGCGCTCAAAAAGACTGCCATCAGCGCGTTTCTGTTCAGCCTGCTGCTCTCCATCGGGTTGGCGCTCTCCTGACGGGGGGCGCAAACGCCAAGGCGAACAATGAACAGGGCTCCCGAGATGGGAGCCCTTTTTCTTTTCAGCTGTGCCGTCGGGTTTAGCTGGCGCGCGCCACCTTGAGGGGGCGACGGGAGAAGAGCAGGGTATCCAGCAGCCAGATGGCGATCATGGATGCGCCCACCAGCGGGAAGGCGATCCCCAGCAGGATCAGCAGGGCGATGGCACCGCGCATCGGCGGGAGTTTGGCGGGCAGCGGCGGCGCGGCGAGACGGCCCTGCGGGCGGCGGCACCACCAGATCCAGAGGCCGCTTACGGCGCTGGCCAGCACCATCAGGCAGATGATCAGCATGGCGAGCTGATGGGGCCAGCCGTAGAGCTTGCCCATGTGCAGCATGACGCCGCTCTCTACCGTCTTGGCGACCGGGCCGTAATCCTGCCAGCGCACATCGGCCAGCACCTTGCCGCTGTATTGATCGATATGCAGGGTGGCGTCGTTGCGTGGATCGTCGGCAAACAGGGCGATGGTGTAGACGCCGGTGTCGCCGACCGGCGGGGTGATGCTGTAACCCGGTTTGACGCCCCGTTCACTGGCGATCTCGACCACCTGTTGCAGCGCAATGCGCTGGCTCGCCATCACCATTCCCTCATGTTCGCCGTGGTTCATGGCGCCATGATCGTGCGCTTCATCGACCGGCTGCGAGCTGGGCATGGGGGTGTTCTCCACCGCCCAGGGGACGGTTTGTTCGTGGGCCTGATTCAGGCTGCGAGCCAGCGGTGCCGATTTGGGCACCTCGTTCCACATGGCGGCGGGGAAGCGGTTCCAGACTGCGGCAAACTGATCGCCCCAGAAACCGGTCCAGGTCATGCCGCTCAGCAGCAACAGCAGCAGGAAACCGGCACCCCAGAAGCCGACCACGGCGTGCAGATCCCGCCACCAGAGGCGTCCGCGCTGGCTCACTCTGGGCCAGAGGATGCCGCCCACCCCGGGCCCCTTGCGTGGCCACCAGAGGTAGAGACCGCTCAGCAGCAGCACCAGCCCCCAGCCTGCAGCCAGTTCGATCAGCCGATCCCCGGTGGTGCCGAGCAGCAGGTCGGCGTGCAGGGCGCGGGCCACTGCCTGCAGATTCCACTTGTTGTCCATGGTGCCGAGCAGGGCGCCGTTGGCGGGATCGAGGAACAGGGTCAGCTCCTGTTCGCCCCGATTGACGATGAACTGGGCGCTCTGGTCGGGAGCGGCAGGCGGCAGATATTTACGCAGGCTGGCATCGGGCATGGTCATCATCGCCTTGGCCAGCAGCTGGTCGGCACTCAGGGCCTGGCTGGCGGGGGCAACCTTCATCAGCTCGGGGTACATCAGGTTGTCGAGCTGGGGTTTGAACAGATAGACGATCCCGGTCAGCGAGAGCAGGATCAGGAAAGGAGCGACAAAGAGACCGGCGTAGAAGTGCCAGCGCCAGATCCGTTGGTAATGACTCGAGTCCCTGTTTTTCATTGCACATCCTTGTTGGGGGGGTAAACCTTTCGGCTGGTGGAATGTTTGTGGCGGCGCGGATAATAGCAGTAACGTTTCGTTAACTGCAATCACACATCTCGAGGTCGGTTCAGTGCGGGATGGCGGTGATATGGTGTGCTGACAGGGTGATGGCGGCTTGCCGGATAGGATGAGAAGGCTTTTGGGGACGCGTGTTTGCTGCTGGACTTTTCTTTATAAATTATTACCTTGTGATAACAATCTGCAGGCGGTGGTGGTAACGGAATGGGAGCAGTCATGCAGCCACATGGGCAATTCGACATGGAGCGCAGGGGCCAGATGCTGATCTGTCGCCCGCGTGGCCCCTTCAATCTGGCGGGGGCCGTGGCCTATGAAGCGGGTTTTCGCCACGAGCTGGCCGGACTGGTGGATCGCCCCTGGGGGATTGTCGAGGTCGCGACCGAGTTCGAAGCGGCCGGGCCCGAGGTACTGGCCCGTTTTCGTCGCCAGTTTGGCTGGTGTGCCGAGAGTGGCTGTCAGTTTCTGGCGGTGGTGCTGGCGGGGGGCTTCAAGCGCTATCTGGCGGATAACATCTTCAAGGACCTGCCGTTTCGGGCGGTGCGTTACTTCGAGCAGGAGGCCGCCGCTATCCAGTGGCTGGGGGAGCAGCTCACAGCCACTCCCTGCGAACCAGCGGGCGCTTGACCACTTCGCATCCTGCCTGGCCTAGGCTCACTCCAGCTTGATAAACCACTTGTCCCGCTCGTCAACGCAGTCGGGTTCACCCATTTCGAATTCACGGCAGATCAGCGGTCGCACCTCGTAGATACGGCACATCATGGTGTTGCGGTCGAGCGCCGCACACCAGCCATCTTCCAGTCGGTGCATCACGGGCACCTGTCCCTCTATCTCGTCCACGTAGCGATCCGGTACGCCGGTATCGGTAAACAGCATCACTTCGAGGCGGCAGCAGCAGGCTTCGCAGTTCTGGCAGCTGACTTCGGCTTGGGGTTCTCTGTTCATCTGTGTTGTCCATGCCATCGGAATGGCACATTTTCGATAAAAAACAGGCGCCTGCAAAGGCGCCCGTGCTGTGGTTCATGACAAGTCGGGCAGAGATGCTGCCCGCCATCGCCCTTAGCCCAGTTTGCGGGCGCGGTAGCTGCGCCCCTTGATCTTGCCTTCCTGCAACCGCTTGAGGGCGGCGCTCGCCACGCTGCGCTTCACGGCGACGTAGGAGTACTGCTCGGAGATCTGGATCTTGCCGACGTCGGCGCCGGCAATGCCGCCTTCGCCAGTCAGGGCACCCAGAATGTCACCGGCCCGCACTTTGGTCTTGCGGCCTGCATCGATGGAGAGGGTCACCATCTGCGGCGCGATCGGCTTGATGTCGCGGCCGATGCTGTCGAGATCACCCAGCGGCATCGGAGCCTGCTGGTACTCTTCGATGAAGTTGACGCGCTGAGCTTCGTTCGGCTGATAGAGGCTCAGAGCCAGACCCTGCTGGCCGGCACGACCGGTACGGCCGATGCGGTGCACGTGCACTTCCGGATCGTAGGTCAGCTCGTAGTTGATGACGGCGCCCAGCTCCTTGATGTCGAGACCACGGGCCGCCACGTCGGTGGCCACCAGAATGGTGGCGCTGCCGTTGGCAAAGCGCACCAGCACCTGATCCCGCTCGCGCTGTTCCAGATCGCCGTTCAGCGCCAGCGCCGAGAAGCCCTTGGCGGCCAGATGGTCGGCCACGTCGTTACAGGCGCGCTTGGTGTTGCAGAACACCACGCAGGAGCTGGGCTGGTAGTGGCTCAGCAGCCAGGTGAGGGCATCGAGGCGCTGACCAAAGGGGACTTCGTAGAGCTTCTGTTCGATGGCGCTGCCTTCGTGCAGGGACTCCACGCTCACCTCGACCGGATTGCGCTGCACGCCGCGGCTCATCTGGGCGATCCCTTCCGGATAGGTAGCGGAGAACAGCAGGGTCTGGCGGCGCTCGGGGGCATAGCTGATGACCCGGTTGATGTCTTCACCAAAGCCCATGTCCAGCATGCGATCCGCTTCGTCCAGCACCAGCGTTTCCAGGCTCGAGAGCTCCAGTGTGCCCTGCTCCAAATGCTTGAGAATGCGGCCCGGGGTGCCGACGGCGATGTGGGCGCCAAAGCTCAGGGTGGCGGATTGCGGTGCAGTCGGGGTGCCGCCGCACAGGGTGACCAGCTTGACGTTGGGCAGGGCGCGCGCCAGACGACGGATCTCCTGAGCCACCTGATCCGCCAGTTCGCGGGTCGGACAGAGCACCAGCGCCTGTACGTCGACACGGTTGACGTTGAGGCGGGAGAGCAGGCCGAGGGCGAACGCAGCGGTCTTGCCGCTACCGGTTTTTGCCTTGGCGATCAGGTCTTTGCCTTCGAGTACCAGGGGCAGGCTCTGGGCCTGGATCGGGGTCATCTGCAGGTAACCCAGGCTGGTGAGGTTTTCTTGCAGGGCGGGGGAGAGATTGAGGCTGCTAAATTCGCTGTTGTTCACAAAAGGACTCTATTTCGGAGAAAACGGGGATGCGCCGTGCGCAAGGGCGCGCATTGTATCAGAAAGCGCTGCCGGATGTGGCGGATTTTTGAACGGTTGGCCACGAGGATGCATGCCGGGTTCATTTGTTGCCAAACCGATCGCGGGCAATCACTGACAATGTAATAAGGACTATTTTTCAAACACGCATCTAATTATTTATCGCGGATAAACGTTTTCCAATTTCGGTATTTCAATATACTGGCTGAAAAATATTCCACGAGCAGCGACTACGCCGCAATGGATGTTGCGAAAATGCTGCTCGAACATTTTCAAAAAACATGAAAACGGCACCTGCATTGCCCAACATGATGTTTTAAAAGGATTTATGTTATCTATGTTGTGCGATTAATATCAGTTCATTGCGTAATTAATTTAAAAACGTTTGTATTATCCTGCATGCATATTATTGGGCGGGATTGTGATGGCTATCTGATTTTTAAATGTGCAAATGTCTATGATGGCGCCGGTCAAAAATTACAATTCACTCAGGTGCTACAGGTATGGAATACGTTCACTTTGTGCTCGGACTGGTGATGGTCCTCGCTCTTGCTTTGCTGGCTAACCGCCACAACTGGAAACAGATCAAACTGCGTTATATCGGCCAACTGCTGGTGGTCGAACTGGCGCTGGCCTGGTTCATGCTGAACTCCGAAGTGGGTCTGGCGGTGGTGGGGGGCTTTGCGGCCGGCTTCACCAAGTTGATGGAGTTTGCCAAACAGGGTACCGACTTCGTGTTCGGTGGCCTGGTTAACGAAGGGGCCTTCTCCTTCTTCCTGATGGTGCTGATGCCCATCGTCTTCATCTCCGTACTGATCGGTATTCTGCAGTACATCCGCTTGCTGCCGCTGGTGATCCGCGGTATCGGTACCGTGCTGGCCAAGATCAACGGCATGGGCAAGCTGGAGTCTTTCAACGCCATCAGCTCGATGATCGTCGGTCAATCCGAGAACTTCATCGCCCTCAAGAACATCCTGCCGCACCTGAACGAGAAGCAGATGTACACCCTGGCTGCGACGGCGATGTCTACCGTCTCCATGTCCATCGTCGGTGCTTACATGCAGCTGATCGAGCCGCGCTACGTGGTTGCCGCGCTGGTGCTCAACATGTTCAGCACCTTCATCGTGCTCTCTCTGATCAACCCGTACGAGCCGGATAACTCCGTGACCGACATCAAGGCCATTGCCGAAGGTGACGAGCACCATACGCCGAAGAAAGAGAACTTCTTCGAGATGCTGGGCGAGTACATCATGGCCGGTTTCACCGTTGCCGTTATCGTGGGTGCCATGCTGGTCGGCTTCATCGCTCTGATCGCCCTGGTCAACTACCTGTTCGAGATGGCATTTGGCGTGAACTTCCAGTTCGTCATGGGCTACCTGTTCTACCCGATCGCCTGGATCCTGGGTATCCCGAGTGGTGAAGCGCTGCAAGCGGGCTCCATCATGGCGACCAAGCTGGTGACCAACGAGTTTGTGGCGATGATGGATCTGGGCAAAGTGGCTGCCGAGCTCTCTCCGCGTACCGTCGGCATCCTCTCCATCTTCATGGTCTCTTTCGCCAACTTCAGCTCTATCGGCATCATCGCCGGTGCGGTAAAAGCGCTGAACGAAGAGAAGGGCAACATGGTTTCCCGCTTCGGTCTGAAGCTGGTCTACGGTTCTACCCTGGTCAGCCTGCTCTCTGCGGTTATCGCAGGCATCATGATCTGATCCTCTAGTGGTTCGCGCCACTGCTTGAGCCCCTGACTTTGTCAGGGGCTTTTTTGTTTCTGGCTCACAGCCGCCAGCCGCACCACCAGCCAGCAACCAGCAGGGTGAGGGTACAAAAGCCGGTTTCGAGGGCGCCGCCACTACGCAGTGGCCAGCCCGGCAGCCGGAAGCGGCGCTTGATGGGCCAAAAGAGCGGAATGCCCGCCGGGGTGAGCCAATCCCCCAGCAGATGGCTGAGGTAGCCGACGATCAGGGCATCCTTGACCCCCACGGGCAGGGTGCCCGGCGGCAGGCTCTGGTTCAGCCCCCAGACGGCGGCGGCGACTGCCAGCAGGCTGTGGGTGAAGCCGCGATGGCCGAACAGCCGCGACAGGGGTTTGGAGATCCACGGCAGTCGCTGCCCCAGCACCGATTTGGGGTGGTCGAGGTCAGGCAGCAGGGCGCTGGCCAGCGCGGCAGGGATGGTCTGCCACAGGCTGGCATCGGCCAGCGCCGGAGTGAGCTGCAGTTTGTGGGCGATCAGGGTGCAGGTAACGGAGAAGAGCAGGTGCCCTTGGGCGGTCATGATGATTACGGCGTGGACAAGATGGCGGCGCATCTTACCAGCCTGATGGTTGTGGTCAGCAGTTATTTTAAAAATCAGGATGTTACGGCGAAAAAGCGCCCAAACAGGGCGCCTTTAGGGTCTCTTTACAGCTTGCCTTTGACCAGCCACTTGTCGAGGGCGTTGGCGAAGCGCTGTTTGTCGGCGGCATTGAAGGGGGCCGGGCCGCCGGTCTGCACACCGGCCGAGCGCAGCTCTTCCATAAAGTTGCGCATGCCGAGCCGCGCCTTGATGGTCTCGCGGGTGTAGATCTCGCCACGGGGATTGAGCGCCTCGCCACCGGCATCGATCACCCAGGAGGCGAGGGGAATATCGCCGGTGATCACCAGATCGCCGGGCTGAACCTGCTGGGCGATGACATGATCTGCCACATCGAAACCCTTATCTACCTGCTGGGTTTTGATGAAGGGGGAGGGGGGCACCCGCAATCCCTGATTGGCCACCAGGGTGGTGACGACCTGAGCGCGGTGGGCGGCGCGGTAGAGGATCTCCTTGACCGGAATGGGGCAGGCATCGGCATCGACCCAGATGGGCATGGCATGGTTTCCTGTAGTGAAAGCGGAGAGAAAACGAGAGCGGGCATCTTAACACAAGCCTCCCCTTGCCGGTGCGGGGCTGAGTCTGCCCCGCCTTTCGTGTAAGCTGGGGCCAGCACATGCAACGAGAAGGAGACGAGATGGATCGGGTGCCCGGTGAAGTGATTTATGCCCTGACCCTGGATGGCAAGGGTGGCATGGCGCCGCTGACGGCGGGAAGCGAGATCCCGGGGGATCGCCCCGGCTGGCTGCATCTGGATTACGGCCATCCCGATTCGGCGCGCTGGCTGCTGCAAACCCCGCTGTTGGGTGAGGCGGCCAAGGAGTCGCTGCTCGGCCAGAGCAATCGTCCCAAGCTGGTGCGGATGGGGGAGACGGTGCTGCTGATCCTGCGTGGCATCAACCACAACAAGGATCACCGGCCCGAAGAGATGGTGGCGCTGCGCATCTTCATCACCCCGGATCTCATCATCAGCAGCCGTCGTCGCCCGCTGCTCTCCGAGCAGGATGTGTTCAACCAGCTCAAGCTGGGGGGCGGCGCCGATACCCCGGCCGACTGGCTGGTGGAGATCTGTGACGCCCTGACCGACAGAGCGGGAGAGTTTGTCGAGGAGCTGCACGACAAGATCCTCGATCTGGAGGAGATGGTGCTGATGCGCGACCTGCCCGCCAATGGCCGCCTGGCGCTGATCCGCAAGCAGCTCATCATGATCCGCCGCTACCTCTCCCCCCAGCGGGATCTGGTGGCGCGCCTCGCCAACGAGAAGATCAGCTGGCTGGATGAGGATGACCGCCGCCGTCTGCTCGATATCGCCGACCGGTTGCGGCGCTGGCTCGATGACCTCGATGCCGGAGTGGCGCGTACCGCCGTGCTGGCGGACGAGATCAACAATCTGATGGCGGAGGCGACCAACCGCCGCGCCTACCAGATGTCGGTAATGGCGCTGCTGTTTTTGCCCGCCAGCTTCCTGACCGGTCTGTTTGGCATCAACCTGGGGGGGATTCCGGGGGCCGAGAGTCCGACCGCCTTCTGGGTCTTCTGCGGATCCCTGGTGGCGCTGGCCAGCGGGCTGGCCATCTGGCTCAAGCACCGGCGTTGGTGGTAGGGAGGCATAACCCATGTGGCAATCCATTGGCCTGACCCTGCTGCTGTTGCTGGGGCACACCCTGATCCGGCGGCTTATTCACAAGAGTTTGCTGGCGCTCGGTCAGAGCAGGCAGGTGAGCGAGAACCGGGTGCTCTACGTGGCCCACGTGTTCCACTTCCTGCTCGGCTGCGCCACCTTGCTGGTGCTGGCCGGGGTGTGGGGGCTCGACTTCTCGCGACTGGTGGTGCTCGCGTCATCCTTCTTTGCGGTACTGGGGGTCGCCATGGTGGCCCAGTGGTCGATCCTCTCCAACATCACTGCCAGTATCACCATCTTCTTCGCCTTTCCCTACAAGATTGGCGACCGGATCCGCATCCTCGACAAGGATGACTCGGTCACCGGCGTCATCACCGAGATTGGCCTGTTCTACGTGCGGGTACGGGATGACAACGGCGATCTGGTCACCTATCCGGCCAACCTGATCTTGCAAAAACCGGTCAGGAAGCTGGAGGGCAAGGTGGCAGAACCCCTGCAACCGGAATAGAAAGTAACCGGAATAAGAAAAAGGCTCCTCAGGAGCCTTTTTGCTGTGTGGCAGGGGCTGATCTAGCGTTCGAAGAAGCGGTAGAGATGTTCCACCTGCATCGGGCAGTCGGCCACCAGATGCACATGTTCTCGGGCCTGATCGACGGTGCCGAAACTGACCGGGCAGCCGAGGGTGTCGGTCAGCTCGTAGAGGGCACCATCCTTGCCTCTGAATTCGATAAGCCAGCCGGGGATGGCAACGTCGTGGAGAATTTCGGCTTCTTGCAGGATCTGTTGCTGATAGAGCTTACGAAGTTCACTGACTGTCATGATGCGCTCCTTTGGGGAATATCCACTCCCAGTCTATGCCTGCCCTTTATATGCGGCAACAGCAGTGCGGCAACGGGCTTATCCCCGCAGGCACTGCCAGGCCCAGCGGATGCGGATAAAGGTCTCGGCATTGCCGCCCCGATCCGGATGGTGCTGCAGCGCCAGCTCCCGCCAGCGGCGGCGGATCGCCTCCTGACTCGCCCCTTCATTCAGCTCGAACAGGGCCAGCGCCTCGGCTTTGTGCCCCTCCCCGTCATAAGCGCGCCAGAAGCGGTTGAGCAGGGCTTCGACCTCGGCACGGTCGGTCTGCCAGAACACCTGCCAGTCGAGGTAATAGCCGCGCAGATTTTCGCCAAGGGCAAAGCCGTGGCTGGCCTGTGGGGTCTCGGCCAGCGGTTCGAGTCGGATATCCAGGGTGCTGATCACCAGCCACCATCCCTCTTGCCAGAGCTCGGCCTGCAACTGGTAGAGGGCGTTCATGATCAGGAAGTTGACCCGAAACAGCTGCAACTGCTCATCGTCGGCCAGCACCGGAATCGCCCCCTGCTGGCGCAGAGCGGCCATCAGCTCATGCACCTTGTAGCTGCCCGCCGCCTGCTGCAACAACGCCAGCAGCGGGGCAATCAGCGGGTTGTGGTTGGCTTCGCTCATTCGGCACACTGCTCTCTGGGCGGTTGCAGGGCGATCAGCAGCTCACCCGCCTGCGGGGTGACGGGGCCGGTAACGATCTGGGGCTTACCCTTGCCATCCAAGATGAACAGCGGGATAGCGCCGGGATTGGCGGCCTGATACTGGCCCCAGTCGAATGCCTCGCTCAGGCGGGTCGCCTTGATCTGTCCACCCCGGCTCAGCAGGCCGCTCAGCCTGGCATAGTTGATGTCGGGGCCGAACAGGTTCTGGCGAGCGCGGAAGGTGGCGCTCTCCCGGTTGGCCTTGCCGTGCTGCTCGCTGGATCGCAGGGAGTAGACCTGTTCCTCGCCGTATAGGTGGGCAAAGTGCAGTACCCCGAGGGCGTTGTTGTGGCGGTTGGGGGAGAGCGCCAGCACGGTACTGATGCTGGTGAGTGGCAGGTGCAGCTCGGCATGCTCCGACTGGGGGTTGCCGAAGTAGCAGGGGAGGTTGCTCATCCGCGCCTGTTTGCAGAACTCCCAGGCGGGATCGCAGAGTTGCACCGGCACACCCTGATCCGCCAGCGCCTTGCCGATGGCCCGCGCCACCGAGTTGGCCCCTATGATGAGCCAGGTGTTGGGGGCGCTCTGGCGCATCTTGAGCAGGCTTGCCAGCGGCGCCGAAGTGAGGCTCTGCAGCACCACGGTGGAGATGATCACCGCAAACACCAGCGGCACCAGCTTGTCGGCATCGGGGATCTCGGCCTGATGCAGGCTGATGGCGAATGAGGCACTGACCGCCGCCGCGACGATGCCGCGTGGGGCGATCCAGCTCAGCAGGGCGCGAGCTCGCCAGGAGAGATCCGAGCCCCAGGTCGAGACCAGTATACAGAGCGGGCGCGCCACGAACTGCACCATGCAGAGCAGTGCCAGCACCATGGGGCCGAGTTGCCAGAGCTGGGCCAGATCGAGGCGTGCCGCCAGCAGAATAAACAGGCTGGAGATAAGGATGACCGCGAGATCTTCCTTGAATGCCAGCACCTCTTCCAGATCCAGCCCCTCCTGATTGGCGAGCCAGATGCCGAACACGGTCACCGCCAGCAGGCCCGATTCGTGGCTTAGCCAGTTGGAGAGGCTGAAGGTGACCAGCACCAGTGCCAGCACGCCGAATTTGTGCAGGCTGACCGGTAGCCAGTCCTTGCGAATGAGCAGGGTGGTCAGCCAGCCACCACCCCGATCAGGGAACCGACCAATACTGTCTTGCCCAGCGCCAGCAGGGTATGGCTGATGAGATCCCCCTGACTGCCGAGGCGCACCGCCTCGAACACCAGCACCGCAAACAGGGCGCCGATGGGGTCGATGACGATCCCCTCCCAGCGCAGGATGCGATCCACCTCCCGGGTGGGACGGATCACGTTGAGCATGGGGGCGATCACCGTTGGGCCCGTTACCACCAGTACCGCGCCGAGCATGGTGGCGACCCGCCAGTCCAGCCCCAGCAGGAAGTAACCGGCGCTGCCGATGACGGCGAAGCTGACCAGCATGCCGGTGGAGCAGAGATTGCGCACTACCTTGCCGATCCCCTTGAGCTCGGCCAGATGGAGGGTCAATGCCCCCTCAAACAGGATGATGGCCACCGACAGGGAGACCAGCGGAAACAGCAGATCCCCGAGCAGGGCATCGGGGTCGAGCAGGCCGCTAATCGGGCCCAGAATCAGGCCGGTGAGCAGCAGAAACAGGATGGCGGGCACCCGTAGCGACCAGGCGAGCCATTGGGCCAGCACGGAGACCAGGGCGATCCCGGCCAGAGAGAGGGCAATCATGCAGACCTCGATTCAGGCAGTGAGTATGGAGCTAGTGTAGTGGCTAAGTTGGTCAGATTGACACCCGAAGGCGCGGGCGTCATGGCCGGGATGGGGAGATGTGCGACAGTCGGCGTCATGGTGGCTGGCGGTGGTATGAAGGGCGCCAGCCAGACGCCAACCGTGGTGATGGGGTGGCCTTGGGCTGGATTAGATGGGGCTCTCCTTGTGGAGCTCGCCGACACAGTCGGCCAGCGCCAGTACCAGAGCGGAGCGCACCATCTGATCGAGCCGGTTGAGCTGCATCTGGTAGAAGGCCCAATCCTCTTCGCTGGCGGGTGGCTCCAGCTTCATCATGCCACCCTGATTGACCCCGTGCAGGCGGTCGAGCAGATCGCGGATCGGCTTGTCGCTGAAGCGGTAATCCTTGGGGTCGCGCACCAGAAAGTCGCGGATCTTGATATAGGCTTCGATATCCTGATAGCGCTCGAGGGAGATGAGGCCGAGGGCGAAGATGAGCTTGAGGCGCACCTCCAGCTGGCCGAGGGGGCCGCTCTGGTTGAGCAGGGGTTCGATGGCGTATTTGACGGCATACTCCTCCTGACGGAACGCGCGTCGCATCAGGGAGTCGACAGCCTCTTCCAGGATGGTCACGGCTTCGAGAAAGAAGCCGCGGGGGCCATCCTGCTCGTTCAGTCGTTCCAGTACTTCATCTTCCTGGTGTGTGGTCATAGGTGTATAGGGTCCAGCTGACAGGGAGAGAGTGGGCCTCTCTCCCGGTTTTTATCATATGGGGCACATTCCCTTGCCATTCAAGCGCTTGGGGCGCTATCAGTGGTGGCTGAATGCGCCGCAAGCAGGGTCATTACAGGGTTTCGTAACGGGCGACGATGGCGCGAACCACCTCGCTCTCTTCATCCAGTCCGGTGACGCGGGCCAGCGCTTTGGCCGGGCCCAACTCCGCCAGCAGGGCTTGCAACTCCACCGCCTGCGGGTCATCGGCATTGCGATAGTGCAGCGCAGCGGCGATCCCCTCCTGCAACTGCTCGTTGGGCAGGCCGTATTCCAGCGTGCCGAGCAGCGGCTTCACCAGTCGATCCCCCGCCGCCAGCTTGCGCAGCGGCTGACGACCGACCCGGTCAATCTCGTCCACCAGATAGGGGTTGGCGAAGCGGGAGAGGATCTTCTCGATGTAGGCGGCGTGCAGACGCGGGTCGAAGCCGTAGCGTTTCACCAGCACGGCACCGCTCTCCTCCATGGCGCGGCGCACCTTGCTGCGGATCACCGGATCCTCGATCGCCTCGCGCACGGTGCGATAGCCCCGCAGCTTGCCGAGATAGGCGGTGACGATGTGGCCGGTGTTGAGGGTGAACAGCTTGCGCTCGACGAAGGCCATCAGGTTGTCGGTGGGCTCCATGCCCGCCACCTGTGGCAGCTCCCCCTTGAACTGGGTCTGGTCGACGATCCACTCGCTGAAGCTCTCTACCGTTACTTCCAGCGGGTCATCGTTGGCAGCCGCGGCGGGCGGTACGATGCGATCCACCGCCGAGTCGACGAAGCCGATACAGGATTCGAGCGTGGCATGATACGCGACTGGCAGGTACTTGAGTACCTCCTGCTTGAGGTGGCTGGTGCCGCGCACCATGTTTTCGCAGGCGATGACGTTGAGCGGAGTCAGGTTGCCAGCATCGAAGCGGGCCTGCAGCCCCTTGGCCAGGGTGCTGGCAATCTTGTCCAGAATGTTGGGGCCGACTGCGGTGGTGACCAGATCGGCGGTGATGATGCGGGCGATCACCTCGTGACCGGCGGAGCTCACCGCCGCCACGTTGCGCACCACGTCCAGCTTCTGATCCGCCCCCACCACGTGCACCTTGTACTCCTGACGGTGGTTGAGCTGATCGATAAGCGTGTCGTTGACGTCGGCGAAGGTGACCTGATGGCTGGCATCTGCCAGCAGTTTGCCGATAAAGCCGCGACCGATGTTACCAGCACCAAAATGCAATGTTTTCATGATATTAACCTCTTGAACCAAAGACGATGAAAGATGATTACGCAGCCTGTTCGGCACCCAGCAGATCCAGGAAGGCTTGGGGATCCGTGGTGCTGGCCAGCCGGTCGATGAGACCGGGTTCATCCAGTGCATTGGTCAGGCGGGTTATCACCTGCATGTGTTCGTCGTTGCGGGCGGCGATGCCGATCACCAGCCGCGCCACCTCATCAGCCGCCTCGCCAAAGGCGACCCCGGCCGGATACTGGCAGATGACGATGCCGGTACGCTTCACAAACTCCTTGGCGGCGATGGTGCCATGGGGTACGGCGATGGATTCGCCGAGGTAGGTGGAGACCAGCTGTTCACGCTCCAGCATGGCGTTGACGTAGTCGGGCGCCACGTAGCCGCGCTCGGCCAGCAGTCTGCCTGCGGTCAGGATAGCGGCCTCCTTGCTGTCCGCTTTCAGTCCCAGATGCACGTCATGACGGCTCAAGGTAAAGACTTCGGCCGTTTGCGGCTCGTAGCTGTCATCGTTGGCCGCCACCAGCAGTTGCGGGTTGGCGACATCATCGTTGGCGGCCTGGGTCAGGCTTTGAACCAGCTCCTGATAGAGGCCGTTGTCGAGGAAGTTGGTCAGGGAAATATGGTGAGCGTGCGGCGCATGGCGACGGGCCCGCTCGGTCAGATCCTTGTGGGTGATGACCCAATCCACCTGATCGTCGAGCTGATCGATGGCGCGGTTGGTGACGCTGATATCGAGCCCGGCGGCCTGCACCCGCTTGCGCAGCATGCCGGCACCCATGGCGCTGGAGCCCATGCCCGCATCGCAGGCCACCACGATATTGCGCACCGCCATCAGTTCGCCGCCCGGCTTCTTGGCCGCTGCGGTTTCGGGCTTGCCGCCCTTCATGGCTTTCATCTTGCGGGTGGCTTCACCGAGCGCATCGGCCTCGTCGGCTTCCGGCTGCTGGGCTCGGACGAACACGGCGGCGACCAGGAAGGAGACCAGGGTGGCACTGATGATGGAGAGGGCGACCCCAATCAGGGAGGCTTTCGGCGTCATCAACAGTACGGCGAAGATGGAACCCGGTGACGCGGGGGAGACCAGACCGGCATTGAACAGGGTCAGGGTGAAGACCCCGGTCATGCCACCGGCGATCACCGCCAGAATGAGGCGCGGGTTCATCAGCACATACGGGAAGTAGATCTCGTGGATACCGCCGAAGAAGTGAATGATGGAGGCACCGGCGGCGGACTGTTTGGCCGCACCACGACCGAACACCATGTAGGCCAGCAGCACGCCCATGCCCGGGCCCGGGTTCGCTTCGATCAGGAAGAAGATGGAGCTGCCGTGCTCGGTCGCCTGCTGGATCCCCAGCGGCGAGAAGATGCCGTGGTTGATAGCGTTGTTGAGGAACAGGATCTTGGCCGGTTCGACGAAGATGGAGGTGAGCGGCAGCATGTGGTTTTCCACCAGGAAGCCGACGCCACCGGCCAGCACGCCGGAGAGCACCTTGACGAAGGGGCCAATCACGAAGAAGGCGAGGATCGCCAGCAGCATGCCGATAAGGCCGGCGGAGAAGTTGTTGACCAGCATCTCGAAGCCGCTCTTGACGCGACCATCCATCGCCTTGTCGAAGCGCTTGATGGCCCAGCCACCGAGCGGGCCGACCATCATGGCACCCATGAACATCGGGATGTCGGTCCCCACGATGACGCCCATGGTGGTGATGGCGCCGACCACGCCGCCGCGCTCACCGCCCACCAGTTTGCCGCCGGTGTAGCCAATCAGCAGCGGCAGCAGGTAGGTGATCATGGGGCCGACCAGCTTGGCCAAGGTTTCGCTTGGCAGCCAGCCGGTGGGGATGAAGAGGGCGGTGATAAAGCCCCAGGCGATGAAGGCGCCTATGTTGGGCATGACCATATTGGACAGGAAGCGTCCAAAATTCTGTATCTTGACTTTGGTATCCGGTGATAACATGTCGGGACCCCGTTTTAAGCCTGTTTGATTAAAAGTGGTAGTCGGGATGGCCGGTTTTGCCGAACCGCCATCCCGGTCGTCTAAGCAACTTCAATCTACCAGCTTGCGATCAAATTAGGCTGAAAACGGGGTGTCTTGTGATCCACCTCTCAGATACCCCGCCATACCCCCTCTGCAACCCGTGACCCTGATCACATTCGGATGCTGTAATTCGGCTACATTTCGATCTTTTCTGTTTTGCATGACCATTTTATGTGACTCACATCACTTAAGTTGTTTGGTGGTGTCTTTGGATAAAGGTGATTTAAGTCACAAATTCAATTTTTGTATTCGAATGGGACAAATCACTCAATAACTCATCAGCGGGTGGTGACGATGGATCTATCGAAACCTCTCACTGGTTATCAATGAATCAATAAGTTTGTAACCCGCTTTCAGTTTTTACGGTCGGTGATGAGGGCTGTTTTGCGGCTGATTGATGGGAATGGGCGCCAACATGCAGGATGTGATTGCGCGGCTGACGTTCGGGGCGCTTGCTTGCCGCGCAGGGCTGGCAGCAGATAAAAACAAACCGCCAGCAGGCGGTTTGTCGGTTTTGGCGATCTAGCCCTGTCGGGGACTGCGGCTTAGTAGAAGCTTGCATCCTCGGGGGAGGGGCGGGTCTTGAAGCGGCGATGGAGCCACATGTACTGCTCCGGCGCCTTGCGCACGGCGGCTTCAATCTCGCGGTTGGCGCGGGCGGCATCGACCATGTCATCCCCGCTGGGGTAGTCGGCGAGCGGCGCCCCGATATGCAGGGTGTAACCTTCGCTGGTGCGGATGTTGTAGCAGGGCAGGGTGACGGTGTTCTTCACCCGCGCCAGAGTGGCGGTGCCGGTGATGGTGGCCGCCTGCTCCACCGCGAAGTAGGGCACGAACACGCTGGCGTGGCTGCCGTAGTCGTGATCCGGCGCGTACCAGAGGGCGTCACCGTTGCGCAGCGCCTTGATCATCCCCTTCACGTCCATCCGGTCCACCAGATATTTGTTGGAGGCGCAGCGACCGTGGTACTGGGCATACTCCAGCACCGGATTGGTGTTGGGGCGATAGACCCCCACGCCGGGGCGAACCAGCCCGAAACAGCGGGCGTTGAGCTCCAGCGTCAGGAAGTGGCAAGAGAGCAGCAGCATGCCCTGCTCCTTCTCCATGGCGGCGATCACATGCTCTTCCCCTTCCACCTTCATCAGGTTGCGCATCCGCCAGTCTGGCCAGAACCAGGCGATCCCCACCTCGAACACGGCGCAGCCCACGCTCTCGAAGTTTGCTTTCAGCAGCTGCTCCCGCTCATCCCGAGTCAGCTCGGGCATCGCCAGCTCCAGATTGCGACGGGCAATCTTCACCCGGGACTTCAATATCTTGGCGGCGAGACGCCCGAGCTGACGACCCAGCCACATCTGGCTGCGCCACGGCAGCAGGGTCAGCAGCCAGAGCAGGCCGAGGCCGAACCAGCTGGCCCAGTAACGGGGATGAAACAGGTGGGGCTCCAGGCGGGGAGCGTTGTCATGGGCCATGGCTAATCTCTTGTTCGCAAACACAATCGGGGGATTCTAGCCGAAAAGGGGGGGCGGGGGCGAATGGCAGTGTGCTGGTCAGAGGGGTGGCCCGCGTCCGGTTAGCGTGACAGCGGCGGCAACTGCGGTCGGCTTTTTCTCCACCGGATAAAAGAGTGTGATAAAATCGCCCGCTGATTTTTCAGGTTTTGAGAGTCGATACAGATGAAAATCACCCTGCCCGAGTTTGAAAAAGCCCGCGTTCTGGTCGTAGGCGATGTCATGTTGGACCGTTACTGGCATGGCCCCACCGGCCGGATCTCCCCCGAGGCGCCGGTGCCCGTGGTCAAGGTTGAACACATTGAGGAGCGTCCCGGTGGCGCGGCTAACGTGGCCCTCAACTCCGCTGCGCTGGGCGCCCACGCCGTGCTGCTTGGCCTGACCGGTCAGGATGAAGCGGCCGATGCGCTGGCCGGTCAAATGGCTGGCGTCAAGGTGGCCTGTGACTTCGTTCGTCTGGCCGACTTCCCGACCATCACCAAGCTGCGCGTCCTGTCCCGCAACCAGCAGCTGCTGCGTCTGGACTTTGAAGAGCCCTTCCACGCCGTCGATGCCACCCTGCTGATGAGCAAGGTCGAGCAGGCGTTGCCAAACAGCGACGTGATGATCCTCTCCGACTACGGCAAGGGTGCGCTGAACGACGTGCCCGGCATGATCCAGCGGGCCCGTGCCGCCGGTATTCCGGTGCTGGTTGATCCCAAAGGAACCGACTTCGAGAAGTACCGCGGTGCCACTCTGCTGACCCCCAACATGTCCGAGTTCGAGGCTGTGGTGGGCAAGGTGAAGAGTGAAGAGGAGCTGGTCGCCAAGGGGCTGGAGCTGGTCAAGCGCTTCGAGCTGGATGCCCTGCTGGTCACCCGTTCCGAAAACGGCATGACCCTGATCCGCGAAGGTCAGCCGGAGCTGCATCTGCCGGCTCAGGCCCACGAGGTTTACGATGTGACCGGTGCCGGTGATACCGTCATCTCCACTCTGGCTACCTCGCTGGCGGCAGGCAAGAGCCTGGACGAAGCCTGCGCCCTGGCCAATACCGCCGCCGGTATCGTGGTCGGCAAGCTGGGCACCTCTACCGTCAGTCCGGTCGAGCTGGCCAACGCCCTCTATACCGAGCAAGAGACTGGTTTCGGCGTCATGTCCGAAGCCCAGCTGAAAGTGGCGGTGCGTGCCGCCCGTCTGCGTGGCGAGAAGGTGGTGATGACCAACGGCTGCTTCGACATCCTGCATGCTGGTCACGTCTCCTATCTGGCCAATGCGGGCAAGCTGGGGGATCGATTGATCGTGGCGGTCAACACCGATGAGTCGGTTCGCCGTCTGAAAGGGCCGGGTCGTCCGGTCAACCCGACCGAGCGTCGCATGGCCGTACTGGCTGCGCTGGGCGCGGTGGATTGGGTGGTGCCGTTCGGTGAAGATACCCCGCAGCGCCTGATCGCCGAGATCCTGCCGGACCTGCTGGTCAAGGGCGGTGACTACAAGCCGGAGGATATTGCCG
This sequence comes from Aeromonas allosaccharophila, assembly GCF_016026615.1. Lineage (NCBI taxonomy): Bacteria > Pseudomonadati > Pseudomonadota > Gammaproteobacteria > Aeromonadales > Aeromonadaceae > Aeromonas > Aeromonas allosaccharophila. The sequence continues at coordinate 2,908,121 of NZ_CP065745.1, read as the reverse complement.
GTTACGCCGAGGTGACCGCCAACGGCGGCGAGGTGCGCGTGCTCAACTTCGAAGATGGCTGCTCCACCAGCGACATCATCAAGACGATTCGCGAGCGCGGCTAACGCGCTACGGGCCCCGCAATCAGGCGGGGCTCACTATCGGCTGTAGCAAGCCGACAGAAATACGGATAACAAAAAGGCGACCTTGCGGTCGCCTTTTTCATGTCCGATAGCGGCTATCAGCCTTTGGTTTTAGCTTTTGCCGTGGCAGGCATCAACCCCTGGTTCACTTCCACCAGATCCTGCGCTTCCAGCACGCCAGCAGCCTGTTTCAAACTCAGGATGTTGAGGATGTAGTTGTAACGGGCGGCAGAGAGTTTCTGCTTGGCATCGTACAGCTTGCGGGTGGAGTCCAGCACGTCGACGATGGTACGGGTGCCCACCTCGTAACCGGCTTCGGTCGCTTTCAGGGCGCTGTCGGCAGAGATGACGGACTGGCTATAGGCGCGCACCGAGCCGATGCTGGCGTTCACGTTGTTGTAGGAGGAGCGCACTGTGCTCTGCACCGAACGGAAGTTCTTCTCCAGCAGCTCGCTGGCGGCCACGTAGTTGAACTGGGCCTGCTTCACTTGCGACGTGGTGGCACCACCGCTGTAGATCGGCAGCTTGAAGGTCAGACCGATATTGGCCTGATTGTCATTGCCGCCCGAAATGCTATCCAGCTTGTAATCGGTATTGCTGGTTTGCAGGCCGGCACCCAGATCCAGGGTCGGTTCATGGCCGGTTTTGGCCAGATCGATTTTCTCTTTGGCGATGTCTTTGGCGATGCGGGCACTGTGCAGTTGCAGGTTCTTGTCCAGCGCCAGTTCCAGCCACTTGTCAGAACCAAAGGCGGTCTTTTGCGGGCTGAAACGATCGGTGTTCAGCACATCCAGATTGCGGTGATCGATACCGGTCAGCTCGCGCAGGGCCTCATAGCTGTTGGCCAGATCGTTCTCGGCGTTGATCTCGTCAGCCAGCGCCTGGTCGCGGGACGCCTCGGCTTCATGGACGTCGGTGATGGCGGTCAGGCCCACTTCGAAACGTTGCTGGGTCTGTTCCAGCTGACGCTCAACGGCAACCTTGTTGGCACGGACGAATTCCAGGGTATCCATCGCCTTGAGCACGTTGAAATAGGCGGTGGCGCTACGCAGCATCAGGTTCTGAATTTCGAGGTTGTAGGCCACGTCGGACTGGGTGGCACCTTTCTCGGTCAGGTCCAGATTGACCCAGTTGCTGCGACGATAGATGGATTGATCCAGCGAAAGAGAACCGGAGGCTTTGTTGTTGCTCTGGGTGTCATTTTTGTTTTGCAGGTAGTTCAGACCGGCACCCAGATTGATTTGCGGCAAGAGCGCAGCACGGGATTCATTGATCTTCTCGAAGGCCTGGTCACGAACGGCTTTGGACTGCAGCAACTGCGGGTCTTTGATCTGGGCTTGCTGGTAGATGTCGAGCAGGTTTTCGGCATGGGCACCGGCACTGACGCCCAGCAACACCATGACGGACAAGAGTGTTCTTTTCATAGATCGTTTTAACCTTATGTAGTAACCCAAACTGGTTGCTGGAGAGGGCAAATATTGTCACCGACCAAGCTTGATTGCAGCTTAATCACTCTACTATAAGCAAAATTTAATGCTAAGAGTCTCAGGTCCGGTGACGGGAACGTCAAGAACCGGACGCAGTTTTCTCCCCGCGCGCCTAGCCAAATGGTCTGTGGCTGCTAAAATCCACCCCTCATTGCCATGGTACGCCGAGTGAATGAACGTTCATTCATGTTCCTCGGATTTTATGGTCAAACTGATACAAGTCAAGCTGACGGGAGTCCCGGATGTCGCTGCAACCCTTGCCGCAAGATCGGCATTACGCCGCCGATGATGTGAAAATCATTGAAAAATCAGCTGGATATAACGGCTTCTTCAAGGTGAATGTCTATCGTCTGCAGCATCGGTTATTTGCAGGCGGCTGGAATCAGCCCATCGTGCGCGAGCTGTTCGAGCGGGGCCATGCTGCCGCGCTGCTGCCCTATGATCCGGTGCGCGACCAGATCGTGCTGGTGGAGCAGTTCCGTATCGGCGCCATGGAGACCTGCCCGACCCCCTGGCTGCTGGAGCTGGTGGCCGGCATCATCGACGAAGGTGAAACCGCCGAGGCGGTGGTTCGCCGCGAAGCGGTGGAAGAGGCCGGGATCGAAGTGGCCCGCTGCGAGCACGCCATCAGCTATCTGGTGAGCCCGGGTGGCAGTACCGAGCGGATCGAGGTCTATGTGGGCGAGGTGGATGCTAGCAAGGCCGAAGGGCTGCACGGTCTGGCGGACGAAGGTGAAGATATCCGGGTGCACGTGGTGAGCCGCGAGCAGGCCTACGCTTGGCTCAAAGAGGGGCGCATCGACAACGCGGCCTCGGTCATCGCCCTGCAGTGGCTGGCTCTCAACCACGGCGAGCTGCGCGCCCGCTGGCTGGCGGATCGCTGAGGTGGCGCTGACCCTGCAACAGAGCAGGCGCTATGTGCCTGATCTGATGTCCTTGCAGCGTACCTGCGAGGTCAACTACATGGCATTGATGAAATTGCTGCCGCCAGAGGGTGAGGTCGGGGCCGAGCGCCGCTATCGGGTCGGTAACGATCTGCAGTTCCAGCTCACCATCATTGGCGAGAGTCGCTTCACCAGTCAGGTGATCCTGAGCCAGCACAACCCCGAATTGCCCGAATATCTGCAGGCTCAAATCGAGATTCGTTTGTACCATGATGTGCGGATGGCGGAAGTGTGTGCAGCGCAACAGATTTCCCGTTTGCAACCACGTTATGATTATCCCAATAAAAAGATGCACCAGCGGGACGAAAAGGAGCAAGTAAATCTGTTTCTGGCCGAATGGCTAAAATTTTGTCTCAGACATGGTACCAGCCCGATCAATATCTCCAGTTGAACATATAAAAAGAAGCGTGATTTTGGAAACAGAGCTCCCCCAGGCGCAGGACGGCAGTGTGCGCCTGTTGCAAATTACCGATACCCACCTCTTCGCGAGTGCCGAAGGGCGGCTGTTGGCTGTGCGCACCGCAGAGAGTCTGGCCGCCGTGCTGGAACAGGTGCAGGCCAACGAACACCCCTATGAGGTGATTCTGGCGACCGGCGATCTGTCGCAGGATCACAGCCCGGAATCCTATCAGCGTTTTGCCTCCATGATGGCGCCACTGGGTCGCCCCATCTACTGGCTGCCTGGCAATCACGATGACAGCCCGCTGATGACCGAATATCTCCATGCCGCCGGGATCAGCGAATCCAAGCAGCTGGTGGGCGATCACTGGCAGGTGATCCTGCTCGATACCCAGGTGCGCGGCAAACCCCACGGCATGATTGGCGATCACCAGTTGGCCGCCCTCGACCGCGCCCTGCGCCAATATCCTGATCGCCACGCTCTTATCACCCTGCACCATCAGGCGGTACCGGTGGGCTGCGCCTGGCTGGATCAGCACAATCTCAAGAATGCCGATGACCTGTTTGCCGTGCTGGCCCGTCATCCGCAGCAGAAGACCATCCTGTTTGGCCACGTCCATCAGGAGTTTGACGAAGTGCACCGCGGAGTGCGACTGATTGCCAGCCCCTCCACCTGCATCCAGTTCAAACCGCTCTGTGATGGCTTCGCGCTGGATGAATCCGGCCCGGGCTGGCGCTATCTCACCCTCTATCCGGATGGGCGGGTGGCCAGCGAGGTGTGGCGCCTGCCGGTGGGGCAGTTTGTGCCCGACCCCGATGCCACCGGTTATTGAGGAGGATTGCGTGAAGTCGGTTCTCCTTTATCTGCACGGTTTCAACTCCTCACCGGGCTCCGCCAAGGCGCAGCAGATGGCCGCCTGGGTGGCCGCCAACCGGCCCGACATCGAGGTGATCATTCCGGCCCAGCCCAATACGCCAGCGGCGGCCTGGGCGGCCATCGAACAGACCATCGCCAATCTGCAGCGTCGTTATGGCAGCGAGTTCAAGCTCGGTGCCGTGGGCAGCTCCCTCGGCGGCTTTATGGCGACCCGGGTCAGCGAGCAGTACGGCTGCCGCGTGGCGCTGATCAATCCGGCGGTGCGCCCGCACGAGCTGCTCTGCGACTACCTAGGCCCCCAGACCAATCCCTATAGCGGGGAGCAGTACGAACTGCTGCCTGAGCATATGGATGAGCTGCGGGCACTGACGGTGCCGGTGACGGCGCCGGAGCGACTCTGGATCCTGCAACAGCAGGGAGATGAGGTGCTCGACTATCGCAAGGCGCTGGATGAATACCGCTTTGCCCGTCTCTCGCTGGAGTGCGGCGGCGACCACGCCTTCGTGGCATTCGAACGCTACCCTGCCCAGATCATCCACTTCCTCGGGTTATAAAAGGGCGGTCTCGCCCCGCTTGTCCTTCTCCAGATCAAGCTTTCGGCGCGGGGCGTTTGTCCTGCCCCCGCCTAGCAGTTAAGATTCCCTCCAAACGTCAATTCGCAAGGCCCTCCATGTCTACTCAATACAATGCGGATGCCATTGAGGTCCTCAATGGCCTTGAACCGGTGCGTCGCCGCCCCGGCATGTATACCGACACCACCCGGCCCAATCACCTCGGCCAGGAGGTCATCGACAACAGCGTCGACGAAGCGCTGGCGGGTCACGCCCGTACTCTGGAGGTGACCCTGTATGAAGACCAGTCCCTCGAGGTGATCGATGACGGCCGCGGTATGCCGGTCGATATCCACCCAGAGGAGGGGGTGTGCGGGGTGGAGCTGATCCTCTGCAAGCTGCACGCGGGCGGCAAATTCTCCAACAAGAACTACCAGTTCTCCGGCGGTCTGCACGGGGTGGGTATTTCGGTGGTGAACGCGCTTTCCGATCGGGTCGAGGTGACGGTGCGCCGCGACGGCCAGGTCTATGACATCGCCTTCGAGCGTGGCGAGAAGGTGCAGGAGCTGACCATCACCGGCACCTGCGGCCGTCGCAATACCGGCACCCGGGTGCGCTTCTGGCCGCAGGCGAGCTACTTCGACTCGCCCCGCTTCTCGGTCACCAAGCTGGAGCACCTGCTGAAAGCGAAAGCGGTACTCTGCCCCGGCCTCACCATCAAGTTCCTCGACAAGAACACCGGCATCAAGCTGGAGTGGTGCTATGAAGATGGCCTCAAGGATTACCTGATCGATGCGGTCAAGCAGTTCACCTGCCTGCCGGAGCAGCCCTTTATCGGCGCCTTCAGCACCGAACAGTCCGCCGTGGACTGGGCCCTGTGCTGGCTGCCGGAAGGGGGCGAGTGCCTCGCCGAATCCTATGTGAACCTCATTCCCACCGCGCAGGGCGGTACGCACGTCAACGGTCTGCGTCAGGGCCTGCTCGACGCCATGCGCGAGTTCTGCGAGTTCCGCAATCTGTTGCCGCGCGGGGTCAAGCTGACGCCGGAGGATATCTGGGATCGCTGCGCCTACATCCTCTCGGTCAAGATGCAGGATCCGCAGTTTGCCGGTCAGACCAAGGAGCGGCTCTCCTCCCGTCAGAGCTCGGCGTTTGTCTCCGGCGTGGTGAAGGATGCCTTCAGCCTCTACCTCAACAGCAACACCGAGCTGGCCGAGCAGATCGCAGAGATCTGTATCAGCAGCGCCCAGCGCCGGATGCGCGCCGCCAAGACGGTGGTGCGCAAGAAGATCACCCAGGGCCCGGCGCTGCCCGGCAAGCTCACCGACTGTAACTGCGCCGACCCCATGCAGGGGGAGCTGTTCCTGGTGGAGGGTGACTCCGCGGGCGGCAGTGCCAAGCAGGCGCGGGATCGCGAGTTTCAGGCCATCATGCCGCTGCGTGGCAAGATCCTGAACACCTGGGAGGTGGAGGCCGGTCAGGTGCTCGCCTCGCAAGAAGTGCACGACATCTCGGTCGCCATCGGGCTCGATCCCGACTCCGAGGATCTCAGCGGCCTGCGCTACGGCAAGGTGTGCATCCTCGCGGATGCGGACTCGGACGGTCTGCACATCGCCACCCTGCTCTGCGCGTTGTTCGTGAAGCACTTCCGCGCGTTGGTCAATCAGGGCCACGTCTATGTCGCCATGCCGCCGCTTTACCGGATCGATATCGGTAAAGAGGTCTACTACGCCCTCGACGAGGACGAGAAGAACGGCGTGCTGCAGCGGGTCGAGGCCGAGAAGAAGAAAGGCAAGGTGATGGTGACCCGATTCAAGGGTCTGGGTGAGATGAACCCGAAACAGCTGCGGGAAACCACCATGGATCCCAACACTCGTCGTCTGGTGCAGCTCACCATGGGGCCTGAGGCCGAAGGGGATGAGACCCTGCAGCTGATGGACATGTTGCTGGCCAAGAAGCGCGCCCCGGATCGTCGCGAGTGGCTCGAAGAGAAGGGCAACCTCGCCATTATCTAAGCCGTCGGCTGGCCCGCACAGGGCCAGCAAGCATTTAGCCGGAGTCGCCCTGTGGCGGCTCCCGAACCGAAAGAGAAAATCACATGAGTGATGCTATCGAGCTCAGTCTGGACGGGGTAGAGCGCCAGCCAATGCGCACCTTTACCGAACAGGCTTACTTGAACTACTCCATGTACGTCATCATGGATCGGGCCCTGCCGCATATCGGCGACGGCCTCAAACCGGTGCAGCGGCGCATCATCTACGCCATGAGCGAGCTGGGGCTGTCTGCGCTGTCCAAGCACAAGAAGTCCGCCCGTACCGTGGGTGACGTGCTGGGTAAGTACCACCCCCACGGCGACAGCGCCTGTTATGAAGCCATGGTGCTGATGGCCCAGCCCTTCTCCTACCGTTACCCGCTGGTGGACGGTCAGGGCAACTGGGGTGCGCCGGACGATCCCAAATCCTTCGCCGCCATGCGTTATACCGAAGCGCGCCTGTCACGCTTCTCCGAGCTGCTGCTCTCCGAGCTGGGTCAGGGCACGGTGGAGTGGACGCCCAACTTCGACGGCACCATGAAGGAGCCGGTGGTGCTGCCTGCTCGCCTGCCGCACATCCTGCTCAACGGGGTGACCGGTATCGCAGTGGGGATGGCGACCGACATTCCGCCCCACAACGCGCGGGAAGTGGCCTACGCCTGCGCCGAACTGCTCGACAACCCCAATGCGGGGCTCGATGCATTGATGGCGCACATTCAGGGGCCGGACTACCCGACCAACGCCGAGATCATCACCCCGCGCGACGACATCCGCAAAATCTACGAGACCGGCAAGGGCTCCATCAAGCAGCGGGCGGTCTGGAGCGAGGAGGATGGCGACATCGTCATCACAGCGCTGCCCCATCAGGCCTCCGGCGCCAAGATCATGGAGCAGATCGCCGCCCAGATGGTGGCGAAAAAGCTGCCGATGGTGACCGACCTGCGCGATGAATCGGACCACGAAAACCCGACCCGTCTGGTGATCATCCCCCGCTCCAACCGGGTGGATGTAGAGGGGCTGATGGCCCACCTGTTCGCCACCACGGATCTGGAGAAGAACTACCGGGTCAACCTCAACATCCTCGGCCTCGACAACCGGCCGCAGGTTAAGACCCTCAAGATGATCCTCTCCGAGTGGATCATCTTCCGCCGCGAGACCGTGCGTCGCCGTCTGCAATTCCGCCTCGACAAGGTGCTGGCTCGCCTGCACATCCTCGAAGGCTTGCTGGTGGCATACCTCAACATCGACGAGGTGATCGAGATCATCCGCACCGAGGATGAGCCGGGCAAGGTGATGGTGGAGCGCTTCAATATCAGCGAAACCCAGGCCGAAGCGATCCTCGAGCTGAAACTGCGCCATCTGGCCAAGCTGGAAGAGTTCAAGCTGCGCGCCGAACAGGATGAACTGGCGCAAGAGCGCGACAAGCTGGAGCTGATCCTGGGCTCCGAGCGCCGCCTCAACACCCTGCTCAAGAAAGAGCTGCTGGCCGATGCCGAGAAGTACGGGGACGATCGCCGCACTCCGCTGGTGGAGCGTGCCACCGCCGTGGCGCTGACCGAGAAAGAGCTTATTCCCAGCGAACCGGTCACCGTCATCCTCTCCGACAAGGGCTGGGTGCGCGCCGCCAAGGGCCACGATGTCGATGTGGCGGGGCTCTCCTACAAGGCGGGGGACAGCTATCTGGCTCACGCCTGTGGCCGCAGCAACCAGCAGGCGGTGTTCCTCTCCACGTTGGGCCGAACCTACGCCCTTGAATCCCACACCTTGCCATCGGCGCGCAGTCAGGGCGAACCGCTCACCGGCCGCTTTGCGCTGGGGGCCGGGGAAGAGGTGCGCCATCTGGTGATGGGCAACGAGGGTGAGCCATACCTTATCTGCTCCGATGCCGGTTACGGCTTTGTCTGCACCTATGACGATCTCATCGGCAAGAACAAGAACGGCAAGGCGCTGCTCACAGTACCGGAAGGGGGTCAGGTGATGGCGCCCCAGAAGATCGGCTCGCCAGAGACCGATCTCTGCATGGCCATCTCCAACGAAGGGCGCATGCTGCTGTTCCCGCTCAACACCTTGCCGGTACTCGGCAAGGGCAAGGGCAACAAGCTGATCAGCATACCGTCGGCTCGCGTGAAAGCGCGGGAAGAGTTTATGGTGATGGCCGCCATTATCCCGCAGGGGCAATATGTCACCCTGTTTGCCGGCAAGCGCAAGCTGACCCTCAAGCCCTCTGATCTTGACTACTACCGCGGCGAGCGCGGCCGCCGTGGCGCCAAGTTGCCCCGCGGTTTGCAGCGGGTAGACAGAATAGAGATTGAACCCGCCGCCGGTGCCGAACCGGTCGCGGGGGAAAATCAGGAAGGGTAATTAATATAGAAGGGCGCGCAAGCGCCCTTTTAACATAAGCAAACCTATAGTATTGAATTGAGTTTTATAGGCGTTCCATTACACCTTGGTCACAGGTTTTTTATAATTAAATTATGAATTTATTGATGGCAAACCAAAACTGATAGTATTGTCATGCTACTTTTCACATTTAATCAAAAGGAGTTTTTGTGGCGTATTTTTTTGAAAAAACTAAACTTTGGGTGCGTACTCTTGGACAGAATGATAACGAGGATGTGGAGAGGTTGAGGAGTAGCTTCTTTGACTTCAGAAGGAAAATTGAACCATTAGTTAAAAATATTGAAGTGGAACTCCCTGGGTTAACAATACATGACATATCACATATTGATTCATTATGGGAAGTAGCAGATCAAATTGTCGGAGACAAGCCATATTTAAATCCAGCGGAGGCATATGTATTGGGAGGAGCCTTTCTGCTACATGATGCAGCTCACGTTAATGCTGCTTATGAAGGTGGATTCAGTGGGCTGAAAGTTAAAGATGAATGGAAAGACTTAATTTCTCTTTGGTTTGATGGCGTTGAGCCTGCGGAGGGATCTGACGATGAAAAAATGGCTTTCTTTCAAATTATAAGACAGCTACATGCAAATCAAGCAAGAACTATTATCAACCGGTCTTGGAAATCAGAAGCCTCAAATAATTATTATTTTCTTGTTTCTGATGAGGAAATAAGAAACTATTATTCAGAGCTAATAGGTGAAATTGCTGAAAGTCACCACTGGAGTGCTAAAAAGGTATATGAAACTTTTTTAAATCGAAAAATTAATGCTCCCGGATTCTTTGCCGATAGTGGGTTAGAGGTTGATGCTCTAAAAATTGCTTTTCTATTACGTACGGCAGATGCTGCACACATTGACTCCAGAAGGGCACCAATTTATTCGTATAATTATATGACCCCCAAAGGAGTCTCCAGGTCGCATTGGCACTTTCAAAACAAGCTAGGAAGAGTGACTTTAAGTGATAATCAATCTCTTAGAATATCTTCAGGCTCTTCATTCTCTAAAGATGAGAGATCATCTTGGTGGTTGGCATTTGATACTGCAAAAATGATTAACAATGAATTGCAGGATGCATTGAATTATTTGTCTGATGCAGGGAGAGCTCCGTTTACCGCAACAAAAGTATTAGGTGTTGACTCTCCTGAGAATTTCTCTAAATATGTTAAAGCTGATGGATGGGAGCCAGAAGATATATCTCTACATGTCAGTAATTTACCGAGGTTAATCTCTACTTTGGGAGGACGGGCTCTGTATGGAGAAAATAACTATGTTGGAATTAGAGAATTAATACAGAATGGATTTGATGCAGTCATTGCTGCTAGGAATTTAGGCTATCTTGATGACCAAGAAGGTGCTATAGCTCTAAAATTAGAAAAAAATGATGATCACAGCTGGCGTTTAAGTATAACAGATAACGGTCTCGGTATGAGTCGATATGTCCTATCTAATATACTCCTCGACTTCGGTAAGTCTTTATGGAGTGATGATGATATTAGATACGAACATCCTAGACTAGCTCAAACTGGATTTAGTTCTATAGGTCAGTTTGGCATTGGGTTCTATTCAGTTTTTATGTTGTCAAATCAAGTAACGGTCATAACCAATAGATATAAGTCAAAACTGGATGAAAACCATACTCACTGGAAATTGACGTTTCAAAATGGACTTACAGAGAGACCTTTTATATCTAGACCGATTGACCAAGAGCAATTAAAGAAGCATGGCACTATGGTTTCTTTTATTATTTACGACAAAGTGCTTTTAGATATTTTGTCACTAACAAATGACGAAGAGCTACATGATAGTGAGAAGGTTGAGCAAGAGTTTGTGAGGTTAATAAAATGGATACTGCCTGCTTGTGAGATAGATATTACATTGGAATTTAATGGAGGAAAGAAGAAAATAATTAAAGCTAATGACTGGGTAGAAATACCTGATGCTGAATTACTATCTAGAGTTAATAGTAGCAAGGTAAAAGGAGCACTTTATCCTATTTCTTATGATGGAAATGTAGTTGGTCGATTAAGGACCGCCGACCTTGTATATTTTTATAAGTCGGATAGACCTCATGCAACTGTGACTTACAAAGGTGCGATGGCTGGTGAACTATATGGTCTTCATGGAGTGTGCGTTTCACAAGAGAATAACGGTAAGGCAGAGAGAAATGATGCCGTCCCCCATTATCCTTTAGAATCATGGAGAGATTGGGCGCGAAGTATAGTTAGAAATGAACCAAAATTATCAAATGTACATTTACTTCGGCTGCATATTCTGATTCCTGATGAAGATTTACATGTATGGTTTATTGGTGAAGAGCGAAGCTCAATAGGTGATATAAGGGAATTTTTATCTATCCATAATGAGTTTTATGCTCTTAATGGTATGGTGGATTATGAAGAGGATGATGATGTAAAGAACTCAGAATTTGATGATGAGTTTATATTGAATGATGACACTATAATTATCCCATTGAGGAGGGTATTCTTTGGAAATGAGGATAATAATGGATTTGATTATCTCATTACTTCAATTACGTCCTCAAAAATAAACTATGAAAATAAATTGGAAGATGTTGTGAGGTCAGTCTGGGGTGATTTTGAATCAGATTTTGAATATAGAGTTGTTGGTAGTGTAAACGGTACTAATATTACGAGAGGAGTTACTGTTTATAAAAGGGTGTGATTATCCAAGCGATTCATAAATTAACGTAAACTGGTTATTTAGACGTGATGTTGTACAGAGAAGGGGGGGAGCAGTAAACGTGTAGGATACTGGCTAAATTAGTCAGGCGGTGGCTTGATTCATGGGTGTGACAGCTATAAATTGATTGGCTGAGTTGGTGGAAAAATCACCTTCTTCGCCACTCTGCCAGCCTGGAAAAAGCTATCTATCTCGGCAAAAGCGAGGGCCCCGCCATCCATGATGGCGGGGCCCTTTGTATTATCAGCAGCGTTGCTGATTCAGCCGTTCAGTCTGGTTGGGGCCGGTCACATGGCTTGGCCCGATCAGACGGGAATGGCAGCCCCTGCCGGAGGCGGGGTGATTTTTGAGGCGATCAGGGCCGTAGGTCTGATTAGCGAAGCGTAATCAGACGATCGCGAAAACAGGCTGTCGCCATTCTATTGGTGCTCCAGCTGATCTCTTCTCTATATCCATAGTCACTGAGATTGCTGTGCGGAGGATTACGCTTCGCTAATCGACCCTACTTGCCTCTGTTTTATTTGACGCTCTGCTGTTTGTCGATGGCTTGCTCCCCCACATCCCCGACCCCTCTCCCCTTATCTATGGCAAAGAGTGGGAGAAGGGAACCCGGATCGCAGCGATTTTGGAATGGCGTGACAACTATGGCCAAAGGTTGGCAGGCACTTGTCCCCTCTCCCCTTGGGAGAGGGTTAGGGTGAGGGGAGGTAGCCGTAGGGTGCAATGAAATTGCACCGCTATTGAATCCGCGAGGCTCCGGTGCAATGGTGCCCCTACCCGGCGGCGTGAGCGCCCAGAAATGCCGCCATGATGGTAAATAGCAGCCAGTCATTGATAATGTGTGCGCCGGTCGATACCCAAATATTTTTGGTAATGATGTAGCCACTCAGCAGCACAATGCGGGCCGTCCCGATAACCAGAAAACATTGCACGAAATTCCACTCATAAGTGGGCAGATGCAACGCGCCGAAGATAAGCGCAGTACAGAGCCAGGCGGTGATAATGGCACGCTTGCGCGCCATGGCGAGTCTTTGGTGACAAAACCAGAGCACTGCCAGAAACGGCAAGATGGAGACTACCTCCTCACCGAACAGCTGCGGGGCCGTTTTTAAATAAAAGAGGATGAGGGCCGTATCGGAGGCCTCTGCCAGCAGGGCGTTGGCCGGGTTTGCATTCATCTTGAAAACAAGCTGCAGCAACAATGCAACGGTAAAGGAGACCAGAATATTGGCGCCGGCAATCGCCACCATCAGCAGAACATCCCGCCATGTCGGCGTGCGAAACAGGGCGCGCCACCCTTTACCCACCATGATGGCGAGCACGGCCAGCGGGATTAGCGGAAACAGGATGGCGGGAACAAAGCCGCCCATGGTGGTTTTAAAAAATGCGACCGGCACCGTCAGCATCGAGAAACCCAGCGCCGCACCCAGCAGGAGCACTACCCAGTGGCGGGCAGATAATGCATGTGGCCCCTCGCGATAAAAGGGAAAATCCCCGGCACTTTTGTGCTCGAAACCATAGCCATCCTTGTCATTCAATACCGGCATGGCGGCAGATTGATCTTCACTCATGGCGTCTCTCGATATGTATTCGGGTGTGGTGCAGACAATCGTACACCAAGGTTGTGCCCCGCGAGGTCGCCGCGGCAATGGGTTGTGCAGGTCACCTCACTGCACATGGTTTGTCTCTTGTCCCCTTTGTGCTCGGGTTTCTCAGCACACCATCTGGTCTTTTGACCCGTCTGCGTGGCTCTGATGGATGGCTTCATGGCAATAATGGGGGCATGATCCTGCCTGCACGGTGCTATCGCTAACTAACAAGGAAGAGGTTCGATGGTCAATATTGGGATGCATTTCGAGATTCCGGTAACGGATATGCAGCGAGCAATCGCCTTCTATTCTGCCGTTTTTGATATCGAGTTCGAACGGGTGCAGATCGATGGCAATGAAATGGCGCTATTTCCGCTTATTGACGGTGCCGAAGGCTGCTCTGGTGCGTTGGCCAGAGGGGAGAGTTATGTCCCGAGTCTGGATGGCACGCGTATTTATCTGACGGTGAACGATATTGAGCGGGTGATGGCGGATGCCCTATCGGCGGGCGCCAGGTTGCTTTACCCCGTGACCCGGGTGGGAGAAGCCATCACGGTGGCCGAGTTTCAGGACACTGAAGGTAACCGGATTGCCTTGCTGGATAAGGCGATTTGCGCTGATTAGCGAAGCCTGAGCGGATATGTTCCAACCGGTGCGGGCCATCAACCCCGCCAAAAAACGAGGGCCCCGCCATCCATAATGGCGGGGCCCTCTGCATTAGCAGCAGCGTTGCTGATTCAGCCGTTCGTTCTGGCAGGGGCCAGTGAAATGGCTGGCCTGAGCCCGATTAGACAGGAATGGCTGTCGCCGTCGGTGGTGGGGTGATTTTGGAGGCGATCAGCTGGCGCAGGCGGGGCACCAGCAGCAGCAACACCACGCCGCCCGCCAGCGAGCCCCGGCCGAGCATATTGAATACCGAGCTGTAACCGGGGTTGGTGGCGGCCGGGGTGCTGCCGATATTTTGCGGCATGGCGCCGGAGACATAGCCCGCCAGTACCGAGGCCACGCCGGTCACCATCATCCAGCAGCCCATCATCAAGCCTTGCAGGTTGGCGGGGGCCAGCTTGCCAATCATGGCGTAGCCGATGGGGGAGATCAGCAGCTCGCCCAGACTCTGCAGCACATAGCTGATGGCGATCCACTTGAAGGCGACCAGCCCGTCGGCCCCCGCCAGATGGATGCCGATCGGTAGCACCAGCATGCCGAGTCCCATGCAGAACAGGGAGGCGGCAAACTGGGAGGGGATGTCGATATTCCACCCCTGTTCGCGCAGTCGCTTGAACAGCAGCGCCATCAGCGGGCCACCGATGACGATGACGATAGTGTTGATGTTCTGGATCCACTGGGGAGCGACCCGCAACCCGAACACGTTGAGGTTGATGTTGTGCTCGGAGAAGAGCATCAGCCCCATGGGCGCCAGCTGGTAGAGCGACCAGAAGATGAGGGAGCCAAGGGCGAGGATCAGGTAGGCCACCATGCGGCTGCGCTCGGCGGCGTCCGGGTGGCGGGCTGTCATCACGCAGAGCAGCACCAGCACCACGGCGCCCAGGATCAGCACGAAGCTGCCGCTGAAACTGGCGTGGGTCAGCAGCAGGCGCAGCGCCGGCACCAGCATGGCCAGAATGGCGATCCCGGCCAGCATGCGGCGGTAGAAGGCGCTCCCTTTGATATGGCGCAGCGGGGTACTGATATCCGCCAGAATCGGCCAGAAGCACAGGGTGGCGATGATGGCCAGCACGTTGCCCAGCGTCGCAAACAGGAACAGGGTGCGGTAATCCTCGGTGAGCTGGAAGTAGCCCGCCACCGAGAAGCCCATAAAGAAGCCCAGATTCATCCCGGCGTAGTTCCACAGGAAGGCGCTCTCGCGGCGGTGATCGTCCGGGGCGAAGCGCTGGGTCAGCATCATGTTGAGGCAGGTGACGTTGAGACCGCTGCCGGTGAGGAACATGGCGAGCCCCCAGTAGAGGCCGGTGATGCCCATCTCGGCGATGAGGTAGCAGCCGATCACCTGCAAGACCATCCCCATCACGAACAGGTTGCGGTTACTGAGGTAACGCCCGCCGAGGTAGCCGCCAAACAGGTGCAGGCCGTAGTTGAAGGCCCCGAAGATCCCCATCATGGCGTTGGCCTGGGATTCGCTAAAGCCGAGCCGCTTGGTGGCGTAGAGCACCAGGGTGGAGTAGAGCACGGCAAAACCCAGGGTGGCGAAGGTCTGGATAAAGAACAGGGCGCCTGAGCCGGGTGGGACGGCGGCGTGATGAGGGTGTGGTGTCGAAGCGCTCACGGTCTGTCTCCTGTGAGAAGAGAAAATCACAACTCATCCTGAGAGCGTACCGGTCTGCTGCCGGCTAGCCTTTGGCGCTTCCATGCTGGTTTCAAGGCTGGTCTGTCATTTAGCGACCTGCCCGATCAAATTGCCAGACCTTAAATTTAATCCGGCGCGATTAATTGCTTTTTATTGATCTATTCCGCCTTTTTATGCGAGAAAGGTCGTGATTTCAGCCCGGTTTGCCATGCGATTGCGGTGCGTCTGATGTGATCTTGTCGGTCTTTTTGTGCCAATTTCTGCGCTGTGGTGCGATCTCCATCCCGTTTATTACCCCATCACATCACGACAACCCGGCTGTTACGTCGTATGTCATTTATTCATCTGCAAGCGTTGAGTGAATAAATATCGGGGAGAGGAGGGGCGGCCTGAGGGTAGCTTGCGCGTATTCCCTCTCCCCTTGGGAGAGGGGCAGGGTGAGGGGAGGTGCTTGTCGCCAGATATAACAACGCCCGGCGGGCCGGGCGTTGTGGTGCGACTGAAGGGGCGACGAAAGCGGCCTTAGAAGTCGTGGTAGAGCGGCCAGCCGAGCAGCGGGTGCTTGAGACCGGCGCGCATTTCGAAGTTGTCGAGCTTCTCCGGCGAGGCGTTCTCTTTTTGCAGCAGTTGGTACTGGCGCACAAAGCCCAGCGTGTGCAGCAGGTTGGGGACAAACCCCTTGCTGAGATCCTGACGCAGACCGGCGATCAGTTCGCCCGGCAGCTCTGCCAGCAGCAGCTCCAGCTGGGCGGCCAGATAGTCGGTGTCGTACCACGCCTCGTTGAGCTCAATCTCCCGCGCCAGTTTGCGCTTGAGATCCTGCTTCACCTTGAGCTTGGCGGCGCCGCTGCCATTGCCGCAGAGAATGCGGTAGAGCAGCGCTTCGGCCAGCTTGTCTTCCATGGTCGGGTGGTCGTTTTCGCAGGCGAAGCAGTGCTGATCCAGCAGGGTCATCAGGCGGACCTTGTTATGCTCGGCCAGCGCCTTTTCGTACTCCTGCCACCCTTGCCACTCTTCCACGTCCGGCGGGCTGGAGATCTTGTCCAGCAGACGGGCGTCCACATCCCCAAAGAGGTTGTTGCCGCCGGGCTGCTTGCTGCTGACGGAGATCAGCATCGACCACCCTTTCTGGAACGGCTTGATGGGCCCTTCCGGCGCTTGCAGCAGGGCGAGCGCTTTTGCGGTGTCGCGCTGGGAGAGCTCCTGCAGGCCGAGGCTCACCACGCCGATCACGTCGTGGGCGGCCTGCTCCAGCAGGTGCATCTTGTACTTGTTGTAGTACTTGTCGGCGAACTTCAGGCTCATCAGCACCGCCTTGCCCTTGATGGCGGCGAGCTGCTGCTGGCTCAAGAGTTCGTTGTCGCGGCCAAAGCGCAGCACCTGAGTGAGAAAGGGGCCTTGATTGACGTCGCGTATCACTAGTTGCATTGCGGGGTTCCTCAATCCAGAAAGCTGAACATGTCGTCGACTTCGGCGTACTCGTCCTCGACCTTGTTCTTCTCTTTGGCCTGCATAACCAGCTCGCTGGCGAACTTGTTGATGATCCCTTCCCAGCTGGAGTGCTCATTGCGCAGCAGCGCCTTGATGGATTTCTCCACCTCGGGGGCCAGCTCGCGGATCAGCATCAACAGGCTGCGCGGGTCATCCAGTGCGTAGTCGTGGGCATCTTCGCTCTGCTGGCGGTTGCTGTAGGAGAGCGCCTCTTCCAGATCTTCCTCTTCCGCGTGCAGCGGGTCGTGGAAGCCCTCTTCATCCTCGTAGCGATCGCCACGGTAGAACTCGATAAAGGGGATGGCGAGGTAGAAAAGACCGGCCGGATCGTCGGCGACGCACTCGAGGATCTCGCGCTGCTTCGTTTCGCTATCCTGGGTGCGGATCAGGTAGTTGAGGAAGTCGAAGGTGTGCTGCTGCAGCTCTTCGGCGTTGTTCTTGATCGCTTCTTCCCAGTAGAGGGGCTGCTGGCAGACGATGTCGCGGATCCGCTCCGGGGTCATCAGCTCCGCGATGATGGAGGGGAAGGACATGTCATGCTGGCCGTTGATCTGGGTCAGGGTGACGATATCGATCTGTTCAATGACTTCGCCCAGCTGCTCATCGGACATGGTCTTGGCGATCAGCTCGAACTTCTCGCTGGCCTGCTTCGGCTCGATAACGGCCAGCTCTTTGATCTCGATGGCGGTAATTTCTATCAGACTGTTGTTCATGCGTTGCCCCAATTAGAAACGTACTTCGTCGTACATATCCTGATCGCCGTCGTCGTCACCATCACCGTTGTAGTCGGCGTCGGCATCTTCCCCGTCTTCATCTTCGTCGTCACGCAGTTCATAGTCGTCATCGGCACGGCGGCCACCGCGCGGCAGCGGGTTGTCGAGCTGGAACAGCACGGCGCAGGCTTCGATCAGCTGATCTTCGCTCTGGGCCCGTACCGCCTTGACCAGCGGCAGGTCGGCATTGTTGAACGCCACCGACACCTTGAATTCGTCCCATGAGGGTTGTACGCCGCCGGTGAGCCATTTGTTCCACTCGGGCTTGGTCTTGGCCGGAAACTGCACCCGGCCATAGAGGGCCAGCGGCAGGTATTCCGGCATGAACTCCAGCATGCTCATATCGGCCAGCAGCAGGGTCTTCATCTGGCCGGTGAACTGTTCCAGCGCCTTGGGGTCATCCTGATCCCGGTAGGATTCGATGTTCTCGCTCGCGTCACTTATCAGCGCTTTGATACGCGCCTGATCCCATTTTTTGTGCATAGTGGCTCTTCTTTCCTGCGTCGGCATCAGGGGTAGAACTGATCCCACATCTCCTGCATGGCAGCAGCGGGATCGGTCACGATAACGTTGTTGAAATCCTTGATAAAGGCGGCGCGCTGCTTCGGGTCGGACAGCACTTCATAGGCCTGCTTTACCTGGTGCAGCTTGATGGCTGCCAGCTCTCGCTCTTCTTCGCTCGCCCCTAACAGCTTATCGGGGTGGTACTGGTTCGACAGCCGGCGATAGGCTTTTTTGATGTCGTTTTCGTTGGCGTTGGACTTGACGCCCAGCACCCGAAAGTAGTTGTTCATGGCAGATCCTGCATCACTGGCATCATCGGATTCACACTGCGGGTGCCTGATGGTGGGGATTGGCAAACCAGGCACGGCAAAAACCCGTCATTTTAACGGAAACGGCCCCCCAAAGCGATGAATTGGGCGACGAATTAAGGGGCGGGATGAAGAGGTGTCAGTTGAGCGTCTATTGTTGCCAGTCGGTCTGGCCAGTGCAAGGGCCGCGCACGGGAAGGCGATGAAAAAATGGCCATCCGGTAGGGATGGCCATGTTGAAGGCAACGATGTTGCGTGGCTAGAGCGACGCCCACCAGAGCCGCAGCTGCAAGCCCCACTTCGAGCTCCAGCCGGTGGTGCTGCTCACCAGCTTGCCATCCTTGATGACGAGGAAAGTCGGGGTGACGCCCACCTGCCACTTGGCGGCCAGATCCCCCGACTCGTCATTGTGGGTCGGGAAGGTGAGCCCCTTCTTGCCCATCCCCTTGCCTAACTGCTCCGAATTGCCGGAGCGCAGCGCCACCGTCAGCACGTTTTCACCCTCTTGCCCGAGCTGCTGCATGGTCGGGGTGGTGAAGCGGCAGACGCCGCACCAGCTGGCCCAGTAGTAGACCAGCAGCGGCTTGCCCTGACTTAAGGTGGCGAGATCCGTGTTGCTGCCATCCTGCAGGGTGACGGGGGCGCTCATCGCCCCTTCAGGCAGGGTCGGGCTGCGCCACAGATCCAGCAGGGTCGAGATGACCAGCGCCATCAGCAGCAGCCAGAGTGCCTCTTTGCCCCAGCGTCGCCAGCGGGGTTGAGGATTGATTGTTGTCATCCCTTACCCCAGCTTGGCCAGTTCGGCTTGCACCAGTTGCTCCAGCTCCTCATAGGGGATGGCGCCCGGCACCAGCTGGTTGCCGATAAGCGTCGCCGGTGTGCCCTGTACCCCGAGAATGGTGCCGATGCGCAGGCTATTGCGCAGCTCCTCGGTCGCCTTGCCCTCCGGTTTGAGCGCCACATTGCCGGTGGCCGCCAGCGCCTTGTTGATGTCTGCCTCGGTCAGCATCCCCTGCTTGCTCATCAGCTTGTCGTGCAGGACGAGGAAGCGGGCTGGATCCTGCTGCCACAGGGTCAGGCTGTATTGAGCCGCCTTGGCGGAGGTCTGCCCCTTGAACGGCAGCAGCTTGATCACCAGCCCCAGATCGTCCGGATAGGCCTTGAGCAGCTTGGTCAGCTGGGGATCGAACTGCTTGCAGTAGGGGCAGTTGTAGTCGGTGAACAGCACCAGCGTCAGCTTGGGGTTTTTGGCGCCGATGCGCGGGCTGGTGGCGCTGTTGAACAGCACATCCTTGTTGCCCTTGATGAAGTTGCCAAGCTGCGCCTGCTGGGCCGCCGCGTTCTGCTTCTCCCAGGATTCGGCTGCCTCGTCGAGGATCTTGGGGTTGGCGATCAGGGTTTCGCGGATCAGCTCCTTGATGCGCGCCTCCTGCTCCGCAGTGAAGGGGGCGGCGTGCAGGGCCGGAGTTAGCAGGGCTGTACAGAAAGAGGCCAACAGGGGCAGGGCGCTCAGGGTTGATTTCATTTGGTGTCTCCTTGAGAAGTGGCAATGCCTGCTTGCGCCAGGGTGGCAAGCAGGGTCGGGCGGTCCAGCAGGGGCGAGAGGATCTCGCCACCCTGCAGGCCGGGTCCGTAGATCTGGTTGAAGGGAATGGCCACGCTACCGCGTTGGCGCAAGAAGTCGGCGATGCTGGCAGAGGGGCGGCGCCAGTCCCCACGCAGGGCCACCACATCGGGGGCGCTCAGCGCGCTTTGCACGTCATCTCGCAGCAGTACGTTGAATTTGTTGGCTTTACAGGTAATGCACCAGTCAGCGGTGACATCGACAAAGACCCGCTTGTTCTGGGCCAGCGCATTCTGGATGGCTTGCTCCGTGAGCGGCTGCCAGTTGACGGTATCTCGCTGGGGTTTTCCTTCCATCGTAAAGGCGCCGCCCAGCAGCAGGGCCCCGCCCAGTAAACAGCCCAGCGCCAACCCCAGGGTCACGCCCCGGATGCCATGGCGCCACACGACGGCCAGCAGCAGGGCAGCCAGCATCAGCGCCATCAGGATTAGCATCCAGAATTGACCGACATGGTTGCCGAGCAGGCTGAGCAGCCAGAGGCTGGATCCCAGCATCATCAGGCCGAGCAGCATGCGCAGTCGTCCCATCCAGCGGCCCGGCTTCGGCAGCCAGAGCGCAAGACGGGGGAAGGCGGCGATCAGCAGCCAGGGCAGGCTCATGCCGAGGCCAAGCGCGGTGAAGATAAGCCACAGCTGACCGATGGGGGCCGCCAGCGCAAAGGCGACCGCGGTGCCAAGGAAGGGGGCCGAGCAGGGGGTCGCCAGCAGGGTGGCGAAACTCCCCTGCAGGAAGTGGCCACCGAGGCCGTTGCCGCCGCTGGTGGCGAGGCGGGTGCTGAGATTGCTGGGCAGCCGGATCTCGAATAGCCCCAGCAGGTTGGCGCAGAACAGCGCCGTCACCACCACCATAAAGCCGATAAACCAGATGCTCTGGAACTGGATGCCCCAACCGACAGCGCCTTGCGTGGCGCGCAGCAGGGTGCTCATGGCTGCCAGCATCCAGAAGGAGACGATAATCCCGCCACTGGCCGCCAGAAATTGCAGGCGAACCGGACGGCGCTCACGGGTTTCCAGCTGCAACACCGATCCCAGCTTCAGTGCCAGCACCGGCAGCACGCAGGGCATCAGATTGAGGATCAGGCCACCCAACAGGGCGGCGCCCAGCAGCCAGAGCAGCGAGTGGCCCTGACTCGGCAGGGTCAGCGGGTCACCTATCTTGAGTTCGCTCTGCCAAGCCTGTTCACCGTTGGCCAGTACCAAGCCGAGTGGCTGGTTACGGATGTCGGGCGCATCGCCCTGCCAGCCATCGCTGACCGGAATGCGGGCGATCAGGGTGTTGTCTTGTACCTCCAGCTCGGGTTTGCCAAATTCGGCGCCCTCCAGCCGCTGGAGGAAAATCTGCGGATCCTGCCAGCCCTGCGGGTTGTCGGCAGTCAGCTGCAGCTGGTTTTGCTGATAACCCGCGTTGAGGATGACGGTCTCCGGCATGGCTTGTGGCAGCGTGCTCATCGCCTGGGCGTAGGCAAAGTCGAACCCTTCCGGCGCAGTGCCATCCAGCGCCAGGGTGAAGGGGTAGTCAGTCAGGATGCAGACATTGCTACAGGTTGAAAGGCGCAGGGTGCCCGTCAGTGCCTCGCGGCGGCTGTGGGCAAGCGTGATGGGGAGGCTGACGGTCTTCTGATAGCCCTGGGTCGAGATGCCGCTGACCTCAAACCGCTCCGGTACGGGCCAATGCCACTGCTGCGCCGCTTGCGGGTCATCCCAGAATATTTCAGGGGCAATGCCGCCTTCCCCCGGGTTCTGCCAATAGGTTTTCCAGCCGGATTCGAGCTCCAGGGTCAGCAGCACGCGCGTTTGGGCGGGATCACGGGCGTCGGCTTGCAGCCGCACTTTTGCGTGATCGTTCCGGGGACTGGCAAGCCAGCCGGTGTCGCTGGCCAATCCCATGGATTGCCACAGCAGACCGCCCATCAACAGGGCCGTCTTGATGATGTTTGACATTTGTCTGTCTCTTGAAAATGGAAGTTAGGGTGGTGTAAACCGCGGCTAACTCATTCTCGCCAGACACAGAGAGTAAGATGCAGTCGCCGTTCAGGCGGAGATATGTTCCGAGGTGGGGGCAACGCGGGTGAGCGGCGCGACAGCGGCGCCAGCAGGGCAATCACGAAGGCGATGGCAAAGAAGATCTGTTCAACGCAGAGCAGGGTAGCGGCGCTCAGCCACTTGCCATTGAGCTGGCAACTGGTGGGCTGCGGGCTGGCCGGTTTGGCATCCTCTTGATCCGCCGCGGCGCTTGGAACAGGCAGTGCCTGACAGCTGAGGGCCTGATCGAGTTGGGCCAGCCGTGCCAGCGGCTGGGCCGCACAGTTGAGCACCAGAATGCAGACCAGCAGCAGGAGTCTTGTCGCCACGCGTTGTCGCAAAATCATGCTCGCCCTACCCTGTTGAATGGTGCATATCCTATCGATCAATAATGTCAGGGGCAAGTCAGCGGGATTCGATAAGACCATATGCGCGATGCGGGGGGGTCAGTTCTGTCTGGCGAACGCTTGTTCGCTAAAAGGGGGATCAGTATACTGCGCCGAGTTAAAACTCGAGGTGTTCGATGCTCAAAATTGCCCGTGTGCTGCTGCTTGGTCTGCTGCTCATTTTCTGGTTCCTGTTCGGCCTGCTGCTCTGTCTGGTTCGTCCGCGTCATCCCAACAACGTCTATGTCTTCGCCCGCATGTATCACGCGGTCTGCCCGTTGATCGGGCTGCGAGTCAAGGTGACGGTGGCCGACGAGGTCAAATCGGTCGGCCCGGCGGTCTACGTCTGCAACCACCAGAGCAACTTCGACATCTTCACCGTGACCGGTGCGGTGCAGCCTGGTGTGGTGGCGGTCGGCAAGAAGAGCCTGCTCTGGCTGCCCCTGTTCGGCCTTATCTTCTGGCTCTCCGGCAACGTGCTGATCGACCGTTCCAACCGTTCCCGTGCCATCGGCACCATCGGTCAGGTAGTGGATCGCATCAAGAATCGCGGCACCTCCATCTGGATGTTCCCGGAGGGGACCCGCTCCAAGGGGCGCGGCCTGCTGCCGTTCAAGGCGGGCGCTTTCCACACTGCGGTGCAGGCTGAAGTGCCGGTGGTGCCCATCGTCTGCTCCAGCTACTTCGGTCAGGTCGACCTCAATCGCTGGGACAACGGCGAAGTGCTGGTGGAGGTGATGGCGCCGGTCTGCAGCAAGGAGCACGGTGCCAGCGGCATTCGCGATCTCTCCGACACCTGCCGTGCCCGGATGGAGGCCAAGCTGGCCGAACTGGACAGCAAGCTGGGCCACAGCCACGCCGCCTGATGGATAGCGCAGCTGAATCGACAAGGGAGCCACCGGCTCCCTTTTTGTTGGTGAAAATCACCACTTGATTGGCTATTTTCACCAACAAACCGTTCTTGAATTTCCTCAATAAACTCCCATCTATATGTAAAACAACAATAATTTTTCTTGGCACGGCTCTTGTAATGCAATGGGAAGAGATAGCCATCCCATCAACAAGGAGCCAGACCATGAGCGTATTCAGCCGCCTGACCGACGTGATTAATGCCAACCTGCACAGCCTGCTCGACAAGAGTGAAGAGCCGGAAAAGATGCTGCGCCTGATGATCGAAGAGATGGAGCAGGTACAGGTCGAGATGCGTACCCAGGCCGCCCGCGTGATTGCCGAACAGAAACAGCTGGAACGTCACCAGCAGGCGTTGCAGGCGCAGATCCTGGAGTGGTCGGCCAAGGCCGAGCTAGCCATCCAGAAAGGCCGTGAGGATCTGGCCCGTGCCGCCCTCACCGAGAAGCTGGCGGAGGTCAAGAAATGTGAACAGCTGGAGCAGGACAAGGCCCGGGTGGCCGAGGTGCTGGCCCAGCTCACCGCCGACAGCGAGCGACTGGCGGCCAAGCTGACCGAGGCCCGCGAGAAACAGAAACTGCTGACCCTGCGCGAGCAGACGGCCCACAGCCGCATTCGTGCCCGCGCCCAGGTAGACAACCAGCGCATGCATGAGCTGATGGCGCGCTTTGACGGTTTTCAGGGCCGGGTCGATCAGCTGGAAGCACAGCTGGAGGCGGCCACACTGGGGCAGAATCCCTCGCTGGAGGCCCAGTTCCGCGAGCTGGAGCTCAATGACGAGATCGAGCGCGAGCTGGCTCGCCTCAAAGGCCAGAAGGCGGAGGTGTAATCATGAGCCCCTGGCCCAAGGATCTGGTGCATCGCAAGCTGACCGGGGTCTGCGCCGGTATCGCCAGGCGGTTGGGGGTCTCCAGAGTCACGGTGCGGGTGGTGGCACTGCTCGCCCTGATCCTGATGCCGCCGCTGGCACTGGCCGCCTATCTGCTAGCGGTGCTGGTGATGCCGCCCCGTTATGAATTGAAGCGCTGGCTGGATTGACCGAAGGGTTGCCCAGCCGGCAGACAAGGTACTGATAAGGAGCAAGTTATGCTGGAATTTTTCATCTTGCTGGTGGTGCTGCTGGTCATGGCACTGACCGGTTTTACCCTGGTAGCCATGTTGCTGGTGAGCGGCCTGTTTGTGCTGCTTGGGGCGCTGGGTGGCATGCTTGCTCTGATCATCAAGCTGGCCCCCTGGTTGCTGCTGGTGCTGGCGGTCTGCTGGCTGATCAGCAACCGCAGCAAGCGCTCCAATACCTACCTCTAACCCGCCTGAGGTTGTGCAAGACGTTGTGTGATGCTCCCTGATTTCCCCTTTTCGGCCACTCATCGAGTGGCCTTTTTTTGCCTGTCATTCTCAAGGCCGGGTGGCTGCGGCTAACCACTGCGGGCTCCAGCTCTGCCAGAGCTCGGGGTGCAGGATCAGCTGCTCCTTGAAGGATTTTGGCTGCTGCTTGAGGCGGTATTCGATGCGCAGGGCCGCCCCCTTCTCACCGACTTCCTGCTGCCATGCCAGCGTCAGTGGCCCCTTGCCGCGCAGGGCGCGAGAGCCCTTGCCACTCTGGTGCTGGCGCAGGCGGCGCAGCGGATCCGTGCTGATCCCGGTATAGAGCAGGCCGCTGGCGGTACGCACCATATAGACAGACCAGCGGGAGGGCTCGGGTGGTTGCGGCGCGGGTGTGGTGGTCGCGGACTCTCTCATTCAACGTCTCTGTGCCAAACTCAAAGCAGCTCAAGGAGGTGCGATGAGAGTCTGGTTCTGGTTGTGGTTACTGTTGTCGGTCCCGGCTCTGGGGGAGACGATCCGTCTCTACGATTACCATCAGCATCCGCCCTTCAATACCGGTGGAGAGGCTGGGTTGAGCCACGAGCTCGTCAAGTATCTCAATGAAAAGCTGGGGGGGGAACCCAGGATCGAGCTCTGGCTGGTCAATCGCGCCCGGCTGGCGCTGGAGATGTCGGATCCCGACTTCGACGGTCTGGTGGTCTGGGTCAATCCCGCCTGGGTGGGGGATCCCCAACGCGAGCGCTATCTCTGGACCTTTCCGGTGATGCGCGACACCAACGAGCTGATCTCGAGCATCGACAAGCCGATCACCTATCGCGGGCCAGATTCCCTCAAGGGGCTGGTGTTTGGCGGGGTGGAGGGCTATCGCTACCAGGGGATCGATGAGGCGGCAGCCGGGGGGGAGCTGGTGCGCCACGATGCCAAGAAGGTGAAGATCAATCTGGATCTGCTGGTGCGCGGGCGCATCGATGTGACTCTGGTGCCCGGATCGGCCCTCGCGTTTTTCACCCATGTCCCGGCCTATGAGGGCAAGCTGTTTGTCTCGCCCTTTCCCCAATCCAGCTATACCCGCCATATTCTGGTGCCCAGATCTCGTGCCGATCTCCATGCTCGTCTCAACGATATCGCCGAGCAGATGGACCGGGATCCCCGCTGGCACCAGGTACTGGAGTCCTATCGCGGTACGCCCTGAGGGCGGCGCTTGAGCCGGTGCAGCGGTAGCAGGCTCACCAGCAAGCCCGACCAGACGAAGGCGAAACCGACCGTCTTGATGGGGTCCGGCGCCTCACCAAACCAGTAGATGGCGAGCAGGAAGGCGAGGCTGGGCTCGATATATTGCAGCAGCCCCACCGTGCTCATCCGGGTTCTTGCCACCGCGTAGCAGAACAGCCCCACCGGCAGCAGGGTGGCGGGAGCACTGCCCATCAGCAGCAGCTTGTCGGCCAGACCCCCGTTCACGAATGCCCCTTCCCCGTGCCATGCCAGCGTGCCGATGATGATCAGCGCGACGGGCAGTTGCACCATGGCTTCCAGATAGAGGCTGGTGCCGGTGTCGTAGTGGATCTTCTTCTTGATAAGGCCGTAGCAGGCGAAGTTGGCCCCCATGATGAGGGAGAACCAGGGGAGCTGGCCGTAGCAGAACAGCATGTAGGCGAGCCCCGCCAGCGCCAGGGCGACCGCCAGATGTTTTTGCGGGGTGAGCCGCTCTTTGAGGAAGATGACGGCGAATACGATATTGAACAGCGGGGTCATAAAGAAGGCGAGGCTGGTGGTCAGCACCTGCCCTGTGGTGAGGCACCAGGTGAACATGCACCAGCTGATGGACATCACGGGGCCCGCCAACAGAATGAGGCCGAGCTGGCGCGGCTCGCTGCGCAGTTGTGCCCAGGGCACCTTGTGGCCAAGCAGCAGAAACAGGGCACCCAGCAGCACCACAGACCAGAGCACCCGGTGGGAGATCAGCTCCCACATGTTGACCTCGGGCATAAATTGATAATAGAGCGGCAGCATCCCCCACAGGATGAAGGAGAGGGTCGCGGTGCTTGTACCTAGCCAGTTTTTCATTATCGTCCGTTTATTAAATTAAACACCCATGGCGATAGTAGGGGGCGCGCCCTGTTTCCACAAGAGGGAAAACAGGGAAATGCTGGTACTATCAACATCATGCAGCAAATCGATAAGTTGTTTGAGCAAATCAGGGCCTGCCGTCTGTGCGAGGCTCATCTGCCGCTGGGGCCTCGTCCGGTGATCCGCGGGACCGAGAGTGCCCGGCTGCTGATCATCGGTCAGGCGCCCGGCACCCGGGTGCATGCCAGCGGTATCCCGTGGGATGACCCCTCCGGTGACAGGCTGCGCCAGTGGCTCGGGGTCGATAAAACCACCTTCTACGACGAATCCCGCATCGCCATCATGCCGATGGGGCTCTGCTATCCCGGCAGGGGAAAATCTGGCGATCTGCCGCCCAGACCCGAGTGCGCGCCCACCTGGCACGACAAGGTATTGATGCTGTTGCCCAACATCGAGCTGACCCTGCTGATCGGCCAGTATGCGCAAGCCTACTACCTGCGGGGGGCAGCCAAGGGGTCGCTCACCGAAACGGTGCGCAGCTGGGCCGACTATGGCCCCGGCTGGCTGCCGTTGCCGCATCCCTCCCCGCGCAATACCCTCTGGCTCAGGAAGAATCCCTGGTTCGAGGATGAGATCGTCCCCCATCTGCAGCAAAGGGTCGCCCCTTTGCTGGAACGACCCTGAGCGGTTAAACAGCCGGTTCTGCGAGCGGTTTGGGTTTGCTGCGGGCCATGGCGACCAGCGGCAAGATGATGCAGAGGCACCCCAGCAGCAGCGGCAGCCCCGGTTGCTCGTCAAACAGCCACACCCCGATGGCTACCGCCATCAGCAGACCGGTGTACTCCGCCGAGGCGATCTTGCTCGCCTCCGCCTTGCGATAGGCCACCACGCACAAACCCGCATAGACCATGATCAGCGCCGAAGAGCCGAAGGCGGGCCACCACATCTGCCACTGCCAGTCCCCCCCTTCCCACAATGCCAGCGCCAGAATGAAGGGCATGCTCAGCACGTTGGTGAAGAACAGGGTCTGGGCGATGGGCTGCTTGAGCGGGATCCGCTTGATCAGCAGGTTGTTGAGCGCCATGGAGAGCGCCACCCCGAGCGCCGCCAGCGCGGCCCAGTTCACCTCGGTCGGGCGCAGCACGATCAGCACCCCGATAAAACCGAGCAGCGCGGTCAGCACCTTCTGGCGCGAGATCGCCTCTCCCGCCATCCACACCGCCAGCGGCACCATCATCAGCGGCGCGGCATAGAACAAGGCATTGGCGGTGGCGAGCGGCAAGCGGGTGAGGGCGACCACCATCAGGCAGACGCCAACCGCCCAGATATGGGCCCGCAGCAGGTGCCACTTGATCGCCACCGGCGGGTTGCGGCGCCATGACCAGAGCAGCCAGGGCATCAGCAGAAGGGCAGCCGAGAGTTGGCGAAAAAAGACAAACTGGAAGATGGGCTGATCCGGCTCCAGTACCTTGACCAGTGCATCGGAAAAGACCGCCACCATGTTGCCCAGCACCAGATAAAGGATGCCGATCCCTACTGCATTCATACCACCTCCCACTTCAGATGAGGGGAGGGTAGCGCGGGGGCCGTTATCCAGTAAAATGATAAAAAATGACCACTCATGAGATATTTAGATAATGAAGCTGCCACCCCTGCGTGCCGTACAATATTTTGAAGTGGTCGCCCGCCTGCTCAGCTTCTCCCGTGCCGCCCTTGAATTGAACGTCAGCCAGAGCGCGGTCAGCCACCAGATCCGCCTGCTGGAGGATTTTCTGGGTGAGCGCTTGCTGCTGCGTCAGGGGCGGCTGCTCTCCCTGACGCCGCAGGGGGAGAGCTATTTCGAGGGGATTGCCGCCGGGCTCAGCCAGATTGCCCAGAGCAGCGAACAGCTGCGCGGTGGCGGCGAGATGCGAGTCCGGCTCGCGGTCTACAGCTCGTTTGCGGTGAAGTGGCTGATCCCCCGTCTGGCTGGGTTGCGCCAGCTTTACCCGGAACTGGATTTGAGTCTGGAGATGGTGGCGGAAGACCCCGAGCTCTCTGATCGGGTGGCGGACTGCTTTATCACTGTGTCGCCCCACGGGCGGGGCTATTGCCACGATCTTATCTATCAGGAGCGGCTCTTTCCGGTCTGCAGTCGCCGCCTGTTGCAGCAGGTCAGCGGGGAGTGGCCGGATGCCATCTGGCAGTTGCCGTTGCTGTCGGTGCAGTCCATCTACAAGGCGCGGGGCGAGGATTGGCAGCGCTGGGCCAAGGCGGGCGGGCTGGTGATCCCGGACGAGGCGCGGATGCACCACTTCAGCCATGTGTTGCTGGCGATGGAGGCGGCGGCCTGGGATCAGGGGGTGGCATTTGTGAATGACTACATGCTGCGGCCCGATGATCCCCAGCTGGTAGCTTTGCCAGTACACCAGCTGGAGACGGGGGATGCCTTCTACTTTACCTGCAAGCGCTCGCGGGCCCATGAGCCCGCCATCAGCCGGTTGCGCCAGTGGCTGATGATGGAGACACGCCAGAGCATGCCGCTCTAGCCTGCGCCGTTACGCTCTCTTGAACTGGCTCAGCACAAACAGACTGGTGGCGCAGACGACGACCGAGGGGCCTGCCGGAGTGTCTTGATACCAGGAGAGGGTCAATCCACCCAGCACGGCGAGGCAGCCGATCAGTGCGGCAAAGCCGGCCATCTGTTCCGGCGTCTGACTGAAGCGGCGGGCGGTGGCGGCGGGGATGATCAGCAGGGAGGTGATGATCAGCGCGCCGACAAACTTCATTGCCACGGCGATCACCAGCCCGATCAGCAGCATCAGCACGCAGCGCAGCACATCGACCCGGATCCCTTCTACCCGCGCCAGCTCTTCCGAGATAGTCATGGAGAGCAGGGGATCCCACAACCGCCATAGGGTGAGCAGCACCAGCGCGCCACCGCCGTAGATCCAGAGCAGATCCATCGGTTGTACCGAGAGCAGGTCGCCAAACAGGTAGGCCATCAGATCCACCCGCACGTTATCCATAAAACTCAAGGTAACCAGACCGAGGGACAGGGCGCTGTGGGCCAGAATGCCGAGCAAGGTATCGGTTGCGACCTGCTGGTTGCGGCTCATGATCACCAGCAGCATCGCCATGGCGAGGCAGCAGACCACCACCGCCAGGGTGAGATCGACCTGCAGCAGGATGCCCAGCGCGATGCCAAACAGACAGGCATGGGAGAGGGTGTCGCCAAAATAGGCCATCTTGCGCCATACCACGAAGCTGCCGAGGGGGCCGGCCAGCAGGGCGATGCCGAGACCGGCCGCGAGGGCGTATAACAGAAAGCTGTCCACTTGAATGTCCTGTTGCTTGCGCTATTTGCTGTGAGCGTTGTTGCGAGAGGGCAGGCGGATGACGGGAGCCTGCGGTTCATGATGATGGTGTTCGCCGTCGCAGTGGTGATGGTGGGTATAGACCGCCAGCACCTCCTGCTCCGGTCGCCCGAACAGACGGGCAAATTCGGGGTGGCGCGCCACGCTCTCCGGCTCGCCATGACAGCAGACATGGCGATTGAGGCAGATCACCTCGTGGGTGCTGGCCATCACCAGATGCAGGTCGT
Organism: Aeromonas allosaccharophila; assembly: GCF_016026615.1. Classification (NCBI taxonomy): domain Bacteria; kingdom Pseudomonadati; phylum Pseudomonadota; class Gammaproteobacteria; order Aeromonadales; family Aeromonadaceae; genus Aeromonas; species Aeromonas allosaccharophila. The sequence goes on along the minus strand of NZ_CP065745.1, from coordinate 2,877,724 downwards.
GGGAGACCATCAGCACGGCGCAATTGAACTCGGCGGCGAGCTGACCGATCAGGGCATAGAGCTCAATCTGGCCGGTGATATCAACCCCTTGCACCGGCTCGTCCAGCACCAGCAGCTCGGGCTTGACCAGCAGGGCGCGGGCCAGCAGCACCCGTTGCATCTCACCGCCGGAGAGTTTTTGCATCCGGTTCTCAAGCAATCCTTCTGCGCCAACCCGGGCCAGCGCTTCCTCGATGGAGAGGCGGCTGTTTTTACCCAGTTGCAGGAAACGGCGCACCGTCAACGGCAGGGTGGGATCCAGATAGAGGCGTTGGGGCACATAGCCAACCCGCAGGTCGCGACTGCGGGTGATCTTGCCCGAATCCGGCGTGAGCAGACCCAGCACCAGCTTGCTCAGGGTGCTCTTGCCCGCCCCGTTGGGGCCGACCAAAGTGGTGATTTTGCCTTTATTGAGGGTAAAGGAGACCTTGTCGAGCACAGAGCGTCCATCAAACGAGAGAGAGACCTCTTTCAGCTCTACCAGTTGGCTCATGACAACTCCGGGGTTTACAGCCAGTGAGAGTTATAATATAACAAAAAGCGGCTGTTATATTATCACATACTCATCCCCTGACGAGATTCATCAATGAGAATTATTGCGCTTTTCACTGCCCTGCTGGCGGTGAGTTTGCCTGTTCGTGCCATTGAGGTACTGACCACCATCAAGCCGCTCGGCTTCATCGCCGCGGCGATCACTGACGGGGTGAGCGAGCCCAAGGTATTGCTGCCGACCGGTGCCTCTCCCCACGATTTTTCCCTGCGTCCCTCCGATATTCGCAGCATCAACAGTGCCGATCTGGTGGTGTGGGTCGGCCCCGAGCTGGAAGGCTTTATGGCCAAGCCGCTGGCCAATCATCCCCATGCATTGACCCTGACTCAGGTTGAGGGAATGCCGCTGTTCAACTACGCGACTCAGGATAGTCATGACTCCCATGATCATGATGCGCACGATCACGACCACGCTGCCCACGAGCACGGTGACCATGAGCATGATGAAGGGCATGAAGGGCATGAGGGACATCATCACGAAGGAGTCGATCCCCATATCTGGCTTGGCCCGACGCAGGCCAAGGTGATTGCCAAGGCGATCGCAAGCGAATTGGGCAAGCTGGATCCGGCCAATCAGGCTCGCTATGACGCCAACCTCGCGGCATTTGATGCCAAGGTGGATGCCAAGGACAAGGTGATTGCCGGGCAGATGAAGGCGGTGAACCAGAAGGGGTACTTTGTCTTCCACGAGGCGTATGGCTATTGGGAGCGCCACTACGGCATGAATTCAAAAGGTCACTTTACTGTGAGTCCGGAGCGTCGCCCGGGCGCCAAAACGCTGGTGGATATTCGCAAGGCACTGGAAGAGAAGCAGGCGAGCTGCATTTATGCCGAGCCGCAATTCTCACCGGCAGTGATCGAATCGGTGGCGCGCAATACCGGCGCCAAGGTGCTGTTGCTGGATGAGGTGGGTGAACAGGTGCCGCTCGGTCCGGATGGTTATCCCCAATTCATGCAGCAACTGGCTGACGCATTCGCCCAGTGTCGCTGATCACCGGCTGAGCCTCTCATCCGGACGGACTATACTGACCTCCAGCATCTGACATGGAGTGTCTGGTATGAAATGGTTGTTGATCCCGGCCTGCACCCTGGCGCTATGTTGCGCCAGTGTGCAGGCATCGCGTCTTTCCGAGTACATTGCCAGTCCGGAGCTGCGGGCCAAGCTGCAGGAAGTGTATGGTGGCCGCGCCATTCAGCGGGCCGAGGCTTTTTCTCGCCTGCTGGCCCCCAGAGCGGGCACTACCGACCAGCAGAAGATCGAGCTGGTGAACAACTACTTCAACAATCTGACCTACAGCGAGGATCCCAGGTTGTGGGGGGATGAGGATTATTGGGCCAATCCACTGGAGTTCATCGGTGCCCGCGGGGGGGATTGCGAGGATTACAGCATCGCCAAGTACTACACCCTGATGGAGCTGGGGGTGGATGAGAAGAGGCTGCGGCTGGCTTATGTCAAGGCAGTCAAATACAACCAGTTCCACATGGTGACGCTCTACTTCCCGACCCCCAAATCTGACCCGCTGGTGCTCGACAACATCAACAGCCGGATCCTGCCCGGTAGCAAGCGTACCGATCTCATCCCCGTGTACAGCTTCGATGCCAAAAGCATCTGGATAATGAAGTCACGCCGGGAAGGGACGCTGGCGGGGAGTGCCGATCGGTTGGCGCAGTGGACATCGATGAAGACTCGTTTCTCCAGCGAGCAACTGCGCTCTCCCCGTCGTCAGCTATAGCTTGCCCGCCGCTTTCAACTCCTCGAAATATTTTGCCGCGCCCGGATGCTGTTCAATGCTCAGCACCGGGCCGGTTTTATTGCGCGCCCGGTGAAACATATTGGCGTAGCCATAAGTCTGTTCATTGAACTTGGTCTGCTGGGTCAGCATGGCCTTGGTCAGGCGATAGACAGACGCTTCCGGCATGGCAGCATTGGTGACCAGGGTGGCGGCGATGGCAAAGGTTGGCGTCGCCTTCAGATTGCCTGGGTAGATGCGGGCGGGCACCTGACTGCGCTGGTAGTAACTGACACCCTTGAGCAACTGATCCCGGGTGGCTCCCTCTATGGCAAGAAAGCTGACGGGGCAGCGCTTGGCAGTATCCAGCACGATCCGGTTAGGGTGCCCCATCACCAGTGCAAATGCGTCGATCTGCTTGCTGCAGAGCGCATCCGGCAGGTTGGCCATGCTCTTCAGGTCGAGGTCCTGCTCTTTCGCTCCCAAGATGTTGAACAGGGCCAGCGCCGTTTGGCGGGTTCCCGAGCTTTTCAGCCCCATGTCGATGGGGGCGAGCTTGAGCTGTTCCAGTGAGGTGATATCGCCATCGGCACGGATCACGATGGTGAAGGGCTCGGCATGGGTGGCAAACAGGGTGCGCAGCTCAGGTTGCGGCTGCGTGGCAAAGGGGCCCAAGCCCTTGCTGGCCTGATACAGCCAGTCGGACTGCACCATGGCGTAGGAGGCCTCGCCGCTCTTCAGTCGCTGCAGGTTTTCTATTGAACCCGATGTGGCTTGTAGCTTGCACTCAAGTTGTTCATCGACCTCGTGGGCCAGCCGGCAAAACTCTTTGGTTATCTGATGGTAAATTCCCTGCTCACCACCGGTGGCGATAGTCACGGTTTCAGCCATCAGGTCGGGTTGCCACAGCAGGGGCAACAGTATGGCGAGCTTTTTCATGATTGCGCCTCCCTGGCATAACCATCGATACCCCAGGTCCGCAGTTTGTCGATGTCGCGGCACTCTCCCGATTCCGCCAGCAGGGTATAACCGGCGGCATGCATGGTCTGGGAGAGCAGATTCCAGTAGAGCGGCGCATCGGTCAGCTGGCAGCTGATAAAGATGGGGTTGAGCGGGTCAAGTTGATTGAAGGTATCTGCATTGAGGGGAATGGCGCTGAAGGCGAGCTCACACCCCTGTTCCTGTAGCGCGGCCAATGTGGACTGGCCGTGGGCGGGGAACGTGGCCACATCCCAGCGCCAATCCAGCGTCTTGCCGCGTCCCTGGCTCAGCAGGGGGACGATCTCTGACCATTGCGGATGATTAAGCAGGGAGAGGGGCAGCAAGATCCCCTCAATATGGGAGTGTTGCCACTGTTGCAGAGCGGTCTGGATAGTCGCGAGATCGCTGTCTGCACCGAGGGGCTGGTTGGGCAAGAAGCGCTGATAGAGCGCGATATCCCCTTGAGTTGAGACAAATTTTTGCAGTTGCCCGCCTTCCGGCAACGGGCTTAGCCCTTGCAGCGGCTGTGGGTGGGTCAGTGGCAGCTGTTTGCCCAGCTGGGTGATCTTGAGCCGTTGTTGCAACAGATCCCGTTTGCGTTCGGAGACCAGTTGGTTGATGGAGATCGCCACCTCTTTGAGATCCTGCAACCAGGGGGTGGGCAGGGTGCTGTTGAACTGGTGTTTGCGGACCCGGATCAGCTGCAGGTTGATCTGCTCCAGAGGATGCAGCAGGCGTTTGCAGACTAGGGAGATCACCAGGGTAAACACCAACAGCCCCGCCAGAAGCGCCAGACCGGTGCGGCTGATGGCATTCCACAGATGCTGGTAGGCGTAACCGCTATGCCCCTCCAGTGTCAGGGTGCCCAGCATGCGCCAGCCATCGGTCAACTCTTGCTCAATTTTGACGGGCGGCATGCCGATAACCGAGGGAAGCCAGCCGGGGACATTCTGCTGGGTCGAGTGGAAGACCTTCTGAAACAGCAACTGGCCATCGGGATCGATCAGGGTGACCGAGCTGACGAAGCCGCCATCAAACATGGCGTTAACGATGGTCTCCGCCAGCACCTTGTCGTCATTTAACAAGGTTCCTTGCAAGACCAGTCCAAGGGCGGTGATGGCGGTTTCCAGATTGGCTGACATCTGGTCGAGGATGGACTGGCGGACTGTCGTGACTTCCAGTGCGAACAGCAGCGCCGCACCTATCAGGAACAGGACGACAATTATTCTGATTAACAGTTTTGCTAACGACATATCCACTCCATGGAAAAGTTATCGCAACATTTTGGGTTTCTATTCAGAATCGAGTCCGACCCGGTTCTTAAAAATAGGAAAAAATGGTTAAAAAAGACGATCATTTCTGCCCATCCGGGCGGGTTATGCATAAAATGTGAGGTTCATGCAGATTGCGATGAACTATTTGTAACTTTTTTTGTCCAACAAACAGTTTTATACGGTTTTGTCACAACTGACATCGCAACTCACACTCTTTAGATCTAAATACAGGATAGCGGATGAAACGTCTCCGTCCCTTGGTAGTACAGGCTGCCAATTGGGAACCACCGGTTCCCCGCAAACACTTTTACGCCATGCTGATGCTGACGGCCATGACCCTGTCAGCAGTGGCATTATTGCCAGCTCCGGGGGACATCCTCGAGCGGCCGCTGCGTCTTGAGTTGCCCATTGATACCGCCGGTACGGCAACCAACGAAAACAACACCGACTTTAACGAAATCCCAGATCACGAACTGGTTGATCAGAGTGCACCGGATGACGACATCCCGGTCGATACCACCCCCCAGTGGCAGGATTACCGGGTTCGCAATGGCGAAAACCTGACCGCCATTTTTAACAATCTCGGTCTCTCCACCACCACCCTCTACAAGGTGCTGGACGCGGACAACAAGAACTATCTGGCGCGCCTCAAGCCGGGCCAGAATATCGAGCTGCTGATCGATCAGGACAACATCCTGCAGCAACTCAAGATCCGCCTGAACATCAAGCAGACGCTGGTGATGGCGCGCAGTGACGATGCCTACACCGCCTCCATGATCAATGAGAAGGTCGAGTGGCAACCGCAGCGTTACAACGGGGTGATCAACGGCAGCTTCTATGTCAGTGCCCGTAATGCGGGCATTCCGGCCAACCATATCCAGAAGATTGCCAACCTGTTCCAGTGGCGAATGAATTTCGCCAAGGATCTGCAGAAGGGCGACAAGTTCAAGGTGCTGGTCCGCCAGGAGACGGTGGAAGGCAAGAGCACCGGCAACAGCCAGCTGCTGGGCGTGGAAGTGATTAGCCAGGGCAAGAATGTGTCAGCCTGGCTGGCTGAAGATGGCAACTATTATGACGGTCAGGGCAACAGTCTGGAGCGCGGATTCCGCCGCTACCCGACTCACAGCCGCTACCGGATCAGCTCCAATTTCAACCCCGCGCGCAAGCATCCGGTGACCGGTGCGATCCGTCCCCACGAAGGGACCGACTTCGCGGTGCCGGTGGGCACGCCGGTGCTGGCGACCGGTGACGGTGTCGTCCAGAAGGCGACCAGCCACCCGCTGGCAGGCACCTATGTGGTTATCAAACATGGCCGCACCCTGGCGACCCGTTATCTGCACCTGAGCAAGCTGCTGGTCAAGCCGGGCCAACGGGTGAAGATGGGCGACAAGATCGGCCTCTCCGGCAATACCGGTCGTTCTACCGGTGCTCACCTGCACTACGAGCTGCGGATCAACAACCGCCCGGTCAATGCCATGACCGCCAAGCTGCCGATGGCTGAACCATTGAGCGGCAAGGAGCGTCGTCAGTTCCTCGCCAAGGTGAAGAGCTACCGCAAGGAGCTGGCCGCGGGTTGATACCTGTCGTCACTGTCTGAAATGAAAAGGCCCCGCCAGATTGGCGGGGCCTTTTTGCATGCGCAGTGAGGGTCAGTAACCCTTGTCGAAGTCGATCTTGCCATCCAGTGGCTGGCCGTCGATAAAGCGGATGTAGTTGCGCACAAAGATCTGGGCCACATCCTCTGGGAAGCTGTAGGCACTGTTGTGGGGGGTAACGATGAGGTTGGGTTGTCCCCACAGCGGACTGTCGGCGGGCAGCGGCTCCTGCTCGAACACATCCAGCACCGCCATCGCCAGCTTGCCGGTACGCAGCGCGGTGAGCAGATCGCCAGAGTGAACGGCGCTGCCGCGACCGACGTTGAACAGGATGGCGCCCGGTTTGCAGTGTTCGAAGCGGGCGGCATTGAACAGATGACGGGTATCGCGGGTGGCTGGCAGCACGCTAACGATGACATCGGCCTGCGCCAGCATCTTGTTGAGCGCCGGCAGCTGATAAACCTGATCAAAACCGGCCCGCTCCCGACCGCTGCGGCTGATGCCCAGCACCTTCATGCCAAAATGTTTGCCGGTCTGGGCGATATGCTGGCCAATGCTGCCGGTACCCAGGATCAGCATGGTGCGCCCCTTGAGGCCCTGATAGGGGTGGCTTTGCCACAGCCGCTGCTTCTGCTGCTCCCGATAAAGAGGGATTTGGCGCATCAGGCTGAGCAGATGACCAAAGACATACTCGCTCATCAGCGGGCCGAAGATACCGCGCACATTGGTGAGCTGATAGTCGCGGCGACTGTCAGGGTCGAGCAGCACATCGACTCCCGCATAGGTTGACTGGAACCAGCTCAGCTTGTTGGCTTTGGGCAGCAGTGGTTTGGCGCGGGCCGGTTCGGCCATCAGAATATGGGCTTCGCCAATCAGTTTCTCGGCATCGCCCGGATTATCGGCCCGCAGAATGCGCAGATGGGGGAGGTTGGCGGCCTTGAGCAGCCGTTCGTAGTGAGCATTATCCTGGCTGAGCAAAAGAAGGGTACGTTGGCTCATACTCTTGTTCCTTATCAGAATTTGCGGCGCAACAAGATGCCGCTTTCGTCCCATCTTACCTGACTTCATCTCGCAACATAGCCGACCAGGGCGCTTTTTCGTTTTCGCCGCGCCCCTCGTGGGCTACAATCTGCCCCACATTTTGCAAAGGATCCGACTCCAGTGTTTGGTGACAAGTTTTATAAGCGACTGGCCGAGCTACAGCCTTGGCAACAGACCGTCTACACCCTGGCGCTGGCAGAGCGCATGTACCCCAACTATGCCCTGTTCTGTCAGGCTTCCGGCTTTGGCAATGCAAGCGCCTTCCGGCATGCGCTGGATCAGCTGTGGGTCTACCTCACCGTCAAGGGATCCCGGGTCAATCTGGGTGCCATTCTCGAAGAGTTCGAGTCTCACATTCCGGATCCCCGCAAGTTTGAATCCTACGGCGCCTATCCCGCGCTGGATGCCTGTGTTGCGCTGGGCTGCGCCTACAACTCGGTGATCTGCCGGGTTGGCGAAGAAGCCAACGATGCCAGCCACGCGTCAGTCGGTACCGTGGCCGGTTTTATCGAGCTGCTGGAAGAGCGGGATCTGACCGAAGAGGAGCTCTACGAGCACGAGTACATGGAAGCAGAGCTGGAGTTCCAGGTTGAACTGCTCAAACGGGTTGCCCATGAACGCGATAGCGATCGTATCCTGGCTATCAGAACATTCGCCTCTCAGGATGGCGTCTCCAATATCGGGATCAGCCTGGAAGAGTAATTCTCTCCAGCTCCTGATAGACAAAAGCTCCCGTTCGGGAGCTTTTTTTATGCCTGAAATTGTTCAGTAGTTTATGCCTGCTCTTCGGTGAGGGGTCTGACGCTCAGCACCGGGGCAGCGTCGATTTCGTCGGCATTCATCATGGCGGAGATGCGCTGCAGGGAGGAGAGCAGCAGGGTCTGTTCCCACGCTTCCAGCGCCTGAAAACGCTGGATGAAGCGCTCTTGCAGCGGGGTGGGGGCCTGGGCCAGCAGGGCGCGGCCTGCGTCAGTCAGTGTCGCGTGAACCTTGCGCTTGTCGGTATTGCTGCGAACGCGCTGCACCAGTTGGCGGCTCTCCAATCGGTCCATGATGGTGGTGGCGGTAGCCTGGCTCATGTTGGTGTGATCGGCCAGCTGGCGCATGGAGATCTGTCCCAGCTCATCGATCCCTTTGAGCAGCAAGAGTTGCGGGGAGGTGAGCCCGGCTTCTTTGATCAGGCGCCTGGAGTGCATGTCGATGGCACGAATAATCTGGCGCAGGGCGACCAGCACTTCATCATGTTTTTCCATGGGGTGTGCGTCATTGGAGGGCTATGGAGAGGCGCAAAATTTTCCGCCTAATTCGTCACAAGGTCAATATGGTTTTTGCTGTAATCATTTCTGCTCTAATTAATTTTGTGTTAGGTTGTCGGGCATTTCACGGAATTCACCCTGACATTTGAGGAGCGAAATGATGAACAACGAGCTGGATATCAAGTCTCTGGTGGCCGAGTTACGCGTGGTCAGAGTGCGCTATGAACTGCCTGATACCTCGGCTTTTGTGCGCTATCAGCCTGCCTATGAAGAGGACCCCAATACCCTCAAGGTGCACCACTATGATGGCGAACTGCCGCTCTCCTGTAGTGATACAGGTACTTTCAACCTAAAGGAGTTGGTGAATGAATTGCGCTACGCCTATGTGTTGGTGCACCTCTTTCCTGACGAAAGTGCCATGAACTTCTATCTGACCGGCCTCGATACTGGCCTGGCTCAGCTGGAGTTCATCGGTGGCTCCTACGATTTCAACCGGCTCTGGATCACCAGCGGTGTCTCCAATCTGGGCGTCCCCATGGCCATCTTCCTTGGCAAGCGTCACGCCGTGAACGGCCAACCCTCGGTTTCGCTGGTGGATCACCGCGAGCAGGCGGCCGGCAAACTGGTCTATCGCGCCATCGGCGGTGCCGGTGATCATGTGGGCGAAGACTTTTTCAACAACGACTAAGGAGGCTGGATGCGAGCAAGCAAAGGGCTATTGAAAGGCCTCAATCCCACCATGGCCATGACGGCCCTCACCGTGATCACCCTGTTTTTGCTGTTTGGCGTATTTGTTCCCGATACCGCGGCCGCCTGGTTTGTCGGTGCCAAGGATCAGATCATTGCCGGGTTCAAGTGGTACTACATTCTGGTAGTCGCCCTGTTCCTGTTCTTCGCTGTCTACCTGATGTTCAGCCGTTTTGGCAGCATCCGACTGGGTGACGACGACCAGGTACCGGATTTCGGCTACTTCGCCTGGTTCTCCATGCTCTTTAGCGCGGGCATGGGTATCGGTCTGGTGTTCTGGAGCATCGCCGAGCCGATGAACCATCTGCAGGGCAATCCGTTCATTACCGAAGGGATGACCCCGGAAGCGGCCCAGATCGCCATGCGCCTCACCTTTTTCCATTGGGGCCTGCACCCCTGGGCCATCTATGTGATCGTTGGCCTGTCGCTGGCCTTTTTCAGTTATCGTCGCAAGTTGCCGCTGGCTATTCGCTCCGTGCTTTACCCTATCCTCGGCGAGCGGATATACGGTTTCTGGGGCCATGCAGCCGATGTGCTGGCCGTGTTCGGCACCGTGTTCGGGGTGGCGACCTCCCTTGGTCTGGGGGTCTCCCAGATGAATACCGGCCTCAACCAGATGTTTGGTATGGCGGTGTCGCAGTCCAACCAGCTCTGGCTGATTGGCGGTATCAGCCTGATCGCCACCCTGTCGGCGGTCTCCGGGGTCGGGCGCGGGGTGAAGATTCTCTCCGAGCTCAATATCTGGCTGAGTGTCTTCGTGCTGGGCCTCTTTCTGGTGCTGGGGCCGACCACCTACATCCTCAACGCCTATGTGCAGAACATCGGTGATTACCTGCAGAACATCGTCAAACTGAGCTTCTGGACCAACACCGAGGCCAATGGCACTTCTGCTTGGCAGTCGAGCTGGACGGCGTTTTACTGGGGTTGGTGGATTGCTTGGGCGCCGTTTGTCGGCATGTTTATCGCCCGCATCTCCAAAGGGCGCACCATTCGCGAGTTTGTGCTTGGCGTGCTGCTGGTGCCTTCGCTGCTCGGCATGTTCTGGCTCACCGTGTTTGGCGGTACGGCGATGAATCTGGAGCTGTTTGGCGGTGGCGGTGTGGTCGCTGCGGTCAATCAGGATGTGACGCTGGCGCTCTACAAGACGGTCGAGCTGCTGCACTGGGATACCTTCGGCTGGATCGCCAAGGCCGTGCTGACCCTGCTCATCTGTACCTACTTCATCACCTCCAGTGACTCGGGTACGTTGGTCATCACCACCCTGCTCTCCATCGGTGATCAGGAGCCGCCGGTGCTGCACCGCGCCATCTGGGGGCTGGGACAGGGGCTGGTTGCCGCCATCCTGCTGGTCTCCGGCGGCCTGGCAGCTTTGCAGGCAGCCAGCATCATAGCCGCGCTGCCGTTTTCGGTGATCATGCTGGCGATGTGCTATTCGCTGATGCTGGGACTCAAGCAGGAGAGCCAGCGCCAGTTCGAATATCGTCAGAACCTCAAGCGCCATGATGGCTCATCCCATATGAGCCTGATGGAGCGAATTGGTCCGGCATAACGGCATCAGCAGGGGTTAGCGCCCTTCACATATAAATCTGAATGCAAAACGGCCGCCCTGGCGATGCTCTCCTTGCGGAGCTCATCATCAGGGCGGCCGTCTGTTATGGGGCCTAAGTTACTCCTCGATAAAAGTCCACTCATCCTTGATGCGGCTGATGGCATCGGTGCGCTTTTTGGCGAGCTGCTCCTTGATCTCTTCTCCTTTGAAACCGGCCGCTACTATCTCTTTCACCGGCACCGCCTGGGCAGCAGCCAGCGCCTCGGCCACATAGTCCGGCTCGGCATAGACCCGCTCCTCGAAACCGGTGCGGCCGTGGAAGTCGGCGCGGCAGGCATCCAGCAGCTGGGAAAAGCGCTCGGGGCGGCGCCAGGCATCTGCCTTGTCGAACACCTTGAGCAGGGTGGCGGGCTTGAGCTCAAAAGCGATGTGGATGTGGGTGTGCAGATCGCTCACCAGCAGCGCCAGATCCCGGCACTCGTTGGGTACCCGGAACCGCTCGCACAGGGCGCGAATAAGCGGCAGCCCCTTCTGACCGTGACCGTGATGGCTGGGCCAGAACTCTTTGGGGGTGATCCCCTTGCCAAGGTCGTGGCAGAGGGCGGCAAAGCGCACCGTCAGCTCGGGGGAGATCCGGCACGCCTGCTCCAGTACCATCAGGGTGTGGATGCCGGTGTCGATCTCCGGGTGCCACTTGGCCGGGGCGGGCACGCCAAACAGCGCATCGATTTCGGGGAACAGCGCCTTGAGGGCGCCGCACTGGCGCAGCACCTCGATAAAGATCTGCGGGGTCGGCCCCAGCAGCACTTTTTCCAGCTCCTTCCAGACCCGCTCCGGCGTGAGGTGGGCCAGCTCGCCGGCGGCCGTCATCTCGCTCATCAGGGCGAGTGTCTCCGGCGCGATGGTAAAGCCCTGGGCGTGGAAGCGGGCGGCGAAGCGGGCGACCCGCAGGATGCGCAGCGGGTCTTCGGCAAAGGCGGGGGAGACGTGGCGCAGCAGCCGCTTTTCCAAATCCTCAATGCCACCGTAGGGATCATGGAGCTCTCCCTGATCATCTTCGGCGATGGCGTTGATGGTGAGGTCCCGGCGCAGCAGATCCTGCTCCAGCGTCACATCGGGGGCGGCGTGGCAGACAAAGCCGGTGTAGCCCTGACCCTGTTTGCGTTCGGTACGGGCGAGGGCATACTCCTGCTGGGTTTTGGGGTGGAGAAACACCGGGAAGTCGCGACCGACCTGGGTAAAACCCAGCGCCAGCATCTGCTCCACGGTAGCGCCGACCACCAGATGATCCCTGTCTCCCTGCGGCAATCCCAGCAGGCGATCCCGCACTGCGCCCCCAACCAGATAAGTCTGCAAACCGTCTCTCCCGTCATCAATTGTGGGGCCGAGTATATCGTCTTTGTTACCGCTTTGCTGCCTGACCACCACCTGGCCGCAGCGCCAGTCAGCGTGGCTTTGACTTGGGCGGGACGAGGCCTTACGCTGCCGCACCAGACAGCTGGCGCTGTGTTGCGTGATGGTGTTATGCCCGCGCTGGCCAGATGAGCCAAAGGAACCGCAGAGTTCCCCTTATATCAACGACATGAGAACAACGTGAATCAATCAACCTTCGCAAGCCGGGTTCTGGAGTGGTACCAGCTTCATGGCCGCAAAACCCTGCCCTGGCAGCAGGAGAAGACCCCTTACCGGGTCTGGGTCTCGGAGATCATGCTGCAGCAGACTCAGGTCGCTACCGTGCTCCCCTATTACCAGCGTTTTATGGCGCGCTTCCCCGATGTGGTGGCGCTGGCCGATGCCCCCGTAGACGAGGTGCTGCACCACTGGACCGGGCTGGGCTACTACGCCCGGGCCCGCAACCTGCATAAGGCGGCCCAGCAGATCCGCGATCACCACCACGGCCTCTTTCCCGAGCGCTTTGACGAGGTGATGGCGCTGCCGGGGATTGGTCGCTCAACCGCCGGGGCCGTGTTGTCGCTCTCTCTGGGTCAGCCCCACGCCATCCTTGATGGCAACGTGAAGCGGGTTCTCACCCGCTGGCTGGCGCTGCCGGGCTGGCCCGGCCAGAAACAGGTGGAGAACGAGCTGTGGGAGATTGCCATCCGGCTCACTCCCAAGCTGGGGGTGGCGCAATACAATCAGGCGATGATGGATATCGGGGCGACGATCTGTACCCGCAGCAAGCCAGCCTGTGATCGCTGTCCGGTACGGGCAGATTGCCAGGGGCTGTCGCAAGGCAAGCCCACCGTGTATCCCAACAGCAAGCCGAAAAAGAGCATTCCGGCCCGCGATGGCATCATGCTGCTGATCCGCCATGGCGATGAGTTGCTGCTGGAGAAGCGGCCGCCGCAGGGGATCTGGGGCGGGCTCTACTGCTTCCCGCAGGTGGCCTCGCTGGCGGAGGTGGATGGTCTGCTGGCATCCCTCGGCCTGAGCCATCACGGTTATCGTGAACTGGCCGGTTTTCGCCATACCTTCAGCCACTTCCATCTCGATATTCAGCCGCTGCTGATTGACATTGATGAGGCGCAGCCGCTGCGGCTCATGGAAGCAGATAACCGACTCTGGTATAACTTACGCCATCCTGCCGAGGTGGGGCTGGCGGCCGCCACGGCCCGTCTGCTCGCCTATCCAGAGTTACAACCATAGAGGTCAACATGAGCCGTACTGTATTTTGCCAACGCCTGAAAAAAGAGGGCCCGGGTCTGGATTTTCAACTCTATCCCGGTGAGCTCGGCAAGCGGATTTTTGACAACATCAGCAAGGAAGCCTGGGCCGAGTGGCAGAAGAAGCAGGTGATGCTGATCAACGAGAAAAAGCTCAACATGATGAATCTTGAGCATCGCCAACTGCTGGAAAAAGAGATGGTCAGCTACCTGTTTGACGCGGGTGAAGTGCAGATCGAAGGTTACACCCCGCCTGCCAAGTAAGCTCTCCGGCTGTTGTTCGTGTGAACCGGAGCGGGCATGGCGCCACTGGCTGGCGTGACCGCTCCTGAAGTCGCAGCAAATGAATGATGGGCAGCTCTGCTGCCCGGTTTGAGGATCCTATGGGCCGAATTTTTTGGCTGCTGTGCACCCTGCTGTTTCTCTCTGCCTGCTCATCCTCCCCCAAGCCCAGCGGGAGTGAGGATGATGATCTGGTCAACGGCAAGGACATCCGCGGTTTTGAACACATGATCAGCGCGCTCTCCCATAACGTGAACGAGATATGGGGGCGGGAGGCGCTGTTTGCGGGCAAGTTTGACTACGTCAAATACACGGATCAGTACAAGAGTCGGGCCCACATCGACTTCTCCAGCGGCCACATCATGGTGGAGACGGTCTCTGGCGTCGATCCGCGTGCGCATCTGCGTCGCGCCATCATCGAGACCCTGCTGACCCCGGATGATCCGGCCGAAGTGGATCTTTACTCCGATCGGGAAATCCTGACCGGCGGCGAGCCTTTCCTCTACGGTCAGGTGCTGGATAATCAGCGCCAGCCAATTCGCGCCTCCTGGCGCGCCGAACGCTATGCCGACTACCTGCTCAGCACGGCGATGAAGAAGCGTACCCTGGGTATTCGTACCATCTTCTTCGTCGATATTCCCATGGTGGCCAACCATGAAGACAGGCGGGGCTACAAGTATGCGGGGATTATTCGGGAAGCGTCGCGCAAATACGGCGTGCCGGAGAGTCTGATCTATGCGGTGATCAAGACCGAGAGCAGCTTCAACCCCTATGCGGTGAGTCATGCCAATGCTTATGGCCTGATGCAGGTGATTCCGGCCACTGCCGGTCGTGACGTCTATGTGCGGGTCAAGGGCAAGAATGGCCAGCCGACCCGGGAGGAGCTGTTCAATCCGGCCTACAACATCGATGTCGGTACCGCCTATCTGCACCTGTTGCAGACCGTCTATCTGGCGGATATCGAAGACCCGCGCTCCCGTCGTTATGCGGTGATCTCCGCCTATAACGGTGGCGCTGGCGGGGTGCTCAACACCTTCTCCAGCGATCGCAAGGCGGCGCCGGGCCGGATCAACCAGCTTTCCCCCGAGGCTGTCTATCAGGTGTTGACCGAGCAGCATCCCAAAGAGGAGGCGCGCCGTTACCTCTACAAGGTCAACCAGGCCGAGAAGGGGTTCAAAAGAACCTTTTCTGGTCGGGCCGGTTAAGCGGTGACGCTGCGTTAACCATGCAAAAGGGCGCTTGATAGCAAGCGCCCTTTTTACGTCTGGCCAGTTCGTCGGTGAAGTTGCCTTATTTGGCGATAAAGCCGCCCTTGGTCTGCGGCGCTGCGCCCACTTTCTCCAGGGTTTTCACTTCCACTTCGGTCTTGTTCCAGCTGTGGTCCACTTCACCACGGATGCGGATCAGATCGTCCGGGCCCACTTCGGTGCCGCGCCACACATCCTGATCCACTTCGACCTCCACTTCACCGCTGGCATCGCGGAACAGATAGTTCTCGCCGCCCAGGTGCTTGACCAGTTTCCCTTCCAGCGTGGCCCAGCTGTCATCGGCCAGATCTTTCAGTTGAGCAACGGAGACCTTGTTCTGCTCCTGCGGGCCGGTATAGGCCGCCATGGCAAAAGAGGAGACAGACATCAGGGTCAACAGTCCGATTACGCTTGCGCTTACCTTGTTCATTTCATACTCCTGTCGTTGGTATGAGGGCATTGTGCCGCGCGGGGCGTGAAACAAGCGTGAAAGAAATACGCAGCTGTGATTGTCTGTTTTGTGAGCGCAAGCGATTTCATCGGTGATGGAACATGTGTGATTTCATCTGGAACTGTAATCTGTCGCCTTCACCAGAAGTCAGTGGTGGCAGACTCTTCCCGTGCTTGCCGCCATTCGAGGGGAAGTCCGCAGGTCTCACCTGCTTAATCGAAGAGCATAACAATATGAAAAAATGGCTTGTTTGTTTATTGGGGTTAATGGCATTGACCGCGCAAGCGGCAGAGGGACGCCAGCCTTTTTCCCGGGTCGTGATGTTTGGTGACAGCCTCTCCGACACCGGCAAGATGTACAAGAAGATGCGGGGGTATCTCCCCTCCAGCCCACCCTACTTCAACGGGCGCTTCAGCAATGGCCCGGTGTGGCTGGAGCAGTTGCGTGACCAGCATTTCCCCGGTCTGGTCGTGGCCAACGAGGCGGAAGGCGGCGCGACGGCGGTGGCATATAACCATCTAGGCGCCCTCAACGGCTGGCTCGGTTTCTGGTCTTGGGATCCAAAATATCAGGTGATCAACAACCTCGATTACGAGATCGATCAATTCCTGAAAAAGGACAAGTTCCGCCCCGATGATCTGGTGGTGATCTGGGTCGGTGCCAATGACTATCTGGCCTATGGCTGGAACACCGAGCGGGATGCGGATCGGGTGATCGATACCATCCGGCTGGCATCCAACCGGTTGGTTCTCAACGGTGCGCAGCAGATCCTGCTGTTCAACATCCCGGATCTGGGGCAGACCCCGTCGGCCCGCAGCATGAAGGTGGTGGAGAAGGTGCGCCATGTGGCCAGCTACCACAACCAGCGGCTGCAGAACCTCACCCGCGAGCTGGCCCCCCTTGGCATTGTGAAGCTGTTCGAGGTCGACAAACAGTTTGACGAGATGGTGCGCGATCCCCAGCTGTTTGGCCTGAGCGACACCGAGCACGCCTGTTATGACGGCGGCTACATGTGGAAGCCCTTCTCCGGTAGCGCCGCCGAGGTTGCCCCGGCTCCGGCTTTGAGTCTGTCCGAGAGGGTGGCGATCGCCGGTAACCCGATCCTGGCGCAGGCGGTGGTGAGCCCGCAGGCAAAACGTAGTGCCGCAGCCCTCAACTGCAACGAGCATATGTTCTGGGATCAGGTGCATCCGACCAAAACCGTGCACACGGCACTGAGTCAGCGCGTGGCTGATTTTATTGACCGGAACTACGAGTTTGTTCGTCACTGATACCTCACAGGGCCAGCATGCTGCTGGCCCCTGTTCTCCCCCGAGCCCAGATCAATGCGTCTTTTTGCGTCACACTTAGTTCAAATAACAAACATTTGTTGCTGTTTTTGTAACACACTTGCGTTACAGTGTTTTTTGTTAATTGATATCAGTGACTTGAAAATAGGCTAACGTTGATATGCTGCGATCGCTTTTTGGGTGGTTGCACCTATAAGACGAGGTGATATCAATCAACCTCCTCCTACATAAAGTTGCAGAGGCTCAGACATGAAAAAAACATTGATTACCTTGCTGGTTACCGGCTTGCTGGCGGCCAATGCCCAGGCTGCCGGTCAGGACAACACCTGGTATGGCGGTGCCAAACTGGGTTGGTCCAACTTCTACGGCATTGATGAAAGCAATGCCCTGACGCTTGGCAATGAGACCAACGATGCCTTGGGTGCAGGCGTGTTTGGCGGTTATCAGATCAACCAGAATCTGGGATTGGAGCTGGGTTACGACTACCTGGGCAAATATAAATACGACGCAGTGAAGAGCGGTGCTGCTTTTAGCGATGAGGTGACTGCACAGCTGGCTCAACTGACCCTGAAACTGGGTTTCCCGGTTACCGATAATCTGGATCTGTATGGTCGTGTCGGTGGCGGTTATGGTTGGGCTGATACCAAGAGCGATGTCTACAAAGATGACAGCCGCTTTGTCATGGTCGGCGCACTGGGTGCCGAGTATGCATTCAACCTCGACTGGGCTGCTCGCCTGGAGTACCAGTACACCACACCGTATGGCGACCGTGATGACACCGGCGTGAGAATGGATAACGGCCTGCTGTCGCTGGCGGCGGTTTATCGCTTTGGTCAGGTTGCCCCTGTGGCGCCCGCCCCGGCTCCGGAACCTGCTCCCGCGCCTGTTATGGTTGAGAAGCAGTTCACCCTGAGCTCCGACGTGCTGTTTGACTTCAACAAGGCGACTCTCAAGCCAGAGGCTAGTCAGGCGCTGGATAGCCTCTATACCCAGATTGAAGAGGCACGACCCAAGGATGGTGTAGCAACCGTGATTGGTCACACTGACCGTATCGGTTCCGATGCCTACAACCAGAAGCTTTCCGAGCAGCGTGCCCAGACCGTCGCCAACTATCTGGTTGGTAAAGGGATCCCGGCCGCCAAGATCAATGTAGAAGGGCGTGGTAAATCCTCACCGGTTGCCGGCGACAGCTGTGTCAGCAAATCCAAGCGTGAGCTGATCGTCTGCCTGGCACCGGATCGTCGTGTTGAAGTGAAGGTAGAAGGGGTTGCCGAGGCTCAGCAATAATCTGCTGAACCAGCCTCTTGCGGGGCGGTGACAAGGCCGCCTCGTTGGTTGTGAAATGCAAAAAAAGCCAGTCATTTGATCTGACTGGCTTTTTCGTTTCGCGGAGCAAGGCGTTATGAAGGGTGCATTATCAGGACGGCAGCGGCATCACCCGGTTGCGGCCGAGCTCCTTGGCCTTGTAGAGCAGCTTGTCGGTACGTTCGACCAGACAGTCCGCGCTCTCCTGACCGTTGAACTCACCCACGCCAAACGAGGCGGTGATATGGTCGATACGACGACCCGACTTGCGATCCAGAATCGACATCCGCTCGATGGCCCGGCGCATGCTTTCCGCCATCTGTCTGGCCAGTGCCAGAGCGCGATGGGGAACCAGCAGGGCGAACTCTTCTCCGCCGATCCGATAAGCGGTCACCCCCTCCTGACAGGCGTCACGCAGCCGTTTGCTGAAGGCACGCAGTACCTGATCGCCGAGCAGATGGCCATATTCGTCGTTGAAGTTCTTGAAGCGATCGATATCGGTCAGGATCAGTGAGAAGGGATGCTGGCTGCGGATCAGCCCTTCCAGCTCCAGATCGAAGGCGCGCCGGTTGAGCAGGCTGGTGAGGGCATCTTCGTTGGCCAGCTTGCGGGTCTCGTTGAGTGCCGCTCGCAGCTCCTTGATCTCTTTCTCGGCATTGCTGATTTGATTGCGAAAGTGCATGGTCGACATCCGCACGTCCCGCGATTCGCGCACCAGCTCCCGCAGGATCCCCATGGTGTCTTCCAGGCTGAAGCCCTCGTCATCGATGCGGCTGAGCTTGTCAAAACTCTTGTCGAGCATCTCCTGAAACATGCCGGTATCGGAGATGGCGTCCTGCATGGAGTGACCGAGCTCGTTGGCCATGGCGGCGAGACTCAGTTTCATTGCCTCCATCTGCTTCTCATCCTGAGCGGCCAGATACTGGTGATAGAGCCGTTCGCAGGTGGTGAGCGAGCAGGTTCCCTGCAGCTTGACGGCCTGATCGATCGCCTGGTTGAGCTCGGGCATGCTGGCCGAGACATAGTTGTACCACAGGTGGTAATTGTCCGGCGTCGTGGGGATCTGGTACTTGATCATCAAGGGTACCGCCTGCTTGAGATAGGCGGCAGATTGGGCAAACGTGTCCTTACTCATGAGTTCCGTGTCTCATCATGCCAGCGAACTGAAGATAGTATGACAGAGAGATTGGCCAAAAGGCAGCCGATGGATGCCATTCGCCCCCCCCTTCGATATAATGGCTGGGTTATTACCTACCCTAAGGCCTGCTTATGTCTCAAAAAGATCCTTTCCTCCAACGCGAGGCCGAAAAATACGAAAACCCCATCGCCAGTCGCGAGCTGATCCTCGAACTCATCAAGGGTCATGAAAAGCCGATGTCCCGCGAAGAGCTGGCCAAGGCACTCAAGCTGACTGACGAAGAGCCGTTGGAAGCTTTGCGCCGTCGTCTGCGCGCCATGGAGCGCGATGGGCAGCTGGTATTCACTCGCAACCAATGTTACGCCCTGCCGGATCGCCTGAATCTGGTCAAAGGGTATGTACTCGGCCATAAAGATGGTTTCGGTTTTCTGCGCCCGGAAGGTGGTGGACCGGATCTGTATCTGAACAACCGCGAGATGCAGCGCCTGATGCACGGTGACTATGCGCTGGTGCAGCCGACCGAGATTGACCGCAAGGGTCGTCAGGAAGCACGTCTGGTGCGCCTGCTCAAGCCCCGTGAGGCAGACATCGTCGGCCGTTACTTCGTCGAGAACGGTGTCGGTTTCGTGGTGCCGGATGACAGCCGTATCGGTCAGGACATCATCATCCCTGAAGGTGAAAACAAGGGTGCTCGCCAGAGCCAGGTCGTGGTGGTGCGCATCAACCAGCGCGCCAACTCCCGCATCAACGCGGTCGGTACCGTACTGGACGTGCTGGGCGAGAACATGGCCCCGGGCATGGAGATCGAGATCGCCCTGCGTACCCATGGTATCCCGCATACCTGGCCAGAGGAGGTGACCAAGGAGGTTGCCGGTCTCGGCGAACAGGTGCCGGAAAAAGCCAAAGAGGGTCGTATCGACCTGCGTGCCCTGCCGCTGGTCACCATTGACGGGGAAGATGCCCGCGACTTCGATGACGCCGTCTTCTGTGAAGCCAAGCGTGGCGGCGGCTGGCGCCTGTGGGTTGCCATTGCGGATGTCTCCGCCTACGTGAAGCCCGGCACTGCGCTGGACGCTGAAGCTTATCAGCGCGGCAACTCGGTCTATTTCCCCGAGTTCGTGGTGCCCATGCTGCCGGAGGTGCTCTCCAACGGGCTGTGCTCCCTGAACCCGCAGGTTGACCGTCTCTGCATGGTGTGCGAGATGACCATCTCCGCCGCTGGCCGCATGTCCGGTTACAAGTTCTACGAAGCGGTGATGAACTCCCATGCGCGGATGACCTACAGCAAGGTCGCGGCCATTCTGGATGGTGATCCCAAGCTGCGTCAGCAATATGATCCGCTGGTGGGCCATATCGAAGAGCTCAACAACCTCTACAAGGCGCTCAAGCACGCCCGTCACCAGCGTGGTGCGGTGGAGTTCGAGAGCGAAGAGACCCGTTTCATCTTCAACGCCCAGCGCAAGATCGACCAGATCGTGCCGCTGGTGCGCAACGATGCCCACAAGATCATCGAAGAGTGCATGATCCAGGCGAACGTGGCCGCGGCCCGTTACATCGAGAAGAACGAAGCCTTTGCCCTGTTCCGGGTGCACGACCGTCCGGGTGAAGAGCGTCTGACCGGTTTTCGCGACTTCCTGGCCGAACTGGGTCTGGAGCTCAAAGGCGGTCTCGAACCCGAGCCGAAAGACTTTGCCGAGCTGGCCGCCAAGTTTGAAGGGCGCCCGGATGCCGAGCTGCTCTCCACCATGCTGCTGCGCTCCATGCGTCAGGCCGTCTATCAGGCTGACAACATCGGTCACTTCGGTCTGGCGTTGAAGTCCTACGCGCACTTCACCTCGCCGATCCGTCGCTATCCCGACCTGATCCTGCATCGTGCCATCAAGTACCAGACTGCAAAAGAGCAGCAGGGCAACCTGCGCCACAAGTGGACCCCGAGCGGTGGTTATCACTACCAGCTGGAAGAAGTGGACCCGATGGGCGAGCACTGCTCCATGACCGAGCGCCGTGCCGATGATGCGACCCGCGACGTAGCCGACTGGCTCAAGTGCGAGTACATGCTGGATCACGTGGGTGACGAGTTCGACGGCGTGATCGCCAGCGTCACCGGCTTTGGTTTCTTCGTCCGTCTGGCGGAGATCCACATCGATGGTCTGGTCCACGTCAGCACCCTCACCAACGACTACTACCAGTTTGATCCCCTGCACATGCAGCTGATCGGCGAGAACTTCCGCCGTCGCTACCGTCTGGGTGACAAGGTGCGGGTCAAGGTGATGGGCGTTAACCTGGACGATCGCAAGATCGACTTCGTGATGGTGGAAGAGCCGCTCAAGGCCACCGGCAAGAATGCCAAAGAGATGGCGCGCAAGCAGGCCGAAATCAAGAAAGAGAAGGCCAAGAGCGCCCAGCGCCACGAAAAACGCAAAGAGGGCAAGGATCACGGCAAATCCGACAAGGGTGGCCGCGCCAAGCCCAGCAACAGACGACCGAGCAAAAACGCTCGCGATAAGGCCAAGAGCACTAAATGAGTACTGAACTGATCTACGGCATTCACGCTGTATCCGCGCTGCTGGAGCGCACCCCGGAGCGTTTCATCGAAGTGTGGGCCCTCAAGGGGCGCGATGACGACCGGCTGCAACCCCTGCTGACCGAGCTTGAATCCCTCGGTCTCAAGGTGCAGAGCGTGAACCGCAAGACGCTTGATGATAAAGCCGAGGGCAACAATCACCAGGGCATCATGGCCAAGGTGATCGAAGCGCCCAAGCTGGCCGAGCACGATCTGGCCAGTTTGCTGGACAGTCTGGCCGAACAACAGACCCAGCCTTTCCTGCTGGTGCTGGATGGCGTGACTGATCCGCACAACCTCGGTGCCTGCCTGCGCAGCGCCGATGCGGCTGGGGTCCATGCGGTGATCGTGCCGCGGGACAAGGCTACCGGCCTGACCTCGGTGGTACGCAAGGTCGCCTGTGGCGCCGCCGAAGTGGTGCCGCTGATCCAGGTCACCAATCTGGCTCGTAGTCTGCGGGAGTTGAAGGATCGCGGCGTCTGGATCGTCGGCACTGCCGGTGAGGCGGATCACGATGTCTATCAAGCCAAGCTGACCGGCCCGATGGCGCTGGTGATGGGCGCAGAGGGCAAGGGGATGCGCCGTCTGACCCGTGAACATTGCGACGAATTGGTGAGTATCCCGATGGCGGGGGCGGTATCCAGCCTCAACGTCTCGGTGGCGACCGGCGTCTGCCTGTTCGAAGCCGTGCGTCAACGCCGCAGTTAATGCCGTGATGACCGACAGACCTCCCTTCAGTTGGGCGCAGGTCGCAGATGAAGAGGAGGCCGCGCGCCTCCTCTCTTTTGCCCGCTCGCTGACCCTGCCCCCCAGATCTTGCCTCTGGCATGCCGGCGATAGCCCGGATCTGCTGGTCAGAGTGGAGCAGGGGCTGCTGCGGGCCAAAGTGGTGCTGGCGGATGGCCGCGAGTACATCAAGGAGTTCTACTGGGAGGGGGACGAGTTTCTCGACTTCCACCACCTGCTCAGTGGTGACCCCGCGCGCTACAGCGTGGAGGCGTTAGAACCCTGCCGCTTGCAGTTGTTCCAGCTGACCGACCTGCGTCAGCTCTGCTGTTGGCCAATCTGGTACCGACATCTGCTGGAGGTACAGCTGCGCATCAAGGAGGAGAAGGAGCTGTTGCTGCTGACCGGGAGTCCACAGGCCCGCTATCAGCACTTTCTGAAATACTTCCCCGCGCTGGATGCCAGAGTGCCGGATCACCAGATCGCCGCCTATCTCGGCATTACTCCCATCAGCCTGAGCCGCATTCGCAAACGACTGAAAGAACTTAACAAAGGTTAATGCAGGGCGCTGGCGTCAAGATTATGCTGGCAGGCCGAATTGATAAGGAGTCGCCGATGAACTGGATCCTGAAACCCTGGTCTGAACTGACCACTGACGAGTTGTACGAGTTGCTGGCATTGCGGGCCGAGGTGTTCGTGGTGGAGCAGACCTGCCCCTTCCAGGATCTGGATGGGCTGGATCGCCGCGAGGGGGTCTGGCACCTACTCGGTTATCAGGGCGAACAGCTTGCTGCTTACGCGCGGATCATGGCGCCCGGTATCGGTGATGAGAGCGGTGCCGCCATCGGCCGGGTGGTCACCTCGCCCAAAGCGCGTGGCGGTGGCCTCGGTCACCAGCTGATTGGCGAGGCGGTGACAGCCTGCGAGGCCCGCTGGCCGACTCACAGCATCTGGCTAGGCGCGCAGGCCCATCTGCAGGGTTTCTATGGCCAGCACGGTTTTGTGGCTGAAGGGGAGGGGTATGTCGAAGATGATATCCCCCATATGGGGATGCGCAGAGCCGTGGCCTGACCATCAGGCAAGGTGATACCGCATGCAGAAGGGCCATCCCGTGGGATGGCCCTTCTCTTTAGCGCTTGGCGATTACTTCTTCTTTTTCTTCTTGGCGGACTTATTCTTGTCGACCGGCTTTTTCTTCTTCACCGGTACTCGCGCTTCCTTGTGTTTCGGGCGCAGCTCGTCGATGACCCGGCGCTTGAGGCGCTCCTCGGTGTAGCGTTCGATCTTGGCAACCATCGCCATGTCGTGGGCTTCTACCAGGCTGATGGCGCAGCCACGGTTGCCAGCGCGACCGGTACGACCGATACG
The DNA here is from genome assembly GCF_016026615.1 of Aeromonas allosaccharophila. NCBI lineage: Bacteria > Pseudomonadati > Pseudomonadota > Gammaproteobacteria > Aeromonadales > Aeromonadaceae > Aeromonas > Aeromonas allosaccharophila. The sequence continues at coordinate 2,853,931 of NZ_CP065745.1, read as the reverse complement.
GTGGACGTAAACGTCGGTACCGTAGGGCATGTCATAGTTGATGACATGGCTGACGTTGGGCAGGTCGATGCCACGGGCGGCAACGTCGGTCGCGATCAGGAAGGGCACTTCCCCTGCGTGGAACTTGCGGATCGACTCGACGCGCTTGCTCTGCTCCATCTCGCCACGGATCCAGGCGCACGGGATGCCCGCAGCCTGCAGCTGGCCGGAGAGCTCCGCCAGACGCTCGCGGGTCTTGACGAAGACGATGGCTTTCTGGGTTTCCGGATCTTTCAGGATATGGATCAGCAGCGCCAGCTTGTGGGCGGCATCATCGGCCAGATGCACCCACTGGGTGATCGGGCGACGTTCGCTGCGGGGCGGCTCGGCGTGCAGTTCGACCGGATCGTTGAGGATCTCGTTGGCGAACTTCTCAAGGCCAGCTCCTTCAAGCGTGGCGGAGAACAGCATGGTGTGCTTGCGATAGCGCGCTTCGGCCACGATGCGGTTCACATCCTTGATAAAGCCCATGTCCAGCATGCGGTCCGCTTCGTCCAGCACCAGCACCTCGATGTCGTGGCTCTCGAACTCCTCTTTCTCGATGTACTCGAGCAGACGACCCGGGGTGGCGACCACGATGTCGGTGGTCTTGGTCAGGGCAGGCAACTGCTCTTCATGACTGACGCCGCCGATGATGGTCTCGATGCTGAGGTTGGTGTGCACCGCCAGCGCCTTGGCGTGGGCGGTCACCTGCAGCGCCAGCTCGCGGGTCGGGGTCAGGATCAGCATGCGGCAGGGGCCCGGCTTGCGGCGCGGGAAGTCCAGCAGGTGCTGGAGTGCTGGCAGCAGGAAAGAGGCGGTCTTGCCGGTACCGGTCGGAGCGGATGCCAGAATATCGCGGCCGTCCAGGGCTGGCTCCAGCACCATCTGCTGGATGGTGGTGGGGCGGGTGAATCCCATCTCGGCCAAGGCCCGGTTGAGGGCGGGGTGCAGGTCGAAATCATCAAAGGACTGGCTCATGGCAATACTCGGTCATTAAGGAAACGGCAGATTATAGGCGATTATCTCGTCGGCTCCTATTGGTGAGTGTGTCTTAGCCGCTATAATCGCCCACCATTTTTGCAGATGACGGGGGCCAGATGGGGCGTAGTCGCGGATTTACCTTCAAACAGTTCCATATCAATCACGATCGCTGCGCCATGAAGGTAGGCACCGATGGCATTCTGCTCGGTGCCTGGGCGCCGGTTGAACAGGCGCACCGGGTGCTCGATATCGGCACCGGCAGTGGCCTGATCGCCCTGATGCTGGCCCAGCGCAGCAGATCTGACTGTCGTCTCGATGCGGTCGAGCTGGATATTAATGCGGCCAGCCAGGCGCGGGAGAATGCGGCGGCCTCTCCCTGGGCCGATCGGGTGACCATCATAGAGAGTGCCATTCAGGATTATCAGGCAGCCCCCTACGATCTTGTCGTCTCCAACCCCCCCTATTTCGTGGCAGGCCAGTCATTTAGCGATCCGGCGCGTGCGTTGGCCCGTCATACCGGCGCCCTCGACAGTCACGGATTACTGGCAGCTTGCAATCGTTTGCTAAGCCGGAATGGTCAGGTGGCGCTGGTGCTGCCGACGGCGATGGCCGATGAAATTTTATGCATCTCGGCGCATTATGATCTGCATGGGATTTGTTATACAGCTGTTATCACCAGAGAGGGTAAAGAGGCAAATCGTGTTTTATTGCTACTTGGCAGAGGATTAAACAGGTGTGAGAGGGGTGAGATTGTGATCCATTCTGCTGATGGAGCCTATTCCGACAGATATATCCAACTGACCAGCCCCTTCTATTTGAAGATGTAAATTTCGTCTTGAACTATTTTTTCACGCCATTATGCTGGTTCCAGATCGAGCGCCCGCTCCAGACCAGCTAAAACCACTGGTTGTGATGAAAAAACACGCGGGGCTCTTTTTTTATCCCCCCTGAACACACCCGGTCAGCGACCGATAAAAACTATAACAAGCAATAATTTACAAGACAGACGAGGTTGAACTTGACGAAATCACTCACATTGTCCGATGTACTCGGATTAGGGTTTATGACCTTCGCCTTCTACCTGGGCGCCGGTAACATCATTTTCCCGCCGTTGGCCGGTTACATGGCCGGTGAGCACCTCTCCCTGGCGATGTTCGGCTTCCTGGTGACTGCCGTAGGCCTGCCTCTGGTGACCATTCTGGCTGTGGCGAAAGCCGGTAACGGCTGGGCGGGCATGACCAAACTGCTCCCTGCCGGTGTCGCGACCGCGCTGGCCGTGGCCATCTATATCATCATCGGCCCGGCCTTTGCTGCGCCCCGTACCGGTCTGGTGGCCTACGAGATGGGCCTCAAGCCGTTCATCGGTGACATGGGTCAGGCGGGTCTGGCGGCCTATACCGTGATCTTCTTCGGCGTGGCCATGCTGGTTTCCATGAACCAGGGCAAGCTGATGGATGCCATCGGCAAATACCTGACACCGGTTCTGATGCTGCTGCTGCTGACCCTGGCGGTCGGGGTATTCGTGGCGCCGCAAGGCACCATGCCGGATGCGTCCGGTGACTATCAGAACAGCCCCTTCGTGAAAGGGATCCTGGAAGGCTATAACACCATGGACACCCTGGCGTCCCTGATGTTTGGCGCCCTGATCGTCGACCTGCTGCGCCAGAAGGGCATCAACGACTACAAGAGCCAGTTCAAGTATCTGGCCATTGCCGGCCTCATCTCCGCCATTGGTCTGTGCGTGGTCTATGTTTCCCTGTTCCGTCTGGGTAACACCGCGGCCGGTGTGGCGACGGATGTCAGCAACGGTGGCGCCATCGTCAACGCCTACGTGCTGAGCCTGTTTGGTCAGCCCGGTCAACTGATCCTGGCCGCCATTATCACCCTGGCGTGCTTCACCACTGCCGTGGGTCTGATCTCCGCCTGTTCAGACTTCTTCCACAATCTCACCGGCATGAGCTACAAGAAGCTGGTGGTGTTGCTGGGCGTTGTCTGCGCCGTGGTGGCCAACGTGGGCCTGAGCCAGTTGATCAGCCTCTCCATTCCGGTGCTGGTTGCCATCTATCCGGTTGCCGTGGCGCTGGTGCTGGTCACCTTCCTGAAGGGTTACTTCGGTCGTCCCCGTCTGGTGTTCCGTGCGGTGCTGGTGGTGGCCTTCCTGTTCGGTTGCCTGGATGGTCTGGGTGCTGCCGGCATGAAGATGGATGCGTTCGCCTTCCTGCCGCTGTTCGACAAGGGCCTCGCCTGGCTGATGCCGACCCTGCTGGCCTGCGTAGTAGGCATGGTGGTGCGTCCGACCGAGCTGGCCGCCGAAGCCGCCTGATCACGCCCGATGTGATGTTGCCAAGAGCCTGCCCCGTGCAGGCTCTTTTGTTTTTCATCTTTCTGCAGTCTGTGCTGGAGTGTGTGCCGTAGTGTCGTGATGATCGCTGTCGGCGACGTTCGTCAGTTCCACTCCTTTATCGCCCATGCTCCCCTCTTGGTGCAACCTCTGTTTTGTATCCTTTTGAGATTGCCAAATTTCTTGGTGATTAACTCTGCATAGTTAAATTGTTTCAATATATTAATTTGAGATTGAGCTTTTATTCATTTTCTTTATGCTGAGTGAGTGATTCTTGTCCTGTCTCAGGACGAGAAAGAAGCAAGAGGTATTGTTACCGGTTATCTGCCAGGCAGTGGGTGCAATCAATAACAAGCTGATAAGGCAGATGAGGTTGGGTTTGACGAAATCATTGAAGTTGTCCGATGTATTCGGATTGGGGTTTATGACGTTTGCCTTCTATCTGGGGGCAGGCAATATCATTTTTCCGCCGCTGGCCGGTTTCATGGCCGGTGAGCATCTGCTGGCTGCCATGAGCGGCTTTTTGCTGACGGCGGTGGGCTTGCCGCTGATCACCCTGATTGCGGTGGCCAAGGGGAGTTCGGGTGGCGGCGCGGGTGGCTGGACCGGGATGACCCGCTATCTACCGGGCTGGGCCGCCACAGCGCTGGCCATCGCCATCTACATCATCATGGGACCGGCCTTTGCCACACCACGCACCGGATTGGTCGCCTACGAGATGGGGCTCAAGCCCTGGCTTGGCGAGGCTGGCCAACACGGGCTGCTGCTTTATAGCCTGTTCTTCTTTGCTCTGGTGATCCTGGTCTCGCTGAATCGGGGCCGACTGCTGGATGCGGTGGGCAAATACCTGACACCGGCCCTGATGGTGATGCTGCTTATTCTGGCGGTCGGGGTCTTTATGGCGCCACAGGGCACTATGCCCGATGCCAGCGGCGACTATGTCGGGACCCCGCTCATCAAGGGGATGCTGGAGGGGTACAACACCATGGATACCCTGGCCTCCCTGATGTTCGGTGCGCTTATCATCGGTTTGCTGCGGCGCAAGGGTATTGAAGACTACCCGAGCCAGTTCAAATACCTGACCATCGCAGGCCTGATCTCTGCAGCCGGACTCTCGGCGGTCTATATCTCCCTGTTCTACCTTGGCAACAGCGCCGCCGGAGTGGCGAGCGATACCAGCAATGGCGGCGCCATCGTCAATGCCTACGTCCTGAGCCTGTTTGGTCAGCCGGGGCAGTTCATTCTGGCGGCCATCATCACCCTGGCCTGCTTTACCAGTGCGGTCGGTCTGCTTTGCGCCAGTGCCGACTTCTTCCACAGTCTGGCTGGTTGGACATACCGCAAGTGGGTGCTGCTGATGGGCTGCTTGTGCATCCTGGTGGCCAATGTGGGGTTGAGCGAGCTGATCAGGCTCTCTATTCCGGTACTGGTGGCCATCTATCCGGTTGCCATCGCGCTGGTGCTGGTGACTTTTGCTCAGGGTAGTTTCGGTCGGCCACGTCTGGTGTTTCGCACCGTGCTGCTGGTGGCCTTCCTGTTCGGCTGTCTGGACGGACTGGGCGCTGCCGGTATGCAGATGGATGCGTTCGCCTTCCTGCCGCTGTTCGATAAGGGCCTCGCCTGGTTGCTGCCGACCCTGCTGACCTGCGGCCTTGGCATTTTGGTGCGGCCAAGCGGAAAGCTGGCTGCCGAAGCGGCTTGATTCTGGAACAACGAGATAGCAAAGAGGCCAGCAGCTGCTGGCCTCTTCTGTTTCTGCCGGATCCGTTAACAAGTCAGATTTGCGGGCCTGTCGGCTTGGGTTTGCCGTCCAGACCGTACCAGTGGGTTTGCACCCGTCCGGCATGCCACTCGAAGGTGCCCCAGGGCTGCTTGGCTTCCCAGCGGGGGAAGTTGATGAGCACCCGGTTATCCTCGTATTTGTAGAGGGAGGTGCTGATCTGGATATCCGACAGGATCAACAACAGGGCCCAGCAGATGAAAATCCATTTCAATGCTTTCCACATAGGGTTACTCGAAGCAGATTTCGATGGTGGCGCGGCCGTAATCTGATTCGAACGGCATCATGATCTTGGTGCCATCGGCCCGGTGGGTGATGGTGTGGTTGGCTCCGGAGACGATGATGGGGGTGGCCATATCAAACTCGTAACCCTTCTCACCCAGCATCCGCTTGGCGCCACCGGTTACCATGTTGGTGATTTCACCGACCATGTCGGTCACCTCTTCGTTGATGTTGGCGGGGGCTTCCCCCAGCATGCGGCGCATGATCTCCAGCGCCAGCCCCTTCTCGAAGCTGATGGAGAGAGAACCGCGGGTCTGCGGGCCGACCATGCCGATCAGGCCGGAGACGTCGCCGCGCGCCAGCTCATCCATCTTGCGTTTCGGTTTGCCCGGTTTGAGTTCCAGCTGTGCCATGGTGGAGAGCACATTGAGCAGGGATAGCAGGAACGGATTTACAAAATCAGCCTTCATGATGATTTCCTACAGTGGGCGTACAGCGAGCACATTGGCCATGTGCCTCTATTGTCTTATTGGTAATCGTAAAACCATGCAAGTGGGCTTGCTCGGAAAACGCGCTATCTATGGCCGTATCGTGAAGCTCGACCACATCGCCACACTCGTCGCAGATCAGTAGCTGCATCGGGTGAGCATGATCGAAGTGGCAGCAGAAGATAAATGCGTTGAGCGATTCCACCTTGTGAGCAAAGCCCTGTTCGAGCAAAAAATCGAGTGCCCGATAGACGGTTGGCGGCTTGGCATTGGCTTCGGTTTGTTGCAGCTGGGCTAACAAATCATAGGCGCTGATGGCGTTGCCGTGTGCCGCCAGCAGGCGAAATACCTGACGCCGGGTCGGGGTGAAGCGGATCCCTCGCTGTATACAGAGTCGCTCGGCTCGTTGTAAAAGTTGGTCTTGATTCATGATCGCGCAGATACCCTTTCTATTAGCCGGATACTATCACAGGGCCTCGCATGGCGCGGCGACAAAATTCATTTTCTGGGGCTGCTTCACGTTGTGATAAAATCCGCCCCTTTCTTTAGCCAACCCGGATGATTTTTATGCAGGCGCAGCGTTTTTCCATCGCCCCCATGCTGGACTGGACCGATCGGCATTGCCGTTACTTTCATCGACTGATGAGTCGCCAGACCTTGCTCTATACCGAAATGGTGACCACTGGCGCCATCATCCATGGCAAGGGGGATTATCTGGGTTACAGCGAGCAGGAGCACCCCATCTCCCTGCAGCTGGGTGGCAGCAATCCCGCCGATCTGGCCCACTGCGCCAAGCTGGCCGAGGAGCGCGGCTATGACGAGGTGAACATCAACGTTGGTTGCCCCTCCGATCGGGTGCAGAACGGCCGTTTTGGTGCCTGCCTGATGGGTGAACCGGTGCTGGTGGCTGACTGCGTCAAGGCGATGCGCGATGTGGTCGATATCCCGGTGACGGTGAAGACCCGTATCGGTATTGACGATCAGGACTCCTACGAATTTTTGCAGGCTTTTATCGAACAGGTGCGCGATGCCGGTTGCGACACCTTTATCGTCCATGCCCGCAAGGCGTGGCTGAGTGGTTTGAGCCCCAAGGAGAACCGCGAGATCCCGCCGCTCGATTATCCCCGTGTCTATCGGGTCAAGCAGGATTACCCGGAGCTCACCATTGCCCTCAACGGCGGCGTCACCTCCATGGAGCAGACTCTCGAGCACCTGCAGCATGTTGATGGCGTGATGATGGGGCGTGAAGCCTATCAGAACCCCTACATTCTGGCGCAGGTAGACAACCTGGTGTTCGGCCAGCATAACGCCGTGCCGAGTCGCCACGAGGTGGTGCGGATGATGCTGCCCTATATCGAGCAGGAGCTGGCCAAGGGCAACTACCTCTCCCATATGACCCGCCACATTTTGGGGCTGTTCCAGAACATGCAGGGAGCCCGCGCCTGGCGCCGTCACCTGAGCGAGAACGCCTGCAAACCGGGCGCCGGTATTCAGGTGGTGCTGGATGCCATGGCCAAGGTGCCGGAGTTTGCCAGCAACGAGACAGCCGAATAAGCCGCTGTCAGCAGCAAGAACCACAAAAAGCGCGTCAGTTGACGCGCTTTTTTGATCGCTGTCGCTTCAATATCTGAACTGGTTGATCAGCCGCGAGAGATCCTGCAGCCGCTCCACCAGCAGGGTGATGCCATCGAGGGCTTGCCTGCTGTTGTCGGCGGTGTGGCTGGCCAGCTGGTGGATCTGGTGTACCCCTTCGTCGAGTGTCGCCGTGACATCGGCCTGCTGGCTCACCGCCTGGGCGATCTCGTCGCTGGTGCGGGTCACCTGTCCCAGCATCCGGTTGATCTGGGTGAGCACGTCGGCGGTGGTGCCCGCGTGCTGCTGGCAGCGCTCCGAGGTCTGTGCCCCTTGTGCCATCCCGTCCGACAGCTGTCGGGTGGTCTGTTGCAGCGCCTGGATCATCTCGTGGATCTCGCTGGTCGAGGCGCGGGTCTTCTGGGCCAGCGCTCTCACTTCGTCTGCCACCACTGCAAAACCGCGCCCCTGTTCGCCAGCCCGGGCCGCTTCGATGGCCGCATTGAGGGCGAGCAGGTTGGTCTGATCGGCGATTTGGCTGATCACTTCCAGAATGCCGCTGATCTTCTGGCTGTCGCTGGTGAGCTGGGCCAGCACGGCGTGGTTGGCATCCAGCTCCTGATGGAGTTGGTTGACGGAGGATTGGGTGGTCGCCAGAGCTTGCAGCCCCTCGGCGGAGACCTGTTGCACCTCGGTGACCAGATTGCTCGCCTCATGGGCGCTGTGGGCTACATCGCGAATGGAGTGGCTCAGCTCGGTGATGGCGGTAGCCAGCTGTTCGCTGTGGGCACGCTGCTGCTGCAGATGAGTATCGATGGTCTGGATATTGCCCCGGTCATCTTCGGCTGCCTGCAGGATCTGCTGGTTGGTGTCGGCGCTACGCCCTACCACGGCCTTGAGCTCGGCCTGCTTCATCCGCAAGGCCAGTTCAACGGCAGCCAGGGTGTCGCGCCGCCGGGTGTAGAGCACCTGACAGAGGCGGGTTCCCTTGTCTTGATCGGCAAGGGTGAGCAGATGAGCCAGCCGCTGCTGCAAGCGCCAGCCATGGGTTGCCTGCGCCAGCAGCAACAGGGCGGTGGGCAGCAGCCAGCACAGGTTGCCGGTGGCAAAAGTAGCAAGGGTGGTAAGCAACGTAGCAATTGAGAGCCAGAGGGTCAGCTGACCCGGTTCAATGTGAAACCGGCTCAGCCAGGGAAGCGCCTTGCCGCTGCGCAGCAGGCCATAGAGCTGCTCGGCCCAGGCCACATCGCTGGCGGCGGGTTTGGTGCGTACCGACTGGTACTCGACGATCTCCTTCTGTGCATTGAGGATCGGGGTGACGTAAGCGTTTACCCAATAGAACTGACCGCTTTTGGCGCGGTTTTTGACCAGCCCCATCCAGCTTTTGCCCTGTCGCAGCCGCTGCCACATGTCGGCGAAGGCCGCCTTGGGCATATCGGGGTGACGTACCAGATTGTGGGGCACCCCTTCCATTTCGGCAGCACCATACCCGGCCACATCACAGAAGTGCTGGTTGGCGTAGGTAATATGGCTGGCGGGATCCGTGGTCGAGATCAGTGCGATGTTGTCGGGGAAGTGTATCTCCCCCTCCTGATGGAGTGTGGTCATGTGTCGTTCCTGAAAAAGCCAACTAACTGATAAATATCTTTTTATTTTCAGCTAATCATTCTAAGGCTCTTCAGTGACCCGAACTTGGCTTGGGTCAATTAATCAACACAATGAATTGATGAAGTGAGCGTCAGCTGGCTGGGGCGAAATCGTGAATTTCGCCGGTTCTCGGTTTAAAGCGCGGATCGCCATCTTTGTAGCTGCGTACCAGTTGCATGGTCTTGCAGAAGCTGGCCTGCTTGTCGTACTCCTGACGGGCCAACTCGATGGCGCGCTCTGCCCGGCGTCGCTCCATCTTGTCAGACTTGCGATCGCTGAACTGTTGCTGCTGTTGCAGCATCCAGCCGACAAACTCTTGCTGGCATTGGGATTCGCTATTGGCTTGCGCAGGCAAGGTCCACAACAGGGGGAGCAGTAACAGATAACGCATGTTCGACCGATGATAAGAGGGGGAGTGCACTAGAAGGGCGGCATTTTATGCCTAAAACTTGAGCATGAACAGTATCAATAAGAGGGCCGCCCGCAGGCGGCCCTCTTCGGTTTCAGCGTTGACGGCCAGTTCAGTGTTTGACGAGATAGAGCTGGCGGCTGTAGGCCACATCTTCCGGGTTGTTGATGGGGTAGCCTTTGAGCCATGGCTTGATGAGGCGGGCATTGGTGTACTGGTAGATGGGGGCGATGGGGGCCTGATCCAGCAGGATTGCCTCTGCTTCGCCAAACAGCTTGCTGCGGCTGGCGGCATCCTGAGTGCTGGCCGCCTCTGCCAGCAGCTGGTCATAACGGGCATTGGCGAAGCCTGCCATATTGCCGCTGTGACGAGAGCCCCACAGACCAAGGAACGCTGACGGGTCGTTGTAGTCGGCGACCCACGAAGAGCGGATCACCTCGAACTGACCGCTCTGGCGGCTGTCGAGATAGGTTTTCCACTCCTGATTGGTCAGCTCGACCTCGGCGCCCAGCTTCTGCTTCCACATGTTGGCAATCGCCAGCGCCATCTTCTTGTGAATTTCCGCGGTGTTGTAGAGCAGGGTCAGTTTGAGTGGCTTGCCCGGGCCGTAACCGGCCTCCTTGAGCAGGGCCTTGGCCTTGCTGTCCAGTGCTGGCTGGCTGCTGGTGGAGAGCAGGTTGGCGGCCGGGGTGAAACTGGCGGTCACATCTGGAGTGAAGTGATAAGCCGGTTTCTCGCCGGTGCCTAGCACCTTGTCGGCGATCAGCGCGCGATCGATGGTGTAGGAGAGCGCCTTGCGCACCCGCACATCGTTCAGCGGGGCCTGCTTGGTATTGAAGGCGTAGTAGTAGGTACCGAGCTGATCCGGGGTATAGACCTCATTCGGGATCTGCTGCTTCAGCTTGTCGTACTGCTCCTTGGGGAAGGATTCGGTGATATGCAGATCGCCAGCCAGATAGCGGTTGGTGGCCGCGCTCTCCTGATTGATCGGCATGAAGATCACCTTGGTCAATACGGTATGGGCCTGATCCCAGTAATGGGCGTTGGGGGTCAGCTCCAGCTTCTCGTTGACTACCCTGTTGTTCAGCACAAAGGCACCGTTGCCCACCAGTTTGCCGGGCTGGGTCCACTGGTTGCCGTACTGCTCGATGCTGGCCTGATGGAGCGGCGACAGGCTGGGGTGGCTCAGCAGGTTCAGGAAGTAGGGCACCGGCTGGGAGAGGGTCACCTGCAGGGTGTGGTCATCGAGTGCCTTGACCCCCAGCTTGCTGGCAGGCAATTTGCCAGCGACTATTTCGTCCACCTTGTCGAAACGGGCCAGTTGGGCAAACCAGGCGAAGGTGGCCGCCTCTTTCGGGTCGACCAGCTTGCGCCAGCCGTAGACGAAGTCGCCGGCCTTGACCGGATCGCCGTTGGACCAGCGCGCATCCGGGCGCAGATGGAAGGTAAAGAACTGGTTGCCCTTGTTCTCCCAGCTGGCCGCCACCCCGGCAACCGGTTTGCCATCCGGCCCCTGGGTCAACAGCCCCTCGAACAGATCCCGCAGTACCTGCAACTCCGGCAGGCCGACCAGCTTGAGCGGGCTCAGGCTCGCAGGTTCATCCTTGAGGTGGCGAACGACAATCTGCTCGGCGGCGAGTTGTGTTCCGGCGGGAATATCGGCAGCCTGGACAGCAGCACAGCCCAGCAGGGCCAGCAAGGGGCTCCATCCTTTCATGGGTCGGATCCTTCAAATAGTGTGAAGCGGGGAGAAAACTCGGCGAGAAAATATCGCCGACAGATGGGAAATCATGATATCCCGTTTGCTGGTCTGACCGCCAGCATTCGACTCTCACTCCCAATCGGGGTAGCAGAGCGTTCCCGGCGTCAGTGCAGTTCAATGTGGTGAGGAGTGTCAAACGATGAAAGCATGGTTAGTGCTGGCCTGTGTGTTGAGCCAGAGTGCCTGGGCGTTGGCCCCGTGCCAGAGCGACACGGCGGTGGGCAACTGGTGCGAGATCGGCATCGATGCCTTGCACCCGACTCAGGGGGGCGTCGGCCAGATCCAGGTTGATGAGACCCAGGCCACATTGGCTGGCATGAGCGCAAAGCAGCTCGGCAAGTTGATGAAAAAGAAAGAGATTCCTGTAGTGATTGCGCCGGATGGCAGCTACTGGCTGGTGGACAGACACCATCTCACCAAGGCGCTATGGCAGCAGGGCGTCAAGGATGCCCGGGTCAAGGTGATTGGCCGCCTGCAGGATAAAGCCAACTTCTGGAGCCAGATGCAGAACAACCACTGGGCCTGGCTCAAGGATGAGAAGGGGCAACCACTGACCCCGGAGCAGTTGCCGAGCAGCATCGACAAGCTGCCTGATTACCCCTATCGCACCCTCGCCGGACTGCTGCAGAATGCGGGCTACTTTCGCAAGGATAAACAGGTCTATTTCGTCGAGTTTGCCTGGGCCAGCTGGCTCGGCAAGCAGATGCAGTGGATGCCGGTGGACAGCGCCAATCTGGCAGCCCGGCTGCAACAGGCTAAACGGCTCGCCTGCGGCAGCGATGCCAAGGATCTACCCGGTTATCCCGGCAAGCAGTGCAGCCTCAACCAATCCAAAAGCGCGCAGTGAGTGGATGAGCGATGACGGCATCCAGAGCATGCCGGAGATAAAAGAGGGCGACCCCGGGGTCGCCCTTATGCTGTCAGCTACTGGTTAGCGGTGGTCACTCATGGCGCTCAGCCCAGCGGGCGGCTGCCTGTTCAAGCAGGGCGACTTCACCTTGCTGGATCAGCGGTAGCAGATCGTTGACCTGTTGATCCGGCCAATCCCACCAGGCGAGGGCCTGTAGCCGGGCAATCTCCTCCTCGCCAAAGCGCATCCGCACCACCCTGGCCGGGGTTCCTGCCACCATGGCATAGGGTGGCACATCCTGATTGACCAGCGAACGGGCGGCGATGATGGCGCCATCGCCGATGGTGACGCCGGGCATGATCATCGCCTCCATGCCGATCCAGACATCGTTGCCGATACGGGTATCGCCAGCAGGGCGGTAGCTGCGTTGGAGCGCCGCCAGATCAGAGAACGGATAGGTGCTGATGAAGGCCGTGTTGTGGGTGTGGTTGCCCCCCATGATGATCTTCACCCCGGCGGCAAGCTGCACATAGTCGCCGATATGGAGTTGGTCGATATGCCAGAGTGGCTCCCAGCCGGTTTCCGGGCTGCGGCTGAAGGGATCTCCATGGAGGTAGCGCACCGCCACCTCTTCGAAGGGGCCATCCCAGGCGCCCGAGTAGTAGCTGTGCTGACCCTTGAGGCGGATATTGGGGTTGGTCACCGTCAGGTGCAGGTATTCGACCTGCGACCAGTGTTGGCAGGTGTTCATGTTGGTACTCCTTTGCTGAATGGATCGGGTTGGTTGCGTTCGCTTGAGCGCAGCTAATAGATCCAGACCAGCATGCGAGGCACGCAGAGCAGGGAGCAGCCCAGCATCTGCGGGAGGTGTGGTCGCATTGTGGTGTGCTCCAAAGAAGGGGGAAGGGCACGATCATAAGGTCGGGCACATGCTTTGCCAAGGTGAGAAGAGATCCTGCACTAACCCTCTGGTTGATATTTATTCTCAATTAGCCATGATAACACTCCCACCATAACGGACTCGGGAGAGCGAGATGATACCGCAAAGTTGGCAACGATACATGCTGGAGGCGGAGCGAGCCTGGCAGGCCGGTTCGCTGGGGGCGGCGATCTGTTTTTATCAGCAGGCGCTGGGGGATGTTTACGAGATGACCCAGGTCGAGTTGACCGAACTGGCCACCATGCGGGTCGCCACCTGTCACCGGCTGGCCGACTTCTGGCGGGCGATGGATGAGCCGACTTATGAGCTGCGCTACCTGAAGCTCGCCTCCGAGCTGGTCACGGCACTGGTGCCACAATGCCCGAACCGGGAGTGCGAGGCACTGATCAGCGAGCTGGGTTGCTGCCGTGGTGCCCTGCTCGCCTTTCTCAAGCGCCACCCCAATCCGGAAATTGCCCGGCTGATCCAGCTACAGGACAAGGTGCAGGGTTGCGAGCTGATCGGCCGTTTTCGCCTCAACTGAGCGGATTTTGGCGCGGCTCAGCCCCGCCGTTTGAGTTTCTGGGCGATCCGTTGCTGCGCTTCTTCCCCTTGCAGCGCCTGCGCGAAGGCGCGCGCCTCCAGATCGATGACAAAGTGCACCGCCTGTTTGAGCTCCTGCTTGAGCAGTGCCTTGCTCTTTTGCAGCGCCCTGGGCGGTTTGGCTGCCAGCTTCAGCCCCTGCTCGCGGGCAAAGGAGAGCAATCCATCTGCCGCCACCACCTTGTTGGCCAGCCCGAGCCGCAGCGCCTGCTCGGCATCAATGGCTTCGGCCAGCAGCAACAGCTCGGCCGCCTTGAGGTGCCCCACTAGGCGCGGCAGCAGCAGGCTGGAGGCAAACTCCGGCACCAGCCCCAGCTCGACGAAGGGGAGTTGCAAGCGGGCGTTATTCGCCAGATAGACCAGATCGCAGTGCAGCAGGATGGTGGTGCCAATCCCCACCGCAGGGCCCGCAACGGCGGCGATCACAGGTTTGGGGAAATCGGCCAGGGTGTGGAGGAACTGCAGGATGGGGTCGTCGGGCTCCAGCGCGCTCTTGCCCATAAAGTCGGCCAGATCATTGCCCGCGGTAAAGCAATCTTGCTGCCCCTGCAGCAGCAGGACATGCACCTCCTCATCGGCCGCCGCCTCTCGCAGCGCCGCGACCAGTTGTTGATACAACTCGGTATTGAGGGCGTTGCGCTTGTCGGGGCGGTTGAGGGTCAGGGTGAGCAAGCCATCCTGCTGCTCAGCGATGAGAATGGGGGCCATGTCTAAATCCTTGTTATTGAAAGGTGCAAAAAAGGTTGCCGTTGGGGTAACCTCTGGGCCGTTTAACAACATCATAAAAGGATTTCAACCATGTTTAAACGTGCGTTTTATTCTCTGCTGGTTCTGGGTATGACGGCGCCAGCACTGGCCAAGGTCGAGGCCGTCGATGGTTATGTGCGCTTGCTGCCGCCGGGTTCCCCCAACACCGCCGCCTTTATGGTGCTCAAGAATGACGCCGACCAGCCGGTCAAGCTGGTGGCGGCCGCTTCTGCTGCGGCCGGGCGTGCCGAGCTGCACACTCATCTGCACGAGAATGGTGTGATGAAGATGCGTCAGGTCGAGAGCATCGAGATCCCGGCCAAGGGCGAAGCGGTGTTGAAACCGGGCAGCCTGCACATCATGCTGTTCGAGGTGGACACGCTCTCCGAGCAGACTCCTGTTCCGCTCACCCTCACCATGGATGATGGTCAGAAGCTGGATCTGTCGCTGCCGGTGAAGCCGATTGAGCCGATGGCACAGATGGATCATATGAAGCACTGACATTTGTCGTCGCTTGTTCAGCATTCCCGCTGGGTATTTTGGCTGTGCCGAGTAAAATAGTGCCCTTTCCATGTATGCAAGAGGAAGTGAAGTGATGAAGAAGACACTGATTGCCGGTTTTGTGTTGGCTCTGTGCAGCCAGAGTGCCATGGCCGCTGACGACTGGCGTTTTGCCGCCGGTGCTGACGTATGGGCTTCTCAGGGCAGTGGTCAGGCATATGGCAAGAGTGCCAATCATTATGATGACAACTACAACTGGAACGGTTATCTGCAACTGGAACACGGCATCATCTTCCTGCCGAACGCCAAGTTTGAAGTCTCCGACTTCAGTACCTCCGGTGGTGCGTTCAAAAATGACCTGACCGCCTACGATCTGAGCCTCTACTACCGTCTGTTCAACAACGATCTGTTCAAGATCGATCTGGGTATGACCGGTCGTCACTACGATGGCGAGCAGGTTTACTGGGGCCGCCAGGGCTATAAAGAAGATACCCTGATGGCCTATGCCGGCAGCGAAGTGAAGATCCCGGGCACCGGTATCTCCTTCTTCGGCGACCTGCGTACCCACGATGCAGACAACTATGACTACCGTCTGGGTGGCGCATACAAGTTCTCCTCCATGCCGATCAAGCTGCGCGCCGGCTGGCGTGAAGCCAAAGTCGATTTCGACAATATCGATCAGTCTATCGACGGCTGGTTCATGGGTGGCGAATTCACTTTCTAATCTGACGGTGGTCTGACGACGCGTCGCCAACATCGAGCAGCGCATTGACGGTCAGCTGGTTTATGGACTGTGAGTTTATTTTCCAATCTGGCCGTCAGCTGGCAACGAGGAGGGATAATGGGGCACATCATAGTCACTGGCGCCGGTTCAGGTCTTGGCCGGGCCCTGACCATAGGTCTGGTTGAGCGGGGCCATCAGGTTTCCATGATGGGGCGCCGTTATCAGCGACTGCAGGAGCAGGAGCAACTGCTCGGCAGCGCGGTGATCGGTATTGCTGCCGATCTGGCGCACCATGAAGAGGTCGATGTCGCCTTCGCCGCTGCGGTGGAGTGGGGCGGCTTGCCCGAGCTGGTGCTGCACTGCGCCGGGGTGGGCGAATTCGGCCCGGTCGGTGTCTACACCGCCGAGCAGATCCGCCGGGTGGTGGAGAGCAATCTCATCTCCACCATTCTGGTGGCTCAGCAGACGGTGCGGCTTATCGGTGAGAAAGGCGGAGTGCTGGCCAATGTGCTCTCCTCCGCCGCTCAGGTGGGCAAGGCCAACGAGAGCCTCTACTGCGCCTCCAAATGGGGGATGCGCGGCTTTCTCGAATCCTTGCGCGCCGAGCTGAAAGGCTCGCCACTGCGGCTGGTCAACCTCTATCCGTGCGGGATCCGCAGCGAATTTTGGGATAACTCGGATCACGTTGATCCGAGCGGCTTCATGACCCCGGAAGATGCGGCGGCCTATATGCTCGACGCACTGGAAGCCAGAAGCAGCTGCCACGTGACCGACCTCTTTATCGGTCGCAATCCCTGAGGCGAAGCCCGCCATCCGGTTGCCGTCGTCAGCACACAGAAACAAAAAGCGCGCCAAATGGCGCGCTTTTTTATATCGGGAAGAGGGCGGAATTAACGGCCCAGCTTGGCCTTGAGCATGGCGATGATGTCGCTGATGGCCACTTCCTGCTTCTCGCCGGTGCGGCGGCACTTGTACTCCACCACGCCGTTGTCCAGACCGCGATCGCCGATGACGATGGCGTGCGGGATGCCCAGCAGCTCCATGTCGGCGAACATCACGCCCGGGCGCTCTTTACGGTCGTCGAACAGCACATCGACACCGGCCGCTTTCAGCTCGGCGTAGAACTGCTGTGCCTGCTCGGCCACGCGCTCGGATTTGTGCATGTTCATCGGCACGATGGCCACTTCGAACGGAGCGATAGCATCCGGCCAGATGATACCGTACTGGTCGTTGTTCTGCTCGATGGCCGCAGCCACCAGACGGGAAACCCCGATACCGTAGCAACCCATCTCCATGGTGACGGACTTGCCGCCTTCGTTCAGCACGCTCGCCTTCATCGCTTCGGAGTACTTGGTACCCAGCTGGAAGATGTGGCCCACTTCGATACCGCGCTTGAGCAGCAGCTTGCCCTGGCCGCACGGGCTCGGGTCGCCTTCCACCACGTTGCGCAGGTCGGCAACTTCATAGGTAGCGATGTCACGATCCCAGTTGGCACCGGTCAGGTGGAAACCGGTCTCGTTGGCGCCGCAGACGAAGTCCGCCAGATGGGCGGCGCTGCGATCGACGATGATACGACCGGCAAATCCGACCGGGCCGATGGAGCCTGCATCGCAACCGGCGGCAGCTTTGATCTGCTCGTCGTTGGCAAAGGTCAGCGGGTTGGCAACGCCAGCCAGTTTCTCGGCCTTGATTTCGTTCAGCTCGTGGTCGCCACGCAGTACCAGCGCGATAACGGCCTGTTTGCCGTGCTCATCTTCCTCTGCCAGTACCAGCAGGGTCTTGGCGATGGCGGTCGGTGCCACGTTCAGGAAAGCGGCTACTTCGTCGATGGTGTGAACATTCGGGGTGGCAACCTTGGTCAGGGCTGCGGTGGCGGCAGCGCGCTCACCCGCCGGCGCCAGCGCTTCGGCCATCTCGATGTTGGCGGCGTAATCTGATGTATCGGAGAAGGCGATCAAGTCTTCACCGCTCTCGGCCAGCACCTGGAATTCGTGGGAACCGGTACCACCGATGGAGCCGGTATCGGCCTGCACCGGACGGAAGTTCAGACCCATGCGGGTGAACGCCTTGCAGTAGGCGGCGTGCATCTTCTCGTAGGTATCGACCAGAGACGCTTTGTCGATGTGGAAGGAGTAGGCATCTTTCATCAGGAATTCGCGGCCACGCATCACGCCGAAACGGGGGCGCACTTCGTCGCGGAACTTGGTCTGGATCTGGTAGAGGTTGAGCGGCAGCTGCTTGTAGCTGTTCACTTCGTAACGCACCAGCGCAGTGATCACCTCTTCGTGGGTCGGGCCCAGCACGAAGGGACGGTTGTGGCGGTCGGTCAGACGGCACAGCTCGGGACCGTAGTCGTCCCAGCGGCCGGACTCCTGCCACAGTTCGGCAGGCTGAACCACCGGCATGGAGACTTCGACGGCACCAGCATTGTTCATCTCTTCGCGAACAATGTTCTCGATTTTCTTCAGTACCCGCAGACCGGTTGGCAACCAGGCATACATGCCGGAGGCCAGTTTACGGATCATCCCGGCGCGCAGCATCAGCTGGTGGCTGACAACTTCAGCGTCGGAGGGGGTTTCCTTGAGAGTGGAAAGCAGATATTGGCTGGTACGCATCGCGGTAGACCTTAGCTAGAACGGGCGCGGGGCCCAGGATAATTTCAAGGGCGGAATTTTAACAGGCTGGGCGTTATGGCCCAAGGGCTAAATTTGCCGCAACCCGAAAGGTGGCAACGCCCGGCAGATGGTCAGGGTAATGACCATTACAACAAGCAGGCTTTTTATGCCTGCAATTTGGCCGGATCTCCGCTAAACTCTGCCACCTTTTCTCGATGGGCATGGCTCTGCCGCGTTCATCACCCCCCATTTTTAGTACTTTTGGAGCCGCTCATGCCGTTAGTGGGACATCAACACCAGATCGAGATCCTGGAACTGACCGACAAAGGAGATGGCAAAGGACGCCTGTTCGATCGCCCCCTGTTTGTCGAAGGTCTGCTGCCCGGTGAGCAGGCGCTGGTGGAGCTGACCGAGGTCAAGCCGAACTATCTGCACGGCAAGGTTGCCGAGCTGCTCCAGCCCTCTGCCGATCGGGTTGCCGATTTCTGCCCCAACACCGAGTGCGGTGGCTGTCAGGTGCGCCCGCTGGCCTATCCGGCCCAGCTCAAGCTCAAGCAGGCACTGGTGCAGAGCGCACTGGAGCAGGCCGGGCTGGGTGACACTCCGGTCAAGGATATCCTTGGCATGGAAAGCCCGTTCGCCTATCGCAACAAGGCGCAATATGCGGTGCGCAGCTGTGAAGCGGGTGCCGAGATCGGTTTTTATCGCAAGCACTCCCACGATCTCATCACCGCCGATGACTGTGCGGTGCAAGACTCACTGCACGTTGAGTTGAACGCCCGGGTACGTAACTGGATGCGCGAGCACGACATCGCGGCCTATGACGAAGTGAACCACACCGGCTGCGTGCGCAACCTGATGACCCGCAAGGGCTTCAAGAGTGGCGAGCTGATGGTGGTGCTGGTAACCTTGGGTGAGGCGCTGCCGTTCGAAGCCGAGCTGCTGGCGAGCTTAAGCGATCTGCCGGTTACTACCCTGGTGCAGAACATCAACGATGAGCGCACCAACCGCATTCTGGGCGCAACCAACCGGGTGCTGCTGGGCGAAGGGGTTATCCGCGACAAGATCCACGAGCTCGAGTTCGAGATCTCGCCGCTCTCCTTCTTCCAGAACAACCCGACCCAGACCGATGTGCTCTACTCCAGCGCCCTCGAGTATGCTGAGCTGACCGGCAACGAGACGGTGTTCGACATCTATTGCGGTATCGGCACCATCTCCCTGTTCCTGGCAGGCAAGGCCGCCAAGGTGGTGGGGATCGAGTCGGTCGAGAGCGCCATCAGCGATGCCCGTCGCAACGCGGCCCTCAACGGCATCGAGCACACCGAATTCCACGTCGGCAAGGCCGAGCAGCTGATGCCCGAGCTGCACGCTCAGGGCGTGACCGCTGACGTGGTGGTAATGGATCCGCCGCGCAAGGGCTGTGACAAGGCGGTGCTGCAGACCCTGGTCGCCATGGCGCCCCGTCGTCTGGTCTATGTCTCCTGCAACCCGCAGACCCTGGCCCGCGACCTCGCCTGGCTGGTCAAGCAGGGTTTCGTGCTGGACGAGGTACAGCCGGTCGATATGTTCCCGCACTCCATGCATGTGGAAGCGGTTGCCCGTCTGAGCTTGCCAGCGAAAGCGTGATCGGACACTGGCGTGGAGGGATTTGCATGTTCCTCCTCCACGCCATGCATGTGGCAGCGGTTGCCCATCTGAGCCTGCCAGCGAAAGCATGAGCGGACATTGGCGCGGAGCGATAGACATGTTCCTCCTCCACGCCATGCACGTCGAAGCGGTTGCCCGCCTGAGCCTGCCCGCCAAGGCGTGAGTCATCGCCTGACACTCGCATATAAAAAAACGACGCCAGCTGGCGTCGTTTTTTATCTCTGCAATCGGCTGATGGCCGGTTAGCTGGCGCTCTGGCGCACCTCATCGGCGATCTGGTCGAGCAGCTGTTGCCAGCCCTGACCCAGTTCGTTCACCAGCGCGTTGTAGCCATCGGCCGGCAGTACCCGTTCCTGACGGAAGGGCGCATCGCGCAGCACGGTGCCATCCTCCGCCAGCAGGCGCCAGCGACCGCTCAACACGGCGCTGCCGTCATGACGGCCCTGAAAGCGTTCCACCAGAATGGTCAGCACCGGCCCCTTGCGGGCGCCATCCTGCCGTACCACCCAGCCCGGCAGGCGGGTGGAGAGGCCATTGAGGGTGAGCTGGTTGAGCTGATCGTCCAGCGCACCGGCCCAGCGATGGTACTCGGTGAAGTGCAGCTCTTGCCCTTCCAGTTGATAGACCAGACTGATCCGGTCGAGCTGGCTTGCCAGCGCCACCGGGCGCAGCACCAGCTGGTGCTGCGGTTGGGCCGGGGCCGTCACGGGTTGCTGGCTGTCGGCATCGAGCGAGTAGTAGTGCAGGCTTGGCTGGCTGCTGCACCCCGCCAGCAGGCCCAACAGGGCCAGCGTCAGGATCTCTTTTTTCATTGTTTGCCTCGCTTGGGCTCAGGGTCCGATGGATGCGCGCGATCGAAGATCAGCGAGCTGGGCTGCTCGTTGAGGGAGTGCACCAGCGGCTGCAGTTCGCGCATCAACTGATTGAGGGTCTGCACCGACTGACGCAGGTCCTGATTGGTCTGCGACTGGGCATCATAGGCCTGCAAGGTCTCCTGCAACTGCTTGAGGCTCTCGTTGAGCGAGGCGGGCAGCTGCTGGGTGGAATCCTTGGCAGTGAGCTTGTTCAGGTTGGCGCTGACTGCACTGATGTTCTTCAGGGTGCCATCCAGGGTGGTGAGTGACCCGTTGACCTTGGTCAGGGTGGTCGCCATGTCCATGTCGACAAACTTGTCGAGGATGAGGTTCACCTTGCGCTCGATCTGATCCAGCCCGCCCTGCACGGTGGGGAAGACCTGATAACCGGCCAGCTTGGCCTGCTCGAAGCGCGGCGCGTCCGGATAGAAGTTGAGGTCGATGATCTTGCCGCCGGTCAGCAGGCTCGAGGTCTTGAGGCTGGCACGCAACCCCTCCTTGAACTGCTTGCCGAACAGGGCACGCCACTGATCCTTCTCCGCCTTGGCAAAGCGGTGGGAGAGGCGCTGCACTTCGATGCGGGCCAGTACCGGGATCTGGCGGTTCTGGAAGATGCGAACCCCCTTCTCCTCGATCATGTAGGGCGCCGAGATGACGGTACCGACCCGGATGCCGCGGTACTGCACGGCGGCGCCCGGGTGCAGGCCAGCCACGTTGTCATCGAACAGGAAGACGTAGTCGATGAACTGATCCAGGCTACCGGCCAGCACGCTCGCCTCATCCTGGAACAGGGTGAAATCGTCGTTCTGCTTGACCGGATCACCCGGTGCCCAGCCGGCAGGCAGGCCCATGGTGATGCCGCCGTCGAGCAGGCTCTCCAGCGAATCCATCTTCACCTTCATCCCCTCGCTGCTCATGGAGACTTCGAAGCCCGGGGTCATCCAGAAGCGGGAGTTGCTGCTCACCAGAATGTCATAGGGGGCGTTGATGAAGATTTGATACTGCATCTCGCTCTTTTCTGGCAGGAACTTCGCCTCTTCCACCTGACCGATGGTGAAGCCCTGATAGTTGATGGGGGAGCCTTCCCCCAGCGCGCGGGTGTCGCGACTGCTGAGGGTGAGGCGCAGCCCCTTGGCATCCAGCGAGGCGAGCGGCGGCTTGTCCAGCATGGCGTACTCGTCCTTCGCCCGCCCTTTCTTGCCGGGGGCGAGTTCGATATAGGCGCCGGAGAGCAGGGTGCTGAGGCCGGAGATCCCTTCACGACCAACCCGGGGTTTGACCACCCAGAACTGGCTGTCACCGCGCAGCATGCCGGAGGCGGCGTTGTTCAGCCGCCCCTTCAGTACCGCGTGACTGTAGTCTTCGCTCAGCTCTACGGCCTCGATGCGGCCGACGTCCACTTCGCGGGAGCGGATAACTGTTTTGCCGGCAACGATGCCCTCGGCGGTGGCAACAGTCAGGGTGAAGCTCGGGCCCTGGGAGTACCAGTGCTGGAACAGCATCCAGATGCCGATGCACAGCGCCAGCAGGGGCACCATCCAGATTGCGGCGGCAGAGCTCAGAAAATCAGAGCCCGGTTTCCACCTTTTTTTACGCTCACTCACGTTCGCGTTCTCCTTGTTGTAAATCCCAGATCAGGCGGGAGTCGAAACTCATGGCGGCGACCATAGTGATCAGCACCACACCTGCAAATGCGACGGCCGCAGGGCCGGGGTAGATGGTCATCAGATTGTCGAGCCGGATCAGGCCCGCCAGAATGGCCACCACGAAGACGTCGATCATCGACCAGCGTCCGACAAATTCGGTCATACGATAGAGTTTGAGCTTGCCGAGGGGGGAGGTGACATTGCCGCGCTGCACCATATAGCAAAGCCAGAATAGCGCCAGTATTTTCACCAGCGGCACCACCACGCTGGCGAAAAAGATCACCGCTGCGATGGGGTAGGAACCCATGGCCCACAGCAGCACCACGCCACCGAGGATGGTGGAGGGGCTGTCATCGCCGAGGAACACCGTATCCATGATGGGATAGAGGTTGGCGGGCACATAGAGAATGGCGGAGGTAAACAGCAGCGCCCAGGTACGGTTCAGGCCGCCCGGCTTGCGCGCATGCAGGTAACCGCCACAACGGGAGCAGCTGTGGCTGTCCACCTCGCTCAGGGCCCCACAGATGTGGCAGCCCACCAGACCGGATTCCAGTGCCCCCGCTTCCGGGTCGATCTCGCGCGGTGCGGTGGGGCCGAACAGCCGCTGCCACAGCCACATCTGATCCAGCGAGGAGATCATCTTGATGAGCAACACCGTGTAACCGACGAAGGCCCAGAACGACAGCCCCATCTTGATGTCGGCCATCCCCATCAGTTTGACCAGCGAGATGAGCACCCCTACCAGAAAGACATCCACCATCAGCCAGGGTTTGATCCGGCAGAGCAGGCGGCCGAGGGAGCGCAGGGCATTGCTGTGCAGATCTTTATCGACCCGCCACAGCACCAGCATGATGGAGCCCATATAGACCAGCGGCAGGCCGATCAGGGTCAGACTCAGCACCGCGCCGAGAAACAGATAGCCCTCATCCACCAGGGTGGTGATGCTCTGCAGAAAGGTCATCTCCTGTCCTATCCCTTTGGCCGAGAAGGACATGAAGGTAAAGGCATTGGCGAGCACGAACATGATGAGCGCCGCGAAACCGTAGGCGATCGGGCGCAACTCCTGCTGCGGCAGGTGGCGACTCAGAGTGTGTCCGCAACGGGGACAGCAACTGGCCTGCCCCACCTCGAGCGGTGTGGCCGGTATCAGCAGATCACACTCTTCGCAGGCAGTGGCATCATGGACATAGGTGGTGTGGTGTTGGTGTGAAGCCGGATGCAAGATAAAACCCCAGATAAGGCCCGTGGTGGAGCCAGAGCTGGCGATTATCGCAGTTGTACTGGTCAGCGACCAGCCCCCGGAGGCCGCTATTGCTGGCGGGAGTGAGAATGACTTTGACAAGCCAGTGCCCATTTAGCACAATCAAACGCCACTTTTTTTCCGCGGGACAATAATTTATGACAACTGAATCCCCAAGCTACTCCACCATCGAGCAAGCCTTCTCCCTCGGGAACGGGCAAGATTCTGCCCTCAACTGGTTGCGCAAGAACCGCAGTCAGGTCGCTATTTTTCTGGTGAGCGGCATCAAGCTGGAAGGCACCATCAGCGGGTTCGACCAGTACAGCGTGCTGCTGACCGATGCCCATGGTAACCAGCAGCTGGTCTACAAGGCCAAGATCTCCACCATCGCCATGCACACCGGCCGTCCGCAGGTGAATATCCAGCGTGCTCGCAAGCCGCGTGTCTCCATGGCGCCGCGCCCCCACGGTGCGCCGGGTCGTTATGATGACAATCAGGGCGGCGGCAACAACGAGTAATCGTCTGCCCCGCACGCCCCGTTGACGCGCCCTGCGTCAGCGGCTGACGGAGCCCGCTCTCATTGTCATTCATGTCCCGTATGAGAGCCGGTTCCGCTTATCGCCCCTTGCAGGGCGATATTTTTTTCCGCATCACTCCGCTATACCGACCGGTTTCCCCTCTTTGACCATGCAGGTCTGCATTCCAGCAGCTTTCCCTGCCTGTACGCCAATGCCGGTATCTTCAAACACCAGACAGCCTGACGGCTCGACACCCAGCTTGCGGGCGACCAGCAGGAAGGTATCCGGATTGGGCTTGTGCTGCTCTACATCGTCGGCGGTGACCACCACGGAGAAGTAGCGATCCAGCCCGGTATTGCGCAGCACAGCCTCGGCGTTGACGCGGGGCGAGCCGGTGCCGATCCCCATCGGGATGACGCCGTGATAGCGCTCGACCAGTGCCTGCATGGCGGGAAAGATGGTCGCCTTGTGCAGGTTGGCCACATAGTGGGCGGTCTTGCAGCGGGTCACTTCGACCGGGTCGAGGGGGATCTGCTGCTCCTGTGCCACCAGCAGGGCAATCTTGCGGCTCGGCATGCCGCCCAGTTCATAGAACCAGTCAGAATCGAAGTGAAAGCCAAACTCGCGGGCGGTGTGCTCCCAGGCCGCGAGGTGCAGCGGCATGGAGTCGACCAGGGTGCCATCAAGGTCAAAGACCAGGCCTTGGAATCCGGAAAGAGTCATGGTGCGGGTGAGCCTCTGGCAAAAAGGGAGCCCATTCTAGCCAGTGGCTCACCGTCCTGCCATCTCCTAACTGGTGAGAAACGCTTGCCCCCACATTTGCGCCTGAAAATAGACGGGGGTGAGTCTGCTCGGGTCGAGCTGATATTTGGGGGCAAGCTGCTCCAGCAGCGCCCAGTTGCCCTGTTCGTAGGTGCTGACCAGCTGGAACAGATGAAACAGCGGCCCTTCATGCAGCTCGATGGCCCGTTTCACACTCTTGGGCAGGTGGGCCATCAGGGGGGCAGAGAGCATGGAGCCGTCGAGGACCAGCCCGACCAGAAAGGCCCAGCTTGCCTCCGCCTTGCCCAGCGCGGTGAGGGCAATCAGCTCGCAGAAGCGCGCGCGGGCGATGGCCATGCGGGTGCAGGCCTCCGGCATATGCTGGCTCACCCGGGCCAGCCCGTTGATCAGCACAAACTTGCGGATCTCCTGCTCCCCCAGATAGGAGAGGGCGCGGGGCACCGAGGTGATGGGGCTGGCATGATCAAAGCCCGGTGCGTTGACATAGGTGAGCAGCTGGCCGGGCAGCGAGGCATCCTGCTCCAGCAGGCGGGCCACCTGGGCGAAGGAGAACTCCTCGTGGCAGATAAGCTGGAGGATCTGCTGTACCAGCGCCATGTCGGGCTGGTTGGTCCGCTGATTGACCAGTTCCGGGCGGGCGAGAAAACCGCCAGCAAAGAAGTCGACCCCGGCCTCTCGCAGCGGGAGAAAATCCTCCCAGGTTGCGATATCGAGTGCCATCCGCTTGTGCTCGGTGGGCTGGCAGATCCCCTCTTCGCCCATCCAGAACACCAGCAGGCGGCTGGCGCCGAACCAGCGTGGATCGCGGTTGGCGCCGTGTACCGCCAGTCTGCGCCGACTGTCACGCCACTGCTCCAGCACCGGAAACGAGCCGGGCAGCCGTTCGCTCGACGCCTCAACCAGCGGGATCACATCTTGATCAAACAGCAGCGGGCGCTGCTCATCGAGCTGTTCGTGGGTGAACGGCACCAGATACTGACGCCCCTGCGCCAGCAGGCGGCAATGTTGCGCCAGTGAGGGCCATTCGGCCGGTGAGCTGAGTTGATAGTCGATGCCGTTGGCCACCAGAGCCAGGCGACGATTGAAGATGGGATAACGACGCAACAGCATGGAGATCACCGATAGGCCAGAGTGCGGGCCCTCCCTTGTGACTTGGCGTGGTAGAGCGCCTGGTCAGCCTGTTCGGTCAGGGTCTGCCATGCCTCGTCCGGAGAGGGAACCAGATAGCTAAATCCTATGCTAACCGTAATGAAATCAGCAACCCGCGAGGCGGGATGGGGCAGTTTTAAGCGGGCCAGTCCATCGTGGATCCGTCCGGCTAGCTGTTCGGCCTCACCGGGTTGGGGCGCGCAGAGCAGAACGACGAACTCCTCCCCGCCGTAACGGGCCACCAGATTGGTGCTGCGCCGCTCCGCATCCCGCAGCACATGGGCCACCTGTTGCAGACAAACATCCCCCTTGGCGTGGCCGAAGTGGTCGTTGTAGGCCTTGAACTCGTCGACGTCGATCATCAGCACCGCCAGCAGGTTCTGGGTGCGCCGTGCCCACTCCCACTCCCGCTGCATGGTGATGTCCCACTGGCGCCGGTTGGCGATGCCGGTGAGGGGATCCTCCAGCGACAGCAGGGAGAGGCGCCGGTTGGCCTCTTCCAGCGCCCGGTTGGTCTCGGCCAGTTGCATGGTGCGCTCGGTGACTCGCGCTTCGAGCTGGCGATTGAGGGTTTCCAGCTGCTCCTGGGTGCGCTGGCGGATCAGCAGCTGTGACAGGATGGCTGCGTACTGTTTGAAAATTTCGCTCTGATAGGCCTTGAGCGGTCGGTGCCAGAGTAGGTTGTCGGCGGCGATCCAGCCGATGGGGGTGGAGCCATCCCACAGCGACACCATGGCGTTCCAGCCACGGCCTACCTGCTGCTTCTCGTAGTAGAGCGGGGTATCTTCCAGCACCAGCACGTAGTCTTTGCGCCTGAGCGCCTCCTGTACCGTGGGGTGATCCGGGATGGGGCTGATGAACCCATGTTCGTCGACCAGCTCGCCCTCTTCGCTGGTGCCCCAGGTGCCGCGCATGGTCTTGCCATCGGGCTCGATCAGGAAGATGGCGACCCGGTCGAACTGCAGATCCTTGCGGGCCAGTAGCACGGCGTCCCGCAGCAACTCGTTTTCGCTGCGGCTGCGGGAGAGGGTGACGCTGACCATGTGCAGCGCCTGCAGCATATTGAGGAAGGAGCCCTGCAGCGCCTGACTCTGCACCAGATCGGTCTGGGTATGGAGCCGTTGATCCCGCTCCTGATCCACCTGGCAGGAGAGCAGGTGATTGCTCAGTTCGGCAGTCAGATAGTGAATAAGCAGCTGGATGCCCTGACGCTGGCGAGAGGAGAGGCGGTCGATGCGGCGGTGGGTCTCCAGATAGATGACCCCTTCCAGTTTCATGTGCCGTTTGAGGGGGAAGCAGGCGCGCAGCCGTTGCTGGGCTGGCTCGACATTTTCAGCGGAGTCTGGCGGCTGGTAGATCTGCTCGATCACCAGTTGCCCCTTGCCCATCGCCTTGTCGATCAGATGGTGGGGCAGGATCAGCTGTTCGAGATGAGCGGGAGCCAGTCTGGTCAGCCCCTGATCGAGCTGAAAGCTGTAGAGTTGCGGTTCGGGGGCTTTCAGCCAGAGGTAAAGGCGTTCGGCATCGGTTTTTTCACGGATGGTGGCGAGGCTCACTTCGCATAACTGAGCGAAGTTTGTGAAGTGTTCCGGGTCCCATTCCTGCATACCAATATCCCTTGGGGTGTACCCAAGCGAGTATATAGATATTTCTCTTTGATTAATATGTCAGAAAGGAGAGGTGGCGCACATAACGGTTGCATTCAGTGCGGCTCATAGACACATTCACTGAGTTCTCCGCCCATCGCGGTGAAAACCGTGCCCCGTGGCGGTGGTTTTGGCCGCGAGCTGGGCAGGATGCGGAGCAAAAAGAGAGCCCGCACGATGGCGGGCTCACGGGCAGATCAGATGACTCTGCGCGGCTTATTCTGCCTTGGGGGCAGCGTCCGCAGGCGTTTCACTGCTATCGGCTGGCGCACTCTCGGCCACCGGCGCTTCCGGTGCCGGGCCCGGTACCAGGGCGACCGCCGGCTTGGCGATGAGGGAGCGGGTCTCTTCCACCGCTTCGTTCAGCTTGACCTCGATGATCTGGCCCAGCTCATAGACCACTTCGGTCTTGTCCAGATAGACGCGACCGTTGTCCCAGTTGCACTCCAGCCGATCCTTGTTGTCGAGGATATGACGGGCAGGCATGAAGACCACGGCGCCGTTCTCCTGCAGACGCAGCTTGAGGCCGGCACGCATCACGTCGATGATCTCGGCGTTGAACACCTTGTCGGTGCCAGCAGCGGCTTTCAGATAACGGACATAGAGCCAGTCACCGATGTCGCGCTCTACCATGCGGTGCAGGCGGCGGCAGGCGGTCAGGTGCTCGGTGAGCTCGGTGCTGGGGCGCTCACCCGGGGTCTTGCCAGCGATGACCGCTTTGAGCAGACGATGGTTGACCATATCGCCGTATTTACGGATCGGGGAGGTCCAGGTGGCGTAGGCATCCAGACCCAGGCCGTAGTGGGCACCCGGTTCGGAGGACATCAGCGCATAGCTCTGGAAGCGGCGGATCTTGCCATCCAGCCAGCGGGTGTCGAGGTTGTCGATCCAGCGGCGCAGGGCGCAGAAGCCGGTCAGGCTCGCGATCTCGTCGCGCTCGAACGGGGCCTCGGCGCTTTTCAGCAGATCAATGGCGCCGTCGAGGGACTCTTCGTCAAAGCCGGTGTGAACGTTGAAGATGCCGTAACCGACGCTCTTGCCCAGTACTCGACCGGCGCAGATGTTAGCGGCGATCATCGACTCTTCCACCATGCGGTTGGCGATGCGGCGCGGCTCGACGTGGATGGCCAGCACTTCGCCATTCTCGCCCAGCTCGAAGTCGTAATCCGGGCGATCCGGGAACACCAGCGCGTGCTCGGTGCGCCATGCGATGCGCGCTTCGGTCATCGCCTTCATCAGCGGCAACTGGGCCAGCACACCTGCATCGATGGTCAGCGCTTTGCCGTGTTCGGCCCAGTCGGAGACATCGTCATAGCTGAGGCGGGCGTGGGAACAGATGCGGGCGGCGAAGAACTCGGTCTCCTCCATCAGCAGGCCATCTTCGGCGATGTGCAGACGGGCACACAGGGTGTTGCGCTCCTCGCCCTCTTTCAGGGAGCAGAGCTCGTCGGAGAGGGTGCGCGGGATCATCGGTACGTTGCGGCCCGGCATGTAGACGGTAAAGGCACGCTGGGCGGCCTCTTTGTCCAGCTCGCTCCCTTCGGCCACATAGGCGGTCGGGTCGGCGATGGCGACCAGCAGCTCCCAGCCGTTATCCAGCTTGCGGATAGCCAGGGCGTCATCCATGTCCTTGGTTTTGGCACCGTCGATGGTGAAGAAAGGGACATCGGTCAGATCGGTGCGGGGCAGCTCTTCCTCTTCGATGACCTTCCACTCCGGCAAATCAGCCGGTTCGATCTGGGCCAGATTGTGGCGCGCCAGCACCACCCACCAGGGCACATTGTGATCTTCCTGGGCGGCGATCTTCTGGATGATCTCGGCAGAGAAGTTGCCGTCAACCAGCGCATGGCGCTTGAGGGTGGCCACTACCCAGTCCCCTTCCTTGAACTCTTTCTCATCCAGACCCTTCTTGACGCGGGCCTTGATGGCATCCTTGATCAGCGGGTGATCGGCGACCACGTTGAGGCGGTCACGGAACATCTTGACCCGGGCCACGAAGCGGGTAACGGACTGCTCCAGCAGGGTATCCGGCTCGGCCACTTCCTTCTCTTTTTCGGTGCGGATCAGGGCGGTCACCCGGTCACCGTGCATCACCTTCTTCATGTAGGGAGGCGGCACGAAATAGCTGGTCTTCTCATCGACTTCCAGAAAGCCGAAGCCCCGGTCCGAGGCGCGGATCACACCCTCTTTTTTCGGGATGTTTTCGCGGATTTGTTGCTTGAGCTGGGCCAGCAGCGGATTGTCTTGGAACATAAGTGAGGAACCTGAAGTGGAAAACCTGGGTGGAGACCTGATGAAGGATCGCCCAGCACTATACGTTTTTACCCCTCCAAAGCCAAGGTGAATGGCCTGCTCAGCGTGGTTTCAGCTGCGATCTGGCGTGGTCAATGAGTCGCAGGGAGAGCTGTTTGTGCACCCCTTTTTCCAGTACCCAGCGGTGCCAGTAGAGTCGTTCCATCAAGATGTGGTCGGGGCTGAGGTTGACCAGTGTTCCGGCTTGCAGCTGGCTTCTTATCTGCAATTCGGGGATCAGACAGTAGGCCAACCCCTGCTCGGCCATGGCGACGAAGGCTTCTGACGAGTGGACGGTATGACAGGGATAACCGCCGGGCTCCAGCCCGAAGTGACGGCGCATGAAGCTGATATGCATATCATCGCGCTGATCGAACGCCACCGCCGGTGTCCTGGCCAGTGCCTCCCGGGTCAGACCGTGGGGAAAGTGGCGCGTCACGAAGGCGGGGCTGGCAGTGAGCAGGTAGTTCATCTCCCCCAGCTCGTCGACGCAGCAACCCGCCAGCGGCCGGGGCTGCAGGCTGACCGCGCCAAACGCCTGCCCCTCGCGCACCTTGTCGAGGGTGCGGCTCTCGTCATCGACCAGCAGGTTGAGTTCGATGGGGTGCAGTTCCAGCAGCGGGGCGATGGCGGGCAGGAACCAGGTGGCCAGGCTGTCGGCGTTGACGGCGATACTGATCCGGATCGGTCCCTGCGGCTCGTCGGGGGTCAGATCGCCCGCCAGTTCGAGCTCGAGCTGGTGTACCTGACGGTAGTGGGCCAGCAGTTTCTGGCCGAGCGGGGTGGCTTGCAGCGGCTGGCTGCGAATGAGCAGCGGCTCGGCAAATTGCTGCTCCAGCTGCTTGATCCGCTGGGAGATAGCCGACTGGGTGATATGGAGCGACTTGGCCGCCCGATCGAAGTTCTGCTCCTGCAGCACCGCATCCAGTGCCCGCAGCAGTTTGTAATCCAGCTCTTTCATTGCGTCCCTCCCGTTGCATCAGGGCTGACTCTACGTCAGCCGGGCCGGGACAACAATGGTGGCTGAAACGGGGGCGGCGCTGTGATTTTTGACAGTAGTGGTCAGGCCACTGAGGGAGGATACTCTCTGGTGCCGCATGGGGTAGCCCTGCGGGATCATAGCGATCTGTTTATCCCGGGTCTGTTTTCCCGGGATTTTTTATGAGTGGACTGCCAGCGCCAGTGACGGCTGCTGCAGTGGATAATGGCTGGTTTGATAATGGCCCAGCAGAGGTTGGGAGACAGCCTGCGCGAAGCGTTCATCCAGGTGGAAGCGGATGCCAACGCCCCGCACCGCGCCCAGATCGACCGCCTGACGGTGGCCGAGTCGTTCGATGGGCAGGCCGAGGCGGCGGAAGATGCGCTCCACCGGCAGGCTGACGACGGCGACCAGTTCGCGGATCCCGTGGGTCTGGGCGAAGGCATGAACCTCGCGGAAGATGACGCAAGTGAGTTCGCTAACGCCATTGCTCATGCGCGGAGCGCGCTGGGCATCGATAGCCAGACGGGTCAGTTCCCAGACATCGGGGCTACGTGGTGCGCGTTCACCGGCAAGGGCGGTGGGGAAGATGGTGGGCAGCATATAGGCATCGGCACAGTTGAGCAGCCGGATGCAGCCACACACGCCTTGCTCGTCTTCGATCAGCACCCAGTGGGTGTCTGGCGTGTCAAAGCTGTCACGCTCCAGGCCACGATGCGACTCCACATCCCAGCCGAGCCGGTCGGAAAAGACGCGATTTCGAAAGCGATAGAGTTCATTTTCCACCTCATTTCGTGGGTGTTCTCTCAATTTTCCTTTGAAAACCAACATTTTGGACCCTCTATCTTGCTATTCGCCGTTATAATCACATGTCTGGCCAAGGGGGCTTTCATATGAACAGAGACCAACTGCTTGAGTACCTCGAACATTTCACTTCGGTGACGGATGGCAATTGTCTGGCCGAACTGATTGGTCGCTTTACGCTCGGGATGGGCTACGACTACTACCGCTTTGCCCTGATCCTGCCAATGTCGATGCAAAGGCCCAAGGTGGTGCTGTTCAACCGCTGCCCCGACTCCTGGGTGCAGGCCTATACCGAGAACAACATGCTGGCGTGCGATCCGGTGATCCAGCTGGCGCGCAAGCAGACGCTGCCTATCTACTGGAATCGCCTCGATGAGCGGGCCAGCTTTCTGCAAGAAGGGAGCATGGATGTGATGGGGTTGGCAGCCGAGTTCGGCTTGCGCAACGGCATCTCCTTCCCCCTGCACGGCGCAGCCGGGGAGAACGGCATTCTCTCCTTCATCACGGCCGAGCGGGCATCGAGCGATCTGCTGCTGGAGTCCTCGCCGATCCTCTCCTGGATGTCCAATTACATCTTCGATGCGGCCATTCGGGTGGTGCGGTTCAGCATGATGGACAGTGTGGGCAAAGAGCCCCTGACCGAGCGTGAGACCGAGTGCCTGTTCTGGGCCAGTGAAGGGAAGACCTCCAGCGAGATCGCCTGCATCCTCGGGATCACCGAGCGCACGGTCAATTACCACCTCAATCAGGTCACCCGCAAAACCGGCTCCATGAACCGCTATCAGGCCATTGCCAAGGGCGTTGGCACCGGGCTGTTGCTGCCCAATCTGGAGCAGGTTGTGGTCACCAACTTCCCCAGCGTGCTGCAATAGGCCGGAGTCCGACAGACACAACCGATTCTCCTGCCGCACTCCGAGGGTCACAATTGTCAGATCCGGTAATTGACAAGGGATTGAATAGCGGATGGCTGTGGTGGCCATCATTAGCAAAATGAATCAATCAGTAAATCAACGCATTTCTCTGGATGCATCCCCCTCGCTATAGTGCCGTTCATTCATCACTTCGGACGGTACTCTCATGCTGCTCGCTACGACGTTGCAAGGCTTCACCATCGGCCTTGCCATGATCATCCCCATCGGTGCCCAGAATGCCTTTGTGCTGAGCCGGGGCATCCATCGCAATCACCATCTGCTGAGTGCCACGCTCTGCAGTGGCTGCGATCTCGTCCTGATTGCCATCGGCGTATTTGGCGGGGCCAATCTGCTTGCTGCCAGCCCCCTCGGCATGGCGCTGCTCACCTGGGGCGGGGTGCTGTTTCTCGGCTGGTTTGGCGGCCGCTCCCTGCTCAGTGCCTGGCGCGGTAAGGGGGAGGGGCTTGCCGATTCTGCCCAGCTGATGGGGGCCAAAAGCGTGCTGGCGATGACGCTGGGGGTCACGCTGCTCAACCCTCACGTCTATCTCGATACCCTGATGCTGCTCGGCTCGCTGGGTAGTCAGGTAAATGAGTCCCTGCGTCCAGCGTTTGCGGCGGGGGCCATGCTGGCCTCGCTGGTGTGGTTCTACTCGCTGGCGCTGGGGGCGGCGGCACTGGCACCCTGGTTGGCACGTAGCCGGGTGCAGCGGGGGATCGACCTGCTGGTCGGCATCATCATGCTGACGCTGGCACTGCAACTTGCCCTGGGGGGTTAGCAGGGGGCCGGGCATTGTGCTGCCCGGTTTCATAAAAATTAATCAAGACGCCAGTTTGTGGCATATTCTCCGGTGAAATTTTCCATCCTTGTGACTTGCTAGATAAAAATAAGGAAAATCCAGTGAATAGAACCATGAAGCTGGGCGTCATTGCCTCCATCATGCTGCTGTCTGCCTGTGGTGCAGAAAAGCAGGAGCAGCCCGGTGCCGTCTCGCTGCGGCTGATCCAGACCTCCGATATCCACTCCAATGTGCTGGGCTATGACTACTATCAGAACAAGGAGGATCGCAAATTCGGTCTCTCCCGCACCGCCCTGCTGATCCGCGCCGCCCGCGCCGAGAACCCTAACAACCTGCTGCTGGACAACGGTGACCTGATCCAGGGCTCGCCGCTGGCGGACTACATTTTCGAGCAATCGGGTGCCGGCTACCTCGACAAGCAGGCCCATCCCGCCATCAAGGCTCTGAATGAGCTGGGTTATGACGTGGGCAACCTCGGCAACCACGAGTTCAACTACGGCCTCGACTATCTGGGCAAGATCCTTAAAGGGGCCAACTTCCCCTACGTCAACGCCAACGTGTTTGAGGGGGATGCCTTCAAGCGTGATAGCAATGGCAAGATCGACTGGAGCGGCAACAAGTTCACCCCCTATCTGCTGCTGGAGCGTCAGGTGAAGGATGACAAGGGCCAGCCGCAGACCGTCAAGGTCGGTATTCTGGGGCTGACGCCGCCGCAGGTGCTGCAGTGGGACAAGCGTCATCTGGAAGGCAAGGTGGTGGTGGCCGACATGGTCGAAACCGCCAACCACTATGTGCCCGAACTGCGCGCCAAGGGGGCCGACGTGGTGGTGGTGGTCGCTCACTCCGGCATCAATGCCGGCAGCTACGAAGCCATGATGGAGAACGCGGCCTGGCATCTGGCCAAGGTCGAGGGGATCGATGCCCTGATGCTGGGCCATGCCCACAAGAACTTCCCCGGCGACTTCCCGGATCTGCCGTTGGTGGATAATCAGGCGGGCACCCTGAACGGGATTCCCACCGTGATGCCGGGCTTCTGGGGTAACCATCTGGGGATCATCGATCTCAAGCTGGAGCAGGTGGCTGGCAAGTGGCAGGTGAAGCAGAGCCAATCAGCCTTGCGCCAGATCGATTCCAGCGAAGGGAGCAAGGTAGACGAGCAGGTAGTGGCTCTGGTCAAGGCGGATCACGACGCGACCAACCAGTGGCTGGATCGCCCGCTCGGCAAGATCACCTCCTCTATCCACAGCTTCTTTGCGCTGGTGCAGGATGACCCCTCGGTGCAGCTGGTGAGCGATGCCCAGCGCCAGCATGCCGAGCAGTTGCAAAAGGATGGCCTGCTCAAGGAGTCCTATCCGATCCTCTCCGCCGCCGCCCCGTTCCGTGGTGGTCGCAACGGCATTACCGATTTCACCTATGTGACGGCGGGGGATATCTCCCTGCGCAACGTCTCCGACCTCTACATCTACCCGAACACCCTGCAGGTGGTCGAGGTGAACGGCGCCACCGTCAAGGAGTGGCTGGAGATGAGTGCCGGTCAGTTCAACTGGGTTGACTCGGCCAAGGGCGAGGTGCAGTGGCTGGTGAACGAGAAGTTCCCCACCTACAACTTCGATGTGATCGACGGAGTGAACTACGAGGTGGATATCACCCAGCCCGCCCGTTACAACAAGGAGGGGGAGAAGGTGAGCGAGGGTCAGCGGATCAGCAACCTGACCTTCAACGGCCAGCCCATCGATCCGGCCCAGAAGTTCTATGTGGTGACCAACAACTACCGCGCCAGCGGGGGCGGCCACTTCCCGGGTGTGGATGGCAGCAATATCGTGCATGAAGATCCCTTCGAGACGCGCGAAATCGTCGCCCAATATCTGAAATCCCGTTCCGCCAGCAATCCGCAAGGATTCAGCCCGGCTGCCGACAACAACTGGCACATGAAGGCGCTGCCTGCCGGGGTGGATGTCCGTCTCTACTCATCACCCCGTGAAGAGGCCAAGGCGCTGGCAGGCAAGGATCTGGCCTATCAGTCCACCTTGCCGATGGATGACGAGAAGCACCCGGGCTACGCCATCTACCGTCTGGTTCGCCAGTAACTAGCCGATGGCCGGATGGTGTGTCCGGCCCGCAGAAACGCAAATGCCAGTCCGTTCACGTGGACTGGCATTTTTTTGCGCCGGGTTCGGCGGGCGCTGGCTACACCCGGAACTGGGAGAGCAGGCGCTGTTGCAGCAGGCTGGCTTGATGGAGCGAGGAGGCGAGCTGCAGGCACTCCTGCGCCTCCTGTTCGCCGGTTCTGGCTTGCAGGCTGATACCGGAGACCTTGTCGGAGGAGTGGCTCAGGGTGTGTGACAGCTGCCCGGTGGCATCGGCCACCTGTTGCACCATGTCGGCCAGCTGGTCGATGGCCCCTTCTACCTTGAACAGGATCTGCTTGGTGTTCTCGGAGTCCTGCATGCCGGACTCCACCGTCTTGAGGTTGCGTTGCATCATCAGGTAGGCGGTCTCGGTCTGCTGCTGGATGCTGCTGATCACCTGGCTGATCTCGGCGCTGGAGGTGGCGGTGCGATTGGCCAGGGTGCGCACCTCGTCAGCCACCACCGCAAAGCCGCGCCCCATTTCGCCCGCCCGGGCCGCTTCGATGGCCGCATTGAGGGCCAGCAGGTTGGTCTGCTCCGAGATGCCGCTGATGGTGGAGATGATCTGGCCAATCTGGCTCGCCTGCTCCTTGAGGGAGTTGATGGCGACGGCGCACTCGCCCACCTCCTGCACCACCCGCTGCATGCCCGCGCTGGCCGAGGCGACGTACTGGCTGCTCTCGGTGGTCAGCTGGCGCACCTCGTTGGCATTCTGCGCCGCCATGCTGCAGTTGTCGGAGATGGTGGTCGCTACCTGCACCATCTGTTCGCTGTCGTGGTGCAGTGCCTGGGCGTGTTCGGCGGTCTGGCGGCTGCTCTGGCTGATCGCTTCCACCCGGTTGACCGAGGTGTGGACGTGTTCGCTGATGTGCTGATTGTTGTCCATGGTGGAGCTGATCATCTTCTGCAATTTTTCGATGAAGCGATCCACGCTGTTGGCCAGCGAACCGATCTCGTCATCCCGTTGCAGGTTGATGCGTGCGTTGAGATCCCCCTCGCCGGCGGCGATATCCTGCATCCGTTTGTCCACTTGCAGCAGCGGCGTCACCAGCTTGCGGGTCAGCCAGAAGCCGCAGAGGGTGACCATGATCAGGCTCAGCAACAGGCCACCGAGCAGCAGGGCGCGGGTCTGGCTGATGATGCCGTTGAGTTGGGTGACCTGATCCTCGACGGTGGCATCACCGCTCGCTTCGATGGCAACCAGTTGTTGTTTCAGCTGGTCGGCACTGGCCTCATAGAGAGTCTGCTGGGCCTGATAGCTGCCGAGCGCCTCGATCCACTGCCCCATCAATTGCTGATGTCGGGTCAGCAGGGCGCGATACTCTGCCGACAGTGTCTTGCCAGCAAATTCGCCGGTTCCCTCGATATCAAACAGCCCGGTACCGAGCATGCTGTCGATCGCTTCGTGGTAGAAATCGGTCGCCTCTTTCAGCTCGGCCTTGATCGCCGCCGTGACCCCCTGTCTGCGCATCTTCTCCAGCGCATAGAGCTGGCGCAAAAAGCCGATGTTGGACTCCATACCCCCGTCGGCCGCTTCCCAGCGAGTAGAGAGGCCGCTGTTCCAGCTGATGGTCTGGTCGGGGGATTGGGTCAGCGCCTCTACCGCGCCATCGCCGATCACCTCCAGCTGGGTCGAGAGACGGGCCATCAGGTCGGCGTTCTGATGCAGCGCCTGATCCGCCTCGGTATAGGCCTGATAAAGCGCCAGCAGCTTCTCTTGCTGCTGTTGATAGCCCTGTTTCTGCTGATCCATGGAGGCAAGGGCCGCGCTATCGATCAGCTGGCCCTGGCTGACCCGGGCCAGCGCATCATCGGTTGCAGCCTTGGCAGCATCGAGTTCGGCCCGATTGAGCGGCGCGCCGTTTTGCATCTTCTGGATATAGAGCTGCTGATTGCCCAGCTCTATCGACCCCTCCATGGCGCCATCGGCGGTCTGCCAGGCGGCTCCCAGCACATAGGAGAGCAGGTCGGCAAGCCGCTGGCTGCCATACCAGCCCACGATCCCCATGCCCAGCGTGCAGCCGAGCAAGATGGCAAGACCCAGATTGGCGGTGGTAACAATTTTCATGTGATGGCCTTCCTTGGTATCGACATTGGCACCATGTTCGGTTCCGAACGGGTTTAGTGTAGTGGTTTATCCCCCGGTCAGGGTCCGCTGCGGTGTTGAAACATCCCGTGCACTGACTGCACCCGATCAAGCATGGTGGCTAATTGAATAAAAAGCCTCTCTGACAACGCTCCTGTCACGGCCCTATGCTGGATACTTATCCAGTTATTCTTTATGCTATGAGCCAATTTACGAATAGTTGTATTGGTGAGGAGAGAGCCGTGATTGGTCGCTTGAGAGGCATTGTCATTGAAAAGCAGCCCCCCGAGGTCTTGCTGGAAGTGGGCGGGGTCGGCTACGAGGTGCAGATGCCGATGAGCTGCTTCTATGATTTGCCGGAGATCGGCAAGGAGGCGGCCATCCATACTCACTTCGTGGTGCGCGAAGATGCCCAGCTGCTCTATGGTTTCAACCACAAGCAGGAGCGGGCGCTGTTCCGCGAGCTGATCAAGACCAACGGAGTCGGCCCCAAGCTGGCGCTGGCCATTCTCTCCGGCATGACCGCTACCCAGTTCGTGCTGAGTGTCGAACGCGAAGAGATCAGCTCCCTGGTCAAGCTACCGGGTGTCGGCAAGAAGACCGCCGAGCGGCTGGTGGTGGAGATGAAAGACCGGCTCAAGGGCTGGGTCAGCCACGATCTCTTCTCTCCGGCCATGGTCACCTTGCCAGCCAGTGAGCCCGAATTACGTGCGCCGGATGTGACCGAAGAGGCGGCCAGTGCGCTGGTTGCCCTTGGTTACAAGCCGCAGCAGGCGAGCCAGATTGTCAGCAAGATCGCCAAAGAGGGAATGTCGGTGGAAGAGATCATCCGTGAATCCCTGCGTAGCCTGGTGTGAGGTAGTTGATGATTGAAGCAGACCGTCTTATCTCATCAAGCGCCGCGCGCGAGGATGAGATTATCGATCGGGCTATCCGCCCCAAGAAGCTGGCTGACTACACCGGTCAGGATACCGTCTGCGAGCAGATGGAGATCTTTATCGAAGCGGCGCGCCAGCGGGGCGAGGCGCTCGATCACCTGCTGATCTTTGGCCCGCCGGGTCTGGGCAAGACCACCCTCGCCAACATCGTCGCCAACGAGATGGGGGTCAATATCAAGACCACCTCCGGCCCGGTGCTGGAGAAAGCGGGGGATCTGGCGGCGCTGCTCACCAATCTCGAACCGAATGATGTGCTGTTCATCGACGAGATCCACCGCCTCAGTCCGGTGGTGGAGGAGGTGCTCTATCCGGCGATGGAGGATTACCAGCTCGACATCATGATCGGGGAGGGGCCTGCGGCCCGCTCCATCAAGCTGGATCTGCCTCCTTTCACCCTGATTGGCGCCACCACTCGGGCCGGTTCACTCACCAGCCCGCTGCGGGATCGCTTCGGCATCGTCCAGCGGCTGGAGTTCTACAACGTCAAGGACCTGACCGATATCGTCTCCCGCAGTGCCCGCTGTCTGGGGCTCGAGATGACGGAAGATGGTGCCATTGAGGTCGCACGTCGCTCTCGCGGCACGCCGCGGATTGCTAATCGTTTGTTAAGGCGGGTGCGCGATTTTGCCCAGGTGAAATCCGATGGCCGCATCGATGGCCCCATTGCGGCTCGCGCCATGGACATGCTGGATGTCGATAACGAAGGTTTTGACTTCATGGACCGCAAGTTATTGTTGGCTGTGATAGACAAGTTTATGGGGGGCCCGGTGGGTCTCGATAATCTGGCCGCCGCGATCGGGGAAGAGAAAGATACTATCGAAGATGTGCTGGAGCCTTATCTGATCCAGCAGGGGTATCTGCAACGTACACCCAGAGGACGGATTGCGACCACACGAGCCTACGCTCATTTCGGTCTTCAGCGACCAGATGAGAAGTAAAAACAGTCGTTTGAATATGAAACCGCCGTCAAAGGCGGTTTTTTATTATCCGGGCAAAAAAAAGCCCACGGCGGATGCGGTGGGCAAAGACAATTCAGGATGGATGTTCACAGACAGTGAGTGCGTCTGGACACAGACCGGAAAATAAACAGTTGAGCCGTCGCGAGCTCTCAGAGTCGGTTCATTTGATAGAGCTGAACAAAGGAAAGCTTGTAGTAACGGATGGTTTTAGCAACAAACTTTTTCATCTTCGATTCCAATAGACAGGTTCAAATTGATCGTCGAATACGTACCGTGAACCCGGATTAACCGGCCTGTATCCAAGGGTATGCCCTCACTGCGAGGCGCATTGTAGGAGTTAGAATCGACCCGGGCAAACAAGAAAAATTGCACTTTTCAAATTAGTTTATCTAATGTATTGATTGATGAAGTTGGTTCGCATGAGTATGCATTCTTTGCAGTTTTAAATTGAGTTTTCGAATCAGATCGCCTGACCCGGATAACATGGGAAAAGGCGCGTCATCCACGCTTTTCAAATTAAACGGGGTGGCGGGATGTTAAATTCTTAAATTGATTTAAATCAATGTTTTACGTTTTGTCATGTTTTGTGATCCGGCTCGCGTCAATAATCGTGAAATAGATTAAAAATGCCTTTTAAAGCCATGTATGGCGGGTCCTTTTACATTGATTTCAATCAAATAAAGGTGATATAAAAACCCGGTCATCATGGGCGAGAATAAATTCAGGCTGATTGTTTTATAATTGTTAAACATTAGCTTTATTCGTGTTCTCGTATTGCCTTGTTGTTAATGCCAGTGGTTACTGAACGCGTTTTGTTGTGACATGTCTCAACGAGGCTCATTCGATAACCTCCAACGGAAGCTTTGTGCTTAAAACTTAAAATAGCCGTGCCAATAATCGGTGAGGAAACATCATGATTGCTGAGCATGTGGTAGACCTATCGCGGTTCCAGTTCGCTGCGACGGCCCTTTATCACTTTTTGTTTGTACCCCTGACGCTGGGAATGGCTTTTCTCCTGGCGATCATGGAATCCGTCTATGTGATGACCAACAACACCATCTACCGGGACATGACCAAATTCTGGGGTAAGTTGTTTGGTATCAACTTTGCCTTGGGGGTCACCACAGGCCTGGCCATGGAGTTCCAGTTCGGGACGAACTGGGCGTATTACTCCCATTATGTCGGCGATATCTTCGGGGCCCCGCTGGCCATCGAGGGGCTGATGGCCTTCTTCCTGGAGTCCACCTTCGTCGGTATGTTCTTCTTTGGTTGGGATCGTCTGAGCAAGCAGCAGCATCTGGTTGCCACCTGGTTGATGGCGCTGGGTACCAACCTCTCCGCCCTCTGGATCCTGGTCGCCAACGGCTGGATGCAGAACCCGGTCGGTGCCGAGTTCAACTTCGAATCCATGCGAATGGAGATGATGAGCTTCGCTGACGTGGTGCTCAACCCGGTTGCCCAGGTCAAGTTCGTCCACACTGTGGCGGCTGGCTATACCTGTGGCGCCATGTTTGTGCTGGGTATCTCCTCCTACTACCTGCTGAAGAATCGTGATGTGGCGTTTGCCCGTCGCTCCTTCGCCATTGCCGCCGCGTTCGGTATGGCTTCCATCGTGTCCGTGCTGATCCTCGGTGACGAATCCGGTTACGAGACCGGTGAAGTGCAGAAGGTGAAGCTGGCCGCTATCGAAGCCGAGTGGGAAACTGAACCTGCTCCGGCCGCATTTACCCTGTTCGGTATTCCGAATCAGGAAGAGATGCGCACCGACTACGCCATCAAGATCCCCTATGCGCTGGGCATTATCGCGACCCGTTCTCTGGACGGTCAGGTCACCGGTCTGAAGGATCTGAAGAGCGAGCACGAACTGCGTGTCCGTAACGGGATGACCGCTTACGATCTGCTGACCAAGCTGCAATCCGGTGACAAGTCTGACGAGACCCGCGCTCGCTTCGACGAAGTGAAGCAGGATCTGGGCTACGGTCTGCTGCTCAAGCGCTATACCAGCAACGTGACCGATGCCACTGACGATCAGATCAAGGCCGCGGTGGATGACTCCATCCCGCAGGTGCTGCCGCTGTTCTTCGCCTTCCGCATCATGGTTGCCGTCGGCATGCTGATGCTGGTGCTGATTGGTATGGCCTTCTATGACAGTGCCCGTCACCAGATCGGCCAGCGCAAGTGGCTGCTCAAGGGTCTGCTATGGGGTATCCCGCTGCCGTGGATCGCGATCGAAGCCGGCTGGTTTGTTGCTGAATATGGTCGCCAACCGTGGACCATTGCAGAGGTGTTGCCGACTTCCCTGTCTGCATCCAACTTGCCTGCAGCTGAAATCTGGTTCTCTCTGATCGGTATCTGCCTGTTCTATACCGTACTTCTGGTTATCGAGATGTACCTGATGTTCAAGTATGCCCGTCTTGGCCCCAGCAGCCTGAAGACTGGCAAGTATCACTTTGAACAGCTCAAGGCATAAGGAGAGCGACCATGTTTGATTACGAAACTCTGCGTGTCATCTGGTGGGCTCTGGTCGGCGTACTGCTGATCGGTTTTGCCATCACTGACGGCTTCGACATGGGGGTAGGCGCACTGCTCCCGTTCGTCGGCAAGAAAGATGTCGAGCGCCGCGTGATGCTCAACACCATGGGGCCGCACTGGGAAGGAAACCAGGTTTGGCTGGTGACTGCCGGCGGCGCCTTGTTCGCTGCCTGGCCGATGGTGTATGCCGCGACCTTCTCCGGCTTCTACATCGCCATGATCCTGACGCTGATGGCACTGTTCCTGCGTCCGGTCGGTTTCAAGTACCGCTCGCTGCGTGCTGATGCCAAATGGCGCAGCAACTGGGATTGGGCCTTGTTCGCCGGTAGCGCCGTGCCGCCCATCGTCTTTGGTGTGGCCTTTGGCAACCTGCTGCAAGGTGTTCCGTTCGAGTTTAACCAGTTCATGATGTTGACCTATCACGGCAACTTCTTTGGCTTGCTTAACCCGTTCGGTATCCTGGCTGGTCTGGTGAGCCTGTTCATGCTGCTCACCCAGGGAGCAACCTGGTTGATGATGAAGACCGATGGTGAAGTGCTGGCACGTTCCCGCACTGCCGCCATGATCTGCTCACTGCTGACCCTGGTGCTGTTTGCTGCCGCGGGTTGGTGGGTAAGCGGTATGGAAGGGTATGTCATCGTCAAGGCTGCCGCGACCGACGCGGTATCCAACCCGATGAACAAGGAAGTTGTCCTGCAGGCTGGTGCCTGGATGAACAACTACACCCTCTATCCGTGGATGGTGGCCGCTCCTGTACTGGGTCTGGCCATGAGCCTGCTGACTGCGCTGTTTGCCCGCATGAACATCGGCTGGCTGGCGTTTACCAGCTCCTCGCTGGCGATTGCCGGGGTCATCCTCACCGCCGGTTTCTCCATGTTCCCGTTCGTGATGCCCTCAAGCCTTGAGCCGTCACTGAGCCTGACCATGTGGGATGCTACCGCCTCTTTCAACACCTTGCAGGTGATGACTGTGGCTGCAGCGATCTTCGTACCGATTGTGCTGGGTTACACCCTCTGGACTTACATCAAGATGTTTGGCCGGGTAACCAACAAGCACATCGAAGATAACCAACAATCTCTCTATTAAGAGGTGCGCTGACAATGTGGTATTTCACCTGGATCCTGGGGCTGTTGCTGGCCTGTGCATTTGGCATCATCAATGCGCTGTGGCTGGAACACACCGAGAACATGGATCGTCAGATCGATGAAAACAAGTGATCGACTCGCCAGGCTGGCCGCTCCACTGGAGCGCCAGCCGTGGCAGGGGTTGATGTTACTCGCGGCGGCCTTGTTGGCCGTCGCTATTTTACAGGCCCCCAATCTGATCGCGGCCAACACCAGCGAGCATGGTCTCTGGCTTGCTCCCTGGCTGATGTGGGCCGTCTGTTGTGGCGTGCTTAACGGGCTTGGCTTTCATCTGAAAAGCCTGCCCGGACGTGTGCTGTTCAACCCCTGGCTCGCCTGGCCCAGTTTGTTGTATGGCCTCTGGCTGACACATTCATATTTCCTTTCATAAAAAACGGGGGGAGGCAGGATTTCCCTGTCTCCCCCTGCTTCTTTCCTATTCAGCCCTGCGCTATGATAGCCCCCCATCTGACTGTCGAATGGATCACAGATTGTTATGGGGGAAGTCTTTGAGTTTCCGGTGCGTGTCTACTACGAGGACACCGACGCCGGGGGCATCGTCTACAACGCCAATTATCTCAAGTTTATGGAACGCGCTCGCACCGAGTTTCTTCGTGCCAAAGGGGTCGAACAGGACGTCTGGCTGCAGGAGGGATATGCCTTCGTGGTGAGCCGAACTGAGATCGATTTCCGCTCGGCGGCCCGTTTTAATGAACTTTTAACTGTATTAACGCAAGTGATTGAAGTGAAACGCGCATCCCTGCGTTTTTCGC
The DNA here is from genome assembly GCF_016026615.1 of Aeromonas allosaccharophila. Taxonomy (NCBI): domain Bacteria; kingdom Pseudomonadati; phylum Pseudomonadota; class Gammaproteobacteria; order Aeromonadales; family Aeromonadaceae; genus Aeromonas; species Aeromonas allosaccharophila. The sequence continues at coordinate 2,809,940 of NZ_CP065745.1, read as the reverse complement.
AGCAGATCCTGGCGGCTGATGGACGACTGATCACCCAGGCCATGGTACAGATAGCCTGTGTCAGTCATCCGCAAATGAAACCTGTAGCTATACCTGAAAAAATCAAGGGAGTGCTGTTAAGTGCACGCTGAAATTTCGTTTATTGGCCTGTTTTGGCAAGCCAGCCTGTTGGTAAAACTGGTCATGATGACCCTGATGAGCATGTCTATTGTCTCGTGGGCGCTGATTATCCAGCGCTCCAAGGCGATCAAGGCGGCCAATCTCGCATCGGAACAGTTTGAAGATCGCTTCTGGTCAGGGGTCGATCTCAATCGCCTCTATCAGGAGTCCTCTTCCCGCCGCGATGATATCGAAGGCATGGAAGATATCTTCTACTCCGGCTTCAAGGAGTATGCCCGCTTGCTCAAGGCCGGTGCCCGCGGTCAGGATGCGGTGATGGACGGTACCTACCGTGCCATGCGCGTCTCTCTCTCCCGTGCGGTGGATGAACTTGAATCCAACCTGCCGGTGCTGGCGACCATCGGCTCCATCAGCCCCTATATCGGTCTGTTCGGTACCGTATGGGGGATCATGAACGCCTTTATCGCCCTCGGTCAGGTGCAGCAGGCCACCCTGCAGATGGTGGCACCGGGTATCGCGGAAGCGCTGATCGCTACCGCCATGGGTCTGTTTGCCGCGATCCCGGCGGTTATCTTCTACAACCGCTTCTCCAACAAGGTCGAGCGGCTGGAAAACGCCTACGCCAACTTCATGGACGAGTTCACCACCATTCTGAACCGTCAAATTGCACAGCAGCAGGGTGATCAGTAATGCAAACCTATCAGCGGATCCGGCGCAAGAAGGTGGCCGAGATCAACGTGGTTCCCTATATCGACGTCATGCTGGTGCTGCTTATCATCTTTATGGCGGTCACGCCGGTGATCACGCAAGGGGTCAAGGTGGATCTGCCACAGGCTGAGTCCGAGCAGTTGCCGGAAGATGCCAAGCCGCCCTTCATCGTCAGCGTCAATACCGAAGGCGAGTATGTCATCAAGGCTGGCGAAGCCGATGATGAGCCGGTGCCAAGTGGCACGCCAGAGGCGATGCAGCAATACATCACCGAAAAAGCCATGGGCTATCTGGCGATCAACCAGAATGCCCCCGTGGTGGTCGCGGGTGACAAGGCCGTGCGCTACGAAGAGGTGATCCTGTTGATGGTGGCCCTCAAGAATGCGGGCGTGCCTCAGGTTGGCCTGATGACAGATCCGGTGAACTAACGGAGATGGATGTGAAGCGTGGTATTTCCGGTTATCTCATCGCGTCGTTTCTGCTGCACCTGATCATCGGCATCATCCTGTTTGTCGGGCTCGATTTCAGCAAACCGAAACGACCCGAATCGAAGGGGCAGATCGTCAATGCCGTCATGCTCGATGAGAATTTCCTCAACGAACAGGCCAAGCAGATCCAGCAGCAGAAATCTCAGCCCAAGCCTCAGAAGGTAGAGAAAGAGAAGGATAAGGAAGACACGGACCTCGCCAAGCGCGAGCTGGCTCAGAAACAGGAGCAGCTTCGCATCGCCGAGACCAAGCGCAAGCAGGCCGAAGAGGCCACCCGCAAGGCCGAGGCCGAGAAGCAGAAGAAAGTGGCCGAGCAGAAGCAGGCGGAAGAGAAGGCCCAAAAAGCCGAGGAAGCCCGCAAGCTGGAAGAGCAGAAGACCAAGAAGGCCGAAGCCGAGCGTAAAGCGGCGGAAGCCGAGAGCAAGGCGCTGGCGCTGAAGAAGAAAAAGGAACAAGAGAAGAAAGAGGCCGAGGAGAAGGCCAAGGCGGCCGAAGCCAAGGCCAAGAAAGCGGAAGCTGACAAGAAAGCCAAGGCCGAAGCCGAGAAGAAAGCCAAGGCAGAGGCTGAGAAAAAAGCCAAAGCCGACGCCGAGAAGAAGGCCAAGGAAGAGGCTGACAAAAAGGCAAAAGCTGACGCAGAGAAGAAAGCCAAGGCAGAGGCCGACAAGCAGGCCAAGATCGCGGCTGAGCGCAAGCGTAAAGCAGCCGAGCAGGCCAAGCTGCAAAAAGAGATGGAAGAGATGATGCAGCAGCAGCTGGCGGCTGAGGCGAATGCCCGCAGTCAGGCAGCATCGGCAGCAGCCCAGGGCGAAGTCGACAAGTATGCGGCGCTCATCAAGGCCACTGTTGAGCGGTATATGATTTTGGATCCCACCATGCGGGGCAAAACATGTACTATCGGCGTACGTCTTGCGAGCAGTGGCTTTGTCATATCGGTAGATAACGGCCAGGGTGACCCGGCGGTCTGTCGTTCCGGTAAGGCAGCTGTCCTGAAAGCCAATCAACTGCCTGTGCCGAAGGATCCTGCGGCATTCGAGATGTTGAAGGAATTTAACCTGAAGTTAGAACCGAGTATCTAAGCGTGATAAAACGAGGTTGTTTACAAGTGGTTGGCAGCGTCTCGCAGAGAAAGGAATTTAACCGCTCATTTTTATTGGAACCGAGTATTTAAGCCATGATCAGAAAAGTATTTTTTGCTTTGGTTGGCTGTTTGTTGCTGGGCCAGAGTGCTCAGGCGGCCCTGGACATCGTCATCACCGGCGGTATTGATAGCGCACGCCCCATCGCCGTCGCCCCCTTCAAGTGGGAAGGCAACGGGCAGCTGCCGCAGGACATCGCGGAAGTGGTCTCCAACGACCTGATGCGCAGCGGCAAGTTCAAGCCGCTGGCCCGTGGCCAGATGCCGCAGACCCCGAGCAGCAGCAGCGAGATCAACTTCGCGCCCTGGGCTTCCCAAGGGGTTGAAGCCGTGGTGGTGGGTTCCATTTCGGCAGTCGGTGACGGCACTTACAAGATCAACTTCGAGCTGGTCGATGTGCTGAAAGGTCAGCTGGCCAAGGCGCAAGGTGGCGAGAGCAACGGTTACATCCTGGATAGCCGTATGGCGACCATCCCGGGTGCCCAGATGCGCCAGTTTGCCCACCGCATCTCCGACATCGTCTATGAGCGTCTGACTGGCGAGCGCGGTGCCTTCCTGACCCGTCTGGCTTACGTCTCCGTGCAGCAGGGTACCCAGTTCCCGTATCAGCTGCGCATTTCTGATTACGACGGCTACAACGAGAAGACCCTGCTGCGCTCCCGCGAGCCGCTGATGTCTCCCTCCTGGTCGCCGGATGGCAGCAAGCTGGCCTACGTGAGTTTCGAGAACCAGAAATCCGAAATCTACGTGCAGGATATCTACACCCAGCAGCGCAGCCTGATCACCAGTTTCCGTGGTATCAACGGGGCGCCGGAGTGGTCTCCGGATGGTCGTCGTCTGGCTATCGTTCTCTCCAAAGATGGGTCACCGAACCTCTATGTGGTTGATGTCGCTAGCAAGCAGTTGACCAGGGTGACTACCAGCCGGGTGATCGACACCGAACCCTCCTGGCTGCCGGACGGGCAAAATTTGTTGTTCACCTCTGAACGTGGTGGCAAACCCCAGATTTATAGCGTAAATTTGGCGACTGGTATGACTCGCCGGATGACTTGGGAAGGTGAATCCAACCAGGGTGCATCCATTACTCCTGATGGCAAAATCATGGTGATGGTAACCCGTGTTCAGGGGCAATACCGTATTGCCCGTCAGGACATGGAAAACAATGCCCAGTTGGTCCTGACTCAGAGCGCACTTGACGAGTCCCCAAGTGTGGCACCCAATGGCAGCATGATCATTTATGCCACCATCTATCAGGGTCGTAAGAGTCTCGCATTGGTGTCGACTGATGGTCGCTTCAAGGCTGTGCTTCCGACCAGTAGCGGTGAAATTCGTGCACCAGCTTGGTCGCCCTTCTTGAATTGATAAAAATCCAATTGTTTTTTGTTTTGTTATAAAGGTTTAAGGAAATAGCATGCAACTCAATAAACTGCTCAAGGGTTTGGCCATCGCACTGCCACTGTTCACCCTGGCCGCTTGTAGTTCTTCTTCTGATTCTGACGCCGCTGGCGCTGAGTCAGGTATGACCGACGGCATGGGCGGTGTACAAACCGGCGGCGCCAACGGCATGTTGTCCCCGGAAGAGCAGATGCGTCAGAAGTTCGAAGCACTGCAACGTGACAACGTGATCTACTTCCCGTTCGACGGTTACGATATCCAGGGTCAGTACGCTGATCTGCTGGATGCCCACGCCAGCTACCTGCGCGAGCGCCCGAGCGTTAAAGTCCTGATCGAAGGTCACGCCGATGAGCGCGGTACTCCGGAGTACAACATCGCCCTGGGCGAGCGTCGTGCCAAGGCTGTCGCCAAGTATCTGCAAACCCTGGGTGTGCAGGCCGAGCAGCTCTCCATCGTCAGCTATGGCGAAGAGAAGCCGCTGGACATGTCTCACACCGAGGATGCCTTTGCCAAAAACCGCCGCGCGGTTCTGGTTTACTAAGGTTTGAACCGAACGAAGTTCGTTTATATGCAAGCGGCCATTTCGATGGCCGTTTTATTTGCACTAAACGCCAAGGTTTGATCCGAATGAAATCTGTATAAGCGAGCGACGATGGCGCTGGCCGTTTTATTTGCACTAAACGCTAAGGTTTGATCCGAATGAAATCTGTGTACAAGCAAGCTGTTGTTGCGCTGGCCGTATTGGTTGCTCTGAATGCGCATGCGGCGGCTCCTGTCAGCGATCTGGGCGGTGACTCGGGTGGCGGGGTTGTCCTTAGCGGCAACAACGGCGCCATCGTGCCCACCGGTAGCCTGGAAGATCGGGTTGCCCTGCTGGAGCGCACCCTCAATGCCCGTCTGCGGCTGCAAGCTGAATTGCAGCAACAGGTCGACTCCCTGCAAGGGGAGGTTTCCGAGCTGCGTGGTCAGCTGGAACAGCAGACCTATCAGATGGAACAGTCGCAAGAGCGCCAGCGTCAGCTCTATCAGGAGCTCGACAAGGTTGCCAGCAGCCAGCAGGCTGCTCCGGCGGCAGCGGCCCCTGCTGCTGCCGCTACACCGGCTGCCGCAGCCAATTACTCAACCAATCAGGATGAGAATCAGGCCTACGACGCCGCGGTCAACATGGTGCTCAAAGAGAAGAACTATGACAAAGCCATTCCGGCTTTCCAGGGCTTCATCAAGCAGTACCCCAATTCAGGCTATGTCCCCAATGCACACTACTGGCTCGGCCAGTTGCTGTTCAACAAGGGTGACAGAGCCGGCGCCTCGGCCCAGTTCTCGACCGTGGCCAACAAATACAGCAAATCCCCCAAACGTGCCGATGCGCTGCTGAAGCTGGGTATGCTGGCGCAGCTGGATGGCAAGAAAGCGGAAGCCAAAACCTTCTATGAGCAGGTGATCAAGGGCTATCCCAACACCTCGCCGGCCCAGTTGGCCAAACAGAGTCTGGCCAAGCTGTAACATTGCTGTATGTCACTGTTTTCGTAACGCTACTGTAAAAACAGCCCACATTTGTACGCACAGTGAGCAAACGGATTTAAATTACGAATTTTCTGTTGCACCGGAAATTTAAATCCGTAATATAGGCCGCCGTCAGAGCCGAAGCAGTAATGCAGTCGGAACTGGTCGTGGTGAGGGTCGTTAGCTCAGTCGGTAGAGCAGTTGACTTTTAATCAATTGGTCGCTGGTTCGAATCCAGCACGACCCACCATTTTCTCCACTCGGTGGAGACAGAATTCCCAGGTCGTTTAGCTCAGCTGGGAGAGCACCTCCCTTACAAGGAGGGGGTCACTGGTTCGATCCCAGTAACGACCACCAGTTTGTAAGTAAAAATGATTTAGATGGGTCGTTAGCTCAGTCGGTAGAGCAGTTGACTTTTAATCAATTGGTCGCTGGTTCGAATCCAGCACGACCCACCATCATTTCAAGAATCCCAGGTCGTTTAGCTCAGCTGGGAGAGCACCTCCCTTACAAGGAGGGGGTCACTGGTTCGATCCCAGTAACGACCACCAGTTTGTAAGTAAAAATGATTTAGATGGGTCGTTAGCTCAGTCGGTAGAGCAGTTGACTTTTAATCAATTGGTCGCTGGTTCGAATCCAGCACGACCCACCATCATTTCAAGAATCCCAGGTCGTTTAGCTCAGCTGGGAGAGCACCTCCCTTACAAGGAGGGGGTCACTGGTTCGATCCCAGTAACGACCACCAGTTTGTAAGTAAAATGATTTAGATGGGTCGTTAGCTCAGTCGGTAGAGCAGTTGACTTTTAATCAATTGGTCGCTGGTTCGAATCCAGCACGACCCACCATCATTTCAAGAATCCCAGGTCGTTTAGCTCAGCTGGGAGAGCACCTCCCTTACAAGGAGGGGGTCACTGGTTCGATCCCAGTAACGACCACCAGTTTGTAAAAAATGATTTAGATGGGTCGTTAGCTCAGTCGGTAGAGCAGTTGACTTTTAATCAATTGGTCGCTGGTTCGAATCCAGCACGACCCACCATCATTTCAAGAATCCCAGGTCGTTTAGCTCAGCTGGGAGAGCACCTCCCTTACAAGGAGGGGGTCACTGGTTCGATCCCAGTAACGACCACCATATTTGTAGTAAAAAACGTAAGTAAAAATGATCTAGATGGGTCGTTAGCTCAGTCGGTAGAGCAGTTGACTTTTAATCAATTGGTCGCTGGTTCGAATCCAGCACGACCCACCATCATTTCAAGAATCCCAGGTCGTTTAGCTCAGCTGGGAGAGCACCTCCCTTACAAGGAGGGGGTCACTGGTTCGATCCCAGTAACGACCACCATATTTGTAGTGAAAAGCGTAAGAAAAAGCTGAAATCTGTAGCAATGTTTCAGAGAAAAATCCCCACTCAGGTGGGGATTTTTTTTGCCCGCAATTCAGTCCTCCAACATCTTCTGTTGCCGTTGTGACGAGCCGAACGCCACCTCTTATCGTGCCACACCGCCACACCGCCACACCGCCACACCGCCACATAGCAACATCGCACCTCCTCTACTCTGCTCTGCCGAGATTGCCCGACTGCACTCCTGTCCATCGTGATGCTGCCCATATGAATGCCAGCCATAAAATAAACGTCAGCAATAAAAAGGGCAGGCCAAGGCCTGCCCGCAAGGGGGCGCAAAGCGTTACATGATCCCGCGGATCAGGATCCCGCTGATCAGCAGCGGCGCCACCACGCGCCAGCACCAGAGCAGTGCCAGACGCAGGGCGGGTGAGAGGCCCGCAGGCAATATGGCATCACCCAGTCGCCAGCCCAGCAGCAGGGTCAGCACCAGCCCAAACAGCGGCATCATCAGGTTGGAGGTGAGGTAGTCGAGCAGCTCGAAGATGGTTTTGCCAAACAGGGTCAGATCGCTCCATGGACCGAACGACAGGCTCACCGGAATGCCGGAGGCCATGATGAGCAGGGTCAGCACCCGGCAGGCGCCACGACGCGACCAGCCCCACTCCTCGGTGGTGAAGCGCACCAGATGCTCCAGCATGGAGATGGAGGAGGAGAGCGCGGCGACCAGCAGCAGCAGGAAGAAGATCACACCTAACCCCTGACCGAACGGCAGATGGCTGAACACGGCAGGCATGGTCATAAAGGTGAGCCCGGGCCCGGCAGTCGGGTCGATGCCGGTGGAGGCCAGCGCCGGGAAGATCATCAGCCCAGCCAGTACCGAGATTATGCTCGCCAGGGTGACCACCCAGACGCCGGAGCGCACAACCCCTTCGCTATTGGGCAGGTAGGCGCCATAGGTGGTGTGTACCCCGAGCCCGATGGAGAGGGAGAAGAAGGCCAGTCCCAGCGCATCCAGCACGCTCTGGCCGGTCAGCATGGAGAAGTCCGGCAGCAGCAGCTGACGTACCCCCGCCATGGAGCCCGGCATGGAGAGACCAACACCCACCAGCAGCAACATCATGATGAACAGCGCAGGCATCATCCAACGCAGTGCCCGCTCCACCCCTTTCTGAATGCCCCCCTGCACGAACCACCAGGTGAGACCTGCGAAGATCAGATGGGTCAGCACCGGCCACCAGGGGTTGCTGACATAGCCATTGAACAGGGCGGTCAGCGCACTTCCCTCGCTCAGGTTGAGCTTGCCAGCCATCGCAAGGGCGGCGTAGCCCACGGTCCAGCCACCGACCACGCTGTAGAAGCTGTAGATAAAGAAGCCGCAGAGGATCCCCATATACCCCATCCAGCGCCAGTTCGGCCCCACCAGCTTGCGGAAGGCACCGAGCACCCCGCGCTGGCTATGGCTGCCGAGCAGGGTCTCACCGACCTGTACCGCCACCCCGAGGGTGAAGCTGAACAGCAGAAACACCAGCAGGAAGGCGCCACCGCCATTGGTGGCGGTCACATAGGGAAACTTCCAGATGGCACCAAGGCCAATCGCGGTGCCTGCTGCGGCCAGCACATGACCAAGACGGGAAGACCACTGAACCTGGCTCATACAACCTCCGGGTAACACGACATCGAAGTAATACTCCTGAGTAGCAATAAACGACAGACAACAAAAAGGCCGCCCGAGGCGACCTTTGCAATGAACATTCAGAAAACTGTGCGTGCAGGGTCACCTCTCTTGCGAGCTAAAAAATCGACCAAACAGCACGAGGATGGAAGACATGGGGTGACAGCCTGAAAACGAGTGAGGGAACAGCCTAAACCATGGAAAGAATAATTGACACATAAAATCAAAAATTTTTTATGTGGGCAGCTATCGCCACACTTCCACTGCGTACCACTCGATGGACAAGCCTGTCGCCGGGCTGCATCTTTTCTACCCAGTGGCTATTTACTGGGCGATAATCGTCAAAGCTTCTTATGGAACTAGTGGCCACCACATGGCGCTGACGGGATAAAAAATATGACAGGATGTCGTATGAGATGGATGGTGCTGCCCTGGCTGCTGGCCTGCCTGGGTGTGTCGGCACAGCCCGGGCTCACGCTGCTCAGTCACGATTTACCCCCTTTTACCGAATACCGCGACGGCAAGCTCGACGGATTCGTCATCCGCTTGATCGATGAGGTGCAGCAGGAGCTTGGCACCCGCTATCCGGTGCGAATTTACCCGCTCAAGCGGGCGCTGGCACTGGCGCGGGTCGAGCCCGGCTATGGCCTGTTCGTGGTTCAGCGACTCCCGGAGCGGGAGTCCCATTTCAAATGGGTGGGGCCACTCTTTATCAATCGGGTGTTTATCTATCAGGTGCCCGGGAGCCGCCACCCGCTGACTTCGCTGGCCCAACTGCGGGATCTGCCCAGAGTGGGCGTGGTATTGGGCAATGCGGATGATGTGCGGTTGACCCACGAGGGGTATACCAATCTGGTGCGCTATCAGACGGTCACCGAGGCGATAGATCGGCTGATGTTGGGCAAGATCGATGCTTTGCCGATGGCGGAGCTGGTGATGGATGCCACCCTCGACAAGATGGGGCTATCCCGCCGCAGCGTGGCCAGCAGTGGCGTACTGCTCCATCAGGCCGGTCTCTATATCGTCTTCTCCAGGGGGACGGATGATGCCGAGATCACCCGCTGGCAGCATGCCCTTGATGCCGTCAGAGCCGCACAGGGGCGGGCCGGCGGGCCCACCCGCGAAGAGTAACCGTCACACCAGACCGCGCACCAGGATCCCGCCGATCAGCAAGGGGGCAACCCAGCGCCAGCAGTTCATCAGCAGGTGATTCCAGTGGGCCGAGAGCCCGTGCGGCAATGCCTTGCGTCCCAGCTTCCAGCCCAGCAGCAGCGTTACCATCAGGCCGAACAGCGGCATCATCAGGTTGGAGGTGACAAAGTCCAGCAGCTCGAAGATGGTTTTGCCAAACAGGGTGGCGTGTTGCAGCGGGCCAAATGACAGGCTGACCGGAATGCCGTTGAGCATCACCACCGCCGTGATGGCGCTGCAGGCCGTACGGCGTGACCAGCCCCAGGTTTCGCACAGGAAGCACTGCAAATGCTCCAGCAGCGAGATGGCTGAGGAGAGCGCCGCAAACACCAGCAGAGCGAAGAAGATCACCTCAAGCACCTGACCGAATGGCAACAGCTGGAACACCGCCGGCATGGTCATAAAGGTGAGGCCGGGTCCGGCAGCCGGGTCGATACCGGTCGAGGCCAGCACCGGGAAGATCATCAGACCCGCCAGTACCGCCACCATGCTGGCCAGCAGCACCACCCAGAGGCTGGAGCGACCGACCCCTTCGCTGGTCGGCAGATAGGCACCGTAGGTGGTGTGAATGCCAAGACCGATGGAGAGGGAGAAGAAGGCCAGCCCCATGGCGTCGAGCACGCCGGACATCCCCAGCTTGCTGAAATCGGGCATCAGGAAGTGACGCACCCCCTCCATCGCATTGGGCAGGGTAAGGCCAAAGGCGACCAGCATCAGGATCATCAGGAACAGGGCGGGCATCATCCAGCGCAAGGTGCGCTCCACCCCTTTCTGGATGCCCCCTTGCACCACCATCCAGGTGAGGGCGGCAAACAGCAGGTGGGTGAGGATGGGCCAGACATCCCCGCTGACATAGTCATTGAAGCGGGCGGTGAGGGCCGCCGCATCACCATGGTTGAGATCGCCGGAGATGGCCATCCCGGTATAACCGAGCGTCCAGCCGCCCACCACGCTGTAGAAGCAGTAGATGAGCAGGGTAGAGATCACCCCCATTACCCCAACCCAGCGCCACTGTTTGCCGAGCAGTTCGGAGAAGGCACCCACTACCCCGCGGCGGCTCATGCTGCCGAGCAGAGTCTCCCCCATCAGTACCGCCACCCCCAGCGTGAAGCTGAACAGCAGAAAGACCAGCAGGAAGGCGCCGCCGCCGTTGACGGCGGTGACGTAGGGGAATTTCCAGATTGCGCCGATACCGACTGCGGAACCCGCAGCGGCGAGGATGTAGCCGAGTCGGGATGACCATTGGGACTGCTTCATAAGAACTCCAATCGAGCGCCCCTTGTCGGGGGCAGAATGGCGCTCATGTTACGGAGGTCGCTGCGCAATCACTACGACGGTTATCAGGCATAAATGCGATTTATTGGCATGATTGACTAATTTAATTCTGTTTTTTGCCCAATCCTGCCACCAAATAAAAACCGGAGCGAGATTGCTCCGGTTTGGCCTCTGACAACTGCTCGTCTGCTGACTAGATCACTCCCAGCTCCCGCAGCCGCTCCATCAGGTAGCTGTGGGCGGTATGGCGCTCGGAGAGCACCACATCCGGGCGCGGATGGAGGAACAGCGGCAGCGAGATGCGCGATTTGCTGGCACTGCCCCCGGTCGGGTTGATGACGCGGTGGGTGGTGGAGGGGTAGTAGCCGCGAGAGGCCTCTTGCAGCATGTCGCCGATGTTGATGATGAGGGTGCCAAAGTCGCACGGCACATCCATCCACTCGCCATCGGAACCCTTCACCTGCAGCCCTGGCTCGTTGGCAGCGGGCAGAATGGTGAGCAGGTTGATATCTTCGTGGGCGGCGGCGCGGATGGCTCCCGGCTCCTCGGTGCCATCGAACGGCGGGTAGTGCAGCACCCGCAGCAGGGTCTTCTGGCTCTCGTCGATCATCGAGGAGAGGGGGCAGCTATAGTGAGCGGCGATATCGGCCGGGGTGTACTGCTCGACCCAGCCCAGCAACTCGGCGGCCAGACCGTTGGCGAGGCGGTAGTACTCCATCGCCTGCTCTTTCAGCTCGTCCGGCATCTGGCCCCAGGGGTAGAGGTGGAAGTACTCCTTGAGGTCTTTCTGGCTATGACCCTTGGCCACTTCGGAGACCGACGGCGGGAAGTAGCCATCCTGAGTCTCGCGGTTGAACAGGAAATCCTGCTTCTGCTCACTCATGAAGAAGCGATACCAGTTGTCGTAGATGGACTGCACCAGCTCTTTCGGAATGGGGTGGTTGGTCAGCACGCCAAAGCCGGTGGTTCGCAGGGATTCGGTGAAGCGTTGGGCCGCATCGGGTGAGCGGTAATCGACGGTCAGGACTTTCATTGTTTTTGTTGCGCGCCAGTTAAATGATGGCGCAGTTTACCTTGCGCCTGATAACAAGGAAAGCGGGTTGGCTGCCCCGTCTGGCACAGCCTCAAATAGTGACAAAAACATCAAAAAAACAGCGCCAATTCGCGCGGGCGCACATCCCTTGTTATGGCCTTTTATCCTCTCTAGAATGCCGGTCATTGTCTTTTCCGGAGTCTGTCCATGTCCCCCAAAATCCTGTTGCTGACCCTGCCGGTATTGCTGGCGGGATGCAGCTCCCTGTCAGAAGACGAGTGCCGCACCATGAGCTGGTACAACCTGGGTTATCAGGATGGATCGGAGGGTAAAACCCGTCAGGCGACCCGCGACTACGTTTCGTCTTGCAGCGAGTATGGTCTCAGAGTGGATGAGGCCGAGTGGAAGCGGGGCTACGACAAGGGGTTGGAGCTTTATTGCATTCCCGAGCTGGCCTACAGCAAGGGCAAGGAGGGGCAGGAGTACCGCGGGGTGTGCCCCAACGATGCCAGCTTCCTCAAGCAGTATCAGCGCGGCTATGAAGAGTACAAGCTGGCCGCCCGCTTGCGGGAGATCAGCGACGAGCTGGAGCGTACCGAGCGGGATATCGATGCACTGGAGCGCAGCATCCGCAGCGAAACCAACACGGAACAGCGCGACTATTATCGGTCCAAGCGCAACCGCGCCATTCGCCACTACGAGTCCCTGCGCTACGAATACAACCGTCTGCGTTACCCGGATCGGGTGATCCAGTTCTCCTTCGGCGGTTAATCCCTCTCTTCATGGCCAGCCAGCGTGCTGGCCATGTTGCATCTTGTCAGATCAGGGCAGAACCCAGCGCTGCAATGCCAGTGCGATGCCATCCTCGTTGTGGTCGGCGGTGACCTGGTCGGCATGACTCTGGATCTGCGGGGCCGCATTGCCCATGGCGACCGCCAGCCCCACCTGTTCGAACATGCTGATGTCGTTGTTGTTGTCACCAAACGCCACCACCTGCTCCATCGCAATCCCTTCGCTGGCCGCCCACTGGGCCAGCCGGTTGCCCTTGCTGCAACCCGGCTGCACCAGCTCCACCGCATAGGGGGCCGCCCAGTCACGGGTAAAGGGCATCTGCTCGACCACCTCGCCCATAAAGGCGTGCAGGCGCGCCGGATCCTGATTGAACAACTCCAGCTTCCAGACCGGGTTGTCGAGCCAGCCAGCCAGCTCCTCGACCGGGTGGATGGCAATTTTGAGGTGCGCTGGTTGATTGGCCGACCAGCTACGGATGCGGGTGACATGCTCCTCGCAGCCGATGTAGCCGATCCCCTCGCTCAGGTGAAACAGGGCCCCCATCTGCTGCGCCTCGACCGCGTCCAGCAGCTCGGCGAGCGGGGCAACCGCCAGCGGGTCGCCGCTGAGGATCCGGTCCTGCACCGGGTCATAGAGATAGGCGCCGTTGCTGCAGATGAGAGGGGTATCGAGCGCCAGCTCGTGGTGGAAGGGGCGCGCCGTCATATAGTGGCGCCCCGTGACCAGCAGCACCTTGATGCCCTGTGCGCGGGCCTGCGCCAGTGCCGCCCGGGTGGCCGACGAGATCTTGTGATCCCGGGTCAGCAGGGTGCCATCCATATCGAGCGCGATGGCCTTGTACTCACTCATAGCTCCTCCAGCATCGAACAAATCCGCAAAGAGCTTTACCGTCCCAGACCCGGCGCCCCGATGCAAGTCTTGCCCGCGGCCGGAGCGCCGAACTGTGATCCCTTCGTGGCTCAGGCGCAGCTGGCCAGTTGCTGGCGGCGGTCGGCACGGCGGCGCAGCAGATAGAAACCGGCGGCGCTGGCAAGGGAGCAGAGGGTGGCGAGATAGAAGGGCCACTCGGTACCGGCCAGCAGCACCAGACTGCCGAGCAGCACCGCCAGGATCTCGCTGCCCACCGCGAGGGCGCGGTAGAGCCCCATCGCCTGCCCCTGCAGCTCGGGGTGACTGCGGTTGGAGATCGCCACCGAGGTGGCCAGCTCCCCCAGACTCATGCCGATGCCAGCCGGCACGAAGGTGAGCGCCAGTCCCCACCAGTGAACGGGCAGGATAAAGAGCAGCATGCCGCTCGCCATCACCAGATGGCCGACGATGCCGAGGGAACTGCCGCGCCAGTGATGGGCGATGCGGGAACCGAGCCAGGAGCCCGCCATCATGGGCAGGCTCACCAGCACCGCCGCCTGCGCCAGCTGGGCCGGATCCCAGGCCAGCCGCTCCACCAGCCAGATATTGAAGTAGGTGAAATAGAGCTGCACGGCGCCATAGCTGGTCAGGGTGAGCGCGAAGTAGGGGAGCAGGGCCGGTTGCAGCAACAGCTGGCGGCTGGAGAGGGTCGGTGCCTGGCTGGTGGAGGCCACCGGCGGGCGATAGGGGACCAACCAGTACACCAGCAGCAGGTTGAGCAGGGTCATTCCTACCGCCAGCCAGGCGGCCAGACTGTAATCCCCCGAGATCACTGCGGCGTAGCCTCCGATCATCGGCCCCACTACCCAGCCCAGGTTCATGCCGATGTTGATCCAGGCAAAGCTGCGGGCCTTGTGCTCCTTGCCGGCGAGATCCGCCGCCATCGCCTGCACGATGGCGATGTTGCCGTTGCATAGCCCCTCCACCATCCGGCTGAGCAGCAACAGGGGGAGGGAGCGCCAGGCGATACCGAGTGCCATCAGGGCATAGCCTGCCAGCACCCCCGCCAGCGAGAGCAACAGCAGTGGCTTGCGGCCATAGCGGTCGGAGAGGCGACCGAGCCAGGGGCTTCCCACCAGCTGGAACAGGGGATAGAGCCCCATGATGACCCCCAGCCACACCTTGCGGCTCCAGTCGGAGGCTTCCGGCGTCAGCATGCCGTGGGCCGGATCCAGCAGCAAAGGAGCCAACACCGGGGAGGGGAGGCTAAAGCCTGCGACTGCCAGCGTGACTGTCATGACCAGCACCCAGAGGGGGTTTTTGTGCCCGTGTTTCTCCATGTTGAACCCATTAAGTAAAGTTATTGGTTTATTTATGCTGGTTCATAGATGGGATTAAGTAAAGTGAATTGTTGATTTAATAAAGGGCGATCCCCATAATGAGATCATGAACGCAAGCACCGACAAGATCCTGTTTCTGCTCAAGAGCCATGGCCCGCAGAGCGCCGCCGCGCTGGGGGAGCAGTTGCAGATGACCTCCATGGGCGCCCGCCAGCACCTGCTCGCACTGGAGCAGGAGGGGTGGGTCACCTTCAGCGACGAGGCGCGCGGGCGCGGTCGTCCCGTGCGGCTGTGGCAGCTTACCGAGCAGGCTTGGCAGCGCTTCCCCGATAGCCATAGCGATCTGACCGTGCAACTGATCGACAACGTGCGCGAGCTGTTTGGTGAGGAGGGGATGGAGCGACTGATCCTGCAGCGGGAGCAGCAGATGCTGGCGCGCTATCAGGAGGTGCTGGGGTCGCATGGCCTCTCTGGCCGGTTGGCACTCCTCAAGGAGCTGCGCAGCCGCGAGGGCTATATGGCGGAGATCCGCCACGAAGAGGATGGCAGCTGGCTGCTGTGGGAGAGTCACTGCCCCATCTGTGCCGCCGCGCGATCCTGCCGAGGTTTCTGTCGCAGCGAACTGGCGCTGTTTCGCCAGCTGCTGGCGCCGGCGACGGTGGAGCGGGAGCAGTATCTGCTGGAGGGGGCGCACCGTTGCCTCTATCGCATCACGCCGCCCGCGCTCTGATTGCGCCAAACGCCCAAAAACAACAAAGCAGGCGCCGGGATGCCTGCTTTGTTGCCTTCGGGGAGGGGGTGCTCTCGTTCCAGCCCGTCGTTTCCCGATAAGGTAAGACGGCTGATGGGGCTCTTGACCCGGTAAGGTCCTTCACCGCAGAGACCCGGTCAGGTATCTGCTTTGCCACCGGAAGATGTAACCATAGTATCCCTCCCGTGCCGGTGAGTGGTTGCAAAGTAACCACTTTTTTCGGTTGTTTTTGCAATAGTTCACCCTTAATCTAGGAAAAGTGGATTAGTCATTGCAACGAGGAAGGGTAAATGCTGAAACTTGATCGCATAGACAGACATATTCTCGAGCTGATGCAGGAAAATGGTCGCATCAGCAATCTGGAGCTGGCCGAGCTGGTAGGGCTCTCGCCGTCCCCCTGCTCCCGCCGGGTCAAGGCGCTGGAGGATGCCGGTCTCATCGACACCCACGTTACTCTGCTCAACGCCCGCCAGCTTGGTCTCACTCTCACCGCCTACATTCACATCTCCATGGACCGACACACGCCGGAGCGGTTCGAAAACTTCGACCGTGCCATCAGCGAGCTGCCGGAAGTGCTGGAGTGTGACCTCATCACCGGCAACGATGCCGATTACCAGCTCAAGGTGGTGGTACGCGACATGGAGCACTACCAGCACTTCCTGCTGGACAAGCTGACCCATATTCCGGGGGTGACCGGGGTGCGCTCCAGCTTCGTGCTGCGCCGCATCAAGCACAAGACGGCGCTGCCGCTCAACCATCTGGGGTGAGTTGTCATTCAGGGTGGCGGTCGGTCTGGCATATAACTGGCAGCCGCTTCTCTTTGCGGGTTTGAGCCCGCGCAAACAGCTTGTACAAATGCCCATATAAACAGAAAGAGGAGGCCGGTGGCCTCCTCTTTCTGTTATGCGGTATTGGTTATTCGGTTCTGGATTACTTGTCGCTGTGACGGGGTATGGCGACTGCCGTAGTCAGACGCTGACCTGGCTGATGTCTTCCACCTGCAGCAGCCAGCCGGTCTGCTCTTGCTGCGGTTCGCCGCTGACCCGCAACCGCTCACCGGTCGGCACCCACTGCCCTTCGGGCAGGGAGACTAGCAGGCTCTCGCTGCCGTTGTCGAACAGCCAGCGATCTTCGCCCAGCGATTCAATCAGATAACCTTCCATCTCCACTCTGGACTCGGCTTGCCAGGATGGCGCAACGGAATCACGGCTCTCGATGAAATCCCCCTGAACACCAAAACTGGCTAGCCCCCACAGAATGGAGAGCCCGACGAGTGATGTCTGCATCTTGTCTCTCCTCTTTTTGGAACTGTGCTGTTGGAACTGTAGGGCCAGTATGGGAACAGAAAACTGAGCGCACCATGAACAAGGTGGCAAAGTGCAGGCGAGATCGCGAAAAAATCCGGCCAACTGGCCGGTTGTGTCATTTTATGGTGTCTGGATCACACTATTTGGCGGCTTCTTCTGCCATCCGTTCGGCTCTTGGCTTATTCGTCCACATGGCTACCCCGCGATGATCCTGGCAGATCCCCTCTGCCACAATGGCGCGAACCCGGGTGCCATCTTTGCATATGGCCTGCCAGGCGTCGGCATCATCGATGGTGAGCGAGTCGGGCGGCTGCGTGGTTTGGCAAGCCGTGAGCAGCAGGGCGCACAGGGGGAGCAATTTTGTCATGGCTGACTCCTCGGGGTCTCGGGGCGATGGAGGATGTGAAGGATAGGAATGGCCTCGCCATCCGGGCTTAGCTCCCCAGCATCTGTGATAACTGGTTAATGGGCAAGGGGTCACTGACGGGCGTTGAAGCCGATCAGCCGGGGCTTGCCCTGCGCCCTCCTTCGGCCTAAGGTGAGGCCGTTTTTACTGCCTCATTGAAGGAGCGTTTTCATGTCCACTCTCTATCCCCGCGTCGGTGTCGGCGTCATCCTGACCAATGCTCAGGGCCAGGTGCTGCTTGGCAAACGCAAGGGGAGCCACGCCCCCTACTGGTCGATCCCGGGTGGTCATCTTGAAGTGGGGGAGAGCTTCGAGTCGGCGGCAATCCGCGAGGTGGCCGAGGAGACGGGATTGCAGATCCACGGGCCCGAGGTGGTGGCGGTGACCAATAATCTGGAGACCTGGCGCGAGAGCGGACTGCACTATATCTCGGTCACCTTGCTGGCACAGGCTGAGGGCGAGCCGCAACTGCTGGAGCCGGAGAAGTGTGAAGGGTGGGTCTGGTGCGATCCGCGCGAGTTGCCCGAGCCCCACTTCGATGCCAGCCGTCAGTCCATCGCCTGCTGGCTGGCGGGACGTTGCTACTTGCCGGGTGATGTGCCAATGGTGTCGGCCAAATCAGCCTGACTGTCATAAAACGATCATCGTGCTGTCATAATATCTCCTCTCCATCGGGGGAAGAGGGATGAGGGAGAAGAGCGTGGGACAGGTATTTATTCAGTTTTTGTGGCTGGGATGCATCAGTTTTGGCGGCCCGGCTGCCCATATCGGCTTTTTCCAGCGCACCTTCGTCGAGCGGCTCGGCTGGCTGACGCAGGCCGAGTTTGCCCGGCTGCTGGCGTTGTGCCAATTGCTGCCGGGGCCTGCCTCCAGTCAGCTCGGCTTTGCCATCGGTCGCCATCGCGCCGGTCTGGGCGGGGCGCTTTGTGCCTTTATCGGCTTTACCTTGCCCTCCTTCCTGTTGCTGCTGGCGGCAGCCGTCGGCGTGGGCTTGCTGGGCAACAACCTCTGGCTCGATGCAGCCCTGCACGGCCTCAAGCTGCTGGCGCTTATTGTGGTGGCCGATGCGGTGCTCACCATGAGCCGCCAGTTCTGTACCACGTCACTGACTCAGGGGATCATGGTCGCGACTGCGGCCGCGCTCTGGTGGCAGCCCGGCTTGCTGACCCAACTGCTGATGCTGGCGGGAGCGGCGCTGATCTGCGCTCGAAACCAGCAGGGGGCGAGTCGTTTGCATGCTACCGCCGAGGCGTCTTCAGCCACGACCCGTCATCCTCACTGGCCGACCCTGCTGCTGTTTGCCGCCCTCTTTATAGGCTTGCCGCTGCTCGGCGGCCCTCTCGGCACGCTTGGCCAGCTGATTGCCGACTTCTATCGGGCCGGTAGTCTGGTGTTTGGCGGCGGCCACGTGGTGCTGCCGTTGCTGCAAGAGAGCGTGGGCCACACCCTCAGCCAGCAACAGTTTTTGACCGGTTACAGTCTGGCGCAACTGGTGCCGGGCCCCATGTTTACCCTCGCCACCTATCTCGGCGCTGAGCTGTTGCCCGAGATGCCGCTGATCGGGGCCCTGTCGGCGACCCTGGCGCTCTTTGCACCCGGCTTTCTGCTGCTCTGGGCGGTCGGTCCCTGCTGGCAACAGTGGCTGACCCAACCCCGTCTGGCGGGTGCCGTCATTGGCATCAACGCCGCCGTGGTGGGCTTGTTGCTGGCGGCGCTCTATCAGCCGGTGTGGCAGAGCGCGGTGCTGGCGCCGACCGATCTGGCGCTGGCGGCCATCGGCTTTTATCTGCTGCGGGTGGTGAAGTTGCCGGTGCCGGCCATCGCGGCCCTGCTGGTGATGGCCACCATCTTGCTGGCGTGATGCCGGTGAAAGCCCGATAAAAAAACGGCGCCTCCATAATGGAGGCGCCGTTTTTATTGCGATGGGTCAGCCGCTTAAGCGTCGGGATCGAAATCCAGACTCAGGCTGTTGACGCAGTAGCGCTGGCCAGTCTCGGTCGGGCCGTCGGGGAAGACGTGGCCGAGGTGAGAGCCGCACTGGCGGCAGGTGATCTCCACCCGCTTCATGCCGTGGCTGCTGTCTTCGGTGTAGTTCACCGTCCCCTCGATGGCCTTGTCGAACGAGGGCCAGCCGCAGCCGGAATCAAACTTGGCGCCTGAGTGAAACAGCACGCTCTTGCAGCAGACACAGAGGTAGTCACCGTTCTTGCGATTGTGGAGCAGGGCACCGCTGTAGGGTCGCTCGGTGCCCTTCTCCCAGCAGACGTGAAACTGCTCGGCGCTTAGCTTGCTGCGCCACTGTTCCGGGTTGTTACTGCTCATACCGACTCCTTGCCATCAATCACGGGGCCCAGCATAGCGGCTCCCTAAAGCTGACTCCAGTATGCCTGTTATGGTTTGCCCGCATTTGTGATCGAGGTGGCAGCCATGTCCGCACCGGATGCAGGGAGAAGCGCCTGCTGCGGTGGTTGGGCATCCTGCGCCGTGCTGGCCAGCGCCACCCGCTCCAGCAGCTTGAGGGAGTGGGCGCGACCGACCGCCACCTGCCGTTTGATGTCATCGGGCAAGAATGGCAAGCCGTCGTTGGTGGCGGTGTCGATGGTCTGGATCCACTCCAGCCCTTCCCCCGGCGGCGGCAGGCGGAACTGGATGTCGTAGTCGCTGGCGTTGAACAGCACGTACCAGCGCTCGCCGACACAGTTGATCATGCCGATATCCATGGCAAATGCCTGCCCCATGGGGGCGTGCCAATCCTGATCGGTGAGCTGGTGGCCATCCGGGTGATACCAGTTGACCTGATGGCAGCTGGTGGCGGCGCCGTTCCAGCTGTCGTCGCTCAGTTGCAGGTTGGAGAAGACGCACGACTCCGCCCGCAGCGCCATCATCTGCTGGGTGAAGGCGAACAGCCGCTCATCCTCCGGCCGCCACTGCCAGTTGACCCAGCTGATCTGGTTGTCCTGACAGTAGGCGTTGTTGTTGCCTAGCTGGCTGCGACCCATCTCGTCGCCGGCAAGGAAGTGGGGGGTGCCTTGCGACAGCAGCAGGGTGGCAATCAGATTGCGCTTCTGCTGCTGGCGCAGGCTGTTGACCCGCGGATCCAGAGTCGGCCCCTCTACCCCGTGGTTATAGGAGAGGTTGTTGCCGTGGCCGTCCCGATTGTCTTCACCGTTGGCCTGGTTGTGGCGCTGGTTGTAGGAGACCAGATCCTCCAGGGTGAAACCGTCGTGATAGCAGAGGTAGTTGACGCTGGTGTGGGGCGAGCGCCAGTTTTTCGGGAAGATATCCCGCGACCCCACCAGACGGGTGGCAAAGTCCCCCATCTTGCCCGCATCACCACGCCAGAAGGCGCGCACCGTATCGCGGTAGCGGTCGTTGATCTCCTGCCACTGGCTCGGGAACTGACCCAGCCGGTAGCCAAAGGGGCCGATATCCCAGGGTTCGGCGATCAGCTTGACCTGTGACAGCACAGGATCGGCCATCACCGCCTTGAAGAAGGCACCCATCGGCTCGAATTCCCCTGCCTCACGCGCCAGCGTCACCGCCAGATCGAAACGGAAGCCGTCCACCTGCATCTCGGTGACCCAGTAGCGCAGGGCATCGAGCACCAGCCGCAGGGTGTTGGGGTGATCCAGATTGACGCTGTTGCCACAGCCGGTCACGTTGGCATGACGGGTGTAGTCCGGGCCGTGAGGGCCCGCTTCGAAGGCGTAGTAACCGGCGTTGTCAAAGCCCTTGAACGAGAGTGTGGGGCCGTCGAAGCCCGAGGCGGCGGTGTGGTTGTAGACCACATCCAGAATGACCTCGAGCCCGGCCCGGTGCAGCTCGCGCACCATGGTCTTGAACTCGGTCACCGCCTCATCGGCCCTGGTGCTGTAGCGCGGCTCCGGGGCGAAGAAGGCGATGGGGTTGTAGCCCCAGTAGTTGGTCAGTCCCAGCTGCTCCAGTCGCGGTTCCGACATGAAGGCGGCCACCGGCATCAACTGCACCGAGGTGACGCCGAGACTCTTGATGTGCTCGATGACCAGCGGGTGACTGATGCCAAGGTAGGTGCCTTGCAGCGCTTTGGGGATCCCCGGGTGCTGCTTGGTAAAGCCCTTGACGTGGGTCTCGTAGAGGATGGTGCGGGCCGGGCTGATCCCGGGCTTGCCGATGCCTTGCCAGTCAAAGCCGTCATCCAACACCACCGACTTGGCAATCATCCCGGCACTGTCCCCCTGATAGAGGGCCTCATCCCAGTAGGTGGGACGGCTGAGTGCCTTGGCGTAGGGGTCGATCAGCAGTTTTTGCGGATCGAACAGCATCCCCTCCTGCGGGGCGCCATAGACCCGATAGCCGTAGCGCTGACCCGCCTGCATGCCGCGCACGTAGCCAAAGCGATACTGGCCACGGCGGCCGGGCAGCTCAAGTCGGGTTATCTCCTGCTCCTGCTCGTCGAACAGGCAGAGCTCCACCTTGTCCGACTGGGGCGCCCAGACACAGAAGTGGCAACCGTTCTCGTCAAGGCGGGCCCCCAGCGGGTGGCCCACCCCTTTTTCCATTACAAGCATCAAGACTCCTGTTTGATGAACAAGGTCGCCAGCGGCGGCAGATCCAGCACTATGCTGTGTGCCATCCCCTGCCAGGGGGTCGGCTCGGCAGCGAACACCAGACCCACATCATAGTTGCTTCCCCAGTAATACTCGCTGTCGGTGTTGAGCACCACCCGATAGTGGCCCGCCGCAGGGACGCCGACCCGATACTCGAGGCGGGGCACCGGGGTGAAGTTGCAAGCTACTACTATGGCCTGCTTGCCCTCTTTGTCGGCCCGTAGCCAGGCAAAGATGCTGTTGTCGGCATCATTGTGATCCAGCCAGCGGAAGCCGGTCTGCTCATAATCGGCCTGATACAAGGCAGGCTCATGACGGTAGAGGTGGTTGAGATCGTGGATCAACCGCTGCTGACCTGCATGCTTGGGATATTGCAGCAGATGCCACGGCAGCTGGGCATCGTGGTTCCACTCGTTGCTCTGGGCGATCTCGGTGCCCATGAAGTTGAGCTTCTTGCCCGGGTGGGCATACATGAAGCCCATGTAGGCGCGCAGGTTGGCGGCTTGCTGCCACTCGTCACCGGGCATCTTGTAGAGCATGGAGTGCTTGCCGTGGACCACCTCGTCGTGAGAGAGCGACAGGATGAAGTTCTCGTCATAGTGATACACCATGGAGAAGGTCATGTCGTTGTGGTGGTAGCGACGGTGAATAGGCTCTTTCTGCATATAGGTGAGGGTGTCGTGCATCCAGCCCATATTCCACTTGAAGCCAAAGCCGAGGCCGCCGAGGAAGGTGGGGCGGGAGACACCGGCAAAGGCGGTGGACTCTTCGGCGATGGTCATGGCGTGAGGATACTTGCCGTAGACCTCTTCGTTGGTCCACTTCAACAGGCTGATCGCCTCGTAGTTGTGGTTGCCGCCATCGACGTTCGGTACCCACTCACCGGCGTTGCGGGAATAGTCCAGATAGAGCATGGAGGCGACCGCATCCACCCGCAGGCCGTCGATGTGGAACTTGTCGAGCCAGAACAGGGCGCTCGCCACCAGGAACTGGCGCACGGTGTCGCGGCCGAAGTCATAGATGTAGGAGTTCCAGTCCGGGTGCCAGCCACGGCGCGGATCTTCATATTCGTAGAGCGGGGTGCCGTCAAAACGGGCCAGCCCGTGAGCATCGGACGGGAAGTGGGCGGGCACCCAGTCCAGAATGATGCCGATGCCGGCCTGGTGACACTGGTCGACGAAGTATTTGAAATCATCAGCCGTGCCGTAGCGGCTGGTGGGGGAGAACATGCCCACCGGCTGGTAGCCCCAGGAACCGCTAAAGGGGTGCTCGGAGACCGGCAGCAGCTCGATATGGGTGTAGGCCATCTCCTTGACGTAGGTGACCAGCTCCACCGCCAGTTCGCGCCAGCTCAGGCTGTCGCCATTGGGGTGACGTTTCCAGGATCCGACGTGCAGCTCATAGATGGAGAGCGGCTGCTCGCGCTTGTCGTTGTGCTGGCTGGCAATCCACTCCGCATCCTGCCACTGGTACTGGGCGTGGTCATAGACCACGGAGGCGAACGACGGATACTGCTCGCAGTAGAAGCCGACCGGATCGCTCTTGTGGGGCAGCCGATGACCAGCGGGATCTTTCAGTTCAAACTTGTAGCGGTCCCCCGCCTTGAGGCCCGGCACAAACAGCACCCAGTGACCGCAGAGACTGCGTTGCATCGGGTGGCGACGGCCATCCCAGAAGTTGAAATCGCCGATCAGGCTCACGGCGGTGGCGCTCGGCGCATAGACCGCAAAACGCACCCCTTCTACCTGCTGGCCGAGATGCTCCACGGTGCGCAGCTGGGCGCCAAGGGTGTGGTAGAGATTTTCCGGCTGGGCGGTCAGTTCGGCTAGGCCTGCCCAGGCGGCATCCTGAAACTGATAGGGATCGATGACCTCGGTGGTGGCATCTTGGTAGCTGGCGAGCAGCTGGTAGGGGAAGGGGTTTTTACGGCGGGTGAAAACAGTTTCAAAAAGACCCGATTCATCGGTGGGCGCCAGGGTGGCAACAACCTTGCCCGACTTGAGATCCTTGACGCGAACTTCGAGGGCATCAGGCAACCAGGCGGTCAGTTTGAGGCCGGGCCCATCCGGATTGGCCTGCAGGCCTAAGTGAGAGAAGGGATCGGAACAGCGGGCAGCAACCAAACGTTCAACGAGCATCGAGATTTCCTTTCATGACAGAGCATCCACTCCGGCCGGGGCCGGAGTGGATTTAGGTGAGAGTGCTGTGAGAGACAGCGTCTCAACGACTGGCCTCATCACGGGCCTGGCTCATCTTGCCGGCCAGTGCCTTGAGCGCCTCATTGGCAAAAATATCTTCCAGATCGGCAGAGAGCTTGCGGCGCCAGTTGGGGTATTCGTAACTGGTGCCCGGTACGTTGACCGGCTTGTCCATCTCCAGCCAGTCTTCCAGCTGGGTACTGAACAGGGCGCAGCTGCCGCGGGACATGTGGATCTGCAGACCGTGATTGAGTTCGGTGTTCATGCCGACCCAGTTCACGTCATGGCTGATGTTGTCAGAGATGACCTTGTGGGCATGCAAGCTGTCGAGGATCCGCTGTTTCGCCTGGTGGCGATCAGCATACAGGGTCTTCAAGACATCTTCATCTGGATACAGACCCAGTTGACGGCCGAGCGCCAGATCGTCGCAATGCCAGAACCCTTTCAGGGTTGGCATGTCGTGGGTGGTCAGGGCTGACATCGCCTGCTCGGTGTAGTGAGCCGGGGAGATGAAGCCGCCATCCGCCTTGGAGCGTTCGAAGAAGAACACCTTGTAGGAGTGAACGCCGTTCTCTTTCAGAGTCACGTCGATCCCCTCCGGCACGGTACCGAGATCTTCGCCGATCAGCAGGCACTGGTTGCGGTGGGATTCGAGGGCCAGAATGCCCAGCAGATCGTTGACCGGATAGTAGATGTAGGCGCCTTTGGCGGCTGACTCTCCGGGCGGTACCCACCACAGGCGCAGCAAGGCCATCACGTGGTCGATGCGCAGTGCGCCGCAGGAGCGCATGTTGGCACGGAACAGATCCACCATCGGCTGGTAGGCCGCTTCAAACAGCTTGTTCGGGTTCATCGGGGGCAGGCCCCAGTTCTGACCAAGCGGGCCGAGTACATCGGGCGGCGCGCCGACCGAGGCTTTCGGGCAGTAGAGATCCTGGTTGGCCCAGATCTCGGTGGAGCCTTCGGAGACACCCACCGCCAGATCCCGGTAGATCCCCATCACCATGCCGGATGCCTTGGCGCGGGCATCGGCTTGCGCCAGCTGCTCGTCAGCCAGGAATTGCAGGTAGAGGTAGAAGTTGACATCTTGCGGGTGCTCGACCATCCAGGCGGCAACGGCAGGATTGTGGTAATCGCGCAGCTCCTGCGGCCATACCGGCCAGCCCCAGGCGTTTTCGCCCTTGGCATAGAAGTGGGCTTGCAGGGCATCGAAGGCCGCTTGCTGTTGCAGGCTGTCGCCACCGGCGGCCACGAAGGCATCAAAGGCGGCCTGACGCTCGGCGCCAAGGCTCGCTTCGTCGAACACCTGACGCAGCATGCCGAGTTTGGTCTGGATCACGCCGGTGTAATCGACGTTCTCCTTGGCGCGCAGATCGGCCAGATGCTGCTGGAAGGCAGGGCTTGCCACTTCCGCTTTCAGGCGATCGTTCTGCTGGAATTCGGGCACCGCTTCCACGTTGATATAGGCCACGTTGAGCCAGCGACGGGAAGAGGGGCTGTAGGGACTGGCGCTCTCCGGATTGGCCGGATAGAGGGCGTGAATGGGGTTGAGGCCGACGAAGTGGGCACCCCAGGTGGCCGCTTTCTCGACCAGCTGGCCCAGATCGCTGAAATCGCCGATGCCCCAGTTGTGGCGGCTGCGCAGGCAGTAGAGCTGCACGCTCGGGCCCCATACCTTGCGGCCATCGGCAATTGGCGGCTGCTTGTAGCACGCCTTGGGCGCAACGATGAGGCGCATGGTGGCCAGCGGCTCGTCATTGCCCTCTTCCAGCAGCACCAGCTGGTGATAACCCAGCTTCGGGGCCATCTCCAGCGTGACGCGATAGGCCTGACACTCCATCTCTTCAAATTCGGCCACGCCGACCAGCTCACCCTCGATGGGGGTGAATTGACCGGACAGCACCGCACCCTGCTCCTGCTGGAGCTGCCAGGTGAGGGCGTCGTTGACGAATTCGATGGGGAGGCGAACCTCAAGGGTAACGGCGTCGCCGGTGCGAACCACCATCACAGGATCCAGCGCCCGCAGCCAGTGCTGGCGATGCTCCTCTTCCAGCTGCTGCACCAGGGCGGCCTCGTCATCGACGCGGTAGCCCATGGCGCCCAGCATGGCGGCCTTGCTCTCTTCGGATACCTGGGCCGGGTGGCCCCAGGCATCGACATATTCGCTGGCGATACCTTTTGCGGCAGCCAGCTGTTCAATCAGGGTGGTCATAGTTTGAGAATTCCCGCTGTGGATTCTATCTATACTATTTTGATTAATTTTTATGGGTGGTACTTGAACAGTGGCTCTTTGGCCATGCTAAACCGCGCACATTTTTACATATCTATCATCACGGTTGTGTGACCGAGTAGGCACTATTGTGGATATCTGCGCGATGCCACGTTCTGGCACTTTTTTCGTCAAAATGTGGTAATCAGTTACATAAACAGAAAATTAATTTCACAGTTTTTCATGATATAGCGCAATTTCAGACAGAATGTTGGTTGACTCACCGGAGAGTTCTAGTAAATTTACAAGCGGAATTTTCTTTGACTACTGAACAGTTAGGTAACTAAATATGACTATCAAAGTAGGTATTAACGGTTTTGGCCGTATCGGTCGTTTCGTATTCCGTCTGGCCGCTGAGCGTGCTGACATCGAAGTTGTTGGTATCAACGACCTGATCGATGTTGACTACATGGCTTACATGCTGAAGTACGATTCAACTCACGGTCGTTTCAACGGTACCGTTGAAGTTAAAGACGGCAACCTGGTTGTAAACGGCAAAACCGTACGTGTTACCGCTGAGCGTGACCCGGCCAACCTGAAGTGGGGCGAAATCGGTGTTGACGTTGTTGCTGAAGCTACCGGTCTGTTCTTGACCGACGAGACTGCTCGTAAGCACATCGCTGCTGGTGCCAAGAAAGTTGTTCTGACTGGCCCGTCCAAAGACGCTACCCCGATGTTCGTAATGGGTGTTAACGACTCTACCTATGCTGGCCAGGACATCGTTTCCAACGCTTCCTGCACCACCAACTGCCTGGCACCGATCGCCAAGGTTCTGAACGATACCTTCGGTATCGAGTCTGGCCTGATGACCACCGTTCACGCTACCACTGCTACCCAGAAGACCGTTGATGGTCCGTCTGCCAAAGACTGGCGCGGTGGCCGCGGTGCGGCTCAGAACATCATCCCGTCCTCTACCGGTGCAGCCAAAGCTGTTGGCGTAGTTATCCCGGAACTGAAAGGCCTGCTGACCGGTATGGCTTTCCGTGTTCCGACTCCGGACGTGTCTGTTGTTGACCTGACCGTTAACCTGAAGAAAGCTGCCACCTACGCAGAAATCTGCGAAGCGATGAAAGCTGCTTCCGAAGGCGCTATGAAAGGCGTTCTGGGCTACACCGAAGACGAAGTTGTATCTACCGACTTCCTGGGTGAGCGTCAGACCTCTGTATTCGACGCCAAGGCTGGTATCCAGCTGAACGACAAATTCGTTAAAGTTGTATCCTGGTACGACAACGAAATGGGCTACTCCAGCAAAGTTCTGGACCTGATCGCTCACATCTCCAAGTAATTTGGGATGCGCAATCGCGTAGCTTGAAAAAGGCGGCCATTGGCCGCCTTTTTGTTTTTCGGTTTCCCCTGATGACAGGAGTCCACATGCAATCCATTCGTCCCCTGACAGCCAATTGCAAGCTTGCCAACAATGCGGCCGGTCTGCCGGTTCTCACCATCAACAACGACTATGCCAAGGCCGAGATCAGCCTGTTTGGCGCCCATGTGCTGAGCTATCAGCGTCATGGTGAGCCAGCCTCCATTTGGCTAAGTGACAAGGCGGTGCTGGATGGCAGCAAGCCTGTTCGTGGCGGTATCCCGCTCTGCTGGCCCTGGTTTGGCTCGGCGCCAGCCCGTGTCGGTAGCGGCAAGCCCTCCCACGGCTTTGCCCGCACCACCCTCTGGATGCTGGACGGGGTTTCCGATCACGCCGACGGCACCCTGGTGCACCTCTCTCTGCGCGACAGCGATGCCACTCGTGCCTTGTGGGATCACGCCTTCGAGCTGGAGCTGGACGTGCTGGTTGGCAAAGAGCTCTCGCTGGTGCTGACCACGCGCAACACCGGTGCCCAGCCACTGACTTATAGCGGTGCGCTGCATACCTATCTGACCATCAGTGCGCCGGAAGCGGTGAGCGTGACCGGTCTGGGTGAGCCCTATGCCGACAAGCTGACCGGACAGGATGCCAAACAGCAAGGTGCATTGACCCTGAACGGGCCGCTGGATCGGGTCTATTGGCAGCCAGAGGCACTGGTGAGCGTGCGGGATGGTGAGCGCGAGACTCGGGTAGTGAGCGGTAACCACGACAGCGTAGTGGTCTGGACTCCCTGGTTGGAAGGGGCCACCGCCATGGCCGACATGAGCGACGATGGCTATCGCACCATGCTCTGCGTCGAAGCCGCTATTGCCGGCGAGGCGGGCGTGACCGTTGCGCCGGATGAGGAGCATTGTCTCTCCACCGTGATCATCTGAGCAGCATAGCGTTCAGATAAATAATAAAGAGGGCTCCCGCGGGAGCCCTCTTTGCATCTCGTGACGGCGGCAATCAGGCATTGCCCTGGGTCTTGAGCTTGAGTTCGGCGGCGAAGTTGAGCATCCGATCGAGGGGGATCAAGGCTTTGACCCGCAGTTCCTCGTCGACATGGATCTCGTGGCGCTCGGCACCGTCGGTGAGGGCCTCCTTGATGGCCACCAGACCGTTCATCGCCATCCAGGGGCAGTGGGCGCAGCTGCGACAGGTAGCGCCATCGCCACCGGTCGGTGCTTCCACCATCTCTTTTTCCGGACAGGCTTGCTGCATCTTGTAGAAGATGCCGCGATCGGTCGCCACGATCAGCTTCTGCTGGGGCAACTCTTTGGCCGCCTTGATCAGCTGGCTGGTGGAGCCCACCGCATCGGCCAGTTCGATCACCGAGGCGGGGGATTCCGGATGAACCAGCACGGCGGCGTCCGGATTCTGCTCTTTCAGCTCGCGCAGGGCGCGGGCCTTGAACTCGTCGTGGACGATGCAGTGACCCTGCCAGCGCAGCATCTGGGCACCGGTCTTCTTCTCGATATAGGCGCCCAGATGGCGATCCGGGCCCCAGATGATCTTGTGACCTAGGCTGTCGAGGTGCTCGACGATTTCCAGCGCGATGCTGGAAGTCACCACCCAGTCAGCCCGCGCCTTGACCGCGGCCGAGGTATTGGCATAGACCACCACGGTATGATCCGGGTTGGCATCGCAGAAGGCGGAGAACTGCTCGATGGGACAGCCCAGATCGAGGGAGCATTCGGCCTCCAAAGTCGGCATCAGCACCCGTTTGTGGGGGCTCAGGATCTTGGAGGTTTCGCCCATAAAGCGCACCCCGGCAACGATCAGGGTCTGCGCCTCGTGATCGCGGCCAAAGCGGGCCATCTCCAGCGAGTCACCAACGAAACCACCGGTGGCTTCGGCCAGCGCCTGGATCTCGGGATCCGTGTAGTAGTGGGCAACCAGTACCGCCTTGCGCTCCTTGAGCAGCGCCTTGATTTCTGTGGTCAAGGTCGTTCTCTGCTCGGCACTCAGGGGAAGAGGTTTGGCCGGAAAGGGGTAGTCCATCGCGACTACCGGCGGGACACTGCTCAGTGCATTGCTCATTGCGACTGTTCCATCAACGCTCGGGAAGGCCAAAATTATAACCAGAAGCCGACGACAAACCCATCACAAATCCGGTGAGCTGCAAGTGGACGAATATACTCAATTAATTCGTTGTCACGCTGCCATAAGGAGTTGCCCCATGAAGCAACGTTCCCTCAAGTTCAAATTGTTGTGCCTGACCATGGGACTGTTTCTGCTGACCGGGCTGGCCATGACCCTGTTGCAGTCAGCCTCTTTCAGTACCCTCCGTGGCATGGTGATGACCCAGACCAGCGATGCGCTGGAGCAAGAAGTCTCCCACAGCCTGCAGTATCAGGCTGAGCGCTATGCCATACAGATTGCCTCGCTGATGCAGAACTCCTATCAGATCCCCCTGACCGTGACCGCCCAGATTGAAGCCGGGATGGTCAAGCCGGAGCTACGGTTGTCGCGGCCCCAAGTCGAGTCTCTGCTCGGCAGCAGCTTGCAGCAGGCTAGCGGGATCAGCTCCATCTACGCCCAGTTTGAACCGGATGGTTATGACGGCGAGGATGGCAACTGGCTGGGCGGCGCCAGCCACTCGGTGGCGGGCAAGGGGAGCATGGAGATCTACTTCACCAAGGATCAGGGCGGCGCCGTCGCCCAGCAGCCGGTGGATGCCGCCGCCAGCGAGGCCAAGTTTGATACCTCTCTCAACGAGTTCGGCATTCGCAACAGCGAATGGTATCTCTGTGGTCGCGATACTCGCCAACCCTGCCTGATGGAGCCCTATCTCTACGAAATCAGCCCGGGCAACAAGATGCTGATGACCAGTCTGACGGTGCCCATCCTTCACGATGGCAAGTTTGTCGGGCTGGCCGGGGTGGATATGAACCTGCCCATCTTCCAGCAGCTTGCCGAAACGCTGGGCAAGAGCCTCTATGACAACAAGGCCGATGTGACCATTGTCAGCAAGATGGGGCTGATTGTCGGCAGCAACCGCTATGCCGACAAGCTGGGGCGTCCGCTCAAGGAGGTGGGCCTGACCCTGCCCACCGGTCAGGCCGTTAGTAGCGACAGCGATTTTATTTTGCAACAACCGATCCGTATCGAGGCGGCCAATACCCAGTGGTGGTTGATGATCAAGGTGCCCAAGGCGTTGGCGCTCGACAAGGCGCGCACCATCAGCAGCGAGCTCGGCGCCCTGTTGGTGGATGCCCAGCAACAACAGATCGTCGCCATGGGCGGGATCACCTTGCTGGTGCTGGGACTGCTGGTCTGGTTTATCCAGACCATCACAGCGCCGCTTTCACTTATCAGCCGCCATGTGGGCCACCTCTCCAGCAATGAGGGGGACTTGACCCAGCAGATGGAGATCGACACCCATCAGGAGCTGATCGATCTTGGCTCCCAGCTCAATGCCTTCCTCGGCAAGCTGCGGGGTATGGTGCAAATGAGCAAGGGGATCGGCCAGCAGGTCTACCAGCAGGCGCGGGAGATGAAACATACCGCCGACACCATGCGCAACAGTCTGGATGAGCAGAATCTGGAGCTGGAGAGCGTGGTGAGCGCCATGCACCAGATGAGCACCACGGCAGTCAGCGTGGCGGGTTATGCCGAACAGGCGGCGCAGGAGTCGGAAGCGGCGACCCACCACATCAATACCGCCCAGCAGACCCTCAGCAATGCCCGTAACGAGATCCATACTCTGGTCGGCGATATGCATGAGGCGGATAAAGCGGTGGCGCTGGTGGCCCAGCGCAGCACCAATATCAGCCGGATCCTTGATGTTATCCGCGCCATTGCCGAGCAGACCAATCTGCTGGCCCTCAACGCCGCCATCGAGGCGGCACGGGCGGGTGACATGGGACGCGGCTTTGCGGTGGTGGCGGACGAGGTGCGGGCGCTGGCGACCAAGACCCGGGAGTCGACCGACGAGATTGGTCAGCTGATCGGCAGTCTGCAGACCGAAGTGAGCAGCAGTCAGCGTCTGATGAATACCGGTATCGAGCGCTCCACCACCACGGTGCAGGGCACCGAGCAGGCGTTCGAGGCGCTCAATCGGGTGGTGGCCCAGATCCAGCAGATCCACGACCACATCAGTCAGGTGGCCACCGCCGCCGAGCAGCAGAGTGCGGTGAGCGACACCATCAACCAGAACCTGATGCGGATCGGCGATACCGCCAACGTGATCGGGCAGGAGGCCAGCTCCAGCCATCAACTGAGCGAGGCGCTGGAGCAAGCGGCCACGGCGCTCGCCAGCCAGCTCGACCGGCTGCGTACCTGAGTGGCAGCCAGAGAGACAAAAGCCCGCGAGCGATCGCGGGCTTTTTTATGACTCGATAGCAGAGTTGCGTCAGTTGCGGGGTTCAACCAGCAGGATGTGTGAGTCGGCCCCCACTACCCTGACCTTGCTGCCCGCCGGCAGCGACTCGTCGCAGCGCACCGTCCAGACCGTATCGTCCAGATGCACCCGGCTGGTGCCTTGCACGACATCATCCAGCAGGGTCAGCTCGCGGCCCATATAGCTCTGCATCCGCTCGTTGATGGTGCTGGCGGCATCCTGACCCGAGTTGTCACGCTGGTGTTGCCAGCGCCACCAGGCCCAGGTGGTGAGCAGGGATTGCACTGCAAACAGCAGCAACTGCGCTTGCCAGCCAAAGGGCCAGACCAGCAGCAGCAGACCCACTTCCAGCGCGGCGATGCCGGTCCAGAGCAGGAAGCCCACCGAGCCGAGCACCTCGATGGCCAGCAGAATGAAGCCGAGCCCCAGCCAGTGCCAGTGGGTCAGCCCCTCGAACAGGGCTGTCATGACTTGCTGCCCTTGCCATCTTTGTTGAACAGCTCGGCCATGCCTGCCACCGAGCCAATCAGGCTGCCCGCTTCCAGCGGCATCATGATGATCTTGCTGTTGGGGCCTTCACCGATGCGGGCCAGCGCTTCGGTGTACTTCTGGGCCACGAAGTAGTTGATGGCCTGCATATCACCCTCGGCGATGGCCTGGGAGACCATATGAGTCGCCTTGGCTTCCGCCTCGGCTGCCCGCTCCCGCGCTTCGGCGGCGAGGAAGGCGGCCTGACGCTCACCTTCTGCCTTGAGGATCTGGGACTGCTTCTCCCCCTCGGCTTTGAGGATCTTGGACTGGCGCACCCCTTCGGCTTCCAGCACCTCGGCCCGTTTCTGGCGCTCGGCCTTCATTTGGGCGTTCATCGCTTCGACCAGTGCCAGCGGCGGGCGCACATCTTTAATCTCGATGCGGGTCACCTTGATGCCCCAAGGGGCGGTAGCGGCATCCATGGTGCGCAGCAGCTTCTCGTTGATGGTGTCGCGCTGGGAGAGCATCTCGTCCAGCTCCATGGCGCCGAGCACGGTCCGCATATTGGTCATGGTGAGATTGCGGATGGCGCTGGTGAGATCGTTGACCTCGTAACCCGCTTTGCGGGCATCCACCACCTGCACAAAGCTGATGGCGTCGATGGTGACGTTGGCGTTATCGCGGGAGATCACCTCTTGTGCCGGGATATCCAGCACCTGCTCCATCATGATGATCTTGTGGCCGACCCGATCCACGTAGGGGATCAGCAGGTTGAGGCCTGGGGTCAGGGTGCGGGTGTAGCGGCCGAAGCGCTCCACCGTCCAGTTGTAGCCCTGTGGCACGATCTTGATGCCCGCGCTCAGGGTGGCAAGCACCAGGAACACGAAAATCCCTAGCACAATCAATGATTCATTCATCATTTAGCTCCTTATGAAACACAGTCCCTAGCCTATGGTCTGGCGTCAGGTACCACAAGTGACTTCGTACGCCTTTGTCATGAATTGGCTTTGCTAATTACCAAAACGCATTAAAAAGCATTTTTTATTATTTTGAGGGATAAGCTGCCCTGCCTATAGTCGCCCCATATTAGTCGTGTTCTGAGGGATGGGCCGAAATGGATTATTTACCTATGTTTGCCAAGTTGGAAGGCCGCCCGGTACTGCTGGTGGGCGGGGGCGAGGTTGCCCTGCGCAAGGCGCGCCTGCTGCTGGCGGCCGGAGCCCGACTGACCCTGATCTCCCCGGAACTTGAACCGGAATTTGCGGAATTTTCTGGTCGTTTCACCCATCTGGCGGAGCGCTTCACCCCGGCCCATCTGGCTGGTCAGATTTTGGTGGTGGCGGCGACCGACAACCTCGAAGTCAACGCACTGGTTTATCAAAGTGCCAACCAGCTGGGTCTGTTCGTCAACGTGGTGGATGACCCCAAACGTTCCAGCTTTATCTTCCCCTCGATCATCGATCGCTCGCCGCTGATGGTGGCGGTCTCCAGCGGCGGCAAGGCGCCGGTGCTGGTGCGCCTCTTGCGCGAGCGGCTGGAGAGCTTGCTGCCACGCCATCTTGGCGGGCTGACCGAGCTTTCCGGCCGGGTCCGTGACAAGGCCAAGCGGGTGCTCTCCTCGATTTCCGATCGCCGCCGCTTCTGGGAGCGCGCTTTTGCCTCCAACACCCTCGCCAGCCTGATTGAAAAAGAGGATTGGCAAGGAGCCGAGCAGTGGCTGAGTGATGGCCTCGACCAGGCGAAAAGCGAAGTAGGAGAAGTAGTGCTGGTCGGCGCAGGCCCCGGCGATCCGGGCCTCTTGACCCTCAAGGCATTGCAACAGATTCAACAGGCTGAAGTGGTGCTCTACGACCAGCTGGTCTCTGCCGAGATCCTCGATCTGGTGCGCCGTGATGCCACTCTGGTGTCGGTCGGCAAGAAGGCGGGCGCCCACAGCGTGCCGCAGGAGGAGACCAATCGCCTGCTGGTGGAATACGCCAAGGCGGGCAACCGGGTGGTGCGGCTCAAGGGGGGCGATCCCTTTATGTTTGGCCGTGGTGGTGAGGAGCTGGAAGTGCTCGCTGACGAAGGCATCCCCTTCTCGGTAGTGCCCGGCATCACGGCCGCTGCCGGTGCCACCGCTTATGCCGGTATTCCGCTCACTCACCGTGATTACGCCCAGAGCGCCGTCTTTATCACTGGCCATTGCCAGCAGGAGGGCAAGGAGCCCGACTGGCAGCAGCTCGCCGCCACCAGTCAGACATTGGTCATCTACATGGGGCTGATGCGCTCCGAGCATATCCAGCAGCAGCTGGTGGATCACGGCCGAAGCCACGCTACCCCCATCGCCATCATCGAGCGCGGCACTACCGCCCGCCAGCGGGTGCTGACTGGCACGCTGGCCGACTTGGCCGAGCTGGCCAAACAGGCGGTGAGCCCGTCGCTTATCGTCATCGGCGAAGTGGTCGCCCTGCGCGAGCGGCTCGCCTGGTTTGGGGAAAAGAGCGGAGAACAGGGCGGCGAGCAGCTGCGCGCTAACCCGGATCTCGATGGCTGCGACCTCAAGCTGGTGCAGCTGGCCTGAGCCAGAAAGAGATATTTGATGCGGCTGCCAGCGCGGCCGCGCACTGAACCACCCAGCGCCCCGAGCAGGCGCATAAGCAATGACCCGAGGACCAACATGGACCGTGAAAGATTGACGCACTTGCAGCAGCTGGAAGCCGAGAGCATCCATATCATCCGCGAGGTGGCTGCCGAATTTGAAAACCCGGTGATGATGTACTCCATCGGCAAGGACTCCTCCGTCATGCTGCACCTGGCCCGCAAGGCCTTCTATCCGGGCAAGATCCCGTTCCCCTTGCTCCACGTCGATACCGACTGGAAGTTCAAGGAGATGATCAAGTTCCGCGACGAGACCGCCAAAAAGTACGGGCTGGATCTGATCGTCCACAAGAACCCGGACGGCCTCGCCATGGGCATCAACCCCTTCGTCCACGGCAGCGGCAAGCATACCGACATCATGAAGACAGAAGGGCTCAAGCAGGCGCTCAACAAATATGGCTTCGATGCCGCCTTCGGTGGTGCCCGCCGCGATGAAGAGAAGTCCCGCGCCAAGGAGCGGGTCTACTCCTTCCGTGACAAGTCCCACCGCTGGGATCCGAAGAACCAGCGTCCGGAGCTGTGGCGGGTCTACAACAGCCAGGTCAACAAGGGAGAGAGCATCCGGGTGTTCCCGCTTTCCAACTGGACCGAGCTGGATATCTGGCAATACATCTATCTCGAGAACATCGACATCGTGCCGCTCTACTTCGCCGCTTACCGTCCGGTGGTAGAGCGTAACGGCATCAAGATCATGGTGGATGACGAGCGCATGCCGCTGACCGCCGAGGATGAGGTGAAGCAGGAGCTGGTGCGCTTCCGCACCCTCGGCTGCTACCCGCTCACCGGGGCCATCGAATCCGATGCCACCACCTTGCCGGAAATTATTGAAGAGATGCTGCTCACCACCTCGAGCGAGCGGCAAGGGCGGCTGATTGACCACGATCAGGCCGGCTCCATGGAGCAGAAGAAGCGTCAGGGATATTTCTAAGGAGTCGTCAGCATGAACAGCCATATTCAGACCGCCATCACCGAACAGGGCATCGAAGCCTATCTGCACGCCCAGCAGCACAAGAGTCTGCTGCGTTTTCTCACCTGCGGCAGCGTGGATGACGGCAAGAGCACCCTTATCGGTCGCCTGCTGCACGACTCCCAGCAGATTTATGAAGATCAACTCAAAGCGCTGGAGTCCGACAGCCAGAAGCTTGGCACCACCGGCGAGAAGCTGGACCTGGCACTGCTGGTAGACGGCCTGCAAGCGGAGCGCGAGCAGGGCATCACCATCGACGTGGCCTACCGCTATTTCTCTACCGCCAAGCGCAAATTTATCATCTCGGATACCCCGGGCCACGAGCAGTACACCCGCAACATGGCCACCGGCGCCTCCACCTGCGATCTGGCCATCATATTGATCGACGCTCGCAAAGGCGTGCTGGATCAGACCCGCCGCCACAGCTTTATCGCGAGCCTGCTCGGCATCAAGCAGTTCGTGGTGGCGGTCAACAAGATGGATCTGGTGGAGTTCAGTCAGGAGGTGTTCGAGCGCATCAGCGCCGAGTACCGCGAATTCGCCAGGAAGCTCAGCGTCGACACCATCCATATCGTGCCGGTCTCGGCGCTGGACGGTGACAACGTGGTCAACCAAAGCGATAAGCTGGCCTGGTATCAGGGTGAGACTCTGCTCTCCTTGCTTGAAACCGCAGAAGTGGAGCGCGAGCTGGAGCGCCATCCGGTGCGTCTGCCGGTGCAGTATGTAAACCGCCCCAACCTCGATTTTCGTGGCTTCGCGGGCACGCTCGCCTCCGGCATCCTGCGGGTGGGTGACAAGCTGGCGGTGCTGCCGTCGGGCAAGGAGAGTACGGTGACCCGCATCGTCACCTTCGACGGGGATCTGGAGTACGCCCTGCCGGGTCAGGCCATTACGGTCACCTTTGCCGACGAGATCGACATCAGCCGCGGCGACCTGCTGGTGGATGCTGCCAACCGTCCGCAAGTGACCCAGAATCTGCTGGCCCATATCGTCTGGATGGGGGAAGAGTCCCTGCAACCGGGCCGGGTCTATGACGTCAAACTGGCCACCAAGAAGAGTCGCGGGCAGGTGGAAGCCATCCGCCACCGCATCGAGATCAACAAGCTGGATGAGCTGCCCGCGAGCGAGCTCAAGCTCAACGAGATCGGCCTGTGCGAGCTGAGCCTCACCGACCCGGTGGCGTTCGACCCGTATCGGGAGATCCGCGATACCGGCAGCTTTATCCTGATCGACCGGCTGACCAACGTCACCGTCGGCGCCGGCATGATCGTCGAGGGCTTGGCCGCGAAAGCGGTGAAGGGGCACTACAGCGAGTTCGAAATTGAGCTCAACGCCCTGGTGCGCAAGCACTTCCCGCACTGGCAAGCCCTTGCCATCGGTAACGACACAAGCAAGGAGTAAGCTCATGACCTGGCAACAATCCCTGGTGCTGGGTCTGCTGGCTGCTCTCGTGGCCCTGCTGATCCAGGGCAAACTCCGCCCGGCGCTGCTCTTCTCGGGCGCCGTGCTCATCACCTACCTGAGCGGGCTGGCGGACATCAACGCCGTGGTGGCGGGCTACACCAACAGTGCCCTGCTGACGCTGGTGCTGTTGCTGCTGGTGTCGCTGGCGGTGGAGAAGACCCGCATCATGAGCTGGTTCGCCAATCTGGTGGGCACGGGTTCATTCAACAAGGTGCTGGTGAAGGTGTGGTTCTCCACCGCCTTCCTCTCGGCCTTCGTCAACAACACCGCCGTGGTGGCCTCCATGCTGGGCGCGGTCAAGCGCAATCCCAACCACTCCCCGTCGCGGCTGCTGCTGCCCATGTGCTTCGCGGCGACCTTTGGCGGGGTGCTGACCCTGATCGGCACCTCCACCAACCTCATCGTCAACAGCTTCCTCATCAAGATGGGGGCGCCGCCGCTCGGCATGTTCGACTTCTTTATGGTGGGGGCGGGCACCTTGCTGACCGGTCTGGTGGCCGTGCTGCTGTTTGCCCGTCACCTGCCGGAGCAGGATACCGAGATGAGCCGCGAATCCGGCTACTTTCTCGAAGCCAAGGTGGGCGCCGGATCGCCGCTGGCGGGGCGTAGCGTCAAGGAGAACGGCCTGCGCAGCCTGAAAAGCCTCTATCTGGCGGAAATCATTCGGGGCGAACAGGTGATCTGCCCGGTGCAGCCGGAACACGAGCTGCACGAAGGGGACGTACTGCTCTTTTGCGGCGATGTGGAGAGCGTCGGCGTATTGCAGGAGATGAAGGGGTTGGATCTCTACGGCCAGCACCGCCTCAACGGCCAGCATCTGGTGGAGGTGATCGTCAGCCACAGCTCGCGGCTGGTGGGTCAGACCATCAAGGATGCCGAATTTCGCACTCACTTCGATGCGGTAGTGCTGGCGGTGCGCCGCGGCGAAACCCAGCTTACCGGCGGCCTCGGCCAGATTGAGCTGCACGCCGGTGATACCCTGCTGCTGGCCCCCGGCCCCCAGTTTGCCCGCAACAAGTCGCTGGGGCGGGAGTTTGTGGTGGTGAGCGGGCTGGAAGCCTCCACCCGTCTCGATGGCAAGCGCAGCGCCGCCGTGGTGCTGGGCTTTCTCGGGGTGCTGGCGCTGTCGGTGTTCGATCTGGTGCCGCTGTTCAAGGGCTTGCTGCTGATGCTGGTGGCGCTGCTGCTCACCCGTATTCTGACCCTGGACGAGATCCGCCGCCGCTTCCCGCTGGACATCTGGCTGGTGGTGGGCGGGGCGCTGGCCATCGCCGATCAGCTGGAAAAGAGCGGACTGGCCAAGCTTATCGCCGACTGGTTGATGGGGGAGTTCAACGGTGCCAGCCCCATCATCGCCTTTATCGGTATCTATGTGTTTACCCTGGTGCTGACCGAGCTGATGAGCAACAACGCCGCCGCCGCACTGGCCTTCCCCATGGGTTACCAGTTGGCGCTCAGCATGGATGTCTCGACCATGCCGTTTATTCTGGCGGTGCTGTTCGGGGCGAGCTCCAGCTTTATCCTGCCCTACGGCTACCAGACCAACCTGATGGTCTATGCCGCGGGCAACTACAAGATGCCGGACTACCTCAAGCTGGCGCTGCCGGTCTCGCTGGCCTATAGCCTCGGGGTGATTGTGATGGTGCCCCTGCTGTTTCCGTTTTAAGGCGTGAGCGCCAATCAAGGAGCGTTGGATGAGCAATATCGTGTGGCACAAACATGCCGTCGACAAACAGAGCCGGGCCGAGCTTAAAGGGCAAAAGCCGCTGGTGATCTGGTTTACCGGGCTATCGGGGGCGGGCAAATCAACCCTGGCGGGGGCGCTGGAGCAGGCGCTGGCGGCACAAGGCAAGCACACCTATCTGCTGGATGGGGACAATGTGCGCCACGGCCTGTGCGGCGATCTCGGTTTTGATGATGCTGCGCGGCAGGAGAATATCCGCCGGGTCGGCGAGGTGGCAAAGCTGATGGTGGATGCGGGCCTGATCGTGCTCACTGCCTTTATCTCGCCGTTTCGTGCCGAACGGGAGGTGGTGCGCAATCTCTTGGGTGAAGGGGAGTTTGTCGAAGTCTTTGTCGATGCGCCGCTTGCTGTCTGTGAAGAGCGCGATCCCAAGGGGCTTTATAAAAAGGCGCGGGCAGGGGAAATTCGCAATTTCACCGGTATCGACTCCGCCTACGAGGCACCGGAGCAGCCGGAGATCCATCTGCTCAACGCCGGCAAGCCGGTCGCTGCACTGGTGGATGAGCTGCTAAC
Organism: Aeromonas allosaccharophila; assembly: GCF_016026615.1. NCBI lineage: Bacteria > Pseudomonadati > Pseudomonadota > Gammaproteobacteria > Aeromonadales > Aeromonadaceae > Aeromonas > Aeromonas allosaccharophila. The sequence goes on along the minus strand of NZ_CP065745.1, from coordinate 2,770,094 downwards.
CGCCCTGCGGCAGGGGAACTACCTGTAGCTGGATCGGAAGAACCTATAACAAGCGCCCGGCAGCCGGCTACCACGGGCGCTTATAGGCTGGCGGCAGCCACTATAAGTAAAACTTGGGTCATAATCGGAAAACCCATAAATCTAGCTTATAGTGGCACCGGCAAGTCTTAACCCACCCCAAGGCGGTCGATAGCAACCCCGCAAGAGGATCTTCCGATCCTTGCTTATATCGCGGCGGGGTTATTAGCGATTGTCCGAGTACGCTGCGCTGTTCGAACCTATGTGATGATGTATTTTTTATTGAGTTAAATCTTTGTTTTTATCAAAGATAAAATCTAGGTGTAGTAATTTTGCTTTAAAGCGTTCATCACCTAATGAAATTCTCCAACGTGTCTCCATAAACTGGAGTAATTCCAAGCCACGTAAAAGAATGCTTTCAGGTAACCATTCATCTAACTGAGCAATTTCATTTTCAGATGCTGAACCATTGTAATAGCCAACACCAGAGCCGTTATTCTTCTTATCTTTGAAGTCATCGTTTTGTAGGCTAGAGTTTTTCGCTAGACTAAGCGGTACAAGATTGCCCAAAGAGTTTGTAATCCAAGTTATTTGTTCTTTGTTGAAGCTGCCAAATCGCTCTTGCCAATATTGGTTTGACGGGGTCTGTGGGAATATATGCTCAATGGTAACCTTATCGTTACTATTGATCTTCAGCTGATTCCAACTAAGTTTTATAGAGTGTTGTTTACTCCGTTTTGTCAACCATGCATCATACTCGAATAAAAAGTAACGTAGGCTATCCCACTTGAAAAAACCTTGTTGCCCAAGTTCATACTTCTCAGAAATGTAGTTGTAAAAACGATCTGGATCGTAGTAGTAATCAACCCATTCATTGATTGAGTTAATAACTGAGTTAATCGTTTGTTGGCCTTTTAGAAGTTCCCTTGCCATACCGAAGAACTCAGAATCACCAGTGTTTGAACGACGATGGCACAGAGAGAATAAAGTAAAGTTGTAGCGTTCTGCTGCTATAAGAAGATCATTAATATCTTTAACTGGCTGTTTAGAGACGAAGGCTGCAAGCAATAGTGGTCTGAATGCTCGGAAGCTTAAACGCTGAAGCCTGTCAAGTAATAGTTTATTATCATCATTGTTGTAGTTAGGAAGATAGAAATAAGGGTTGTGAATATAGAACCAATGACGAATCGACTCTTGCAAACTTTCAACGTAGTTGCTTATTTCCTCTACCGAAATACGCTCTTGTTCATCTTTAGGATGAGTTACATTTCGTGCTGTATATTTTTCATTTAGTAGGTACTTAATGTAGTCATCACCCTTGTTTCTGCTGTATTTAAAGTACATTGTCCAATGATTTCTTAAGAAGGTATCTTCATCTAAAGGACTGTCTGGATTCATACCAAGGTATTCATACATTGTTTTCCATGCGCTATTGATTTTACTGCGTAGAACTTCATGCCCCTCATGATTGTGATAAAGCGTAGATAGGTAAATTAAGCGATTTTTTAGTAACTCAAGACTGGTTAGTGGCTTGCCTCTATTGTTCATTGTTTCGAAGGTCACGAATACATCAATTTCGTCATCAATCTCGTATAGATTAAACTTTAACTTTTGAGTTAGTTTCTTAAAAACTAGTGCGATTTCATCATTGGAAAGGATGGATAATTTATTTTTGAAGTATGTTTTTGCTGTCTTTAAATTCTGTGTATACAGAGTTTCTTTATATTGATTACTGTGTGACCTTTCACCAAAAATCATAGTTTTAAGGTATTCATCACTCGGGTTGTCCTTTTCGTAACCGAAGATAAAACTTTTTCTTTGGCCATCATCAGCACTATACAATACATAACGTTTACGTATAGTTTCTAATGATTGATAGTTGAGCTGAACATCACCTTTGATAGATTCAAGAATTGCTTGAATTAATATCATTGATGTTGTTAATCGTTGTTGGCCATCAACGATGTAAAATGGCTTGAAGCCAACCCCATCAATAATCCATTCGTCTTGCTCCCACTTTTGCCATAAGTGTGGTTTGACGGGTTCTAGTGTAACTACACCTGTGTAGTGGACTCGGTTTGGGTCAAGTTGAATTATATCCTCCCAAAAATCATCGAGTTGTTGTGAAGACCAAGCATAGCCTCGTTGGTAGTCTGGAATTCTTAGAATACGACGTTCAAAAATATCATTTAGACTTTGTATTTTCATTGTTAATTTTCTCAGAAGCAGAGCTTCAATAGAGTTAATATTTATTCTTATGTAGTTCTATTTTTTTACTTAATCTCGATCTGGATGGAATTAATATCGGTGGATAGGTTGTTTTATTAATTTAACGATGTGTTTTAACTTAAAATAAAGTCTCGTATTTTGGGCTAAGAGTTGTAGGTTTGAGCTGAGCGCGGTGAAACCCAACGTTTACCGTGAAACATATCTGCAAATTTGCGAGCGGCACAATCCATGTTTATCCGGCTCTGGTTGGCGTAATGATGCTCGTCTGTTGGACTTCCTACGCTCTGCGCCAACCTGAAAAAAACCACGCTACCGCCCCTGAATTTCAGCCTCCAGTTTGCTGCTTTTTACCTGCGATATGGCACTGGCTGGGCTCATGGCTGACTCCTGCGAGAGGTTGCCAAGCGGCTATGTTACCGAATGGGGCTGCGGAAGAAAGGGGATGTGGAAAATTTCCTGAGCAAGATCAATAAATTAATCAATAACGGGTGGCGATGTGTTCGTGCCAGAACCGCCGTCTATCAGCGCAGGGGAAATAGGAAGGGGCAACGGCAGTGTCGCCTCTTGTTGGCGGACACTAAAAAACCCTATGGACCCAAAGGCCCATAGGGTTTTTCTGCGGTGATTGTTTGTGTAGTGGTTATCTGGCTTGGCGAACCGGAACGGCGCGGGTGGTGTCCACTTCGTATCGGCTTTGGCTTGCTGGAGCCCCTTTCTGGAACTGGCGCACCAGTCGGTCGAGATCGCTCAACTGGTTGACCAGCTGGGTGATGCCGTGCACGGCGTGCTGGCTGCCGACGCTGGAGTCATCGGCCAGGGTCTTGATGCTGAGCACGTTGCGGTTGATCTCGGCGGTGACGTGGAACTGCTCCTGTACCGCCTGGGCAATCTGGCCGCTGCCGGAGGCGACCTGCTGCAGCATATTGTTGATCTGCTGGAGAATGGTGCCGGTCGCCGAGGCTTTCTGCTGGCAGCTCTCGGAGAGCTGGCAGCCCTTCTCCATCGCCTGTTCTGCATCCCCGGCGCTGGTTTGCAGCTCGGTGATCATCTTCTGGATCTCGCTGGTCGAGGATTGGGTCTTGATGGCGAGCGAGCGGATCTCGTCGGCCACTACCGAGAAACCGCGACCTGCTTCGCCAGCCCGTGCCGCTTCGATGGCGGCGTTGAGGGCCAGCAGGTTGGTCTGGTTGGCGATGTTGTTGATCACATCGAGAATGCCGTCGATATCGCGGCAGTGGCCGACCAGCGCGCTGATGACGACCTTGGAGGTGGTCAGCTCGCTGTTCATGCCCGCCACGGCAGCCACGGTTTCGGCCACGCTGTGGTTGCCGCTCTTGAACAGGTCGGCGGTCTCGTCCAGCAGGCTGGAGGATTCGCTGGAGCTCTGCGACACCTCGCGAATGGACTCCGACATTTCGGTCACGGCGGCCGCCACCTGATTGGTTTCGGCCTGCTGCTGTTGCAGGTTGTCGGTGATGGACTCGGCGTTGCGCAGATCCCCCTCGGCGGCCTGCAGGATCTTGCTGCAAGTCTGCTGGGTGCGGGCCAGCACGGCGTTGAACTCGGCCTGATTCATCATCATCGAGAGTTCGATGGCGGCGATGTTGTCCACCTTGTTGGTGTAGAGCAGCTGCATCAGCGGGTTGTCAAAGCGACTGCGGGCCATCTTGTTGAGCTTGCCGAGGCGGCGGGAGAGGGCATTCAGGGTGATGGCCGCTATCGCCAGCGGCAGGGCAGCCAGCGCCAGTTGCCAGTTCATATCGTGGTTGTAGCCAAGCGCCAACATGGCGAGCAGGCTCAGCAGCAGGCAGAGGTTGATGGTCAGGGCATGGGAGAAGGTGGGCAGCTTGAGCGCCCGCGGCAGCTTGTCGTTGCGAAGGTCGGCATAGACCTTCTCGGCCCGCTGTTTGATCTCCTCGCTCGGGGCGGTGCGCACCGACTGATACTCCACCACCCGGCCGCTGGCATCCTTGATGGGGGTGACAAAGGCGCTGACCCAGTAGTGATCGCCACTCTTGCAGCGATTTTTCACCGGCCCCATCCAGCTCTTGCCTTCGCGGATATGGTTCCACAGATCGGCAAAGGCCTGTTTCGGCATGTCAGGATGGCGCACCAGATTGTGGTGTTCCCCCATCAGCTCGTCGAGCTGGAAGCCTGCTATCTCGCAGAACTCATCGTTGGCGTAGGTGATGCGGCTCTCCAGATCCGTGGTTGAGATCAGGCTCTGGTGGTCTGAATAGAGGCGTTCTCTTTGGGTAACCGGTTGATTGATTCTCATGGCCATGCTTCCGAGCTGTGGTGGTTGAAAATTGAGCTGCATCAAGTTCAAAGCAAAGGGCGGGCCATCAATCACGTTAAGTGATTCTTGTGTCAATAAAGGGGCGCAGCCACTGAATGTGGCGCTGCTGTCGTTGCAATGTGCAAAAAACGAGCGGCAAGGGGCGAGGGGATCTGCATTTTGCACCTCACTTTGCTGAGTGAGGTGCAGTGATCGGGATCTGTGGCGCGTCGGTGGGCGTGTTCCCCCATCGACGATCAGGGGGTGGCGTCAGGGGGGGGCGGTGTGGTCTCGCTGACCTGATGCTGCACCTCGATCTGGATCCCCTGCACCAGCACGGTTTTCAGATCCTGCAGGTACTCCTCCAGCGGCGACTCTTGCAGCAGCTGGGCGAGCTCGTTGCCCACCGGGGTGAGCCGGTAGTAGAGCAGGGTGATATTGTGCTGCTTGCACTGCAGCCGCCAGCGCTGGTTGCCGAACTCCAGCTCGACCCCGTCGGCGGGCAGCGGTCCGGACTCCAGTTCCGCGCGGTGCAGCAGCCCCAGTTCAAACAGCTGCAGCAGGGCGTTGTAGGGCAGCCGGTATTTGCCAAGGCCGAGGCGCGTGGCCTTGGCGCGGCTCAGCAAACTGGCCCCCTTGTGCAGCCCCAGCAGCAGCCGTTGCTCGTCGCTGCCCGCATAGTGGCAGGTGAGGGCGCAGACTCGCTGGAACAACATGGCTTCGCGCTGGGTCATCTCCTTGAGAGTGGAGAGCGCCCGGATGGAGAAGCGGCCCGGCGTGGCGACCTCGATGGCGAAGATGCGGCCCCACAGCTGCTGCATCGGCACCATGCTGATATCTTCCGCCAGTTGCAGGAAGCGGGTCAGCCAGTCACTGTCCATCTCTCCGCCAGCCGCCGTCTCCTCGCAGTGGCGGGAGGCCATCACCATGATGGCTTCCAGATTGCGCTGGCGGGCGGCCTGATCCGCTAGATGGCGAAAGGTGGCGCGCTGTTCGAAGGTGCTGTCGCTGTTGCGGGTGAGCATGCCGTCGATGCCGCGACTGCGGGCCAGACGCAGGGTCTGCTCCTGGCTGCTCAGGATCGAACTCTCTTTCTTGGGGGGGGGCAGATCGGCCATGCTGGCTCCATTCGCACAGGTTCTGGGCTGAATGTTACTCCAACCGGGATGCCAAGATAACAAAGCGGCCTCCGTGGAGGCCGCTTTTTTTGCAACGGGAGGATTACTCCTCGTAGACGCTCACCTCGACCGCTTCCATCGAATAGGAGGCGGTCGCCATCTCGTGGCTGGAGCTGATCGTGCGCATCTTGCCCTTGACCCAGATGGCGTCCCACAGATCATCGACCGGCGCACCCTTGGGGTAGCTCACATAGATCACCTGATTGGTGGGGGGCGGCGGCACATGGATGCAGGCGCCGAAGTAGGGCACCAGCAGGAAGGCGGTGATCTTCTTGGCATCCCCTTCCAGCGGCACCACGAAGCCCGGAATGCGCACATCCTGGTTGTCCAGCTTCTTGTTAACCCCGCCCACCGGTTGCGGCACGGAGGCGAGATCCCCATCGTGGCTCACCTGCGGGGGGGGCAGCAGTTTTTCCCCTTCCGGGATGAGCACATCCCAGTCGATGGTCTTGTAATCGGCGGCCATGGCGGGCAGCACCAGCAGGCTGGCGAGCAGCGCCACTATTTTCCACTTCATCATCTGTCCTTCTGTTTCTATTTAGGGCGTCTCGCTAGACGCGAATGCTCATGCCATCGCTCAGGCTGTAGCGGTAAGCGCGGGCGGCAGGGAGCAGGCCGATCACCATGCCTGCCAGCCACACTACCCCCAGCAACTGCCACTCGTAGGTGCTCGGCAGCCCCAGACTCAGTTGCAGGCCATAGTGGCTGAGCAGCCAGGGCGAGGCAAGCCCCTGCCCCAGATAGAGCACGGCGACCCCGAGAGCGATGCCGACCGTGGTCAGCGCCATCGCCTCCAGCGCCAGCAGCAGGAACAGGTGGGCAGGGCCCGCACCGAGGGATCGCAAAATAGCGAGCTCCCGGCGCCGCTCGTTAAGCCCCGCCAGCAATGTGGTCAGCATGCCGATAAGGCCCGCCACCACCACGAAACCGGCGATGACCGACAGGGCGGTTTCCGCCACGCTCATCAAGCTCCACAGCTCCTGCAGGGCGGCGCCCGGCAGGATCGCCATCAGCGGCTCTTTGGGATAGGTGTTGACGCCGCGCTGCAGCTGGAACGCCAGAATGCGGTTGCTCAGCCCCACCATAAAGGCGGTGATGGTTTTCGGGGTGAGATCCTGCGCCAGCGCCTGCTCCGGCGTCACGTTCTTGCTGTGGCGGCCGGTATCCCAGCCCAGATGGATCGCCTCGATCCCCGCCAGCGGCACATGGATGGTGCGATCGATCGGCGTACCGGTCGGTGCCAGAATTCCCACTACCTTGAACGGCAGATTGTCGTGCTGGCTGAAGGAGGTGTTGCCCGCGCCGTGGGCGATGACGAGGGATTGGTCAAGGTGGTAGCCGAGCTTCTCGGCCACCTGAGCGCCGAGTACCGCTTCAAACGGCGTCTCGAACGGTCGCCCCTCGCGCAGTTGCAGCGACTGCTGCTGACCGTACTTCAGGTGAGTGAAGTAGTCGCCATTGGTGCCGAGCACCCGAAATCCCTTGTGGGAGTCACCAAGCGAAAGCGGGATGGTCCAGGCAACGCCCGGTTTCTGCTTGATGGCCTGATAGGAGTCCCACCCCACGTTGTTGGTGGGGTTACCGATGCGAAACACCGCGTAGAGCAGCAGGTTCACCTGGCCGGAGCGGGCGCCGACGATAAGATCGGTGCCCGAGACGGTGTTGGAGAAGCTTTCGCGGGCCTGGGTGCGTACCCGCTCCACCCCGAGCAGCAGGGTAACGCTGATGGCGACGGCCAGCAGGGTGAGCCCGGCGGTGAGGCGGCGGGCCCAGAGACTTTGCAGGGCGAGCTTTAGCACGTTGCCCTCCGGTTGAGCTGTTGCAGGTTCTCCACTCGGGGGAACAGGGGTTCGAGGTAAGGGTCGTGACTGACGAAGATCAGGGTCGAGCCCTGCTTGTCGCACTCCTCGAACAACAGCTTGATAAAGGCGGCCCGATTGTCGGTATCGAGGGCCGAGGTGGGCTCGTCGGCGATCACCAGTGGTGGCGAACCGATCAGCGCCCGCGCGGCGGCAACCCGCTGTTGCTGGCCGATGCTGAGGGCATGCACGGGGCGATGCAGCGCGTCGTCCGGTAGTTGCAACTCGGCCAGCAGACGGCGCGCCTCCTGTTCCGGACTCCCTTGCAGGCGAGCCCGTTTGGCGGGCGAGAAGGTGAGGGCAGCGGTAACGTTGTCCTGCACCGAGAGAAAGGGCAGCAGATTGAACTGCTGGAAGATATAACCCAGATTGGCCGCCCGGAAGTGGTCACGGGCACGGCCAGAGAGCCGGGCCAATGGTTGGCCCAGCACCTCCAGGGTGCCGTGGTTGGCGGTCTGGATCCCGGCCAGCAACCCGAGCAGGGTCGACTTGCCGGAGCCCGACGGGCCCTTGATAAAGACCCGCTCACCCTCGCGGAGGGTGAGGGCGGGCAGATCGAGTACAGCGTCGCCACCTGGCCAGGCAAAGGCCAGATCGCGGATCTCAACCACGGCTTTTTTCATGGCGTTACCAGCTCAGCTTGTTGGCGGACGGGGTCAGCTCGCCAGCGGTCTGGCCGGTGGGCAGGATCCCCTGCACGCTCAGCTTCTCAAGGCTCGGATAGACGCTGAACAGGGTCGCCTCAAGGCCGGTCAGTTTGGCGGGCGTGGCGCAGGTGTAGGTGTACATGGCACCCATATCGGCGTGACCCCCTTCGTCATGATCATGGTGGTGTTCATGTTCGTCGCTGGCAGCCTTGTCATGGTCATGGTCATGGTCATGGTCATGGTCATGGTCGTGATCCTCTTTGGCGGCCTGCAGCTCCTGCTGGGTCAGTTTGCAGCCAGCGGCCGGGTCGAAGCGGAACAGGGCGTCAGGCTGCTGGAGGCGGGCGACTGCCTTGGCATACTGCGCCTTCTCTTCATCGCTCTTGGCGGCGTGCTCAAAGCCCACCAGATCGGCAGCAGGGGCCTGCAGCTCGATCATCAGCTGGTCACCATCGACCACCAGATTGAGGTGGCCGTGGCCATGCTCGTGGGCGCCGTGGCTGTGGCTCTCGTGTTCGTCGTGATTTGCATGTGCGCCAAAGGCCGCTGCGGCCAGCAACAGAGTAACTGCTTTCATCTTTAATCCTTTTTCAAAACAAATAGCGAAATTAAACAAAGGGATAGAGAAAAGCAGAGGTTGGCGGCGCACGGATGGCATAGCTGTGCAGCGTGGCGGTATCCGCAGAGCGTTGCATGGTTGCAACAGCGGGCAGAACAGCCGTCGCATTGGGGAAACAATAGGGGGTAGAGGTGATGACTTGCTTGCCATCCAGATGGAGGGCGCAAACCAGGCAGTGATGGTCGTCGTGGCCGGGCAGGGCGGATTCAAGCTGATGACGGGCAAGGGCAGGTTGCAGCCATAACCAGCCCAGCAGCAAGATCCAGATTTTCAGCTTGATACGACCCATAGACCCTTATGGAAAGGGCGCCATCAGCGCCCTTTCTCTCTGACTTAGAGATGGGACTTGATGAGCCCCATCACGGTAGCAATGTTGTTGGCATCGAGCTGGCCATCTTTGGCAAACAGCACCTTGCCCTCTTTATCCAGCAGGATGATCGCCGAGCTTTCCGGCGTCAGATCCCAGGCGTTGCGCGCCATGCCCTTGGCATCTAGCACCATGGCGGACCAGGGGAACTCTTTCTTGCTGTCCTCGGCGCTGCTCTTCACGAAGCCAGAGGTGCCCCAGATGGCGTCATTGCTGTTGATGACGGTGACGGTCTGATACTTGTCATGGGGCAGCTTGGCCGCCTTGATCGCCTCGATCATCGGGGCGTTCAGCTCCTTGGCACTGGAGCGACCGGCAATATGCTGGATCAGGAATACCTTGCCGGTGAGCGAGGTGCTCTGCCACGGTTGGTAGCCGATATCCTTGCCGTTCAGTACCAGCTCACCCTTGTCGCTGATATTGACCAGCGGCACCGGGTTGCCATCCTTGACGTTGTGAGCAAAGACCAGAGATGGCAGCAGCGCCAAAGTAAGTACCAGATGTTTCATCCTGATGACACTCCATTTGTTATGTTATAACGAGTTTCGGATTGAGGGAATGGGCGAGCTTCATCCTAAACTGATCGGATCTGTTTAAAAAGTGTTAAGTAAGATCGCAATTCAGAAGCGTCGGCGCCCCGCCAGTCAGGAGGTTGGCTGGCAAGGGCGGCTAGGATGGCATGACATCGAGAAAAATCAATGAATTGGCAGCTGGTCTGAGCTGTCTGCGTCAGTAGAGCGACTCGCTGATGAGGGGGATCTTGGCCATGGTCATCTGCTGGGCCAGCAGGGATGAGCCGGTCAGCAGCACATGGCGCTGATTGTTGATCACCACCACATCACCGGGTACGCCACTGTCTGCCGTAATGGCCAGCCAGGCAGGGGAGACGCTGCCGATGCTGATATCCGGATAGATGATGCTGAGCACATATTGCGGGGCCAACTCCGCCAGCAGGCTGGCCATCAACAGCGCCTTCTCGTCGCTGTCGGCCTTGTTATCCTGTAGTGCCTGCAGTGGCGGCGCGAAGTGATCCAGCTGCTCCGGCTGGGTCGGGATGGCATTCAACCACTCCTGCAGCAGGCTGACGCTGGTGGCGAGATCCTTGGCGGCAAACTGCTGCGCCAGCGGCTTGAGCTGACCCTTGAAGTGGTAGAAGAGCTGGGAGTAATCGGGTCGCACGCAAGGCAGCTTGCGATTGGCCGGATGGACGCAGGGCACCACCCTCATCTGGTAGAAGGCATCCTCCTGATACTGCTGGTAGGCTTGCCAGAACAGCAGCGACTCCATGCTATTGTCCCGCAGGGTGAAGGCCTGCTCCAGATTGCGAAACTTGGTGGCGGTCTCGGGGCTGCTCTGGTTGATCAGGTTGATGCTGTTGTAGAGGCGCGGGCTGATGTAGGCGTAGAGCGTCTCCAGCGGATTGGTGAGGGAGGCCTCCAGCAGGCTCATCTCGTGGCGACTGGCGGCCATCACCTGATCGTCGGTGGTCAGCTGGAAGTGCTTGCGCTGGCCATCGGTGGATTGCCACTGCCAGCTCATGTTGATTTCGCTGGCGTTGCTTGTGGCGCCAAGGGTGGTGCAGAGAGTGAGGCTGAGCAACAGCGCGGGGATCGGCTTCATGGTGGTGCTTCCTGCCGTGGACGATAATTAACAACTAGGTGAGCCAGCACCACTTTGGTGATGTTTCGTTTTGTGATCTGGATAACAGATTGATGTGACTTTTAATTTAATTGTGAAATTAAGTCACTCTGGAGGGGTTATGAAGCCTTGGATCATAGTGCTGTTTGGGCTGCTCAGCCTGCCAGCCATGGCGGGTCAGGTAATCGTCAACAAGGGAATGTCCGTTGCGGATACCTTTGCCCTGCGCGATCAGCTGGCGCGCGAACACGAATGGCAGGAGTGGCTGCGCTTCCAGCAGGCCATCAAGTGGCTGGAGGTATTGCCGGTCAACTGCGAGCTGATGAGCCAGCCGGGCGGCGGCTATCGCTGTGGCGGTGATTACTACCGCCCCTACCAGAAAGATGGCCGTGAAATATACATTCAGGGCAATCCTGCCGGAGATGCAGCCGGTCAGCTGCCGCAAACACCGACAAAAAAGGCGCCATAAGGCGCCTTTTTACATGCCAGATAACGCTTACTTGGCAGCGTAACGCTCGGCAGAGGTCTTGATCTCGGCTTCGGCAGCGGCCTTGTCGCCCCAACCTTCCACCTTGACCCATTTGCCCGCTTCCAGCTCTTTGTAGCGCTCGAAGAAGTGCTGGATCTGGGCGCGCAGCAGTTCCGGCAGATCGTTCACATCCTGGATGTGATCGTACTGCTTGGTCAGCTTGGAGTGCGGCACGGCAACGATCTTGGCATCTTCGCCAGACTCGTCGGTCATCTTCAGCACGCCAACCGGGCGGCAGCGAATGACGGAGCCGGCCAGCAGCGGATAGGGGGTTGGAACCAGTACGTCGACGGGGTCACCATCCAGAGAGAGCGTCGCGTTCACGTAGCCGTAGTTGCACGGATAGAACATCGGGGTAGACATGAAGCGATCGACGAAAATTGCGCCGCTGTCCTTGTCGACTTCGTATTTGATCGGGTCGGCATTCTGCGGGATTTCGATGATGACATAGATATCGTCGGGCAGGCTCTTGCCAGCCGGTACCAGGTTCAGGCTCATGATATTTCCTTCGTTGTTAGTATCAGGTTTGCAGGCCGATATTATAGCGATGTGATGTTAAATGACCATATTTCAGCGGATATCGCGGCCAAAGAAGAGGGATGTTTCCGGTTTGCGGTGCTTTGATGTGTTCTGAATGCAACAAAGCGGCAGTTTTGATGCCCTGCCGGTGATCTTGGTCATCGGCAGAGCATGGTGAGTGGCGAGTGAAACAGGTGAATCAGAGCGAGTAGGGGAGCCTCGACTCATTGACCAGCCGCGACAGGGCCGCCACAACCTGAGGGTCAAACTGGGTGCCGGAGCGGGACTGGATATACTCCATGGTTTGCGCCAGCGTCCAGGGCTCCTTGTAGGGGCGCTTGCTGAGCAGGGCATCGAACACATCGACCACCGCCACGATCCGCGCCGACAGCGGGATCTGCTGACCAGCCAGCTGTTCCGGATAGCCCTTGCCATCGAAGTGCTCGTGGTGGCCCCGGGCGATTTCAGCGCCCAGCGAGAGGTAGCTGGTTCCCTCCACCATCTCGCCCGCCTTGTACAGGATATTGGCGCCGATATCGGCATGTTGCTCCATGATGGCCCGCTCGTCGGGATCGAACCTCCCCGGTTTGTGCAGGATATGATCGGGGGTGCCCACCTTGCCCACGTCGTGCAGGATGGAGGCCATGCCGATCATCTCGACAAACTCCGGGGTCAGCTGCTCGGGATATACAGCCATCTGTTGCAGCTCTTCCACCAGCGCATCGGAGAGTTTTTGCACCCGCAGCACATGCTCGCCGGTATCGGAGTCGCGGAACTCTGCCAGCGCCGCCAGCGCCACTACGGTGGCCTCCTGGGCGCGCAGCAGCTGGTTATAGAGGTAGAGGTTGTCGTAGGCCGCCGAGATGCGCTGGCAGAAGACATCCAGCAGATCGCATTCGAGTGGGTCGAGAGGCTGGGTCGGGGTGAAGCTCAGCACGAACTCGCGCCCATTCTGGGCGGCGATATAGAGGGAGTCCTGCGGATGCTCGAAGCGGTTGCAGCGCGCCGCCAGTGCTTTCATGACCGAGTCATTGAGGGTAGGAAAGTCGGTGATCTTGCCATCATCCAGCAGAGTCTCGTAGTCGCCGGTGGCGGCCAGGATCTCCAGGCCATGTTGATCGGGACGCCGCTCGGCGCAGATAGCCCCTTCGGTGCCCACATCGAGAATCGCGCTGATCTGTTTCAGCACACCGGAGGCAAACTCCTTGAGGGAGTGAAGATGATAGAGATCGCCAGCCCCTTCCAGAATTTTACCGAGCCCCTGGCGGCTCTTGTCGATGGCGCTGAGGGTTTCGTAAGAGCGCAGGGAGGCGATGACGGTGGTATAGAGCTTTTGCACCGTTAGCTCGGTCTTGGTCTTGTAGTCGTTGATGTCGTAATCGAGGATCACACGCTGTTCGGGGGCCTGACCGGGCTGGCCGGTACGCAGCACGATCCGCACCAGCGAGTTGCGCATCTCGTTGCGGATCCGGTGCACCAGTCGCAGACCGGCATCTTCGGTCTCCATCACCACATCGAGCAGGATCAGTGCAATTCTGGGATTGGCTTCCAGCATGCGACCCGCTTCGGCGCCGCTGTAGGCATTGAGCAGTTCAAGCGGGCGCGACTTGTAGTGAATATTGGAGAGGGCCAGGCGAGTGGCGTGATGAATGTCCGGCTCGTCATCGACGATCAGCACCTGCCATGGGTTGAGTGCCTTGGGGACCACGACCTCTTCATCATCGAGTTCGATGATGTCGTCGTCCAGCCAGATATCGTCCTTGTCTTGGGCACTGCTCATATCGGTTACGCCTCCGGCGCTCAATGAGTATGTGAACAGTATGCACGATCACATCCGGTCGGATCACCCGGATAATTGTAGAACGTGAGCGGGCTCTGTCTCTTTTTACTCTATTCAAAAGGCTCCAGATACGCCTGGATCGACTTTTTCAACCAGGCCAGCACCTTGCCGTGGTAGGCATTTTCCGCCAGATAGACGCCGTAGTCCCGCCACTGCAGGCTGAACTTGTGTTTCAGGGTCAGCAGGGAGCCTTGCCGCAGCTGGCTCTGGATCAGCGGCGAGGGGAGCACCGCCCAACCCAGCCCGTCGAGTACCGCATCGCGCATCAGCTCGAAACTGGAGAGGCCGATGTGCTGACCGCCGATGGGTAGCAGACTTTTGACCGAGAATTCATCCACATAGGAGAGGGTGACCTGGGTGTGGTCGGTCAGATCCTGCTGCATCACCCGCTTCAGGCTGGCCAGCGGATGGCTGGGGGCCACCACCATCAGGGTACGGATCGGGTTGAGCAGGTCGATATTGAGGCCGCAGCGCTCCTGATCCTCGGTGATAAGGCCAAAGGCGGCATCGACGAACCCCTCTTCCACCAGCGCGGGCAGTTCGGGTGGGGAGGCGAGCACCAGCGAGATACTGGTGCCGGGGAACTGGCTGCGCAAGGCGGCCAGCATCTCGCGCCACACCGGTTCGGGGATGGCGTCATCGCGCGCCACCCGCAGCGCCACCTCGGCGCCGGAGGCGTAGTGTTCACACTTGAGCTTGAGGCTGTTGGCCGCCTGCAGCAGCCGTTTGCAGTCATCAAGCACCAGCTCGCCGATCTCGGTCAGGCGACTCTGATTGGCGCCGCGTTCAAAAAGTTCGACGCCTAGCTCCACTTCAAGGGAGGCGATGGCGGTACTGACTGCGCTGCGGCTTTTGCCAAGTCGTCTGGCTGTATTGGCGAGGGAGCCACTGTTTGCTGATTCTACAAAGAGTTCTATCTGATAGAGCTTCATGAAGATGGGTCATAACGGAGTGTCCTAGCATTACCTTAGCCCGCCCGCGGATAACAAGGCAAACCGTCAGCGTCTGATAATTCGACGCTCAGCGATTCCTGCCCGCGCCGCGACTGCGGCTATCATCTCTCCCGTCGCAGCAACAGAAGGAAAATTCTATGTTAATCAGTCGCATGCTTTTAGCACGCATATTCTTGACGGGGGCCATCCTCACCGAAGTGGCGGGGACATCCAGTATGGCGATGATCCCCGAGGATGCCGCGGGATGGCTGAACTACCTGCCGATGTGGGCCCTGATCACCCTCTCCTATCTGCTACTGGCTCAAGCCGCCAAAACAATCTCCATTGGTATTGCCTTCGCGTTGTGGGAGGGGCTGGGGATTGCACTGATCACCATCGTCTCCGTGCTGTTCCTCGATTACGACCTGAACGCTCAGGAGCTGAGCGGTCTGGCGCTGGCAATAGTGGGTATTGTTATGGTGACCATGGGGGAAACCGGGGATGAACCGGTGCGCAGGAGAGTCACCCGTAACAGCAAGGAGGCGGTATGCACCCGTTAATTATCGTGCTTGGCGCGGCTTTGCTGGATATCGGTGCCAATATGGCGATCAACCGCTCGCGGGGCTTTCGCTACAAAGGGTGGGGCGTGTTGGGGATTATGCTGGTGCTGGGCGCCTTCACCCTGCTCTCCGAAGCGGTGAGCAGTGGCAAGATTGACCTTGCCGTGGCCTACGCCACCTGGGGCGCCATCGGTATTCTGGGGACCGCACTCGGCGGTCTGCTCATCTTCCGTGAGCGACTCAAGCCCATCGGTTGGGCCGGGATGGTGGTGATGGCGCTGGCCGTCGCCATGCTGACTACAGCCTGATAACGCTTTATCAATGACAAAGCCGCCCGGTTTCGCTGGGCGGCTTTCTTGTTTGGCCGATTATTTGGCTGACTTAGGCTCAGTGCGGCGCTTCGTAGAGCTCCAGCGGCAGACCGTCGGGGTCGGCGAAGAAGGTGAAGCGCTTGCCGGTCAGCTCGTCCACCCGCACCGGCTCTACCGCGATCTGATGGGCCAGCAGGTGGGTGATAACCCGGTCAAGGTCGCTGACCCGAAAGGCGAGATGGCGCAGACCGCACGCCTCGGGCGTCGAGGGGCGGCTGGGGGTGATAGGGAAGCTGAACAGCTCCAGCTGGCTGCCATCTGGCAAGGCCAGATCCAGTTTCCACGACTGGCGCGCTTCGCGCAGGGTTTCGGCGATGATGGGTAGCCCCAGCACCTCGTGGTAGAAGTGGCGCGAGCGTGGGTAATCGCTGGCGATGATGGCCACATGGTGGATGGCGTCAAACAGCGGAAAGGTCATGGTGTTTCCTTGTCAGCAGCATAGTGAACGGGCAGCCTGCGCTGCCCGTATTGTTGATCTAGTTGAAGAAACCGCCGAACCAGTCATCCAGCGCACTGCGTGGCGTCGCGCTGCTGGCGCAACCGGCCGGGGAGCCCATGGTGGATGCCTTGGCTGGCACCTGCAGGCTGCCCGGGCAGTCACTGGTGACGCGGGTGCCGCTGGCACGGGAGAAGTTGGCCCAGGTGACCCCTTCCGGCATCTTCAATCCCAGACTGTTGACGCCACGCTGGCTCATGTAGCCGCTAAAGAGCTGCAGGGCACCGCTGGCACCGGTCAAGCCCGCCGGGGTGTTGTCGTCGCGCCCGACCCAGATACTGACCAGCTCGTTGTTGTCCATCCCGGCAAACCAGGAGTCGCGCAGCTCGTTGGTGGTGCCGGTCTTGGCCGCCATGGTGGCGCCGGGGAACTTGGCACTGAGCGCACGAGCCGTGCCCTGACTCACCGTCTTGGTCATGGCGAACAGGGTCAGCCAGCTTGCTTGGCTGTCGGTGACCCGCTTGGCGGTCTGATCATGCTGATAGAGCAGGCTGCCATCCCCCTTGACCACGGCGCGGATCGCCGACAGCGGCTGGGTCAGCCCCTGATTGGCGATGGGCAGATACATCTGGTTCACCTCCATCGGGGAGAGCGCCACCGCCCCCAGCACCAGCGACGGATAGGGCTGGATCTCCTGCTGCACCCCCAGCTTGTGCAGGGTATCGACCACTTTCTCCAGCCCGACCTGCAGACCCAGATTGACGGTCGGCACGTTGAGGGAGCTGGCCAGCGCATCCATCAGCGGCACGCTCTGGCGGAACTTGCGATCGTAGTTTTGCGGTGTCCAGACCTGACCATCCTGACCGCGAATGCGGATCGGCTGATCTTTCAGCGGGGTTGCCAGGGTCAGACCGTTGGAGAGGCCGGTGAGGTAGACCGCCGGTTTCACCAGAGAGCCGATCTGGCGGCGGGCATCCAGCGCCCGGTTGAACCCGGCATAGCGGGGATCGCGGCCACCCACCAGCGCCACTACTTCGCCCTTGTGCCAGTCGGAGACCACCATGGCCGCCTCCAGCTTCTTCTTGCCGCGCAGTTTTTCGATCTCGGCGAGGCCCGATTCGACCGCCCGCTCGGCCGCATGCTGGGCGATGGGGTCGAGACTGGTGAAGATCTTCAGGCCAGATTGCTTGAGCAGATCGGCGCCAAAGCGGCTCTGGATCTCCCGCTTGAGCAGCCCCATAAAGGCCGGGGTACGGCCATAACTCATCTGGCCGCGGGCGATGATGCCAAGGGGCTGGCGGCTGGCCAGCTCATATTCGGCCTGGGTCAGGCTGCCGTGATCCATCAGCAGCTTCAGCACCAGATCACGGCGGGTCTTGGCCCGCTCCGGGAAGCGCCAGGGATCGTAATAGGAGGGGCCTTTCACCAGACCGACCAGCAGGGCGACCTGATCGATATCCAGCTCGTTGACCGGAATGCCGAAGTAGAAGTAGGAGGCAAGCCCGAAACCATAGACCCCTTGCGAAAAGTTCTGCCCCAGATAGACCTCGTTGAGGTAGGACTCGAGGATCTCGTCCTTGCTGTAGCGATAGTCGATCAGTACCGCCATGTAGGCTTCCTGCAACTTTCGCCACAGACTGCGTTCACGGGTCAGGAAGAAGTTCTTGGCCAGCTGCTGGGTGAGGGTACTGCCCCCCTGCACGGTGCGACCCGCGATCAGGTTGGCGAACATGGCCCGCATGATGGCTACCGGCGAGACGCCGCCATGCTGGTAGAAGTCGCGATCCTCGGTGGTGAGCAGGGTCACCAGCAGGCTGTCGGGCACCTCGGCGATGCGCACCAGCAGGCGATCTTCCCGATCTTCGGTATTGAGGCGATCGAGCAGCACCGGGTCCATCTGGGCGTAACCGAGCTGGCGCTGGTTCTCCAGCGACTGGATCCCCTCAAGGCGCGGGCCGTTGAAAGTGAGGCGCAGGCCACGGGCCCCATCGGCGCCGTCATAGAACTCGAACGGACGGCGAATAAGCTCGATGCGGTTGCCGTTGATGGTGTATTCACCCGGCGTGTGAGGCTGGCGCACCTGCTTGTAGCTCAGCATGTTGAGCTCGCGCAGCATCTGGTCCCGCGACAGGCGCTGGCTGGGGTAGAGCTCCAGCGGGCGGCTGTAGACCATCACCGGCAGCTGCCACTTCTCGCCATCGAAGCGCTCGCGCACCTTGGTATCCAGATAGATGCCGAACACCACCATAAAGGCCGCCACCACCAGGGAGAGCTTGAAGCCAAGCCAGAACAGCTTGCGCCAGATGGTGCGTTTGGGTGCGGCCTTCTTGGGAGGGCTCTTGCGTCGTTGGGTTGCCATGGTTCCTCTTTACCTGTTCATCATTATGCGTTGTGTTGTCATCGCGGCGTAATCGAACGATCGCGGCCGATTATCCATCAAATAGTCGGTGAGATTTCGTTCATCGAACCTACATCCCCATCTTCTTCTTGGTGACCCTGGTCGGCATCGCCTCCAGCGGATTATCCGGCCAGTAGTGGCGGGGATAGCGCCCCTTCATCTCTTTTTTCACCTGCTCGTAAGAGCCAGCCCAGAAGGCAGCCAGATCGGCGGTGATCTGCAGCGGCCGCTGGGCGGGGGAGAGCAGCTCCACCACCAGCGGCACCCGGCCATCGGCCACGCAGGGGGTCGAACCTTGTCCGAACATCTCCTGAATACGCACCGGGATCACCGGTGCCTGACCCGGCTGATAGCGGATCCGCACCCTACTGCCGGTGGGCGCCGCAAAGTGGCTCGGCAGCGCCTCGTCCAGCCGCTTGGGCAACGGCCAGGGCAGGGATTGACGCAGAATGTCGCCGAGGTTGAGCTTCTTCAGCTGCTCCAGCCGGGTCATGCCGCTCACCGCCGGCAGCAGCCACTGTTCCAGCGTGGCCAGCAGGCTCTCGTCATCCATCGCGGGCCACCCCTCATCGGACAGCCAGTCGCGGGCGCAGCGCAGACGGGCCAGCAGCCCTTCGCTGCTTTCGTCCCACGGCAGCACATGCAGCCCCTTGCGGCGGATCCCCTGCAGCAGGCAGCGTCCTTTCTGCTCGTCAGAGAGTTCGGTTAGCGGTCGCTGGCTCAGCACCAGCTCGCCTAACACCTGCTGGCGCTCGGCGCGCACCCGCTCTTCCCGTTCATCCCAGTCGAACCACTGCCGTTCGCTCACCAGTTCCGGCAGCAGGCGTACCAGCTCGTCCAGCTCGACCGGTTCGGCGATAAAGATGCGGCTGCCGCGATCGTTCTGCCCCATCTCGATGGCGATAAGGGCGGCTTGTCCCTGACAGGGATGACCTTCTACCAGATCGCAGCTCACCCCACCACTGAGTTGATAGCGACTGCCGCTACGCAGTTTGCCGATGCGATCCGGCCAGGCGAGGGCACAGAGTAGCCCGAGCCACTGACCCTGCGCACTGGCAGGGCGGGCGCCAAGCCGCTCAAACCAGCGGGCCGCCCCCTGACGCAGGGCACTTTGACGGCGGTGGAACAGCACAGAGAGGCGCTCCGATCCTCGCAGATCTTCTTCCTGCAACGCCACCAGATATGCGGCATCGGCGACAATCCCTGTCAGACCCTCGGACTCCAGCTCGCGGGCGCGCAGCAGCATGCGGGCGAGGCGAGGGTGGGTACCGAAGGCGGCCATGGCACGGCCAGCGGGAGTGAGTTGTTGCTCACCCTCCGGCTTCATGGCGCCAAGGGCGACCAGCAGCCGCTGGGCGCTGGCCACCGCGGCGGCGGGAGGCATGTCCAGCAGCGGCAGATCTTCCACCCTGGCACCCCATTGGGCGGCGTCCAGCAGCAGGCCGGTCAGCTCCTGAGTGAGAATGTCTGGCGGACTCTGCTCGGCGAGCCGCTCCTGCACCTCGCTGCTCCAGAGCCGGTAGCAGACGCCGGGGCCGAGACGACCGGCGCGACCGGCCCGCTGGGTGGCGGAGGATTTGGCTATCTGGCGGGTCTCCAGTCGGGTGACGCCGCTTTTCAGGTCGAACGAGGCCCGTCGCTCCAGCCCGCTGTCGATCACCACCGAGATCCCCTCAATGGTGAGGGAGGTCTCCGCCACATTGGTGGTGAGCACCAGCTTACGGCGGCCCGCAGGTGCCGGTTCGATGGCTGCCTGCTGGGCCGCCATATCGAGGCGCCCGTAGAGGGGGGCGAGGATCACATCGTCCGGCAGCCGCCCTTCCAGCCATTGCGCCAGTCGCTCGATCTCTCCCTGTCCCGGCAGAAAGACCAGCAGACTGCCAGCGTGAGCGGCCAGCGCCTCCAGCACCACAGCGCCGATCTGCGGCTCCAGCCACTGCTGGCGATTGGCGGGGCGGTAGTGATATTCGATGGGAAAACCGCGCCCCTCGGAGCGAACTACAGGGGCATCCGGCAACAGGCGCTCGAGCGCCATGCCATCCAGGGTGGCAGACATCACCAGGAGTTTGAGGTCATCGCGCAGCCCTTGCTGGCTTTCGATGGCGAAGGCCAATGCGGTATCGGCGTACAGGCTGCGTTCGTGGAACTCATCGAAGATCACCAGCGAGACGCCGGTCAGCTCGGGGTCTTGCTGCAACATCCGGGTCAGCACCCCTTCGGTGACGATCTCGAGCCGGGTCGCTGCGCTGGTGCGGCTCTCGCCGCGTACCCGCAGGCCGATGCGCTCGCCCACCTTCTCCCCCAGCTGGCGCGCCAGAAAGCTGGCGATATTGCGCGCCGCGAGACGCCTTGGCTCCAACATGATGATACGGCCGGGCAACCGGTTCTGGCGCACCAGCTCCAGCGGCAGCAGGGTCGATTTGCCCGCACCGGGCGGCGCCTGCAGGATCACGCTGCTGTGGCTGTCGAGGGCGGCAAAGAGTTCGGGCAATACCGAAACGATGGGGAGCTGGGACAAAGCGATGAGCACCTTCTGTAGCAACCGGTAAAACGGCGCCTATTCTGCCACAGCCACCCGCGCCACCGTGAGTGGATGTGCGGAGATGGCCACTCGGGCGGGAGGCTGGCGAGACATGGCCCGATGGCTGCCATAGAATGGGCCCATCCAATGAGCGTGAAAAAGGCATTATCACCACATGGCCAAACTCTTCTTTGCCCTGCCCGTCAAGGAGCTCGCCCCCGAGCTCATCGCCTGGCGCGATCAGCAGCCCTGGCCCGGTCAGCCGGTGCCGCAAGCCAACCTCCACCTGACCCTGGCCTTTCTGGGGGAGGCGGACGAGTTGACCACCCGCCGCCTGATCGCCGCCGTGGAGCGTCAGCACTGTCCGCCGCTTGCCATCAGGCTGGATGAGACCGGCTGGTTCAGTCGGGCCAAGGCCGCCTGGATTGGCCCGAAGGAGTGTCCCAACGAGCTGAATGTGCTGGCTAGGGCGCTGCGTCGCCACGGTGAGAAGCTGCGTCTTGGCAATGGCGAGCAGGGTTATCGCCCCCATGTCACCCTGTCGCGCAAGGCGGGTGAGGCACCGGCTATCCAGCCTGCCCCAAATTTTCTGCTGCAGGCTGACGAGTTCTGCCTCTATCAATCCATCTCGACCCCGGACGGGGTACGCTACGAGCCGCTTGCCTGCTGGCCGCTGCGGGCAAGACGCAAAGAGGGATTGGATAATGAAGAGCAACGGAGGGTAAACCCGTGATCTTTGATCCCCCCCTGCAATCGGGCCAGCTGGTGGCCCGCTACAAGCGCTTTCTGACCGATGTGCAATTCGATAACGGCGAGGTCATCACCATCCACTGCGCCAATACCGGTGCCATGACCGGCTGTGCCGATCCGGGCACCCGGGTCTGGTACTCCACCTCCGACAACCCCAAGCGCAAGCTGCCCAACAGCTGGGAGATCGCCGAGAGCCCGGCAGGCCACTTTATCTGCGTCAACACGGCGCGCGCCAACCAGATCGCCCGGGAGCTTATCGAGCAGGATGCCATCGCCCCGCTGGCGGGTTACAGCCGGTTGCGCACCGAGGTGAAGTATGGCGAAGAGAACAGTCGCATCGATCTGCTGCTGGAAGATGACGAGAAGGGCAATTGTTACATCGAGGTAAAATCGGTGACCCTGCTCGACGAGCGTGATCAACCGGGCATGGGTTACTTCCCCGATGCGGTCACCGCCCGTGGCGCCAAGCACTTGCGCGAGCTGATGGCGATGAAAGCGGCGGGCCACAGAGCCGTGCTGCTCTTTATGGTGTTGCACTCCGGAATAAGCCGGATGCGCCCTGCAACCCATATAGATCCGCACTATAGTCTGCTAATTGAGCAGTCAATTGCGGCGGGGGTTGAAATTTTATGCTATCGGCCCCATGTTGGGGTGCATGGCATGGTGGCCCAAGGTTTAATCCCATTTGAATCTGGTCACCTGTTACCCGAGGGGAGTGCATAAATATTGGAGTGGGTAACATTATTGGTACGGCTCGTTTGCTTACCCGTTACCCTTCTGCTATAGATGTCGCCCTCAATTTATGGATGGCACGGGTAGCGTGCTGAATTAGGAGACAGGGCATGCCAACAGGCGAAAACAGGAAATCTCTGGGCCCCCTGGCCATTGCGGGTGTCGCGCCTTACCAGGAAAAGCCGGGTGAGGAGTACATGAATGACCAACAAAAGGCGCATTTTCGCAAGATCCTGGGTGCCTGGCGCAACCAACTGATGCAGGAAGTTGATCGTACCGTCGACCATATGAAAGACGAGGCTGCCAACTTCCCGGATCCCGTGGATCGTGCCGCGCAAGAAGAAGAGTTCGCTCTTGAACTGCGTACCCGCGACCGTGAACGCAAGCTGATCAAGAAGATCGAGAAGACCTTGCAGCTGCTTGAAGACGATGATTTCGGTTACTGCGAACACTGCGGTATCGAGATCGGTATCCGTCGTCTGGAAGCCCGTCCGACAGCCGACCTCTGTGTCGATTGCAAGACGCTGGCCGAGATCAAGGAAAAACAGATGGCCGGTTGATCCCGACCCTCTGGTATATGAAAAAGGGAGCTCGCGGGCTCCCTTTTTTATTGAGCTTTTGGCGGTCGCCCCCCAAAATGCAGCCTCAATGAATCGCTTACCCGAACAGTCATGCCCGTGAATACCCCGTCCTCATCCCTTGTGCGCCCCTATGTCGGCCGCTTTGCGCCCTCACCTTCCGGCCCGCTCCACTTCGGTTCGCTGATCGCCGCCCTCGGCAGCTTTTTGCAGGCCAGATCCCGGCGGGGGCGCTGGCTGGTGCGTATCGAAGATATCGATCCGCCTCGGGAGATGGCCGGCGCGGCTGACCTGATCCTCAATACCCTTGAGGCATATGGTCTCGAGTGGGATGGGGAGGTGATGTTCCAGAGCGGGCGCCACAACCGCTATGACGAGATCATCGATCAGCTCTATCGGGCTGGCGATCTCTACTGGTGCCGCTGTACCCGGCGCGAAATCATGGCCGCGGGCGGTCTCTACAGCGGCCACTGCCGCCCCCTCGGGCTGACGGCAGAGGGATGTGCCGCCCGGCTGCGCCAGCACCATCCGGTCTACCACTTCGATGATCGCTTGCAGGGCCATATTGCGGTCCCGGCGGCGCTGGCCGAGGAGGATTTCATTATCCGCCGCCGCGACGGGCTCTACGCCTACAACCTGGCGGTGGTGGTGGATGATATGGACAGCGGCATCACCGAGATAGTACGCGGCGCCGATCTGCTGGAGCCCACAGTGCGCCAGATTGCTCTCTACCAGACCCTGGGGGCACCGGTGCCCGACTGGGTACATTTGCCGCTGGCGGTACTGGCCGATGGCAACAAGCTCTCCAAGCAGAACCATGCGCCGGCGCTGGCGCTCGATGAGGTGCGACCGGCCTTGTGGCAGGCACTGCATTTCCTCGGCCAGTGCCCGCCTCCCGAGCTGATGGCGAGCCGGATCGACGAGATCATCGGGTGGGGCATCGCCAACTGGCGGCTCGAACGGGTGCCCGCCAGCGAGAAGATCCCGTTGGACCTTGAGTAAAGAGAACCGGTTTTCGTGTAATAGGATGTGAGCTGGGCGCAGATAGACCGCGATTTTCGCTGGCAGATGGTTTCATGCGGGATCAATTGTCAGCACGGTTTTTCATTTGGTCAGGTGTGAGCTATGCACAGGTAGACCGCTATTTTTTGGCCCGGTTTGATTCAAATGAGCTGAAGTAACCGCATGGTTTTTCATTTGGTCAGGCGTGAGCTATGTGCAGATTGACCGCTATTTTTTGGCCCGGTTTGATTCAAATGCGCTGAAGTAACCTCATGGTTTTTCATTTGGTCAGGCGTGAGCTATGATAGGCCGCTATTTTTTGGCCTCCCGTCAATTTAGAAGTCATGAAGAGGTGTACCATTTTTTCCCAGATCGCAAACTTTTGCCGCAAGGTGCTCGGCAAGGAAGATGGCGAGCAGCCGGTGGAATCCCCCATTCCAGCCCGTGTCGCCGGTCAACGTCGTACCTTAAGCCGTGATCAGCACCCTGTTTCGCGCAAAGAGATCAGCGAGAATGCCCTCAAGGTGCTCTATCGCCTGAACAAAGGGGGCTATGAGGCCTACCTGGTCGGCGGCGGAGTCCGGGATATTCTGCTCGGGAAGACGCCCAAGGATTTCGACATCGCAACCGATGCGACGCCGGAGCAGATCAAGGCGCTGTTCAGCAACTGCCGCCTGATTGGCCGTCGTTTCCGCCTTGCCCACATTGTCTTTGGTCGTGACGTGATCGAAGTGGCCACCTTCCGGGGTCACCACCATCAGGTCAATACCAGCAAACATGTGTCGGCCCAGTCTGATGAAGGCATGCTGCTGCGCGACAACGTCTACGGCACCATTGAAGAGGATGCCGAGCGCCGTGACTTTACCGTCAACGCCCTCTACTACAGCGCCAAAGATTTCACCCTGCACGATTTCGAAGGGGGTCTGGAAGATCTGGCCGAGCGCAAGCTTGAGCTGATCGGTGATCCCGAGACCCGTTATCGTGAGGATCCGGTACGGATGCTGCGCGCCGTGCGCTTTGCCGCCAAACTGGACATGACTATCAGCCCGCGTACCGCCGCCCCCATCAAGGAGCTGGCGCCGCTGCTGCAAGACATCCCTGCTGCCCGCCTGTTTGAGGAAACCCTCAAGCTGTTCCTGGCTGGCGACGGTCTGGCGACCTACAAGTTGCTGCGCGAGTATGGCCTGTTCCAGCAGTTGTTCCCGCAAGTGGCGGCGCTGTTTACCCCGCACGGCAACTCGCCCTGTGAGCAGCTGATCGAGCTGGCGCTGATCGATACCGACACCCGTGTCCGTGAAGACAAACGCGTCACCCCCGCCTTCCTCTACGCCACCCTGCTGTGGGGCGCCGTCGAGGCCCGTGGTCGGGTGCTGGAGAACGAGAGCGGCCTGCCCTGGTATGACGCCTTCATGCTGGCGATCAACGAGGTGCTGGACAATCAGGTGCGGATCATCGCCGTTCCTCGGCGTTTCACCACCGATGTCCGCGACATCTGGGCACTGCAACAGCGTCTGACCCGTCGTCAGGGCAAGCACCCCGAGCGCGCCATGGAGCATCCCAAGTTCCGCGCGGCGTACGACTTCCTGTTGCTGCGCAACCGGGTCGAGCGTGGTCTCGGCGAGCTGGCCAGCTGGTGGGAGCGCTATGTCGCTTCCAATCCGGATGTGCGCCCGCAACTGCAGCGCGAAGCGACCCGTCGCCCGGCGAGCGGTGAGCGTGCCCCGGCCGGTGAGGCCCGCAGCAACGATGGCGAGAAGCGCAGCAGCAACAGCCGCAACCGTCGTCGCCCCCGTCGCCGCAAACCGAAAGTGGCCGAGTGACAACAGACGTGGTGACCGAGGTCTTCATAGCCATAGGTTCCAACCTGTCTGACCCGCTGGGTCAGGCTCGTCGCGCCGTCGCCGCCTTGGGCCGGTTGCCGGAATCTGTGCTGGTGGAGGCCTCGTCGTTTTACAGCAGCCGCCCCATGGGGCCTGCTGACCAACCGGACTACGTCAATGCCGTAGCCCGGCTCAACACCCGGCTGGCGCCCCTTGCGCTGCTGGATCAATTACAAAAAATCGAGCTGGAACAGGGACGTGTGCGCAAGGATGAGCGGTGGGGGCCGAGAACCCTGGATCTCGATCTGCTGCTCTATGGGGCTCAGGTGATCAACCATGAGCGCCTGATCGTACCCCACTACGGCATGAAGGAGCGGGAGTTCGTGCTGCTGCCCCTTGCCGAAATTGCGCCTGCTCTGGTGCTGCCCTGCGGCACCCCGCTCGCCCGACTGGTTGCCCGCTGCCCGCACAATGATTTGGCCATCATTGCCCCGCGTGCAGATCTACAGGAGCCTCTATGAGCAAGATCACCACCGCCAGCCTGCTGAAGATGAAGCAGGAAGGTCAAAAGTTCACCGCCATCACCGCCTATGATGCCACCTTTGCCAAGCTGTTCGACGACGAGGGGGCCCACGTGCTGCTCATCGGCGATTCGCTGGGCATGGTGCTGCAAGGGGGTCAGGATACCCTGGCGGTCAACATGGATGAGATGGTCTATCACACCCGCTGTGTGGCGCACGGTGCCAGCAAGGCACTGGTGGTCGCCGACATGCCGTTCATGAGCTATGCCACGCCCGAGCAGACTTACCAGAATGCGGCCCGCCTGATGGCGGCCGGTGCCCGCATGGTGAAGATGGAAGGGGGCGACTGGCTGTGCGACTCCATCCGGCACCTCACCCGCAACGGGGTGCCGGTGTGTGGTCACCTCGGCCTCACCCCGCAATCCGTCCATGTCTTTGGCGGCTTCAAGGTACAGGGGCGCGACGAGTTTCAGGCGCAGGAGATCTACCGTCAGGCCCTCGAACTGCAAGCGGCCGGTATTCAGCTGCTGGTGCTCGAGTGTGTGCCCACTGCGCTGGCCGAGCGCATCACCAAGGCGCTGCGCATCCCGGTGATCGGCATCGGTGCCGGCCCCGCGACCGACGGCCAGATCCTGGTGATGCACGATGCCTTTGGCGTCACCTCCGGCTATGTGCCCAAGTTCACCAAGAATTTCCTGGCCGAGACCGGCGATGTGCGTGCCGCCATCCGCCTCTATGTCCAGCAGGTGAGCGAGGGGAGCTTCCCCGGCCCGGAGCACTGCTTCAACTGATCCTGGCTGTTGCACGATGGGGGCTGCGGCCCCCGTCTCTGCTTGTCAGCCTCGTACAGTCAATCCGTATAGCTAATCCGTATCTTATTGATTCATCTAAAGGTGAACTGCTGATAGCCATGTTCGAGCCCCATCCCGCCCGAGCGCTAGCGGTGGATGCAACCCGTCTCTCTTTTTGATTTATCGGAAGGTGAACTGCTGATGTTGGTCGTAAATAATCCCGTCGTTCTGCGTGAGCAGATCAGCCAATGGCGCCGTGAAGGGCGTGCCATCGCATTCGTGCCTACCATGGGCAACCTGCATCAGGGCCACCTGACGCTGGTGAAAGAGGCGCACAGCCACGCCGAGAAGGTGGTGGTCAGCATCTTCGTCAACCCGATGCAGTTCGACAAGGCCGAGGATCTCGCCAACTACCCGCGCACTCTGGAGCAGGATTGCGCTGCGCTGGAAGTCGCCGGCGTCGATATGGTGTTCACCCCGACCCCGGAGATCATGTATCCGCAGGGGCTGGCGAGCCAGACCTTCGTCGAGGTGCCGGGCCTCTCCGGCCTGCTGGAAGGGGCGCTGCGCCCCGGTCACTTCCGCGGGGTCAGCACCGTCGTCACCAAGCTGTTCAATCTGGTGCAGCCGGATGTGGCCTGCTTTGGCCAGAAGGATTACCAGCAGCTGGCGCTTATTCGCAAGATGGTGGCCGACATGGCGATGCCCATCGAGATCGTCGGCGTGCCCACCGTGCGGGCCGAAGACGGGCTGGCACTCTCTTCCCGCAACGGCTACCTGACTGCCGCCGAGCGGGCCATTGCCCCCGAGCTGGCGCGCACCATGAACTGGATCGCCGAGCAGATTGAAGCGGGTGACCACCACCTGCCGTCGCTGGTGGCGCAGGCCAGCCAGCGTCTCGACAATGCCGGTTTCCGTACCGATGCCATCGACATCGTCGATGCCGCCACTCTCGAGTCTGCCACTGACGAGAGCGCGCAGCTGGTGATCCTGATGGCCGCTTATCTTGGCAAGGCGCGCCTTATCGACAATCAAGTGGTCACGCTGCAGCAAGCCTGAGCCCGCCACAACCAGGAGGACCCCATGTCCAAGAAGGTTTACTGCATTGCCCAATTCCTGCCCAAACCCGGTCAGGAGCAAGCCCTGTTTCAGGTGCTGCAGGCGCTCGAGCCCAATACCCTGCGTGAGGATGGTTGCCTGCAATATCGGGTGACCCGTCACATCGCTAGCCCGTTTGCCGAGGGGGAGAGCTTCCCCATCGTGTTCAACGAGATTTGGCAAGATATGGCAGCCTTTGAAGCTCACTGCCAGCGCGCCGAGATCACCGCGTTCTTCGAGCGTTACTGCCTGGCCGATGATGGTTTGGCCGCCAAGTGGAATGTCTGCGTCTATAGCGACGAACCCGAACAGTACGACGCCCCCGTAAAGAAGTAATTCTCCCGATTGCCAGCGGACGCCCCCTCGGGCGTCCGCTGCTTTTTCACGCCTGCCATTTGGCGTTTTCCCCCGCGACCCTGCTCGCACCCGCTGTTTTCTCTCTCCACAATCGGCCCTGATGGCCGCTACAGGTGTTTATTTATGTTTACCTTGTTTGCTTCGTTGCTCTTCTGTCTGCTCTGTTTTGCCCTGACCCGGCTGCCCGCCACGGTGCCGCTGTCGCGCAAGGTGCTCGCCGGTCTGCTGCTGGGGGGGCTGTTTGGTCTCGGTCTGCAACTGGGCTGGGGCGCCGATGATGCCGGTGTCCAGCAGACCCTGGAGTGGGTCAATATCGTTGGCGGCGGCTATGTCAGCCTGCTCAAGGTGGTGATGATGCCGCTGGTGTTCACCTCCATCCTCTCTGCCATCAACAAGCTGGAGCAGGCCCAGTCCCTTGGCAAGATCAGCGCCGTGCTGATCGGCTCCATGCTGACGCTGGTGATGATTGCCGGTGTGGTGGGGATGACCATCACCCATCTGAGCGGTCTCACTGCCGATGGACTGCTGAGCCACGGTAGCGACAGCGCCGCCCTGCAACAGAGCATGAGCACCATCGACAGTGCCCAGACTCTGCCCGCCCTGCTGCTCTCGCTGGTGCCCACCAACTTTGCCGCCGACATGGCGGGTAGCCGAGGTCTCTCGGTGATCGGCGTGGTGATCTTCACAGTGCTGGCCGGGGTGGCCCTGCTGCAGCTGAAGGCGGAGCACCCGGAGGCGGGGGCTCGCGCCGCTGTCGCCATCGACACCCTGCAACTGTGGGTGATGAAGATGGTGCGGGTGGTGATTGCGCTCACCCCCTATGGCGTGATGGCGCTGATCGCCCGGGTGGTAGCTCACTATCCCCTGAGCGAGATCCTCAATCTGCTCGGCTTTATTTTGGTCTGCTATGTCGCCATTCTGGCGATGTTTGCGGTACACATGGTGATCCTGCTGCTGCTCGGCCAGAACCCGCTGCACTATTTGCGGGAAGTGTGGGGCGTGCTCACCTTCGCCTTTATCTCCCGCAGCAGCGCCGCCTCCATTCCGCTTAGCATCGAGACCCAGCAGCGCCTTGGGGTGCCCGCCAGCATCGCCAACTTCGCCGCCTCATTCGGTGCCAATCTGGGGCAGAACGGCTGCGCCGGTATCTATCCGGCCATGATGGTGGCGATGATCGCCCCCATGCTCGGCATCAACCCGTTTGATCCCCTGTTCCTGCTGACCCTACTGCCGGTCATTGCGCTCGGATCCATCGGGGTGGCTGGCGTCGGCGGTGGTGGCACCTTCGCCGCGCTGATCGTGCTCTCCACCCTCAACTTCCCCATCGCGCTGGTGGGGGTGATGATCGCCATTGAGCCACTGGTGGACATGGGCCGTACCGCCCTCAACGTCAACGGCTCCATCATGGCGGCGATGATCACCAAGCGGTTGCTGGGCAAACAGCAGCTGGCCGAGACGCAGGTGCTGGAGCAGCAGGCTGCCAGCTAACTCCGAGCGTGACCAAATATGAAAGAAGCCCGCAGTTGCGGGCTTCTTTATGTCGGCTGTGTTGCCTTGTGAGCAGAGATTACTCGGCAGAGACGGGGTAACCGGCTCCTTTCCAGGCGAAGATGCCGCCCGGCACCCGATAGACCTGCTGATAGCCCTGAGTCACCGCCCAGGCGGCGGCGTTGTGGCTGCGACCGCACTTGACGAAGCCGCAGTAGATCACCACCGGGCGGGACTTGTCTTCACCCAACAGCGCCTGGAACTGCTCCGCCGTGCCGCTCCCCTCGACGATCTCGCTCCAGTTGTCACCGGCCTTGGCCTCCTTCACGAAGACAAAGTTCTTGGCGCCAGGGATGTGCTCTTTCTTGTAGGAGTCCTCATAGGGCATGGTGTCGATGATCACCAGCTCCTCGCCCTTGTCCATCCGGGTCTTCAGCTCGGCCACGGTCAGCAGCTGATAGCCCCCTTGCTGTGTCTCTTGCGCCAGTTGCACCGCCGACTGCTCCAGCTTCACCTCCTGCTCGAACTGGTTGTCGCCACAGCCACCGAGGGCAAAACTGGCGGCGATCAGCGAGGCCAGCAGGGTGCGGGATCGCAATGTCATCATGTCACTACTCCTTAGGAACGGGAAAAACGGGACGGGAAGTTCGCAGCAGGGCGCCCGCAAGCGTCAGTAGCAGCAGATCCCGCAGGATGGCCTCCGGCAACGAGCTGAGATCAGCCCTGCCAAGACAGCCGCAAGAGATGTCGAGCCCGATGGCAATGCCATAGCCCAACACCGGAATAAACAGGGCGAGCAGCCCGATCACCAGCCACAATCCCCAGCGCCGGTTGGCGATGACTGCGAGCCCGGCACAGAGCTCCAGCGCGATCAGCCCCCAGGCCACCGGCGGGATCAGTGACGGCCAGATCAGCCCGAAGGCCGCGATCTGTTCGACAAACAGGGCGGGGGATACCAGCTTGAACCCGGCAGAGGCGACGAAAAATCCCCCCAGCGCCAGATTGGCCAGCATGCGCAGCAATGCAGGCATGTTCTACCTCTTTATAGAGAGGGGTGAATTCTAACAATTCCCGATTGAGCCGCAATGGCTAACCCCATGCAAGACCATATAAATCTCTATTTTGCGAAGCGATGCGCGGGATGTTCCTCATCAGGAGGTAAGATGGGGGGTTATAGTGGGCAGGATAGTACGTGGTTCGATACGATTCTGGGTATCGGTTCTGAGCGTGCTCGGGTGGTCTGTGACCATAGTAAGCATGTGTTATGTCAAAGGCCGCCAGCTCATCGCTGGCGGTTATCATATCAGGTCTTAATTAAATGCAGGTTGTTGTATTGCTGTCTTGTCTGGCTTTGGAAATACCAAGAGTGCCAACACGGGTGACAACACCATCAAGGCAAAGACAAATGCAAACCCGGCAGTGAATCCGCCAGTTACATCTATTGACCAAGCGATGAGTTGGCTATTAATGGTTGCGATCAAGAAGGTAGAGAACCAGAATGTAGACATGGCATATGTTACTGTTTGGGTTGTTACCGAGCTCAGCATCTCTTTAGGAATTGAGAAAATAAATGCAAACCAGGTGGCAAAGATCAATCCTGTTAGGAAGGAACAAACCAGGATCACCAGATCATTAGTGGCAAACAGCATGGCAAAAGTCGTTAGCGCCATCACGATGCTGGTTGAAAATAACCAGCGTCTATAATGATAACCTCTCGCCTTGAAAATAGGACCAATCAAGGCACCCAACATTATCCCCACCTGATTGACAGTGCCGCTTAGATGAGCATGGGAATCGGCAGGTAAATGAGCATATTTTGCATAATATAGCGGCAAGAACGTGAACATGAAAACCATCATGATCATTGCCCCAACATACTGCAGGATCATTCCCCAGATTACGCGGCTACAGAGCACTTCTTTGAGTGAGCTCCATTTATTTTCGTTGGCCTCAGAGATATTGTTTGGTGTGGTCTGCTCTTCATCAGTGAAACAGCAGAACCACAGTACACCCAGTGCCAGAGAAATCACACCATAAGCGGCTAATAAATTACGCCAGCCACCCAATAGGTTGGATAACGACACTGCAAGAGTTAGCGCAATGATGGTGCCCACTATATTTGATGTGCAATTGATGCTGTTGAGTGTGGCAGCCATTTTGTCATTAAACAGACGAGCCACGGTCGGTACAAGAGAAACGAGACAAATGGCACCTCCCAACCCACCTAAAAAGCGGATTAGCAGTAGCATGTTGAAATCGTTGGTCAACGGAATAAAGGCTGACAGACTGATCATCATACATCCTAGGAAATAGGATTTACGCGTACCCAGTTTTACGACCATAAGCGATGTGCCAACAGCGCCAACAATCTTTGCCCATAAAATCACATTGGACATGAGTGAGGCATGGGACACGTCGACATGAAAATCGGCCATAATCTGTGGCATCACAGAACCACTCGTTGCCCATGCGGCACCAAACACCATATAGGTGGTATAGAGTACGAATTCAATTATCCATTTTTTCACAGGCTCACCTCTTTGGTGCTTAGCTCAACCATCTCTAGCAGCATTTCTGCTGCCAAGCGCAGAGAGCCAGTTGGTAAATACTCTTTCGTTGAGTGGAAGTTATGCGCGCCAGTAAAAATATTGATTGTCGGCAAGCCATTAGGTGTAATGACACTGCCGTCATAGCCACCACGCATGATGAGTGGTTTCGCCTTAATATTAAGATTACGCATTGCCAACTCGACATTGGCCATAATATTTGGGTTTTTATCAAGGGATGGTTTTACATTATCATAAACATCATTGATCACGAGGTTGATTTTTCCGGTGCCAGATATGGCTTGTAGATCCTCGACAATATCTTGCAGGGTCTGCTTGCGAGCTTGATAACCGGTGATTTCAAAATCACGAATTGCAATATCTAGTGTTGCGTGTGCGGTATCTCCCACTAGTTGCAGTGGCCAATAGTAACCTTCGCGTCCTTCTGTGTGCTCGGGGCGCTCCATGGCTGGTAAGCGATTAATCACATTGCTAGCAATACTTAGCGCATTGACTAGCTTTCCTTTGGCACTCATTGGGTGTGCAGTCACACCTTGTACAGTTATTTTGGCACTACCTGCGTACCAGTTTTCAATAACATATTCACCCACGCCGCAGCAGTCTAGGCAAATGCCGTAATCTGCTTGTAGCTCGGCAACATTAAGGGCCTTTGCACCACGAATGCCAATTTCTTCATCTGGCAGCAGAACCAGACTAATGTCGCCATGTAAAAACTCTGGATTATCGATCATATAGCGCATGGCTTCAATGCCAGCGGCAATCGCGGCTTTATCATCAGCACCTAGCAAACTAGTACCATCTGTCGTGATAATATCCTGGCCTACGTAGTCTAATAGTTCTGGATAATCATCTGGGGAGATTGTCTCCTGTGTCGTTGGCAAAGTAATGGTTGTGCCATCATAGTTTTTAACTCGAATAGCATGGGTGTCACCATCGTGGTCAGGAGCTGTATCCAAATGAGAAAAAAATACGATAGAGGGTAATCCTGTCTTGTTTCCAGATAGGGTAATTTTAGTTATCGCATTGCTATTGATTGTTGTGCTGATGTTTTCATTATCGGCAAAGTAACTTGCAACGAGTTCTGCCAACTTTAATTGATTCTCACAACTTGGTAATGTTTGTTTAGAAGCAATGGCAGTTGTGTTAATCCGCGTGCACGCAAGAAAGGTATCAATGATTTGTTCTAGATTTATACGTGGGCTCATTAAAAAATCACCTATAAGATATGTTGCAGAAAAATGTTTATGTTATGTAATTATTGGGTTTTAAATTAGTATGGGTTTTGATTAATTAAATTCATACATAAGAGTTTTCTGATGACACTGAGCCTACATAAAAATTAAATATAAAAATGTGATTGGTCACCCATCTTTGATGTTGTTGATTTTGTTGTCATTAAGTTTGTAGTCTCCCCTATTCTGACGCATCACCAATTTCAGTTCAGCGTTCACTCATTGGTGATAGTCGGGCTGGTGCATCGCGGGGCGAAACGGGCAGTACACCATCAGGTGCTATTGCCTGCGTGGGCCGCTGACAAAAAAGAGGGGCTCCCGCGCGGGAGCCCCTCTGTCATTGCGGCGTACCGGTTCAGGCGAACTGGGGTAGCCACTGACGTTGGGCGGCGTACATCTCGTCGAACATCTGCTGGATTTGCTCCAGGGTACAGACGGTGGCGGTGACCGGATCGAGGGCCAGCGCGTAGCGGGCGGCATCGAGATCGCCGGTCAGGGCCGCCTGCACAATCAGCTCCTGCACCGCAGTGTTGCTCTTGCACAGGCTGGCGCACTGGGTCGGCAGCCGCCCCATCGCCTGCGGTTGCAGCCCCTTCTCATCGACCCAGATCGGCACCTCTACCACGCAGTCGGCGGGCAGGTTCTCCACCAGCAGTCCCTCGGGCTGGCAGTTGGCCAGATTGCCGTTGATGCGGGTGCGCTCGCCGCTCACCATGGCGTGGATCAGCTTGGGCCCGTTGAGCATGTTGGGGGCGATGACGAAGGGTTTCTCCCCCGCCAGCTGGGCGGCGATCTCCGCCTTGCCGGCAGCGTGGACCTGCTCTTCCAGGGCCAGCAGATTCCAGCGTTGGGGCAGGAAGTGGTTGATCATCGCCTCGTTCTTGCGGAAATAGGGCAGGTAATCGCTGCAGTGCCAGTGGTTCTCGGTGCACCAGAGGCCAAAGAACTTCAGCACTTCGCAGCGCACGCCGTCCGCCTCGCGGGTTTTCGGATCATTCACCAGCGCCCGGATCTTCGGCTGCATATCTTCGCCATGGATGGCAAAGCGGGTGATCCAGGTCATGTGGTTGATCCCGGCGAACTCGTACTCCACCTCGGTGGGCACATCGTGATACATCAGGCGCTGCCAGCGTTCCGGGGTGGAGGGGTGATCCACCCAGGGGCCGACCCCCAGATAACCGGCCAGTTGGGCTACGGTGTAGCGCACTCCGTAGCAGAGGCCGATGGACTGGATGGTGCTTGCTTCTTTGGCGGCCCAGGTGAGGGGCGCCAGCGGGTTGGCGTAGTTGATGAAGAGAGCGTTCGGACAGAGTTCCTCCATATCCCGCAGGATCGCCAGCATAGGCGGAATGTGGCGCAGGGCGCGGAAGATGCCGCCCGGTCCCATGGTGTCGCCCACCTCCTGGATCACCCCGTATTTGGCCGGGATCGCCATGTCCAGCTTCCAGGGGGCGAGGCCGCCCACCTGAATGGCGCTGATGACGAAGTCCGCATGGCGAATCGCATCGCGCTGGCTGGTGGTCTGGCTCACCTGCATCGGCAGGCCGGATTGCGCCACCATCATGGTGATGAGACGGTGGCTCTGGGCCAGCACCTCGGGATTGAGATCCATCAACACCAGCTCGGTACCCGCCATGGCGGGGTAGGAGAGCAGGGCCGAGACGATCTGGCGGGTAAACATGACGCTGCCTGCGCCAATTATGGTGATTTTGCTCATGTCAGAACCTTATTTGAAAAAACGGGAACGCCAGCGTCCCTGTTGAAGTTGCAGCATGCTGCCGTGGATCATCAGGGCGGCGAGGATCATCACCCCGTAGACCAGTCGGGTCCAGAAGCCGTCGAGACCGGCGCTGATGATGCCCGCCTCCAGCATGCCGATGATGCAGGCGCCAAACAGGCTGCCCAGCAGAGTGCCTCTGCCCCCCAGTACCGAGGTGCCGCCAATGAACACGGAGGCAAACACCAGCAGCATGTAACCCTGCCCCTGATTGGGCCACCAGCTGCTCATCTCGACGCTGATCAGCACCCCGACCAGCGCGGCGAGCAGCCCCATCAGCATGAAGAGGCCGAGCCGCATCCGGTTGACCGGCACCCCCATCAGGCGGGCTGCCTCCGGGTTGTCTCCGATGAAGTTGATATTGTCACCCAGCTCGTGATGGGCCAGCAGCAGCCAGAGCAGCAGCGCTGCCAGCATGCTCCAGAGGGCCTGGGCGGGCAGCCACTCGCACACTCGCCCCGTCAGCAGGGTATGGAGCAGGGTATCGCGGATCTCGGGCAGGCTGAGGGCCAGCCCGTCGGCCAGCACAGTGGTGAGACCGCCGATAAAGAACTGGGTGCCGATGGTGGCGATGATGGAGGGGATCTGGAACTGCACGATCAGCAGGGCGTTGAGCAGGCCGCACAGCAGCCCCCCCGCCATCGCCCCCAGCAGTGCCAGCAGCGGCGAGCCGGTGTGCTGGAACAGCCAGGCGAAGATAAATCCCCCCAGCGCGATGACTGCAGGAAAGCTCATGTCGATTTCGCGGGCGATGATCAACAGGGTCATGCCCAGCGCCAGCAGGATGGTCAGCGGAATGGTCGAGAGCAGGGAGGTGTAGATCCGGCCATGGAAAAAGGTGACCGGACTGATGCTGGCAAACAGCCCCCACAGCAGCAGGATCAGCCCGGTCAGTAAAGGCGCGCGATGGGCGAGCAGGAAGTGTCTCATTGGCTACCCCTTCTGACGGCATCGAGCAGCGCCTGTTGCAGGGCCGGGAGGGTCATGTCGGCTTTGTGGTACTGGGCGACGATGGCGCCCCTGTCCATTACCACGAAGCGGTCGGCGACCCGGTAGGCATCGGCCATGTTGTGGGTGATCAGCAGGCAGGCGCGGCCCTGGGCCCGCAGCTGTTCGATAAAGCTGAGTACCTTCTCCACCTCGCCGAGGGAGAGGGCGGTGGTCGGCTCATCGAGGATCACCAGCCGGGCATCAAACAGCATGGCGCGGCCGATGGCTAGCCCCTGCCGTTCGCCGCCAGATAGCAGGCTGACCGGCGCATCGACGTTGGCACCGATGCCGCGAAAATGGAGTACCCGCAGCAGCTCGGCGGCCCGGCATCGCTCTTCTTGCCGGTCGATAAAGCCCCAGCGATTGCGCAGATGGCGTCCCAGAAAGAGGTTGCGCCAGACGCTCTGCTGCTCGCCGAGGGCGCCGCTCTGATAGACGGTCTCAATGCCGAGCCGACGGGCGGTGGGCACATCGTAGCGATCGCCTGCCACCGTCTGCCCGGCAACGGTCAGGGTGCCGCTGCCGAACGGTTCGGCGCCGGCAATGACCCGGATCAGGGTCGACTTGCCCGCGCCGTTGTCGCCAAGCAGGGCCACCACTTCACCCGCCCGCTGCTGGAAATGGATATCCCGCAGGGCTTGCACCGGGCCGAACCATTTGTTCAGCCCGTGCAGCTCGAGGGCCAGTGGTGCCATTTAGCGCAGACCTTTGGCCGCCAGCGGGGCGATGAGCGCGATGTTGTCTTTGGTGACAAAACCGGCCCCGGTGTTGATGTCCAGCCCGGCAAAGCCGTAACGCTCGCTCAGCACCAGCTGGACCACCGATAGGTAACCCATCAGGTAGGGCTGGCAATCGGCCACCAGTTGTACATAACCGGACTGGATCCCGTCTGCGGTGGCGGGGGAGAGGCTGAAACCGGCGACAAACAGCTCACCGGGTTTGACGGCGGCGTTGCGCAGGAAGTTGCCCATCTGGGCGGTCAGGGCACCGTGATCCACCAGCACCATCTTCACGTCGGGGTGGGTTGCCAGATAGGAGGTGACGACCGGTGCACCCAGGGACGGGTCTTTGTCCACTTCCTGCGAGATCTGGATGAAGTCGACCTTCATGCCCGCCTCTTCCAGGGTCTTGATCAGGCCACGGGTGGAGTCGCTGCGTTGGGCGATATCCTTGATGCCCCACACCATGGCGCGGTCACCCTTCTTCAGGCCGCTGCGGCGCAGGGCCTCTTTGGCCAGATTGATGCCGCGGGTGGCGTTGTTGTCGCCCACGTAGCCAAAGCCGTTGCTCAATTCATTGGCCATGGTGCCGGAGAGCTCGGTGTCCACCGAGGTCACCTTGATCCCCTTGGTGATGGCGTCGGCAATCAGCGGCTGGTAGGCGCTGTCACCGGGGTGGCCCATCACCACGATGCCGGTGGGCTTGGCGGCCACTGCCTGCTTGAAGTTCTCGATCATTTTCTGGGGTTGCCAGTCGGAGTAGACCAGTCGCAGATCCACCCCCAGATCTTCAGCCGCCTGTTTGGCGCCATTCTGCACCACGGTGACGTAGGATTCGCCGACCGGGCCGCCGAGATCAAACCAGATGGTCATATCCTTGCCGGAGGGGGCTGCACCCACCTGGGAGGCGAGCAGGCAGCCGGACATCAGCAGGCCGGTCAGCCAGCGTTTGGCCGTGTGAGTATTGCCAGTGTGCGTGTTGTGCATTGTGTTTCTCCTTGTTGTAAATGCGGGCGCGGTGGATCGTCTGCGGTGAGGCACAGGCCATTCAACGCGCCGGGTAAATGTGGTTGCTGCCACGATCGGGTGTCGGGCGGTCAAATGGGGTGGTTCCTGCAGGCTCACACGGCTGGATAG
The DNA here is from genome assembly GCF_016026615.1 of Aeromonas allosaccharophila. NCBI lineage: Bacteria > Pseudomonadati > Pseudomonadota > Gammaproteobacteria > Aeromonadales > Aeromonadaceae > Aeromonas > Aeromonas allosaccharophila. Next base: position 2,731,596 of record NZ_CP065745.1, on the reverse strand, counting down.
CGGGCCAGCTCCTGATAGTCGCCGTCCGCTTCGCAGCGAAAGACGGAGGCGGTTTCGCCGCGCTGACACCACTGTTGCCACTCGTCTGGCGGGCAGTGGAGTCGAATGGCGAGGCCGCAGCCCGCGCTGAGCTGGCGCGGTACGTCGCAGACCCGAAACGACTGGCCGTGCTGCTCCAGCCGCTTGCGCAGCCTGACCGTGCCGAGGGTGGAGTGGAACAGGTAGAGAAACTCTTCGTTCATGACTTGCCTCCCGTGCTGGCGCGGGCACCGAACAGGGCGGCCCCCAGCGCACCGGCAAACTGGGCATCCGGGTGGGTGGCCACGTCGCAGCCCAGCCCTTCTGCCAGATAGTGGCGGAAGGTGGCGCAGTGGCTGACGCCGCCGGTGAAGAGCACGGTCGGTCTGGCGCCGAGGCGGCCGATGAAGTTGGCACTGCGCCGTGACATGGATCGGACGATGCCAGCGAGGATCGACTCGGCCGGAATGCCCGCCGAGCGCAGGCTGATCGCCTCCGACTCGGCAAACACGGTACACATGCTGCTGATGTCGTGGGGCTCTGCGCCCTCCAACAGCTCGTCGAGCTGCTCGACTCGCGCCCCCAGGGTGCGGGTGATCACCTCGAGAAAGCGGCCGGTACCGGCGGCGCATTTGTCGTTCATCAGAAAGTCGGTGAGATTGCCCTCGCCATCGAGCTGGATCACCTTGCTGTCCTGGCCGCCGATGTCGATGACGGTGTGTACCGATGGACAGAGCAGGCGGGCACCCAGCCCGTGGCAGGAGATCTCGGTGACCCGGCGATCGGCGAACGACGCCAGATCCCGGCCATAGCCGGTCAGGGTGAGATGGGGGCGTTCTGGCAGATCGGCCGAGAGTTCGGCCCAGCCTTGCTCGATGGCGGCCAACGGACGAAAGGGGGTCGGCACCAGAAAACGGCGGACGATGCGTCCGCCATCCCGGTTGTCGAACAGGATCCCTTTGGTCGCGGTGGAGCCCGAGTCAATCCCGATGGAGAGTGACACGGCGCCTCCTTACAGCATTTCGATAAAGGCGGCCAGCCGGGTTGCCAGTTGCCCCTTGTCGGCGCTGGAGTAGTCGGTCTCGACCGCCATGTAGGGGATGCCGTGGCGTTCGCGTACGTGGCGCTTGATGGCCAGTGACTCCACCGCATAGGTGTGGCAAGCCTGCAGGATCACATCGATCACCCCGTCCGCCTGATACTCCTCCACCATCTGGCTCAGCAGCGTCATGCGCTGGTGGTTGGGGGAGATGCAGGAGCAGCCGATGGCCAGATACTTGTCGGTCAACGCATCGAACGGGTCACCCTGTTCGCTGACGCACTGTTCGGTCGCCTTGGCGCCGGTGCAGTTCTCGTAACCCACCACCCAGCCACCGTGCTCCTCGATAAGGCGCACCACCTTGTCAGCGGCACCGCCGATGGGGCAGCCGGTGATGAGAATGCGCGGACGGGTGTCGAGCCGCTTGCCCTCGGCATACTCGGCCTTGATGCGGCGGGTCATCTCTTGCAACTCGCTGATGAGCTGCTCCTTGTCGAAGCGGAAGGTGGCGCCATAGACCACCTTGAGCAGGTCGGTGCCGCTCAGTGCCGGAGGGTTGAGCTGGCCGAGCCGGTAGAAGTCGGCCAGCGCGCGGCGCTCGCGGTTTTTCAGCACGATCGCTTCGTGCAGCTCCTGCTCGCTGATAGGGTTGCCGAACTGCTGCTCCAGCAGCTCCTTGAAGCGGACGATCTCGCTGCGCCACAGGGTGCGGGAGGCCTCGTCATCGGCGCGGTTAGGCAGTTGCATCACATGCACCGGTTTGAACTCGGCCATGTACTCGTACATCTTCTTCTTGCCGTCGCAGGTGGTCTCACCCACCACCAGATCGGAGAAGTAGAAGTAGGGGCACTTGTCGGTCTTGCCGAAACCGTAGCTGCTCTTGATCAGCGGGCAGAGGTTGCGGGGCAGATCTTTCTCGGCCTCCTCGATGGTCTCGTCGCTGGTGGAGCAGAGCGATACCACCACGGCACCGGCGGCCATCGCCACCTCCTGCGGCATGAAGGTGCAGTAGGTACCAACCAGGGGGATCTGTCGCTCCTTGAGTGCCATCACAGCCAGAAAGCCCTGACGACGGGCATCTGAAAAACTCTCGAAAATGGCTGGCAACTCGGTGATCAGTGACATAAGCGATCCTGTCCTGCTGGGAAATGAGAGAGAGGAAGAGGCCGTCCATCACGGCTCTTCCAACCGCGGGAATTATACCTTTGGGGGTAATCCGAAAATTGCGGTGGATCACAAGGTGCCGGATAAAGCCTTAATAACAGGGAGGTTATCTGATGTGTGATGAAGAGAGGGGGATGAGAATAAACAACGGGCACCGTGAGGTGCCCGTTGCATGTCATCAGTGACGCAGCCCGGTGCCGCGAGAGATAAGCCACCAGGCGATACCGTAGAGGGCCACGATAAAGCCGATGATGATGAGGTAGGCGGTGCCGAGCGGCACGTCGGAGATACCGAGGAAGCCGTAGCGGAACGCGTTCACCATGTAAATGATGGGGTTCACCTGGGAGACACCCTGCCAGAACGGCGGCAGCAGGCTGATGGAGTAGAACACCCCGCCCAGATAGGTGAGCGGCGTCAGCACGAAGGTGGGGATGATGCTGATGTCGTCGAAGGTCTTGGCAAACACCGCGTTGATCAGCCCGCCCAGCGAGAAGAGGATCGAGGTGAGCAGCACGGTGAAGCAGACGCTGAACAGATGGTGGATCTGCAGCGGTACGAAGAACAGCGACACCAGGGTGACGATGAGGCCGACACAGAGGCCGCGTGCCACGCCACCGCCCACATAACCGGCGATGATGACGTAGTTGGGCACCGGCGCCACCAGCATCTCCTCGATATTGCGCTGGAACTTGGCACTGAAGAAGGAGGATGCGACGTTGGAGTAGGAGTTGGTGATCACCGACATCATGATGAGGCCGGGCACGATGAACTCCATGTAGCTGAAGCCACCCATGTCACCGATGCGTGAACCGATCAGGTTGCCGAAGATGACGAAGTAGAGGCTCATGGTGATGGCCGGTGGCACCAGGGTCTGGATCCAGATCCGGGTAAAGCGGCTCACTTCCTTGGCCAGAATGCTCTTGAAGGCGATGTAATAGGTGGCCAGATTCATGCTTTTCTCCCCTCTTCGACCAGATTGACGAACAGCTCTTCCAGCCGGTTGGCCTTGTTGCGCATGCTCACTACCTGCACCTGCTGGCTCGACAGCTGCTCGAACAGGCTGTTGAGTGACTGGCTCTTGTCGAGATCCACCTCGAGGGTGCGCTCATCCGGCATGCGGCCGTTGAACTCTGGTACCTCGGGTACGGCAGAACCTGGCGCAAGGTCGAGCAGGAAGGTCTCGCGACCCAGCTTGCCCAGCAGGTTTTTCATGCTGGTGTTCTCGATCAGGCGACCCTTGTCGATGATGCCGATGTTGCGGCACAGCATCTCGGCCTCTTCCAGATAGTGGGTGGTGAGGATGATGGTGACGCCCTGCTCGTTGAGCTCCTTGAGGAAGGTCCACATGGAGCGGCGGATCTCGATATCGACCCCGGCGGTCGGTTCATCGAGGATCAGCAGTTTGGGCTCGTGCATCAGGGCGCGGGCGATCATAAGACGGCGTTTCATACCGCCGGAGAGGGTGCGGGCAGGCATGTCGCGCTTCTCCCACAGGTCGAGCTGGCGCAGGTACTTCTCGGCGCGGATCTTGGCTTCCGCCTTGGGCACGCCGTAGAAACCGGCCTGATGGGTGACAATCTGGATTACCTTCTCGAACTGGCTGAAGTTGAACTCCTGCGGCACCAGCCCGAGCTGGGCCTTGGCCTGCTCGAGATCGCTGTCGATGTCGTAGCCAAATACCTTCACCTTGCCGGCGCTCTTGTTCACCAGCGAGCTGATGACGCCGATTGTGGTGGATTTGCCCGCGCCGTTCGGGCCGAGCAGGGCGAAGAAATCCCCCTGATTGACGCAAAGATCGATGCCTTTAAGGGCTTCGACGCCCCCCTGATAGGTCTTTTTCAGGCCGCTGATTTCCAGTGCGTTCATTGCAACCTCTGTGATGGTTGAATCCGGCTCGATACAGAAAAGGCGGCCAAGGCCGCCTGCACAGAGTAAAGGGCGCAAGGCCGCTTCACCCGTGATATTCCTGAACCTGGCTTACTCCTGGGGTACCACTTTGCCGATAAACGGCAGGTTGCGGTACTTCTGGGCGTAGTCGATGCCACAGCCGACCACGAATTCGTCCGGAATGGCGAAGCCAATCCAGTCGACCGGCACCTGTACTTCGCGGCGGGAGGGTTTGTCCAGCAGGGTGCAGATGGCAAGGGATTTCGGCTCGCGCAGGGAGAGGATCTCGCGCACCTTGTTGAGGGTGTAACCGGTGTCGATGATGTCTTCCACGATCACCACATCCTTGCCCTTGATGTCATCGTCCAGGTCTTTGAGGATGCGGACGTCACGGGTGCTGTGCATGCCGGAGCCGTAGCTGGAGGCGGTCATGAAGTCCAGGGTGATGGGCAGCTGGCACTGGCGGCAGAGGTCGGCCAGGAAGATGCAGGAACCGCGCAGCAGCGCAATCATCACTACTTCGTCAGAACCCTGATAGCGGGCGGTGATCTCTTCACCCAATTTGGCGATCCGGGCGGCTACTTCAGCCTCGGAGATCATCACCTCGACGGTGTGTTTCATCACTTACTCCCATAAGGCCAAAGGGGATTTGGCCGTTCATGAATATCAAAACCGATGATTCTACCACTCATGTCGAAGGGTGCTAGAGATACGTGGTGCTTTTATCGGCTTATTTTAATTGATAGAGTTAGCAGGCACTCAGGCATGATTAGTTAAAATACTATAAACACCATAATCAATAACTATTAGATGATAAAAACTATGGAACCACGCGCAGAAATAAGACGTCGTACCCGGCTGTCGCCGGAAGCTCGTCGCTCCCAATTGATGGAATGTGCCATCGAGGTGTTCTCCCGTCGCGGCATTGGCCGTGCCGGTCACGCCGAGATAGCCGAACAGGCCAAGGTCTCTGTGGCTACCGTCTTCAACTATTTCAACACCCGCGAGGAGTTGGTAGATGAGGTGCTGGCCGAGATCGAACGCTTTGTGAACCAGATGCTGTCGCAGGCATATGGTGACCAGGGCTCCATTTTCGACAAGATCCAGCGTCATGTACGCCTCTCTGTCGATGCCGCCTACGATCAACCGGATTATGCCGGTATCTGGCTGGAGTGGAGTTCATCGGTTCGGGAAGAGGTATGGCCCCGCTATACCCGGCTGCTCGATCAGTGCCTTGAGCTGATCGCCAGCGAGCTGCAAACCGCCATGGATGCAGGGGAGATCACCAGCGTGCTGTCGGCACAGGATCTGGCCCGCTCTTTGACCGGTTTTGGCTATGTGATGATGCAGATGATCAATCAACCCAAGCGCCCGGCGCGCGAAGAGGTGACTGATTTCCTGTTCAAGTACGTGACGGCACCTATTCAGGCTTGCTGATACGGCTTAACGAAAAAAGGCGCCCCTCATCGAGGGGCGCCTTTTTTTATCCGGTTTGTCTGGCTAGCTCAGCCGTGGCCATAGCCCCAGCGGTTGGTCAACTCATGCTCGACACCGAGATGATCGAGGATGCGGGCGACCATAAAGTCCACCAGATCCTCGATACTTTTCGGCTCATGATAGAAACCGGGCGCGGCAGGCATGATGGTCACCCCGAGCCGCGCCAGTTTCAGCATGTTTTCCAGATGGATCGCCGAGAAGGGGGTTTCGCGGGGCACCAGGATCAGCTGGCCGCGCTCCTTGATCACCACGTCCGCCGCCCGCTCCAGCAGGTTGTCCGAGGTGCCGTTGGCAATGGCCGAGACGGTGCCCATGGAGCAGGGGCAGACCACCATCTGCTTGGGCGCTGCCGAGCCGGAGGCGACCGGCGAGAACCACTCCTCCTTGCCGCAGGCCACGATCTGCCCCTCCTGGGCGCCATATTGGCGACAGAGATAGGCAGAGAGTTCCTTCGGCGAGCCGGGCCACTCCTGCTGCTGCTCGGTCTTGAGCACCACTCGTGCCGCCGAGGAGGCGAGCAGGTAGACCCGATAGTCTGCCTGCACCAGACACTGGAGCAGGCGCAGGGCGTAGGGGGCGCCGGAGGCACCGGTCAGCGCCAGGGTGATCGCTTTGTTCATAGTTCGCCGTGATAATCCTTGAGGCGGGCGATCAGCTTGTCATGAATGCCACCGAAGCCGCCGTTGCTCATGATCAGAATATGGTCGCCATCGCGGCTCTCGGCCACCAGCCGGTTGATCAGGGTCTCCAGATCGTTGAACACCTTAGCGGGTCGGGTCATATGGGCCGTCACCTCGCCGAGATCCCAGCCGATGTTGGGGGGCTGGAAGAAGAACACCTCGTCGGCGCCGTCGAAGCAGCCAGCCAGCTCCTCCTTGTGGACCCCTAACTTCATGGTGTTGGAGCGTGGCTCCAGCACCGCCAGAATGCGGGCCTCGCCCACCTTGGCGCGCAGGCCGCCGAGGGTGGTCTCGATGGCGGTGGGGTGGTGAGCAAAGTCGTCATAGACGCTGATGCCGGCTACCTCGCCCTTGAGCTCCATCCGCCGCTTGGGGGATTTGAACTGGCAGAGCGCCGCGATGCCATGCTCCACCATGACACCGGCATGGCGGGCAGCCGCGATGGCCATCAGACCGTTGTTGACGTTGTGCTCGCCGATGCACTCCCAGTGCACCTCACCCTGCTTTTCGCCATCCAGCCATACCTCGAAGACGGAGCCATCATCGGCCAGCTTGACCGCCTTCCACTTGGCGTCGTCCTGACCTACCAGCTCCACTTCGCTCCAGCAGCCCATCTTGCGCACGGCGGTGAGGTTGTCATCGGCTTGCGGGAACAGCACCCGGCCGTTGCTCGGCACGGTGCGCATCAGGTGGTGGAACTGGCGCTGGATGGCGGCGAGATCCGGGAAGATGTCCGCGTGGTCGAACTCCAGGTTGTTCATCACCAGAGTGCGCGGGTGGTAGTGGACGAACTTGGAACGCTTGTCGAAGAAGGCGCAGTCATACTCGTCCGCTTCGATGACGAAGAAGGGGGCGGAGCCCAAGCGGGCGGAGACCGGGAAGTTGCCTGGCACGCCGCCAATAAGGAAACCGGGCTCCAGCTTGGCGTACTCCAGCACCCAGGCCAGCATGCTGGCGGTGGTGGTCTTGCCGTGGGTGCCGGCAACGGCCAGTACCCAGCGATCCTGCAGCACATGCTCCAGCAGCCACTGGGGGCCGGAGATATAGGGCAGATTGCGGTCCAGCACATATTCAACACAGGGGTTGCCGCGGCTCATGGCGTTACCGATCACCACCAGATCCGGCGCCGGATCGAGTTGGGAGGGGTCATAGCCTTCGGTCAGTTCGATACCCTGTTGCTCGAGCTGGGTACTCATGGGGGGATAGACGTTGGCGTCTGAGCCGGTCACCCGGTAACCAAGCTGTTTTGCCAACACCGCCAGACCACCCATAAAGGTGCCGCAGATCCCGAGAATGTGAATATGCATACCGCTTCCTTTCGCAGTAAAGGGAAGTGCGCATTCTAGGGGGTGTTGCGGTGGTGGCACAAGCCGCACTCATGGTGAGAGACCCACAGATGTGGCACAGGAAGCAGAAATCTTGTCACTGTTCGGGCGTGCGAGGCTGGAATGGGTGGGTCGGTTTTATTTGAGGCTTGATTTCGTGTCGCACTTTCTTACAATTCTTCGGTTTTGTGACGCACCCTACAGTTTTACCATATCGCCCTTTTCCAACGGAGAGTCTCCATGGGCAAGTTCCTGCTTTGCTATCTGGTCGGTGGTCTGGTGGCCATCAGTTGGGCTGCGCTGCCCGCTCATGGTCCCTGGGATCAGTGGGACCTCGCGATTTTTCATACCGTTAACGGCTGGCTCGGGCAGTCGCCGTTGTGGGCGGATCTGGTGGCCATCACCAATAACCGGCTGTTCGATCTGGCGGTGCTCGCCTGTATGGGGCTGATCCTGGCTCGCTGTTTCTTTGCCCGTGATATTGCTGGTCGTCGCCAGCTGGTGGCGATGGGCATTGTGATGCTGCTGAGTGCGCTGGCGATCAATCAGCTTGGTCATCAACTGCCGGTGGAGCGCCCCAGCCCGACTCTGATGGTGAGCGACGCCTTGCGAGTCACCCATCTCAGTGCGATCCCGACCAAGGACTCTTCCGGCGATAGCTTCCCGGGGGATCACGCCCTGTTCCTGATGATCTTCGCCGGTTTTGCCCTGCGCTATCTGCCGCGCTGGGCCGGTGTCAGTGCGCTGCTGATGGTGCCGATCTTTTCCGCGCCGCGCATTCTGGCGGGCGCCCACTGGTTTACCGATGTCTATGTCGGCGCGCTGGGGCTGGCGACCCTCTGCCTGCCCTGGTTGCTGCTGACCCCGCTGGCGGATCGGCTGATAGAGCGCATTGCCCCCCGATTGGCCCGTGTGCCGCTGCTGCGCAGTCAGACCCACTGATTGAACGTCACAAAATAAAACGCCCCGACATGAAAATGTCGGGGCGTTTTGTTATCAACCCGCTAGATCATCAGCCTTGATAGCCGTTCGGGTTGTTGCTTTGCCAGCGCCAGGTATCGACCATCATCTGCTCCAGACCACGCTCTGCCTGCCAGCCCAGCTCGGCACGGGCCAGCGTCGGTTCGGCCCAGCACTCGGCGATGTCGCCCGGGCGACGGGGTTTGATCTGGTAGGGAATGGGTCGGCCGCTGGCCGCTTCAAACGCCTTGACCATCTCCAGTACCGAGTAGCCCTGACCTGTACCCAGGTTGTAGGTGAAGACGCCGGTGTCGCTCTTGATGCGCGCCAGTGCTTTCAGGTGGCCGATGGCCAGATCCACCACATGGATGTAGTCGCGCACGCCGGTGCCGTCTGGCGTTGGATAGTCGTTGCCAAATACCCCCAGCTCCTTGAGCTTGCCGACACCCACCTGGCTGATATAGGGCAGCAGGTTGTTGGGGATGCCGTTGGGATCTTCACCAATCAGGCCGCTCTCGTGGGCGCCGACCGGGTTGAAGTAGCGCAGCAGCACGATGGCCCAGCGGGGATCGGATTTGGCGAGATCACGCAGGATCTCCTCCACCATCAGCTTGGAGCGGCCGTAGGGGTTGGTGGCGCTGGTGGGGAAATCTTCCCGCAGCGGTACCGAGGCGGGATCGCCATACACGGTGGCAGAAGAGCTGAACACCAGCCGGAACACGCCCGCCTTGGCCATCTCTTCGCATAGCACCAGAGTGCCGCTGATGTTGTTCTGGTAGTAGGTGAGCGGGATCTGGCTCGACTCTCCGACTGCCTTGAGGCCCGCGAAGTGGATCACCGATTCGATCTGGTGGTTGGCAAACAGCTGCTGCAGGCAGGCTCTGTCCAGCACATCCCCTTCGACGAAGGTGACCGGTTTGCCGGTGATCTGCTCGACCCGCTTGAGTGACTCCGGTGAGGAGTTGGAGAGGTTGTCGAGTACCACGACCTGCTGCCCCGCGCCGAGCAGCTCAACCAGGGTGTGGGAGCCGATATAGCCGGCGCCCCCTGTGACCAGTATTGTCATTTTTTTATCCCGTGTTCTGGTGAAACTGGGGGCAGAGTCTAGCGCCCCTGCCTACTTGGGAAAAGGTTGGGATACCGATGACGCCTTCACCACACCTCAAATAAATCTTCGCCACGCCTTAAAAATCGAGGCTGATATCCCCCTGCGCAGTGCAGGAGCAGGCCAGGGCCACGCCGCTCTCCAGATCCTGCGCACTCAGGGTCATCACGCTCTGGCGCTCGATGTCTCCTTCGGTAGAGCACCGGCAACTACCACATACGCCTGCGCGACAAGCTGCCATCATGGTTTCACCCGCCGTTTCCAGCGCCGCCAGCAGGGTCTGGCCCGGCAAAATTTTCACTTTCTTGCCGCTCTTTTTCAGGGTCAGCCAGAAGTGGTCGCTGGTGGTCGCGGTGGGCTCTGCGGGGGGAAGACCAAAGGACTCCTGATGCAGTTGCTCCGGCGGCAACCCCAGCTTTGCCAGCATGCTATAAACCGCTGTCATATAGGGCGCAGGGCCGCAGAGATAGACATGGCGTTCGCGCAGATCTGGGGCCAGTTCGGCCAGCATGGCGGGGGTGAGTCGGCCAATCCAGGGGTGATCTGCAGGCGCCTCTTCCAGAATCAGGGCATGGCGTACACCGGGATGAGTCTCAGCCAGTGCAGCCAGCTCGCCTGCAAAGATCACATCCTCGGGGGTTCTGGCGCTGTGAATAAAGCGGATATCGGCATCCGGCCGTTTGGCAAGCTCGTCCCGCAGCATGGCCCACATGGGGGTGATGCCGGAACCGGCACTGAGCAGCAGCGGCCGCTCGCAGGGCAGGTTGGTCAGGTTGAAATCGCCGAACGGGCCATCGGCCCGGATCTTGTCTCCCACCTGCAAGGTCTGGTGCAGATGGCGGGAGACCCGTCCCACATCCTTGATAGTCACCTGCCAGCACGCATCCTGCGGGCTGGAGGAGAGGGTATAGGCGCGGCTGTGGGGCTTGCCGTCAATCTCGGTGTGCAAGGTGATGCACTGGCCAGCCAGTACGGGAGGGAGGTTGCCGGAAAGCGGCGCCAGCTGCCAGCTCACTACGTCGTGGGTGTTCTGTTGGCGGCCAATGCAGGTGAGCGTGAGAGAGGTCATCACAAGGCTCCTTATGTTTGAAACGGTTTGAAAAACGTCTGATGAAAAAGCCGGATCCAGAAAAAAGGCGAGCCGGGCGGCTCGCCAAACGCTTACAACATACTGAGCGTGTAAGGCGGATATGGAACCGATCAGGCCGCCAGGATCTCGGCCAAGTCAGCCTCGGCCGTGGTGGTCCCTTTCAGGCCAAACTGCTCCTCCAGCACCTTGAGCAGGGCCGGGGTGAGGAAGGCGGGGGCGGTCGGCCCGGTACGAATGTCTTTCACCCCAAGGGAGAGCAGGGTGAGCAGAATGACGATGGCTTTCTGCTCGAACCAGGAGAGCACCAGCGTCAGCGGCAGATCGTTGACCCCGCACTCGAACGCCTCGGAGAGCGCCAGCGCCAGCTGAATGGCGGAGTAGGCATCGTTGCACTGACCCACATCCAGCAGACGCGGAATGCCGCCGATGTCACCAAAGTCGAGCTTGTTGAACTTGTACTTGCCGCAGCCCAGCGTGAGTAGCAGGCTGTCGCGCGGTGCCGCCTTGGCAAACTCGGTGAAGTAGGCGCGCTCGGCCTTGTCGCCGTCACAGCCACCCACTAGGAAGAAGTGGCTGATCTCCCCGGCTTTTACCTTCTCAATCACCGCCGGTGCGGCCTGCATCAGGGCGTTGCGGGCAAAGCCGATGGTGATGAAGTGCTCCAGCTCGGTGTGCTTGAAGCCTTCCAGCGCTTGCGCCTTGGCGATCACGGCCGAGAAATCATCCCCTTCCAGATGGGTTACGCCCGGCCAGCCGACGATGGAGCGGGTGAAGATGCGATCCGAGTAGTTGCCCACATTCGGGTCGATGATGCAGTTGGAGGTCATCACCACGGCGCCCGGGAAGTTGGCAAACTCCTTCTGCTGGTTCTGCCAGGCGGAGCCGTAGTTGCCCACCAGATGGGGGTACTGTTTGAAGAAGGGGTAGGCCAGCGCGGGCAGCATCTCGCCGTGGGTGTAGACATGGATGCCGGTCCCCCTGGTCTGCTCCAGAATGAGCTTGAGATCCACCATGTCGTGGCCGGAGACCAGAATGCACTTGCCGGGGATGGGGGTGACTCTGACCTGGGTCGGTTCCGGGTGGCCGAAGGCGCTGGTTTCACCGAGATCCAGCATCTCCATGATTTTGAAGTTGAGCTGACCGATCTCCATGGCGCAGCTGAACAGCCGACCCATTTCGCTCGGGTCTGTGCTGAGCCAGCTCATGATGCGGTGGAATTCGGCGGCCACCTCGTCACTCTGCTGATCCAGTACCCGGGCGTGCTCCATATAGGCGGCGGCGCCCTTGAGGCCGTAAAGGCAGAGCAGGCGCAGCCCCATGATGTCTTCGTTCACCTCGCTCTTGCCCCGATTGGGGGCGGCTGGCGCGGCATGGGCGAGCTGTTCCAGCAGCTCGGCGCCGGGCTCGAAGTGAGCGGATTGCGGCAAGTCGTTCACCTGCACCGCCATGGCGGCCAGACGATCGGCCAACTGCTGGCGATAGGCAAGGGCCTGATTGACGTAGGCCACGATGCGATTCGAGTCGAAGTTGACGTTGGTGAGGGTGGCGAAGAAGGCCTTGGGCACGAAGGCATCGATTTCGCGGTCGATGATGCCCTGCTCGCGGGCGGCCAGCGCCCAGGCGCTGAGTCCCTGCAGGGTATAGATCAGCACATCTTGCAGATCCGAGGTTTCCGCCGTCTTGCCGCACATACCTTGTGCGTAGGCACAGCCGTTGCCTGCCGGGGTACGAATTGTCTGTTCACATTGCACACAAAACATCATGTCTCTCCTAATTGGACATTTCAGTTGTTTGTTTTGTGGCGATTCTATTCCCCTCGTGAAAAACTTAATAGGTATTCAATTTGCCAATTAAGGTTCCCTTGATGCAGATCAAAAATAAAAAAAGCCGCCCAAACAGGGCGGCAAGCGGGTGGATAAAAGGAGAGACAACTCAGGTTTGCAACAGAACATAACAATCAAGCGGGTTGGGCCGAGTCTGGTCAGGTGATCCCGGCCCGCTACTTCATCAAGCCTTCATACGTGCGTATAGCCGGCTTGGTTCACTATCAGGCCAGATAAGCGCGCAGCATCCAGACCAGTTTTTCCTGCTGCTGCACATAGTCGGAGAGGATGGAGGCAGTGCCCTCATCACCGGCTTCGGCTGCCTGACCCAGAATGCGGCGCTGGGCGACCAGCAGTTCGCGGAAGCTCTCCAGCAGGGATTCGACACAGGCGCGGCCATCGTGCAGACCTTTCTGCTCGGGGATGGCAGAGACTTTCAGGTAGTCGCTGAAGCTGTGCATCGGCACCCCATCCAGCGTCAGGATCCGCTCGGCCAGTGCATCGACTTTCAGCAGCAGGTCGTTGTAAATCTCTTCAAATTTCAGGTGCAGTTCGAAGAACTGATTGCCACGGATATTCCAGTGGAAGCCGCGCACGTTCATGTAGAGGATCTGGTAGCTGGCCAGCAATTTGTTCAACTCGGCTGCCAGGGCTTGTGATTGAGCAGTATCAAGACCAATCGGGCTTTTCATCATTCACCTCCAGATTTGGAAATCAGTTTTAAATTCTCTTTTGGAACGCAGTCAGAATAACGCCTTGCAAAATGCAGGGACAATTGCTTGTGCCTAACTGTTTGATAGCTAACGGCTATCAAACAGTACGCAGCAGCGGGGACAATGGATGAGGATTAGGGGAAGTATTTTTCGAGCAGCGCCATCAGGATGGCCTGACACTCGCGGTCCGCTTCGCTATCGACCTTGCTGGCGCGAAAGTGGAGCTGAAAGGCGCGCATGACGGCGCGGCTCTGCTCATCCCACTGGCCGGTCTGGGGCAGGCCGTAGCCATAGCGGGCCAGCTGTTGTTGCCACATTGCCGCATCCCAGTCGGGCAAGGGGCTGGCCAGTAGCTCGGCTACCCGATCTTCATCGGGCCAGGCGCCGACCCCGTACGTCAGATAGAGCTGGCGCCAGGGGAAGTGGGGGCCGGGATCCTGCTTGCGCTCGGGGGCGACATCGCTGTGGCCCAGCACCTGGGTCGGTGGAATCTGGTAGCGGGCGACCAGCTCCCGACTGAGGGCGCCGACGGCGGCAATCTGCTGCGGGGTATAGGGTTGCCAGCGGCGGGCATCGGGGGCCAACGACTCATCTTCCGCTGGATAGCCGAGGTTGACGATCTCGATGCCAAGGGAGCTGGCATTGAGCCCGGCATATTGGTGCCAGTGGCTGCGTCCCGCATGCCAGGCGCGCGCACTGTCCGGCACCAGCTGATAGACCGGTAGCGGGGTCTCGCGGCTGTCGTGGGGGATCAGGTAGTGGGCGCTCACCTTGTGCTCCGGCTCGGTCAGCAGGCGCAGGGAGTTGGCATCGTCTTCGTCGGTGTAGTGGAGGATCAGAAAGGCGATCCGCTCGTTCTGGTTGGCGCTCTGATAGCGGGTCGAGAGCTGGTATTCGGACGGGGTGCAGGCGCCCAGTAGCAGAACTGGTGGCAGGAAGAAGAGGGGAAGAAGACAGCGCCAGCGCCATCCCCCTGCCACAGCCAGTCTGCTGAGCGTGGGGGGAGTGAGTCGCTGGCACATGTCGAAGGCCTTGCCCGGTCAGTTGCGCTGCTGGTTAGCTGCGGTACTTGGCAGTGAGCCCGATCAGGAAGTTGCGCAGGATCTGATCCCCGCAATCCTGATAGTGCTTGTGATCCTTGGAGCGGAACAGGGCACTGAGCTCGGACTTGGAGAGGTTGAAGTCGGCGAGCTTGAGCGTGCCGAGCATGTCCTCTTCCTTGTAGTTGAGGCCGATGCGCAGCTTGCGCAGGATCATGTTGTTGTTGATCCGGTTCGGGATCACCTGGGCCGGGGCATCTTCCCGCACGCCGCGGCGGGCGATGATGAAGCCATCGAGGAACTGGCTCAGGGCCGAGTCGGGACAGGCGACATAGCCTGCCTCTTGCTCTTCACCTTCAGCCGCCTCTTTCATCAACCAGCTGTGCAGCTGGGCGTGAGTGACCGTCAGGTTGCCCTTGGCAAACATCTCGACCATCTCGTCGTTGCTGATGGTGAGGGCGTAGCGCAGACGGCGCAGAATATCGTTGTTGGTCATGCTGACTCCTGTGTAAACGGCGCAACTTTACCATCTGGCGGCCCTCGCGTCAGAAAAAGCGGGGGCCGGTACAGTTCGGGTCAAGCCAATCAAGCCTTACCGAGATAGCGGGGCGCCTCCTGGCGCACCAGTTCCAGCGCATCTTGCAGCTCCAGCAACTCGGGTTCCAGCTCGCTGACCGGCATGCCGTCGCGCAGCTGTTGCTCCAGCTGGGAGAGCAGCCGTTGCAGCCCCGGCACCCCGGAATAGGCACAGCCACCGTTGAGGCGATGGAGCTGGGCCAGCACCTCGCTATCTTCAATTTCGCCCGCCAGTGCGCTATCCAGCACCGGCTCGACCTCGTCGAAACTGGCCAGCAGCATGGTCAGCATCTCTTTGGCGAGATCCTCTTTGCCCGCCGCCTGCCGCACCGCCAGCGCCCAGTCTATTTGCTGGGCGCCGTCATTCTGGTGGCGGCGATAGGCAAAGTCGGTGATGAGCTGGGCCAGCATGGTCTCGTCGATGGGCTTGGCCAGATAGTCGTCCATTCCCTGGCGGATCAGCCGTTCCCGCTCGCCGGGGATGGCGTGGGCGGTCACCGCCACGATTGGGGTGGTGGTATTGAGTGACTGGTTGCGGATCGCCTGGGTGGCGCTGATGCCATCCATGATCGGCATCTGGATATCCATGAAGATGATGTCGAACGGCTGGCTCTGGGCCTGCTTGACCGCCTCCTTGCCGTTTTTGCACACCACCACCTGACTCACCATCTCCTTGAGCATGGCGGCGATCAGCTTGAGGTTGGCGGCGTTGTCATCCACCGCCAGCACCTTGATCGGCTGCAACTGACGCGGCGCGGGTTGGGCGGGCAGCTTCTGGCGGCTCGCCTCGGGCGAGAGCAGGGCGTGCAGCAGCTTGCGGTGGTTGACCGGTTTGGAGAGGCAGTGCTGGGCGCCGTGGGCCAGCATCACCTCGTAGAGCGCCGGCTCGTGGCTGCTGAGCAGCACTATGGTGTTCTGCTGCTGGCCGCTCAGGCTGTCGAGGCGGCTGATCACCTGCTGTGGCGTATGCAGGGTGCTGCTGCCGATGATCACCATCTCCTGCTCGCTCATCGCGGGCCAGGGGTCATCGCTGGTCAGTGGCTGCACGTCGAGTTGCCACTCCGCCAGCAGGGCGAGCAGGGAAGCTTGGGCGAAGGGATCCGGCTCCAGCAGCCAGAGCCGTTTGCCACGGATCCGATCCAGCGGCAATTGATCGGTCTGGGGCAGGGGCGAGACCTCTACATCGAGACTGAACGAGAAGATCGAGCCCTTGTCCAGCTCCGATTCGAAGCGGATCTGGCCGCCCATCTGCTGCACCAGCTTCTGGGTAATGACCAGGCCAAGACCGGTGCCGCCATAACGGCGGGAGATGGAGGAGTCGGCCTGATTGAAGGCCTGGAACAGTTGGCGCTGCTGCTCTTGCGAGATGCCGATACCGGTATCGCGGATCCTGATGTTGAGTCTCACCTTGTGGTTGCCACTGCCTATCTGCTCGATATGGACATCCACGTTGCCCTGCTCGGTGAACTTGATGGCGTTGCCGGCGAGGTTGGTCAGCACCTGCTGCAGCCGCATGGGGTCGCCGGTGAGGGAGTCCGGCACGTCGGCATCTACCCTTAGCGAGAGCTCCAGTTGCTTGTCGTGGGCGCTGGGGCCGAGCAGGTGCATGGTTTCGTTGAGGGTGTCGCGCAGGCTGAACGGGATATGCTCCAACTGCAGCTTGCCCGCCTCCAGCTTCGAGAAGTCGAGGATGTCGTTGATGATGCCAAGCAGGTTGCGCGCCGACTTCTCGATGGTCTGCATGTAGTCGGTCTGGCTCGGGGTCAGGCTGGTTTTCAGCAACTGGCGGGTAAAACCGATAACGCCATTGAGCGGCGTGCGCAGCTCGTGAGACATGTTGGCAAGAAACTCCGACTTGACCCGTGCCGCCTCTTGCGCCCGTTTTTTGGCCATATCGAGCTCGACGTTCTGGATCTCGATCTGCTCCAGCGTTTCGCGTAAATCCGAGGTGGCCTGATCGATATTCTGCTGCATCTCTTCGTGATATTCGGAGAGCGCCTTGGCCATGGCGTTGATGCCGTTTTTCAGCATATCCAGCTCGCCGGTCAGCTCGCCGCTGACCCGGGTATCGAGCCGCCCCTCCCTGATCTTGTGCACCGCCTGCACCATGTTGGTGATGGGCTGGGTCACGCTCTTGACCAGACGGAAGCCAAACAGGGTACTGAAGGCGACCCCGATGAGCACCATGATCACCGCAAAGAAGGTGTCGCGGTACTGCAACAGCATGGCCCGATCGGTCGCCATCTGCATCGAGATGTAGCCGATCATCGGTGGCTCTACATCGCTTGGCAGCGGGAAGCCATCGAGGCTGGTTTCGGCCTGGATCGGGGTGCGCAAAATGATGTCGTCCCCCTGAAACGTCACGCTGGTCAGATCCGGAATGGGCTCGCCATCGGGCAGTCTGAGCCGGGTGAAATCCCGGTGGTAGTTCGAGGTGACGAACAGCTGGTTGTCCTGGGTGAAGACAGCGATGGATTTGATGAAGGGGGAGTTCTTGCGATGGGTCAGGCCAATCAGCCGCTTGAGGGATTCGCGACTGTGTTGGGTCATGCCATATTCACTGGCAATCGCCAGCGGTTCGATGATGTTGATCCCCTGATCAATGAGGTTGTTTTCCAGCTGCTGGTAGCGGTGGAAGGTGAAGTAACCGGCCATCAGGCCACCGATGATCAGGGTCGGCAGGATGGTGAAGGCGAGAACGCGTGCTCTCAGGCCATATTTGGTCATACGAACAGGCCACCAGTGAACAGGGTTGGCGATAGGGTTGATGGCAATGCACGGGCTCTCAGGCCGTATTTGGTCATACTATTATTCTTGTGGGACAATACCCGGCAGCAGATTCCACAATCATGACATAGCCACCTATAGGCACCAAGTTTTATGGCCCAGTTTTTCAAGCCCCAAAAGAAGTCCACCCAGCTCCAACGCATTGAATTTACGATAGACACCCTCGATCACCACTGCGTCGGTATCGGTCGCCATCAGGGCAAGGCGATCTTCGTCGAAGGGGCACTGCCCGGCGAGACCGTCAAGGCGCGCATCACCGAAGAGAAAAAACAGTATGGTCACGCCGCCTTGCAACAGGTGGTGACCCCGGCGGCCAACCGCATCGCCCCCTTCTGCAGCCACTACCGCGAGTGCGGCGGTTGCAGTGCCCAGCACATGTCGGTTGCCGATCAGCAAGCGGCCAAGGCGGCCGGGCTGGTCAGCCTGTTCGAGCGGTTGGGCAGCATCAAGGCGCCGGCGCTCGAGCCGGTACTGACCGGTGAAGATCGCGCCTACCGTCGGGTCTGTCGTCTGGCCATCAAATTTGACAAGAACGGTCGTTGCACCCGGGTCGGTTTCCGTCGCCGCAACAGCAACGATCTGGTGGAGATTGACGGTTGCCCGGTGCTGGCCGAGCCGCTCTCTGCGCTAATTGCCCCGCTGCGTGAGTGCCTCAATCGCCTCAAGAGCCAGCGCGAGCTGGGCCATGCCGAGCTGATTCAGGCCGAGCAGGGGATCATGATGCTGCTGCGCCACACCGGCCGCCCCAATGAGGCGGATCGCGCCCTGCTGGTGGAGTTTGCCAAAGCGCAGGGGATCGACCTCTATCTGCAGGCGGCTGATGAGCGCATTGAAGCGCTGCAGCAACAATTTTCCCCATCCTACTCGCTGGATGGCCTGTCTCTTGCATTTGCTCCCGGTGATTTCATTCAGGTCAACGGCCCCATCAACCAGAGCATGGTGGAGCAGGCGCTGACATGGCTCGGGGCGAGCAAGGATGACAAGGTGCTCGATCTCTTCTGTGGTATCGGCAACTTCACCCTGCCGCTGGCCCGTCAGGCTCGCGAAGTGGTGGGAGTGGAAGGTGAACTGGCCATGGTGCAGCGGGCCGAAGAGAACGCCCGTAGCAACGGCATCAGCAATGCCCGTTTCTACAAGGCCGACCTGAGCGATGACATCGTTGGCATGTCCTGGGCGCGGGAAGGGTTTGATCTGGTGCTGCTTGATCCGGCTCGCCCCGGTGCGCTGGAAGTGATGGGGCACGTCGTGAAACTCTCACCCAAGCGGGTGGTCTACGTCTCCTGTAACCCGGTCACCCTGGCGCGGGACAGTCAGGTGCTGGTGAAAGGGGGTTATCGTCTGGTGCGCCTCGGCATGCTCGACATGTTCCCTCACACCGGTCATCTGGAGTCCATGGCACTGTTTGAACGGATCTAGGCTGCGGGGTATCCAGATGTTCCGTAGCAGCGGTCATCTGGAGTCCATGGCACTGTTTGAACGGATCTAGGCTGTGGGGTATCCAGATGTTCCGTAGCAGCGGTCATCTGGAGTCCATGGCACTGTTTGAACGGGAGTAAATGACTCATCAGTTTGGCGATGCCTGATTGGTCATCCGGCTGTTTGATCAGATGTGATTGGGGTAATCTAGACCCTTGTCGTTCGGCAGGGCCTGTTGGCGCGTTCTATTGTCTTTCTGGACAATATGCCTTGAAAAGTGCGCTGGATATCCCCATTTGAGGCAATCTCATGAGAGGGAGAAAGTGACAGCTTTCGGCCCGATAATTTAAAGGATTGATACCATGGTTGCGGTTCGCGATATTCATTTGAAAGACAACTTCACCCTGGAGGAGTGGGTCGGCTCGCTCTCCTTGAGTGACAGTGACAAGGATCAGCTGCGAACCGTTTACCAGTACTGTCTGACGCTCGGTGACGAGGCGCTGACCAGCAAGTTGCTGGTGCGCGGCATCGAAATGGTGGGCATCCTGCAGATGCTCAGCATGGATATCGGTACCCTCAAAGCGGCCATCATCTACCCCTTCGTCGAAGCCGGTCTCATCAGTCAGGAGCGGATGGACGAGGACTTCGGCTCCAAGATCGCCAAGCTGGTGGAAGGGGTGCTGGAGATGGAAGCCATCCGCTCCCTGCAGACCCTCCATCGCAGTGAAACCTCGCCGGAGCAGGTCGACAACGTGCGTCGCATGCTGCTTGCTATGGTCGAGGATGTGCGCGCCGTGGTGATCAAGCTGGCGGAGCGGATCGCCTGCCTGCGGGAAGCGAAGACAGCAGATGAAGAGACCCGGGTGCTGATGGCCCAGGAGATCACCAACATCTATGCGCCGCTCGCTAACCGTCTCGGCATCGGCCAGCTCAAGTGGGAGCTGGAAGATCTCGCCTTCCGCTACCTGCACCCGGATACCTACAAGCAGATCGCCAAACAGCTCGATGAGAAGCGGCTCGATCGCGAACGCTACATCCGCGAGTTTGTGCAATCGCTGCGTAATGGCCTGAAAGAGGCCGGGGTGGAAGCGGAGGTTTATGGCCGTCCGAAACATATCTACAGCATCTGGCGCAAGATGCAGAAGAAGCACCTCGAATTCAACGAGCTGTTCGACGTGCGCGCAGTGCGGGTAGTGACCAAGCGGCTGCAGGATTGCTATGCGGCGCTCGGTATCGTGCATACCCAGTTCCACCACATTCCCCGCGAGTTTGACGACTATGTCGCCAACCCCAAACCGAACGGCTATCAGTCGATCCACACCGTTGTGGTGGGGCCGGAGGGCAAGACCGTCGAAATCCAGATCCGTACCGACCAGATGCATCAGGATGCCGAGCTCGGCGTCGCGGCACACTGGCGTTACAAGGAAGGGGCGCAGGCTGGCGGCAAGGCCAACACCTTCGAAGACAAGATCGAGTGGCTGCGCAAGCTGCTCGCCTGGCAGGAGGATCTCTCCGAGAGCGGCTCCCTGCTCGAGGATCTGCGCAGTCAGGTGTTCGAGGACCGGGTCTACGTCTTCACCCCGAAAGGGGATGTGATCGACCTGCCGGCGGGCGCCACACCGCTCGATTTCGCCTATCACGTCCACAGCATGATCGGCCACCGCTGCATCGGCGCCAAGATAGACGGTCGCATCGTACCGTTTACCTACGCGCTGCAGACCGGCGATCAGGTGGAGGTGATCACCCAGAAAGAGCCGAACCCGAGCCGCGACTGGATGAACCCCAACTCCGGCTTCCTGCGCTCCAGCCGGGCGCGGGCCAAGGTGGCAACCTGGTTCAGAAAGCTGGATCGGGACAAGAATATCGTGGCCGGTCGCGAGCTGTTCGAGAAGGAGCTGGATCGCCACAACCTCAGCATGTCCAAGATCGACAAGGGCAACATGCTGCGCCGCTTCAATCTGGAGAGCACCGACGATCTGCTGGCCGGTATCGGCAGCGGCGATATCCGCATCAACCAGGTGCTCAACTATCTCGACACCTGCTACAACAAGCCGACGGCGGAAGAGGAAGATCGTCGCCTGCTGGAGAAACTGGAGCAGAAGGCCAATGCGCCGATGCGCCACAAGCCCAAGGATCACATAGTAGTGGAAGGGGTCGGCAACCTGATGACCCATATCGCCCGCTGCTGCCAGCCTATTCCTGGGGACTCCATTCAGGGCTTCATCACCATGGGGCGCGGCGTCTCGATCCACCGGGAAGATTGCGAGCAGCTCAAGGAGCTGTCACGGCGCAATCCGGAGCGGCTGATCGATGCGGTGTGGGGCGAGAACTACTCCGGCGGCTACGGCCTCACCATCCGGATTATCTCCAACGATCGCTCCGGCCTGCTGCGCGATATCACCACAGTGCTGGCCAACGAGAAGATCAACGTGATGGGGGTGCGCTCGCGCTCCAATGTGCGTGAGCAGACCGCCGAGATCGACATGGAGCTGGAGATTTACAACATCAACGCCTTCAACCGGGCGTTGGCCAAGCTCAGTCAGCTTAACGACGTGATCAGCGCCAAGCGGCTGTAATTATCGAACCGACCGGCCCCTGTGGCCGGTCTGCATTTCCGACCCTTTTTGAACGAATCAACAAGCGAATATCCCATGTCTCAACGTTACGACCTCTCTCAACTGCTCGATATCATGGCGCGTCTGCGCGATCCGCAAAACGGCTGTCCCTGGGATCTGAAACAGGACTTCCAGAGCATAGTGCCGCACACTCTGGAAGAGGCCTACGAAGTGGCCGATGCCATCGAGACCGAGGATTGGCAGGGGTTGAAAGGGGAGTTGGGCGACCTGCTGTTTCAGGTGGTGTTCTACGCCCAGCTGGGTAAAGAGCGCGGCTTGTTCGACTTTGCCGATATCGTCGACGCGGTGAGCGAAAAGCTCATTCGCCGCCATCCCCATGTGTTTTCCGATGCAGATCTTTCCAACGAGCAGGCGGTAAAAGCGAACTGGGAGGCAGAAAAAGCCAAGGAGCGAGCGGCACTCGATCAAGAGAGCGTGCTGGACGACATCCCGCAGGCGCTGCCAGCCCTGACCCGCGCCGCCAAAATTCAGAAGCGCTGCGCCACCGTCGGTTTTGACTGGAAGACGCTGGGGCCGGTGGTGGACAAGATCCACGAAGAGATCGACGAGGTGATGGAAGAGGCGCTGATGGCCGATGTGGACGAGGCGCGGGTGAGCGACGAGCTCGGCGACCTGCTGTTTGCCACCGTCAATCTGGTGCGTCATCTGGGCAAGGATCCGGAGCAGGTACTGCGGGGCGCCAATACCAAGTTCGAACGTCGTTTTCGTCAGGTTGAGCAGTTTATCGCCGCAGAAGGCTTGAAAATGACCGATTGCACCCTCGAAAAGCTCGATGCTGCCTGGGATCGGGCCAAGGAAACCGAGCAAAGTTGATTTGGCGCAAGATGGGGGGGCGGTGAGCCTGATAGATTTTTGCTCATTGTTTGGGAGAGGGGTTTTTGGTATACTGTTTCCCCGTCCTGCTTCATCCCCGAAGCACCCCTTAAAATTCCCTAAACTTCTTTCAGGTTCAGCATGACGACCAAATATATTTTTGTTACTGGTGGCGTTGTTTCATCCCTCGGCAAAGGCATTGCCGCAGCTTCTCTGGCAGCCATTCTGGAAGCCCGTGGTCTGGATGTGACCATCATGAAACTGGACCCGTACATCAACGTGGATCCGGGCACCATGAGCCCGACCCAGCATGGTGAAGTGTTCGTAACCGAGGACGGGGCCGAAACCGATCTGGATTTGGGCCACTACGAGCGTTTCATCCGCACCAAGATGACCCGTCGCAACAACTTTACCACCGGCCGTATCTACGCCGACGTACTGCGTAAAGAGCGTCGTGGTGACTATCTGGGCGCCACCATTCAGGTTATCCCGCACATCACCAACGCCATCAAAGAGCGGGTGATTGCCGGTGCCGAAGGCCATCAGGTTGCCATCGTCGAAGTGGGCGGTACTGTGGGTGACATCGAGTCCCTGCCGTTCCTCGAAGCCATTCGTCAGCTGGCTGCCGAAGTGGGCCGCAACAACGCCATGTTCATGCACCTGACGCTGGTTCCTTACCTGGCTGCTGCCGGTGAAGTGAAGACCAAGCCGACCCAGCACTCCGTCAAAGAGCTGCTCTCCATCGGTATCCAGCCGGATGTGCTGATCTGCCGCTCCGACCGTGCCATTCCGGCCAACGAGCGTGCCAAGATCGCCCTGTTCTGCAACGTGCCCGAGCGCGCCGTCATCTCCATGAAAGACGTCGACTCCATCTACAAGATCCCGGCACTGCTGAAATCCCAGAATCTGGACTCCTACTTCACCGAGCGTTTCGGTCTGGAGTGCAAAGAAGCCGATCTGTCCGAGTGGGAACAGGTTGTCTTCGAAGAGGCCAACCCGACTGCAGAAGTGACCATCGGTATGGTCGGCAAGTACGTCTCCCTGCCGGATGCCTACAAGTCCGTCAACGAAGCACTCAAGCACGGTGGTCTGAAGACTCGTCTCTCCGTCAACATCAAGTACATCGACTCCCAGGACATCGAGACCCGTGGCTTCGAGCTGCTGGAAGGTCTGGATGCGATTCTGGTACCGGGTGGCTTCGGTGAGCGTGGCGTGGAAGGCAAAATCCTGGCTGCCCAGTATGCCCGCGAGAACAAGATCCCTTACCTGGGTATCTGCCTCGGCATGCAGGTTGCCATGATCGAATTCGCTCGCAACGTCGCGGGCATGGCAGGGGCTCACTCCTCCGAATTCAAGAAAGATTGCGCGTATCCGGTCGTCGGCCTCATCACCGAGTGGGTGGATGAAGAAGGCAACGTCGAGACCCGTACCGAGAAGTCTGATCTGGGCGGTACCATGCGTCTGGGTTCCCAGCTCTGCCACCTGGTCGAAGATTCCAAGGTGCGTCAGATGTACGGCAGCCCGACCATTTACGAGCGTCACCGTCACCGTTACGAAGTAAACAACAAGCTGCTGCCGCAGATTGAAGCGGCAGGTCTGAAAGTGACCGGTCTCTCCGCCGACAAGAAGTTGGTGGAAATCATCGAGATCCCGGATCACCCCTGGTTCGTGGCCGCGCAGTTCCACCCGGAGTTCACCTCAACTCCCCGTGATGGCCACGCTCTGTTTGCCGGTTTTGTGAAGGCGGCAGGCGAGTATCAGAAGCGTAATTTGAAGTAATTTAAAATAAATGCGGTTGGGGCCTGTGCCACAGCCGCTTTTTTTGGCATATTTTTGTTGTTTTTTTACGAAACCTGAGGAAATACACATGTCCAAGATCGTTAAAGTGATCGGTCGTGAAATCATCGACTCCCGTGGTAACCCGACCGTTGAGGCCGAAGTTCACCTGGAAGGTGGTTTTGTTGGTATGGCAGCCGCTCCGTCTGGCGCGTCTACCGGTTCCCGCGAAGCGCTGGAACTGCGTGACGGCGACAAGAGCCGTTTCCTGGGTAAAGGCGTGCTGAAAGCCCTCGAAGCCGTAAACGGCCCGATCGCTCAAGCTCTGCTGGGTAAAGATGCCAAGGACCAGGCCACTGTTGACCAGATCATGATCGACCTCGACGGTACCGAGAACAAATCCAAGTTCGGCGCCAACGCCATTCTGGCTGTTTCCCTGGCTAACGCCAAAGCTGCTGCTGCTGCCAAAGGCATGCCGCTGTACGCCCACATCGCCGAGCTGAATGGCACTGCTGGTGTTTACTCCATGCCGCTGCCGATGATGAACATCATCAACGGTGGTGAGCACGCCGACAACAACGTCGACATCCAGGAGTTCATGATCCAGCCGGTTGGCGCCAAGACCCTGAAAGAAGCTGTCCGCATGGGCGCTGAAGTGTTCCACAACCTGGCCAAAGTGCTGAAGTCCAAGGGCTACAACACTGCAGTCGGTGACGAAGGTGGTTTCGCTCCTAACCTGAAATCCAACGCCGAAGCGCTGGAAGTTATCGCTGAAGCCGTTGCTGCTGCCGGTTACAAGCTGGGCACCGACATCACTCTGGCGATGGACTGTGCTGCTTCCGAGTTCTACGACGCAGAGAAGAAAGAGTACAACCTGAAAGGCGAAGGTCGTATCTTCACCTCCAACGAGTTCTCTGACTACCTGGCTGACCTGACCACCAAGTTCCCGATCGTCTCCATCGAAGATGGCCTGGACGAATCTGACTGGGACGGTTTTGCTTACCAGACTGCTGAACTGGGCAAGAAAATCCAGATCGTGGGTGACGACCTGTTCGTAACCAACACCAAGATCCTGAAGCGTGGTATCGACAACGGCGTTGCCAACTCCATCCTGATCAAGTTCAACCAGATCGGTTCCCTGACCGAAACTCTGGCTGCCATCAAGATGGCCAAAGACGCTGGCTACACTGCCGTCATCTCCCACCGCTCTGGTGAGACCGAAGACGCGACCATCGCCGACCTGGCTGTTGGTACCGCTGCTGGCCAGATCAAGACCGGTTCCATGAGCCGTTCTGACCGTGTTGCCAAGTACAACCAGCTGATCCGTATCGAAGAAGCTCTGGGTGCCAAAGCTCCTTTCCGCGGTCTGAAAGAAGTTAAAAACCAGGCTTAATTTGCTGGTTTGCCAGCCTCGGCTGGAATGAAAAAAAACCGGAACCCTTGGGTTCCGGTTTTTTTATGCCTGATCCTTGCCACAACGGCCTGAGAGGCGAGGGCGTAGTGCCTCTGGTCTCGGGTCAGACAAAGGGCAGCATGCGCTGATAGCGCCCTGCATGCGCCTGGAAGCCCAGCTTTTCAAACAGGGCGATAGAGCGGACGTTATCTGCATCGATATCTGCGGTGAGGCGGGTGACTCCCAGCGTGCTGGCGTGGGCGAACAGCAATCCCAGCGCTTCCGACATAAACCCTCTGCGCCAATAGGCCGCATTAAGCAGACAGCCCACCTCGCAGCAGCGGCCCGCCTCGCTGAAACTGTGCAGGCCGCAGGTGCCGATCACCTTGTTGCCCTCCCGTTCGACAATCGCCCACTCAAGGGACTCCCCTGTTTGCTCCAGCCGCACCACGCTCGCCATCATCTGCGCCACCATGGCAGGGGTGGTAAAGCAGGGATCAGAGGCAAACTCCATGGTCAGTGGACTGCCATAAATCTCGAACAGATTGGCGGCATCTTGCGGGCCAATGGTGCGCAGTACAATCCGTGAGCCGGTTAAGTCAGGCTTCATAAATCTCCTTGGATCGGGTGTTACGCCAGCAAAGATATAAGTGGAAAATGAGACCGGATGAAAGTCGGTCTCTGAAGGCAACTGGCACTATCACGAAATATTTCTATCGTGAACGCCCGATTACGCTTCGCTAATCGAACCTACGGGTTATTAAATTTTCAATTATAAATACTTATTCCAACACTTTTACTTTACGAGCCATCAACTGCGATCTGCTTAACAAGATCTCGTAGTATTTTTCACATGGTTTAATGTCAATGAAGCGATAGAGCTCTCGTCCAGCTTTAGTTAGAAACTCAGTGCGATTCTCACGATGTCCATTCAAAGTCATTGCAAACTTATAACTACTATATTCAATTAGATAACGCTCATTCTTGGTAAAATGGAATTGTTGTTGAGGTTGTATCAAACCAAGGTCTTGAAGATGACGAATATCAGACTCTCTTATTCCTCTGCTTTCGATATGTTTGTTCAGTGACGAGTATTTAAAACGCAATAACTCACCGTTGACATGAAAAAGAAACTGACAGTAACGATTAAATAAATTTATATCATTGTTACTTAGAGATTGCAGGACAAGCAATGTAGCTCTACTGCATGCTTCTGGTTCCAAAACCTCACCCGCAAGTATTTTAGCCCAAAGATTTTGGACATTCTCTATAGAAACATCTTGGCATTTATCAAAATAGAACGACAACCAATCAGCATCTAACGTTACACCATCGGCAATATCATTATGATCAAGGTAGCTAATTGATTTATCGACTATGCCTTCGATATTTTCTTGTCGACGCGTCTCTAGTGTTGAAATCCGTCGAGCAGCCCTAATAACAAGTGCATCAGACTCTCCTTTAGCCATAATAACGAGCGAATCAGATTCAGCTCTAGCTTTTCGGCGAATTCTTGTCGGCTCATATAAAACACCTATTGTGTTACTGACCGCATCAATCAACTTACATGCCGGTTCAGATAGAGCTTTTAAGTCAATAAGACTAGTTTCTGTCATTGTTACTACCACCAAGTATCGATTGTCTAGT
Organism: Aeromonas allosaccharophila; assembly: GCF_016026615.1. Taxonomy (NCBI): domain Bacteria; kingdom Pseudomonadati; phylum Pseudomonadota; class Gammaproteobacteria; order Aeromonadales; family Aeromonadaceae; genus Aeromonas; species Aeromonas allosaccharophila. The sequence continues at coordinate 2,704,211 of NZ_CP065745.1, read as the reverse complement.
ATTTATAACGCCATTGTTCAGAGGCGTCATTTTTGTAGCGAAGCGGAGAAAAGGGGTTGGTGTAGGTCCTTCAAGGCCGGAACGAACTGCAACTTCTGGTTATTAGTTTTGCTAGCGGCCAAACAATTTGGCCCCAAAGCCTTTTTTCTCGCGCTTCATCGCTTCTTCGATGAAATCTATTTTGGGTTTGCGTCTATCTGACTCTTCTATCAGGTCCATCACCACTTTGCCGGAGCTTTTGTAGGTGGTGAGATAGTACTGGTCAGTTTCATAGCTCTTGCCGAATAGGTCCTTGAAGATATCCTTCCAGACCGAGTAATACTTCATGCATTGCTTCTCAGTACCGAACATCACCCCGTAGTTTCCAACGACAAGCGCATGGGTTATCTGTTTACGCTTCCCATTTTCGTCTTTCGCTTTGTCTATCTGCTCTGCATCCAGCGCCACTAATACGAGTTCATTTTCCATAGGAGATCCATACACTCATAACAGTTATTAGATGGAAGGCGGTACTAACACATTAATACCACCTACTTTCTAACTCCACTCCTGTCCGATACGAAATTCCACAGATAATATTTTAAATTAATCAGTTAAGTGCCTGCCTCTGAAGCTGGTCGTATTCGATTGACCTCTTCTTTTTACACAACCATTACGACTGTATAGAAAATCAGTGGCACGTTGGCCATGGCAAACGCTGGCATGGCTACCGCCCCTGAATTTCAGCCTCCAGTCTGCTGCGTTTCACCAACGGGATTGGGTTGGCATGGCTCATGGGAGACTCCGATGAGGCGTGTGTTGCCAATTGGCTATATTACTGGCGGGCAGACTAAGTGAAAGGGATAGATGGTCAATTCCCGAGCAAGATCAACAAATTAATCATCAAGGCTGCTTGAGTGCCCGTTGGTGGGATAGCGGGCCCCTTGAGTGGGAAGGCTAAGGTGGGCGGGGAGTGGTGCAGAGGGCGCGGCCTGTGTTGCTCGCCGCTGGTTGGTTATCCGATTTCAAAGAAGCGGAGCGGCCGTGCCGCTCCGTATCAGGCTCAACCCTTGGTCGGGGTCTCTGTGCAGGTGAGGGTTGGCTGGCCGTAGCGCTCCAGCGTGGCGTCGTCCCCCTTGGTGAAGAAGGTGAGGTTTTGCCCTTCATAACGGGCGCCGCTGGCGCTGGGGGCCTCATAGGCGAGCACTTGTTGCTGCTTGTCGCCTTCGCTCAGGTTGATCACCGCGGCGGGCAGCTTGGCATCGTTATAGAAGTAGGTGGAGAGAGTGACGCTCTTGCCACACTGGTAGTTGACCGGTGCCGGCACCATCAGCTGGCCGCCGCTGATCTGCAGCTCGGTGATCCGCAGCAGGTAGTTATCCTCCACACACTGGCGCAGATCCTGCCCCTTCCAGCAGTCGTTGCGACCCTTGATCCAGCCGCGCTGCATCGCGCGCTCGGTCTTGAGCTGTTCGGGAGAGAGCGCGGCAATCGCCTTGGGGTAGAGGGCCGCCAGTTCGTTATCAAGGGCAGCCAGTCCGGCATCCTTGCAGATCAGGGTTTCGACCGACCCGGCGGCTTTGGCGCAGTCAAAGGAGGGGGTCGCGGCGCTGGCCAGCAGAGGGGCAAACAGCAGGGTGGCAAGCAGGGTCTTGTTCATCGATAGATACCAGCAAATAAGAGGGAATATCGGCCTACTACAGCACACTCTACAGGGCAATGCAGCAGGGGGGCCGAGCGTACTTGCGCTGCTGAATGGCTGCCAAGCGGGAAAAACCCGACATTCCTGGCCGGAATGTCGGTTTTTTTGTGGCCGCGATAAAGGGGGGAGGCGGGTTGCCCGGTTGCTTAGGCCAGCGCCAGTTGCTGACTGCGGGCGCTCCACAACCGCTCGTGGAAGAAGAACACCACGGTGTTGATGGCCGGTTCGATCATCGCCATCACGCCGCCAGTGAGCAGCTCGCCGCTCAGCAGGAAGGCAACCCCGAAGGCGACGCTGAAGTGGACCAGTGCGAAGCTGCTGGTCTTGGCCTGCAGGCTGTGATTTGGCTTGAGCTTGTGCCAGCCAAGGTCATGAAAGTAGAAGGCGACCGTGTTGACGGCGGGCTCGATCAGGGCGATCAGGCTGGCGGTCAGCAGCTCACCGGTCAGCAGGTAGGCCACGGTAAAGGCGACACCGAAGTGCAGGATGGCAAAGCTGATGGTCTTTTTCATGATGGCGGCTCCCTCTGTTGATGGTGAGAGTATCCGCCGAAATGAGATTAAATGAAAACTATTCTCATCTATTGCCAGAATAGAGAGAACCTATCAACGGGCGAGTTGCTGGTGCGCTTCAGCGGTTGCCAATCGCAACCAAGGCGATAAAGTACAGGTTCTTCACACTTGCCCATGAAAAAGGATCTTTCATGAATATCAATGCCACCCTGCTTGGCCAGTTCATTGCGTTGCTGATGATCATCGTCGGCGTCATCGCCTGGCGACTGGCGCGCCGCAAGAGCGAGCATCCGGCGCTGGTCACCCTTATCTGCTCCCTGCTCTGCCTGTTTCCGCCCTTTGGCCTGCTGGCCCTGTTGCTGGTTGCGCTGAAACAGGATCTGCCTGCCCGCTCTTAGGGGGCGCAGGTTCAGGCTGCTGCACACTCCGGCCGCACCAATAGCAAAAGCCCCGTGATGGGGCTTTTGCTTTTGAACTCGGTGAGCGCCGCGGGGCGGGGGATTAATCCTCGGCCTTGTTGAGCCACTCCACCTTGTACTGAGCTCCGGCACCCTGTGCCAGCTTGGCACACAGGGGTTTGAGGAAGGCTTCGATCTGCTCGTCCAGCATCCAGGGCGGGCTGATGATCAGCATGCCTGAGCCATTCATGCCCCAGTCGGCAGTCTGACCGGCCACTTCCAGCTCGGCCACCAGCACGTTGCCGAAGTTCTCGCGCTTGATGGCGCGCAGCATGTCGCGGGATTTGTCCGCCTCTTGCCCGAGGATCGGATACCAGAGGGCGTAGATGCCGGTCGCCCAGCGCTTCTGCGCCTTTTTCAGGGTATCGACCACGGCGAAGTAATCTTCCTTCAGCTCATAGGGCGGGTCGATCAGCACCAGCCCGCGGCGCGGGGTCGGCGGCAGCAGGGCGATCAGCCCCTCGAAGCCATCACGGTGATGCACGGCGACGCGAGGGTCATAGCCCATGTTGGCGCGCAGATCGTCCACTTCGTTGTTGTGCAGCTCCATCAGCGCCAGCTTGTCCTGCTCGCGGGAGAGGCGGCGGGAGAGCTCTGGCGAGCCGGGGTAGTAGTGCAGATCGCCGTTCTGGTTCATCTCCTCGATGACCCCCAGATAGGGGGCCATGGCAGACCACTGGGCCCGCTCGTCCCACAGGCGGCCGATGCCGTCGGCATACTCGGCCTTCTTCTGGGACCAGTCGCCGCGCAGGTCGTAGAGACCGCCACCGGCATGGGTGTCCAGCACGATGAAGGGTTTCTCCTTCTTCTTGAGGGACTCGATGATCAGGGCCTGAACGGCGTGTTTCAGCACGTCGGCATGGTTGCCGGCGTGAAAGGCGTGGCGGTAGCTCAGCATATTAGATCTCTGAGGGGGCCCTGCTGGGCACCCAGTAACGATAGATAGTTCAACAAATTGCGGCTGTTGCCGCGAAACAGGGAGAGGCTGCGCAGGGTCTGCAACAGGACGCCCTGTTGCAGCCGCTCCAGCTCCAGCTCATGGGCCAGCATCGACTGATACTCCTGCTCGTCGAGCCGCGCCTTGGCGCTCTGGCGCAGGGTGCGCCACGGGGTCAGCACCGTTTCGGTCTGCACCAGCGCCGGTTGCAGGTCGGTCAGATCGACCACGATGCCGAGTTGATCGAGCCGGTGCAGCAACAGCGCCAGATTGACGTTGCCCCCCTGCGTCTGCACGGTGAGCCAATCCTGGCTGCGCTCACCATAGACCTTGCCGCTCCAGTGCCAGAAGCCGATCGGCGTCGGCAATTCGTGGACGGCGACCCGCTCACTGGCCATCAGCTGTTCATCACGCAAAGAAGGCCTGCTCCATGGTTTCCAGCTCTTCGGAGAGGCTCATCCACTCCAGCTCCACCTCTTCCAGCTGCTCCTTGAGGGGGCCCTGGGATTTGAGCAGCTCGGAGAGCTTGTTCTTGGCGCTCTCTTCGTAGATGGCGGGGTCGGCCAGCTGGCTCTCGATGTCGCCAAGCTTGCCTTGCAGCTTCTCCATGCTCGCTTCGAGCTTTTCCAGCTTCTGACGCAGGGGCCGGGTCGCTTGCCGGAACTCCGCCTCGCGCCGTTTCTGATCCTTGCGCGCGACAGCCGAGTTGGCAGAGACGGGGCCATCCGCCGGTTTGGCATTGGCCTCTTTCTCCTGCTCGCCGAGCCACTTGTGGTAGTCGTCCAGATCGCCGTCGAACGGCTCGACCCGGCCACCGTGGACCAGATAGAAGTCATCCGTGGTGGTACGCAGCAGGTGACGGTCGTGCGACACCACCACCATGGCCCCTTCGAAACCTTGCAGCGCCATGGTCAGGGCGTGGCGCATCTCCAGATCCAGGTGGTTGGTCGGTTCATCGAGCAGCAAGAGGTTCGGTTTTTGCCAGGTGATCAGCGCCAGCACCAGCCGCGCTTTTTCGCCGCCGGAGAAGGGGGCAACCTTGTCGAGCGCCTTGTCACCGTGAAAGCCGAAGCTGCCCAGATAGTTGCGCAGCTCCTGCTCCGATTTGTCCGGCGCGAGGCGGGCCAGATGATCGAGCGGGGTATCGTCGAGACGCAGGGTCTCCAGTTGATGCTGGGCGAAGTAGCCGATGCTGACCCCGGCGCTCACCTCCAGCTTGCCCGACAGCGGCGGGTTGGAGCCCGACAGCATCTTGATAAAGGTGGATTTACCGGCGCCGTTGCGACCGAGCAGACCGATGCGGGAACCCGGTACCAGATTGAGTTTGATCTTCTCCAGGATCACCTTGTCGCCGTAACCGGCAGAGAGGTTCTCCATGGCGATCAGCGGGGTCGGCAGGGCCGACGGCTCGCGAAACTCGAAGCTGAATTCGGAATCGGCGTGGGCGGGCAGGATCTTCTCCATCCGCTCCATCGCCTTGAGGCGGCTCTGGGCCTGACGGGCCTTGGAGGCCTTGTAGCGGAAGCGGTCCACATACGCCTGCATGTGGGACATCTCGCGCTGCTGCTTCTCGTACATGGATTGCTGCTGGGCCAGCTGTTCGGCGCGCTGCAGTTCGAAGTCGGAGTAGCCGCCGGTGTATTCGTTGAGCTTGCCGTTCTCGATATGGATGATGCGACTGATGACCGAATCGAGGAAATCGCGGTCGTGCGAGATCAGCACCAGCGTGCCCTGATAGCCCTTGAGCCACTTCTCCAGCCAGATGACGGCATCGAGATCCAGGTGGTTGGTCGGTTCATCGAGCAGCAGCAGATCGGAGCGGCACAGCAGTGCCTGGGCGAGGTTCAGACGCATGCGCCAGCCACCGGAGAAGCTGCGCACCGGCGAGCTCAGTTGCTCGTCGCTGAAACCGAGGCCGTGCAACAGCTCGGCGGCGCGGGCGCGAATGCTGTAGGCGCCGATGGTATCGAGGCGACCGTGCAGCTCGGCCACCAGCAGGCCATTATCATCCTGCTCGGCCTGTACCAGCTGGGCTTCCAGCGAGCGGAACTCCTTGTCGCCGTCGATCACGTACTCGAGCGCCGAGCAGTCGAGCGCCGGGGTCTCCTGCGCGACACCTGCGATCTGCCAGCCAGCGGGCAGGCTGAAGGTGCCGCTGTCGATGGCCAGCTCGCCCCGTACCAGTGCAAAAAAGGTGGACTTGCCACAGCCGTTCTTGCCCACCAGACCCACTTTGTGGCCGGGGTGAATGGTGGCGGAGGCGTTGTCCAGCAGCTTGCGGCCGCCGCGGATCAGTTCGATTTGACTGGCAACTATCATGGGTGGGATCTGCTTGCTCAAAATGGAGGAGAAAAACTGGCGCGGATCTTACGTGAAATGACGCAGATTTGCACTGTAGCGAAGGGTTGGCCACTGGCTGACGCTGCAAAAACATGCCATAACAGTGAAACCAGTTCGGATACCGGAGGTTAGCATGCATATCAGGGATATTATGACGACCCGAGTCGCCACCGTTTCAATGGATGATCGACTCAGTGTCATCAAGGATATCTTCGAGCAGGCTCACTTTCGCCACCTGCTGGTGCTGGAGGAGGGCGAGCTGGTGGGGGTGATCTCGGATCGGGATCTGTTTCGCGCCATCAGCCCCTATCTCGACTCCGAGGCCGAGATGAACCGTGACACCGAAACCCTCACCAAGCGGGCCCACCAGATCATGAGTCGTCAGCTCATCACCATCGCGTCTCACCTCACGGTGCGCGACGGCGTCAAACTGATGCTGGAGAAGGGGGTCTCCTGCCTGCCGGTACTGGAGAATGGCGCTCTGGTCGGCATCATCAGCTGGAAAGATTTTCTGAAAGTGGCGCTGGAGAGTGACGCGCTGGATTGATCCCGCCGTTCATCGCCACCAGCTGACACAGAGCAAACATAGAGAGAGGGGAGCCAAGGCTCCCCTCTCTCTATTTGAACGCCACTGATAGAGCACCACGGACGCCGCCGGGTAGTGTGCTGTTTGGCTCACGACGACTCGGGTCGCCCCCCGATAAGGCAGGAGGGGCCACTGGCGGAGAGGTGCGGCTGCAGGTGGCTGCGGATCTCGTGCAGGGTGCGGTGATACTGCTGTGCATGTTGATCGAGAAACGCGGGACTGTGTTTGAGGCGCCGCTCCAGCGTGTCGACCAGCAGCGCCACCCTGGGAGCGGCCATGCCCGCTGGCCAGCAGTGTTGCAGCAGCTCCAGCAGTTGCCAGGCATCGCCGGGCAGGGCGGGGAACTCCTCCAGCAGCTGCAAGCCAGCTTGCAGGGCGGTCTGATACTGGCTGGCCTGCATCGCCTTGTGGCGCAGCTGGCGCAGTTCGCTCAGGCGCTGCTCTCTCATCGTCAGGCGCTGGCCCAGCTCGGTCACCAGATGGTGGAACAGCTGATGGGTGAGCGGGTGGGGCGCCACTCTGGCGCGGTAGTGGGCCAGCTGGGTCAGGTAGCGCCGGGCGTGGTGCGGCAACCCGCAGAACTGGCTGACCGCAAAGCCGAGCAGCAGGGCGAGGTGGTTGTCGTTTCCCTCGTCCGGTTGGTGGTGGGCAATCAGGATCAGCGCCTCGTCGAAGCGGTAATCCAGCCCCAGCATCAACGCCTGCAGCAGCTCATATTCGTGGGGGGCCAGCGTGGCGGTGCGTTTGAGGTGCTCCCACTCCTGTTGCAGGGAGCGGATCCGGTTGCAGGAGGGGGCGTGCCACAGTACCGCCAGACTGGCATTGAGCATAAAGCTGTCGATGGCGAGCCGGACGCGCTGTTCGCTGAAGTGGCGCAGAGTCAGACTGTTGGCCTGCTCCAGCACCTTCTCCTCATCTTGCAGCACCAGCCCGAGCAGCATCGCCAGCTGATGCCAGCGTGGCTGATGGGGGCGAAGCTGCTGCAGCTCCCCCATGGTTTCCCAGGCGGCCAGCCAATGCTGCTGGTGTAGTTGGCTGGCGAGTCGCAGCTCCAGCCGGGTGGCAGAGGGCAGCCTGGCCTGATGGCGCTGCAGGTCGGTCTGGGCGCTATGCAACTTGCCGAGCCCCAGCATGGCGTAGAAGAACCCGGCCCTTGGCCAGCTCGCCTGATACTCGTTGGCACAGAGGGCGTAGTGCTGGGCGGTGGTGACCCGCTCGGCCGATTGCAGCAGCAGGTAGCCCTTGAGCCGATCCAGCCAGGGGGTCAGCTCGCGATGTTCCCGCTGAAACAGCAGGTCTTCGCACAGAGCGGTAGCCAGTTGCCACTCCCGCAACAGAATGGGGGCGGCCAGGGTGCGGGTCAGGCTGCTTAATTTCACCAGCGGGCCGAGCACGGTGGCGAGCTGCCGGGTCATGAAGGGGAGCGGCAGATAGAGGGAGAGGTAGAGATCCGAGGGGAGAAACTCCTGCTCGCTCTGATCGGCATCGAGCAGCAGCAAGACGCAACCGGGTTGCAGCAGGCCGAGATAGTGTGCCTCGTGCAGCAGCCGGGCCCCTTCAAGGCCCTGTTGCTTGTCTTGCTGACAGATGATGGCGTCGAAGGTTTGCTGTTGCAGCAGGGCCAGCAGGCCACTGCGCTCCTGGCCCGGATGGCTGTGGTAGTGGATCCGGTCGGCGGGCACACCCTGTTCGGTCAGTTCCCGGGTGATGGCGCTACGGAGCAGGGCATCCTCTTCGAGCAGCAGTATCGTCATGCACGCACTTCCTTTGAGCAGACCATTGAATGGATCATGGTAGAGCCAAGGCGCACATAGGCCCAGTTTTGGGCGAGTGAAAAGTTGACAGTAGTCAGCAGGGCAATAGATGGCGCATGATGGACAGTTATTGTACTGGTGCGCTGCTGGCCGGGAAGCTGCATTCGGTCTGCCGGATCAGGCGAGATCCATCTCCTCTCGCACCCTGCCAGTTCAGATCGAGCTGTCCGAGGCGGCCCAGATGGCGCAGTTCAAATTCGTAGCGTTGGCAGAGGTTGTCCTGAGGCAGGGTCGCCATGCTCGCTGGCAGCCGGTATTGATAGTGAAGGATCGGCCCATCCTCCAGCTTGCTGCTGACCGGCACCAGCCCCTCGGGTGTGGGCTGCGGGGCACCCAGATAGCGGCGCAAACTGAGCGGTGCATCGATCGCCTTCTGATAGTGCAGGCCGTTCATGGCCGCCAGCTCCTCTTCCAGCCGTTGCAACTCCCCTTCCAGCCCATTGAGCGCCGCCCCCAACTGCTGGTGGGTCGTTGACGAGGCGCAGCCACCCAGCAGCAGGGTGGCAAGCAGCAGGGCGACTCTCATGGGGGGCATGGCTTCTCCTTGGCAATGACGATAAAGAGTGACGGTCAACTCGGCTGGTCCTGACTATAGCAGGGGGTTGCTGGGGGGCGTCCCCTGCAGCAGTTGCGCCAGTCGGGCCAGCCCTTCGCCGACCCGGGCGTCGGTGGCGGGTTGGCTCAAACTCAGGCGCACCCCTTGCGGGGCGGCAAACTGTCCGGCGGCGAAGTGTTCCCCGCTCGCCACGCCGACGTCAAGGGCATCGGCGGCAGCGGCAAACTGCTGGCTGCGCCAGGGCTCCGGCAGCGGCAGCCAGGCATGCATGCTGCCCGGCTGCCAGCGGGCGGTCGGCAGCAGGTGGCGCAGCAGTTCGCCACGGCGTTTGAGGATCTCCCGCTGCTGCGCGATGAGCGGCATGATCTGGCGCTGAGTGACCATTTTGCAGGCCAGCTCGATCAATAGCGGACTCACCATCCAGCTCGACAGCCGCATGGTCTGGGCGAAGGCGCTGCGCAGGGCGGGGGGCGTCAGCACGAAGCCGACCCGCAAGCCGCCGCAGGCGATCTTGGCCAGACTGCCCAGATAGATGACCCGCTCCGGTGCCAGATTGACCAGCGGCTGCGGGTGGGGCTCCGGCAGCAGGCCGTTGACGTCATCCTCGATGATCAGCAGATCGTGGCGACGGGCGATGGCAACGATGGCCTCCCGCCGCGCCAGACTCATGATGGCGGTAGTGGGGTTTTGCAGGGTCGGGGTGAGGTAGAGCAGCTTGGCCCGGCGGGTGCGGCAGGCGGCGTCCAGCGCCTCGGGCTGCAGCCCCTCTTCGTCCATCGCCAGTCCCACCACCTGATTTTTCAGCTGGCGGGCGTTGCCCAGCATGCCGGGGTAGCTCAGCCCCTCGCACAGGATGGTCTCCCCCACGCAACTGGTCGCCAGCAGCGCCAGCATGATGCCGTGCTGGGCGCCGTGGCTGAACAGCAGGCGATCCTCACTGCAGGCCACCCCTTGCTCCGTCAGCCAGTCGACGAACTGCTGGCGCTGATCCGGCCGTCCCGCCTCCTTGTCGTAGCCGAGCAGGGCGTTGAGATCCCCGTCCGCCACTTCCCCCAGCATGGGGCGGATGATCGCCGCCCGATCCAGCTGCACCGGCAGGTTTTGCCACAGCTCGATGCGATGCCCCTCCTCCTGGCGGATCACCCACTCACTTGCGGGATCCGTGTTCGCCCCGTTGACCCCGCGCGCCTTGACCCAGGTGCCGTGCCCCACCCGGGCGGCCAGCAGACCACGCCGCTCCGCCTCGCCGTAGGCGCGGGTGACTGTGCCGACGGTGACACCCAGGCGATCCGCCAGGGCGCGGTGGGTGGGCAATCGGGTCTGCGGGGGCAGCTCGCCGCTCGCGATCCCCTGTTCGATCGCCTTGACCAGCTTGAGGTAGAGGGGGCCATCGAAGGCCGCCAGGTCGGGGGTCCAGATTGTCATGGTGACAATAAATCCATTGATCCAAATTTGTTCCCAATATAGCGTGAATTTCAGCCTATTCACAACCAAATAGCACACATTGTATCGATACAATGTGGCGAGTAAGGAGTCACAATATGACGATGGAGTGGTATGTCACCCTGTTCGGTTTTGCCGTGCTCACCTGCGGTACGCCGGGGCCCAACAACCTGATGCTGACGGCCTCCGGCGCCAACTTCGGGGTGCGCCGCACCCTGCCACATCTGCTCGGGGTGGGGGTGGGGCAGCCGGTGTTGCAGCTGGTACTGGCCTTGGGGCTCTATCCCCTGTTCGAGCGCTGGCCCTTGCTGCGGCTCGGTTTGCAGATCTTCGGCAGCCTCTATCTGTTGTGGTTGGCCTGGCGTATCGCGGTGGCCGGTGCCCCCGGGGATCCGGCCCGACGTGCCCGTCCGCTGACCATGCTGGAGGGGCTGGGCTTTCAGTTCCTGAACCCCAAGGCGTGGATGATGGGGATCTCCGCCATCAGTCTGTTCAGCCTGTCCGGCGCCAGTTACTGGCCGAGTCAGCTGGCGGTGATGACAGTGTTTGTGCTGGTGGCGCTGCCGGTCTGCTTTGTCTGGGTGCTGTTCGGCCATCAGCTGAGCAACTGGATCAGCTCGGATCGGGGCTGGCGGAGGCTCAACGGCTCCCTCGGCCTGCTGACGGCGCTCTGCGTGGTGATGCTCTGGTATTGAGCCGCGTAGCGCTGATGGGCGAGGGGCCGAGAAAGAGGCATTTCTGACTTGTCGCCACGGGGTTGGCTCTGCATATTAGAAGGCTTTCCCCATAACGGGCGCGTTGTATCGACAAGAGGTTGAGATGGATCTGAACTGGTTACTGCCCCTGGCGGGGTTTGCCCTGGTTACCTGCGGCACGCCGGGGCCCAACAATATGCTGCTCACCAGTGCCGGGGCGGCGCAGGGTTTTCGCCGCACGATTCCCCTGCTGGTGGGGGTGGTGGGGGGGATCAATCTGATGATCCTCGCCACCGCGCTGGGGCTTGGTGTGGTGTTCGAGAAGGTGCCGCTGCTGCACGATGGCCTCAAGCTCATCGGCTCGGCGTATCTGCTCTGGCTGGCGTGGAAGGTGGCGACCGCCAGCGGCCCGGCCGAGGGCAACCGGCCGCTCATTCCCGCCCATCAGGGGGCCATGCTGCAACTGCTCAACCCCAAGGCGTGGATGATGGCGCTCTCCGCCATCAGCGGTTTCACCCTGGCGGGGGAGGCTTACTGGCCCTCCGCGCTCTGGGTGCTGGTGATCTTCTTCATTACCGGCCTCTACACCGGGGCGTTCTGGGTGCTTTTTGGTGCCCAGGTGCGGCAAATCATTCGCACCGCCCGGGGCTGGCGGCGTTTCAATCTCGGCATGGGGCTGGCGACGGCGGCCTGTGTCGGGATGATCTGGATTTAGCCCGGGTTGACCCGGGCCTTTACCGGCTGTCTTGTTGGCCCTGCGGGGCCTTTTTTATCTCGCCTGCGTGACCTTGCCTGCAAGGTGGCGTGGTACGGCCCTCTCTTGGGATGAAAGGAGTTCCTATGAAATGTATCGGTCTGCTGGGTGGCATGAGCTGGGAGTCCACCGTCAGTTACTATCAGGCACTCAACCGCGGGGTGCGGGCGCAGCTCGGCGGTTTGCACTCGGCGCGGGTGCTGCTCAACAGCGTCGACTTTGCCGCTATCGAGCGGTTGCAGCATGCCGGTGACTGGCCCGCCACCGCCCGCCTGCTGGCGGCGGAGGCGCGCAAGTTGCAGGATGGTGGCGCCGATTTCTTGCTGATCGGCACCAACACTATGCACAAGGTCGCCCCCGAGATTGAGGCGGCCATCGATATCCCGCTGCTCCATATCGCCGATGCCACCGCGGCCAAATTGCAAGCTGACGGGGTAACCCGGGTCGGCCTGCTCGGCACCCGCTTCACCATGGAGCAGGATTTCTACAAGGGGCGCCTGCAGGAGAAGTTCGGGCTGGAGGTACTGGTGCCCGGCGAGGCGCAGCGGGAGCGGGTGCACCGCATCATCTATGACGAGTTGTGCCTTGGCGACATTCGCGATGCATCGCGGGCCGAGTATCTGGCCATTATCGCGGGGCTGGCGGCCGCTGGTGCCGAGGCGGTGATCCTCGGCTGTACCGAGATAGCCCTGCTGGTGGGCGATGCCCGCGCGGCGGTGCCGCTCTACGACACCACCGCCATCCATGCGGAGGCGGCAGTCGCGCTGGCCTTGGCATCCGATTAATAAACTGGTCAGATCTCACTATTCTTGCTTGTCACATACCCCTTGCCATAAAAGCGTGTAAAATTGCGCCCTGAATTTTCCCCAGCCAACGCGGGTTGGCTGCGGTTCCCTAGCATGCAAGGCTGACATTGTGATTGAAGTAGATAGATTCGCGGATATTCGCCCCTACCGTGATGAAGAAGTGCCGGCAGCCATCGAACGGCTGATCCAGGATGATGAATTTATCGGCGCCATCGCCAAGTATCGTTTCGGTTCCCTGATGAACTGGTTTGGCTGGGCCATTCGCCCGCTGATCCGCCTGTTCCTGCGTCGCAAGTGGTCAAAGGTGACCACAGTGCATCAGGTCCAGATGGGGGTCACCCGCTATATGTCCCGCATGATCGCCACCTCCACCAAGGGGGTGACCTTCTCTGGGATTGAGCATCTGAAGAAAGAGCAGGGCTATCTGTTTGTCTCCAACCACAGGGACATCGCCATGGACCCGGCGTTCGTCAACTGGGGGCTGCACAGCCATGGCTTCGATACCGTGCGCATCGCCATCGGCGACAACCTGCTGCGCAAGCCCTGTGCCACCGAGCTGATGAAACTCAACAAGAGCTTTATCGTCAAACGCTCCGCCAAGGGGCCGCGGGAGATGATGAAGGTGCTGGGCGAACTGTCGGCCTATATCGGCAACTCGGTCCACGAAGGGCACTCCATCTGGATCGCCCAGAAGGAAGGGCGTGCCAAGAATGGCGATGACAAGACCGATCCCGCCATCCTCAAGATGTTCTACGTCGACGGCAAGAAGCAGAAGATCGACTTCGTTGACTACATGCGCAGCCTCAACATCGTGCCGGTCAGCATCAGCTATGAGCTGGATCCGACCGACAAGGCCAAGGCGCGCGAGCTCTACGAGAAGTCGGTCAACGGCTGCTACGAGAAGGGCGAGTTCGAGGATATCGAGAGTATCGTCGCCGGTATCGTCGGCCAGAAGGGGCGGGTACATGTCTCCTTCGGCGCCCCCATCACCGAAGGGTTCAGCGATCCGGACGAACTGGCCGCGCTGATCGACAAGGCGATCTGGAGCAGCTACCGCCTCTTCCCCAGCAACTATCTGGCGGCAGATGTCTCCGGCAAGGCCAATACCATCGAACAGGCCGCCTTCCTGACCCGTCAGTCAGAGGTGCCGGAAGAGCACAAGGCGATCTGGCGTGCGATGTACGCCAAACCGGTGGAAAACGCCGAAAAGGCTTGAATGAAGCCGGTTGTTAAACGGTTTTGCGAAAAAAACGGGCGCTGATGCGCCCGTTTTTGCGTCTGGTCAAAGTCGAGGATGAAAGGGTGGTGAATAATATGGTTTCAGCTGGTACGATCACCATGAAAATGGGATTATGCCTCTTGGCAAGGTGCGTACCAGTGTGTAACAGTGCCCCCATAGCAGAACATGAGCAAACGCTCTAAACCGCTTTGCACGGATTGCAGACGGCATTATTGAAGGACCTGTCACAGGTCCTTTTTCATTGGCTGGCAAAGATGCCGCCCAGATATACCTAACAGGAAACAGACGCCATGATCACCGGTAGCCTGAACACCCTGCAGCGTACGCCGCTGCCCGCCCCGTTGGCCCGTATCATAGCCGAGGTGGTGAAGAGCGTGGCTCACTGGGGTGACGCACCGCTCGGCAAGACCGAGATCGATGGCCTGAACCTGTTCTGTCTGGTGAGCGAGGATCTGACCGAGCCAGCCGCGGATCGCCGTGGCGAATTCCATCAGCAGTATCTCGATATCCAGTTGCTGCTGCGCGGTGAAGAGTGGATTGGTGTGGGCCCCCACGACTACGTGAGCGACGGCGCCGACCATCCCCATCCCGATCTCTGGTTTGTCGATGATGAGCAGACCAGCTATCTGGCACTGCAACCGGGGGATTTCGCCATCTTCTGGCCGGGCGAACTGCACCGTCCGCTCTGCACCTTCAACCAGCCCGCCAGGGTGAAGAAGCTGGTGGTCAAGGTGCACCGGGATCTGCTGGCCAGCTGCTAAGCGCTATCCTTGGGTGTCAGAGACCCGATCACGGCCGGGCCGCTTGCCCCGTCATGCATTGAAACGAGTGCCACGCACCCTTGAATGCGTTGAGACCCGCAAGAATTGAAACCAGTGATGCGCACCCTGGATGCGTGTTTACTGTGAAAACCAAGAATTGAAACGAGTGCCACGCACCAGTGATGCGTTGAAACTCGCAAGAATTGAAAAATTGGGCGCACCCTCCTGCGACCATAAGCCCCCGGCAGGGGAATCCCATCCTCTTTTGGATGACACGACACTGTCGGCATAAAGCCGAAGCACAGGAAGATGTAGAACATGAGCAAGTTGGTATTGATCCTTAACTGCGGTAGCTCTTCCCTGAAATTTGCCGTAATGGACGCCGAAACAGGTGAGGACATGCTGTCCGGCCTGGCCGAATGCTTCAATCTGGATGATGCACGTATCAAATGGAAACTCCACGGGGTCAAGGGCGAAGCCATGCTGGGAGCGGGTGCCGCTCACCAGGAGGCCCTCGACCATATCGTGGGTCACATCCTGCCGCAGGATCCGACTCTTGCAGAGCAACTGGTAGCCATCGGTCACCGTATCGTACACGGTGGCGAGCAGTTCTCCCGCTCCGTGCGCATTGATGACGGCGTGATCGCCGGTATCGAAGCCGCCATTCCGTTCGCTCCGCTGCACAACCCGGCGCACCTGATCGGTATTCGTGCCGCGCTGAAAGTGTTCCCGCAGCTGTCCGAGAAGAACGTGGCCGTGTTCGACACCGCGTTCCACCAGACCCTGCCGCAAGAGGCCTACCTCTATGCGCTGCCGCACAAGCTCTACCGCGAACACGGTATCCGTCGTTACGGTGCCCACGGTACTTCTCACCGCTACATCGCGGAAGAAGCGGCAAAAGAGCTGGGCAAGCCGTTGAATGAACTGAACATCATCAACTGCCACCTGGGTAACGGTGCCTCTGTCTGCGCCATCAAGAACGGCGAATCCGTTGACACCTCCATGGGTCTGACTCCGCTGGAAGGTCTGGCGATGGGTACCCGCTCCGGTGATATCGATCCGGCCGTGGTGTTCTTCATGCACGACCAGCTCGGTTACAGCGTGGAGCAGATCAACCATACCCTGACCCGTGAATCCGGTCTGCTGGGGCTGACCGAAGCGAGCAGCGACTGCCGCTATGTCACCACCAACTACGCCACCGACGCCGGTGCCAAGCGTGCGCTGGATGTCTTCACCTACCGTGTGGCCAAGTATGTCGGTGCCTATGCCGCTGCGATGGACGGTCGTCTGGACGCCATTGTCTTCACCGGCGGTATCGGTGAGAACGCCGCCATGGTGCGCGAGATGGTGCTGGCACGTCTGGCCCTGTTCGGCTTCAAGGTGGACAAAGAGGCCAACAACGCCGCGGTACTGGGTGGCGAAGGCCGCATCACCACCGCCGACAGCCGTTGCGCCATGGTGATCCCGACCAACGAAGAGCTGGTCATCGCCCGCGATGCCCTGAGCCTGGTCTGCTAAGTCAGCCTCGCTTTGAAACAACGCCCGGCCTGTGCCGGGCGTTGTCGTTTCTGGCGCTCGCCGATTTGACATGGGGGAGGGGGGCGGTACCCTGACCACCACTGTTTTTGCAGCCAGTGGGCTGCCCGGTTCGGGAGAGAGCAATGAAAGAGGCGTTTTTTAACTGGTTGTCGGGCCTGGGGGTGGAAGTGACCAACCTGATGGCGCTGGTGATCGCGCTGGGCTTTATCGTCATCACCTCGCTGCTGCTGCACATGGCGCTGCACCGGGTGCTGCTGGTCCGGCTGGTGGGGATCCTCGGCAAGGCCAAGCAGGTTTGGCTGCCGCCCCAACTGCAACAGCGCCTCTTCAACCGGCTGGCCTTCGTGTTGCAGGGGGCCGTGCTGCTCGGTCAGGCAGAGATCTGGCTGCCCCGTCAATCGGATAGCCTCAAGCTTATCGAGATGGTGGCCCAGCTCTGGATTTTGCTGTTCCTGCTGCTGGCCTTCTTCGCCCTGCTCGACTGCCTGTTGTCGGTGAGCCGCTACACCCGGCTGGGCCGGGATTTGCCCCTGCGTGGCATCTTCCAGGGGGCCAAGCTGGTAGGCAGCATTCTGGTGGGCATCCTGATGATCGCCCTGCTGCTCGGCAAGTCGCCGCTGTTCCTGTTCAGCGGTCTGGGGGCCATGACCGCAGTGCTGATGCTGGTGTTCAAGGATCCTATCCTCGGGCTGGTGGCGGGGATCCAGCTCTCCGCCAACCGGATGCTGAGCGTCGGTGACTGGCTGCAGATGGACAAATACGGCGCCGATGGTGAGGTGACCGACATCGGGCTTACCACGGTCAAGGTGTCGAACTGGGACAAGACCATTACCACCATTCCCACCTATGCCCTGATCTCCGACTCTTTCAAGAACTGGCAGGGGATGACCGAATCAGGCGGCCGCCGCATCAAGCGCAGCGTCAACATCGACATGACCAGCGTGCGCTTTCTGACGGCCGAGGAGCAGTTGCAGCTCAAGCAGGCGCAACTGCTGGCACCCTATCTGAGCCGCAAGGAGCAGGAGTTGAGTGCCTACAACCAGCAGCTGAGCGATGCCCTGAGCTGCCCCATCAACGGCCGTCACCTCACCAACCTCGGCACCTTGCGCGCCTATCTGGATGCTTATCTTCGTGCCCATTCCGGCATTCGCAAGGACATGACCCTGATGGTGCGCCAGCTGGCGCCCACGTCAGATGGACTGCCGCTGGAAATTTACTGCTTTACCGCGACCACCGCATGGGCCGATTACGAAGGGATCCAGGCCGATATTTTCGACCATATCTTCGCCATCATTGAGCAATTTCATCTGCGGTTGCATCAATCTCCCACAGGTTACGACATGCGTGGCTGGCAACGGGGATAAACAGGGAAACCGGGCGGGTCGGGGACGCGGAAAAATCCGCATATTAATCATCGACCCGTCGCCACTTGTCAGTTGAAATTTGCCGTGCAGAGGAGAAAAATGGCGGCCTTCTCTTCGCGCCCCTGATCCCGCTTGATCAGCTGCCAGCCCAGAGACGTCACTTCAAGTCATCATCATGGGAAAGTTATGAAGCTCCTTCGCAATAGTGTGGCAACACTCTGCTACAGCCTGCTGCTGACCGCTGCGCCGGTTTTCGCTGTTGAATATGCTCTGCCTGCGGCCAACAGCCGTCTGGTAGGGGAAAATCTGGAATACGTGGTCCCGGCCGAAGAGAACGGCCAGCCGCTGGAGGCCATTGCGGCGAAATTCCAGCTGGGGCTCACCAACATGACTGAAGCCAACCCCGATGCGGATCCCCTGCTGGTGCAGACCGGCGAGAAGCTGGTGATTCCCCAACAGCTGATCCTGCCGGATGCACCGCGAGAAGGGGTGGTGCTCAACGTGGCCGAGATGCGCCTCTACTACTACCCCAAGGGTAAAAAAGTGGTGGAAGTGCTGCCCATCGGCATCGGCCAGCTTGGCACCGACACCCCGGAAAACTGGGTGACCAGCGTGCAGCGCAAGAAAGCGGGCCCGACCTGGACCCCGACCGCCAAGATGCATGCCGAATATGCCGCCCGTGGCGAGAGCCTGCCTGCGGTATGGCCAGCTGGCCCGGACAACCCCATGGGTCTGTTCGCCCTCTACATCGGCAAGATGTACGCCATCCATGGCACCAACGCCAACTTCGGCATCGGCCTGCGGGTGAGCCACGGCTGTGTGCGTCTGCGTAACGAAGATATCGAGTACCTGTTCAAGCAGGTGCCGGTCGGTACCCGCGTCCAGTTCGTCAACCAGCCGATCAAGGCCTCTCTCGAACCGAACGGCGTCCGCTATCTGGAAGTGCACCAGCCGCTGTCGCGCAGCGAGGAGGAGTTCAACTCCAAGCTGCCGGCACCGCTGCCGATGACTCCGGCGGTGACCCGCTTCATCGCTCACGCCGACAGCGACTCCCAGCGGGTGAAGCAGGCGCTGGAGCAGCGTAACGGCATGCCGATGGCGATCAACCGCTAAGGACCGATCCCCGTCATGACAAAGGGCGAACAGCATGCTGTTCGCCCTTTTTGTTTCTGCTGCGCTGACTCAGCGTCGCAGCAGATTTGCCTGCAGCTCGCTGCCGAGCTGATCGAGCAGCTGGTAGCGCGCCTTGTAGCTGGCCCGCTTGCGGGAGGGGATCTCCTCCAGCGTCTTGCGGGGCACCTCCAGCGGCAGGCTCATCCAGAGGTCATCCTGCACGCAGCCCTGATGATCCTGCCACAGGCCGTCGAGGTCGAACTTGACCCGATCGGCGGTGCGCTTGCTGCTCTGATAGACGTGGCTTTGGGTGCGGATCCCGAGCAGGGTGTTGCACGCCAACCCCCGGGCCAGTTCGGCGGCCATATAGACCAGCAGGGACATGGGGCGCAGCCCGCCGCACGCCTTGGTGACCTGCTTGATCTCCTCGCTCTGCCCCTTGCCGCCCTGCAGCGAGCAGATCTCGAGGGTCGGATTCGGTGCGGGGCGCAGATTGAGGGCCATGTAATAGAGCGCCACGTCACCCAGCTTGAGGGTCAGGCTCATCTCCCCCTCTTTGCCCATGTGGGTCTGGTAATCCAGTTGCAGGGTCAGCGGTGCCGTCAGCTTGTCGCTCTGCCACTGGGCCAGCAACAGGCCGTGCCCGCTGTAGATTGCCAGTTGTTGCGCCTTCGGCAGCTGACGTGCCAGCTGCTGGTAGTGGCCGCTGATAAGCCCGGCTCGCAGGCGCTTGCTGAGCCCCTTGTGGCGATAGGGGTGGATCGGCTTTTCCAGAATATCGGGGAAGCGGCTGATCGCCTGTGCCAGCAGCGGCTGCTCCTGCTGCTGGCGATAGAGGGCGCGGGCGCCGGGATTGAGCCAGAGACGCCCCACATACTTGGCCCGTCTGATGAGATGACCCGACTCTTCCACCGGGTGAAGGTAGCGGGCGAGGGTGCGCAGGTGTGACAGATGAGATGACATGGTGCCGACCTCTGGCTGGTGTGATGAGACTGGGCGGGGAGTGTAGGAGCGGGGCGCAGGCTTGTAAAAAATGGATAGTAACAAAATGTGAAAACAGAACGCTCAATAGCTGCCAGCGCGGCGATATGGACAACATAGTCACGGCAGGAAATCTGGCGCCATCCTCTTGATGCGGCAGATGATTTGATGCGCAAAGGTTTTTATTGTGTTTTGTGTTTGTTAAAAGTGGTTGAGCTGGCGCGAACGGCTGATTAAGCTAGGCCGGTTTTTTAGGGATGAGCCCGTCACCAGAGCGGGCAGAAAATGACACAAAACGGAGTTTTGCATGACAGCTAGCACACCCATGTTAATCACCTTCCTGGTGTATATCCTCGGAATGGTGTTGATCGGCTTCGTTGCCTATCGCGCCACCCGCAACTTTGATGACTACATTCTGGGCGGCCGCCGGATGGGGAGCTGGGTTACCGCCCTCTCCGCCGGCGCCTCCGACATGAGCGGCTGGCTGCTGATGGGCCTGCCCGGCGCCGTCTTCGTCAGCGGCATCTCCGAGAGCTGGATCGCCATCGGTCTGGTCATCGGCGCCTACCTCAACTGGCGCTGGGTAGCGGGCCGCCTGCGGGTACATACCGAGAAGAACCGCAACGCCCTGACCCTGCCGGACTACTTCACCTACCGCTTTGAAGATCACAGCAAGGTGCTGCGCATCCTCTCGGCGCTGGTGATCCTGCTGTTCTTCACCATCTATTGCGCCTCCGGCGTGGTGGCCGGTGCCCGTCTGTTCGAGAGCACCTTCGGCATGGATTACAATACCGCCCTCTGGGTCGGTGCCGCAGCCACCATCACCTACACCTTCTTCGGCGGCTTCCTCGCGGTGAGCTGGACCGACACGGTGCAGGCGACCCTGATGATCTTCGCCCTGATCCTGACCCCGATCTTCGTCATCATCGCCGTCGGCGGGGTGGACAGCGCCATGATCGAAGTGGCCGCCAAGAGCGCCACCAACCTCGACATGTTCAAGAATCTCGATGTGATCGCCATTGTCTCGCTGATGGCCTGGGGCCTGGGCTACTTCGGTCAGCCCCACATTCTGGCCCGCTTCATGGCGGCGGATTCCCACCACTCCATGGCCAATGCCCGCCGTATCAGCATGACCTGGATGGTGTTCTGCCTCGCTGGCGCGGTGGCCATCGGCTTCTTCGGGCTGGCCTACTTTGCCCGCTTCCCGGAAGTGGCAGCTGGGGTGACCGGCAACCCGGAGCGGGTCTTTATCGAGCTCTCCAAGATCCTGTTCAACCCCTGGATCGCCGGTGTGCTGCTCTCCGCCATTCTGGCGGCGGTGATGAGCACTCTAAGTTGTCAATTACTGGTCTGCTCCAGCGCCATTACCGAGGATCTCTACAAGCCCTTCCTGCGCAAGAGCGCCTCCCAGCGTGAGCTGGTGTGGGTGGGTCGCCTGATGGTGCTGCTGATCGCGGTGATTGCCATCGCCGTCGCCATGAATCCGGAGAACCGGGTGCTGGGGCTGGTGAGTTACGCCTGGGCCGGTTTCGGTGCCGCCTTCGGCCCTGTGGTGCTGCTCTCGGTGCTGTGGCCGCGAATGACCCGCAACGGCGCGCTGGCTGGCATGCTGGTCGGTGCCATCACCGTCATCGTCTGGAAGCAGTTCGGCTGGCTGGGACTGTATGAAATCATCCCGGGCTTCCTGTTCGCACTGCTGGCCATCGTGGTGGGCAGCCTGCTGGGCGAAGCGCCCTCAAAAGCGATGCTGGAGCGTTTCCGCGATGCCGAGGAGGAGTACAACACTCCGGCCGAGAGCGCGGGAGAGCCAGTCGCGGTGAACTGATCCCCCCGATCGCTTTCTGATTGAGAGCCCCGCCCCCGGATAAGGAGCGCCCTGGTTGGCCATCCTTGCACCGGTTTGGCGGGGCTTTGTGCTATCTGATTCACTCTTGGGCACTTTTTTATGTTCGGCCGTGGGCTCGACGGTGCTCGCTTTCTTTTGTCTTGGCACCGAATATGGGACACTAGGCCGCCTGAAGGAGACCCAGTGCATGCGCCTATTCACCCTGATCCTGATCCTCCTGCTGGGGGGACTGCAATATGACCTCTGGCTGGGGAAGAACGGGCTATCCGATTACCAGAACCTGTCGGAGGCCATCTCGCAGCAACAGCGGGACAACCAGACTCTCAAGGATCGTAACGACCTCATCTACCGCGAGATAGATGATCTCACCTCTGGCCTCGAGGCCATCGAGGAGCTGTCGCGCAACGATCTGGGTTACATCAAGCAGGGGGAGACCTTCTACCGGATCATCCCCAAAGAGAAAGACAAAGAGACAGTGCCGGACGATGCGCCCTACGATGACTGATGCCAGCCGGGTATCCGGCCTGACGGCGATCGTCCCTGCCGCCGGTATCGGCAGCCGGATGGGGGCCGATTGCCCCAAGCAGTACCTGCAACTGGCGGGTAAAACCATTCTCGAACATACCCTGGAGCGGCTGCTCTCACACCCGGCCATCGCCCAGGTGATCGTGGCGCTGGCGCCCCATGACCGCTGGTTCGAGGCCCTGCCCGTGGCGGCCGACCCGCGCATTGTGCGGGTTGAGGGAGGCGCCGAGCGCGCCTTTTCCGTCCTCAATGGCCTTCATGTGGCGCAAGGGGAGTGGGTACTGGTGCACGATGCGGCCCGCCCCTGTCTGACCCACGGCGATCTCGATGCGCTGATTGCTGCGGCCATGGGCTGCGGCGGCGCCATTCTCGGCAGCCGGGTGCGCGATACCATGAAACGCTCTGATGGCGAGGGCAATATCATCGCCACCGTCGAGCGCGAGCAGCTCTGGCATGCCCTGACGCCGCAGATGTTCCCGACCCTTGCCCTGAAACGGGCACTGGAGGAGGGGCTGCTGCTGGGCGCCATCATCACCGACGAGGCCTCCGCCATGGAGCGGGCCGGATTCGCGGTGCGGATGGTGGAAGGGCGCGCCGACAATATCAAAGTGACCCGGCCGGAAGACTTGTCGCTGGCGGGGCTGTTTTTAAGCCAGCAGGCATAAGCCCCTCAGTCAGAACAGACCGTTCAGAGCAGAGTGTCTCGAACAAACAGGCCCGAACAAGGAGTTAGCATGATCCGGATTGGACATGGTGTGGACGTACACAAAATTGATGGGGTTGGTTTCAGCATGTTGGGAGGTTGCCGCTGATGATGCGCATTGGTCATGGTTTTGATGTCCATAAATTTGGCGGGGTTGGCCCCTGCATGCTGGGTGGCGTGCCGGTTCCCTACGAGCAGGGGCTGGTTGCCCACTCCGACGGAGACGTGGTGCTGCACGCGGTGAGCGATGCCCTGCTGGGCGCCATCGGTGCCGGTGACATCGGTCGCCACTTCCCCGATACCGCTGCCGAGTTCAAGGGGATCGACAGTCGCATCCTGCTGCGGGATGTGTTTGCCCGGGTACAGCAAGCGGGTTATGCCATCGGCAACCTGGATGTGACTATCATCGCCCAGGCCCCCAAAATGGCCCCCCATATCGACGCCATGTGCGCCGTGCTGGCCGCCGATCTGCAATGTGATTTGAACCGGGTGAACGTCAAGGCGACCACCACCGAACAGCTTGGGTTTACGGGGCGCAAGGAAGGGATCGCCACCGAAGCCGTCGTCCTACTGGTGAAACAATAATGCTGGAACAACTTGCCTATCTGCACGGGGCACCCACTGCCCGCGGTATCCTCAAGGCCGAGGCCGCCGATTTCGTGGTCAATGAAGATCTCGGGTTTGAGCCCTGTGGTGAGGGTGAGCACATCTTCGTCCGGGTGCGCAAAACCGGCGAGAACACCGCCTGGGTGGCGGGTCTGCTGGCCGATGCGGCCGGGGTCAACCGCAATGCGGTGACCTGGGCGGGCCTGAAGGATCGCCACGCGGTGACCGAGCAGTGGTTCGGCATTCACCTGCCGGGCAAGGCGGAACCGGATTTGTCGGTCATCGAGAGCGACAGCATCCAGATCCTGCAAGCCAAGCGTCACAACCGCAAATTGCGGGTCGGCTACCTCAAGGGCAACCACTTCACCCTGCGTCTCACCGGTCTGGAACAGGCCGACGGGCTGGAAGCGCGCCTGCAGGCCATCGCCGGGCAGGGCGTACCCAATTACTATGGTGAGCAGCGTTTTGGCCGCGATGGCAACAACCTGGAAGCGGCCAAGGCGATGTTTGCCGGCAAGCGGATCAAGGATCGCAACAAGCGCTCCCTCTACCTCTCTGCCGCCCGCAGCATGCTGTTCAACGCCATCGTCAGCGCCCGCATCGAGCAGGGGCTGGCCCACCAGCTGCTGGCCGGTGACTGCGTGATGCTCAAGGGCAGCCACTCCATCTTCAGTGAAGAGGTGCTGACCCCCGAGTTGGAAGCGCGTCTTGCCTCCGGCGACGTGCAGCTCACCGCCCCCCAGTGGGGTCGTGGCCGTCTGGCCAGTCAGGGGGCTGCTGCCGAGTTTGAACAGGCGGTACTGGCCCCTTACGCCGAGTGGTGTGATGGGCTGGAGAAAGCAGGGCTGGATCAGGATCGCCGTCCGCTGCTGCTCAAGCCGGAGCAGATGAGCTGGCAGCTGGATGGCGGGGTACTGACCCTCTCCTTCTTCTTGCCTGCGGGGGCGTTTGCTACCAGCGTGGTGCGCGAGTTAATGCTGGCCGAAGAGGCCGATCATGGTTTCAGGAATCAGACCGATGCGAATTCTGGTCAGTAATGATGATGGTGTGCATGCCGAGGGCATTCGAGCCCTCAGCGAGGCGCTGCGCGCCTGCGGCGAGGTCATTGTGGTGGCGCCGGATCGCAATCGCAGCGGCGCGAGTCACTCCCTGACGCTGGAAGTACCGCTGCGGGTCACCCGTATCAGCGAAACCGGTTACTATGCGGTGAAGGGCACGCCGACCGACTGCGTGCATCTGGCGGTCAATGAGCTGGTACGCCCTGAACCCGACATGGTAGTGGCCGGTATTAACCACGGCGCCAACCTGGGGGATGATGTCATCTACTCGGGGACGGTCGCCGCGGCCACCGAGGGGCGCCATCTTGGCTACCCCTCCATCGCCATTTCGCTGGTGGGCAAGACCCACTTCGCCACGGCGGCCCACTATGCGGCCCTGCTGGTGAAGGGGCTGATGAAACACCCCCTGCCTGCCGATCAGATCCTCAACGTCAACGTGCCGGACTTGCCCCTCGAGCAGATCAAGGGGATCAAGACCACCCGCCTTGGCAATCGCCACCGGGCGGAGTCGGTGATCTGCACCGAAGATCCCCGTGGCCAGCCCATCTACTGGATTGGCCCGCCTGGCAGTCAGCAGGATGCCGGTGACGGTACCGATTTTGCTGCCATCGAGCAGGGCTATGTCTCGATTACCCCCCTGACCATCGATATGACTGCCTATGACAGTCTCGCCGGTCTGGGGGCCTGGTTAGATCTGCAGGGATGAGGGTGGTGTGATAGTACAGCGCCTGTTAAATCAGCTCATTGCGCAGGATATTCGCGATTTTCGCGTGCTGGCGACCATCGCGAAAGTGCCGCGCCAGCTGTTCGTGGACGAGGCCATGGCGCACAAGGCGTGGGACAACACCGCCCTGCCCATTGGCCACGGCCAGACCATTTCGCAGCCCTATATGGTGGCGCGAATGACCGAGTTGCTGATGCAAAATGATCCGGCCCACGTGCTGGAGATTGGCACTGGCTCCGGTTACCAGACGGCGATCCTCGCCCATCTGGTGGAGCATGTTTATACCGTTGAGCGGATCAAGTCGCTGCAGTTCCAGGCCCGGCGCCGACTGCGCCAGCTCGATCTGCACAATGTCTCGGCCAAGCACGGCAACGGCTGGCTGGGGTGGCCCAACAAGGGGCCTTATGACGCCATTCTGGTGACTGCCGCGGCGAGCGAAATCCCCACGGCACTGACCGATCAGCTGGCCGAAGGGGGTCGACTGGTGTTGCCGGTGGGTGACAGCCAGCAGACCCTGCAGCTGATCGAACGATCCGGCTCCCAGCTGACCAGCCGTATTCTGGAGCCGGTACGTTTTGTTCCCCTGATTGACGGAGATGTTGAGTGAAGTTGTTTTCCCGTTTGTACGTACTGGTGATGCAGTGGGCCCGCCACAAGCATGCCCCCTGGTATCTCTCCATCACCGCCTTTATCGAGTCGGTGTTCTGGCCGATCCCGGTGGACGTGATGCTGGCGCCAATGGCGCTCGCCAAGCCGCACAAGGCGTGGCACTACGCCGGGTTGGCAACCCTCTTCTCGGTGCTGGGTGCCCTGTTCGGTTACGCCCTTGGCTATGCCCTGTGGGATCCGGTGGTGCTGCCGCTGGTGGAGTCTGTGGGCTATCAGGACAAGATCGGGATCGCCCGCCACTGGTTTGAGCAGTGGGGGATCTGGGTCATTTTCATTGCCAGCTTCACCCCCATCCCCTACAAGGTGTTTACCGTGACGGCAGGGTTGTTGCAAATGGCTCTGCTGCCCTTCATCATCACCTCCCTCATCGGTCGTGGCATGCGCTTTTTCCTGGTGGCGGGCCTGATGCGCTGGGGGGGCGAGAAGATGGAACGCAAACTGATGCACTACGTGGATGTGCTCGGTTGGCTCTGTATTGGTCTGGCCGTTGTGGCCTATTTCTGGTTTAGTCGTTAAGGATCCATTATGCGTTCGCGTATTTGGCAAGGAAGCAGTGTCGTGGTGTTGTCATGGCTGCTGCTTGCCTGCTCCTCCAGTAAAAATGCAGCTCCGGTGGATGGGGTAGGTGATGATCAGTTCGTCTCGACCATTCCGGCTCGCCAGAGCGGCACTCAGCTCAGCGCCCCCATTCAGGGCGGCAGCTATGTGGTGAAGCGGGGCGATACCCTCTACTCCATCGCTTTCAACTCCGGCAACGACGTGCCGTCGCTGGCCAGTCTCAACAACATCAGTCCGCCCTACAATATCTACCCGGGGCAGCGGCTGCGTCTCGACGCATCGGGCTCTGCGGTGACCAG
Organism: Aeromonas allosaccharophila; assembly: GCF_016026615.1. Classification (NCBI taxonomy): domain Bacteria; kingdom Pseudomonadati; phylum Pseudomonadota; class Gammaproteobacteria; order Aeromonadales; family Aeromonadaceae; genus Aeromonas; species Aeromonas allosaccharophila. Next base: position 2,677,643 of record NZ_CP065745.1, on the reverse strand, counting down.
CAGCAGAAGTGCCGGTACCTATGAAGTACGCCGCGGCGATACCCTGAGCAGCATCGGCCGCCAGTTTGGCATGACGCCGCAGGTGCTGGCCCAGAGCAACAATCTGAGCGCCCCCTATGCGCTGCAGCCGGGTCAGGTACTCAACGTCCAGACCGCTGGCGGTGGTTCGACCCAGATGGTGGCTACGACTCGTCCGGCAACTGTAACGCCGGTGGCAGTGAGCCGTCCGAGCAGCGGACCGCGTCCGTTGGCTGAGCCGAGCGGTTCTGGTCAGACCACGCCATTCATCGCTCAGAAATCCGTTGCTCCGGCGGCACCGAAGGAATACGCTCAGACCAAAGAACAAAAAACAAACAACTCCCAGTCGAGACTTGCTTGGCACTGGCCCGCAAAAGGCCGGATCGTCGAGGGGTTCTCTGTTGCAGAACAGGGTAACAAGGGTATCGACATAGCCGGCCAGAAGGGGCAACCCGTCTACGCCGCCAGTGGTGGTAAAGTGGTATACGCTGGCAGTGCTTTAAGGGGGTACGGCAAGCTGATCATCCTCAAGCATGATGATGACTATCTCTCCGCTTACGCACACAACGACGAGTTGCGGGTGAAGGAAGGGGACAGCGTCAAGGGGGGCTCGGTCATTGCCAACATGGGTAGCACGGACGCGCCGGATGTGCGATTGCATTTCGAGATCCGGTACCGAGGCAAATCGATCAATCCGATGAGCTATTTGCCAAAGCGTTAACCCCAGAGAGACCGTCTTACTCTGGTAACGTCAGGGAGACACACCATGAGCCAAGAACAACTGGTAATGCAGGATGCAGAGTTAGAGTTTGACGCTGAACCCGAATCGAACGAAGAAGAAGTAGAAGAGTTGCATGAGGTAGTCGCCGAGGCGGAAGAGACTATCTCCGATGAGTTGCTGGCACCGGAACTGAACAAGGTGATGGATGCCACGCAACTCTATCTGGGGGAGATTGGTTTTTCCCCGCTGCTCACTGCCGAAGAGGAAGTCTACTACGCCCGTCGTGCCTTGCGGGGTGACAAAGCCGCCCGCAAGCGCATGATCGAGTCCAACCTTCGACTGGTGGTGAAAATCGCCCGTCGCTACAACAACCGCGGCCTGGTGCTGCTGGATCTCATCGAAGAGGGCAACCTCGGTCTTATCCGCGCGGTCGAGAAGTTCGATCCCGAGCGCGGCTTCCGTTTCTCCACCTATGCCACCTGGTGGATCCGCCAGACCATCGAGCGGGCCATCATGAACCAGACCCGCACCATCCGTCTGCCCATTCATGTGGTCAAGGAGTTAAACGTTTACCTGCGCACCGCGCGTGAACTCTCTCACCGTCTCGATCATGAACCAACCGCCGAGGATATCGCCTTTGCGCTGGATTGTTCGGTGGACAGTGTGAACCGCATGCTCAAGCTCAACGAGAAGATCACCTCGGTAGATACCCCCATCGGTGGCGATCGCGACAAGGCGCTGCTGGATGTGCTCTCCGACGAGCGCGGCATGGGGCCGGAGCTGGAGTCCCAGGATGACGACATGCGCGCCAGCATTGTGCACTGGCTGGAAGAGCTCAATCCCAAGCAGCGGGAAGTGCTGGCACGCCGTTTTGGCCTGCTGGGTTACGAGCCTGCCACGCTGGAAGATGTGGGGGCCGAGATTGGTCTGACCCGCGAGCGGGTGCGTCAGATCCAGGTCGAGGGGCTGCGCCGTCTGCGGGAGATCCTGCTGAGCCAGGGGCTTTCCATCGAGGCGCTGTTTCGCACCTGATCACGATGGCTGCCGGCTGACAACAAACGGCTGAACAAGTGAATAGCACGAGGGGAGCAATCGCTCCCCTCGTTTTTTATTGCCTGTCGTCTGGCGATGGCGGTGCGGTTATACCAGCTCGGCCAGCATGGTGTCGGCGTAGGGCACCAGCGCTTCGCCCTTCTTCACCTTGGCGAGGTAGTCCGGGTTGGCGATAAGTGGACGACCGATGGCCACCAGATCGAAGCGGTTGGCCTCGATGGCCACGGCGGCGCGCTCGGCGTCGTAGTTGCCCACCCCGACCAGATTGCCCTTGTAGTGGGCGCGCAGATAGTCGGAGGCGCGGCCACCCAGATAATCGAAGGTGAGGTTGTCATCGAAGATGCCGAGGTGGATATAGGCCAGCGGGCGCTCATTGAGCTCGGCCAGCAAATAGTCGAACACGGCGCGATCTTCCGGACTGCCCGCCAGATGGACATAGGCACCCGGGGAGAGACGAATACCAACCCGATCACCGCCGATCCGGGCGCTGATGGCATCCACCACTTCCAGCGCGAAGCGGCTCATATTTTCCGGGCTGCCACCGTAATTGTCGGTGCGCAGGTTGGTGGAGTGGTGCAGGAACTGGTCGATCAGGTAGCCGTTGGCACCATGGATCTCCACCCCGTCAAAGCCTGCCTCGATGGCGTTGGCACCGGCTTGGGCGTAATCCTGTACCAGCTGGGCGATGTCGGCCTCGGTCAGGGCACGTGGCACCTGATAGGTCAGCTCGCGCATGCGGGGCACGGTGCCCTCGTGCGCCACGGCAGAGGGAGCCAGCACTTCAGCCTGATGGAAGAAGGGGTGGGAGAGGCGGCCGACGTGCCACAGCTGGGCGAAGATCTTGCCGCCCTTGGCGTGCACGGCGCTGGTCACTTTCTTCCAGCCATCGATCTGCGCCTGGGTGAACAGGCCCGGGGTATTGGGGTAGCCCTGCCCGTCGGGGCGAATGATGACGGCCTCGGAAACAATCAGGCCGATGTCGGCGCGGCGGCCGTAATAGGCAGCCATCTGCTCGGTCGGCACCAGACCGGGGCCTGCCATGCAGCGGGTGAGCGGGGCCATCATGAAGCGGTTGGCCAGGGTCAGAGTGTCATTAAGGCGATACGGCTGAAACAGGGTATTCATGATAGTGTGTCCTGAATGGGTTATTCTTGAACGTGCATTCAAGACGTTTTTTGCGTCGGGCGCAAGCTTTTTTTGAATGCGCGTTCAAGAAGGTTGGCCCGAGCGGGCGGCTGGGGTAAACTTGCCGCCCTTTCCAGCCACTCTTTATCGGCGGGTCTTTTTGCCCTTGCCGGTGAGCCATTTCCCACGGGAGGAACCATGCGCATTGCCGAGTTTGATCGGGACGAGGTGCTGCGAAATGCCATGGAAGCGTTTCGCGCCAAGGGGTACGCCAAGACCACCATGCAGGAGCTGGTGGCCGCCACCGGTCTGCATCCGGGCAGCATTTACGGCGCCTTTGGCAACAAACGCGGCCTGCTGCTGGCTGCGGTGGATCACTATGTCGATGGCAAACGCACCCTGCGCCGCGCCCTGCTCGACAACTCGAGCCCGCTGGCGGGCCTTGCTGCCTATCTCGACGGGATTGTGGGAGAGGCGCTTTGCGGCTCCTGTCTGGTGACTCGCACCATGATGGAGTTGAGCGAGCAGGATGAGGAGCTGACCCAGCGGGTCAAGGCCATCTACGGCGAACTGGAGCAGGATCTGGCCGAGTTGCTGACACAGGCACAGGCAAAAGGCGAGCTGGCCCCGGATAGCAATATCCGCACCCTCACCGCCCTGCTGCTGATCAACCTGCAAGGGCTGGTCACCTTCGCCCAGTGCCGCCCCGATCGCCCCCTGCTCGACGACGTGGTCGCCCAGCTGATGCGGGCCCTGCGGGCGTAACGCGATAACGCAGAAACAACAGCGGCTCCCGAGGGAGCCACTGTTGTTTCTGGTCTCAGCACTTGCCGGGTTTATCCATCAACCTTTGGTGCCAGACGCAGCGTCCTTACCTCGGCCCCACCAGCTCTTTCATCAAATCTTTCAGCCACACCAGTGCGGGTTGCTGGGCATGTACGGGGTGCCAGACGCAGTTGAGGTGATAATCCGGCACGTCTGCGGGCAGCGGCAGGCTTTTCAGCGGCCAGTGGGTGGCGAGCAGCTCGGCCACCATGCTGGGCAACACCAAGAGATGATCGCTCTGGCTGACGATGGCGGCGGCGGACATATAGCTCTGGCTATTGACCGAGATGGTGCGGCTAAAGCCCTGACTCTTCAGATAGCGGTCGAGGCTCGCCTCCGAGGTGCCCAGCGGCGAGTGGAACACATGGGGCATGGCGATGAGCTGCTGCAAGGTAATGCGCTCCTGCCACTGAGAGGGATCATCCTCGGCACCTGCGTGGGCCGATTTGGCAATCGGCAGATCGGCGCGCACCAGCCCGGCCAGCGGCTCGGTGAGCCAGGTCTCCTTGCCAAGATACCCCGGCACCTGCATGTACTCGTCAAACCCCAGCACCAGATCGATCTCGCCGCTCGCCAGCTCGGCTTCGGGCAGGGTGTCGCGCAGGATCCTGATCTCGATGGTGACCCCAGGCGCCAGCCGTCTGAGCCGCTGAATAAGCGGCGGGATCAGCACGCACTCCACGTAATCTGTGGTGCAGAGCACGAAGCTGCGTCTGGAATGGATCGGCTCAAACTCCTCCTCTTCGCTGAGCTGCTGCTCCAGCAGCCGCAGCGCCTGCTGCACCCCGAGATGCAGCCGCTGGGCGCGCGGGGTCGGCAGCATCCCCTGCGGGGTGCGCACCAGCAGCGGGTCACCGAGAAAGGTGCGCAGCCGGTTAAGGGAGTGGCTCATGGCGGGCTGGCTGATAAAGAGCGCTTCGGCGGCGCGAGTGACGCTGCCCTGCGTCATCAGGGCGTCAAAGGCGAGCAGCAGATTGAGGTCGAGCTGGTGCAGTTTCATGGGGGGATTATTCGCCGTGTTTATGGGACAATCCATCCTATTCATTTGATGGATGGGGGCGCAACGTCTTACTCTGCGACCCACTGTTATTTTTTCAGGATTCCCGCGCCGTTTTGGCGTAAATGGGGGCCTCAATCCATGCAAGGAGCCTTGCGATGAGCATCAAGACCATTCATTCCACGCCGGCCGCCGACGGCTTCACCATGCCCGCCGAGTGGGCGCATCAGCAGGCTGTCTGGATGATTTGGCCGTATCGCCCGGACAACTGGCGTGAAGCCGGTCGCTTCGCCCAGCCCATCTTTGCCAAGGTAGCGGATGCCATCGGCGGCGCCACCCCGGTCTTTATGGGGGTGCCTGCCCAGTTTATGGAGCAGGCTCGCGCCATCATGCCCGCTCATGTCACTCTGGTCGAAATGAACAGCGATGACTGCTGGGCTCGCGATACCGGCCCCACCATTGTGACCAACGCCGCAGGCGAGTGCCGTGGCGTGGATTGGGGCTTCAATGCCTGGGGCGGTCACAAGGGCGGTCTCTACTACCCGTGGAATCAGGATGAAGAGGTCGCAGCCCAGATGCTGGCCCAGCACGGCATGGCTCGTTACGACGCGCCGCTCATTCTGGAAGGGGGCTCCATCCACGTCGATGGCGAAGGCACCTGCCTGACCAGCGCCGAGTGCCTGCTTAACGAAAACCGCAACCCGCACCTGAGCAAAGAGCAGATCGAAGCGCACCTGCGCGACTATCTCGGCGTCACCAGCTTTATCTGGCTGGACGAAGGCGTCTACATGGATGAAACCGACGGCCACATCGACAACATGTGCTGCTTCGTGCGTCCGGGTGAAGTGGCTCTGCACTGGACTGGCGACCAGAACGATCCCCAGTACGCCCGCTCCGTAGCCGCCCTCAAGGTGCTGGAAGCGGCGGTCGATGCCAAGGGGCGCAAGCTCAAAATCTGGAAGCTGCCCCAGCCGGGCCCGCTCTACTGCACCGAAGAAGAGTCTGCTGGTGTCGAGAGCGGCAGCGGTGTGCCGCGCGAGGCAGAAGGCCGTCTGGCCGGTTCCTACGTGAACTTCCTTATCACCAACGATCGCATCGTCTACCCGCTGCTGGATGCCGCAACCGATGGCGAAGCCCAGCGTATTCTGGAAGAGATCTTCCCGGATCACACCGTAATTGGCGTACCGGCCCGCGAGATCCTGCTGGGCGGTGGCAATATCCACTGCATTACCCAGCAGATCCCCTCAGGCAAATAAGAACCGGATGACGATCCTGCTGCGAGGCCGTGATCAAGGCTTATGTGCTGTTCGCTTATGTGAAACCGAGGGCTCACGTATGTTTATACGCTCCGGTTCCTGTGCAGCTCTTCACCTTACTGACGGCCTCTCGCGACGGGTCGCAAACCGGTTCCGGTGAGTATTCAAAACCCCACGCCGTGGGGTTTTATCTCTTGATGGTGTGATGGTCGCAGGCGCTGATGCGGCGATCATCATGACAAACAGTCACCCTTTTACAGGAGATCAAAATGATCGAAGTGACCGAGGTTTCCATTGCCGAGCTGCGTGCCGCGCTCGAATCAGGCCGCACCACAGCGGTCGAACTGGTCAAGGCCTATCTGGCCCGGATCGAGGCCTACAACGGCCCCGAGACTGCCACCAAACTCAACGCCGTGGTGGTCGCCAATCCCGATGCGCTGAAAGAGGCCGAGGCTTCCGATGCCCGCCGTGCCCGTGGCGAGACCCTGGGGCCGCTCGACGGCATCCCCTACACCGCCAAAGACAGCTATCTGGTCAAGGGGCTGACCGCCGCCTCCGGCAGCCCGGCCTTCAAGGATCTGGTGGCCCAGCGCGATGCCTTTACCGTTGAGCGGCTGCGCGCCGCCGGTGCCATCTGCCTTGGCAAAACCAATATGCCGCCGATGGCCAATGGCGGCATGCAGCGCGGCGTCTATGGCCGTGCCGAGAGCCCCTACAACGCCGACTACCTGACCGCGCCGTTTGCCTCCGGCTCCTCCAACGGGGCCGGTACTGCCACTGCAGCCAGCTTCTGTGCCTTTGGTCTGGCCGAAGAGACCTGGTCGAGCGGCCGTGGCCCTGCCTCCAACAACGGCCTGTGTGCCTACACCCCGTCCCGTGGCGTCATCTCGGTGCGCGGCAACTGGCCGCTGACTCCGACCATGGATGTGGTGGTGCCCTATGCCCGCACCATGAACGATCTTTTGGAAGTGCTGGATGTGGTAGTGGCCGACGATGCCGATACCCGTGGCGATCTGTGGCGCATGCAGCCCTGGGTGCAGCTGCCCAAGGCCTCCGAAGTGCGTCCGGCCTCCTATCTGGATCTGGCTGCCAAGGCCGATGCCCTAAAGGGCAAGCGCCTCGGCGTGCCGCGCATGTTTATCAACAAGGATGAACTGGCTGGCACCAGCGACAACCCCGGTATCGGCGGCCCGACCGGTCAGCGCATCCATACCCGCGAGACCGTGATTGCCCTCTGGGAAGATGCGCGCAAGGCGCTGGAAGCAGCGGGCGCTGAGGTTATCGAAGTGGACTTCCCGCTGGTATCCAACTGCGAAGGGGACCGACCCGGCGCGCCGACCGTGTTCAATCGCGGCATCGTGAGTCCGGAGTTTCTCAACGACGAGCTGTGGGAGCTCTCCGGCTGGGCGTTCGACGACTTCCTGCGCGCCAACGGCGATCCCAAGTTGAACAAGCTGGCCGATGTCGATGGCCCCCAGATCTTCCCCCACGATCCGGGCACCCTGCCGAACCGCGAGGGCGATCTGGCGGCGGGCATGGATGAGTACGTCAATATGGCCAAGCGCGGCCTGAAATCCTGGGACGAGATCGCCACAGTGCCGGATGGCCTGCGTGGGCTGGAAAAGACCCGCAAGCTGGACTTGGAAGACTGGATGGACGGGCTCAAGCTCGACGCCGTGCTGTTCCCGACTGTGGCCGACGTTGGCCCGGCTGACGCGGATGTGAATCCGGCCTCCGCCGATATCGCCTGGAGCAACGGCATCTGGGTTGCCAACGGCAACCTCGCCATTCGCCATCTCGGTGTGCCGACTGTCACCGTCCCCATGGGGGTGATGGCCGATATCGGTATGCCGGTGGGTCTGACCTTCGCCGGTCGCGCCTATGACGACAACAAGCTGCTGCGCTTCGCCTCGGCCTTCGAGTCCACCGGCAGCAAGCGGATGGTGCCGCCACGGACGCCGCCGTTGGTATGATCGCCGCCGCGGGCCTGATAGTTGTTAGATCAGAGACAAAGAGAGAGGGAGGCATCATGCCTCCCTCTTTTTTCGTCCATTTTCTGGCTTTGGCCATCACACCCGGATGTTCTGGCCCGCGCCCATCTCGCTTTTTGTCACAGGCGGGGTCTGCTCATCTTGGGACAAACTGGCCTCCCACTCGTGGGCCTTCTCCAGCAGATCGGCGAGGCTCTCCCTGATCTGCTGCGGACGATAGCTCCCCAGCGCTATCCGGGAGAAAAACGATACCCGCTCGGTGCCCGGATAGATGCCGACCCCGTAGTCATGGCGCAAGGGGGCGAGGGCATGCTCGCCAAAGCGCAGGAACAATTCGCGCGACAGGCGCTCGGGAAGATCGCTCGCCGTGGTCACCGAGAGCACCAGCGCCATTTCGTCGGGCTGAGCCACGATATTGACCACAAAGGGGGCGCTCGCCTCCTCTGCTGCTCGCTGGATCTCGAACGTGCAGACGCCGTTTTCATCGAAGGCCAGCGGCTCGACCGACAGCTCGGCCACGATTTTCTGATAGATATCCAACACAACACTCCAGTCCGGTTGCCCGGTCGTCTTCGAAGGGGCAGGGCAAGCTCACCAAGAGACGGCCCGCCACTGAGCGGGCCGGGCCGTCATCCATATTCATGGCAAGGGTTACACCTTGATATTGAGTGCTCGGCCCTCTTCCAGCTCGAACATCCGGACATCGCTCACCGGATTGTCGTTAAAGCGCACGCTTTTCTTCATCTTGGCGGCGACGTTCTCCCCGTCCGATGAGCCAGTGCGCTCTTCGACCAGCGGTGAGGTCTTGTTGGCGCGGGTGTTTGCCTTGGTCAGGGCGTCCAGCTCGGCGTTGGCTCTTTGCTCAAACAGCTGGACGAAGCTGCGATTGAACTCGGCATTGACCTTGGCGTTGAACACCTCAGACTCCTGACTCTGCACCTTCAATGCCTCTTGCAATGCCTTGGGATCGTTGCTCAGCGAGGCGAACAACGTAGTGGTCTGCTCGATGGCACGGGAACTCAGCAGGCCGAAGATGGCGTCTCTCCCGTTGATAAAACTGGAGAAGTGCTCCATGGCAAATTCCCGGGAGGAATCACTCATGGTCTCAAGACCCAGCCGATTCTTGTTTGAGTCGGTCACATCCGCCAGAGTCGCGGTCTTGGGATCGCTGCCCGGCTTCAGATATTGGGCATCGTTTTTGAACTCGCTGATGGGCTGGTTAAAGGCTTGCTGCACAAGCTTCTTGATCTGGCCAAGCTCAGTCAGCTGCCGCTGCACCTCGGACTGAATTTGAGTGGCCCGGGTGGTGAGTGCACTCTCCCCCTTGGTGGCGGCTCGGCTAAAGAAATCGATCACCGCATTTTTGATGCGGCCCAGCGTGCTTAAATGGGCCAGGTCCCGTTGTACGGAGACATCCCCACTCTTGCCGATATGAATGGTGTACTCCTTGCCTTCACCCAGATGAAGGGCAAGCTTCTGATTGTTGCCGGGATTGACGTCGGCGAGCTGCAGACTGTCGATAGCCTTCAACATCACCGGGGTAGCTCCATGAATAGCCATGACCTTGGTTCCTTATCTCACTAACAAGCGATACATCTGGCCTGCATCATACCCGTCAGTAAAAACGCCGTTTATTAGCCATGGTTGCACTATTTTAGTTTGGGGTTGGCCTGCGCTGGCGTGTGTGAGAGGAGAGCCGGTTGCAGTGTGGCCTCAGATTTTGAGTCCATGGCAGCAAGCGTATGGTGCCGCCACGGAGGCCGCTGTTGGGGGGATTGCCGCTGTGAGTTACATATTCCGAGTTTGACAGGTAATAACAAAAACAAACCCACCCGCTATGCTGGTGGGTTTTCTTTCTTCTGTTCGAATACTTCATCAATCATTACATGTGCAGCTGAACCAATCCAAAAGAATATAGAGGTCGCAACAATGTAGAGGATTACTTGAATGGTCATTATGTAAATTGAATTGGCATCGTTCAATAAAATTATCGCAATAAGAATTAAGCATGGCGTGACCCCCATTATAAAAAGCAACGTAATTATCAAAACTATTCTTGGCGAAGCGGAGTTTTTATTGATAACACCAGCGCTAACAATTTTCACTATTGCTTGGCCGAATAGGATTGCAGATGCAAAACTCCAATCTGCAGCAGCAAAAAAGTCACCCATACTTGATTTGTATAATTTTACCATTCCAATAACAATAAATGGCAAAAGTATAAACAAATACTCGGAAAGCAATGTTATTCTTGCATTTGAGTAGACATTATTCTTCATAGTCAAAATTCCCCTGTTTATAAAACCGCATTTCTACAGGGTTGTGCACCTTGATTACTTCATATTTTGTCTCTACAGGTTTGTCATATTTATCATAAAATACAATAGTAACTAAATCGCATAATAGGCCATCTCCAGGTGCCACTAATACCTTCCGATTATGAAACTCTGTCAACCATTCAGGAACACGCATCTTAGCTGATATTTTTGTTTTCCCTTTAATAAAATCCCACATGGAGTTACCAATGAAATCTGCTTTTTTAATGATGAGAGTTTCTTTTGTTATATTGCTTCGAGTTGAATCCACGATTAGTAAATCAATGTCATCCTTTGTCAGTTTGAAATTTTTATTAAGCTTTACAGTATGCCCATTTGCTAAAACATATATATCATCATGAGCATTAAGTTTTCCTGATGCATCACTGATGGATGTATAAGATTTCAACAATCGATATCTGTTAAGGTCAAAGACATTCGGGAATTCTTCGAGTCTAAGCTCATCGGCTTTTCTATGAAGTTCATTTATAAGAGGGTCTAATTCATCTACATTTGTTATAGTATCTTTGTCTTTTATAAAGGTGATTAATCGTTCTGTACAATAGTTCATGAACCCAATGAATTTACTTTGCTTTTCATTAGGGATTTCACCGTCTATATTGATGGTGAGCCAAGATTTTATGGATCCTTCATTAATATCTGATAATAGAAGGAAAGGTCTGATTTCTGTATCTACTGCGTGTAAGACACTTTCGTGGAACTCTTCAACGCTACTAATTAGAAGACTCATGGAGTCAAAAACCCGTTGAGGTTTTTCAGAGTTTTTTTGAAAATCAATTTTCAAGCATATATTATTTTTGTATGAACTTTCTATTTGCATAAACGTAATCCATTTCAGCATTAGATGTATACATGAACAACGACCAAACATTGATACCCGGATGAGCACGGTAGCCATAATGAGGTATTGTGGAGAGGAGAACAAGAGGGTCTTCAGTGCGAATAGCTACTAAGCGTACTTGGGCCAGCGTGAAATAAGATTACCGAAATGCCGTTGATATCCATGGTGTCCTGCTAGTCTTGCCATCATCATTTTCACGGTAAACGGACGATTACGCTGTGCTAATCGACCCTACATGATGGAGCTTATTGTTACCTCCCCCTCATCCCCGGCCTTTCTCCCCTTGTCTGTGATCAAGAGTGGGAGAAGGGAGCAAATATGCTCCGCTGGTTGTGTGTTGGCTCTGTGGTGCGGGTGAATATGAGTAGCGTGGAATTGGCACGGGCCATCCCCTCTCCCCCGGGAGAGGGTTAGGGTGAGGGGTCGCTATCTGTGTTGCAGGTTCGAATAGCGAAGTGTATTCGGACGTTCGCGAATAGGAGGCCACAGCTGATTTCTCCGGACCTTCCCCTGACTTCACCCAGACTTCACACAACCTCATTTTCCCCTCACAAATCCCCCGTATCTTCTGCTCACTGCTTAAAAGGCCCGGCTTGCCACAGGGGTGGCGAGGGGCGGTTGGTTCGAGGGAGCAAGATGATGAAAGGTTGGATAAAGTGCGGATTGGCCGGGGCCGTGGTGCTGATGGCGAGTTTCTGGGGTGGCAGCGTGCGGGCGGCGGGGATCGAACTCAAGCAGGTGAGCGGCCCTGTCTATGTGGTGGAGGATAACTACTACGTCAAAGAGAACTCCATGGTCTATTTCGGGGCCAAGGGGGTGACGGTGGTGGGGGCGACCTGGACGCCGGATACCGCCCGCGAGCTGCACAAGCTGATTAAACGGGTCAGCAGCAAGCCGGTGCTGGAGGTGATCAACACCAACTACCACACCGACCGGGCGGGCGGTAACGCCTACTGGAAGTCCATCGGGGCCAAGGTGGTGGCGACGCGCCAGACCCGGGATCTGATGAAGAGCGACTGGGCCGAGATTGTCGCCTTTACCCGCAAGGGGCTGCCGGAGTATCCGGATCTGCCGCTGGTGCTGCCGAACGTGGTGCACGATGGCGACTTCACGCTGCAAGAGGGCAAGGTGCGTGCCTTCTACGCGGGCCCGGCCCACACGCCGGACGGCATCTTTGTCTACTTCCCCGATGAGCAGGTGCTCTATGGCAACTGCATCCTCAAGGAGAAGCTGGGCAACCTGAGCTTTGCCAATGTGAAGGCCTACCCGCAGACCATTGAGCGACTCAAAGCGATGAAGTTGCCGATCAAGACGGTGGTAGGCGGCCACGACTCGCCGCTGCACGGCCCCGATCTGATTGATCACTACGAGGCGCTGATCAAGGCGGCGCCGCAGTCATAACCGCCGCATGACAGACCGCCTGCAAGCCTTGCCATTGCTGCAAGCAGCGGCCATAACGGCACACCACAAAACGCCCGCTTGCAGGGAATGAGCGGGGGTTTTGTGGTTGCGACTTTTCTGCGGCCACTTGTTGCGGGCGTGGGGGCGTCGAGATTAAGGCTGTTCAAGGGAGGGAGGCTTTCATAAGATGGCCTTCTCTCTTTTCCCTGAAAGTTATCCATTTTCGTTATGCAATACGCCTCTCTCGCGCGCCTCAAGCAGGCCTTTATCACCGGGATGTGGGCCTCGCTGGTCAGCATCGTTATCGGCTTCGCCTTCAAGGTGTGGCTGGCGCAGTGGGTCGCCAAGGGGGAGCTGGCGCTGTTCAACAGCGTGGTGGATTTGATCTCCCTCTCTTTTATCCTGATGACCGGTTTTCGCTCCTCCATGGTGGTGAGCTACTCCCAGACCAAGAACGATCGGGACATCATCAATATCTTTCGCTACTTCCTCATCGGCATCGTGCTGCTCACCTGGGGGGCGGTGATCCCCTATATCAAGCACGGGCTTCATATCCGGGTGGAGTATCTGCAACTGGTGGGGGTGATCTTCGGGCTGGGGCTCAAGGTCTATTTTACCAATCTGGTGGCCATGTACCGGATGTATGAGCTCTCCAACCGGGTCACCTGGCTGGAGCCGCTGGCCAATGGCCTGCTGTTTATGGCCTGCTATTTCGGGCTGGGGATGGATGCGCTCCCTTCGCTTTTCTACGGGCTGACCTTCTCGTCGCTCGCCATCGCCGGTTATATGTATGTCTCGCGGCGCCGGGCCATCGCCACCAAGCCGCTCGCCAAAGTGGCGCTCGGCCCCGAGATGGTGAGCTATGTGAAGAAGAGCTTTACCGCCTCGCTGGAGGCGGGGGCCAGCATCCTGATGATTTACATCACAGTGCTGCTCACCATCCGCCACTTCAGCATCGATGAGCTGGGGGATTTTCAGGTGGTGGTGCGCCCCATCTTCACCTATATGACCACCTTGTTTGTCTTCCCCATCTACCGCTTTGTGCTGCCGGAGCTGGCGGTCAATCTGCGCAATGGCGATCACCATCAGATAAGGCTTATCCGGCGCTGGATCTTCCGCCTCTCCGCCATCGTCAGTCTGGCATTCTTTGGCCTGATGCTGCTGGCGGGCAAACCGCTGGTGCTGCTGTTCTTCCCCGCCGACTACGTGGGGGCGGTGCCTGTGCTGTTCCACTTCTCCATCTTCTTTATCTTTATGATGCTCAACGGCTATCAGCTCGCCTATATCAAGGCTCATGGCCACTTTACCCAGAGCCTGCTGATCCGGCTGGCGGGCATAGTGGCGCTGGTCGCCGCCTACTATCTGGTGGCCGAGTTCACCGCCAACGTGGTGGCGATTATCGTGGCGCTGGGGCTCGGTTATCTGGTGATGTTTATCCTCTCGACTATGGCGGAGCGGCAGATCCTGCGTGATTTGCCACCGGAGCTGGCGGCGGCGCCCTAGGTTTGGCTGCGCCTGTTGGCTGGCGTGACAATGGCTGGAACCAGCGGTCGGAGTGAACCGCCTGAGAAAAAGAGCACGCCCGATCGGGCGTGCTCTTTTTATGGCCTCTGGCGGCCTGGATCTGGCTCTTGGCCGTCAGATGGGCCTTGGGGGCAGTGGTATAAGCTAAAGTTGGGTCATTTCGGGAAAACTCATAAATTCAGCTTATAGTGACCATTTTCCCGCTGGCGAACCCTGTCAGTGGCCAAGAGAGACCCCATCAGGGGATCTTCCGATCCTGGGGGTTGGCGCTGGGGTTAGCGCTTCCCCTTGCTACCTTTATTGCCCGCCAGCGCCTGCTTTCTGGCGCGCTGCTTCTGGGCCGCCTTGCTGTTGCGGCGCGGCTCGGGCTCAAAGCGGGTGAGATCCGGCTCAAAGCCCGGGAACCACTGCTGGGGCAAGCGGGTGTCGAGCACTGCTTCCACCTTTTCCAGCAGCGGCGCATCTTCCGGGCTGAACAGGGTGATGGCGAGCCCCTTGTTGCCCGCGCGGCCGGTACGACCGATGCGGTGGACGTAATCCTCGGCCACAAACGGGAATTCGAGGTTAATCACGTAGTTGAGGTCCGTGATATCGAGGCCACGGGCTGCCACGTCGGTGGCGACCAGCGCCTGCAGGGTGCCAGCGCGAAATTCCAGCAGCACTTTTTCCCGTGCGCTTTGCGACAGATCGCCGTGGAAGGCCAGCGAATTGATGCCCGCCTTGCCGAGCTGCTGGGCCAGCTTGTCAGCTCCCTGACGGGTGCGGCTGAAGATCAGCGCCGGTGCCCAGCCTTTTACTTTCAGCATGTGTTCGACCAGCGCCAGCTTGCGATCACTGTCCACGGTATAGACCCGTTGCTCCACCTCGGCCGCCGTGGTGTTGCGCGGCGCCACTTCAATCAATTCCGGGTCGCGCAGCAGCACCTTGCAGAGGGCAAACAGGTTGTCGTCGCAGGTGGCGGAGAAGAGCAGGGTCTGGCGATCCGCCGGGATCTGTTTGAGCAGGGCTTTGATCTCGTCCATAAAGCCCATGTCGAGCATCCGATCCGCCTCGTCAAACACCAGATGGCGCAGCGCCGCCAGACTTAAAGCCCCTTGCCGCAGATGGTCGAGCAGGCGGCCCGGGGTGGCGATCAGCAGATCCACCCCGGCTTGAAGCGCGTCGACCTGCGCTGCAATACTCACCCCGCCATAGACCAGGGTGCTGGTGAGGCCGGTGCCTTGGCCGTAACGCGCCACACTCTCGGCGACCTGCACCGCCAGCTCGCGGGTCGGCACCAGTACCAGTGCGCGGATCGGGCGGGCGGTGTCGCTTGCCGGGTGTTGCATCAGTTGCTCCAGCAGCGGCAGCACAAAGGCGGCGGTTTTGCCAGTGCCGGTCTGGGCGCCCGCCATCAGATCCCGCCCCGCCAGAATGACGGGGATGGCGCGAGCCTGAATGGGGGTGGGGGCGGCATAGCCGAGCTCGCTCAGGGTCTGCTGCAGACGGGGGGAGAGGGCCAGTTCGGCAAAGGAGGCAATGGACATAGAAGGCACCAGTAGGGGGTTATCGCGGCCAGCGGCCACAACGACACAATCATCGTGGCCGCGATGGTAACAGAAGCAGGGGGATCGGCAGAAGGCGGCTATGCCTCTGCGTCGTCCGGCAACGGGCGGATCAGTCGGATCGTTTTGCCCTCGTAGCAGGCGATGTTGTGTTTGCCGTGCTGTTTGACGTGGTAGAGCAGCTCGTCGGCCAGATGCACCGCCTCGGTGACGGTGAGGTAGTCGCGAATGCGGATCACCCCGGCGGAGAAGGTGATGGGGGTCGGCAGTTCGGGGATCTGCAAGGGGGCGTTTAACAGCCGCTCGGCCGAATGGATCATCATCTCGTCATCCTCCATCCCCTGAAACAGCACGATAAACTCCTCGCCGCCCCAGCGGATGGCGGTATCGATCTTGCGAATGCTGCCCTTGAGGTGGCGGGCAAAGGCGATGAGCGCGGCATCGCCGATGCTATGACCATGCAGATCGTTGATCGACTTGAAATTGTCGATGTCGAGGATCATCAGGTAGTCGTGCTCGTGCAGCAGTCTCTGGGTGAGAATGTCCCGCCGTGGCAAGCGGGTCAGGTGATCGGTATGGGCCAGGGTGCGCAGCCGCTGATAGATCTGCTTCCATGCCACCATCACCAGCAAAATGATGATGAGATAGATCTTGAACGCTGGGCCGTGAAAGGCCAGCTGGATGAAATCGAGCCAGGAGTAGGACCACCTCAGATAGAGATCTTCCCCTGCCTTGGTGCGCATAAAGGGTTTGCTCAGGCAGATCTGCCAGGGGAGGCAGGGCTCGGCAGCCTCAAACGAGATGTCGGTACGAGTCGGGTTGACGGCATCGAAGGGGTGCAGCACATCCCGAAACGCCTCATCGACAGCGATGTCGATGCTAAGCAGCCCGTACTTGTAGCCGCTGCGCCCCGACTGATGAATGAAGGGGAAGCTCATCACTATGGTTTTGCGCATGCTGAAGCTGTCGATACCGATATCGGAGACAAAGGCCTCATCGGCGCTGCAGAAGGGGCGGCCGGGTGCAAAGCTGGCGCAACCGAAGTAGTGATACCAGGCGGGCAGTGTCATCAGATCCACCTTGATCGGCGCCAGTCTGGCGGGCAGCAGCTTGTTGTCGGCCACCATGCCGATCAGCCGGTAGTCGTTCCAGATGGTGTAGATGTTGATCACCTCCGGATAGGAGAGGGCATAGCGGAAGGTATTGAGGATATTGGCGGCCGGGTATTGCAGCGGCACATCGGCAAAGCGGTGCTTGCTTCTCAGGTCGTAGCCATAGAGGTAGTTGGTGTTCGACTCGTTGCGAACGAGGTGAGCGGGAGTCTCCAGCGACCGCTGGTAGGCGAGATAGCTGGTGATGTTCTCCACCTCGAGGATCTTGGCCCGCTGGTAGAACACGTCGAACACGTTCTTCTGCTTGGCGGTGATGAGGTTCATGTCGTGCCGCAGGCTCTGATAGGTGTAATAGAACACGCAGCCCAATCCGGTCAGTATTAGCAGGGTTACCCCCAGCAGCGTCAGTTTGGGGTGTTCGATTCTAACCTTATGCCAAGCCATGGCGAGGGGCGTCTCCAGAGTGAAAGGGATGTGATATTGCTGGCTGGTTGCCAGATTAGCTGGAGTATACGTCAAAGCAAGTCCGGAAGAGTCCGCCGCTGCCGTTCATCGCCGACTGCGGGGTCGCCAGCGGCAATGGGCGGATAGTTGCTCCCGAGGGGGATACGCTGGTGAGTGGCGGCGCAGTCAGCTATTCGACGATCAGCACGCTTTCGCTCGCCAGATGGTGCAGCCACTCCCTGACAATCAGCAATACGGCGGCAACGTGCTCGTCGCGGGGCAGCAAGCTGGCGGCGAGGGGATCTCCTTCCGCCATGGCGGCGAGCTGGCCAAAGGCCTGCTCCACCAGATCCCGGTCGAGCTGGTTATCCCCCAGCACTTCGGCCAGTGACGGCTGGCTGCGCAGGGTCAGCTGCAAGCCGGGCGGGATCTGCGGGGCGATGCGCATCAGCTCATCTTCCACCACCATGATGGCCCGTTCCAGTTCGAGCGGGGTGGGCGGCGCATGGCGAAACGGCCCGGGCTGGATGGCGTGGGTGCCAAAGGCCAGCGGGTAGTGTGACGGGGCCCCATCTGGCTGGCTCAGCCAGACCTGACTGCTCTGTTCACCAATCTCCAGCAGCAGTGTCATCATCTCGGGTACGGGTTGTGTCATGGTGCCGGGCTCCTGTATTGTAAACGTTTTCCCATTCTGCCTT
Organism: Aeromonas allosaccharophila; assembly: GCF_016026615.1. Taxonomy (NCBI): domain Bacteria; kingdom Pseudomonadati; phylum Pseudomonadota; class Gammaproteobacteria; order Aeromonadales; family Aeromonadaceae; genus Aeromonas; species Aeromonas allosaccharophila. The sequence goes on along the minus strand of NZ_CP065745.1, from coordinate 2,659,757 downwards.
TGATACCCCCGCTGTCGCCGTTTGGCGAGCACAATTTCTGCGAGTCGCCCCTCACTTTGGTGCAAACTCCTTGCAAAAAAATTTATCAATGGCAGTCTGGATGTCTAAATGGCTGTTGCCGTTTCCTTATCCTCAGATGATTCAGGAGTTCAGATATGGATATTCGCACCGCTCCCCGCGCCATCGCGCTCGCCCTCATGCTGGCCAGCGGCATCGCCGCCGCCAACGAAGCGCTGGTGATCCAGACCGATTTCGGCCTCAAAGATGGCGCCGTATCGGCCATGAAAGGGGTCGCCTTCGGGGTGGATCGCACCCTGCCGCTCTATGATCTGACCCACGAGATCCCGGCCTACAACATCTGGGAAGCCTCCTACCGCCTCTACCAGACCCTGCAGTATTGGCCCAAGGGGACCGTGTTTGTCAGCGTGGTGGATCCCGGCGTGGGCACCGATCGCCACTCTGTGGTGCTCAAGACCAAGAGCGGCCACTACATCGTCACCCCGGATAACGGCACCCTGACTCTGGTGGCCGAGCACTTTGGCATCGAGGCGGTGCGCCAGATCGACGAGAAGCGCAATCGCCTCAAGGGCTCCGAGAAGTCCTACACCTTCCACGGCCGCGATGTGTACGCCTATACCGGCGCACGGCTCGCCTCCGGTGCCATCAGCTACGAGCAGGTCGGCCCGCTGCTGCCCGCTGAGGTGGTGAAGATCCCCTATCAGCCTGCGGTCGCCGAGAAAGATGGCACCCTCAAGGGCACCATCCCGATCCTCGATGTGCAGTACGGCAACGTCTGGACCAATATCGACGATGCGCTGCTGACCAAGGCAGGGATCAACAAGGGGGATAACGCCTGTATCAAGATCAGCGAAGGGGATGCGGTCAAATATGACGGCAAGGCACCTTACGTCAGCAGCTTCGGCGATGTGCCGGAAGGCCAGCCGCTGGTCTACCTCAACAGCCTGCTGCAGGTGTCGGTGGCGCTGAACATGGACAGCTTCGCCGCCAAGCATCAGGTGCAATCCGGCGCCAACTGGCATATCAGCCTGAAGAAGTGCTCCTGAAGATTGTCGGGCTTTCGACAAGCGGGTTTGAAGCAAGAGAGGGCAGCTAAGGAGGCTGCCCTCTCTCATTGGCTGATAAGGAGTTGCGGATAAGGAGTTGTTGTCAAAAAGCATATTAATTGAATGCAATTGATAATGATTGGTATTTGGTTGGATAATCGCGCACTTGTCTGACCACCTAACCATAACGAATGAAAACCAGCCTTTTACTGCTCAGCCTGCTGGCCCTGACCGCATGCAATGACAATCACAGCAATACGTCGGTGGCCCCCTCACCCGAGGTGACCCCGCCGGTCGTCAAGCCGACCGACCCGCCCGTCACGCCACCCATAGTTCCGCCAGAAACCCATACCCGGGTGCCCCTGACCATAGAGGTCAATGTGGCGGATCGGCTGGGGGCGGGTGCACAGCTCGAGGTGAGACAGGTCGCCACCGGGATCCGCGTGCAACAGGCCATCGAACCGGGCCAGCTCACCCGCATCACCTTGCCTGAAGGTCTGCAACTGGATCAGCCGCTGGAGCTGCTTGGCAGCGACGAGGGCTATCTGCTGCGTGCGGTATCGGTGCGGGTGGCGGATCTCTCGGCCGGGATCACTCTGGCGCGCCGCAACAGCGTGCCGCGGCTGGGATTGAACGAGGAGGAGACAGCGCTCTTCCTGCTGGCGGATCAGAGCGGGGATGGTTCCCTCAGTCAGGCCGAGTGGGGCAGGGCAGAGGAGATCCGTGTACAACAACAGGCGGCCATTGAGGATTACGCCGCTTTCCTGCTGGCCCAGCGCCAGCCGGGTGCCGTGCTCGACTATGCCGACAGCTGGCAGATGCTGTTGGCCCTGCGCGATGACAAGCAGGCACGCAGCTGGTATCAGCGCAGCAACAGCGCCCAGATCCAGTCCGCCCGCACCCAGCTCTATCCCGCCAATCCCAGCCAGCCGGACGAGCCGGAGACGGCTGATCTGCTGCGCCTCGATGAGCTGGGACAGCTGGTGGCACGCGGTCCCTGGCAGTGCCTGCACGATGTGCGCACAGTCAGCGGGGTCAAGGGCAGCCAATACTGGCTTTATGGCAGTGACACCGGTGCGTTGACGGTTGCCAGCCAAGCACAACTGGCGGCGGTGCCGAGCGGTTGTGGCCGTAGCGACTGGCGCCTGCCGACCCTCACCGAATTCGAGCGGCTGCTGAGCAGTGACCAGTCGGCATGGCGCTATCCCAATACCTTTGCTGTCACCCTGCCCACCCAGCTCTGGCTGCAGGATGGTGCGGGTCTGCCCCGTCTCTATCAGCTGGCGACCCGAACCTGGCTGGATGAGGGAGAGGGCAGTCTGCTCTGGTATGCGCTTGCACCCTATCCGGTGCGACCCTCTGTGGTACGCGACAGCAGCATGCCAGACATGGCGACTCTGCGCGCCCAATACAGCGGCTCATCGTCCCAATGGCCTGCCGCCCGGGTGGATGACGGGGTGGAATGGCAGGAACTGGGGCCGCTGCCGGCGGTGCCTTTCCCGGTCGACAACCCCTATAGCCGGGCCAAGGTGGTGCTGGGTCAGCAGCTCTTTTTCGACAAGCAGCTCTCCAGGGAGCGGGACATCAGCTGTGCCAGTTGCCACGATCCGCAAAAGGGGTGGAGCGACGGCCTGAGCGTATCGGTCGGTCATCTGGGTCAGAAGGGCAATCGCAACGCCCCCTCCATCCTCAACAGCGCCTTCAGCTCGACTCAGTTCTGGGACGGGCGGGTCGCCACGCTGGAGGAGCAGTCGCTTCATCCGATCCAGAACCCCATCGAAATGGCACTGAGCCATGACGAGCTGCTGGCCCGCTTGCAGGCCAGCCCCGACTATCAGGCTGCTTTTACCACCGCCTTTGGCGATCAGGGGATCACGCTGGAGCGGATCGCCAAGGCGATCGCCACCTTCGAGCGCACCATCATCAGCCGCGACAGCGATTTTGAGCGTTTCGTCAAAGAGGATAGTCAGGCGCTCAGTGACAAGGCGCTGTGGGGGATGCACCTCTACCGTACCGATGGCCGCTGCATGAACTGCCACTCCGGCCCGCTGCTTAGTCAGCACGGGTTCGAGAGTGTGGGGCTTACCTATTACGGTCGCGGCAAGCTGGAAGATCGCGGTCGTTTCCTGCAGACCCACGACAAGGCAGACATCGGCCGCTTCAAGACTCCCAGCTTGCGGGATGTCGCCTTCACCGGCCCCTATATGCACAACGGCATCTTCCCGATCTTGGCCCAGCGTATCGGCGGCTCGGTGCAGGGGGTGGTGGCCATGTATAACTTTGGTGTGACCAAGTGGAGCAGCGGGGTCGGCTTCCCGACCGGTGCGGATCAATATGATCCCTTCTTCCCCAAAGCCTCCGATCACCTGCATGCTCTTGGCCTCAGCAATGACGAGCTCGATGCCATTGGCGAGTTTTTGCGCAGCGCCTCGGCCGAGCCGCGTCGCACCCCGGCCACGGTCGCTGAGCTGGGGGTGAGTGAGGCGGATGATCCGACCCCGGTGGGAGCCGTGATCACCGGATTGGCGGTGCTGCCTGCTCAGCCTCAGTTGGAAGTGGGGCGCTCACTCCCTCTGCAACTGCAGTGGCAACTGAGCGATGGCTCTCTCGGCCTGCTCGATGCGCCTGTTGAGTGGCGCAGCGAACAGCCGGAGTTCGCCACCGTGAGTCCGCAGGGCGAGGTACGCGGTGTGGCGGTCGGTACGGCACGACTGGTGGCGACCACGGCTCGTCACACGTTGACCGTGACGGTGCAGGTGGTGGATGCCCAGCCCGATTTTGCCCGGGGCTGCCGTCAACCCGAGCTGGTGGCGGGCAAGCTTGCCTTTGTCTGCCAGTTGACCAAGGACGAGGCGGAGCGTCTGTCCATCTCCTATGACGGTGTGAGCAGTGACAGCGATGGCGACTACAACCCCTTCCCGCTGGAGTATGTGACCATGGGGCAGGCGCGGGCGCGGGATTACTGCCAGCAGCTGGTGGCGCGCGGTCATGATGACTGGCGTCTGCCGACCCGGGCCGAGTTGGAGGTGCTGTTTGCCGCCTACAACAAGGATGGAACGACGGATCAGTTGCTCCAGCAGCAGGGGTGGCCGCTCTACAACCGCTACTGGAGCAGCGATGCTACTGCTAACGAGACTGGTGAGCTGCCGCTGCTCGATCTGAGCACTGGCGACCCGCTGTGGGATCTGGCGGATGAGGCCCATGCCGCCACCTGCGTCAGGGCCATCTAGCCTTCATATATAGTCAGATGAAAAACGGGCGCCTCGGCGCCCGTTTTGTTCTCTGGTAATAAAGAAAGGGATTAGAACTCGTTGGATAGCGCCTTGTATCCTTTGACCAGATCGATATTGGTGTGAGCCACGTCCTCGGAGAATTCGGCGGCATCCACCGAAACCCGCTGGAAATAGAGGGATCAGAACTCGTTGGAGAGCGCCTTGTACCCTTTAACCAGATCGATGTTGGTGTGAGCCACGTCTTCGGAGAATTCGGCGGCATCGACCGAAACCCGCGGGATATGGGTCAGATCGCTCTGCTGGTTGATGCGGGTGGTGGAGGGGACGTAGAACTCCGGCGGCAGATCGCAGCCATCGATCACCGAGTTGTGACGCACTACGGCACCATCGCCGATATGGCAGTTGAACAGCACACTGTTGAAACCGATAAAGACCCGGTTCCCCACTTCGCACGGCCCGTGGACGATAGAGCGATGGGCGATGGAGGTGTATTCGCCGATGGTGACGGCAGCGCCGGATTTGGAGTGGATCACCACGCCATCCTGGATGTTGGAGTTGGCGCCGATGACGATGGGTTCCATCTCGCCGTTGGCATCCACTTCGTCGGCGCGGATCACCGCATAGGGGCCGACAAAAACATTCTCTTTGATGATCACCTTGCCGCAGATGATGGCGGTCTTGTCGATATAGGCGGATTCGTCGATGACAGGCAGATGGCCGGAGGGATTCTTGCGGATCATGTTACATCCTGTGGTTGCCAAGAGGATTATCTGGTGGTGGGCGAGGAGCCTACCGGTCGGTCAGCTTACCCCCGCTCGCCCTCTGGTGAAACCCCCTGACTGGTCTGACCCTTGTCGCGCGCCGTCTCGGCATGGCTGTTTCCCGCCGTCAGAATATGGGAGCATGGCTGTCATCCCGAGTCGCATTAGATGGACATATATAGATGAAGAAGATAATTGCCCTGTTGGCGGGTGGTTTGTTGCTCTCCTCGGCCGTGCAGGCCAAAGGGGAGGCGGGGGAGTTTGACTATTACGCCATGGCGCTCTCCTGGTCGCCCGAGCATTGCGCCGTCAAACCGGCCGATCGTGACCAGTGTTCCCGCAAGCTGGGCTTTGTGCTGCACGGTCTCTGGCCCCAGTACGAGCGTGGTTACCCCAGCAACTGCACCCGCGAACGGCTCGATCCCGATATGGAGAGCGAGTTTGCCGACCTCTACCCCAGTCGTTTCCTCTATCGCCATGAGTGGGAGAAGCACGGCACCTGCTCCGGCCTGAGCCAGCAGGCCTTCCATCAGTTGGCTAGCGATTTGCACCAGAAGGTGAAGCTCCCGGCAGCCTATCAATCCCCGGAAGAGCCGCTGCGCAAAAGCAGCTTCCAGCTCAAGGCCGATCTGGCGAGCGCCAACGAGTGGCTGGCCCCCGACAACATTACGGTGGCTTGCGCCGATGGTGGCCGTTTTCTGCGGGAGATCTACATCTGCGTCAATAAAGAGGGGTCGGATGCGGTCACCTGCTCCGCCGAGATGCAAAAGCGCGAGCGCCGCTCCTGTGGTCAGCCGGACTTCCTGCTGCGCAGCGTGCGTTAAGTCTTCACTCACCATCGGGCCCCTTGTGGGCCTGATGTACAAGCACGGCTATCGGAAAGGAGTCTGACAGATGGATGGCAACAACCGGTTTGGCCCGACAGAGCGGGCCCTGCTGCTCGGGGTGAAAGGGGTGGGGCCGACCGTTATCGGGCGGCTAGAACAGCTTGGCTACCATACCCTGGCCAGCTTGGCCGAGGCCGATACTACCCATATCGTCCAGCTGGTGGCCAGCATAGTGGGCTCGACCTGTTGGCAGAATAGCCAGCAGGCGCGCAGTGCCATCGACGGCGCCATTGCGCTGGCCCGCGCACATCTGGCAGCGGACGCGACAAACGGGGTGAATGGATGAGCCTTTTTACCGAGCTGGGAATGCGTTATCCCATCATTCAGGCGCCGATGGCCGGTGTGCAAGGCAGCGAGCTGGCGCTGGCTGTGACCGGAGCCGGCGGTTTGGGCTCCTTGCCTGCCGCCATGCTCACGTCATCGGAGCTGCGCAGCGAACTGGAGCATCTTTCCCAAAGCGGCCTTGGGTCATTTAACATCAACTTCTTCTGTCATCAGCAACGGGAGCCGGATCCCGTTGCGCTGGCCAGCTGGCAGCTGCGCCTTGCACCCTACTACGCCGAGTTCGGCGTACCTCCCCCAGCTATTACGACGGCGCCAAGTCGTGCCCCCTTCAATGAGGAACATGCCGCCATGGTGGCCGAGTTCAGACCAGCGGTGGTCAGCTTTCACTTCGGCCTGCCTGCTCCCGAGCTGCTTGCCCAAGTGAAAGCGGCGGGGGCCAAGGTATTTGCCAGCGCCACCACGGTAGCGGAGGCTATTTGGCTCGCTCACCACGGCGCCGACGCCATCATCGCCCAGGGCTTGGAGGCGGGTGGTCATCGCGGCCACTTCCTCTCTGATGATCTCGCCTTGCAGCAGAGCACCTTGACCCTGCTGGCACAGATCCTCGCGGCAACCGATTTGCCGGTGATTGCCGCTGGCGGTATCGTCGATGGCAAGGGGATCGCCAACGCGCTGGCGCTGGGGGCCAGTGCCGTACAGATAGGCACCGCCTTTCTCTGCTGCCATGAAGCGACCACCTCGGCGTTCCATCGCACCGTCCTCCACTCGCCCCAAGGCCAGCAGACGGCACTGACCAATCTGTTCAGTGGCCGCCCTGCGCGGGGTATCGTCAACCGCCTGATGCGTGAGCTGGGCCTGCTCTCGGAGTTTGCCCCTCACTTCCCCTATGCAAGTGGCGCACTGGCACCGCTGCGTGCTGCCGCCGAAAAAACAGGTGACAGCGGCTTCTCTCCGCTCTGGGCTGGGCAGAATGTATCGGGTTGCCGGGATCTTCCCGCCAGCGAGCTGATGGCGTGCTGGATCAAAG